>NZ_JBWKXD010000001.1:0-1070108 GCF_059422625.1 Acinetobacter sp. GW821-FHT01C12
AGTGAAACCTCTTAGCGCTGATGGTAGTGTGGGGTTACCCATGTGAGAGTAAGTCATCGCCAGCTTTTAAATCTAAAACACCCCGATCTCTAGCGAGAGCGGGGTGTTTTTTTATATGCGGAGAAAAATAATAAATAGTAAGAATAAGATGTAAATTTTGCTGTTTCACTTCCTCATCAAAATATAGCAAAGTAGGATAGAGTTAAGACTAACTATAGTTATTGGTTGCTTAGGCAGAATAGAAAGAAGAATGACATTTAACGGAAATAGATAAAATGTACTGCTTTAAAACCTATCTATCCTCCAACATATTTCCTTATTTTATGAAATTTCCTTTCCTTCCTCATAACTTGAAAAATGAAAGCATCAACTGAATAAATTTATGCAATATACAGTTAAATGAATTGAGCTTAAAATCCATTTTTATTTCTGTTAGGTGTTCTTATGCAATGGGTGGTTGCTGAAACATATTCATTTCCTTACGAGGCTCAGATTGCCAAAACGCAATTAGAAGCAGCAGAAATTCCAGCACGTATTGAAAATGAACATACCATTAATATGGATTGGCTTTACTCCAATGCTTTGGGTGGTGTGCGACTGTTAGTTCCTGAAAGCTATGCAGAAGAGGCTAAAGCATTACTTGCCCAAGATTTTAGTCAAGAATTAGAACAACAGTTTGGAGCAAGCGAAAGTTGCCCTCATTGTGGTAGTCGCGATATACAGCCATATACCGAAGGAAAACGTCCCGCTTATTTGGTTTTTCTATTGCTTGGTTTTCCGCTCTTTTTTTATAAAAATGGAACGAAGTGTAAACAGTGCCAACATTTTTGGAGTTAGTGCTCTATTGGAAAATCGGCAAGATATTTTAAATAAGCAAACTTTAGATCAAGTAAATTACTTACTAGAAAATATCGTAAAATTTGATTAACAAAACCAACGCAACATTCAACAGGATTTTGAAGTTGAAGAGATAGTCAAAGACGATGTGGATTTTCATATTGAAAAATTAGGTGATGATTGCTTAGAAAAAATTGGGATTTCTAATCCATCCACTGATTGTGGTCAAAATAGATCATCTAAGTATCTAAGTTGGGAAAGTTGAAATATAGAGCTAAATCTAACATGTTCATATTTTGCTAAAATGAAACAACGGCTAAGCTTTAAGCTTGATATATTCTGTGTTGAGTTTATATGCTTATTTTTACAAGCATAAGTAGTTAATATTTGCTGAAAGCCGAATAATACAATTTACAAATAATGGATGAATATGGATAGAAATACTCGCATTTATGTTTCTTTAACAGGTACAAATAGCCATCTGATAAAAATTCCAGCTGGGCAAGGAAGCTTCTCAATTGGTCGAATCGGCATGGACAAGAAAAAGTTTGATGTTCTTGTTGAAGAAAATGCTGTAATCAATTGGGATGCTTTTAATACTTTTTATACGCCACATGGTCAACAAAATGTGCATTTGCATCCTTATGGAGATTGGCCAAGATTTTTTTATTATTGGGGAAATGATCAGGGTTTTACTGAATGGTCGAAGAAAAGAGTGATAGAAGATTTTTCTTGGCGACCTACGCAAGCAATTTGTCTAGATTTAAGTCATGCTCAAATTCATAACTTTTCAATCAAAGCAGATCAACATCCAATCACATTAGTTTTAAATCATGCTGATGATGAGAATAAGAAGGGGTTATATTCACTTCATTTGGCTGGTCATATTGAGCATTTTGAAATTATTACCACAGCAGCATATCCCCATATGAGAATAGAACCAACGACAAACAAAGATCCAATGGTGTCGGCATACCATCTTCCTGTTATTAAAAATTTAGCGGCAATAACTTCGTTAGATTTAACTGTTAAACCTTTAGGTCAAGCTTTTGATTGTGAAAGCTTATTACAGTTTCCTAATTTAAAAAATCTAAACTTAACTGGAAATATAACCAATACAGCAAGTTTAAAACAACTTCAGCAACTTGAACGTATTGGAATACGCTATGCTGTAAATTTGGAAGGCTTTCCAGCTTTAAATACTTGGGAAAACTTAACGTCCTTTATTGGATGGAATATTGATGAAAAAATAGGGAAAAGGTTAAATGCTGAATTAAAGCATTTGGCTAAAGAAAAGCAATTGGACTATTCTTCGGTGTCTAAACTGAGGAGTTCAATATGGTTTACCACTGAATATGGAATTCCATTTGAAAACTGGGAAAGCAATAATGCAAAAATTGCGATCAAAGCATATAAATCTGCTTTAAAAGAAATCTCCAAGGCGAAGACGAAGCAAGATGTGAAAGGGGCAATTATTGGACTTGTTGAGATAATTAATACATTACCCAATATTGAAACTACTGAAAGAGAAGATACTGGTCTTGCTGTACTACAACTGGTTGAAGCTTCAACATTCGATATAGATCAAGAAACAGTGAATATTTGGTTTGATGAAATACGAGATTTTTAAAATATTCTGTTGTTAAGTAAAAAACGGCAAGATTTCTTACCATTTTTTAAATTAGGATTAGAAGCTATATCCCGTAATTTACGATCGCCACGACGATTTTTCTGTCGTTGCAAAAATAGATTCAGCTTTTAGTTGAATCGGTGTGGAAGAAGTTGCATATGCAGAGAACTCCATTGAATTATCCGTGCCACACTATTTAATCAATCCACTTCAGTATGTCTAAAAAGCGGATTTGGTTGCACTTGGTGGATAATGTTATGTTAGTAAAGGCTTAAAATCAGGCAGTAAAATAAATGATAAAACAGCAAGAAACATTGAGTCCGTTGCAAGTTGAAAACCTATTAAAAACCTTAGCACAGCGTTTTCAGCAGCATACAGAACGACATGCACAAATGAGCTGGGATTTTGTCCAAAAACAACTTTTGCTTTGTCCTGAAAAGTTATGGGCTTTACAACAAATGGAAATGACTGGCGGCGAGCCAGATGTGGTTGTTTTACCGAACACAGAAGGTGTGTATTTTTTTGATTGTGCAATTGAGTCGCCAAAAGGGCGGCGTAGTCTGTGTTATGACCGAGAGGCATTACTCAGTCGCAAGGATCATCCTCCTGAAGATACCGTGATCGACTGGGTAAATAAGCATGCCTTAGCACTAATGACTGAACAACAGTATTATGCTCTACAGCAAATATTCAATTTTGACTTAAAAACATCCAGCTGGGTCGAAACTCCAACGATATTACGTCAGCAAGGCGGGGCGATCTTTTGTGATCAGCGTTATGGGCGTACATTTACCTATCATAATGGTGCTGCCTCATATTATGCGAGCCGTGGGTTTCGAACCTATATCAAACTTTAATTGTTAAAAATTGACAGCGTGAAATCCTAAGATTCTGTCAAGCTTGTTTGTATTTTTGGTGTTTAGATATAACTGCTGTCATATGCTACATATTGATATTTAAATTAATGATTTTCAGTTTTGGTTTGGGGAGCTGTATGCCTATCCAACGATGAAATTCATGTTGCTAAACGAAAGATCTGTCATAGATGATGAAATGATATGTACACTATTTATAAAAGCGCTAAATTTATATGATGGTTACTCAGCTAATGAATATGTATTTTATAAAATGAGCTTTTGAATTATTGAGTCGAAAAAAACGGCAAGATCACTTGCCGTTTTTTATTAATGGTTCGGATTAGAAGTTATATTCCATACCTAAGCCAATAACAGTTTTCTTTTTCTCTGGTGTAGATGTAGTTGACCAATCACGCTTTTGTTGACCAACAACACCGTAGAAGCGAGCTTGCTTGTTGATGTTGTAATCAGCGCCAATCCCGTAAAGGTCTTGTTTACGATCATCACGGCCATCTAGTTCTGTCGTTGCAGAAATATATTCAGCTTTTAGCTTAATCGGTGTAGAAGGAATTGCATATGCAGCAGTGATGCCATAAGCATTTTCTTTCAAGCCTTTGAATGATGTTACTGTAGTACCAGAAGTGGTTGCAACAGTATCATCAGACGGTTTAGCAGTTTGCCATAATGCACCAAATACTAAGCCATCAAGACCCGCAGGTTTCAAGTCTACAGAACCTGTAACACGGATTGCGTCAGAGTAGATTGTGTTGCTACCTAATTCAGAGTTATATGCATTATATTTAGATGCAACACCGAAGTTACCTGCAACAGCAGCAGCAAAACCGTAGTCTTTGTTGTCATAAGTAAGTGATGTAGAGATACCATCACCGAAACTATCACGGCTACCTTTTTGACCTTTAGCATCATTTTTTAAAGCAGATGATTCTTCACCTTGCTGGAACATGATGTTGAAAGCTAAACCAGCCAATAATTTTTTATCAGTTTCAAAACCGATCACATTTTTTAAACGATCTTCACCAACTAAAATCGCAGTCATATCGAGTTCGTTGTGATCGTTGAAGATATCTTGGTTGTTACCAGCAGCATTTTTGAAATATGAATCAAACTGACCAACTTTTAACGTTGCGATACCGTCTGATTTAATCCCCACGAAACGGTTACGGTTAGTAAAAGCATCGCCATCACCATCAGCACTGATTTGCCATTCTGCCAAGTAAACAGCAGACAATTTATCTGTTAATTTCTCTTCACCTTTAACACCAATACGAGAAGCGTTAGAGTTTACTTTAGTTACGCTTTCGTCTTTAAAGCCATTCTTATCAATTTGATCTAAAGTTACGTTGAATTTACCATACAATGTTGGCGCTGCTTGAGCTGCGCTTATGCTAAGGGTGGCGATTGCTGCAGCGAGTAGCACTTTTTTCATTGAGATTTCTCCAAAACATGTTCAATGGGTTTGCAGTTACTTTTTTTATTCAGTAAGTGTGGGTTTGTGCACTACTTACTAACTTGCATGCAGTATCTGTAAACTTTGTTACATATCAGTGAAGAAAAAATGACAATTTAATGACGCGGATTTAACATTTGTGTAATTTGAATAAAAAATGAGGCTTGATTAGCCCCATTGATTCTAAAAAGGTTTTTAATTAAGCCAGTGCAGCCTTAATTTTTTCAGCAAACCCTTTAATTTTTTCCTGATCGCCCATTTGAATAGCATGACGACCTAATTCATGCACCGAGCTCGGAATCAAATGAAAGTGTACATGAGGTACAGTTTGTCCAGCAGCAGCTCCAGAAAGTTGCATCAATACAATACCTTGAGCATCCAAAGCTGTTTCAATTGCTTGTGCTATTTTTTGCACAATCTTGATTGTATAAGCTGCAATTTCAGGATCTAAGTCGAGCAATGTCACAGCTGGAGTCTTCGGAATAATCAGGGTATGCCCATCGGCTTGCGGCATGATATCCATAAATGCAAGCACATGATCATCTTCATAAACTTTAATTGCAGGAAGTTCACCACGTAAAATTCGTGCAAATATATTCTGATCATCATAAGCCATGTTTATTTCCTTGAAGGTGTGAATGTGATTATTTACAGTTCAATTCTTTCTGACGTTCCTTGATAGAGTCAAGTTTTTGCTGCTCTTTTTCAGAAAATTTAGGCTTACTTGTATAACAATTGTCATTATTATATTTTGCTTTTGCTTCAGGATCTTTAAAACAGAACCCTTTTGATGCGTAAATGACATTGTAATCATCTTGCAATTTTTTACATTCTTGGGTGTTATCAGCAAAAGCGTGACTAGCGACTAAAATAGATAAACTAGAAAGTGTAGCAATTACATATTTATTCATGATACGACCTCGAAATTGACATATTTACATGTCACTTAATGTGATTATAAGGTTTAGTTGTGATTATTCAATGACGAAAAATTAATCTAATGTAATTTTGCTCCATGATTCATACATTTTTACTGCGGTAGAAAAATCGCTATCAGGCTCTGAAAGACTATTGGCTGCGGTAATTAAGCTTTGTGTTAAACCAAGAATAGGTGCTGATAATCTTGCATCACGAACTAAATCAATGGCAATACCTGTATCTTTTGCCAATAAGGGTAAAGCAAAGGTCAGTGGAAAGCTACGATTGAGGATACGTTGCGGTAGTGCAGTTTCAGTCACACCACTTTTACCACTGGATGCATTGATACAATCAAGCGCTTCATTTAAATCTACCCCATGTGCTTTCAGCGTGGTAAATCCTTCAGCGGCAGCACATAAATGAACCGCCATCATCATATTATTTACAGCTTTTACAGCAAAGCCTGCACCTGAGTCACCAACACGTTTAATTAATTTACCCATCGCCTGCATTGCAGGTAGGGCAATTTGAAATGCTTCTGCCGCACCGCCAACCATAAAGGTCAGCGTTGCATTCTCAGCACCAATGGTTTGACCACTTACAGGTGCATCTAAGAAGTGAATATTATTTTTGAGCAGATACTCAGATTGTTTACGCGCAGCATCAGGTACACCACTGGTACAGTCGACCCAAATCGCGCCATTTTTGATCTTTAAATCTTGGATTAAATCATCGATATCTTGGCTGGTCGGTAAACATGAAAAAATAATATCAGCTTGCACCGCTTGATCGAGTTCGACAGCTTGAGTACCAAACTCAGTTGCATGTTGCTTGGCCTTTGCAAAATTTCGATTCCACACATATACGGTATCAAAATGTTTGGGTAAATGTGCTGCCATACGATAGCCCATTGCGCCTAAACCAATAAATGCAACTGTAGTCTTCATATCTATCTCTTAAATTTTTGTCGATCTTTGTTCTAACCATCTGGACAGTGTAGGCCAAAATTCATCTGCACTTTTTTGACTAGACATTAGCCCTAAATGTCCCCCAGGAATAAGAGTAAACGTGACATCAGTACTCTTTGTCAATTCGCTTAAAGGCTTAACTGCATCTGCGGTGACCATTTGATCATTTTTTCCAGCCCCAATCATCAATGAACAGTTGATATTGCGAAGTTCAATTTTATGGTTACTGAGCTGAATTGCCCCATTTTTCAGTGGATTTTGCAGCCAAACATTAAATAACATATCTTGATTGACACCGCCGGGGTAATCCACCATGTGATTTAAAAAATTTCCAAGGGTAGCGTGTTCATGTAAGAGCTCTTTGTCGTCTAAATTTAGCAACAACTGTTTATGACCCTCATACCAACCCTTTGGATCTAAAATCTTAAAACCAATGGCATTGAGTAAACCCGGGGTATGGATCAGTTTTTTCGGTAAACCACCTTTATATAAAGTATCTTTCAGTTTTTGATTCTTTATAATCAGGTTATTTATTTTTTGATAAAGTTTACCGATACCACCTGATGCATAACTGTCAATTGGGCTGGCCAGTATAATTAAGTTTTTAACATAATTGGGTTGACGTAATGCCGTGTAAAGTAATACAAAAATGCCAGCCATGCTCCAGCCATGCAATGAGATTTGCTCACTTTGGGCATGTTCTCGAATTTTATTAATGCATAACGGCATAGCTTCATCAATAAAATATAAAAAGTTTAAGTTGCGATCCTGATAACTGAGTTTTCCCCAATCCAATAAATACACATCATAGCCTTGTTCAGTAAAATATTTGATAAGTGAACGATAAGGGTAGAGGTCGTAAATTGCCATATTGATCGATAATGGCGCTGTAAAAACCAAAGGTTCCTTAAATTTTTTGTCAGCAGCTGCGTAGTAACGCACTTTGGTTTGATGATGCTCCGCAATAATTTCATAAGGGGTACTTTGAGATAAAACCAATGACTTACCATTGAAGATACGTGTGGTTAGATTCTTCAATTTGGATTTGCGCTGTTGGAACTTAGCTGATACTTGTGTCATAAGCGGTGATTGTCTCATTTTTATGCAGATTTAAGCGAAGTGTATGTGATAATTTACGATTTTACCTTGACCTTAAATACATAGGGCGCTCAAAATGTTGGCAATATTTTACAAAGGCAGTTTTTGGACTGAGTAGTTGAAATGAGCCAGCACGACGACATTGAATACCAACTTGATACTTTAGCGATTCGTACAGGTCATACACGCAGTTTTGAAGGTGAACATAGTGAGCCAATTTTCCTCACTTCGTCATTTGTGTATGAAAATGCAGCGGAAGCAGCAGCAAAATTCTCTGGTGCTGAACCAGGTAATATTTATTCACGTTTTACCAATCCAACTGTAGCAATGTTTGAAACGCGTTTAGCTGCACTAGAAGGTGGTGAGCGCGCTGTGGCAACAAGTTCAGGTATGGCTGCAATTATGGCCGTTGCAATGTCGTTCTTAAAAGCAGGCGATCATGTGATTTGTTCACGTGCTGTTTTTGGCTCTACAGTTTCATTATTTGAAAAATATGTCGCTAAATTTAATGTCGCAGTGACTTTTGTTGATTTAACAGATTTAAAAGCTTGGCAAGACGCGGTTCGTCCTGAAACTCGATTACTATTTGTCGAGTCACCATCAAATCCCTTGGCTGAAGTCGCAGATATTCAAGCATTATCAGATTTAGCACATGCAAATGATGCCTTATTGGCGATTGATAACAGTTTTTGCACACCAATTTTGCAGCGTCCATTACAATTTGGTGCAGATTTAGTGATTTACTCTGCCACCAAATATCTAGATGGACAAGGTCGTGCACTGGGTGGTGCTGTGGTCGGTAATCATAAATTACTTGAAGAAGTATTTGGTTATGTTCGTACCACTGGTCCATCGATGAGCCCATTCAATGCATGGATCTTTTTGAAAGGTTTAGAAACCTTAAGACTGCGTATGAAAGCGCATTCTGAAAGTGCACAAAAAATTGCCGAGTGGCTGGTTGCTCATCCAAAAGTGGAAAAGGTTTATTTTGCAGGCTTAGCAGATCATGTCGGGCATGAGTTAGCAGCCAAACAACAAACTGGTTTTGGTGGAATCGTTTCTTTTGAAGTGAAAGGTGAACGAGACGGTGCTTGGAAAGTTATTGACCATACACAATTTATCTCGATTACAGGAAATTTAGGTGATGCCAAGTCAACAATTACCCATCCAGCAACAACGACTCATGGTAAGCTTTCTCCTGAAGCAAAAGCAGCAGCAGGTATTCGTGAAGGTTTAATTCGTTTGTCTGTTGGCTTAGAAGATGTCGATGATATTATCCGTGACCTTTCTCATGGATTAGATTTAATTTAAGATAAGCAAAAATTTGCAAAACAGTTTCTTTCATTTTCTTCTAGGTTTTTAAAAACTAGCCATGAAAGTGCAAGACAAAGATTTAATTTAGGACTTTTGTTCGGAGTATTTTATGAACATTAATATGCTTATGCAGCAAGCGCAACGTATGCAGAAAGATATGGAAAGCAACGTTAAAAAGGCAAAAGAACAACTTGCTCAAACTGAAGTGAATGCTGAAGCTGGTGGCGGTTTGGTAAAAGTAACAATGACTTGCCGTAATGTTGTTAAGCGTATCGAAATCAGTCCAGATTTGTTACAAGACGATCCAGATATGATTGAAGACTTGATTGCAGCAGCAATGAATGACGCGGCTCGCCAAGCTGAAGTCATTACAGAAGCGAAGATGAAAGAAGCCAATTCAGGTATGGGTTTACCACCAGGTCTTTCAGGTTTGTTCTAAGGAATCATAGGTGTTTAGCGACCGTTTTGATCAACTCGTACAAGCTTTACGAATCTTACCCAGCGTTGGGCCGAAATCGGCTCAACGTATGGCACTCCATCTGATCATGAAAAATAAAGAAGGTGCTATTGGTTTGGCGCATGCGCTAAATGAAGCAACTTCCTATATTCATGAGTGTAGTGTTTGTCATTCTTTAACTGAAAATGAAGTCTGTGATATTTGTTGCTCAAATGATCGGGATGATCAGCTGCTTTGTGTGGTTGAGTCTCCTGCAGATGTAATGGCAATAGAACAGTCTGGTAGCTTTAGAGGCAAATATCATGTATTGGGTGGACATTTGTCGCCATTAGATGGTATTGGTCCTGAAGAAATAGGTATTCCATATTTAGTGCAGCGTTTAACCGATGGTAAAATTACTGAAGTAATTTTAGCCACCAATGCAACAGTAGAAGGGCAAGCGACTGCGCATTATCTTGTAGAAGCGACAAAACATTTGTCTTTGCAAATGACACGAATCGCACAAGGTGTTCCACAAGGTGGTGAATTGGAATATGTGGATAGTCATACATTGAGTCAGGCTGTTCATAATCGCATGAGAATGAAATAGCGATCTTAGACTTGGTATCATTTAGAGTTTGTTGAGATTGGGTGTTTAGCGTAAATGCGATAACGATTAAAAGATCAACAAACTCTTTCTCATTTAAAAATTATTTACATTCAATCTAAATTTTTTAGGTAAACTCAAGCTAAAGCAATGATTAGCCATGTTATTTATTACTTTAAAATATACTTTTATTAAGTTGTAAAACCTATATATAAAATAAATATTCACAAGAAACTTTATTGAAAAATAAGGTGTTTACGGAGAATTAGTTTAAAAATATTATATTTAAATTTTATATATTAAGGTAAAATCATATTTCATTTGAATGTAACATTTTGACTTAAACTGACATGTTTCAATTTATTAATCAACAGACCGATCTCGAACATGTGTTGAACTTGATGCAACATACCTCGACTTATGGTCTAGACACTGAATTTATTAAAGTCGACACACTTTGGCCAAAACTCGGTGTATTCCAAATTAATGTCAATGGTCAAGTATTTTTGCTCGACGGCACAACCTTAAATTTAGATCGCTTTTGGTTTCAACTTTTTCAAGCACAGCAAAATATTTTTCATGCTTGTGGAGAAGATATTGATCTCATTTATCATTATGCAGATCAGAAAAATCTGAAGAATGTCTTCGATACCCAAGTGGGGTTGTCTTTTTTAGGACATGGTCTACAAGTCAGTTATCAAAATGCATTGAAATTGGTGTTAGAGATTGATATTGATAAAGATCAAACACGTTCAGATTGGCTGGCTCGACCATTAACAGATGAACAAATGAATTATGCAGCCAATGATGTTTTATACATTATGCGTCTGGCTGAAAAAGTAAAAGCTGAATTGGTCGAGAAAAGCTTATACTCACATGTGCTTGAAGATTGTCAAAATTTAACCTTTGAAATTGCTTCAGAAACACCAAAAGAAAAATTATATTGTGATATTGGTAATTATCGTCATTCCAGAAAACAATTGATGCAATTGCAACAATTAAGTGTTTGGCGTGAAGAAATGGTCAAAGCACTCAATCAACCACGTAGCTTTATTCTAAAAAATGCCACGATGATTGATTTGGTTGAAGTTAATCCTAAAAATAATTTTCAATTGTCCTCTGTGAAGGGAATACGTCCAAATATTGTGCGAGAGCATGGAAAAACAATTTTAGATTTATTGAAATTCCTACCTGAAACCGATGAATGGCCATTGCGTATTGCACGTCCAATCAAGCATTCTTCTCAGGGAATCACCCTTGAAGTAGATGAGTTAATTTCTCAGGTTTCATTTGAAATGCAAGTACCTAAAGAAGTACTTATGCGTAAAAAATGGTTAAATGCCTTGTATCATCATGTGGTATTTCATGGCAATGAACAGGATTTACCCGGTTATTTGTTGGGGTGGCGCTATGAATTGCTTACCCAGCCACTTATCCATCTGTTACAAGAAGATATTAAGTTTTTAAGTATGCAGATGAAGGTCAATGAATAGCGGCTGTTGCTGCTGTTGTTAGATGAATAATCACCAATAGCCAAGAAAGCTTACTGCGTTATTGTTGATCAAAGATTTAGCAATTGGACATAAATAACGACTGATGCGTTAACTTTCGATAATGTATCCGTCGTTTTTTTCATGTATGCTGTCAACTAAGTTTTACTGAAGCTGTTGTTTAAAATGCATTGTGATATTTATAAATCGAGCAAAAAAGATGAAATGTATCTTTATGTGGCTCGCCCAAATCATCCAAATACAGACGAAAGTGCAGATCCCTTAGCGGCTCTTTCTGAGCCACTACGTGTTGCCTTTGGTCGTGCAACGCATGTAATGCATCTTGAACTGAGCGAAGCTCGACCATTGGCACGTGTAAATGTGTTACATGTAATCGATTCACTCAATACAAAAGGCTTCTTTATTCAAATGCCGCCAGAAGGTTTAATTAACCCAAATGCGGTTGAACCAGAGGGATTACGTGGTGCTTGATCAGTTATCAGGAATATGGGCAAATTTTTTAGATCTATTTGATGCTATCCCAGAAGATAATATCGCAATAACCGTCTATATTCTTGGGACGCTGTTGATTTTATGGTGCTGGTATTTGATTTCAAAACGATTGCCATCGCCACTTGGCGGTATTACATGGATCATTGTATTTGCCGTTCTTGCAACCCCGACCATTTCTGAAGGACCAAACTCAGCGATTGCGCCAGCAATATTTGGACTGTTATTTGGTATTCTAACCAAGGATTCACCATTAATTTGGTCAAATCTTGCCTTAATTACATTTGTCATGGGTATTGGTTTAGTCATTGGATTTTTTTGGTCTAAATACAAAACCACGAAAAATACCCAAGCAAGCGCTGTAGCAAAAAATATTTCACCACTTTAAATAAAAAATAAAGGTAAGTTATGTCTGTCGATTCTCAACAATTCACAGGTACTGAACAGTATATCGCAACGGATAGTTTAAAACTGGCTGTAAAAGCAGCTCGAGCATTGCAAAAGCCATTATTGGTGAAAGGCGAACCTGGTACAGGTAAAACCTTATTGGCTGAACAAGTTGCTGAGAGTCTAGGTCTTAAATTAATTACTTGGCACATTAAATCTACAACCAAAGCACAGCAAGGTTTGTATGAATATGATGCAGTTTCTCGTTTACGTGATAGCCAGTTGGGTGATGACCGTGTTTACGATATTAAAAACTACATCAAACCAGGTAAGTTGTGGGATGCATTTACCAGCGAAGAACGCTGTGTATTGTTGATTGATGAAATAGACAAAGCAGATATTGAATTTCCAAATGACTTGCTACATGAATTAGACAAAATGTCATTTTTTGTCTATGAAACAGGCGAAACCATTACTGCAACTCAACGTCCAATCGTAATCATTACTTCAAATAATGAAAAAGAACTGCCAGACGCATTTTTACGTCGTTGTTTTTTCCATTATATTGAATTTCCTGATGAAGCAACGATGCGTGAAATTATCGCAGTTCATTTTCCAAATATCTCTGGAACACTGGTTTCAGAAGCATTACAAGTCTTCTTTAAATTACGCCAAGTGCCTGGCTTAAAAAAACCACCTTCAACATCTGAATTGATTGACTGGTTAAGCTTGTTAATGGCAGATGATATGCCAGAAGACATTTTGCGTAATCATGATAAATCAAAAGCGATTCCACCTTTATATGGTGCATTAATTAAAAATGAGCAAGATGTACAGTTGCTTGAACGCTTAGCCTTTATGTCACGTCGTTAATGAGGAGATCGCAACATGTTTGTGCGATTATTTTATACCCTCAGGAAATATGGTGTTCCAGTTTCAACACGAGAACTCATTGATCTCAACCAAGCAATTAGTGAAGGCTTGGTTTTTGCCGATCAAGATGATTTTTATCAATTAGTAAAGACAGTCATGGTCAAAGATGAACGCTTCTTTGACAAATTTGACCGTGCCATGAAAGATTATTTTGAAGGTATTCATACTTTTGATATCGATGATCTGCTCAGCAAAGTTCAAAAACTTCCCAAAGACTGGTTTGATTTAGAGTTACTTGAAAAACATCTCACACCTGAACAACGTGCTGAATTGCTGAAAGCAGGTTCGCTTGAAGAACTGATGAAGATGTTGGAAGAGCGCTTGCGTGAACAACACAAAAAACATCAAGGCGGCAACCGTATGGTCGGCTCAGGTGGAACTTCACCGTTTGGTGCTTTTGGTGATCATCCTGAAGGCGTGAGAATTGGTGGTCCGAGCCGTAAAAATTCAGCAGTAAAAGTTTGGGAACAGCGTAAGTATCAAAATTTGGATGATGAACAAATTTTAGGTACTCGACAAATGCAAATGGCTTTACGTCGTTTACGTAAGTTTGCTCGTCAAGGCGCTGCAGAAGAATTAGACATTAACAGTACCATTTATGAAACTGCCAAACAGGGCATTTTAGATGTACAAATGGTGCCTGAACGGCGTAATCGTATTAAAGTTTTGATGTTGTTTGATGTGGGGGGGTCAATGGATTCACACATTGCACAATGTGAAAAATTGTTTAGTGCGGCAAAAACTGAATTTAAAACCTTAGAGTATTTCTATTTCCATAACTGTCTATATGACTATGTATGGAAAGATAATCATCGTCGTTCGTCTACCCGAATGAATACATGGGATTTATTTAATACCTATGGTAAAGACTATCGTGTAATTGTGGTAGGTGATGCAAGTATGGCACCTTATGAGCTGAAATCGGTCGGTGGTTCTGTCGAATATATGAATGATGAAGCTGGGGATGTATGGTTACGTCGCTTACGCAATCATTTTGAAAAAACAGCATGGTTAAATCCAGAAGAGCAAGGTTATTGGCATTACACGCAAACCATCGCATTAATTAAACAATTATTTGACGATCATATGTTTCCAATGACCCTGAAAGGCATTGAGGATATGACGAAATATTTATCACGGTAAATTAGAGTCTGTTGATATTGGCTGATTTATTAAATAGGGAAAGAAATGGATCATCAAATAAATGGTATTGCATTACCAAATGAACACGGCTTTTTTGGTGAATATGGTGGTCAATTTATTCCACCTCATTTAAAAGAAGCAATGGATGAAATCAATATTGCATATGAAGAAATTCGTAAAACGCCTGAATTTCAAAATGAATTGGCTGATTTATTTGCCAACTATGTAGGTCGCCCTAGTCCTTTATTTCATGCAAGACGCCTTTCTGATCAATTGGGTGGCGCACAAATCTATTTAAAGCGTGAAGATTTAAATCATACAGGTGCACATAAAATTAACCATTGTTTGGGCGAAGCTTTGCTTGCCAAATATATGGGAAAAACCAAAGTAATCGCAGAAACAGGTGCTGGTCAACATGGCGTTGCACTTGCAACCGCTTGTGCTTTGGTTGGCATTCCATGTGAAATTCATATGGGGCAGGTGGATATTGAAAAAGAGCATCCCAATGTTGTGAAAATGAAGATTTTGGGTGCAAAACTGGTTTCAGTCACTCAAGGTACTGCAACACTGAAAGATGCTGTAGATAGTGCATTTGAAGAATATTTAAAAGACCCTAAAAACTTTATTTATGCGATTGGTTCTGTGGTTGGACCGCATCCTTTCCCAAAAATGGTACGTGATTTCCAATCTATTATCGGCAATGAAATTAAAGTTCAAACCCAAGATCGCTTTGGCGCACAACCCGATTATGTGGTTGCGTGTGTAGGCGGTGGCTCAAATGCAATTGGCGCATTCACAGCATTTTTAAATGATGCAGAGGTTAAACTGGTTGGTGTGGAACCTGCAGGTCATGGTCTGGATACTCAACAGCATTCAGCAACATTGACTTTAGGAAAGCCAAGTCAGATTCATGGTATGGCTTGTTATGTACTAGAAGATGAACAGGGTGCACCATTGCCTGTGCACTCGATTGCATCTGGTTTGGATTATCCGGGTGTAGGCCCTCAACATAGCTTTTTAAAAGATTTAGGCCGTGTGGAATATTCTACATCAACTGATCAAGAGTGTTTAGATGCGTTTATGACCCTTTCACGCGTAGAAGGGATTGTTCCTGCATTGGAAAGTTCTCATGCTGTGGCGTGGGCAATTCGTGAAGCGCCTAAATTAGCGAAAGAAATCAAAATTGTTGTAAACCTTTCTGGGCGTGGTGATAAAGATGCCGACTATGTTGCTGAAAAGTTAAATCTAAACTGATAAAAAATTGATTTGATCTAAAAACCTAGCTTTGGCTAGGTTTTTTATTATTTCGTTAAATTTGAAATTCAGTCTTGGATTTCGTTTAATGAGCTCAATTGTTTATCCCCGTGATAAATGAAGACATACAACTCAAAGCTGGTGGTTATTTCTATTATCTAGAAATTTAAAAAAAAGGTTTTACATACAAGCTGAGCTGCCAATTTTCTGTACACAATAAAAAAACCCTCCACATGGAGGGTTATATTTTTATAATGTCACTTAACCTGAAATATATTGTCTTAACTGTTCAATCAATTTTCGTTGATCTTCCATGGTGGCTTTGACTAAATCACCAATAGACACAAATCCAACCAGCGTTTCACCTTCAATCACAGGTAAATGGCGTAAGTGTCCGTCAGTCATTAAATTTAAACATTCTTCAACTGTATGGCCACGTGTCACAGAAATCACTCTAGACGTCATAATTTCAGCGACCGTTGTATGGTCAGAGGTACGCTGCATAAGCGCAATTTTACGCGTATAGTCGCGTTCTGAGAGGATTCCGACGACCTTTGTATCTTGAGTGACAACCACAGCACCAATACCTTTGTTTGCCATAAGTGTAATGGCTTCTAATACTGTGGCAGAGGGTGAAATCGTATAAATTTCACGACCAATCTTATCTTGGATTACTTGTGCTACTGTCGTCATAATTATTCTTCCTTTTCTAGGGTGCTTACTAATCTGCACACCTTTAACTTAACTGTATTTTTTAACTTTGCAAATACTTTGCAGTCATAAAAATATAAAGTTTATTTTTTACAACAATTTTAAACCACTAAAAATATATCTTCGCCTTTAAGCTGGTTGAAATTGAACATGACTATGGAAAAAGAAATGTTCCATTTGAGAGGTTGAGAGTTTAAATTTCCGAGATGAGGAATTAAACAATGCAGGCATGATATTGAGTCGTGTTAATGTAGGTAACAGTGATTCTCTAAAATCTTTAGGTGTTATTCTGCGAGGGGTGTAGTGAGGCCAATGAATCTTTGCATACTGATGGGCTTGAACAGCGTTTAGCCAAAAAGGAAAATAAACTTCATTTGAACCAGACTTCATTGCCCAGCCATCGTGGTAAAGTCCCCAAAGTACACCACAATACATGAGTGATTTTAAAATAGAAATTTTAATAAACAATTCATTCGAAATGGGTTGAAGATGAATATACTTTTTCATAATTAACAATCTTATTTAGTACATTGCCTATTGTAGTTGAAAATCTTATAAGAACTGTTGGTGCTTTATGCTCAATCGTAAGCATTTATTAAAACAATAAAAAATGTATTGAAAGCGTAATGATTTATTAAAAAATAAAAAAGATAGGGGTTAAAAAAACGCCACCTAGGTGACGTTTTATTATGCTTGCATGGTTGCCATCTTTTGCCAATATTGGGCTTTTAGAGAATCACGTTCAACGCGGAAACCTTGGTAGTAAAGTTCTGCAAGAAACATTGCTGCTTTACCATGACCCGCTTTCGCCGCATCTTCTAATGCTTTTACCGCTTCTACAAAGTTCATTTCACACTGGATTGTATTTACAGCATCTGCATAAACATGTTCTAAGTCTTGGTGAGAGATTTGATGAATCATATATAACTCCTTATTGTAATTATGATCTTTTAACATAGCTCCCCAACGGAGCTTATACTTAACTAATCTAACTTAACTTTATTAAACTAATATTACAATTAGCCTTGGTTGTCAAGCGATTTGAAATCTATGCTTGACGAAGATAAGATTACATGATTAAACATTAATCAGAAATAATATTTATTAAAATCAATATGAGAATTAAGACAAAGGGAGAGCAAAATGACAAACACTATAGATGGCTTTATTTTTGATGTACCCGCTGCTGAGTCTCAGATCGTAGAATTAGCTCAGTATCACCGTAAACAACTGGATGAGGCAATTTATCATCAAGAAATCCATCTTGGGGATTATTGTTTAGCCCAGCGTAAACGCGTGTACGATTATACCCGAAACTTAAATCCAGTGCAAAAAGCGGGCTTTTATCGAATCTATGATGGTGAATTAAGGCGTCTTGCTGATGATGATGATTTGCATCCTGCACATGCAGAGGGGGGAGTGAGTATCTTTGCTGTCAGTATTGCATTGGCAATAATCGCGATTATTTTATATTTCGCATTCTTACGTGCAACGATCCTTTAATTGGCACGATATAGAAATGATTCACGCATTATTTAACTTGGCTCAAGCCCTTTTCTTGAATAAGAGAAGAGGGCTTTAAATTTCATATCGACAGGCGATGATATCTATGGGGAGAATATTTAAGCGCTGTCGTTCTCGCAATTTTGATCTTAAAGATCATCTTACAACCGATCTTCAGCTGTCTTGAAGAAAGGCCTATATTTTTATGGTCAGGATGATAAACTATCTGTAATTAGAGGTAGTTCATGCAAAAATTCAAAGATTATTTTCAAAAATTATTCTATTCATTTCCTGTGGAAAAAATCTTGAATTCTTTTGTTGTTGTGATCATCGCACTGATGATTTTTCTTGCAACATTGGCTTTAACACGGCCAATTAATCCAGATCAATACAAATATGTGATGCAATATTCACAACAAGCCGCCAATCCCAAGACGCAAAAAATTGCCAATCAATTGCGCCACCAAGATCGTATTTATGTGGTTGAATATTTACGCCTACTACGTGCCTATCATTTTGAAAATCAACAAGTAAAACGATATCCTGCGGTAGATAGTAAAGACCCGCAATAATTGATAATACTCATTTGGCTGGTTCCGCTTGCGGGCGAATTGTTTTTTGAATGATCAAAGTTGGGACATCTGGCATGGCTTGCGTATCCACTTGTTTGTTTTGATTTGTACTGGATTGATCTGGGTTGGCTAAATCCGCACTTAACATGTCTTTTAATGCAGTTTGATCCAATGTTGGTGCAACAACAACCAAAGTGAGACGATCCGCACGAAGATGTTTTTGAATGGCTTTTTGAACTTGTTTGGTGGTGACTTGGCTCAATTGCTTTTGATATTGGGTCAAATAATCCGCAGGAAGTTGATAAAAACCAATCGATGCGATTTGGGCATTGATATTGGCATTGGAACTAAAGGTCATTGGAAATGAACGTAACATGCCTTCTTTGGTTTCTTCGAGCTGTTTTCTTTGGATTGGATTTTTTACAAAATCACGTAAGGCTTGATGTGCAACTTTGATACTGTCCATCAATTGATTTTGTTCAGTGGAATAACTCAAACTAAAAAAACCCTGAGCCAATGTGGAGGTCAAATTACTATAGGCTCCATAGGTATAACCCCGTTTAACCCGAAGTTCTTTCATTAAAATGGAATTAAATCCGCTTCCACCAAACATTTGATTGGCAACTTCTAATGCAACACGATCAGGATCGCTGCGCTGAATAGCCAAGTGCCCCATCATCACATTGGCTTGTGTTGAGTTAAATGGAATGTAATGGATATTAAAATCACTTTGATCTTGTGGTTCAGGAAGTGTTTGTGCAGCTTCACCTTGGGTTATATTTTGACTGATTAAATTGGCCAGTTGGGTTGCATCGGCTGCAGTTAAATTACCTGTAATCGCAATATTCATATTTTGGGCAACAAGCAGTTTTTGTCGATAAGCCCTAAGTAGTTCTGGGGTAATTTTTTTAAGGCTCCCATTGGTCCCTACAGTGGGTTCGGCATAAGGATGTTGTCCATATAACGCACGATAAAAGCGAATATTCATAATTCGACTTGGATTTTCTTGGATTTGCTTTTGCCCAACCTTGGTATTATTTAGCACAAGATTTAAACCCGATGGATTAAATTGTGCATGATTCAGCACATGCAACATGGTATTGATGGCAGGGTTTAATTTTTCAGGATCTGACAAGACCCGAAGTCGGATCACAAACATATCACGGTACGCGGTAACGCTAAATTGAGCGCCTAATCCTTCAAATGTAGACGCGATTTCTTTTGCTGTATATTGATCTGTACCTTCAGTGATCAGTTTGGCTGCCATATTTGCCATACCATACAAACCTTTTCCTAGAGCTTCATCCTGTGACGAACCTGCATTAAAGGTGAGTTGAATATCGACAATAGGCAGGTCGGTGGCTGAAACAAACAGTGTTCTGACTTTTTGGTTGTTGGAGAGGTCTTGAACAAAGGGTGCTTGGTACTGTTGATGTTTATCTAAATTTTTTAAGCTCTGTAAGGTCGAATTTGCTTTAAGTGCTGAATCATCTATAACCGCATCCGTTTCATCATGATTGTCTAATTCAACCTCCGCATGGTTAAGGGGGGAGTAGAGTAAGCTGATGCACACAAATAGGGGTATTTTTATCGAATAGGTCGAGAATGGATTAAAATTCATGAGAGATCCTTTTTTATTCTTTTGTACTTTCAGGCATTAAATACAAACTACTCAGATTGGCTTTGACAAAATAAATATTGGCAATTCGTTGTAAATCTTGTGGTGTCACTTTGTCATAATGTTTGGGTAATTCATCCATTAAACGAAAACTTAGGCCGTTTACTTCTAAATTCCCAATCATATTGGCTTGTCCACCAATATCATCCTGACTATAGATTAAATTTGAAACGAAGTTGTTTTTGACACGATCGAGTTCAGTTTGATTGACCAATTCTGTTTTAAATAAATTCATCTCTTTTTCAATCGCTTTTTGTGCCTCATCCAGAGAAACATCATCACTTGGGATCGCGGAGATCATAAATAAACTGTCACCGCGATTATAGGGGTCATAACTGACACTGATTGCGGTCAGCACTTTTTTATCCCGAATCAGACGGTCTTGTAAGCGTGCGGAGATTCCGCCATCCAGTAAGGATTGGATAATGGTTAGTGCGTAAGCATCTTGTGGGTTTTTTGCTGTGGCAATGGATTTAACATTCCAAGCCATAAACAAGTTGGGGACTTGTACTGGCAACTGCACTTCCATGTGCCGATACCCCATTCGATCAAACTCTAAAACATCATTACGATCAGGAAGTTCTTTTTTTGGAATTGCCGCAAAATATTTTTCAACCTGTTTAAGTGCCTGTTCTGCATTGACATCTCCCACAATGACCAAAGTCGCATTATTGGGCGTGTACCATGTTTGATACCAATGTTTAAGATCATCCAGACGAATATTCTGTAGGTTTTTCATAAAGCCAATCACTGGTTGACGATGGTGACTGGTTGGATAGGCGATCCATTTAAAACGTTCGTAGGCTAGATTTCGTGGGTTATCATCTGTCCGTTGTCGTCTTTCCTCCATAACCACTTTGATTTCAGGATCAAAATCTTGTTGTTTGAGGACCAGATTCGTCATACGGTCTGCTTCAAGTTCCAATGCCAATGGAAAATACTTCTTAGGGTAAAGCTGATAATAGTTGGTGTAATTTGTATATGTGGCAGCGTTGGTGCGGCCACCATAAATTCGACTCAAACGAGCAAACTCATCATCAGGAACTTTTTTGGTTCCTTTAAACATCATATGTTCAAGCACATGCGAAATACCAAGTACATTACCTGACTCATCACTACTCCCCACGCCGTACCAGATTTGGGTCATAACAATTGGTGAACGATGATCTTCACGGATAATCACTTTTAAACCATTTTTTAGTGTGGTTTCAAAGGTGGTCCTAGAGAGTTGGCTTTGAGGTGCTGCCTGAAGTTGCGTATTTACCGTGTTAAAAGATAAAAATAAAAGTGGCGCAAGGATAACTTTGGATTGTCTAAGAAGATTTAAGAATTTAGATTTCAGAATATACACAGATAACCCAAAAATTTATTTCAAATTTAGAACTATTCTTAAAAAATTAATGATTTAAAGCAAGGCTGGAATGTTGCATTTTGGTTTGCTTGTTTTATCGCTGCTTTAACGCTAAAAATGATGCAATCTATGCTAAACTCATTCTTTTTTAACGCTATGCTTTTCAAGGAATCGGCATGCAAGAACAGCAAAATAAATTCTTGATTGATGCGGATATCGGGGATGACGATGTCACATTACCTAGTTTACCAGCCGTCAATGTGCCTATTATTGAAAATAATGTAGAAACACCTAAAACGGAACCTGTTCAAACTGAGAGCCAAGACGAACAGATTGAATCGGCAGATGAAAAATCTAAAGGTGGCTTTTTTAGCCGCATGAAAGAAGGTTTGACCAAATCGCGTAAAAGCCTTGCCGATGGTATGGTCAATATCCTGATTGGTGGTAAAGAAATTGATGATGAGTTGCTCGAAGAAGTAGAAGAGCAACTTTTGGTTGCTGATATCGGGGTAGAGGCGACTAAAACCATTATTGCGAATTTGACTGAGCGTACAGAACGTGGTGATTTGATTTACTCACATTCATTGTATAAAGCGCTACAAGAAGAGCTGGTTGCTTTACTTGCACCTCGGGTAAAACCATTGCATATCGATCCCAATAAAAATCCATTTGTGATTTTGGTGGTGGGTGTAAATGGTGTGGGTAAAACCACCACGATTGGTAAATTAGCCAAACGTTTACAAGGTGAAGGCAAGAAAGTCATGCTTGCGGCAGGAGATACCTTCCGTGCAGCGGCAACTGAGCAACTTCAAATCTGGGGTGAACGTAACAATATTGCTGTCGTGGCTCAAGGCCATGGTGCAGATAGTGCTTCAGTCATTTTTGATGCCTTTGAAAGTGCACGTGCCAAAGGTGTGGACGTTTTAATTGCTGATACAGCAGGGCGTTTGCATAATAAAAGTAACTTGATGTCTGAGTTGACTAAAGTAAAACGTGTGATGCAAAAAATTGATGCAACTGCGCCACATGAAGTGATGTTGGTGGTGGATGCTGGTACTGGTCAAAACGCGATTAACCAAGTTGAAATGTTTGACGAAGCTGTAGGCTTAACAGGTTTAACCATTACCAAATTAGACGGAACAGCAAAGGGTGGTGTGTTGTTTAATATTGCCAGTCGTACCCATGTACCAATTCGATATATTGGTGTGGGTGAGAAGATTGATGATTTACGTCCATTCTCTGCAAAATCATTTGTCGCTGCACTGTTTGAAACAGATAAATAATTTAGAAAACTATTTATTTTAAATGAGACTCCGCTTTATGCGGAGTTTTTATTTTCTAAGATTGGGGTTGATGGTGGTATGTTATTGAAAGAAGGCATCATAAGAATGCCATCAAGTTGTACTTTAATGCGATGTCTAGAATCATCTGTTCAGATTTGCAATATTTTTACCACAAAACAAGCAATGAAAAGTATATAGGATATTTGCCATATTCTTATCATTGAAAAGCTCAAGGCAATAGGCTGAGTTTAATGGTAAATTTTAATTAAATTGTTTGATTAATAAATACTTTAATTACAATTCAAAAAGGGGACCACATAAAACACGATAGCATTTTAAAATGCCCGATTTCACATATTGTTCTAAATATAGAACACATTGTTATGTATATAAGCATGACGAAACTAAGAATGATGCAATACACTCAAACCATGTTAAATAACACGACCCATTTGGTCATAGAAGGATTAACACCATGTCATTTTTAAATCAAATCAAACAACGCCGTACAATTTATGCAATTGGTAGAGATTTAAGCTTAGACCAAGCGAAAATTGAAGAAATCATCAAAGATGCAATCAAGCATAGCCCATCTTCATTTAACTCACAGTCTTCTCGTGCTGTGATTTTATTTGGTGATTCACATGTTAAATTCTGGACAATCGTTTTAGAAACTTTACGTAAAATCGTTCCAGCTGAAGCATTTGAAGGAACTTCGGGTAAAATTAACAGCTTTATCGCTGGTGCTGGTTCAGTGTTGTTTTATGAAGATTTAAGCGTGATCAAAGCTCTACAAGAACAATTCCCATTATATGCTGATAATTTCCCAGTATGGTCTGAGCATTCAACTGGTATTGCACAATTTGCAACTTGGACTGCATTGGCTGAAGCGGGTATTGGTGCATCTTTACAACATTATAATCCAATCGTGGATGAAGAAGTGGCAGCAACATTTGATGTACCTGCTGACTGGAAACTTCGCGCACAATTAGTATTTGGTTCAATCGAAGCACCAGCGGGCGAAAAAACATTTATTGATGATGCAACACGTTTTAAAACTTTTAACTAAGTGAAGCATTTCGTTTTAAGCTAAGGTCTATTGCTTATTTAGCTTAGACCTTGCGATTCCAGAAACCTGTTTAGAATGAAAATTTTAAACAGGTTTTTTATGTGCAGCACGTTATCTCTACTTGTCGCCAGATAATAGATCGACGCTGTAAAATTAAATAATCTAAAAAAGTATAAGTGGTTTAAAAAAATTATGCGATTCCACCTTGTTGCTAAAGATTCCAATCATCTAAATTGAAACAATAAGATGAGATTTGAACAAACAGAAAAAATATAAGTGAGTCGAACAATTCTTTACACAGAATTATGGATTGGTTTTATCGACATTTAGCGCTATTCATGGCTTAATCTTTGCTCAAGGAATAAAAGTGTATAAAAAAATGGGAAAATTAGGGTTGATTCAGCACTTTGGTCTAATTTAGACATTTTAAAAAATTTATACACTGTTAAAAAGCGATTTAAGTTGATGATTTAGTTGATGGTGTTGCTGTATTTTTGATCATTATTTTTTAAGTTAATGTAGCTATTTTTTTTAATTAAAATGATCACTATTTAGCAATGTGATAGTACTATTCAGCATGGTTTAAATCGGTATACTAGAAACTCTTGTTATAAAAAGTAGCAATATCAGGAAAGACAATGACTGCACGTATTCAAAAAGGCAAGTTAGCGATTGCTAAAGAACTTTACGATTTCATCGAAAATGAAGCACTACCAGGTTCTGGTTTAGATAGTGAAACATACTGGAAAAACTTTGAGCAAGTTGTTGTCGATCTTAGCCCTAAGAATAAGGCGCTTTTAGCGAAGCGTGATGAGATTCAGGCTAAAATTGATGAATGGCACCGCAACAATAAATTTGAACTCCAAGCTTATAAAGCTTTCCTAAAAGAAATTGGCTACTTATTACCAGAAGTAGAAGATTTTCAAATCAGTACAGAAAATGTAGATGAAGAAATCGCATTATTGGCTGGTTCGCAGTTGGTAGTACCTGTGCGTAATGCACGTTATTGCTTAAATGCGGCAAATGCACGTTGGGGTTCTTTATACGATGCGCTTTACGGTTTTGACGTGATCTCTGAAGAAGGTGGCGCGGAAAAAGGTAAAGGCTATAACCCTGTTCGTGGCGATAAAGTTATCGCATTTGCTAAGAATTTCTTAAATGAAACATTCCCATTGGCAAATGGTTCACATGCAGATGCAACAAAATATGCTGTTGAAGGCAAAAAACTTGTTGTAAGCCTTAAAGATGGTTCAACCTCGACTTTGGCGAAAGAATCACAATTTGTCGGCTTTAATGGCGAAGAATCTGCACCTGTTGAAATTGTACTTTTAAATAACGGCTTACACGTTGTTATTGAAATTGATGCAAATAGCCCAGTGGGTAAAACTGATGCGGCGGGTGTTAAAGATCTTGTTTTAGAAGCTGCTGTTACTACGATTCAAGATTTGGAAGATTCGATTGCTGCTGTAGATGCAGAAGAGAAAGTAGAAGGCTACCGTAACTGGTTAGGTCTAATGAAAGGTACGCTTGAAGAATCAATTGAGAAGAACGGTAAAACCGTGACGCGTACATTGAATAAAGATCGTACACATAAGAACTTGATCGGTGGTGAAACAACACTTCATGGTCGTTCATTGATGCTTCTTCGTAACGTTGGCCATTTAATGACGAACCCTGCGATCCTTGTAGATGGTGCTGAAATCTACGAAGGTATTATGGATGCTTTAATTACACCATTATTGACTTTTGCAGACATCAAAGGCCAAAACGAAAACAAAAACTCTCGTAAAGGGTCAATGTATATCGTTAAGCCAAAAATGCATGGTCCTGAAGAAGTTGCATTCGCTGTTGAATTGTTTGAACGTTCTGAACAAGCACTTGGCTTACCAGCGAAAACGTTGAAAATCGGGATTATGGATGAAGAACGCCGTACATCTGTAAACTTGAAAAACTGTATTGCACAGGCGAAAGACCGTACTATTTTCATCAATACTGGTTTCATGGACCGTACAGGTGATGAAATTCATACCTTTATGGAAGCAGGTCCTTTCGTTCGTAAAGGTGAAGTGAAAAGCCAAATTTGGTTCCCAGCTTATGAAAACCGTAATGTGATGGTCGGTCTACAAGCAGGTTTACGTGGTAAAGCACAGATTGGTAAAGGCATGTGGCCTAAACCTGACATGCTTTTAGACATGTATAAAACCAAAATTGAACATCCAGAAGCAGGTGCAAGCTGTGCATGGGTTCCTTCACCATCAGGTGCTGTGATTCACGCGATTCATTATCATCAATGTAATGTTTCAGCACGCCAACAAGAGTTATTGAAAACTGAAGCGCTTCCGTTAGATGACTTGTTGACACCGCCTTTAGCCACAGATACAAACTGGACTGAAGAAGAGAAGACCAAAGAGCTTGAAAATAACCTTCAAGGTATCTTGGGTTATGTTGTTCGTTGGGTTGATTTAGGTGTGGGGTGTTCTAAAGTGCCAGACATTAACAATGTCGGTTTAATGGAAGATCGCGCGACTTTACGTATTTCTTCTCAGCACGTTGCGAACTGGTTACGTCATGGTATTGTGACTAAAGCGCAAGTTGAAGAAGTTATGCAGCGTATGGCGAAAATTGTTGATGAACAAAATGCCAATGACTCTGAATATAGCAACATGGCACCTGGTTTTGACGGTTATGCATACAAAGCTGCTTATGATTTAGTATTCAAAGGTGGCGAACAGCCGTCTGGTTATACTGAGCCATTATTGCATGCGTATCGCTTAAAGTTAAAAGGCTATACAGGTGATTAATTTTATCGTCTAATTTATCCTATTAACTTATCAATAAAGCCTCTTCGGAGGCTTTATTATTTTTATGGTTTATTTTAAATGTTGCTTTGCTTTCATATATAAAATTTGTAGACGTGACTTTGAGTTTTCAGCCAATAAGATAAAATCTCTGATACAATTTAACGGAATTAATCATTAAGCTGAATTATAAATGACATCAATTCTGAAATTAGATGCGCTGAAAAATGCTGAAGTTGCGAGTACGCCTTATCCGTATTTCGTAGTTGAAAATGCTTTGGCTGATAGTGAAGTCCAGGCGGTAATCCAAGACTTTCCTAAAATTGAACAGGGCGGAAGCTTTAACATCGAAGATGTAGAAATTAAGCCTAATTTTGATCGATTTCTAAAATCATTGGATACACCAGAATTTCGTCAAATTTTAACAGATAAATTTGATGTGAATGTGATGGAACATCCGATGATGATTACTTTACGTGGTTATTCTCGTCAAAAAGATGGGCGGATTCACAGTGATTCAAAAAGCAAATTGTTGACGGTTTTGATCTATTTAAATGAATCTTGGGATGCGCCGAATGGACGTTTACGCATTCTTAATGATGATAAAGACATCAATAACTATGTCACTGAAATTAATGCAGGTCCGGGTTCACTGGTTGCATTTAAAGTAACTGACAATGGTTGGCATGGCTATATTCCTTATGAGGGGCAACGTCAATCTATTCAAATTAATTTTTTGACCAGCGAAAAAGCCAATGCAAAACATAAGTTTTTCCATGGCTTAAGTGCCAAAGTGAAAAAGATTTTTGGATAAAAGCTAAGTGAAGAGGGTAAACTTCGGTTTATCCCCAATTGAAATTGTGAGCTGTCTCAAGTTTTTATCAATGTCTCATCAATGGATAGTGCAATAGATAAATTCAACAATTATAAATCAATATTTTAAATCAATATTTTAAATCTTATTATTATGTGTGCCAATTTTAAACCGATCAGCTTATTACAACTTCAGCAGCTTGGCTTACCTGCGATTCCTTTCCTTTATGAAGAAGAAATATTTCCAAGCTTTCAAACGCCGTTGTTATTTAAATCCGATCAAGGGCTTGAGTGGCGTTTAGTCAACTTTGGTTTAGTGCCAAAATGGGCTGAGGATAAAGATGCCGCAAAACATACTTATAATGCAAGAAATGAAACCCTGATGGAAAAACGCAGTTTTGTCGAGGCTTTTAGCAAGTGCCAATTTGGTGTGATCCCCGTAACAGAATTTTATGAATCCAAATATATCAACGGTCGACCACAACGGTGGGGTGTACGGCGTAAAGATGGTCAGGCTTTTTATATTGCTGCACTGTATGAGATTACCCGATTAAAAACCGGTGAAGTTGTTCGTTCAGCCACCATGATTAGTATGGACGCCCACCTTCATCCGATGATGAGTGAGTTTCATGAACCTCGAACGGATAAACGTTCGGTGGTGGTCATTCCACATCACCGACTTGATGAATGGTTGGGTTTACAGCAACCCAATATTTTGAGTTTTATTGAGGGGTTCCCTGTGGCTGAGTTTGAGTGTTTTTATTGCCCCAAAAGATCGAATAACAAAAACTCGCCACAGTTGAACATCTTTGATGAAGAATCTTAACAATTAATGTGCAAGATTCTTAAAGATGATTTTTAAATTTTCCATGGTTTTTTCAATTTGTAGTGGTGTTAAACCGTCAAATGACTGTTCAAGTACAACACTCATTAAATCATTAATTTTATGGGTCATTTGTTGCCCAGATTCGGTTAAATGTACCCGTGTGATACGTGCATCATGTCCACAAGAATAGGTTTCGACAAATCCTTCCTCTTTAAGTCGATACACAATTTTGGTCGTCGTTGACATTTTTGAAACGATCATTTCTGAAAGCTCTGAGACACTTGCATCTGGTTTTGCTTCTAACGCGACCAATAATCGACGTCTCGAGTTGTCTACCCCATACTTTTTAAGTACGTGATCTAAATTTAAAACATACTGCGAATGAACTTGAGTGATCCAGTAGTATGGGAAATTTTCGATGTTAAAATTTTCAGCAGTAGGTAAAAATTTTGCATATTTTTTAGTCATTTAGAGGTCCCTGTTTTTTGTAATTATTGCCATATATTAAGCGCTAATCATATTTTACTTTGAATACTTGAATCAATATGTGATAGTTCACTTAATGAAAAAAACAATTAAAATTGACGAAATGTAAATTTTTCTTGAAGTAAACTTAAGCTAAAGTATCAAGTAAAAGCATTGTATAACTGTCTCTGTTTAGGTAAAAAAGTAGAAATACTTTGCGTAAATTTAGTCGCTTCTTCATGCAATATGGAATGAAGAAAAATCCATACTCTAATTTTGCTGTTGAAGACAAGGTCTCAAAAGCAACGCTAGAAGTTGATTTTTATTAAATGTCCTTGTGTCATAGTGGTTGATCCTATGTATTTCGGCTTACTCAACTATAAAATTACCAAGAAAATGATATTAAAAGCAAGCTTATTTGTTAAAAAAATTAACATCTGATGTTATTTTAACTGAAAAATGAAAGAAATCAACTTGGCTTAACTGTAATTAATTCATGTTGATTGGGTCATAATGTGAATAAATCTAAGTATTTCTTCTCTAAATACCTGTATATCCGATTGAAAATCATTCATTAAATTAAAGCGATTTATACCTTTAGAAGGTAAGTAGCATTTAATAACTATAGTTATACACAATTTATATTGAAAAAATCCAATGACATTTTTGTTAGATTGGGTGAAAATTAAATTGAATAAGATGAATCGGCATCTATAAAGCATTAAATTCGCATTGTGAGGAGAGTGATTACACAGAATTCACTTGTATCACTAAGTTACCCATAAGAAAAATCTTAAATAAATGTAAAATTTTTGTGAAAAATAATTACAACTGCAAGATATTGTGCATAATTAAGCTAATTTAGTTGAAAAGGTTTCATTCATGGATCCGTCGTCGTGTAGGTCAAATTTATTTTTCTCCGCTTTATATATTGATAATAATAAGCAGGAGCTCTAATAATGGAATTTTTATTAGACCCTGGGATTTGGGTTGGTCTTTTAACCCTGATTGTTTTAGAAATTGTACTGGGTATCGATAATCTGGTCTTTATCGCCATTCTTGCAGATAAACTTCCTCCAGAACAACGAGACAAAGCACGTATTATTGGCTTATCTTTAGCCTTAATTATGCGTTTAGGCTTGCTGTCTATTATTTCGTGGTTGGTCACATTAACCAAGCCTTTAATCACCTTTGGTGGGTTGTCTTTCTCAGGTCGAGACTTAATCTTATTATTCGGTGGACTGTTCCTCGTCTATAAAGCTGTTACTGAGCTACATGAAAAAATGGAAGGCAAACCTGAGGTTAAAAGTTCAGGTGCAGTTGTTTATGCAAGCTTCTGGGCGGTTGTGGCGCAAATTATCGTTTTAGATGCTGTATTTTCACTTGATTCAGTGATTACCGCGATCGGTATGGTCGACAATATCTACGTGATGATGGCTGCTGTAACGATTGCTGTGGTTGTGATGTTGATTGCGTCTAAGCCGTTAACTGCTTTTGTCAATAAGCATCCGACTGTCGTGATTCTATGTTTAAGTTTCCTATTGTTGATTGGTGTGAGCTTAATCGCGGAAGGTTTTGGTTTCCATATTCCGAAAGGCTATATCTATTCGGGTATTGGTGTAGCAATTTTAATTGAAGCCTTTAACCAGTTTTCCAGCCGTAATGTTGAAAAGCATCAGTCGAAAACGCCACTGCGTCATCGTACCGCAGATTCAATTTTAAAATTGATGGGAAGCAAGCTGGATGCAGATTTATTACAAAGCCCTGAAGCTTTAGCCGCTCAAAAAGCCTTTGGTGATGAAGAACGCTATATGGTTGGTGGCGTACTGACCCTTGCTGAACGTTCAGTTGCCTCAATTATGACACCAAGAAATCAAATTTCGTGGATCGATCTTGAAGATGATGCGGAGAGTATTCGTCAGCAAATCTTGGCTGTACCACATAGTTTATTCCCAGTATGTCGTGGACAATTGGATAAAGTGGTTACAGTTGTCCGTGCTAAAGAGTTAATTGATGTGCTGGATGAACCAGAGCAATTACAAGCTTTACTTAAACGTAGTCGTCCAATTTTTATTTTTGAAAAAATGAAAGTAATTGACGCGATTCATACTTTAAGAACATCTAAGGGTTCTTTGGTCTTGGTGAGTAATGAATTTGGCAATATCCAAGGTTTGATTTCTCCATTGGATGTGTTTGAGGCAATTGCAGGTGAGTTCCCTGATGCAGATGAACAGCTAGAGTTGATCAAATTGAATGATACAACGTGGAAGGCGTCAGGCATGCTGGACTTGTATCAGCTTGAGTTGGAACTTGGTATGTTGGATCTGGTTCAAGAAGACTCAGGTTACTTTAGCGTAGCAGGTTTGATTTTAGACAAGACTCAAGGCGAAGCAAAAGTAGGCACTCAGATTGAACAAGAGGGCATTTGGTTTGAAGTCATCGAAATGGATGAAAATCGGATCAAGACGGTAAAAATTACCCGTCCAGAACAATTTTCGTAACTGTTTTATGATTAAACCGCAAGCAGATATTGCAGATATAAAAACTAAGTAGAAAAATGCCTCATTGATGAGGCATTTTTTTTGAATAAAAAGAGCACTTAGATAGGATTACTTATCTAAGTACTTAAAACTAAAAATTAATTAAAAATATTTTGTGTCATCGTTGGCCATAAATTTTGGTGTGATTTCTTAAACATCAGCATATGACCAATGACTTTATGACCTGTATCTTTCGGTTTAAGCTCTATCATTTCTGTGGTGGCTTTGGGATACAAGCGAAGTAAGTCTTTGACATTGGCTTCAGTGGCGATCTCATCATCCGATGACCAATACACCGTAATTGGGCATTGAATTTCGTTGTGATAGTCCTCGAAAATCGTTTTACCTATAGCGTTCATCACATAACCAGGTTTACTGCAAAATTCAGCCCATTGTTTTGCAACATTTTTGGGTAAATTTTCTCCCATGCCTAAAAACTTGGTTGCGCCATAGCCTTTGACTAAGCTCGAAACAGGGAAGATCATCTTAAACATGACAGGCGCCATATGTTTGGTTTGCCCTTTAAGTCCTTTGACATGTCCTGTAGAACCTGAAATTGCAATCACTTGTGCCACTTTCTTGTAGTTAGAAACAATGCCTAATAATTGTCCGCCAGCACTATGACCTAAAAGTATAACTTGTTGTTTTCCTGTCTTATTCAGCAAAGTTTCAATGGCCGCAGGAATATCCAGTTGCCCCCAGTCTTGGATACTTGCTTTGGATTGACGAAGAGGACCGTGTAAGGACTCACCTATACCATGGAAATCGAAGACCAGAACATCTGAACCTTGTTGAGCAAGCCACTCTATAAAATGATGATAAAAACCTTGGGTAATCCCTGTTGCAGGGCAAACTAAAATAGGCAATCGATGGGTTGATTGTTTTGCCGGATAAAAACGTGCAGTTAAGCTATAGCTATCTGCACAAGTTATGGTTAAATTTTCAAATGTATTCATAACAATTCAATGAGTATGCTTTGATGATTACTTTACATAAGTTCCAAAAAGAAACTTGATCAAAGTATGACTTATGAGTCAAAGCTAATCTAAATATTTTAAGCTGTTGGAATTAGGGTGTTTTAAATGGACTTTGTGGGTTTAGGTTTGTCAGTAAAGTTAGCTTTAATATTCAGCGGGATTTATCTATGGGTAGGTATGCTGACAGGGGTGTGGAAATATTACCAAATTAGTCGATCAGAAATGGCCCGAGCGCATTATTATGTCGATATCGCACATCGCAGTAGCTTGCTTTATGCTCCAGCCACTTTGATTTTGGCGGTAATGGCCTATTGTTCAAGCTGGACAGAAACAACAAATTTGATATTTGTCTTGATCAATTTATTCTTTTTTAGCTTTTCAATCGCCAGTTATGTTTTGCATGGTTTTTTAAAAGATACGACCAATCAATTCAAACAACCACACCAATTAGGAACCATGCAATTACCGAAAATATTGTTACGTATAGCAATGCTGTTATTGGTACTCGGGGAGATTATTGCGACTGGAGGATTATTATTAGGAATGTTTAATACTTTGTTTTAATACTTAAATTTTTATAATTTTCTTATTTAAGATGGATGCATGGCATCCATCTTTTATTCTGTAATCTTCGCGAGTTTACGAGATTTATGGTCGACTACATCCCAAACATAGAAGGCAGCAGAAACGACTAATGCATAGGCAAAAAATTCAGGTTTTAAATTGCCTTGAATGAGTCCATGAATAAACAGAGTCACTAAAAGTGCAAGTGTTGTACTTAGATAGATGACCAGTTTTGTATTTGTCTTCAAAGAATTAATGAAGACTTGCTTATTGAAATGTATTGATAACATCCCCATTCCTCCTGTCTGCTCGACAAAAACCACATTGTTTTAGTCTGGATTGGTTTATTCAGTTGTACCACATCTAATTATTATTTCAAGAGCAAATACCTCTATTATTCAAAATAATTATGACATATTTATTACAAATGATGATTATTTTATAAAAAATGAAAATATGAGTGATTTTTTATATAAATGATGTAATTGTTGTGGAGTTAGTGTGAGCCAGTTATCAAAATAAAATACAATAATTGAATAGGTCTTGAAAGCACTTTCGACTAAAGTTGATGAAAAATTATGCAATATTTATGCAAAAATCGAAAAAATTGACTATTTTTTTAAATAATTCGATCTTGGTACGGAGAACGGTTCATTCATGTAAAAAATGCGACAACGCGACTGAATTTATCTGTGCTAAATAAAAATTGAGTTTTAGTATTTTTAAGCCAAATGATTTTATACATAGCGAAAAACTTGATTCGATCTATTCAGGTGCATAGATCACATGTTTGAAGCACTAAGGTGGATCAAAGGACGCTTTAAAAATTGTGTCGCAAACAATAACGGCCTGTGGGGTAAACATGACAATTATTGATCACTGTTAAAATAAGATTTGGGTAAAATCAAATTTTAAGGATGATAATTAAAAAGCTTTATTTTTTAATTTTATCAATTACGACACAGATGATTAACACGATCAATGATGGGATCACCCATGCAAGATTCTGTTCATTTAACGGTAAGTTTTGAATCATTAAAGGTAAGCTGTCTTTAAAGCTTGTGACTTTAATTCCTTCAATAAGACCAAATAGAAATGCAACACCAGTAACAGGTGCGATAACCGTGGTTGGGTTATTGAATTTGCCCCAAAAGAAGCTTAATAGAATGACCACAATTGCGGGTGGGTAAATTGCACTGAGTACTGGGACTGAAAAAGCAATCAGTTTGGTTAAACCTAGATTTGAAATCACCAATGAAAATAATACCAAAATAATTACTAAAACTTTATATGGGATTTTCGTGAGTTCAGAGAAGTATTCAGCACATGCACAGGTTAAGCCAATCGCGGTAACCATACATGCAATAAAAATCAAACCTGTCAGGAATAAAGAACCTAAGTCACCAAAAGCATGTTGAACATAAGCATGCAGGATCACTGCGCCATTTTCAGCATTTGGAGCAGCATCATGACTGCCTAAACCAAGTTTAAATAAGCTGAGATAAACTAGCGTTAAACCTACACCAGAAATCAAACTTGCAATAATGGCATATTTGGTTACGAGCTTTTTATCTGTGACACCACGAGAGTGGATGGCATGAATAATCACAATACCGAAAACCAAAGCGCCTAAAGTGTCCATGGTCAAATAACCATTTACAAAACCTTCAGAAACTGGGCTGGTAGCGTAATTGTTGATCGCAGGAGAAATTGAACCAGTCGGGATCAGAAATGCTGCAATACCTAAAATTGCCAGTGCAATAATTTTTAGCGGCGCAAGAATATGACCCACTGTATCCAATAATTTATTTGGATAAAGAGAAACTAAAGTTACAAATGCAAAATAGATAACACTATAAATAAATAATGATGTACCACCATTTCCAAAGTATGAGGAAAAACCAATTTCATAAGAAACAGTTGCAGTACGAGGTGTAGCAAATAATGGCCCAACCGAGAGATAACACACTACGGTCAGTATTAAACTTGCGACTTTACCTAAAGGCGAGCTTAAAAGCGCAATAGAACCTTCAGTTTTAGAAAGTGCCATAATGGTAATAACAGGTAAGCCTACAGCTGTGACTAGAAAACCTAGCGCTGCGAGCCATACATGTTCACCGGCTTGTTGAGCAACAATGGGTGGAAAAATAATATTGCCTGCCCCAATAAATAAGGCAAAGGTCATAAAGCCTAAAGCAATAATATCCTTTGTACGGAGATTAGTCATAAACTGTGGTTGAAAAAGCAAAACAGCGATTTTAGTAGAAATAGCTTATTTTTTGTATTTTATTTTATGGATAATATTCCCGTTTTTTATAAATTTTAACCAATTAGTCATATTGATTATATTTATGTGGATGATTCACAGTTAATTTTCAAAAATCAAAATTTTCAAAAAAAATAGAATAGATAAAATCATCATATGGAAAGATTATACTCATTCTAAAATTTATGTGCTTGATTTTGCATTTTTATTGAATAAGATAGGCGGTAAATTGCCCTAAATGTATTGAAAAGGCATATAATATTTTTTCACTTTTGCGGACAAATCCAATGAAAGCTTCTACCGTCACCATTAAAACCGAACAAGACCTTGAAAAATTAAGAGTGTCAGGGCGTTTAGCTGCTCAAGTTTTAGCAATGATTGGTGAATATGTGAAGCCAGGGGTGACGACTGAGTATTTAGATGATATTTGCAATGATTTTATTGTCAATACGCTAAAAGTGATCCCTGCAAATATTGGATATTATGGTTATACCAAAACCACCTGTATTTCTCCAAATGAAGTGGTCTGTCACGGTATCCCATCAAAACACAAAGTTTTAAATGATGGCGATATTATCAATATCGATGTTGCAATTATCAAAGATGGTTATTTTGGTGATACCAGTCGTATGTACTATGTGGGTACAGTTAAACCTGAAGCGAAAAGACTGGTTGAAACGACTTATGAGGCAATGGTGGCTGGGATTCATATGGTCAAACCCGGTGCAACACTCGGGGATATTGGTCATGCAATCCAACAAGTTGGGCAACGTGAAGGTTATACGATCGTTCGTGAATATTGTGGTCATGGGATTGGTAAGATTTATCATGAGCAACCTAACGTATTACATTATGGTCAACCCGGACAGGGCTTAGTGCTTAAAAAGGGTATGGTTTTTACCATTGAACCAATGATTAATGCGGGGAAATCCAGTGTTAAAGAGCTGAAAGATGGCTGGACTGTGGTTACTGCGGATAAGTCATTGTCAGCACAATGGGAACATATGGTTGCTGTCACAGATACAGGATTTGAATTGCTTACACCCTGGCCTGAAGGCACTGGCAACTACCCTGAGATTTAATCTTTAGACTTTGGTCTAATGAATGAATTATGCTCAGCGATTTATTGTTTTTTTATCTTTGAAAATGAGATTTTTCTCACTTTATTTGCTGGAAATGTGGATCTTTTAGGGGGTATTTTCGTTTAAGAAATATCCAATAAGTGTTTTTAAGTATTGGTTTAAATATTAACCAATCGCTAAGATAGCTTCCAGATTCTCGCTGTAGTTTCTATTGTTGTTTCAAGCTTTCTAGCTTACCCATCCTAGGGTAAGCTTTTTTTTGTCTATCGCTTCTCGATTTGCTTTGATTCGACGATTGCAAATTTAAAATAAGATGAATGAGCCTACATTCATCTTATTGATCAAAATGCTATTTTTTAAGTTTAAAGTTTAAAATAAACGAAACAGCGAAGCCAAATAGTAGTCCCCAAAAAGCGGAACCAATCCCAAAAAACTGAACACCTGATGCACTGAATAAGAAGGTGAGCAGTGCAGCTTCACGGTCTTTGACTTCATGAAATGCAATCGCAATATTATGGCTAATCGTACCAAACAAGGCGATCCCCGCTAATGCCACAATAAAAAGATGTGGAAAAGACATCAATAGACTTGTCAATGTTGCCGCAAATAACCCCATCAAAATATAAAAGAAACCACAGCTCATGCCGGCAATATAACGCTTCGCAGGGTCTGGGTGAACTTGGTCATCCAGACTGACAGCAGCACTGATTGCGGCAATATTCACGGTATAACAGCCAAATGGTGCAAGCAAAGTCTGCGCTGTACCAGTCCAACCAATAAGTTGGTTAACATGGGGTTTATAGCCATAACTTTTAATCATCGCAATCCCTGGTAAATACTGAGATGCCATATTGATTACAAATAAAGGCAGTGCCAATCCTAGAATCGCAGACCATGTGAACTCAGGTGTCATCCATACTGGTTTTGCCAATCCCCAATGTAAGGTTGGAACATGAAACTCCATAAAAAATGGACAAATGATGATTCCAGCGATCACGGTAATCACAATACAATAACGTGCCCATAGCCGTTTAGTGATGATATAAACCGCCAAGAGGCTGAGAATAAATGCCCAGTCGTTTTGCATACTGGCGAATAGAGCAATACCAAACTTGAGTAATACGCCTGCAAGCATGGCACTGGTCAAACTCTGGGGAATATACGAAATAATTTTTTCAAATATGCCTAAAAAGCCTAGGGTGGCAGTCAGTAAGCCGCTCACCAAGAAAGCACCAATCGCTTCATAGAGTGAGTAGCCGCTGGCAGTGGCAATGATGAGTGCAAGTGCAGCGGTTGACCATGAGGTGGCAACAGGATATTTGAATTTCCAAGAAAGAATTAATCCTGAAAGACCTATACCTAAACCGAGTGCCCAAAACCAAGAGGTAATTTGTTCAGGATTTGCGCCAAGTAATTGAGCTGCTTGTATAACGAGTACAGCCGAAACACTGATACCAATTAAGAAGGTAATGAAACCTGCAAATACAGCAGGTATAGAGAAGTCTTGGAGTAACTTTTGCATGATCCCTTGCTTTTAAATTTGATTGAATGGTTGAAAATGCAACCATCATACATGGATCATTTTAAAGCTTATAGGGTTAATTGGAATTAAATAGCAAAAGGAAAAATAAAATTGAATAAATTCTCATTTTGGGAGAATTTGGCTTTTTAAAGTTAAAATAGTTTAGTGGAAAGTAATTTATACCTACTTATAAGGATTAGATATTATCTTGAATAGAAAGCGCAGTTTATCCAAAAGAACGATCCAAAAAAGAATGCTTTTAATCGGGAAATTTATTGAGCTAAATCAGCTTACATCGTTGAAACGGCAAGTTTTATTCCAAAGGCACAGAACAGTAAGCCTACACAAGCAACACAACCTGCAGCAATTTTGTAGCGTGTATTGAAAAAAGTGGCGAGTTTAACCCCTGAGAAGATCAAGATCGTCAAATAACTCATACTGATGATTTGCAGAATCACTGAAAGTGCCGCAAAACTTAAAGCAGGGTAAGGGTAATCAGGATCGACAAACTGAACAAAGAACGAAAGATAAAATAAAATTGCTTTTGGGTTGAGTAAGCTAATGGTTAGTGCTGTTCGAAATGGATGAAATTGTTCGTGAGTTGCAGTATTCGATGTATTTGTTTGCAGCGTTTGTGGTTTGCTCTGCCAAGTTTTGATACTTGCGATCAACAAACGAATACCGAGATAAGACAGATAGCTTGCACCTACAACTTTGAGAATGATAAATAACCAAGGAAAGGCATGTAGTAAAGAGGCAGCACCTAAAACAGTACAGAGAATCAGGATTAAATCTCCTGTAAATACGCCTAAGGCACCAATATAGCCCGTTTTAATCCCAAATCGAGAGGCAATTGACATCACATACAATGAGTTGGGACCGGGTAAAATGACGATAAAAATAGTCCCTAGTATATATGTCACAATATCGGTAATACCAAACACAACATTCTCACTGTATAAGAAAAGCGAAATAAAAAAGCCGAGCGTTTATGATAACAAACTCGGCTTTAGAGTGTGAGCGATTTTAGTGCAATTTTAACCAAAAGCGCATCTACAATTTAGATTTATATAAATCATTCTAAAAGCATAGATTAGTCAATAAAATCAGCATCTAGGCCAAAAGATTGACGCAATAATAATGCGAGTTGTTCACGCGCTTTGATAAAACCGTCAATCCCGCTTTGCAATAATTGGAATGCCATTAAATCAGCTTCCAATTGTTGTTTAAATTCAGCTTTAGAGATCTCTTGATGTTCTTGAGCAGTCTGTTCAGTGTCTAAGCTGAGTTGAGAAACCACATGACGTTGATCATTTTTCAATTTTTCTAGCAGACCCGGTGCAACGGTTAAAAGGTCGCAACCTGCTAAACCTAAAACTTGGTCAATGCTACGGAAGCTTGCGCCCATCACTTCAGTTTTGATTTGATGTTGCTTGTAGTAATGATAAATTTGTTTAACAGACAATACGCCTGGATCTTTCTCAATTGGATAGCTCTCTACATTTTCAGCTTTTTTAAACCAATCTAAAATACGACCGACAAATGGAGAAATCAAAGTAACATTGGCATCTGCACAGGCTTTGGCTTGGTGTAAACCAAAAAGCAGGGTTAAGTTACAATGAATGCCTTCTGCTTCTAGCACTTTCGCTGCCTGAATACCTTCCCATGTAGAGGCAATCTTGATCAGAATACGGTCTTGGTCGATCCCATATTCTTTATACAATGTAAGTAGCTCTTTAGCCTTGGCAATGGTTTCTTCGGTATTATAGGAAAGGGCTGCATCCACTTCTGTTGAAACACGACCTTCTACAATATTTAAAATTTCGACACCCAGTTTGACGGTGAGAATATCGATGGTGCGTTCGACGAGCGCATCTAATTCATAACCTTCTTTTTTTGCTTGCGCATAGGCATCTTCAATCAGCTCACGACTTTCAGGCTGTTGTGCTGCTGCTGTAATGAGTGACGGGTTAGTCGTTGCATCCAAAGGGCGAAATTGTTGAATTGCGTTTAAATCACCTGTATCAGCAACGATAGTGGTTAAGCGTTTTAATTGATCTAATGCAGATTGTGTCATTACCGATTATTTCTTAGTTAAAATATTTGTGATTTATTTATAACACAATGCGATTTGAGCAAAAGAGGAAAATGTATTGAAAGGCCTATTATTTTGTATGAATTCTTTGATTTCGAATGTGATTAATCAAAAAACGAGCAGCTGAGCCTAAATTGCTCTCACGACTCCAGACTAAGTCGACAAAATATTCAAATTTTGGTGTGAAATCGAGCAAATCTAAGATTTTTAACTTATGTTTGAGCTCAGGATTTTCATTAAACATTTCCAAGGGAAGTACACCCCAACCCAGTTCTTTTAAAATTAAAGCACATGCTGAGTGGTGATTGTCTGTCCGCCAATAGTTTTTAGAATAAAGCAGTTCGGGTTTAATGGTTCGATCACGACTTGCCACGACAATTTGTCTGGATTGTAGAATTTGTTCAAAAGTAACTTGTTTATGTGCTGATAATGGATGATGAATAGCTGAAACAGGAACCAAGGCTTCTTTTTTAAATTCGACAAATTGCTCACGGCTTTCAAGTATTTCACGTTCAAACATCAATGCCAGTTGTGCCGTCTGATTCATCAGCATTTTCAGCGCATCTTCTTGTGGTGCTGAGAAGATATTAATTTCTAAAGTTGGAAAATGCTCTCCCAACAGTGCAATGTATTCAGCCCAGTCTGTATGCAGTAATTCTGAAACCACCACGATATTTAATGAGGATTCCAAGCCTTCGCTAAGTGCAATCGCTTGTTGTTTCCATTGATTCATTTCTACCAGTAGTTGTTCAGTTTTTTCATATAAGCGTTGAGCTTGAGGTGTGGGGATTGGTTCACGTCCCACACGATTAAAGAGTTTTAGATTTAAGTCTATTTCCAAGTTGGCGATAGACATACTGACAGCGGAGGGAACTTTGCCAAGCTGTCGGGCTGCTGCTGAAAATGAACCTGTTTCCATCACCGTTTTAAAGATAGTGAGTTGTTCTTGGTTAATATTCACGCGCTTGGCACCATTATGTTTAATTTTTCAGTCATTAAATTTACTCCAATTCACGCAACCTTTCAATAAAATTGAAAGAACCTGACTCGATTGATCAATATTATAAAAATATAATGCATCCATCGAATCAAGAAAGAGTAGTTTTAAATGATGATTTCCAAAAGAAGGGTTATTCATGCATTAAGCTATGAAGTCATCCTATTGGTGATCATAGCGATTGCATTAAGTTTTATTTTTGAAGTACCAATGGAAGTTACCGGTGTATTAGGTGTTGCAATGGCCGTGACTTCAGTGGTTTGGAATATGGTGTTTAACCATTTCTTTGAACAATTTGAGCGTAAGAGAAAACTTAAACGTACCATTGGTGTACGTATTTTACATGCCATTGGTTTTGAGGGTGGTTTGATGTTAGCCACGATTCCAATGGTTGCTTACGCAATGGATATGTCTTTGTGGCAAGCAATTTTATTGGATTTTGGAATGACCACCTGTATTTTGGTGTATACCTTTATTTTCCAATGGTGTTATGACTTGATTGAAGAGCGCATGGGGGCAAAGCCTGTACATTCTTAATTAAGCCTGCGATGCATTTATTTTATTTCAAATGTGTTGCGATAGAGATCCCCTTAGTTTTATTGAAAAGTAAGGGGATCTTTTTTATAAAAATTTAATTGAATAAATAACATATAATTAAAATAGATTTGAAATAATGAATAAAGACTGGATAAAACATAATCAATAAAGATAAAACCCGTTACACGATCACAGCTCAGTTTAAACAAACTTTTGCAAAAGATAATTGAATTCAATTTGTTTTGTAAAATTGTTCGCCTACAATAGGGTCTGTTAACATTTCATAAATGGCTTGCGTTGTAGGCTAAAATTGAGCAGGCAAGGCATGAAACGAAGAGAATAGCGAGACTATTTTCGAGTTTCATAACACAGACTGAGATAATTTTAACTACAACCCTTCGGGACTAGAGTTTTTTTGTCGCTACGTCGTTACGAACTACTCATTTAGCTGACTAAATTTCGTATTTCGTGCCTCGAATCGTCTAAAAAAACTCGTTGTCGCAAACATAGAAGAAGTGTCAACAGACCCTAATAAATTCAATATATGTAAGAGATGGATTGAGGCAAATATGGTGCAGACAGTTCAGGAGCAGCTGCCACATAGACACCAGCTTGCTGCTCAAGAATTACTTCAGGTTTCAGCAAATTTAAATAAGATTTATCTTGATCAATTTGACTATTTGTCCGAGATTACTGCGCACAACTTTTTCCAGTTTGATCCACAGCAGCATAAATTCAGTCTGGCAAATCAGTTACTCAATATTTACTTTGATGAAGAAAAGGGTTTAATTTTTGATTTAAATTTTGAAAAGTTACCGCGTTGTTTAGAAAATAAAATCAATATCAATCGTTTTGTTCAATATTTCTCAGAAAATATTTATTTTTATACAACAAAATATCATGAGATACATCCAACTGATTTAAAGACCAAAGCTCAAATCATCCGCCAAACGCTGATTGAGCAGGTTTTCGAGTGGGTGGATGGTGAAAATCGGGTAGAGCAGTATTTATATAATATTAGTGAAGCAGATGCAGAGCGTATTGATCAAATTTTGCTGTACTATGAATATTTTGATTATGCCTATGTTTCTGATTTTGCCAAATATGGTAAAGCGATTCCTTTAAGTGTTGAAATTAACATTAAGCATTTAGTGCTGATTAATTCTGTATTGGGTCAAGAGTTTTTACCGATTCAGTCATTGGTACCCAAATTTCAACAGGCCATTTTTTCTTTAGATCAGTTTATTCCAGCGCATTATTTGCGTATTTTAAAGATTTTTCACCCAGAATCATTACGCTTACACGAACTCAGTCAGTATTTTGCAAGTTATCAATTACTGGCTGTACATGCTCAAGAACAACCGCAAATGCTTGCTTATGCAAAATATATGAAACGGGGCTTTTGGCAATATCAGGATTTATTGAGCAAGCAACACTTTTTACAAAAAGATGCTGAATATTGGGAACAGGATCAAGTTCCACAATTTCCAATTTGTAGCCTTAAGCGCACTGCAAATTGGCTATTTAAACAAGATGAACAGGTCAATGATTGGATTAGTCGACATATAAAGGATCCCAATGTCAGGATCACGATCACAGCATTAAGTCTGATTGATACTTCAAAGATTTATCCTGAAGTCACTGTAGGTGTTTTAAAGTATTTTAAAAATATTGCAGCACGGCTATTTTTAATTGAGTGTTACTCTTTTGCAATTACAAATGAATGGCAGAATCATCCAAAGAACAATCGTTATAGTTTTTTAAAAACAGAGATTGAAAATAAATCGAATAAGAAAACGATTTCTAATTCTTATTTATATATCGAAGAATGGTTGGATTTCGCTGCATTGATGTTAGCGGATCAACCACAGATGTATAAAAAAATATACCTTAAGATAAATCGTATCATTCAAGCATTTATGCTGTTTGTACAACACATTGCTCAGGGTTTACCCAAGCAACTGATTAAATTTATTGATCCGCAACGACAACAACATGCAGAATTTTTTATTCAGTTGCAAAAGCACAATATAACAGTCGATGATTTTCGTAAAAAACTGAAACACATGCAGATCGGTCGTGCATCTAACCATAGTATTTACGACAGCTTTGTTTTGGACTATGTGATGCATTTATTTAATGATCATCACGATATAGAGCGGAATGTCACTTGGTCTGGTCTATATCAACAAGCACAGCGTTGGCATCAACATCATTATTTTGTTGATACCTTATCAACACTTAAAGAAAAAATAGATGTAGAGCATTGGGATCGCGTTGCACCAATGCAAAAGATTTATTTTGAAGAGTGGTGCTATGAGGAACTGAATAGCTTAAAACGAATTATCCAAGAGTCGCTGGTGTTTAAACACTGTTTGGCATTGTCCTATTGTGCGCGGATCGCAGATCGTGAATATGTAGCATTTCATGTATCGAAAGTTGATGATGCGACTCAGGAAATGACGCTAGGTTGTTATTATAAATTAGGACGTTTGGTCTTTGATCAATTGCGTTTACCTAATAATCATATTCCTGATGAGTTTTATATATTGAAAGCTCAAGCTTTTATTGATGATGTAAATCAGCATTTAAAATGGAAAAGCAGTATTCAACCCAATGAAGAATTGGGGAATTTATAGTTTGACGCAGATCATTTTTGAGTGAGCGACTTGGCTTTAATTCACTTTTCATGATGCATTTGGCTTAACTTTTTATGTAAAAATCGTTAGGCTATAGCCGTCCCATCCTGTTTAGGTAATTCAAGGCTGTTATGAAACAAGAAACTGCACTCAAACTTATGAAAGCGGGTGAAAATGTCTTTTTGACTGGATCTGCTGGTGCAGGAAAAACCTATACGCTTAATCAGTACATCAATTATTTAAAAGCACGCAAAGTCCCTGTTGCAATTACAGCATCTACGGGGATTGCAGCAACACATATGAATGGAATGACGATTCATACTTGGGCAGGCATAGGGATCAAAGATACGCTGACTGATGATGATTTAAAGCGTATGAAAGAGCGTAAATACTTAAAAGAGCATTTAGAAAATGCCCAAGTCTTGATCATTGATGAAATTTCAATGTTACATGCCAAACAGCTTAATTTGGTCAATCAAGTTTTAAAATATTTTAAAGAATCTGATGATGCTTTCGGTGGTATTCAAGTAATTGCAGCTGGAGACTTTTTTCAGCTGCCGCCTGTAGGAAAAAATAGCGAACTAAATCGAGATAAATTTTGTTTTATGTCAACCGCTTGGGTTGAAGCAAAATTTCGTGTTTGCTACCTGACAGAGCAGCATCGTCAAGATGATTCGGCATTGAATGATGTACTCAATGCGATTCGTGCCCAGAATATTCAGCCACAGCATATTCAAGCGCTACAAGATACCCGTAATCAAGACATTGGCGATACCTACACGCGTTTATATACCCACAATATGGACGTGGATAGCATCAACTTTCAGCATCTCAATGCGATTGAAGGGGATGATCATCAATTTGTAGCGGTGACAGATGGTAATGAAAAGCTGATCGAAACATTGAAATCTTCTGTACGTGCACCTGATGAGTTGACGCTTAAAAAGCATGCCAAAGTTATGTTCGTTAAAAATAACTTCGATATGGGCTATATCAACGGTAGTTTAGGTGAAGTTATTGGTTTTGAAGAAGACGATGAACTAGGAATGTTGCCTAAAGTCAAAATGACCGATGGTACAACCTTATTGGTTGCGCCAGAAACGTGGTCTGTTGACAATGAAGGTGGTAAAACCATCGCCAGTCTACAACAAGTGCCATTACGGTTAGCTTGGGCGATTACGATTCATAAATCACAAGGGATGACCTTGGAAGCCGCGGAAATCAACTTAAGCCATACCTTTGAAAAAGGTCAGGGTTATGTGGCTTTATCCCGGCTTAAATCGATTCAGGGTTTAAGATTGTTAGGTTTTAATGATCAGGCGTTGGAACTGGATAGTCTTGCAATTAAAGCAGATCGCCGTTTTCAAGAGTTATCCAATGAAGCCGAAGTGCATTATGCAGATTCAGACTTAACCACACAGCACAATGCCTTTATTCGTCATTGTGGCGGGACGTTAAATACCACTGAAATTGAACGTAATGAAAAGAAGCTGGCGCGTAATAGTGGTAAAACCAATTATGCTTCGGCAACACTTGATGAAACACGTGAATTGTTTGAAAGTGGCTATGAGATTCAGGATATTGCGGTTGAACGTGGATTAACTCCTGCGACGATTATCAATCATTTGGCTCGTTTACATCGAGAGCAAGGTTTAGATATCTCGATTGCAAATCCTGGTGAAGAAGTTGTAGAAAAAATTCGTGTGATCTATAAAAAATTGAAGAAACGTCAAGATCCAAGTCATTTTAATGATGATGGTGCGATTAAATTGCGTCCAATCGTTGATTTAACCAGTCCCAAAATGGGCTATGATCAGGTACGTTTGGCATTGTTATTTGTTGAGTGATAGATGTTTTTAGTGATGAATTAATGGCTAAATTTGAGAAAAAGTTATTAAGTCCACGTTTAGCTATTTTGTCTAAATGCAAATATTCTAATAGTTATAATCTCAGCTTTCAGTTGTGCCCATTTTATTATGCGCATGAATTGATAGATTCAAATATTTCTTTTGAAGGGTTGGAGCTACCATCTCCATTTTTAAAAGATTTGCTTGGGTTGACGTTGGTTTTTGATGAAAATGAATGTGATGCATTTAATGGGTGTTTTACCATTAAAAGTATCCATAATCCTGTCGATTTATACCAATTGGCATTTATTGAAAGTCGTGACGGTTATCTAAAAGTGATTGCGAAAATCAAGATCGATTTTGAGTTTGAGCAATTTGACGATTTTGAAAATCTAGAATTGGTGATCAATGCTACTGTTGCATCTCAGATCTTATGATTCAATCGTTTTAAGTTAAAAAGAATGCATTAACACAGATGTTTATTGATGATTTTGTTAAGGTCTATCAATAGAATACAATAGATGTCGTGCTTTGAATGAGATAAAGAACCATAAAGCACCCTAGTGCAGAAATGTTTCATCTTATGGTTATTCTTATTCTAAAATTAAAGTGAATTTCAGCATCGTATAGTTGTGTAGTAAATTTGGATGCTATACTCACACTTTAACTTCCTTCAAAACCAGTGCTTTTTTATGACACTTACGCCACCTTAAGTTTATTTACCTCTTCTAATCTGTAAATAACTCATCATTGTCTAGTGATGTGGTGTAGTCGTTTGTGTGTCGTATATCACATCACTAGCCTATCAAAAAATCAAAAAAATAGGCGCTATTTATGTTATCTAATATCCGAGAACAATGGTTCTCTAACATCCGTGGGGATGTGCTTGCTGGACTTGTTGTGGGGCTTGCACTCATCCCTGAAGCTATCGCTTTTTCAATTATTGCTGGTGTAGATCCAAAAGTGGGTTTATATGCATCATTTTGTATCGCCGTCGTGATTTCGTTTGTTGGGGGACGTCCAGCAATGATTTCGGCAGCAACAGGCGCTATGGCATTGCTTATGGTCACTTTAGTAAAAGAGCATGGCCTTGAATATTTACTTGCTGCAACAATTTTAACGGGTGTGATTCAAATATTTGCAGGCTATTTGAAGTTAGCGAAGTTAATGCGGTTTGTTTCTAAATCCGTAGTGATTGGTTTTGTGAATGCTCTAGCTATCTTGATTTTTATGGCTCAGTTGCCTGAATTTGTGAATGTGACGTGGCATGTTTATGCTTTGGTTGCATTAGGTTTGGTAATCATTTATTTATTTCCGTTCATTCCAAAATTAGGAAAAATACTGCCTTCTCCGCTTGTGTGTATTATTGCAATTACGATATTGGCAATGAGTCTTGGATTTGATGTGCGAACAGTTGGAGATATGGGGGCTTTGCCTGATACGCTTCCAATATTTTTACTTCCAGACATCCCTTTGAATGTTGAAACATTGAAGATTATCTTGCCGTATTCATTCGCATTAGCGGCAGTTGGTTTACTTGAATCTATGATGACAGCGACGATCGTGGATGAAATGACTGATACACCAAGTGATAAATATCAGGAATGCAAAGGGCAAGGAATCGCGAATATTGCATCTGGTTTTATGGGAGGAATGGCGGGTTGCGCAATGATCGGTCAATCTATGATTAATGTGAAATCAGGCGGTTTTTCTCGCTTATCAACATTCTCAGCGGGTATTTTTCTTCTTATTCTTGTTGTGTTTATTAGCGACTGGCTCAAAGTGATTCCAATGGCTGCATTGGTTGCTGTAATGATTATGGTTTCTATTAGTACCTTTGAATGGCGTTCTCTAACTAGCTTTAAAGCAAATCCTAAAAGTAGTAATGTTGTCATGATCGTGACCGTCATAGTGGTCGTAGCTACTCATAACCTCGCATTAGGTGTGCTCAGTGGCGTTTTGCTTTCAGCGCTATTTCTTGCCATTAAATTAGAAGATGATATTCAGGTGAAGTCTGCTTTTGAAGGATCAGCACGTTTATATGATTTAAGCGGTCAGATTTTCTTTAGCTCTTCTGAGAAATTCATGCAAGGTTTTGACTTCAAAGAGAAAATTTCAGATGTCATTATTGATTTGACTCACTCCCATATTTGGGATGTCACATCTGTTGCGATGTTGGATTCTGTTGTAAGCAAATTTCGTAAGAATGGAATCAACGTCACAGTACGTGGTTTAAATGAAGCGAGTTCAATTATGATCGATAAGTATGGCACACATGCCAGAATTTAAATTAAGGAGACTCTACATTTATGTAGAGTATGTAGAGTCTCTAAAATGGGTATAGCTTAATCATTCAAGTACTTCTTAATATGAATTAGCTAAGATTCATTTATGGGATATATGCCACAAATGCTAAAACTAAAATTAGCAAGAGAGAACGGTTTTAGCTTGTGAAATATTGATACAGCTGAAAAATATAATCAATGTAGTATAAAAAATAAAATGTTTGAAATAATTAAGATGCTAACTTAAGCCCAATATCTAGCTTTTAAAAAAGATTCAAACTTAAAGTAATATTTACAGATTAAAATCAACGAAATATAGATTAGTATTTGATTTATCTCGAATTCCTTATCATTTAGAAAATTTAGTATTTGGAAGTAAATTTGTAGAGCTAAAAGTAAGCTGAAAAAAATCATACCTTTACGGCTTGCTTTTTCTTTTACAGTTCTCATGAATCTAAGCGCTAAAATGCTAATTTAGTGTTAATTTTACAGTTTTTTTATATGTTAATGCTATAATTCTGACCAATATCCAGTACTTTCAAACGGTTAATACGATGCCACAAATGTTTATTGATTATTCTGACAATATTCAGAATTTAGATAAAAAGAAATTGATGTTGGGTTTAAATCATGCATTGTTTGATACAGGCTTAGTGAGTGAAGCACATGATATTAAATCCCGTATTCAATCAGTTTCGGATTATTTGATTGGCTTTGGGGATGAAAGTGGCGAGCAGAGTAATCAAGCATTTATTTTTGTACGTTTACAAGGTCTAAGTGGTCGTACTGAACCACAAAAAGATTTAATGACTGAAAATTTATCGCAATTTTTACAGTCATTTGAAGATTATTCTGCACAGGGTTTAGAAATTCAGCTCTGTGTAGAGTTTGCTGAAATGCCACGAGAAATTTATAAAAAAGTTTTTGTGCAAAAATAATCAGCTTGGGGCTTAAAAAATAAGCCCCAATCTTTTACTTATTCACTTCTGAGTTCGCATATTGCTTTAACCAGTTTTGGATATCGCGTTTGTAACTCAACACCATTGAGTAAATCTCTTTCAATCTCGCTCGCTGCAAAATCATAGTGATGTTCAGGATATTGTAAATATACCGCATCACGAATCACAGACTCTTCTTCATTTTCATGATGAACGCTATATGCCTCATCAGCAACATAGAGTAGACCCTCAGCCCAAGTGTCGCCTATATCAAAACTATATTTCCCGCTAACAAAGTTTTGAATATCTTCTTGTATGTCATCAAAGAATTCCTTGCCTTTGAGGATTAACCAACATCTAAAATAAATAAAACCATCATCTGATAAATAGGCATCGAAATTGAAAATACCATCTTTTTCAGTAAAATCAGATTCTAGAATTGTCGAGAGTTCTGCGATTTCAGCACTATAGAGTTGTGAGAGTTTGAGCTGGAGTGTTTTTTCAAAAGTAATCAGTTGTTGTTTATCTAATTGAGATAAATATTGCACAAGATCTTGTAAATGCTGGTCAATATCATAGTCAGACCAGTGAGCATCTTTGTTGTGATTCGACTGGTCTATTGCGTCCCAAAACAATTTTTCTTCTTCTCGTAATGACATAAGTGATTCCATAGGTTTAAGCTTAATTTTAATGCTAAAAAGCAACTTTATCAGTTTGGTCTAAAGGCTTAAAACTTCTATGTCTGCATATTGCCAAATTTTATCTGCACTCATTTGATATATTTCATCTAAAAATGCGACATTAAAGCTTCCAACAGCTTGGGCTTTTTCAAAAGCCAATTTTCCTGCAATCGCAAAATGGATATGTGCAGAGACTGCTGCGATTGTGGCTGTTGTGACTGCACTATACGCAGCAATTAAAGCGCCTAAAGCGCAACCTGTTGCCGTGACTTTAGGCTGTAAAAAGCTTCCGCCATTAACCTGAATCACACTATTAAATTCTTTAGATAGAATAAAGTCAGATTCACCAGAAATTGCAACACATTCGGTATGAGTTAAAAGTGCTAAAGCCTGTAAATACACTTCATTGCTTGACACAGTACTGTCTACACCTTTGGATTCAACTTGATTGCCTGCAAGTGCACTGATCTCTGAGGCATTACCACGAATAACAGTCGGTTTAAGCAAAACCAACTGATCAACCATTTCACTGCGCCATTTGAGAAATGCACCATAACCAACAGGGTCGAGAACCCACGGTGTATTTTTACTTGCTACAGTTTGCGCTGAAATTTGCATAGCCTGCATTTGTTCAGAGGTTGGTGTTCCCACATTGATACTTAATGCCGCAGCAATAGAAGCAAAGCTTTCAGCCTCAAATGGGTTATCAATCATTGCAGGTGAAGCCCCAGCAGCCAGTAAGACATTGGCAGCATAATTTGTTGCAACACTGTTGGTGATACACTGGACTAAGGGCTGTTGAGTTTGCAACTCAGTCCAAGCATCCACAACTTTTTGTAAAATGACATCAGTGTGGGTATGAAGTTGATCCGTTTGAGAATGTGTAATATTTTCAGGATGATTCATAAATGCTCCTTACTGAGTAAAGTAGTGGTCTTGGTGTTTGCAACTGCGACAAAATAATGTCACATAATTTTGTGCATCATACTCAACCGTTAATTCGTTTGAGCCACAATACATACAGCGCTTTTGCGAATAGAAATTTAAGCGTGGCTCAATCTTTTTCCAAGATTTCCACACAGGTTGAAAGAAGATACCTTCATCGTAGCCTAAAAACCGATAAAACAGTATTTCACTCATTCTACTCAATGGAATATTTGGTGGACGTGGCAGGGTTGAGGTTTCCCATTTTTCTGCAATTGCACGGTCTCGATATTGTTGCACTGTTTTCTTGAGAATATTGGTATTAATAAAGTTTTCGTTACGAACTTGTAGCGCCTTTTTTTGATATAGATATTCAAGCGCAGTCTGAATGAGATAGAAAATTTGCCCAACAGCCAATGTGTCGAGTAGGTGGTAACAGAAGATTTGGAAGTTTTTATTGCCCGAAATCTGGATACCCCACGTGCGGCAATAATGTTGGGTAAACTGTACAATTTCTTGATACAGCACAACATAGAGTGCATTTTTGACTTCTTCGGATGTTTTAAATGGGATACCTTGGCTTAGATTTTCATAGAACCAGTGGCGAAGTTGTGTTGCGATACTAAACATACTCGGTTCGGAATAACCATCCAAACGGACATTGATATAGTATTGGTGTGCATCATCACTAAAATCTTTGGCAACAAAAACATTGTCTTTAATCAGTTGGTTGAGAAGTTGACTTTGGAAATAGTAATTGGGGGTAATAGGATGATATTTAATCACTTCCCAATCAATAAACTCTTGATGGTTGGTATTTTCATGCACTTGATTGTCTAAAATACTCAGTAAAAATAATTTATGTAAAAAACTAAGCTGGTCTAAACCTAATTCAAAATTATCTTTTTTCTTTAGCTTACGGGTTTCTTGTAAGCGAGTTTCTTTAATCAGTTTACGCCGTTTGCTTTGGCATGTTTCACAATGACAGTTGCGTTGATTGTTTTGAAAAACTTGATGATTGCAATGGCTACATTGGTGAAAACTGACTTCTTTCTCAAATTCTTCAGCTTCAACATAATACATACTTGCCTGACAAAGTGGGCAAAATGTACTTTCATCCAGCTGTTTTTGCAGAATTTGAAGCATAGAGATAAATATATAAATTATTAAGGACTTTTCATTATACACATCTATATAGATGAAAGCTGATTGCTTAAAATGAATGTATTATAAAATATACATATTCGATGATGATAGAACCCATTGTATTATTATTCAATGATATTTAAAGACTAAATCTCAACAAGCGAATCCAGTTGAGTGCAAATTTAGATGTTTTGGAATGGGGTCATTTTTTAATCTTTTCATCTAGTCTGTACGTAGAATGCCGTTATGGTATTTTCTTGCTCAAAGCACTTAAAAATATTCAAATTGATCTGATTGAGAACCGTTATATAGGGCGCTTCGTTGCGTCAAAACATATTGACTATTCAAAAGTATTGCAGGATAAAATAGTGCAGTCTGGTTTACATTATTATTTTGAAAAGCAAATATTTATAATCCCTTTGTAAAAGCAACAATGTGGGACTTTGGGGGAAAGAAGCTTGTATGGTTTAGCAGTTTGTATGGTTTAAATGCGGTAAATAGAACGTATCTATTGATTCTATTTACCGATAAAAGGTGATTTAAACAATAACCCTAACGCTTACCTGCCTTAATAAGCAGCAGGGCACGGTAATTCAGAATCCTCAAAATGCTCCATTTTAGCCTGAAGCAATGCCTTGGCTTTTTTAGCTGGAACTTTGTGCTGTCCTAGCATTTCATATTGTTTTAAAAGCGCAGTCACTTCACTGGTTTTTAAAGGAATGCCTTCACAAGTCATAAACATCGCAATAACCTGATGATCTAACTTCGCTTTATCCAGCATTTGCATCGTTTTAATATTTTCAACACGGACTATATGGTCTTTAAAAATCATGTTGCACCTCATTTTTTGTTGAGTATTTTTATTGTGCGATATACACAACATTAAACAAGCAAGAACTGTGCTCAAAATGTAGTCGCTTTGAAAAAAGTGTAATGTTGTGCATCGGGGGTTTAATGTTTTATCGTGCGCCTACTGGTTGGTATAAGCCATTTCCTCTACCAATCTCTGCTTGATAGATGGGTATCCATGGCGCAAAGAATATATTTTGTTTCCATTCATTTAACACATTAAAACCATTACGTGCAATTGCGATACGATGTTGTACATTGGCCAGATTGGTTGCTGTGAATGGTGCGCGTATAATCAGATAGGGGGTGAAAATTAATTTAAATTTATTGATGCCCACAAAGATATCACCACGTAAGCCCAAATTCTCTAAACTCAGCGAGAGCATAAAATTATTAATTTTAGCAAAATCACGCATTATTGGCTTATCCCACATCGGCTGTAGAATTTTTTCCTGTTCATGAATGCCAAAGCTGATAGCTGCATCTGTAGCCAACTTTTTAAATTTTGATGAATAAATACCTGATCTAAGCGCTTCTTCATCCGCGATTTTTTGTAATTGAAACGCTTGTGTCAGGGTAGATCCATAGCCAGTCAGTTGTTGTGCTAACACCAAAGCATCATAGTGTTGATGCATAATACTGAGTCCACCAATATCTGCCATCACATTGGCTTGCCCATTAATTAATTCATTATTGGCTTGGGCAATGGTGGACTGTAATGTGGGTACATTCATCCCTGCAATAATGACACTTTGACCATTGGTGACATTTAAGGGGTCTAAAGCATTGGACAATGAGAAGGTTAATGCATACGTAGAACGGACATCATTGGCTACAAAAATACCCAGATTTGGCCAGAAGAATTTTGGGTTATTACGACTGAGTGCATCGTAATACATCAAAATAAAAGCATTAGTTGCAAGTAATATTTTTTGTTGTGACTGGTTGCCATAAGTATTTATAGCAAGCTGCCTAACTGTGGAAAATTGCTGGCGAATTTTGCTACGTATACTTTCATATTGTTGGATCGTGGAGGTGATAGACGGGTCGTATAAGGAGGTTTGATTATTGGCAATGTTGTAAAGTTGCTGATACAGATTTTTTTCAGATGTGTTGAGGTTACGTTGTGCCATATTGGCATTCATATTGTAGGCAAGTTTTGATAGTTGTGCTGGGCTTGCTTGAGTGGCATAGCTGTTTGCTGCCATTGTTTGTGTGGCATAAGGTACGGCAAAAACAGTTGTAATACCGATGATACATCTCGTTAAGATTGCTTTAAATCTGGATATGGTTTTCTTATTCATGGGGAACATCCTGTTAATTTGTTTTTTAGAATTATGCTTATTCTGAATATGTGTTATTCAAATGCTTTAGTTATAAATAAGAAAAAATAAATTTAAAATGTGCTTTTAGGACAAGCAGATGAATGGTTTTTCCAGTAAATGACAAAATTATGTGACAAGTAAAATGAAAATGGTTTCATTATAAAAATCAGAACAAATCGCCATTGTCATAAAACTGTCATCACGACATTGCATAGTGCAATAAATTTTACATATATTTGACATAAGAGTAGAGCAATATGGCATTTAAATACGGCGTTGCTGCATTAGCTTTAATGCTAAGCGGATCAGTTTTTGCAGCAGCCACCTTATCTGCGCCAGAAGAAATTGTAGTATTGGCGGTAAACGATCAAGAAGTGAATTCAGGTTTAATCCGTAAAAAGAATGAATATAAAGTCGATGCAGGTCAAGTTGCGGTAAGTGTTCGTTATCAACAGTATTTTGAACATTTAAATGGTGAACATGACATTTTAAAATCGGGTGTGGTCACAGTGACAGCGCCAGATTTAAAAGATGGTCAAACTTATAAAATTGCTTTAGTGAATCCGCCTCAGCGTTTTGAAGATGCAAAAAAATATGCAGAACAACCAACGATTGCGATTTATGACAATAAAAACCGTCTTGTGGTGCAACAGACTGGTGTAAATACTGAAGCGAAGCCGTGGTTAGGTTCTGGTTTATTTGGCAAAGTGATTGATTTAACTTCAAGTAAGAAAGCGCCAGTAAATCAACCCGCAGCTGTATATGCAACAACGACAAGCCAATCACCAGCAACAACCTCAGTTGCTAAGACCACTCAAACCGTGACTGATGTCAATTCAGCAGATCGCCAATTGATTCAAATCTGGCAAAATGCAAGCAAGGCGGAACGTCAGAAGTTTATGACTTGGTTAGCTGAGCAATAATTTTAAGTACATGTAAAAGACCATTTCGATGGTCTTTTTTTGTGTTATAACAAAGTGTGTTTTTGAAAAAAAAAAGAATAAAATGTTTGAAAGTTTTTTGATGTCAGATGATTTTCTTTATACAGCAGCGATCATTTTTACCGTTATTGGTTTATTTGCTTTTAGCTGGATTCCATATCGAGCTTATTGTATTACAGCGAAACTCTTTCAAAATAAATCTAATATTTTCCATTTTCTAGCTTTCTTTGCTAGTTTAGGTATTTTATATATCTGGTCAATCTCATTTTATAAGCTGATCTTTAAATGTATTGCGGGAACTGCCCAAATGCATTGTTCGGCTAGTCGAAGTGGGGAATTGCTAATTCTCATTGAGGTTGCTTTATCACTGGTCATTTTTGAATTGGTCCTATTTATCTTCAATTTTTTAAAAAGCAAACTGCATGCAGCTTAATTTTAGAACAGCACGAATATCCGACATTACAAATTTAGTTGATCTGATTAATTCTGCTTATCGACAACAAGAAGGTCGTAGTTGGACCAGTGAATCAGAAATTGTCACGGGTGATCGAATCAATGCCAAGCAATTAGAACAAGCCTTGGCTCAGGATAATTTTCAGTTATTTGTTGCTGAATTGGATGAGCAAATTGTCGCATGTATTGGTTTGACTTTTACCCAACATGATGTGGAAATCGGCACATTTTGTATTGCAGCTACATTACAAAATCAAGGTATCGGCAAATATGTTTTAGATTTTGCTGAACAGTATGTGTATGACAAAGCTCTATTCAACCACTGTCATTTTACGCATTTCGTTATGTGGGTTTTAAGTGTACGTCATGAATTGATTGCTTATTATCAGCGCCGTGGCTATATACAAACGGGTATAGTGGAGGATTATCCTTTAAATGCAAATGTAGGTATACCTATTGTAGATTTGCATTTAATCGAAATGAGAAAGAGTGTCGCGAGTAAAGCTTCATCCAATTAAAATAAAACCCTGAGTAAATCAGGGTCTTATTTTTTCAAATTTAGGACTTAGCTAAAGAACCAAGTGTAATAGCCCCATAGCATGAGTGGCCATGCGACATAGGGACTAAATAACCATTTCCATAACCAAAACTGTGGTAGGAATCCTACCCCATGTATAAAGCCACCTGAAATACCAATCATCACCATCATGAGCGCACTATGGTTATAGTGACCATTGGCATCAAGCATTGCCCCAGGGTGAATCAACAATACCGCAGCAAGAGGCAATGCCATCAAAAACGAAATGGCCATTGCAAACTTATTCGGCTTTCTTTGTTTTGTTGTCATTGCGATCTCTGTCATGGTTTATTCCTCATCCAAATCTTGATGATGTTCAATATAGAGTGCGCTTAACACACCTGCAAAACACGCCATCAAGATCCCAAGAATCCAAGCGAAATACCACATAAATATTCTCCTATTTGCTTAGACACAGCCTTAGTACAGGCTGTGTGAGTTATCTTGAACATGTTTGTTGGTGATAACGCCCCACATTTTGTAATAACACCATGTGGTATAGATTAAAATAATGGGCACAAATATAGAAGCAACCACAGTCATTACTGTCAATGTATTCTTACTTGAAACCGCATCCCACATGGTTAAACTTACAGTTGGGTTAATGCTTGATGGCATTAAGAATGGGAACAGTGCAAAACCAGCAGTTAAAATTGAACCCGTCACCGCTAAGGTAGAACCTGTAAAGCTGACACCAGCTTTGTTTTTACCAGCACCAAAGATAATCAGGATTGCACCAAGGATTGCAGAAATAGGTGCAAGCATGGTGATTGGGTAAATTGAATAGTTATTCATCCAACCATGATTACCCGTTGTTAATACTTCCTTCGCAAGCGGATTGGCAACAGCATTGGTATTAAATGGTTGTACCAAAGTATATCCTTCGATGCCACCAAAATATAACCAAGCACCCACGCCCAAGAAGGTAACTAAGAAGAGAATACCCATCAGTTGTGTTGCTTTAGCAGAACGTTGACGTAATACACCATCTGTACGCAGCATTAACCATGCACCACCATGTGCACACAGCATCGACAAACTTACAATACCGCAGACCAATGCAAATGGATTAAGTAGGGCAAAGAAGCTACCTGTATAAGTTGAACGTACAGTCTCATCTAAAGTAAACGGGACGCCCAAGAACATATTACCAAATGCAACACCGAAAACCAGCGCAGGTACAGCACCACCGATACATAAGCCCCAATCCCAAGAATTACGCCATTGGGTATTTTGCAGTTTAGAGCGATAGTCAAAGCCAACAGGTCTAAGGAAGAGTGCAAATAAGACCAGCAAGAGTGCCCAATACATACCTGAGAAAGCCGTTGCATAAACCATAGGCCAAGCAGCAAATAGTGCGCCACCCGCAGTCACGAACCAAACTTGGTTGCCTTCCCAATGCGGTGCAATGGTATTGATTGCTGCACGGCGTTCATCATCAGTTTTACCTACAAATGGCATCAGTGCCATTGAGCCCATATCGAAACCATCTGTGAGGGCAAAACCAATCAGTAGAACACCGACTAAAACCCACCAGATAATTTTGAGAAGTTCATATTCGATCATGATTGATTCTCCCCAGTTTGAGCTTGCTGAGCTTCAAGTTTCTCGAAGTGATATTTACCTGTATGTAAAGAACTTGGTCCTAAGCGTGAGAATTTGATCATTAAATACATTTCGATAATCAATAACACCGTATAGAACGCGGCTAATGCAATGATTGATCCCCATACATCACCAGTGCTTAAACTTGAGGCAGAAAGATGTGTAGGTAAAACTTCACCAATAGTCCACGGTTGACGACCACCTTCTGCTACATACCAACCAGTTTGTGCTGCAATCCAAGGTAATGGTAGTGCAAACAATGCAAATTTAAGTAACCATGGTTTATTTTCTGCATTACGTTTTGCTACAGCAAATGTTGCAAGGATAAACAGGAGTAGCATCAAGAAACCAGAAGCGACCATTGCACGGAAAGAGAAGAACAATGCAGTTACATTTGGAATGGTATCTTTTGTTGCTGCTTGAATATGTGCTTCAGAAGCATCTGTTACATTTTCAGTATATTTTTTAAGAAGTAAGCCATAACCTAAATCTTTTTGGTTTTCTTTGAACGATGCCATCAGTTCAGGCGAACGGTCACCAGCACGAAGTTTTTCGAGTTCGCTATATGCCACCATACCATTACGGATACGTGCCTCATGTTGAACCATCAAATCTTTAAGCCCTGTGACTTCTTTATCGAGTGAACGTGTGGCAATAATACCCATTGCATACGGGATTTTTATGGCATAGTCAGTACGTTGTTCTTCCTGATTTGGAATACCAAATAAAGTAAATGGCGCAGGTGCTGGATGTGTTTCCCACTCAGACTCAATTGCAGCCAACTTGGTTTTTTGAACATCACCAAGCTCATAACCAGATTCATCACCCAATAAGATGACTGAAAGTGTAGACGCTAAACCAAAGATTGCAGCGATGGCGAAAGAGCGACGCGCAAATGGTAAATCACGTTTTTTCAATAAGTAATAACTTGAAATGGCAAGAACAAAGATTGCACCAGTCACATAACCTGCAGACACCGTGTGAACAAATTTCACTTGAGCTACTGGGTTAAAAATCAAAGCACCAAAATCGACAAGTTCCATACGCATGGTTTCAAAATTAAATTCTGAACCGACAGGATTTTGCATCCAACCATTGGCAACTAAAATCCATAATGCGGATAAATTCGAACCCAGCGCAACTAACCATGTCACACTTAAATGTTGAACTTTTGAAAGGCGATCCCAGCCAAAGAAGAATAAACCAATAAAAGTTGATTCTAGAAAGAATGCCATCAATCCTTCAATGGCAAGTGGCGCACCAAAAATATCACCCACATAGTGAGAGTAGTACGCCCAGTTTGTACCGAACTGGAATTCCATGGTCAGACCAGTGGTTACACCTAAAGCAAAGTTAATACCGAAAAGTTTGCCCCAGAATTTGGTCATGTCTTTATAAATTTCTTTACCAGAAATCACATAAGTGGTTTCCATAATGGCAAGAATAAAAGCCAGACCTAGAGTAAGTGGTACAAATATAAAGTGATACATCGCGGTCATTGCAAATTGGAACCGCGAAAGATCGACCACGCTTTCAGAAATCATCAACGTGTCTCCTTGATTTGGGAAGGACTGCCAGCAATACGCTCAGCAACTTGGTTATCAAAATCTTTAGGAATAGTCGGCGCATCAAACCAGATATGTTTGATCGTCATTAAAAGGGCAATCTTAATTATTAATATGACTGCAATTTCTCTGACAAGCCGACGGTTTAAATCGTTAGGTTTTAAGCTCATGCGTTAAGCCTATTATTTAAATATGCTTATATTATTAAACAAAACGCAACAAGAAATAAATAGATAAAACAGTTAAAATAAAAATATATTATTAAACTGATATTAAACAATAGTTTAAAAATTTGTATTGTTAAAAAATATACTAATTTATATTGTTTTTAAAGTTGATTAAAACACTTGTAATTAATAAAAATAAAACCTAGTAAAATGGTATTGTTTAGATTTTATTAAACCAACTAAATTAGTTTGAATTAAGTTTGGTGAAAAATTATTCCGATTAAAATGGTTGGTTTAAATTCTTTTTGAGTTTATTGTTTTAGAAAAAATCCAATTGTGTAACAAATATGGGGGGAACAATAATCGTAATTTATGCTTAAATTTTAGTCATAATTAAAAGTTAAAAGATGTTTCTATTTTGATAGTTGGGTATTTATTTGATTATGTACAACTTCATCTATATTTGGATTTTTGCTGAAGTTCAATGATTTAAATTCTTGTTCATTTTATCTAATAAGTTATAACTGATTGAGCTGAAAGGAAATCACCATGAAATGTTGAGTTGTTATTGCTCACCCTGTAACTGATAGTCTTTGTCAAAGCTTGGCGAAGACCGCAATAGCGACTTTAATTGCCAATGGTCATGAAGTTGTGATTGAAGATCTGTACGCCTATGGTTTTTCACCCGCACTGACAGATGAGGAACGTCAAAGTTATTACAGTCCTACATTTGATCAAACAGCTGTCAAAGAGAATATAGATGATTTACTTTTCGCAGAAGCTTTAATACTGGTCTTTCCGACTCGGTGGTTTGGTTTTCCTGCAATACTGAAAGGCTGGTTTGATCGTTTTTGGGCTCCTGGAGTTGCTTATGATCATGTAAACGATTTGGGTGCAATTCAACCTAAACTCGATAACCTCAAATACACATTGGCGATTACTTCATTGGGTTCAGCTTGGTGGGTAGCTCGTTTGGTACTTTGGCAACCAGTAAAACACATATTGAAAATCGCATTATTGAGTACCTGTGCACCAAAATGCCATTTTCAAATGTTGTCACTGTATAAAGCTGAATCGCTTACTCAAGCTCAAATTGCGTCATTTTGTGCACGGATTGAAGCTAAAATTACACGTTGGCCAAAATGAGGGCAAGTTATGATTAGATTCAGCTGGAGACGTAATAAAGGTATTGGATGTACTAAACCGAGTCAGACTTTTAATACTGATCTGAACTAAATAGATGATTTGAGATCGAAATTTTCTTGGCAATATAATGTGATTTTCTAAAACGTATTAAGATGATTTGCGATTGAAATTCTAATTCACCAAATTCTGGTTCGACTTGGATATAGTGCAGTTGTCCATTTTCATCACGAACCCGTGCTTGAGCTGAAAACCCAGGTCGTGCATTACCACTAGAGACTGTGGCCAATCGTCCAAGCAAGTCAACTTGATTCAACGTAACTTTAGGTTTTATCACCTGATCCAAACAATGAATCATAAATACGGTGAAGAAGATTGCAATCACCAATGCGGGTAAAACTACATAATACCAAGCGGCAAATACTTGTTTGCTTGCAAAGATAGAGAGCTGTAAAAAATAGCCTGCAAAACTAAAATTCAATAATAAAAAAACGAAAATAAGTACTTTGGAAAATTTAACTTGTAACAGGGGCGACTCAATGAGCCAATCTGGTGAAATTTTTTTCAGAAAGGTACTTGGCCGTAAGCCGATATAGTAGCCAAAAGTTTCTGCCATACTCAGCAGAATTAAAGCCAAGACACTGAGGTGAAAGGGCATTAATTCATGTTCAAATAAGAATCCAAGCATGGCAGTTTCCAACCTTATTCGTCCTCGATGTAAATACCACCATCTGAATGGACTGAAATATTTACTTTTTCAAGTTTATCACCCAGACATGGTCCTGAAATACATTCACCTGTTTCAACTTCAAACAAAGCACCATGCGTCGAGCATTGAATATATTCGCCGTCTTGGTCTAAAAACTGATTTTCCAGAAATTCCAGTTCAGTTTGTAGATGAGGGCAGACATTTTGGTAGGCATAAAATGCACCATCACGTTGAGTGATAAAAATGGTATCGCCAGTCATTGTGTCAAACGCACGTGCCTTACGCTCTTCAATTTCATCGGTCATTGCAATTTTTTCAGACATTTATGCACATTCCTTTTTGAACGTTTCGAGTAGATTTGCGTATTCTGCAACGTCTAGGCGTGGTCCAAACTTAGACACTACTTCGCTTGAAATAAGGATAGCAAGTTGTGCCGCGGTTTGTAAATTTTCACCATTGTTTAAAGCATATAAGAAAGCACCTGAGAATGCATCACCAGCACCATTTGCATCGACTGCATTCACTTTACGACCTTGAACATAAAAATGCTGTTTTTGATCTGCGACTAATGCACCTTTTTCACTGAGTGTAATCACCACATCAGTACTTAGTGTTTTTAATTGATTCAGTGCAGCTTCTACAGAGTCAGTTTCTGTATACATCATGGCTTCTTGTTCATTACAGAAAATCAGATCTACACCATCATCGATTAACTCATTTAGACCTTGGCGTGCATATTGCACCATTGCCGGGTCAGATAGGGTTAATGCGATTTTAACCTTGTGATCACGAGCAATTTGACGTGCTTGTTTTACGGCTGCGCGCGCTGAATCACTTGTAGACAAGTAACCTTCGATATATAACCATTGCGCTGTTTTTAAAGGTTCAAAATCCATTTGTAGATCTGAAAGTTCTGCAGTAATGCCAAGATAAGTTTGCATCGTACGTTCTGAGTCTTCACTGACCAGAACCATACATGTACCCGTAACACCTTCACTGATCGATTTTTTCGAAGTTTTGATGCCTGCTTCATTTAAACCATCGAGATAAATTGTGCCTAGATCATCATTTCCAACACGGCATGCATAAAATGCTGAAGAACCTAATGCACTGAATGCCACTGTGGTATTGGCAGCTGAACCGCCAGATGCTTGACCTTTATAATTTTGGCTGGCTTTTAAATTATTATATAGCCGAGTTTGAGATTCACCATCTGCGAGTTGCATGGTGCCTTTTTGCAAATTTTGTTCAGCTAAAAAGAGATCTGATACTTTAAATTCTTGGTCAATGAGCGCGTTACCAATTGCAAAAAGGTCAACTGTAGCCATGTTCTTCATCACATCAATGTTAAAAACATAAAGTTTACACGAATGCTCAGCTTTACAGTAGTTTGTTGAAAAAATTTCAATTACATTTGTTAAATATGGTTTGTTGGAATTTTACAACTTGCTGGTGTGCTGAATAAAACCTGTTTTTGAGATGATTGTTGCGTAGTTTAAGCCATTGTGTTGATCAGTGGGCGTGATTAAATTAGATTGTTTCACGGTTATTGATTGAGATCGCTCGGCTAGGTTTTGTTGAGAAATAAACATAGGCATCAAGCTAAAACTGTCTACAAACCCTAAAACATATTGGAGGTTGAGTGAATATTTTAATTCAACAGGTAGATCAATTGCCTGCGCAAATTCAAGATTTAGCCGTAGTTGCTGAAAAAGAAGGGTTTCATTTTATTCAACGTTTGGTTGATGAGTTTCAGCAAGGCAGCAATAAATTTAATCGACATGGTGAATTTTTATTGGTTGCGTTTGATGGAGATAAACTGGTTGCATGCGGTGGTTTAAATATTCAAATCAGTGAGGATGGTGATACAAAGCAGAACTCAGAAACTCAGCATAAAATTGGTCGGGTACGCCGTTTCTATGTATTGCCTGAATATCGCAAAACGGGATTGGGTAAAAGTTTATTGCTCGAACTTGAAAAAAGAGCAAAATCTAATTTTTCTGCCTTGTGCTTAAGTAGTGAAAAAGATGCAGCGCCATTTTATCAAAAGCAAAATTATGTTTTTGTCTCAAATCACCCAAATTATAATTACTTTAAATATTTAATTTAGTGAATTTGGAAATCCTTTGGTCTATACCTCTAACTCTGAGCAACAGCATCATTTGAAAATGGTGCTGTTGGTTTACAGCTATAGGCTTTAAGATACTTTTTATTTTTGGAAATGAATCCGTGTTGATCTGCAAAAATAGTTTTCGTGGTAAAATACTAAAAATAGCCTAAGCAATTCTTTTCTATAAAAACTTCTCAAGCTCGATAAGACATATATCCGCTTTGGTGAAGTATTGATAAGCGCTAAATACAAATGATGACTCAGTCTTTAACAGGGTAAAGTGACTTTTATCACATTTTTAATTCTATTTTAAGTCGAAGCATAGACTATAGCTTTTAACGCATAATTGCTGAATAAATCAAATGAAGCAAAATGATTTAGATGTACTGATTTCTAAAGTTCCGCAAGTCACATTACTGTTTTGGATCACCAAAATCTTTGCAACCACTTTTGGTGAAACGGCTGGCGATGCTGTTTCAATGTCACTTAATTTAGGGTATTTGGTCGGTACCTTTATCTTTGCTTTTATCTTTATCGCTTTTGTCTATTTTCAAATTCGAGCTAAAGCTTTTCACCCCTATTTATATTGGTTTACCATTATTGCAAGTACGACAGTGGGGACGACACTGGCAGACTTTGTTGATCGTTCACTGGGTATTGGTTATTTAGGTGGAAGTACGTTATTACTCAGTTTGGTATTGTTGACTTTATATGCTTGGTACAAAGTCGAAGGAACAATTTCACCACATATCAATCAGCCTCGTGCAGAACTGTTCTATTGGTTAACCATTACTTTTTCACAAACTTTAGGTACTGCATTGGGGGATTGGTCATCAGATACAGCAGGACTGGGTTATAGCGGTGGGATTGTGCTGTATGTGGTTTTGATTCTCATCGTCATCGCCTTGTATTTATTTACAAAAACTTCAAGGGTTATTTTGTTCTGGAGCGCATTTGTGCTTACTCGACCTTTAGGCGCTGTGGTTGGTGATTTTCTGGATAAACCGATTGATCATGGTGGATTAGCCTTAAGTCGCTTTACAGCCTCGGCTGTATTATTGATTGCAATTTTTATCTGTATTTTTATTGCTCAGCGTTGGGATACAGAAAAACATAGGTATTACTAATTTAAAAATATTGATTAAAAAAGTGAAGTTTTACAGTGATGATCGAATCCTTTGATCATCACTTTTTTTATTTATCGCATTGCGCATTCTTGATATTTCAATAGCAAGTCACGGTTAATCCTGATTGATTTACTAAGAATTAGTGTTAGGAATGAATCGCATTTATTTAAGTTTCGGTTATACTTGAAGGTATAGATAAACATTTAATATTGGAGATCGCATGACTGTAGATGTCACTGAAACCTTATCTCAAACTGTTCATCCTGCGTTTCAGCTGGTACGTCAACACCATGTAGAAGCTTTAGACATTTTAGTGTCTGAATATAAACATAAAGTGACTGGTGCAATGCACTACCATTTAGCAACTGATCACGACGAAAATGTGTTCCTTGTTGCTTTCCGTACTCAACCGATGGATTCCAAAGGTGAGGCACATATTCTTGAACATACAGCATTGTGTGGTTCAGAGAAATTTCCAGTACGTGATCCATTCTTTTTGATGATTCGTCGTTCATTAAATACTTTTATGAATGCGTTTACAGCAGCTGATTGGACTGCTTATCCATTTGCAACCCAAAATAAAAAAGATTTCCAAAACCTTCTGGAAGTCTATTTGGATGCGGCTTTTGCGGCCAATTTAAATCCATTGGATTTTGCTCAAGAAGGTATTCGTATTGAGCTGGAAAATGGTGAGCCTGTTTATAAAGGCGTGGTATTTAATGAAATGAAAGGGGCAATGAGTTCACCTTCAGATCAGCTTTACCATCAGCTTGCGCATCATTTGTTCCCGAAAACGACTTATCATTATAATTCTGGTGGTGATCCGAAGGATATTCCTGACCTAACTTATGATGAGTTAGTGGCGTTCTATAAATCACATTATCATCCAAGTAATGCAGTATTTATGACCTTTGGTGATGAACCAGCTTATAAATTGCAAGAACAATTTGAAAAGTTGGCGCTGTCTAAATTCAGCAAAGGTGAAACGATTTACTCTAAAGAGGAGCAAAGACTAACAGCTCCGATTGAGGTACAAGAAACCTATGCTGTTGATGCAGAAGATTTAACAGACAAGACTTATCATATTTTGTCTTGGTTATTACCAAAAACCAGTGATGTTAAACTTCGTCTGGGTATGCGTTTGGTTGAAGGGATTCTTTTAGAAAACTCTGCTTCGCCGTTGCGCCATTATTTAGAAACATGTGGTTATGCACAGTCTACAGGTCCAATCATGGGCGTAGATGATTCTAACTATGAAATGACGTTCTATTGTGGTGTTCAAGGTTCAAATCCTGAGCATACTGAAGAATTTAAAAATGGTGTGCTCAATATTCTTCAAGACGTTGCTTCAAAGCCTATTGATAAAGACATGGTCGATGCGATTTTGCATCAAATTGAATTACATCAACGTGAAATCAGTGGTGATGGTACGCCGTATGGTTTAACACTGATTCTCAATGGTTTGGGCAATGCAATTCATCATAATGATCCAATCCATGCTTGGGATGTGGATACTGCCATTGCAGAAGTAAAAGAAGAACTCAAAGATCCGATGTGGTTATCCAACTTGATTCAAGTTCATTTATTGGATAATCCGCATCGTGTACAAATGACTTTAGTTCCAGATGCAAATAAATCTGCTCAAGAAGCAGAAGATGAAAAAGCACGTTTAGCGAAAATTGGTGAGGCTTTGTCAGAAGCAGATAAAGCTGAAATTATCGCACAAACTGAAGCTTTAAAAATTCGTCAAGAAACTCCAGATGATTTGAGCTTATTGCCTAAAGTCGGTTTGGAAGACATTCCAGCTGAATTGGCCATTGTTCAAGGTCAATTGCGTGAAGTGATTTGCAACGGGGTAGATACACCATTAAATCTGTACCATGCAGGTACAAATGGAATTTACTACCAACAAGTATTGATTCAAATTCCAGATCAAATTGTAAAATCGCCTTATTTTAACTTACTGTCTGTTCTCATGGGAGAAGTGGGTGCGGGCGAATATGATTATCTTGAACTTCAACAGTTACAGACGGCTGTTAGTGGCGGTTTGGGAATGGGTGCTTCGCTTCGTTCTAAAACCGATGACAAAGGTCAAATCAGTGCATGGTTGACTTTAACAACCAAATCTTTAACGGATAAGTTTGATGCGATTCAGTTGCTTAAACTGGCTTTTGAGCAATTACGTTTTGATGAAAAAGATCGCATTATCGAACTTTTACAACAACGTAAAACACGTTGGGCTTCTCGCTTGTCAGGTTCTGGACATAGTTATGCCATGCAAATTGCCTCACGTCATATGAGTGCGTTGGCAAAACGCGATTATGACAATACAGGTTTAGGCGCATTGAATTGGCTAGGTGATTTGATCGCAAAAATAGAAAAAGATGAAGCTGCATATGATGCGTTTATAGATGAGTTAAAATCAATTCATAAAGGCTTAATGCTTGCACCAAAACAATTTTTATTGGTGTGTGAAGAGCATCACTCAGAGCGTTTAGTTGAAGAAGTGCAAACGGTTTGGGATAAACTTGCAGTTGATCAATCTCCTGTCTATTTAACGCAAGTGGCTATGGATGAGAGCGATGCAGATCAAGCATGGTTAATTCAAGCCAATGTTCAATTTTGTGCTTCTGCTTACCAAGCTGTAGATGTTGCCCATCCAGATGCGGCGCCGTTGATGGTGCTTGCAGGCTATTTACGCAATGGTTTCCTGCATAGTGCTATTCGTGAAAAGGGTGGTGCATATGGTGGGGGCGCAAGTTATGATGGCAATGCTTGCTCGTTCCGATTCTATAGTTATCGTGATCCACGCCTTGCAGAAACTTTCCAAGACTTTGAAGCAAGTTTAGATTGGTTGTTAAACAAAGAGCAGCATGATTATCAGCTTGAAGAAGCCATTCTTGGTCTGGTTTCTAGTATGGATAAACCTGGTTCACCCGCAGGTGAAGCCATTACTGCATGTTATGCATTGCTTCATGGACGTACACCTGCGTTTAGAAAGCAATTACGCGAGCGCTTATTAAACGTTACTATTGACGATCTTAAGCGTGTCACACAAACTTATTTACTTGAGCAAAAGCCTGTAAGAGCTGTAGTCGCTCCAGTTGCCAAAAAAGAAGTGTTGGAACAATTAGGTTTTGAAATTAAGAAAGTAAATTAACCCTATAAATTCTTTCTGGAGAATTCTATGTCGTTCAAAAATTTTGAACGTACACCATTGAATCTGAGCATCTTAATGATGCTCAGTTTTGGTTTGGTGACTATTGCTCATGCAGATGATACTGCACAAGTGAATCCTGCAAGCACGCAAGCCTGTGTTGCGCTCGAATCTAATGCTGACCGTTTGGCTTGTTACGATAAAATATTTAAAACACCTACCGTTGCTCCGCAAGTCTTGGTGTCAGAGCAACGTGCTGCTTTAGATATTCAAAAAGCCAATGTAGAACCTGAAACACTCAAAGATAAAATCACCCAGAAAGCAGAAAATTTATTTGCCATTCATGGTGATAAAATTGATCCAAATACCTCATTACTTGATCGACGTTGGGAGCTTTCTCAAGACAGTAAATTAGGTACATGGAATATTCGCGCGAATCAACCTGTTTATTTGCTTCCTGCATTTTGGACCAGCAAGAAAAATGAATTTCCGCAGAGTCCAAATCCTCAAAACACCGTGGATGAAGATCAAAATTTAAAGTCAATGGAAGCTAAATTTCAGATTTCTTTAAAAACCAAAGCTGCCGAAAATATTTTTGGAAACAATGGTGATGTTTGGGTTGGTTATACCCAATCGTCTCGCTGGCAAGTTTATAACAGTGAAGAGTCTCGTCCATTTCGTGAAACAAATTACGAACCTGAAGCAAGTTTGATTTTTAGAACCAATTATAATTTATTGGGCTTAAATGGTCGCTTGCTGGGTTTGACTTTGAATCATCAGTCAAACGGACGTTCTGATCCGCTATCACGTAGTTGGAATCGGGTTATTTTAAATCTTGGTTTTGAAAAAGATAATTTTGCCTTGATGGTGCGTCCGTGGTATCGCATCGAAGAAGATTTTAAGGATGACAATAACCCTGACATTAAAAATTATATCGGTCGTGGTGATTTGACTGCATTCTATCGCTGGAATGACAATGATTTTTCTTTGATGCTACGTCACTCTTTAAAAGGTGGGGATGATTCGCACGGCGCAATGCAATTTGATTGGGCGTTTCCAATTAAAGGCAAGTTACGTGGGCATTTTCAATTGTTTGATGGTTATGGCGAAAGCTTGATTGATTATAATCACCGTGCGACTTATGTAGGTCTAGGTGTTTCATTAATGAATTGGTATTAATCATTTAAAATAGTGTTGATTGGCTAGATTTAAATAACAAGCTGTCTTTATATAAGACAGCTTTTTTGTTTTTGATTATTGATTTATAAAGAAGAGTTGTTGTTTTATTTGGATAAGTAAGCGGAAAGCTCAAGTGTGCTATTTGCAGTATAAGATGTGGCATAGCCTACGCAAAGTGATTAAAATATTAAAAGTAAATTTTGGCATTGCTAACTTTTTATAATCAAATAATTTTTTACATATAATTGATTTAATTTAAAATATTAATTATGAAAATATATTCTTGAGTCTGAGTTTTTGACTGGTTGACTATATAATAAAAAACCACGCTATTTTTAACGTGGTTTTTTATAATCTGGCTATTTAAACACTTTATTTACGAAGTGCTGACTGTTGAATCTTCATCTTCTGTGGCGGCTTTTGGTTCAGGTTCAACTAAGAAACCACCAGTCTGTCTATGCCATAAATGTGCATAAATACCATTTTGTGCGATCAGTTCCTCGTGAGTACCTTGTTCTGCAATTTGACCTTGATCTAACACAATCAAACGATCCATTTGTGCAATGGTTGAAAGACGATGAGCAATCGCGATCACAGTTTTATTTTGCATTAACTCATCTAAGCTCGATTGAATTGCAGCTTCAACTTCGGAGTCTAAAGCACTGGTTGCTTCATCCAAGATTAAAATAGGCGCATCTTTTAAAAATACACGTGCAATGGCAATACGTTGACGTTGACCACCCGAAAGTTTTACTCCACGCTCTCCGACATAAGCATCATAGCCAGTACGGCCTCTTAAATCTGAAAGTTGCGGAATAAACTCATCTGCTTTGGCTTTTCTTACTGCTTCATACATTTCTTCATCAGTCGCATCAGGGCGGCCATATTTGATATTTTCCGCAACTGTACGATGTAATAAAGAAGTATCTTGGGTCACAAGCGCAATATTTTTTCTTAAGCTGTCTTGAGTGACTTCTTCAATATTTTGACCATCAATGGTAATTTTTCCATTATTGATGGTGTAAAAATGTAAAAGTAATTGAATTAATGTGGATTTTCCAGCGCCTGAACGTCCTACAATACCAATTTTTTCACCTGGTTGAATGTTTAAATTAAAGTGATCAATGACTTTTTTGCTGTTATAAGCAAATGTGACATCGCTAAATTTAATATTACCTTGAGTCACAACAAGTGGTTTGGCATCTTCTTTGTCTTGGATATTGATCTGACGACCTAAAGTTTGCATACCATCTTGAATTGTGCCGACATTTTCAAATAGGGCAGAGGTTTGCCACATCATAAACTCAGCCATACTATTGAGTTTAAGAATCATGGCTGTTGTTGCTGCAATCACACCAATCGCTGCTTGCCCCTGTAACCATAACCAAACGGCAGTACCTAAAACACCAAAGAATAAAACGGCTGTCAGCAAATTGATGCAAAGTTCATATGCAGTGCCTAAACGCATTTGTTTGAACACTGTACGCATAAACTCTTTCATTGACTCTTTTGCATACTGGCTTTCACGGCCTGCATGTGCAAAAAGTTTTACTGTCTGAATGTTGGTATAGGCATCTGTTACACGTCCAGTCATCACCGCACGCGCATCGGCTTGTTCTTTGGAAATTCGTCCTAATCTTGGAATGTAATATAATGCCGCACTGACAAACAACGCCAACCATAATAAAAGTGGAATCAATAGAATAGGAGAAATTGATCCCAATACGATACTGATGGTGATGAAATAGATGACAACATAAGTCACCATGTCGCCCAAAATCACCCAAAACTCACGTACCGCTAGTGCCGTCTGCATGACTTTGGCAGATAAACGTCCAGCAAAGTCATTATGGAAGAAGTCTAAGCCTTGGCGTAGCATTAGATTATGAAATCTCCAACGCAAACGCATTGGAAAACTACTGTATAAAATCTGATGTCTGATAATGGATTGCATACTGGCAAAAAAGATATTTGCCAACAGAATACAGCTTAAAAAGATCAAATTGTCACGATGATTTACTAAAAAGTCTTGAGGTTTTGACTGTGTCAACCAATCGACTAAATGTCCGATTTGTGAAAAAAATAAAGCTTCAAAACTTGCTGTTGCAGCAGTGAATAATATTAAAATCAATAAATAACGCTTAACACCAGTCGCAGCTTGCCAAACAAATGGAAAGAACTTGGTGGGTAATGGTTCGTTTAAACCTTTCGACGGATATGGATCTACTAACTTTTCAAACCATTGCAGCAACATAAAATCCTCGTGGAAATTTTATAGATTGATTAAATTGTAAAATATTGAAATGAAGTTACAACCTGAACAGCTTAAATTATTTTAAGGCAAATTCAGCAGAAATTGGGAGAATAGTGGGGTAATGTAGATTGTATAGTTTTCGCGGAAATTACACCAGTTATTTATATCGAATAAAAACGATTTATACTGTACCTAAAGCTTGTTAAAAAAACTTATCGATTCAATCAGGATTCCCCAATGAATATAGATTAGCCATTGAGCATCCTAAAAAACTGATCAAATTTACTTAGCACAGTGTTAAAACGCTAGATGTCTACTTTTTTATTTTAGGTTTTAAATCATTTACAAAGAGTATCAATCCAAACAGTATTGGGCTACTCAGTATGCATAAGGCCACAAAAGAGATGCTATTGCCATAATTTACACTGAATAAAAATAAAGCCGAGATGATCAACGCAAACGCGATAACTTTTACCAGTTTCACATGTTGCGCTAAAACAGACAATTTACTTTTCTGAGTCTTGGTGATCTGCTTTGAGCTGACCAAATACAAGCTATAACTGGCAATCAGGATCAGGAGAAATGCAAATGCCAATATCATGACACAGACTCCTGCGCTTGTTTTTGTTCCAGCTTTTTCTTGATCTTCGCCACAGCTTTGTTTTGAATCGGTGTGATTCTTTGATGTAAAAAAATTGCTAAAATGGCAAATATCCAGATCATTAAGTCCACACGTAAGAATAACCAATAGTCCTGTAATGAATGAATATATTGATTAGAAATCAGATAATAGACATTTAAAATAGGCAAGGCTAATGTCATGGCAATCAGCAACTTGAGCTGAGTTTTCCAGAGAAATTGTTGTTTTGTGCAGAGCGCAATTATAAAACTGAATAACCATAAAGTGAAAAATGTATAGACTTCATAATTCGGTGTATCTGCTTGAAGTTGCACAAAACGATTGGCATATAAATAACCCAACATCGCAATGGGTAAACCAATAATCATCGTGGTATTGAGTCGGTTTACCAGATAATGCCCAAAGTGAAAATGCTCATTTTTCTTTTGTAATTGTCGTTTTAAACTCCAGAGCAATAAGCCCGAAGCAATCATTGCACAACCTAAGAGGCCAGAGAAAAATAAGCCTAAACGCAATAAAGGTTGGGCAAAATTCGCCATATGCAGCCCGTACATACTGGCATTTAATGTTGCAATTGCACTGTTATTACGGGTATTCCCAATTAAAGTACCAGTAGCGCCATTAAAGCTAAGTTGTGCTTGATTACGTGTAATCGAATGATCTTCTAAGGCAGTAATCGTGAGCTTGGCAAGCTGTGTATTGGGCTGATCAACGGTAATATTATCAATATTCGTTTTTCCCCATTGCTGTTGGGTTTGTTGCAGGAAATGTTGAATAGATAACATATTCTTCGGCTGTGCTTGTTGAGCCTTGTTTGCAGTTGAAACATGACGAATTTCATCAAAATACTGATATGGATTATCTGGATAGGCTTTTTTCATCCCTGCAGGGAAAAGCAGATAGAAAAAGATCGCCAAGCCGGTAAATGTAATGGTTAAGAAAAAGGGCAATGCGATTACCGAACTTACATTATGAAAATCTAAATATGAACGCTGACCTTTAAATGCTCTTAAAGTAAAGAAATCGGTAAATATCTTTTTATGGGTAATAATGCCTGAAATCAAGGCTATAAACATAATTAACGCTGCAAAGGTGACAATCAAACGCCCAATAGAATAAGGCATTCCATAAAGCTGATAATGAAACCCATAGAAGAAATCACCGCCTTGTGTGGCAGAAAGACTCAATTCTTTACCTGTATTGGCATCTAAAGTTTTACTTTCATAACCACCATCGGCTTTTTGCCAATAAACTTTATTTGCAGGGGTATTCTGGTTTGCAACGCCGATATACCAACTTTTTGCATCTGGGGCATTTTTTTGCAAATAAGCATACGCGGACTGTATAGCCGATTCCTGTTTGATTTGCATACTTGCGAACTGTGGTTGCATCCATATACTAATTTCATGGCGATAATATGTTGCAGAACCCGTCAAAAAAATTGCAAATAACAGCCAGCCGAAAGTAAGCCCAATCCAAGAATGTAACCATGCCATAGATTGACGAACAGATTTATGCATGAGTTAACCTATAAACTTGGAAAATAGGAAAAAAGTAGTGACCAACACCAGGCTGATCAGGGTAAGTTTCTTTAAAGAATGAATACAAAAGCTTAGAATCACAAAAATAATGTAAAAAATAAGTGCACTAAATGCCGCCAAATAAATAGATTCAGCTTTGGCAAAATAAGGATAAAACACATCAATTAAAGCTAAGGATACTAAATAACTGCACACATAGCCCATACCAAAAGCCAGTATAAAACGATAGAGCACTGATAAAGGGTAGAGCACAATCTGCATAACGATCACTTTCTTGCAATTGAAAACGCCTTAATCTTAAAAGATTAAGGCGAATTCAGATTAGTATTTAAATTTCACTGCAACATTATAGTTTGTAGATGGGCCATAAAATGCCTGACCATCTGGAAAGCTATATAAATATTTTTTGTCTGTTACATTGTTTGCATTTGCTTGAAGCGAAATATGCTTATTCAAGTCATAGCTGGTCATCAAATTTACTAAAGCATAAGCATCTTGGGTAATTGTACTCTTTACAGTAGAGTCATACAGCTTGGTTGCATCTTGCCATTGTAAGGCTGCGCCAATTTTCAGTTTAGGTATAGCTGGAATGGTATAGGTGGTTAAAAGATTAATGGTTTGGTTGGGGTTGTAAGTACGTGCCTCTCCACCATTTTTTAAATCTTTTAAGCTAAATTGGCTATAGCCAAATGCCAGATTTAAATGATCTGTTAATTGTCCAGCCAGTCCAACTTCTACCCCTTGAGAGCGTAAGTCACTGGTTTCAACTTTTCGATTGAGAATATTTCCATCTGAATTGCGCAAAGGGTAATTACTTTGTTCTGTTCGAAACACCGCCAAAGTTCCAGTGAGTTTGTCATCTAGCCATGAACTTTTAATACCAGCCTCATAGCTTTCACCTTCAACTGGTTTGAGTGCTTTATTATCAGTACCCACTCCAGATTGTGGGCGGAAAATAGAGGTATAGCTTAGATAACCTGTGTATTCAGGGCTAAAGTTATAGGTAATGCCAGCATAAGGAGATACTTTGTTTTCATCATAGGCCATTGATGAACCGTAACTTTCACCTTCACTTTTAGCTTGAACATAATTTAAACCGAGTAAAAGTTTCAAATCATCGTTTAAGTGTAGTCGTGTTGCCGCATATACAGAATTGAGCTTTTGGGTATAGTTTGCCGCATCGCTAAACGCTGACCAAGTGACTGAGTGAGGTGTCCAGCTTGCCCAGTCTGTAGTTTTATTATTATTGATATTGCTATCATTAATTGTGCCTGAGGTCTGTTGATCATACTGTTTATTTTGTAGATAACTATAACCCAGTGTCGCTTCGTGCTCACGGCCAAATAATGAATATGAGCCTTGTAGATTTAAGTCGGCAAAATGACTTTTTAGACTTTCTTTTCCGCCCCAAGCGGTAAGGGCTACACCCGCTCCATTTTGATCAGGATAACCGAAATAATAGAGTAAGTTACTGTTATGGTCAGTTTGGGTGTAGTTATAACTCAGCTTAGCTGTCCACTTGTCATTAATTTTTTGCTTTAATTCAGCAAAAGCATTTTGTGACTTATTATCCCAATATGCCCAATCTGGATTGGGATTATAATTACGCTCATAGGAAAGTTGTTTCCCATCTGCACCGAGAAGTGGTAAGGCACCCCAATTATTTGCATTAGGTTTGTTCTGTTGTTGGCTATAACCGACAGTTAATAACGTGCTATCACTTAAATCCGCATCAATGATGCCAGAAAATCCATTTTTCTCAGATGAATAACGATCTAGATAAGAATCCCCAGTTTGCTCATAACCCATCAAACGTCCGCGGATGCTACCTTCTTTGTTTAATGCACCTGAAACATCTGCTTCATAACGTTGGGTATTCCAAGAGCCATAACTTAGTCCAGCATTGGCTTGAAATTCTTGGGTAGGGCGTTTACGGATATAATCGATTGTTGCGCTTGGATCACCAAAAGCATTGGTTAAAGCATCTGCACCTTTAATTACGTCAATACGATCATAAAAATACGTATCAGGATTGGTATTATTATAATTGTAGCTGCTAGAAGGAAAGCCGACGCCATCAGTTAAAATATTTGAGATTTCAAAACCACGAGCGGTGTAGGTTGAACGTTCGGTTTCCTGATTGCTAACAGTAATACCGGGAGTATTACTTAAAGCCTCACGTGCACTGTTGAGCGCAAAATCATTTAATTGCTGACGTGTCACCACATTCACTGTTTGTGGGGTTTCTTTGACAGGAATATTTAGCTTGGCAGCACTTGCTGATTTTTTAACGATATAAGATTTTGATTGTTCAGAGCTTAATTCAGTTTGATCCGCTGTGGCTTGAACTGAAATTGTGGGTAGATTTTCAATATCTTCAGCAAAACTCTGCTGAGCACTGAGTACCGCTAAACTAAGAATAGAGAACTTAAAGCTGTGTGGGAGAGAATTCAACATTGTTTATCTTAAATGATAATAATTATCGCTTAGTTTATTGTTTGTAAGAAGTGCTTACAAGCGTCGTGCAATTGAAAATATAAATAGAAAATAAAATAACGATAGAAAATTAGATGAATTGTTTTATAAATTCACGTATTTGCCATAGCAGTATCCTGTTTTGAGTATTCACAATTAAATCTGATGAATATGCTATCATGCAGTTATAGTGCTGATCAGGAAGAATATCTTGCAAAATCGAAAGCTTAAAATTGGAATTGTCGTAGGTGAGGTATCAGGGGATACTTTAGGCGCAAAACTTATTCGTCGCTTTCGTGAACAGGGTATTGATGCTGAATTTGAGGGGATTGGTGGTCCTCAAATGATTGCAGAAGGATTTAACAGTTTTTATTCAATGGATATTTTATCTGTGATGGGAATTGTTGAAGTGCTTAAAGATTTAAAAAAATTATTTGCTGTACGTGATGGTCTAGTCGAAAAATGGACTGCCAATCCTGTAGATGTTTTTATCGGTATTGATGCGCCAGACTTTAACTTACGTCTTTCAAAAAGTATAAAACAGAAAAACTTGCCGATTAAAACAGTGCAATATGTCAGTCCATCTGTATGGGCTTGGCGACAAGGACGGGTACATGGTATCAAAGCCAGTATAGATTTAGTGCTTTGTCTATTTCCTTTTGAAAAAGGCTTTTATCAACGATATGATGTACCAGCAGCCTTTGTTGGGCATCCACTGGCAAGTCAATTGCCATTACAAAATCCAATTTTGGATGCAAAGCAAGAGCTTGGTTTAGATATTAGTCAAAAGCATATTGCCTTGTTACCGGGAAGTCGGCGTGGTGAGATTGAACGACTTGGGCCGTTGGTTTTAGATGCTGCAAAAATTCTTCATCAAAAATATCCAGATTATCAGTTCCTGATTCCTGCCATTAATGATTTACGCAAACAGCAAATTCAGGAATTATTAAAGCATTATCCAAGTGACTTGGTCGCAAAAATTCATTTACTGGAAAATACCGATAAAGAATCAAAAATTGGTCGTCAGGTTATGAATGCTGCCAATATTGTGGCTTTGGCATCGGGGACAGCGACACTTGAAGCATTATTGTTACATCGTCCAATGGTGACTTTTTATAAGTTGAATTGGTTAACCTATGTGATTGCGAAATTTTTAGTGAAAATTCCGTATTATTCATTGCCGAATATTATTGCGGGTAAAAAAGTGATTCAAGAGCTCATTCAACAAGATGCCACAGCAGAAAATTTAGCCAATCAAATTGAAAAATTAATGAATATTGAAGCTGCACAAATTCAGGTGATGCAATTAATCACCATGCATAAGCAACTTTTGGCTGGAAATAGTGAAGATCCGGTTCAGGCGATTTTAGCAATTTTAACAGCTTGATTTTTAATGCTAACAACTGATTAAGCAAATATTCGTTTGCTTATCGAGCTGCTGAAAAACTTTGTAATCAGTTTAGAAAACCTTTAACCAATAAAAACTCCTCTAAATCTAAGATAAAGAGGAGTATGTATAAATCAATTTCTGGGTTTGGGTGTGAAAAATTATTCCGCCCGAACTTTAAGTTCATAACCTGTATATTTACGAATATTGATGACACCCGTATCCATAATCAGATATTGACCTTTGATTCCTTGTAGCTTGCCGCGAATGATTGGAGTTTTATCTAAATTGTGCGATTTAACTTTTTCAGGATAAATATCGACAGGGTAGATAAATTCACGGGGTAATTCATTTTCTAACAATTCAACCGTTTCATTGAACTCAAGATTTTGCGCAAACTCATCGCGAATGCTTTGAATCTTTGGGGAAAACTCTTGAACCAATTCATTACGAATTTCAATCAGATCAATCGGTTCAGCTTCACCTTTAAGTAGTTTCCGCCAATCCGTTTTATCCGCAACCTGTGTACCAAACATGACTTCAAGTTGACCTGAAAGACGGCGCGAACCGACTTTTAAAATAGGCAATGCTTGGGTCGCACCTTGGTCTAACCAGCGTGTTGGCATTTGGCCTAGACGGGTAATCCCCACTTTTAAAGCACTTGAATTTGCTAGATAGACAATATGCGGTTGAAAGCAAACCTCATGAGCAAAATCATCTTCACGGCAAGTACCTAAATGATAATGGCAAGTTTCAGGCTTCATGATACACATGTCGCAAGACGCCTTGGTTTTCATGCATTTAAAGCAGTGGCCTTGTGAATAAGACTTCGGTGTTTTTGCGCCACAAGAAACACAATAAATATTTCCTGTCGCTTCAATCTCAATTTCCTGGCCTAAACTAAATGGTAGCTCGGTTTCTGAGCGATCTAATATAAATTTATATTCAACATTTGCCTTATGTGTTTGTTGATCAGTTACACTAAGGTCTTTAAGACCTGCATGCATTTTATGACAAATGCCTTGTAGTTCCATGTTTAATTACTCGCTTCAAAAAAGGTGCAGTTATGGCTGAGCAAAATGTCATCACTTCAATGCTAGACGATTTATCGCAAGAACAGCCAATTCAAACTGCATTGTGTATTGGGCAAAATTTGGCGCAATACCCTACAAATTATTCAATTCAATGGTCCTATTTTAACGTATCTGAGTTTTTAAGTCTGCCTTTTACGCAGCGATATGATTTAGGATTTGTACTTTTAGATACAGATGAAATGTCAGGGATCACCGATTTACAAAAATCGCAGTTATTGGTCAAGTTGCGTGATTTATTGGCAAAACGAATTGTCGTGGCATGTCAGCTAAAAGATGAGCAGTTACTCAGATCGCTAGGTTTTACCCAACTTATTGATAAAACTTTACATCAAAATGATTTTGCACTTTGGCAGTTTAATATTTTGACCTATAAACATGTACCAGATTGGTTTAATTCTAAGTTTTGGGCCAATCCAGAAAACTGGAATAAATTTCGTTGGTAGTGATTTTATTTTGGTTATAAAATCAGTCTTAAGCTATTGCAAAATTTAACAATTCCAATTTTGGTGAATAGGATAAAGCCAAGTATGCTGTACTTGTCTCATAAAACTTAAAAAAGGAAAACTCATGACAGATTTAACCAATATTGTGGAAATTCTGGCAAAACAAGCACTTGGCGGACAACAACAATCACAAGGCGGGCTAGGTGGTGGATTGGGCGGGGTACTTGGTTCAGTACTCGGTGGCTTGGGTGGGCAGCAGCAACAATCACAAGGTGGATTGGGTGGCGTGCTTGGTTCAGTTTTAGGTGGTTTGACAGGTGGACAACAACAACAAGCACCGCAAGCGGGTGGTTTTAATGCCTCTTCTTTATTGATTGCAGTTGTGCCATTGGTCTTGGGTTGGATTCAACAAAATGGTGGTCTACAAGGTGCTTTAGCTAAATTGCAAGGCGCAGGTTTAGGTGGGCAGGTTCAAAGTTGGGTCGATCCGTCACAAGGTAATGGTGCTGTAAATGTAGAGCAAATCCAGAGTTTATTTGGTGGTCAGCAAGTTGAACAAGTTGCTCAACAAGCCAATGTTCCGACTACTGAAGTATATGGTGCAATCTCTACAGTATTACCGCAAATTATTGATTCACTCACACCACAAGGTGATGCAACAGATCACACTGAAGCCAATGGTGATATTCAAAATGTCATGAATTTGGTATCAGGCTTTTTAAAGTAAAATCGAATATAAAAATGATCAAAGCCAGTCAATAGCTGTTGACTGGCTGATTTAAATTAAGGCTGTGGGTCATCGCCAATTGCTTCGCTACTTTTTACGTCGCCATTCTGTTTCTTTTTAACATATTTAATTTGTCCATATCCTTCAGCATACCATTCATCCAATGTTTCATCTCCGATTTGAGAAATGAAATGACATGCATTATCAAACTTTAAGGTATTGTCATCATTGTCAATTAAAGTCAGATCTTCAAATCCTACAAATACTAAGTCAATCGTCTTATTGTTTTCAGACTTATCATTGTTATCCATTTGCGATTCAATGACCGCGTTATACGTCATTTGGAACTTTTGCTGTGGTTTAAGATTGGATGGGAATGTTGGAAGCGGAGCTTGATAAGTGGTTTTTACCAGCACATCATTTGGATTTGATCCCAGTGCAGCAATACCATAATCCAAATTTGCAAGCATGGTACGACCAGTTAAATCGTAGATATAATCTGTACGCACACCTGCGCCTTGTCTAACGATTGCTATCGCATTCTGATTGTTAAAGGTTGTGGGAACAATCTGTATTTGTGTTTCTTCATTATTGTTCAGGGTAAACTGTTTGTTCGGTTCTAACTTAAAACAATCATCTGAATTGGCTGCTTTATATGCTTTTTTAACTGCTGGGGCTTCTGCTTGATGTTCAGAACTGTCATGCGGTTTATTTTTAGAGCAAGCAACACTAAAAATAGAGAGTAAGCTAATTACAACAACAGTTTTCTTCATTTTTACCCTAGACGATAAAGTTTAAATTTCACGAGGCTATTTTTCACTATGGACCAATAAAAAACAACCATATTCTTACGAAATATGGTTGGAGTAAACTTTATATTTATGAGTTGCTTGTTATTCAGCTAATACAGTTTTGTCTTCCTCTTCATCATCTTCAGCAGAATCCATACCTAATTCTTTGAGTTTGCGGGTTAAAGTATTACGCCCCCAACCTAAGAGTTCAGCAGCATGACGTTTACGACCACGGGTTTGTTGAAGTGCTGCGATGATCAAAGTACGTTCAAACATTGGAGTGGCAATGTCTAAAATTTTCATTTCACCATTTTTCAGCTTTTGAATTGCCCATTGCGCTAATAACTCATCCCAATGGTGTAATGCTATACGATCAATACCAGCTTGCGCTTGACCTTGATCATCAGATTTATTGATTGGAATTTGTTTTAATTCTGACGGTAAGTCTTCTGGATAAATTTCACGGCCTGTGATCATCACAGTTAACCAGCGGCAGGTATTTTCTAGTTGACGTACGTTGCCTGGCCAAGGCAGTTTTTGAATATACTCTTGCGTTTCTGGGCGTAAAATTTTTGGACTAACCCCGAGCTCTTTACCCGCGCGTGCCAAGAAGTGTTGTGCCAACATCGGAATATCTTCAGAACGATGAGCAAGTTTAGGAATATGAATACGAATGACATTTAAACGATGATATAAGTCTTCACGGAAACGCCCATCATTGACCAACTTTTCTAAATCTTGATGTGTTGCTGCCACGATACGAACATCAACACGGACTGGAATATGACCACCAACACGATAAAATTCACCATCTGCCAAAACACGGAGTAGACGTGTTTGGGTTTCAAATGGCATATCACCAATTTCATCTAAGAATAAGGTTCCACCATTGGCTTGTTCAAAACGACCTTGGCGTTGAGTATTGGCGCCAGTAAATGCGCCTTTTTCATGACCAAATAATTCAGTTTCAATCAAATCTTTTGGAATAGCGGCCATGTTTAAAGCAATAAATGGTTTACTGCTTCTTGGTGAGTGGCGATGTAAAGCATGCGCAACTAACTCTTTACCTGTTCCAGATTCACCGTTGATCAATACAGTAATATGCGATTGAGATAGACGTCCAATGGCGCGGAAAACTTCCTGCATTGCAGGGGATTCACCAATAATCTCAGTAGATTGAATCGGGGTAACTTTTGCGGATTCTTGTTGTTGCAGTTTGTTGATATGCAAAATCGCACGATTTACCAACGCAAGTGCTTCATCAATATCAAAAGGTTTTGGTAGATATTCAAAAGCACCTGTTTGATAGCTCGATACTGCAGATTCTAAATCTGAATGTGCTGTCATAATAATCACAGGCAGATCAGGATAACTTCCTTTGACTTTTCCTAGGAAGGTTAAACCATCAATGCCGGGCATACGAATATCAGTGAGAATGACATCTGGAGCATTGCTTGGAAGTTGATCTAAAGCAGATTGTGCTTCTTCAAAACTGGTGACATCGAAGCCTTCTTCTTTAAATGTTTTTTCCAAGACCCAACGCATAGCACGGTCGTCATCGATCACCCAAATTTTATTATGCGACATGGTTAGACTCCCAAGGTAGATATAAGCTAAATACTGTTTTTCCAGGAACGGATTGGCATTCAATCATTCCGTTGTGTTGATGCATGATATTTTGTGCGATGCTTAAGCCAAGACCTGTTCCTTTGGCACGACCAGTCACAAGTGGATAAAACACGGATTCTAAAATTTCTTCAGGAACACCGGGGCCATTGTCTTCAATATCAATACGAATGGCTGATTTATTCAGTACGCCATTAATCGTCACCAAACGTTGGATGCGTGTACGCAACATCAGTTCAGGTTGATGATCAATAAAAAACTCACGATTCTCAGTCATCGCCTGTACCGCATTGACACTGATGTTGAGCATCACTTGAATTAGTTGATCGCGATCTGCTTTAACATCAGGCAATGAAAGGTCATAGTCTCGTGTGATTTTAATTTTTTTCTTGGTCTGATTTACAATTAATGAGCGAACACGTTCAAGCGGTTCATGTACGTTGACCAATTCGTAGCTTGGGAGTTGACGTGAACCCAGCATAGTGTCAGCAAGGTTTCTTAAACGATCGACTTCACTGATAATAATATCGGTGAACTCTGCGTACTGTGGATCATTTAAACTACGAGCAAGCAGTTGAGTCGCGCCACGAATTCCACCTAATGGGTTTTTGATTTCATGTGCAACACCTCGAATCAATTGCCGTGCGACTTGGTGTTGTTGAATCAGGTTTTCTTCTTTAGAAATTTTAAGCATCCGATCAATCGGATTTAATTCAATTAATAGTAATGGGTGATAGGGTCTTCCTGTATTTAACTGCGATACGGAATAATCAACATGCATGTCTTTAAAGTTAACATTGATAATCGCTTCACGGCGTGTATAGGCTTGACCTGTTTTTATTGAGTTGTTTAATGCTTCCAAGGTATTAAAGCTATCATTTGGTGCATGTAAAATATTAATCACTGGCTGACCTGCCGCACGAAGCAAGCTAATATCAAACAATGCTTCGCATGATGAATTAAGATAAAAAATATTTAAATTACAATCGACCAAAAGAATTGCAGTGGTTAAATTATCCACAAGCAATCTATAATCAATTGTTGGGTATTGATCCATTAGCAGAGCTTTCCTGTCTTTAAATAGCGCAATGGCATCTGCACCTCGTTTTCTATTTTCCCGAACATGGGTGATTGAATCGGTTAAATCGTCCTGATATAAAGCAAGATGCACGCCAACTTTTATATACTGCGCAGTTTTCTTACATGAATGATAAAAATTGCGCATTTACTGCGCTTTATTCAAGTGTAAAAACAAGCATTCATATTACGCTATCATTATATTGTTCCAAAATGGTGCATTGTAGTAATTTAATTATTTGATTGGATGTATTTTGGTGCATTATACAAAGAGTGCAGTTTCCACCTGTTTTTATCTCTTGAAAAGTCATACAATACGCGGATTATAGTGGAGCGCAGATTCATGAAGTCCCCCAAAGTCGGTTTTGTATCTTTAGGTTGTCCTAAGGCATTGGTAGATTCTGAACGCATTTTAACGCAGTTAAAGACTGAAGGTTATGATGTTGCATCAGATTATGAAGGTGCTGATTTAGTTGTTGTGAACACCTGTGGTTTTATTGAATCTGCAGTACAAGAGTCTTTAGACGCAATTGGTGAAGCCATGAGCGCCAATGGTCGTGTGATCGTCACAGGCTGTTTGGGTAAAGATGAAGATAAAATTCGCCAGATGCATCCAAATGTCTTAAAAGTGACAGGTGCGGCGGCGTATCAAGATGTGATGGAAGCTGTCCATCAGTATGTTCCAGAACCACCAAAACACAATCCTTTTGTAGATCTTGTACCTGAACAAGGTATTCGTTTAACACCTAAACATTATGCTTATTTAAAAATATCAGAAGGCTGTAACCATCGTTGCACATTCTGCATTATTCCAAGCATGCGTGGTGATCTTGTGTCACGTCCTGTTGGCTCTGTATTAAATGAAGCACAGGCGTTAAAGAAAGCGGGTGTAAAAGAAGTCTTGGTGATTTCTCAAGACACTTCCGCTTATGGTGTAGATACCAAATATAAGCTTGATTTCTGGAATGGTCAGCCTGTTAAAACCAAATTCTATGACATGTGCGAAGCGCTCGGTCAGTTAGGGATTTGGGTGCGATTACATTATGTTTATCCATATCCACATGTGGATGCGGTGATTGACTTAATGGCACAGGGTAAAATTCTTCCGTATTTAGACATTCCTTTTCAACACGCCAGTCCGCGCATCTTAAAATTGATGAAGCGACCAGCTCATAGTGAAAACACCTTGGAACGTCTAAAATTATGGCGTGAAAAATGTCCTGAATTGGTTATTCGTTCAACATTTGTGGTGGGTTTCCCTGGTGAAACTGAAGAAGATTTTCAAATGTTATTGGACTGGTTACAAGAGGCGAAACTTGATCGTGTGGGTTGCTTTACCTACTCACCTGTAGAGGGTGCAACAGCCAACGATTTGCCTGATCATGTTCCTGAAGAAATTAAGCAACAACGCTATGAACGTTTTATGGAAGTTCAACAAGCGATTTCTGCTGAAAAACTGCAAAGTCGTATTGGTCAAACCATGACGGTTTTAGTGGATGATCTTGAAGAAGAATTCCCAGTCGCAGTTGCACGCTCTTATGCAGATGCACCTGAGATTGATGGTAATGTTTTTGTTGAAGATATTGATAAGTCAGTGATTAAAGCTGGTGATTTACTTGAAGTCGAAATTACAGATGCAGATGAATACGATTTGTTTGCCAAGTTGATTCGCGTTAAATCAGCTTAAGTGTTGCCGATTTCGATTTGATTAAATACGAATAAAATTGTAGATATAAGTATTGGAGTTTTGTGATGTTAGATTCTAAAAAGCCGCGCTATGAGCGAATTTTGCTGAAACTTTCAGGTGAAGCGCTTGCGGGTAATAAAGACATGGGGATTGATGCCCAAGTCTTAGATCAAATGTCTTTATCTATTGCTCACTTGGTTGGTTTGGGTGTGCAAGTGGGTATTGTAGTTGGTGGTGGTAACTTATACCGTGGTAGTCAATTACAAAAAGATGGTTTGGTTGGCCGTGTAACGGGTGATCAAATGGGTATGCTTGCTACGGTAATGAATGGTTTGGCATTACGTGATGCTTTGGTTCGCCGTAACATCAAAACCCGTTTAATGTCTGCATTGCCAATTGGTGCAGTAGTTGAAGCATATTCAAGCCGTGATGCAATTCGCCACTTAACTCAAGGTGAAGTGTGCGTATTTGTTGCTGGAACAGGTAATCCGTTCTTTACAACGGATACAGCAGCATGCTTACGTGGTATTGAAATTGAAGCAAACCTTATTTTAAAAGCCACTAAAGTTGATGGTGTCTACAATAAAGACCCAAGCAAATATGATGATGCTGTTAAATATGACCATTTAAGCTTTGATGAAGTTTTAGATGAGAAACTTGGTGTCATGGATTTAACTGCAATTTGCTTATGCCGCGATCACAATGTGCCACTTCAAGTATTTGATATGAACAAGTCTGGTGCTTTGCTTTCTGTGGTAATGGGCGAAAAAGAGGGCACTCACGTTACAAACTAATGTACGTGGGTAGTAAAGCTCTTTATACTACTGCAATTTTAGATTAGGGTGTATTGACACTTCGTCTGTTTATGAAATGTCACTAGACCCCATACACATTTAGATAAATAAGTAAGGAAGATCATATGATTAACGATCTTAAAAAAGACGCAGAAGACCGTATGAATAAGTCATTGGAGTCTTTGGAACATGGTTTTGCAAAGGTTCGTACAGGTCGTGCGCATCCATCCATCCTAAATGGAGTTATGGTTCCTTACTATGGTTCTGACGTGCCATTAAATCAAGTGGCTAACGTGGGTGTTGAAGATTCACGTACTTTGTTAGTTCAACCATTTGAACGTTCAATGGTTTCTGCAATTGATAAAGCAATCCGTGAATCAGATTTGGGCTTAAACCCAGTAACTGCTGATGCGATTCGTGTGCCAATGGCAGCTTTGACAGAAGAAACACGTAAAGATATGCAGAAAGTTGCACGTAACGAAGCAGAAAATGCCAAAGTTGCGATTCGTAATATCCGTCGTGATGTTTTAGGCGATATCAAATCATTATTAAAAGATAAAGAAATTTCTGAAGATGATGAGCGTCGTGCAGGCGATGATATCCAAAAAATTACCGATAAATTTGTTGCTGAAGTGGACAAACGTCTTGCTGCGAAAGAAGCTGAATTGATGAAGGTCTAAGATTTAAATGACCACATCTGAAGACAACCATCTTCCAAAACATGTTGCCATCATCATGGATGGCAACAATCGTTTTGCAAAAAAGAAACAACTGCAAAAAGGTGATGGACACCGTGAAGGTAAAAATGTCCTTGATCCAATTGTAGAGCATTGCCGTAAAGTTGGTGTTCAGGCGCTTACTGTGTTTGCTTTCTCAAGTGAAAACTGGAACCGACCGCAGTATGAAGTTGATTTGTTAATGAAATTGTTAGAAGACACAATTCATGAGCAAATTCCACGGATGGAAAAATTCGAAATTTCGTTGAGATTTATTGGTGATCGTAGTCGGCTTTCTCCAGAGCTACGTGAATTAATGTTGCATGCTGAACAAAGGACTGCTAAGTTCAGTAACATGACTTTAACAATTGCGATTAGTTATGGTGGTATGTGGGATATCGCAGATACTGCACGTAAACTTGCGCAACAAGTTAAAGATCAACAAATTGATGTGAATCAAATCAATACTGAGTTATTTGCACAACAAATAAGTTTGGGGGATTTGCCACCCGTGGATTTATTGATTCGTACAGGCGGTGATTACCGACTGTCTAATTTCTTACTGTGGCAGGCTGCATACGCTGAGTTATATTTTACTGAGACATTATGGCCAGAATTTACAGTGCAAGAGTTGGATCATGCGTTCAATATTTTTTCAGGGCGTGAAAGACGTTTCGGAAAAACCTCTGAACAAATTCAACAAGAACATATAGAGAATTTATAATGTTAGAGCGGATTATAACCGCATTGGTATTGGTGGCAGTTGTACTGAGTTGTATGTTTGCAACAAAATCTCAATATCCAATGTTAGTGTTAATGATTATCGCAGCTGGGGCAGCAGGTTATGAGTGGTTTAAACTCATGCCACATGAATCTGACCATGTGAAGAAAATTAAAGCTGCTGGATTCGGTGTATTGACCGCTTTTTTTTCAGGGTTAGCATTATATTTTAATGATTTGGCGCTTATTCTTTGGAGTGCCTCTATTCTCACTTGGTTGTGTAGTCTGTATTGGGTAAAACATTATCCTGAATATGATGGCTGGTACAATATCACTTTAAATATTGTTGGCTTGGTTTTAATCAGTGCCGCAGTTACCGCTATTTTTGAAGTTTGGAAAAGTTCACCTTGGTGGTTGATGTACCTGTTCCTGTTGGTTTGGGGTGCGGACAGTGGTGCATATTTTGTTGGGCGTAAATTTGGTAAGCGTAAACTTGCGCCAGATGTGAGTCCAAACAAATCAATCGAAGGCTTAATTGGTGGGATTGTCACTGTTGCGATTGTGATCATCGTGGTTCAATCGATTTACCTACATTTAACGCTTCCACAACATATTCTTTTCCTAGTTTTGTCTATTGTGACTGTGTTTAGCTCTGTGCTTGGCGACTTGTTTGAATCTATGATCAAACGTCGTGCAGGAATTAAAGACTCAGGTCGTATCCTTCCAGGACATGGTGGGGTGCTTGATCGTATAGATTCATTGCTTGCTGCGGCTCCGTTTTTTGCGGCTGGCATGTATGTTTTAAAACTTATTGGTGTAGATTTATAGATGTCACAATCTGTTTGTATATTAGGTGTTACAGGTTCTATTGGGCGCAGTACTTTAAAAATTTTACAACAGCATTCGGACCAGTATTCAGTTTTTGCAGTGACTGGATTTAGTCGAATCAAAGAACTCAGTGAAATATGCAAACAATATCGACCGAAATGTGTTGTTGTACCATCGGATAAAGTAGATGAGTTACAACAGCTACTTGCTATACATCATATTTTTGATATCGAAATCCTCACAGATGAAGCAGGGCTTATCACCGTATCGGAACATCCTGATGTAGATGTGGTGATGGCTGCAATTGTTGGTGCAGCAGGATTGTTGCCAACTTTAGCCGCAGTGAAAGCAGGTAAGCGCGTTTTACTTGCCAACAAAGAAGCCTTGGTGATGTCTGGCGATATTATGCTTCAAGCAGCTAAAGATCATCATGCTTTGTTACTGCCTGTTGACTCTGAACATAATGCTATTTTTCAATGTCTTCCGCAAAATTATTTACAGATTCAACCCAATGGTGAGCCTCAATTGGGGGTCAAGCAAGTTTTGTTGACTGCTTCAGGCGGCCCATTTTTAAACTTTAGCTTAGAACAATTAAAAACCGTAACACCTGCACAAGCCTGTAAACATCCAAATTGGTCGATGGGACAAAAAATCTCGGTAGATTCTGCAACCCTGATGAATAAAGGTTTAGAATTGATCGAAGCATGTCATTTATTTTCAATTAAAGAACAATTTGTTACAGTTGTTGTTCATCCACAAAGTATCATTCATTCAATGGTTCAATATGTGGATGGTTCAACTTTGGCTCAAATGGGTAATCCTGATATGTGTACGCCGATTGCGCATGCACTTGCGTGGCCTGAGCGGATTCAAACGCATGTCCCGCCTCTGGATTTATTTGTCCATTCACAACTCGATTTTCAAGCACCAGATATTACGCGGTTTCCATCGCTTAAACTGGCTCGACATGCTATGCAGGCGGGCGGATTGGCACCGTCTATTCTCAATGCTGCCAATGAAATTGCTGTGAGTGCTTTTTTACAGCAAAAAATTGCATTTTTAGAAATTTCACAAGTGGTTGAACATACTTTAAATCACGTTCAAAATGGTTTGGCAGATTCGATTGACACGATTTTGCAGACAGATCAACTTGCGCGCCAAGTTGCTTCACAACGCATTACACAATTGGGAAGCTGATCATGAGTGTTTTATTTATCATTGTTGCTGCCATCTTCTTACTTGGTCCGCTGATTGCGATTCATGAATTTGGGCATTATTGGGTTGCACGTAAACTCGGTGTAAAAGTATTGGTCTATTCGATTGGTTTTGGTCCAACTTTGTTGAAGTGGACATCGAAAAAATCAGGCATCCAATATCAACTTTCTGCATTACCACTGGGTGGTTATGTCAAAATGTTGGATGAGCGTGAGGGGAATGTTAGTGCGGAAGATTTGCCGTTAGCATTTAACCGTCAGCCACCATGGAAGCGTATTGCGATTGTTGCTGCAGGCCCATTGATCAATTTGATTTTTGCAATAGTCCTATTTTGGATCCTATTTCTACCTGCACAAGAGCAATTAAATACTCGTGTTGGTGCAATTCTACCGAATACACCTGCTGCAACAGCTCAAATGCAGATTGGCGATAAAATTGTTGCTGTAGATGGAACAGATGTCAGCACTTGGGAAAAACTTAACTATGCCATCGTTGATCGTGTTGGTGAAACAGGTCATATCGATGTTCAGGTTGAGCGCAATGGTCAGCCGCAGAGTTTTGCTTTACCGATCAAGAATTTCTTAAAAGACCAAAGCCAGTCACCATTTGATGTGCTAGGTTTTACCCCATATCGTCCACAGATTCCTGCAACTGTTTATAAGTTAAGTAGTGATGGCGCTGCGATTCGTCAAGGGATGAAGGAAGGTGACCAAATCATTTCAATCAATCAAGTGAAAATGAAAGATTGGTTTGATGTGGTAGATGTGGTACAAAAATCACCTGAAAAGTTACTTAAAGTTGATGTGTTGCGCCAAGGGCAGATTGTACATTTACAGGTAATGCCGCAAGGTAAACGCGACAATATGGGAAATGTAACAGGTATGTTGGGTGTGCAAGCACAGACTGATAAACTGACAATTCCTACTGAATATAAACAAACAATTCAATATAATCCTGCTGAAGCTTTTGTTGTTGCTGTTGAAAAGACTGGGCAACTTTCAGCAATGATTTTGAATTCGATGGTGAAGATGGTGCGTGGTTTAATTGGCTTAGATAATTTGTCGGGTCCAATTACCATTGCAAAAGTCGCCGGTCAAAGTGCTGAAATGGGGTGGCAGACGTTCATTTCATTTATGGCTTTGATGAGTGTGAGTTTGGGGATTTTAAATTTATTGCCTATCCCGATGTTAGATGGCGGTCATTTGGTTTATTACATTATTGAAGCAATTCGTGGTAAGCCTGTTTCTGAACAAATACAATTGGTTGGGTTAAAAATTGGTATGGTACTGCTTGGTAGCATGATGCTTCTTGCAATATTTAATGATTTTATGCGTTTATAACGCAATTGTGGATTAACTTACTGGAAAATAATAGGCATGCAGCACTCACATTTATTTATGCCATTAGCGCTCGTTAGTGCGATGGCAGCTGTACAGCAAGTACAAGCGGCAGATGAGTTCATTGCACGTGATATCCGTGTGGATGGCTTGGTTCGTTTAACGCAACAAAATGTTCTTGCACTTTTACCAATAAATAGTGGTGACCGTGTCAATGATCCTGCAATTGCGGATTCAATTCGTGCTTTGTACGCTTCAAATCTTTTTGATGATATCCAAGCATCTAACCAAGACGGTGTCTTGGTGTTTAAAGTGATTGAACGTCCAGTAATTTCAAAAATTAATTTTAAAGGCAATAAACTAATTCCAAAAGAAGCTTTGGCGGATGGTTTAAAGAAAATGGGCTTGGCCGAAGGCGAAGTGCTTAAAAAATCTGCCTTACAAACCTTAGAAACTGAGTTAGAGCAACAATATGCTCAACAAGGTCGTTATGATGCAGATATTAAAGTTGAACAAGTTGCTCAACCTAATAACCGCGTTGAATTGAATATCAATTTTAATGAAGGTAAGCCTGCAAAAGTCTTTGATATCAATATTATTGGTAATACCGTATTTAAAGAAGACGACATTAAACAGGCGTTTGCGGTAAAAGAGAGTGGCTGGTTATCGGTTATTTCTCGAAATGACCGTTATGCACGTGAAAAAATGTCAGCAAGTCTAGAGTCATTGCGTGCGCTATATCTCAATAAAGGTTATATCAATTTTGATATTAACAGTTCAAATTTAAATCTTAGTGAAGATAAAAAACATATCTTTATTGAAGTTTCAGTGAATGAAGGCGAGCAGTTTAAATTTGGCGAAACTAAATTTTTAGGCGATGCCCTTTATAAAACTGAAGATCTACAAGCGCTACAAATCTATAAAGATGGTACAACTTATTCTCAAGAAAAAGTCAATGCTGTAAAGCAGTTACTGCTACGTAAATACGGTAATGCGGGTTACTACTATGCAGAAGTGAATGTGGTCCCTGAAATCAATAATGAAACCCATATTGTTGATTTAAATTACTATATTAACCCTGGTCAACAAGTGACTGTGCGTCGCATTAACTTTACCGGTAATACCAAAACTGCGGACGAAGTATTACGTCGTGAAATGCGTCAAATGGAAGGTGCTTTAGCAAGTAACGAAAAAATTGACTTGTCTAAAGTCCGTTTAGAACGTACTGGTTTCTTTAGTAAAGTTGATGTTAAACCTGTTCGTGTACCGAACTTGCCAGATCAAATGGACTTGAATATTGATGTTGAAGAACAGCATTCTGGTACCAGTACATTGGCAGTCGGTTACTCTCAGAATGGTGGTATCACATTCCAAGCAGGTTTAAGCCAAACCAACTTTATGGGGACAGGTAATCGTGTTTCTATCGATTTATCTCGTTCAGAAACCCAAGATTATTATAACTTAAGTGTGACTGATCCATACTTTACCATTGATGGTGTTAGCCGTGGTTATAACATGTACTACCGCAAAACCAAGTTAAATGATGATTATAACGTTAACAACTATGTGACGGACAGTATCGGTGGTGGTGTTACATTTGGTTATCCAATTGATGAAAACCAAAATATTAGTGCGGGTCTAAATATTGATCAAACTAAAGTAACAACAGGTGCTTATGTTTCTACTTATGTACGTGACTACTTAAAAGCACATGGCGGTAAAACTATTGGCACAAGTACATATTGTGATGGTGAATGGAAAGCACTTGATAAGGATAAACCAGATGACCTGTCATGTGTTGATACAGCAGGAAATGTTAAAGATTTAACAGCATTTGATTCTGAGTTTGAGGGTAAATTCTTAACTTATAATTTAAATTTGGGTTGGTCATATAATACATTGAACCGTCCAATTTTCCCTACTAACGGCACATCACATCGTGTCAATGCCGAAATTGCATTGCCAGGTAGTGATGTTGAATATCAAAAAGTTACTTACGATGCACAGACTTATTTCCCATTAGGTCGTGATTTCGTATTACGTGGCTATGGTAAGTTAGGTTATGGTAATGATTTACCATTCTATAAAAACTTCTATGCGGGTGGTTTTGGTTCAGTCCGTGGTTATGACAACAGTACATTGGGTCCAAAATACCCAGGCGTAACCTATAACGAAAGAAAAACCAAAGACTATGACCCTGAAGAAGTTGGTGGTAATGCTTTAGTGCAATTCGGTACAGAATTGGCTTTACCTGTTCCATTCAAGGGTGATTGGGCACGTCAGATCCGTCCTGTGATCTTTGCTGAAGGTGCGCAAGTCTTTGATACAGACTGTAGCACAGCGACTGGTGATCTTTATCTAGATGGTTCAAAAACACCAATTAATGCAAAACAGTACTGTAAAGACAATAATGATTTTGACTTTGGTAACATGCGTTATAGTGTTGGTGTAGGTTTTACTTGGATTACCATGATTGGCCCACTTTCGTTGAGTTATGCATTCCCATTGAATGACAAACCGGGTGATGAAACTAAAAATATTCAATTCGAGATTGGTCGTACTTTCTAAGTGCGATCTTTTTACGAGATTTAACTTAATATAAGGAACAATGATGAAAACAATGAAAATGGCCATTATGGGCTTAGGCTTGGGTTTTGCTGGATTGGTTCAAGCGGCTGGTTTTGGTGTAGTTGATCTAGAAAAAGTTGTAGAAAGTAGCACCTACTTAAAGCAACAGAATGCAAGTTTAGAACAATCGGTTAAACCGCAAACAACAAAGCTTGAACAAATCACCAAAGATATTGAAGCGTTGAAACAAAAAGCACAGGCTCAAGGTGCAAATGTTCAGCAAATTAATGCGCAATACCAAGCAAAAGTGAATGAATTCCAAACGATTCAGCAAGGTGTTCAGGCGAAAGTGCAGAGCACAATTCAAAACACCAATGCAACTTTTGAGGCTCGTGTAAAGCAAGCTGCTGAACAATTGCGCCAAGAAGCTGGATTAGACTTTGTTTTGAATAAAAATTCAGCACTTGCTTATGACGCAAAGAGTGATTTAACTGCTAAAATAATCCAAAAGGTTAATGCAATTAAATAATCAATGAAATCAAATCGTTTTCATCTCGATGAATTAGCTCAGCTTGTACAAGGTGAGCTAATTGGTCAAGCCAATTTTGTTTTAGATGGGCTTGCAAGTTTAGAACACGCGCAATCCAATCATATTTCTTTTGTAAATAACGACAAATATTTGAATGAAGCTCAAAACTCTAAAGCTGGCGCTTTGATTGTCACGGCAGAGTTAAAAGAACAGCTTACAAATTGCCAGAATTTTATTGTTGTTGCCAATCCCTATCTTGCTTTTGCGATTTTAACCCATCAATTTGAAGTTAAAGTAACTCAACGGGGTATCGAAAGTACTGCGCAAATCTCTCCCTCAGCAATTATTGCAGATGATGCTTATATTGGTCATTATGTTGTGATTGGTGATGATTGTGTGGTGGGTGCAAATACAGTTATCCAATCGCACAGCAAAATTGATGATGGTGTTGAAATTGGCAAAGACGGTTTTGTCGATTCTCATGTGACCATTACAGGCCAAACAAAAATTGCAGATCGTGTTCGGATTCATTCCAATACTGCAATTGGTGGAGAGGGCTTCGGTTTTGCACCTTATCAAGGAAAGTGGAATCGTATTGCTCAATTGGGTTCTGTACGTATCGGAAATGATGTACGTATAGGTTCAAATTGTAGTATTGATCGTGGTGCTTTGGACGATACAATCATTCATGATGGTGTCATTATTGATAACCTTGTGCAAATCGCCCATAACGTGCAAATTGGCGAGAATACTGCCATTGCAGCCAAGTGTGGTATCGCGGGTAGTACGATTATTGGCAAAAACTGTGTTCTTGCAGGTGCTGTTGGCATCGTTGGGCATATAAAAATCACGGATAATGTCACAATTACTGGAATGTCAATAGTCACAAAAAGTATTTCTGAAGCAGGTTCTTATTCTTCAGGTACTGGACAGTTTGAAACAAATCATTGGAAAAGAACGGTTGTGCGCTTAAGACAATTAGCAGATGTGCCATTGACCAAACTGGTGAAACAAATAGATCATATGCAGGCTCAAATTGAGTCCATTGAATCAACTTTAAAGTCGCGTAAATAATTATGACTGAGTCTAAATCTCTACCTTTTACGGTTCCTGAATTACCAATGCAAACCCAAACGATTCGCGAGTATTTGCCACATCGTTATCCATTTTTGCTTGTCGATCGTGTAACTGAAGTTACAGAGAATGGGATTGTAGGATACAAAAACGTTTCAATTAATGAAGAATTTATGCAGGGTCATTTCCCTGGCTATCCAATTATGCCGGGTGTTTTGATCGTTGAGGCGATGGCACAAGTTTCTGGTGTGCTTGGTTTTATCATGAATAATGAAAAGCCAAGACCAGGTTCTTTGTTCTTATTCGCTGGTGCTGAAAAAATACGATTTAAAAAACAAGTCGTACCAGGTGACCAACTCGTGCTAAAATCTGAATTACTCATGCAAAAACGTGGCATTTACAAGTATTTATGTACTGCCAGTGTTGACGGCGTGGTAGCAGCAACCGCTGAAATTATCATTTCTCATCAGAAATTAGAGCAGGCATGAGCAGTAACGACTTAATCCACCCAACCGCTATTATTGACTCTTCTGCAGTGATAGCACCAGATGTCCAAATAGGGCCATATTGTATTATTGGTCCACAAGTGACGATTGGTGCTGGTACCAAACTTCACTCACATGTTGTGATTGGAGGCTATACACGTATTGGTGAAAATAACGATATTTTCCAATTCGCAAGTGTAGGTGAAATTTGTCAAGATTTAAAATACCAAGGTGAAGAAACTTGGTTAGAAATTGGCGACAACAACAAAATCCGTGAACATTGCAGCTTACATCGTGGCACTGTTCAAGATCGAGGCCTAACCAAAATAGGAAGTAATAACCTATTGATGGTGAATACGCATATTGCACATGATTGTTTGATTGGAAATAACAATATTTTTGCAAATAATGTCGGCATCGCTGGCCATGTTCACATTGGCGATTTCGTCATTGTGGGCGGGAACTCAGGTATCCATCAATTCTGTAAGATTGATTCTTATAGTATGATTGGTGGTGCATCACTGATTCTTAAAGATGTTCCTGCTTATGTCATGGTTTCAGGCAACCCTGCGCATGCCTATGGTATGAACGTTGAAGGGATGCGTCGTAAAGGTTGGTCTAAGAATGTGATTCAAGGCTTAAGAGAGTCGTTTAAATTGATCTATAAAGAGAATTTAACCACTGAACAAGCGATTGAAAAAATTCGTCAAGAGATCCTTCCAGAAGTTGAAGAAGTCCAGTTATTGATTGATTCAGTATTAGAATCTAAGCGCGGTATCGTGCGTTAATTGTTAAAAATATCAATAAAAAATGCCTCTATTGAGGCATTTTTTTGGTCTAAATTGTGAATAAGCGGATTAACCTTTTTTGAAAAAACCTGCTTCTTCTGATTTAGGGTAGGTGCTTAACAGTTTACTTTTATAGACATTTGCAGTTTGTGTATTCTTATTGACATCTTTGGCAATACTATAAAGTTGGTATAAAGCACGCGGTGCTTTAGACGAGTTTGGAAATTTAGCTGCCACGATTTCATAGTTTTTCTTGGCTTCATTATAATTTGGTGGATCAATTGCCAATTGGAACTCTGCTAACCAAAAATAAGCATTTCCAGTATAAATGCTGTTTGGGTAGTTTTTAATAAAGTTTTGCATAGGGGCGATGGCTTGTTTTGCACCGCCTTTTTTATAGGCATCTAAAGCAATGGTATAAGCTGCTTTTTCCAGTGCAACAGGATCACTGGTATTGTTGCTACTGTTAGCTGTTGTTGCTGGATTTTGAGCTGTTGTTGCTGCCGGGCTATTCGTTGTAGCTTTGCTTGCAGTGGTTGTTTGATCGGTTGCGGTTGAACTATCGACAGGTGCATTTTCAGCAGGTGCTTGTTCTGGTTGATTGTTTTCAGGTTCAAGTTTCTGATTGAGCAATTCAAGACGCTGATCTAAATCGGTATAGCGGTTGGTGAGTTCTTTGTTTAGTTGATCAATGGCATGATCTTGTTCTTCAATCTTGCCACGTAATTCACGAATTTGATTTTCTAATTGTTGATTCTTTTGTATTAAATCCCAATTCATATTTCCAGCAATGGGTGCTGGTGAATTCGCTACATCATTTCGAGATGATGCAGTATCACTTAATCCACGAGATTCTATAGGGATTGCATATAAAGATGCTGAACTGAGTAAGGCAATAGAAAACAGGGCATGCTTTTTTAGCATAATTTAAAATCCATCAAAGTCAAAATTTCTCAAATAGACTGATATGGGCTATTTGAAAATCAATAATTGTTATCATTAAAAACGGCTAGGGGCGGAATTGCAAGATGCTTTTACAATCTTCAGCTAATTCTAATGCAATATGAAGCTTTTTTGTATTTTAACGCCTGCAATCTATAAAGTTGCGCTGAGGTAAATTCAGTAAAATATTGACTGATGCTTGATAAGTTTAATGAGCTATTGAAAAGAAAAGTTAGAATTACTGTTAAAAATTAACCATATTGATGATGAAATAAGCAAACGAATGAATAACTTGAGAAAATCACAATGTTAGGCTTGAAAGAAAATTAAAAATCTCTATACTCTGTTCTTGCAATGGTAGCCCTGCTGGTGGTTTCGCAATTGTACTCTGAAAACCCCGCCAGGACCGGAAGGTAGCAACGGTATCAGAAATATGATGTGCCGAGATTTTGCTAGTAGGGCTGCCACCAGATATCTAAATCTACCAATAATAACTCAATATATCCATTCGATTTATATCCTGCATTTTAAAACCATCTCTGCTATTTAATTCCTAAAAAATTTATATTCTCAATCTTTAGACTATCTTATTTAATTCAACCATCATTTTTTAGTCGTGACTAAAGATCTATCACCCTTATTGAGCTTATATTGAAAATACGCGTATAGTTTTATGGATGAATGAAATGATAGTTTGCACAGTGCTAAAAGATATTGGATCTGCTTAGAATTTATAAGAAATCAAAAGTGAGAAGGGAATTCTATCAATAGATTTTCAGCCTACCTTTTTAATGAAAAGTTGATTTTGAATTGTATCGACTGATCATTATCAATCATCACTTGGCTTTTTTGAAATTGCTTTCATAATCGCATCCATTTCAAAACCACGATATTGTAAAAAGCGAATTTGTTTGGCTTTAATTTTTGGATCTTTACTGACCTCTGTACCATATTTTTTAACTTTCAATTGATAGGCTTGTTCATACCAATCAATTTCTGCAATATCCTCTTGTACTAAGGCTCTATCCAGTTGTTTTGCGCGTAAAGCCAGTTTGATTCGATTCGGGCCTTTACCTCTACGGACTTGGCTACGCACAGTCATTTCTGCCACACGTTGGTCACTTTGGTAGTTATTCGCTGACAACTCATCAACTAAAGTTAAAACCTCCTCTCGGCTCTGCGCATAGGTCATCAGCTTTTCAGTTAGATCAGCTTTGGAATATTCTTTTCGAGTCAACACCGCAAAAGCATAAGAACGCAAACGTGTACCGGTTAAGCCCTGCGGTTTGGGTGCAAGATCCTGTTCCGCATTAAAGGCGTGTTCATCATTTACAATGCCAGATTCATGTCCTGCAGGTTGAGATGTAGAATGTTGATACGCTGTTGTTTCCTGTTCACCAAATTGCTGTTTGAGTTTTTGGTAATCTAACAATTTGGGAAATTTTGCTTGGCTCATAACTATTGATAACAATCTATTTATTTCAGAGATAAACACTAGTTTAGCTTTAATTCATTTTTTTAACAGTGCAAATGCTATACGGATGAATTTTCCTCCGCCTAAATAGTAAAGAATCTAAACCAGTATAAGAGGGAAAGATAAACAGATATCAGGATTTAAATTTTTACTTAAAATGCTTCATGTCGAAGCTTAATAACGTCTAAACAGGTTTACCGATACTGTCCGTTTCTATTCGATCAATGATTCGAATTAATTTAGGGCGAAGGTTGCGAGGAGTTTGGCTGCTAATCCATAATTGTAATTCTTCAATATTGAGTACCTGATTGAGAATAATATCTACGGCCAAGCATTGTCCAAGATCAGCATCATCTATAGCATAAGCGCGTGCAAATTTGATTGCGCTATGGGTATATAAAATATTTTCCAAATCAATCGGGTAAACATTTACTCCACCGCAAATTAACATATCATCAGAGCGACCTTTTAAATAATAATAACCTTCAGCATCTTGTACGGCTAAATCACCGCACTGTAGCCATTGATTTGGTGTAATTGACCAAGCACATTTGCTCCATAAAATACCGATATTGCCATTTTCTAAAGGCTGACCTGTAGAATCGGCAATTTTAATTTGTACACCTTGAATTGCTTTTCCAATGCTTTCAGGATTTCGTTTTAAATCAGCTGTTGTTGCCAAGAGGTTAATTCCACTTTCAGAGCTGCCATAGAGATTGAACAGTTGTATCTGAGGATAGTGCTGTAGGGCGTGTTTGACTAAATTCGCACTTAAAGGCGCGCTACCTGTAATGATGTATTGTACTGAGCACAGAGGAGCGTTCAGTTCAATTAAACGGTATAAAATAGTGGGCACTAAGTTTAAACAATCAATTTGATAGTGTTTAATCAGTTGTTTGGCTGATTGCGGATCAAAACGTTTTTGCAAAATCACAGTTTTATGAAAGCTCAGCGCCATCAAACTCGCAGTTAAACCTGCCGCATGGCAGAGCGGTGTCATCACAAAAATTTGCTTAATTTTAAAAAAATTTAGTTTTCTGAGCATGAGGTCTAACAAAGGTAAACTTTGTAGTGGTTTAGATTGCCTTGTCGCAACTTTAGGAATTCCTGTTGAACCAGAAGAACAGACACTTATTTTATTAAAATAAGTCGGTTTTATACGAAATTTCTGCTGGGTACTTGGTGCAGGAATAAGCGTAAAATTTTGGATATTGAGTGGAGTAAATACGTCTAAACTGCCAATAAGATGTAGTTGTCTCTGCTCAATTAAAGCTTGAAGTTTATGCTGTACGAGGCTGGGGTTAACGATAATGATATCTTTACCTAAACGGCTTAGTGCAAACAAGGCCGCCAAGCTATCTAGGTCTTGTTGCATCATTAAACCAATTTGTTGCGGAAGTTGCTTTGGATTATGGGGGTTTTGCCATTCACAAATAAGTTGGTCAGTTCTACATTTTAATTCTAAAAAGCTAATTTGATGAGCATCAATAATAAATGCTGTTTTATCTTTTTGAATACGTGTCTGTGCATCTAAAATACTATATAAATGAATACCATGTTGAATAGTGCTATAACATAAACTTATGCACCATCTTAACCAAAAGATCCATTTCATCTTATAACTTTCGCTTGAGTAAATGTTTATAGAAATAATAAATCGGTGTGATCAACAATATTGAACCAATCTGTGCAAGCCCTAACCACCACGGTTGCCATTGTCGTTTACGATAAATTAGGCATGTAAGAATCGCTTGAGCAGCGTCTTTTGCTTGCATCGCTGGCATTTGCTGATATTGTTTGGTGGGTAAAATCATTCGTGTACGAACTAAGGGCAAGTAGACTAAGCCTGCGTGTACTTCATGAACCACCAATTCTGGTTGAATGGCAAGAATCCACTGTTGCATTGCGGTTTTCGAAGCTTGATAGGTTGACCAAAATGGCGGGGCAAATAGTTTGGCATTGATGGTTGAAACCACAATAATTTGTCCTTGCTTGTGTTTTAAATCAGCTAACAATAAACGGGTAAGTTGGGCTGGGTTGATATAGTTAATCGCAATGGTTCGATTGATATCCTGTGGGCGATCCAAGCTATCCCAAACAGAGCGCTGAATTGATTTTCCTGCATTATGGACCAATACATCAATCTGAATATTGCGTGCTTTTAGGCTTTGAAAAATATCTTCTGCGACATCGGATTGATATAAATCTGCGCAGATGATTTCAATATGGCATGAATAAGATTCTAATTCACTTTTGAGTTGTATAAGTTTATCTGTGCTACGTGCAATCAGCACAAGCGTGCATTGTGTATTAGATAACAGCCTTGCACATGCTTCACCAATCCCAAAACTTGCCCCTGTAATTAAAATGGTTTTATTTTGAAAGTGTCGTTGAATGGTATTGTTATGCAGAGAAGGCGATTGAAAGAATAATTTTTCAGATATTATTTTAAGAATTTGCGACATGAGGTTAAATTTTTAAGTAATTTGCTATGATTTATAACCTAAAAGACAGAAAAATGACAATGTAAGTAATAAACAGTGATTGCAGAATCGTTATGCTGTTGTTAGGATGTTTTTTTAATCGATTTAAAAATAAATAAAAATATACTTTATTTAGAAGTGCTTAGAAAAAATTAATGAGCAAACTTAGACGATATTAAAGGAATATAGCTTGAAAAAACTTTCATTTTGGCATGTGGGTTTAGCTCGCTTAATCACTGGATTTTATTTTTCCAAGATCCATGTGATTGGAGAACATGCTTCAAAGCCGACTTTATATATCGCAAGTCATCGTAATGGTGCAACTGATGGGCAGGTCTATACATGGGCAATTGATAAAACCCCTTCATTAATTTCGATTCAAATGTTACGAAAATGGTTTCTAAGACTCATCTTTGATGGGATTGCTGTGGTGCGTCCACAAGATACACAGCGATATAAAATTTCACATGATTCGGTTGCTTCGCCTATACAAATTGCAATTCAACAGCTAAGTTCAGGTGGTTCACTGTGTATCATGCCAGAGGGCTCGAGTGAGTGGCGAGAAAAACCCGAAGCTTATAAAGAAGGTATGGCGCGTATTGTAAAGCAGCTTAAGCTGAGTCAAATTGATTTTGTTGTGCAATCTATGGGGGTATTTTATACCAAGCCTGATGGATTTCGTAGTCAAGTGAGTATTGTTTTTGGCTCAGCATTTATGCCACAAGAAAGTACAGTTGATGGTATTTTTATGGAAATGTCTGAGCGATTGAATGATGTATCTGTAAACTGTCAAAGCGTTCAACAGTTTAATCAGATTCAGGCAATGGCTTGGAATCGCATTAAACATCTCGGACCATCCATACAGTTAGAATCACAACAACATCAAACACAGGATTATGGGGAATTATTTTTAGCGTTGCAGTCCAAAGCAAAACACAATGATTTATCCGTCAACTCCGCTGTAAACCTTGAAATCAAAAAGTTGCTAAATCCTACAAGAAAAATTCTAAACCCTATGATTAAAATCCTATTTTTTATTGGCTTTTTCCCTACAGTACTCTTTGCACTACTGGCTCAAAAAGGGGCTGATGGTCGTAATAATGTCACTTTTTTTAGATTACTGGGCGGTTTTTATGGTTCAATTTTGACCTGTATTTTATGGATAGTTGGATTATTTACTGTTCCTGTTTATAGCATCATGATCATTTTATTGGGTTGGATAGGTTGGTATTTTTACCCAGAACCAGAACCTATTACATTAACTACGAGATGCTTAAATAAAGATATGATCAATTAAAATTCTATAAATATATTTTAACTACAAGGAAAATAAATGAAAAAAACAATCTCAGCGGCATATTTAATAATTTTATTCATATTAATTTCATTGGCTGCAGTCGGTATGATCCGTTCAGCACAATATCAAAGTTTAGCTTTGTTTTTTATTGTGAGTGTCTTGTGGTTGGTGAGTGTCTATTTATATTTCAAAAAAACCAATTGGCCTTGGTATGGATTATTGCTTTTTTTATTATCATGGGGAGTATTCCCACTCATGACACTGATCTCAAAATTTGTATTGCCATGGTCTGCCGATGCTTTATTGCATAATATCGATCAGCATATTTTTTTCGGAAAAATCCTTGTTGATTATTTTCATTATGAAAGTTATCCATTACTCGCAGATATCATTTCATCTTGCTATTTTTTCTTTTATTTTCTGGTATTGGGGAGTGTCATTTTATATACCGTTAAAAGACAGTCTATAGCAGGTCAGGTATTTTTCAACTCAATCATTTTGCTCTATAGTATTGGTTTTGTTGGTTATATTTTATTTCCTGCGAGCGGGCCAGCATTTACAGTTGCACCGCAAATTGGTGGTGGTGGCCCGATTACACAGATGGTGACTAAAAGTGTAAATCAGGGGGTGACAGGAATGGATGTCTTTCCAAGTCTACATACCGCAATTTCAATTTTTATTGTTGGCTATTTACACCAAACGGGTTTTAAAAGGATCAGTTTGATTCTATCTCCGATTATTCTTGGAACCATCTTTGCAACTATTTTATTACGTTATCACTATGGTATAGATGTCATATTTGGCATTATTTTAGCAGTAATCGTATTGAAGCTTAGTCAAAAATGGCTCAATCATACGGCGTATACAGTATGAATTGCAGTAGCGGAGGGGGATGTGAATTTAAAGTAAATTGAATCGTGATCATTTTTGATTGAATTTAAATTTTTTATATAACCAGAAGATGATGAACAAAAGTTAAAATTTAAAAGGGTGCATTAAAATGAAAAATACCAGAGCGGAATATCAGCGAGAGCAGAAAGCAATATTGCTACCGTTACAACAATTTGAAGATATTGATGTTACCCAAGTTGGAGGCAAAGGCGCAGGATTAATTCGCTGTCAGCAAGCGGGCTTGCCTGTACCAGAGGCTTATATTATTCCAGCATCAGTGTATACAGAATGGTTTAGCCCTTTTAAACAAAATATTCAACACCTCCTCGTTGATACACATACTGCACAGGAAAAAAGTAGCGCTGTACGTGAATTCCTAGCAAAACAAATATTGCCACAAGCTTTAATAGAAAATCTTATTGATTTACAAAGCCGTTTGACGGATACCTTTTTTGCTGTCCGTTCATCAGGCAGTGCAGAAGATTTGCCAGGTGCAGCCTTCGCAGGTTTACACGATACGATTCTAAATGTTCATGGAATTGATCGCTTACAGCAAGCAGTTTTACAATGTTGGTTATCGTTGTGGAATACTGAAGTGATTGTCTATCGTGAGCGTTTGGGAATCGCTGATGACACGATTAGTATGGCTGTAGTTGTACAGAAGATGGTAAATGTTCAGATCAATGATGCAGCAGGTGTGGCATTTTCTATAGACCCTGTAGGTGAAAATATAGAACATGTTTTGATTAATTCTGCTTTTGGTTTAGGTGAAACCGTGGTGGCAGGAGAGTACGAAGTTGATGAGTTTAGAGTGGACCATGAGGGTCAAATCAGTGCTGAATTTATTGCGACGAAGTCACATGCGTTGGTTCGGCAATTAGGCCAATCTACTACAGTTTTATTATCAGCTGAACAACAAAATCAACGTTCTTTAAGTGCTGAACATGCAAAGCGAGTTGCAGCGCTGGCGAGACAAGCAGAGCAATTCTCAACATTTCCACAGGATATTGAGTGGGCTTTTGAAGGTGAAACACTTTATATTCTACAGTCACGACCTGTGACGCGTTTTGCACCTAAATGGACTCGAGATGAGTCTGCAGAACGGTTCCCAAATCCTGTTACTCCTCTGACTTGGCAGTTGTGTGAGACAGGTTTTCATACCTCATTGAATTATTCATTTCGCTTGATGGGGCTACCGCCATTTCATGATAAATGGTTTGTAGTGAAAGATAATTATGTTTATGGAAATCAAAATGCAGTCCGTGTTTATGCAGGACGTATGCCGATCGCAGCATTAAACACACCAGAAAAATTTGCTCAATTTATTGAATCAGGTGGTTTATGGCAATTTACTTGGATCAGTGAGTTACCCACTCGCTGGATGAATGATTTAGATTCTTATCTATTGGCAATAGGGCGTTTTAATCATATCGACTATCAATATAAATCCATAGAAGAGTGTTGGGATTTACTTCAACAAATTAATAGATTAGGGACTGAATACTTCTTACCGAATATTGCAATTTCATTGACTCAAAATTTACTTTATCAGACTTTACGTGCAGTGTTGGTACAGTTTGAAGGTGACAATGCGCAGCATATTTTTGATTTATTGATTTCAAATACTGAAACCAAGACAGGTATAGTTAATCAGGCGATGTGGCAAATTTCACGCCAGTTACGTGAATATGAAGCATTATGTACCACTGCTTTTAATGATGTGCAGAGCTTAGAACTTGCCTTGCAAGATTATCCAAAAATTCAACAGGTATTTAATCAGTTCCTGACACAACACGGACATCGTGAAGTTGATTTTGATGCTTATCAACCAACATGGGTGGAAGTACCGCATATTGTCTTTGCACAAATTCAGATGATGGCAAAACAGGATGAGGATCATCATAAAGCAACCTATTGGCAAAAGCGTGACAGCATGCTTGCAACTGAGTTGGCTTTATTAAAAGCTGTACCTGAAACGTTTAGATTCTTTTTACAAGAGTTGATTCGTTTAGTTCGTACTTATACTGCTTTGGATGATATTGAGCATTATCATACAACACGTTTAACGATTCCTTTCCGTAAAGCAGCCCATGAAATTGGTATTCGTCTTGTAAATTATGGTGCTTTGGATGATGCATGGGATGTGTTCTTTATTCCGCCTGAGAGTTTACAACAAGCAATTGAAGATAAAGATTTTAGCCAAATACGTAGCATTGCTATTGCACAAAAAGCACAGTATCTCGCTGCTCAACAAAAAACAGCTGAATGGGTTTATGGTGAAAATAATGATTTTATGGAACAAGGAGGCAATGTTCGTAAAGGTTTAGGTGGAAGTTCAGGACAAACCGAAGGCGAGGTATATGTCATTACAGACCCAAATCAGTTTATTCATTTTCCACAAAATGCCATATTAGTCGCAAAAACGACTAATCCAGCGTGGACGCCTTTATTTTATCAAGCCAAAGGTGTCATTACTGAAAGTGGGGGGCCACTATCACATGGTGCTGTAACAGCACGAGAATTAGGCATTCCTGCGGTAATGAGTATCCATGGCGCATGTAGTTGGTTGAAAAATGGTGATCGTGTCAAAATTGATGGTCAAACAGGTATGGTGATTTTAGAGGAATAGAATCATCTGGATTTAAAGGGCATTGATTAGGCTATCTTTGATAGGTTCTTTTTAAAATCATAGATCAACATAAAATCCCCCTCATCCTAGCCTTCTCCCGAGGGGAGAAGGGACTTTCAATATCAATATGATTGATTTGAAATGATCATATTTTGGTTTATCGAATAAGATCTATTAGCGTTTATGATGCGATATAAAAACAAAAAGCACCATGAGGTGCTTTTTGTTGAGCTTTAAATATGTAGATTACACATCTAAAAAGTCAGGCTCTTCTTCTTTCTCTTCTGCTGGTGCAGCATTGGCAGTAGTCAAAAGCTTTTCACGAATCATACGATCAAGATCTTGAGCCAATTGAGGGTTTTCCTCTAAATGTCGAATGACATTGTTTTTACCTTGACCGATTTTGTCGCCTTGATATGAGTACCAAGCCCCTGCTTTTTGTACAAGTTCTTGTCCAACTGCAAGATCAACCAATTCACCTAAGTGGTTTACACCTTTTCCATACATAATTTGGAAAAGTGCTTCACGGAAAGGAGGCGCCATTTTGTTTTTTACAACTTTGACTTTGGTTTCAGAACCTACAATTTCATCGCCTTCTTTAACTTGTCCAATACGACGAATATCTAAACGTACAGAAGCATAGAACTTCAATGCGTTACCACCAGTTGTGGTTTCAGGGCTACCAAACATCACCCCAATTTTCATACGAATCTGGTTAATAAAGATAACCATACAGTTTGAACGCTTGGCATTACCTGTGATTTTACGTAAAGCTTGGCTCATCAAACGTGCTTGTAGACCCATGTGAGAGTCACCCATTTCGCCCTCGATTTCGGCTTTAGGGGTTAACGCTGCTACAGAATCGACAACGATCATATCAATTGCACCTGAACGAACCAACATGTCTGCGATTTCAAGTGCTTGCTCACCATTATCTGGCTGTGAAACTAAAAGGTTGTCTATATCTACCCCAAGTTTACGTGCATATTGTGGATCTAAAGCATGTTCCGCATCAATAAAGGCACATGTTCCACCTGCTTTTTGGCATTGTGCAATGGCTTGTAGTGTCATTGTCGTTTTACCAGAAGATTCAGGACCGTAAATTTCAACGATACGACCTTTTGGTAAGCCCCCAATACCCAATGCAATATCAAGTGTTAAAGAGCCTGTAGAAACCGCTTCAACCGCTTGAACAGTGTTATCACCTAAACGCATCACTGTGTTTTTACCAAATTGTTTCTCAATTTGGCTCAGTGCCGCATTCAGTGCCTTGCTTTTGTTATCATCCATCTCGTAAACCTCAAACGATGTAATATCACTAATATCTTAAGTGGATGTCATTAAATTTGATCTTTCGTCCACGGCAGTAATAGTGACAGAAAATAAAAAATGGTTCTATATTAAAAAACATTAGTACGACATAAGATGTCGTACCCAACCTAAACGAATTCAGTCATCATCATAGGACCAAGATTGGTCAAATTGTTGATCATTTTCTTGTTTAAATTTGCTAATTTGTCGTCGATCTTTTTTACTTGGTCGATGATCAGGGCGCGCTAGATTATGCAATTTTCTTTGGGATGAAATCAACTCTCTACGTGCCACACTCACCTCAGTTTCTTCATAAAGTTGTTGGGCAATCGGTGCGCCGCCACGAACAACGGAGAGTGCTTTAATCACTACCGTTTTACGATCAAAACCTTGTTGTATGGTGAGCTCCATTCCAACACGAATCTCTTTTGAGACTTTAACACGCTCATTATTATGATGAACTTTACCACCCTCGATTGCATCTTTGGCAATAGAGCGTGTTTTAAAAAAACGAGCAGCCCAAAGCCATTTGTCTACACGCATTGTTTCAAGTTGTTGTTTCTCAGGCTGTTTTGACATCGACATCCTTATGTTCTAAATCTGTTGACGGTAAATTTGCTAACGCTACGTTTTTCAGTAAAGGTAAAAGCTCAGTTAAATGATTGATTGCAGGGTATTCCAATTCTAATTGATGACGTGAAGCACGACCACTGGAAGGTTGGGTAATCGTGATTAAGTGCGCTATACCAAACTTTTCAGCACCTTTTAATACAGGGATGGTGTCATCCACGAAACATGCATTTTGTGGATCAAATGGATGCTTTTTCTGCAGGATTTGCCAAAACTCAATAAACTCTTTGGAATAGCCAATTTCTTCACTACTGATCATTACTTCAAAATAAGGGCTGAGATCAACATTTTCAAGTTTAAGTTTTAAGCCAGAACAATCTGCATTGGTCAGTAACCAACAACGATAACCTTGTGCTTTTAATTGTTTTAATAATTCAAAACAGCCCATTCTTGGGGTGATTTTATCTTTAAAATCATATTGTAACTGTAAGACATCAACCCCAACTTTTTCAGACCAGTATTTTGAAGAATACCAGCAGAGGGTATGATTATGTTGTTGATAAAATGCATTTAGAATGCTCTGACTGTGCTCTAAACTACATTGATGGGTTTCTGCATGCCGTTCAGGGAGTTTTGTGTTCCAGATCAGATCATCAAAAGCTAAATCAAGGAGTGTGCCGTCCATGTCAAAAAAGATGATCGGTTTTTGCATTCAAGGAACTCCAAAGTTTTTTAAAGTTTAACAAAGACTCTATGATCGTGTAAATTTTAATAAGATAAATGTGAGATGATGAGCTGGAAAACTTGCCATTTGCGGATTTCTTTTATTCATCACTATTCGCTTAACTATGCTCTCAAAATTTGATCCAACTACATATATTATAATTTAAAGCGTTAGATCTAAATGCTATAACACTTAGATCCAAACGATATAGATGAGACTTAAATGAACATATTAGATACGATAAATTCTGAATTACATCAAGCAGCGATGCTATTAGATAATATTTCAGGAAAAATCCAAGAAGCACCAGAATTAGAAAATCGGCAAAATATTTTGCTTATTGGCAAAGCGCTCAGTCATATTTTTGAACTGCAAAAAAATATACATGAACATAGACCCGATTTAAAAAATATTCATAAACAAAACAACGATTCAAATTCAAAGCATCTGAAGTCTGAATTTTAAAGTTGTAATTAATTCTATAAAGACAATTAATGAAAACAATATGTTATTGGTTAATTCATCCATATTAAAAATGGATTTCATTAGATAAAGTTTCAAATAGGTTGAATAGACTTGGACTAAGCTAAATTGAATCAAAATCTATAAGTCTATATAGTGTTCAAAAGCATATTTAATCTCAGGATATTTATTAATTAAAAGCTATTGTTTTCATGCACTCAACATAAAAAAATGGTAGGCTTGTGGACAAAAATCAGACATCCTACAGGTCGGATCAATGTTTATTACCACTCAAGCACCACAAGATGAACAAATTTTAAAATTAGTTCCAGTTTTGGCATCTGCAAGTCAGATCTTGCTCGAGGAATACCAAAATTATTGTGCTGGAAATGCGTTTAATATTGATAAAAAGGATGATCAGTCGCCTGTTACCCAAGCTGATTTAAAAGTGAACGCCTATTTAATTGAGCAATTGGCGAAAATCACTCCTGAAATTCCAGTGTTATCAGAAGAGAGCGATTATTCTCAACGACATACATGGAATATCTGCTGGATGCTGGATCCTTTGGATGGAACCAAAGAATTTATTCATGAACGTGATGAATTTACGATTAATTTAAGTTTAATTCACAATCATCAAACCATATTTTCAATCATTGCTGTACCGACAGAGCAAGTGATGTATTTGGGATATTTAACAGAATTGCCTTATAAATATTGCTTTATTCATCGTACTTGGGAACGTTATTGCAAGTTTAAAGCTGTAGAGGAAGATGCAATTCAAATTGGACTAAGCCATAGCAGTAAAAATCCAAAGTATCAGCAATATATTGATTATATTGAACAAGAATCGCCTGTCATTAGACGCGAGGCGGGCAGTGCCTATAAGTTTTGTATGATGTTTGAAGGCGAAATTGATATTTATCCAAGATTTCATCCAACCTCTGAGTGGGATACCAGTGCAGGACAAGGATTATTGGAAAGTATTGGTGGCGGGTTACTGAGTTTAGCTGCGGTACCATTTACCTATAATCAACGTGATACCGTGTTGAATGATGGATTTATCGCATTTCGGAATGTCGAAAATAAAGAAATTGCTTTAGAAGCATTAAGCAATGTGAGCTTTTAATCTGATATACATATGCATTTTATAGATAATTTAACACTTTGATATTGGGTCTGTTGACAATTCGTCTATGTTTGCGACTACGTGTGTTTTTTAGGCGATACTAGGCACGAAATACGAAATTTAGTCATTCTAAATAAGTAGTTCGTAACGACGTAACGGCAAAAAACACGCTAGTCCCGAAGGGTTGTGGCTAAAATTATCTCAGCCTACGTTATGAAACTCGAAAATAGTCTCGCTATTCTCCTCGTTTCCTGCCTTGCCTGCTCAATTTTAACCTACAACGCAAGCCATTTATGAAATGTTAACAGACCCTAGATTGAGCGCTTGGCTGCATATGTTATAGTAAGCTTGTATAAAAATGAGTTTTAAGTTGATATGGCCTTAGATTTATTGCCGAACAGTATGCTAAAAGCAATAGATTTATTGCCCGATGCGAAAACACCTGTAACCTTATTCACGCGTCATTCAATTCGTGAGGTTGTGAATGGGCAGGGGCTGGCAGGCTATGATCTGCAATTAACTTCCCAAGGTCGTGATTTAGCCCAAGCTTGGGGCTGTTATTTGATTGAAAATACGGATCGAGTGATCCAACATTGTATTTCAAGTCCCATTCAGCGTTGTGTCGATACCGCGGCTTTGATGATTCAAGGCGCTGACGGAATTTCTCCTTACCCGAATACCCATCATATCGAAATTGTAGAAAAGGGCTTATTGGTTGAGCCGGGAAGCTTTGTGCTGGATATTAAACAGGCCGCTCCCTATTTTAGAGCACAAGGTGCTTTAGGTTTTATCAACAGTTTTGTAAATAATGCCTTACCTGGTATGAAGCATCCGATTACGGGTGTGGTGGATGTGCTTGAATTAATCTATGAAACACATCCTACGCTAAACAACGGTATTAGTTTGGCTGTGAGCCACGATACGATTCTTGCTGCAATTATTGCGGTGATTTCAAAACGTACCTATATCAGTCAAAGTGATTGGCCTGAGATGATGGAAGGTCTATTTGTTTGGTTTGAAGGCGAGCGTTTTGCAGATAGTCATTTGAAATGGATTTGGCGAGGCGAACGTGGTGAATTGTCGATACGAGAGTTTCAGCAATAGTTGCTTTTTAAATCCAAAAATAATTATGTTGAGCGAATCATATTGATATTGAAAGTTCCTTCTCTCTTTGTGTAGGCGATGCTTCATCTTGCACTACTAAATCTGTATCCCCTGCATACCCACACACAATGGGCGACACCAGTCGCCACGCGATAGCAATAGCATGTAAAAAGAAAAGTCTTAAGTTAGATGGTATTGCTAACACCATGTTGTAAGCAGACTTGGTGTGATTAAATAACAACCTGAAACTTAATTAATCCATAAGAGTAAAATTTAGAGCAATACGTCCTTTTTATATTTTTAAATAAAAATCACATGATTACAAACAATATGATATATTTAAATAATTGAAATATATAATTATTTTAATTTAATCTCAGAAACTAGGGATAGAGATAAGTCGTTATAAATATGGGGAAGATATGTGATGCAATTACGGTTTAAATATTTAACAATTTGTACGCTTTCAGCAATGCTTATCGCATGTGGGGGCGGTAGTGATAGCCATTCTACAAATGATCAGCCATCGAATATACCGCAAAACCCTGGCGATGGTACAAATGAGTTACCTGGAGATGGTACACCGGAAACCCCAGACAACGGTTCAGGTGGATCAACGGAGACTCCTCCTGAAAGTGGTTCAGGCGGTTCAAATGGTGGTACAACTCAACCTCCTGAGAATGGTTCAGGCGGCTCAAACGGTGGTACAACACAACCTCCTGAGAGTGGTTCGGGCGGTTCAAATGGTGGCACAACACCACCTGTAGTCGAAAAATATCCAGAACCAGTTAAAAATAAAATCTCAAGCAGTGTATTAGGCTTTTATGATTTTAATGCACAGGGTGGAAATCGCTTATTACGCAATGATTTAAATGGTAACTTTGCTGCAATGCTACAGTTTGCCCAAAGCCATGTGGTAAATCCGAAGAATAATGAACAGGATAAAATGCCGCGCTTAACCACGCAAAAAGATGCATTGTTGTTGGTTACACCTTTGGTTTCAATGGGTGATGTTGATAAATTACAAGCGGAAATTTATCAAGGTAACCAACTGATACGTACTGTAAATCTAAAAGAGCCTTCGCGTCTTGCTGCTTCCGATCAATCTAATCAGGATGATCGAGCGCGGGTGATGTACTCTAAACAGGCGTGGTCAGTAGCGTTAAAGTGGGATGAGGTACGTTCAGGATTATCCATCCGTATTATCGATCCTGTAAACAATCGTAGTGGTTCTTTAGCTGCGACAGATATTGATTTTGCTGCACCAGGCGAGTTGGTGGTGCAAAGTATTCGTTTAGGTTTATTGACAGATGCACCTAAATCCAATGGTCACTATATGCTGTTGGAACCTGAAAAAGCAGGAACCGATTATTTCCAAACTATCCCTGCTGCAAAAATGATTGTCAGCAAATACGATGAAATGAAGCTTAATCGGGTCATGGTTGCAAGTGGTGTCATTTACGATTCTGTCAGTGCAACAAATGGTGGTGTCTATGATGGAGATATGCGTGAAAACACCGCTAAATCGACATTTAGTGTTGGAATTAACTTAGCGAATTGGGGTGTCACCAGTTCATCGATGCAAAGCCAAGAGCAACCACAAGTGACTCAAAGTGTGGTGATTCATCATGCCAGAGGTAAATATGCCAATGGTGAGTCCAATCACGGCTTAAGTGGTGGAAATGGTATTTTGACATTGATTGATTCGGTGGGGAATGAATTTAGCCATGAAATCGGGCATCACTATGGTTTAGGGCATTATCCTGGCTCAGTCGAAACTAGTGGAAGTCCCACAAATTATTTCTGGTCTGCACACCATGCGGACAGCGGTTGGGGATACATTGCATTTCGAAATAAAATGCGTGGCAATTTAAATTGGGGCAATACCAATTTAGGTGATGGCAGTAATGGTGTACCAAACTTCCAAAATCTCTATGCCTATGGTTGGGATGCCATGAGTGGTGGATCTAGCGCTAGCTCGATTTCCAAATATACCCACTATACTGGTTATAGTATGTGGTTAAAAATTCAACCTGCTTTTGATAAATACGTGTGGGATCCAAACTCTACGACAGGTTATAAAAAATGGAATGCAGCAACACGTGAAATGGTAGATGCACAACCAAAAACACCAAACTCAGGCAATGTTTGGTATAACAGTGCTGATGGTAACTTTTTAAAACCACGTTTGTTTAGTGTGCCTGTTTATACGATTTTAGGTGGCTATGATCCAGTTAATCAGGTGGGAATCATTTATCCTGCGGCACGAGGTAATTGGGGCAATGTCTTTAATTTACCTCAGGCCAACACGGCTGGCACAGCTGCAAGTTGCTGGTTAAATGTGCAGTATGCCAACAAAGTAGAAAATATTGCACTTGCTCCACAACGGGTAAATTCAGGTAGCAATGCCAATAAGTTCCATATCAACCTTGCACAAAGTGATACGCCTCAAAATGTTGATCTTTACTGCCAAAAAGCAGGCCAGCAAGCAGTGAAATTGTCGAATATCAATATTCCAGTCACGACACAAGCAATGGCACCTTTTGTTTCTATTGGTAAAGAAGCAGAGTATTCGGCCTTAAGAACACTTGAAATGCCACAACTCGAACAAGCTTTGCTGAATAATAAAGGTAAAGAAGTAGTTAGCCTAGATGCGGATTCACGCTTATTATTTGACTCTTATCGTCAATTTAAAACTGAATTGTCAGCGGACGCGCAAACAGAAATGGTCCGTTATACCCAACAGCAAATTAAACTTTATCGTTTAAATCGTTGGATAAATGCATATCGAACTGATCTTGAAAGTGGCAATGTTGAAGCAATTGAGGCATTTAATCAGTTTGTGGCAAAGTTGGAATTAAGCAATGATTTCAATTTAAACCATGTTTCCAGCATTAAAAACGGGACAAATTGTCTAAAAGTTGAAACGCTGTCTAATGGCAAATTGAATGCTTATATCAGTGGTAAGAGCGGCTGCACGGGTGATGACACTGAACAGTGGATCTACGATGCAATGGGTAAAATCCACAGCAAAAAATATATGGATCAGTGTTTAGCCAATCAGGGTGGTGTGATTAATCTAAGCTCATGTAATCATGATGCAGCAAGCCAAGTGTGGGCGATGAATGCCACACTGCAACGTATCGAGCAAGGTTCAAAATGTTTTGATTTGGAATATGGTTATTTAAGCAATAACCGAGCGCGTTTGATTAGTTATAATTGCGGTACTGGTGGGAATCAAAAATGGACAAATCTTACTGCCAATAACAGTTTGATTTTGGCTGCAACCCGTGCTGAAAATTTAGCTTTGATCAAGCAACTATTGATCAAGTAAGCAAATCAAACATTAAGTTATCACAATAAAATAAGCGCCATAAGGCGCTTATTTTTGTTCATGTTGATGATTTTACTTAAATACATCAATGATTGAACTGTTGTTATGCTGGTTTAAGAAAACTGATCCGCATTCATCAAAGAGTGTTGTAAATCTTCAGTGGCTTTACGCCCTTGCAGTTGTAAGGTAACAGCATGTATTAAACCGGTCCAAGTTTCATTGGGTTCCCAAATTTGATGCATCAACTCTTGTGCGGTTGGCATATCGATATCCATATAATATTGGCGATATAAATACATCAAACAACTCACCCGCATATTTTTTGCACAATGTACCCAAACAATTTTTTCCTGTACCAAATGCGCGATCAAATCTAACACAAATAAGCATTGATCATCTGCTGGTGTATCCCAATGGATTGGAATTTGAATGTAGTTGAGCCCAAACTCAGCACAGATTTTATCTTCATGTTCAAGGTGTAAGCTGGCATCTGTAAATGCCAGATTGATGATTGTATCTACGCCGTATTCTTTAATCTGTTTCAGTTGTTCAGCACTCGGCTGACCTGAAGTCAGTAAATGTTCGTGGACAAACTGGAAGTTTGCGATTTGACAGAGTTCTTGTTCAAGTTCGTTCATAGCATTCTTACAGAAAATGTTTAATAACATCATAAACAAAAACGCCATCTATGTAGATGGCGTTTTTATATTAATTAACGATTTGGTAAAATTTCTTTTAAAGCTGCATCCATTTCCAGAAGCGCTTTTTCAGTGGTTTCCCAATCGATACAGCCATCAGTCACCGATTTACCATATTCTAAATCAGCCAGATTTTCAGGAATATCTTGGCGTCCACCTTTGATATGGCTTTCAACCATAATGCCGACAATAGATTTATTGCCATCTAAGATCTGTTCAGTGATATTTTTCAACACAAGCGGTTGTAAATACGGATCTTTATTCGAGTTGGCATGACTGGTATCAATCATGATTTTATTGCTGACTTTGGCTTTTGCTAACGCATTTTCCGCTTCAGCAACAGAGCCCGCATCATAGTTCGGTTTACCATTACCACCACGTAATACAACGTGTGCATAAGGGTTACCGCTGGTACGAATCACTGAAACTTGGCCTTCGTTATTTAAACCCAAGAAACTATGACCATGTTTAACAGACTGCATGGCATTGGTTGCAACGGTTAAACCACCATCTGTACCATTTTTAAAGCCTACAGGTGAAGAAAGACCAGAAGACATTTCACGATGCGTTTGGCTTTCCGTTGTACGTGCACCAATCGCAGACCATGAAATAAGATCTTGGTAATATTGTGGTGAGTTCGGATCAAGCGCTTCAGTCGCACAAGGTAAGCCTTTATCGTTTAACTCAAGCAATAGTTTGCGACCTAAACGTAGACCTTTTTCAATATTAAAAGAATCATTCATATCTGGATCATTGATCAAACCTTTCCAACCAACGGTTGTACGAGGTTTTTCAAAATAAACACGCATGATGATATATAAAGTATCTTTTACTTTTTCACTTAATACTTTTAAACGATTTGCATAATCATGTGCTGCAACAGGGTCATGAATAGAACAAGGGCCAATCACAACAAATAGACGTTTATCTTTACCATCTAAAATATTACGAACAGTTTCCCGACCATGAAGTACAGTTTGGTAGGCATTTTCATTTAATGGTAATTCAGCTTTAAGTTCCGCTGGGGTTACCAGCGTTTGAATGCTTTGGACATTCACGTCATCAATATCTGATTGAGTAATTGGATTTGAATTTAATGTATTCATTGCCGTCACTGGGTATTAGAAACATACAGAAAGTATTTTTAGTGGTCAGAATATAACACGAATTGGCCGAAGTTTTGTCATAAATAAATCATTAAAACTTTACGGTCAATTCATAATTATTAGTTATCAATAAAAGCTTAATTTTAAACCTGTGGTTGTTGGACGGATGGCGTCACCATTGCAGCCTGTGGTTTTTCTACAGGTTTGGATTTAACTGGGTTTAAGATAAAGTTAATACCCAAGGCAAATAGGGTGATCCCCAAAACCTTACGAATCATTTTTTCTGGCATTTTAGAACTGATCAAGGTCCCCACTACAATTGCAGGAATTGAGCCCACCAGTAACCATCCAAGCAGATGAAAATCTACATTGCCAGATGTCATATGTGCAAACCCAGCAACAGAGGTTAACAAAACAGCATGTACCACATCAGAACCAATGATACGAATCATCGGTAAATTTGGAAACATGAGGATCAGTGCCATGATACCAAATGCGCCAGCACCTACAGAAGAAAGGGTCACGAATACGCCCAGTACAATCCCCATAATCACAACATAAGTGCGTTTGCCTTCAATGTTGAAATTATTGGCTTCATGAAAATCTTGTTTTTCTGCACGAAATTTGGCAAAGAATTTTTCAATTCTAGAACGGAACACGATAGACAAGCCTGTTATGGTCAGCATAAAGCCTAACACCATGGTTAAAATGGCTTTGTAGTGCGTTGAACTGCTGAGGTAATTGTCTAAAACCCAATGGGTGATAAATGAAGCAGGGACACTGCCCAAGGCTAACCAGAGAACAATCGGCCAAACGATATTGAGTTTTTTAGCATGAACCATTGAGCCACAAAACTTAGAAATAGCCGCATAGAGTAGGTCTGTTCCGATTGCGATGTGTGGTTCTATTCGAAATAAACTAATCAGGATGGGGGTCATAAGAGAACCACCGCCTACACCAGTAATACCTACACAGAAGCCGACTAAAACGCCAGCTAGAATAAACTCAACAGGACCAAACATGACTTATATTGCCAGATATCAAAAAACAGGCATATCTTATGACTTTTTTGTATAAGTGGTTGTCTTGATTGTTGATTTGCTTATGCAAAAAAATGCTAAAGTCTTTTAACTTTAATGTAATGCAAGTTTTTATATCTATCTAATTGATTGTTATTCTAAATTTTGATTGGGTTATCTTTGATGGGTTGAAAAATGATCATTTGAATTGAATCATATTGGTATTGAAAGTTCCTTCTCCCACTGGGAGAAGGCTAGGATGAGGGTGCTTTTATGTCGATTTACGCTTTTAAAAAGACTTGTGAAAGAAAGCTAATAAACACACTAATTATTAAATAAAAATTAAGATCTTAATAGTATTTACTCAGCAACCTCAATGGTTAGACCATAAGTAAAAATTTCACTTTCTGGCTTTTTGCTATTGTCAGGATTAGCCTCTGGATAAGAAGTCGTAATCAAATAAATTCCAGGTTTTTCAAATTTAACTTCCACTTCACCTTTTGCATTGGTTTTTACATGTGGTTGTTCACGTTGCGCACTGGTTTCATAGCTGCTGGCGCCTTTAAACACATCAACCTCAAGGTTTGGTACAGCTTTGCCATTGAGTAAAATCTGCGCTTTTAATGATTCACCAGCAAACAATTCATTTGGATGGGTTAAAAACTTAACTTCAAATCCTTTATTGCTGACTGCTGGAACAGGGCTTGGTTTGCCTTTGGTGACAAAGCTTTCAGCAATAATATTGTTTTTAACCTCTAAGGTTTGTGCATTTGCAGGGACTTGGTCTGCTGAAACTGAACGTGGCGGTTGTGGTGGTGTTACTGGTTTTTTTTCAGCATCGGCTTTTTGTTGTTCTGGTTTAGGCGCTTGCATATTTACATTTTGTGGACGTACGGGGCGGATACGTAACCAACGACCATCTATAAGGGCATATTTACTACTATTCCCTAAAGCGTTATCTGTACGGATACGATAAGTCCCTTCACTTGGAAGATCAAACTCAGCAACATTAAAGCGCTTTAATTCGGCAGCAGGGTTTATTTTTATTTGCTGACCTTTAGGATCTGTAAGGAGATAGCTGGTTTTAAAGTTAATGCTGGGAACAAAAAATTTTTCAAGGGTCAGTGAACTCTGGAAGCTTACATTTTGGGATGCGCTAGTATCAAAAACTTCAGGGAGAATAAAAGGGCTGATGGTATGTGCAGAACCAACTACGGGTAATGCAGATAGCAAGGCAATTTTGAGCCATTGATTCATTTTAAGCGTCCTGTAAACTTAAGTTAAAATATTTTACATAATGTACTTGATAACAAGTATCATTATCAATATTATTTTAACAAAATTCAGAGACTATCCGTATGTCCTCATCAAGCAGACGTTCACCCTCAACTCGTGCTGTATTTCGTCTTTCGCCTCTGGTCATGGCATTAGCACTGATATCTCCACTGCATAGTTATGCAGAAACAGTGCAGGTTTCTGCTACAAGTAATAACCATGTTGAATTGGAAAGTCATCACTTCCATCGTGATCATGTTTTAGGTACATCTTTAGATGTGGTGATTACTGGAACTTCGCAACAAGAGGCTGCGCGTGCAACAGCTGCAATCGAAAAAGAAATTTCTGATTTGAATCGAGTGTTATCTACTTGGCAAGATGACAGTGAAATTTCACAACTTAACCAACAAAAACAGCTCACAGCATCTTCGGATTTGTATCAGGTGATTGCTGCATGTGAAGCTTGGCGTGGTAAAACCTGTGGTGCATTTGATGCACGTTTAGGCAATTTGATCGCAATGTGGCAACAGGCCAATGGGGTGCTTGAAATTGATCAAAGTACACGTGATCAATTAGTTTCGCAGTTGCAAGACAACAGTGTTCGCTTGGATGAAAAAACAAAAAGTGTGCAAATGGATAGCTCTGTTACTTTTGCACCAGATGGCTATGCAAAAGGTTATATTATTGATCGAGCTTTAATTGCAGCACGTCAAGCGGTCCCTAATTTAAAAGGTATTTTACTGGATATCGGTGGTGACATGCGCGTTTGGGGAACCTCACCCAATCAAGCGGGTTGGAATGTTGGTGTACAAGATGCCTTTAATCACTATGACAATCTAGCACCAAGCCAAGTTTTAAACTTAAAAGACCAAGCGGTCGCATTCAGTGGTCAGGGTTATCGTAGTTTGGCGGGTCAATCCCATCTTTTAGATCCACATACCGGTTTGCCAATCCAACATGTTGAGCAATGTGTAGTCGTTGGAAAATGTGCTGCGGATGCAGATGCTTTAGCAACAGCCTTGACTGTGATGAAGCCAGCAGAAGGCATACAGCTGATCGAGTCTTTACTCGGTTATGAAGCTCAACTGACACTATCAACGGGTGAAACGCATCAAAGCACAGGTTGGAATGCGTTGGTTCAACTACCACAGCAAGCAGATTTTCATAATGTTGCAGCAAATGCTTCAGCAAAATGGCCCGCAGGTTATCAAGCGGTGATCGATTTGGTTGTTCCCAAATTGGTTGTGGAAAATTATCGTGCACCTTATATCTCGATCTGGGTGACCGACAGTGATAAAAAACTAGTGCGGACACTTGCTGCTTGGGGCAAAGACCCAAAATGGATTAATTCAAACTATGTATGGTGGCGCCGTTATGGTCGTCAAATAACGAACTTGGATGCAGTTGCTAAACCGTCACGCCAACCAGGTAATTATAAGCTGGCTTGGGATGGTAAAGATGACAATGGTAAAACTGTAGATGCAGGGCAGTATCAAATACATGTTGAAGCGTCACGTGAGCATGGTGATCATTCTTATCAAACCTTTAACTTGGACGTAAAAGCAAAAGCTTCCTCTCAAAATTTACCTGCACAAAAGGAAATTGGTGTCGTCAAACTGAATTTTCAGAAAGTGAATTAATTTGCTGACTATACCTGTTCGGATAAGTGTTTTGATGAAAATTTTGATGAGAGTTTAATTGTGTATCAACGTCGAGATTTTTACCGCCATGCACGTTATGTGCATGGCTGGTTATCAGCTTTTGCTTTTATTGTATTAATCTTTTTTGCTGTTACGGGATTAATTTTAAACCACCCTGAATGGTTTACCCCTGCAACAGATGAAAATACTGAAACGATTACTTTACCTGAAAATGTCCTGACTCAAATTAAAGACCAAGAGAATCCAAGCACTCAAATCGTAGATTATCTACGACAACATCATGCAGTCATTGGTCGTTATAAGAGTGGTGAAGTCATGGACAATGAGGTCATGATTCATTTGGCAAGCCCAGCAGGTTCAACAGATATTTGGGTTACTTTAGACAATGGTCAAGCTGAAATTACACTTAAACCAGCCTCTACCGTTTCATTGATCAGTGATTTGCACCGTGGAAAAAATGCGGGTAAAGCATGGACTTGGCTGATTGATATCAGTGCAATCATCATTACGATCTTATCATTGGCAGGCTATATCCTATTTTTAAGTATTAAGACTCGCTTAAAAACACATCTTTTCTTGACGGTATTTAGCTTAGGGCTATTGATGCTTCTGGTTTGGACAGTTGTATAAAAGGTTAGAACAATGACACATGCTGTACTGACTGTACTTCTATTTTTAGCAATCTTGTTTATATTTCATGGCATTTTTCTGTTGCTTTTATTGAGACCTCAATCAAAACGCAATTTAGCTCAAAATGCAGATGAATATTTGATTGTATATGCAAGTCAGTCAGGGCAGACAGAAAGTTTTGCTTTGCAAATAGCCCAGCAATTATCTGTTTCAGGTTATTTGGTTCAGTGCTTGAGTATTGAACAGGTGAATGCTGCTTTATTCAAACATGGGACAAAGATTTTATGGATCGTCAGTACTTATGGCGAGGGGGATGCACCAGATTCAGCACGTCATTTTGTTAGGAATGTAATGACAATGTCATTTGATTTAAATGACATTGAGTATGCTGTGTTGGCTTTTGGTGATTCGCATTATGCAAATTTCTGTAATTTTGGTAGACAATTGGATTTATGGTTAACTGAAAACCATGCACAAGCTTTATTTCCCATGATTTGTGTTGATCAACTAAACCCTACAGGTCTGACGGAATGGCAAACTCAACTTAACCTAGTTTTGCCGCAATTTTCCGTTCAATCTGTTCAATTGACACAACATCCATTTCATTCCGTGGTTTTATCTGAACGCCATTTGTTAAATCAAGGCAGTTTAGGGCATCCAATGTATCATCTTGTGTTTACCCAAGTTGAAGCATTATGTTGGAAATCTGGTGATATTCTTGAAATTCAATGTGCCAATACAGATTCACAAATCAAGGCATTTTTAGGTCATTTTAATCTTCAAAACTCCAGTGTGTTTCAGGCTAATCATCCAATAGAATTATTGCGGTTTAAGAATTTACGTTCATTTGATGCCATGCAACATTCAACGACATTTGAGCAATGGTTGGCACAGGTAGAAGACTTACCGATTCGTGAATATTCGATTGCCAGTATTACATCGCAAAATCAGATTGAGTTGGTGGTCAGACGAGAAGTTCATCAAACAGGTTTAGGGCTGGGTTCGGGCTATCTTACCCATGCACTGGCTTTAGGTGAGCAAATTTCTTGTCGAGTTCGTTCAAATCCCGCATTTTATCTGGTTCAAAATGATCGGCCTATTATTCTGATTGGAAATGGTTCTGGGATAGCAGGCTTGATGTCACATATTCGGCAACGCGCAGAATGGTCTTTTCAGCAAAACTGGTTGATTTATGGTGAACGTCAGAACCAAGTTGACCTTGGCTTTGCAGATCAATTGAATCTATGGCAACAACAGTGTGTACTACCGCAAATTGATTATGCGTTTTCACGTGATACAGATAATCAGAAATATGTACAAGATTGTGTATTGGAGAAATCAGCACAACTTAAACAATGGATTGAGCAAGGTGCATCAATTTACATTTGTGGTAGTTTAAAAGGGATGGCACAAGGGGTTGAAACAGTATTAATCGATATTTTAGGTGAAGATCAGTTTGAGCAGTTGATTGAACAAAAACGTTACTTACGTGATGTATATTGATTGCGTGATGTTTCTCATTTCTATATAGATGATTAAAGTAATGAACTAAGAATAGTCTTACGAAAGCAAACTTTATAACTTATGGAAATTATACTCTTCTATAAAAAATGAATATGTATGATTGAAAAGCTTGCAATGCCACGCTATTCTCAAAAAATATTCACACCAGTACCAGATGTCTAATGTGAATATTCATGCAGATAAAATTTATATCGCAATACCTTTATATTTAGCTGCCCAAGGTTGCGCTTGCTCCAATTGTGCCGCCAGTTGTAATAACACATCCTCACGTCCAAAAGGTGCAATAAATTGTGAACCTAAAGGCAGATTATCTTTATTCCAATATAAAGGTACTGACATGGCAGGTAAGCCCGTGATATTGGCCAATTGAGTGAATGGAACCCATTGCAAATTATTTTTAATCATCTGCTCAACCAGCTTACCTTTTGCCAGTAAGTGGGCTTGATCGACTTTGAGCAGGGCTTTTAAAATCGGAACCTGCCAAGATGGTGTTTTTACCTCACCATTTTTAGGTGCAACTGAGGCTGTAGACGGAATCAGAAATAAGTCATAACGCTCAAAGAAATGGTTCATTTTTGCAACATAAACACCCCAGTTATTGAGGTTGTTAATATAGTCCACAGCAGAAGCTTTGGCACCAAATGCTGCAATTGCCAAAGTATCTAATTCAAAATCCTGATCTGTTGCACCAAATCGCTGTTTGACTTGATTGACTGTATAAGCGCATTGACTAAACCATGTGGTAATAAAGTCTTTGGCAAGCGCCATACCGTCAATCTGAGGGGTTGCTTCTTCAACAATATGTCCTAAAGATTCTAAAAGTTTGGCGGTTTTTTGAATGGCTTGTACTGCATCTTTTGAAACTTTGGTTCCAATTGGGGAAACAGTGGAAAAGCCAATTCGCAAACGTTTTGGGGCTTTTTCAATGATGTCTAAGTAGCGTTCAGTTGGACTTTGGATATTGAAAAGCGCCGTGCGATCTGAGCCTTGAGTAGCATCTAACATTGCGGCACTGTCACGGACTGATTTGCACAATACATGTTGCATTGCAGCCCCATGCATTGCTTCACTGATTTCAGGTCCCCAAGGTGTACGTCCACGACTTGGCTTTAAACCAAATAGGCCACAATACGAGGCTGGAATTCGAATAGAACCACCTCCATCACTCGCACCTGCAATTGGTACGATACCTGCTGCCACGCCAGAAGCAGAACCTCCAGAAGAACCACCACTATTGTGTTTTAAATTCCACGGATTTTTGCAACTGCCCCAAGCCTCAGGTTCAGTGATACCTTTAATGCCAAACTCTGGCGAATTGGTTAAACCAAAAGTAACCACGCCCGATTTTACCCAGCGATTGACGATTTCTGAGTTTTCTTTGGCAATATATTTAGCATTTTTAAATGCTTTAGAACCAAATGAAGTTGCGACACCCGCATATTCTTGGTGTAGATCTTTGAGTAAAAACGGCACACCTGAAAAGGGGCCAGTTGCATAGTTTTGGGTATTTTTTAATGCCTGTTCATAAATCGGAATAACGATCGCATTAATTTTAGGATTTACCAGTTCAGCACGTTGAATTGCGATTTCTAATAATTCATGTGCTTGTACTTCTTTGTTTTGAACAAGCTGTGCTAAACCGATACCATCATATTGAATATATTCTGAAAATTTCATAGCTTTCCCTTGCTGTTCTGAGTTATTGGGCAAATATCTTTTGGTTTTGTTCGATCGTGGTTTCTAGACAAAGTTGATTTCTACCTTTTTCCTTGGCTAAATACAAAGCATCATCAGCCCGTTTAATCAGCTGTTGAAAAGGTATGCAATAGGGTAAAGTCTGATAACTTAAGCCAATACTGACGCTGATATTTAAGCTACGCTGATCATCTAAATGAATCGGGGTATTAAAAACGCTATTACAAATTCTTTGTGCAATGGCAACACTTTGTTCTAAAGATAGATCTTTTAATAATATAGCAAACTCTTCGCCACCTAAGCGACCAAATAGATCATTCGCACGAATTTGTGCTTTGACTTGATGGGTAAACTCTTGCAAAACATAATCGCCAATCACATGGCCATATTGATCATTAATTTTCTTAAAATGATCTAAATCTAAAACCAAAATCGTGACACTGTGTGCTTGTTGCTTTTCAACATCTTCAGCAATGGTACGTTCACTTTCTTCATAGAAATAACGACGATTGAGTGTGGTGGTGAGACCATCATGATTGGCTAAGTATAAGATTTGGTGATAAAGCTTTTGGCGATTTAAACTGATAATAGCAAGGGTTAAAGGCCCTAAAGCCAACATCATTAAACCGATGCGTACAGACAGTGTGGTGCCCAAATAGGCATCTGGAGATTGAGCAATATAATATGCAGTCAATGCATTATAGAGCAGCATACATACTATACAGTTAATGATAGAGACAAAGAACAAATTATAGCTTAGTGCAGCCCAGACCAGTGCTGCAATGGGGAACATGATTGCACCTGGACCCAGAAAAAAATGAGTCAGAATGACCGATAAAATCACGCCCAACAGCGGAAGAAATTTTTCGTATTGAAAAGGCTGTTGTTTAAATTGTTGGATATGGCTTTGAATGGTTTTTTTATCTGGGATTGCCAATATAATCGGTAAAAAGGCAATGACATTGAGGATTTCACCCGTCCACCACATGCCAAAATCAATCCAGATTCTATCCATAACCATAAAGGTATTTGGTAAATAAGGGACTGTTAGACTTGCAACGATTGGTGAGGCTAAACAACCGCCAAAGGCACTGATTGCAAATAAGTATAAAAATGTTAGGCCTTTATTATATTGTTTATAATCCAGTTTAAAAAAACGAATCAGTCCTAATGTGACCAAGGCATGAGCTAGATTGGCCAAAGTCAGAAAGAAGGTGATTAAAAATGAATTGCCAGTAAGCAGATCTGCGAGCATAAAGGCGGTAAATGCGCCAATCCATCCCCCTATATTTTTTAAGCGATGAAACCTTAAAAAAAGTCCAAGTAAAACAGCATTTGCGGGCCAAAAAATGGCAAGAAAGGATAAGGGTCTACCAAATATTCCAGCCAATGCGCAGACAAAAATAATCATTGCAATAATAAAAAATGCAGAGATGTTGTCTTTAAGCGTTTGACTTAAATATGCGATAGCTCGAGGCAATTTACTAACCTATTCTAAAGAGGGATTAATCTCTAAGCCAATATTTTATCTGGCTCTGCTAAGGTATTAATAAGTAATCATATCTATTTATATCGATAAATCAATAGTTTTAGTTACCTTAATTCGGGTTCGTCACAAAAATGTTTTTGCATAGAGTAAACAAGAAAGATTGTTCATATATGGTTAATTTTACATGTTTTATTCTAAATCTATGCTAATTTATGTCTGATGAAATATTACATACAGACTTGGTATGAAAAAAACAGCACTTATAATTTCTTTATTGCTTAGCCTTTCACCTTTTGCGAGAGCTGAAACAGTTCAACCTCAAGCAACCAATCCTGCGACTGTGGCTGCAACCAATACCACAAGCACAATTCGTATAAATACTCGCCCTGAAATTTTAGGCTTATGGGGCATGGAAATTCCAGAAAATAAGAAATGTACAGAATATTATAATTTCCGCGGTTCCAATGAAGTGGTGGTGAATAGTGCCAAAGAGTGGTCAATTGGTCTGTTTGACTATCAGCCTTCACCCGATAATACGCTGGAAAAGCCACCCGCATTAATCATGCAAATTCGCTATGAAAATAATGAAACAGATTGTTCGGGGCGTAAAGAAGATCAGTCGGGTGAAGTTACCCAATATTTTGTGAAGTGGGTTAATAAGAACACTTTGAATTTTTGTATTTCTGACAAAGGTGATCAATGCTTTGCTACTTTACGTAGAGTCTTGCCTTAAGTTGATTTAAAGCATCAATGCTTGGCTAAATAATCAAGCATTTGCTTTAAAATAAAAAACCTCTGATTTTACAGAGGTTTTTTATTGGCTTTTTTACTGGATTAGAGGATGCATATTAAGCATCTTTTTCATGTCCTTGAACTTGTTTTAACAAGTGTTTTTCAAGGTAGTGAATATCCATTGCTTGTGAACAGAAGTTTTTGTCTTCAAGGATCAGATCTTTATGTAATGGAATATTGGTTTTAATTCCAGTTAAGATCATCTCATCCAAGGCTTGTTTCATACGGGCAATCGCAGTTTCACGATCTTTACCATAAGAAATCAACTTTGCGATCATTGAGTCATAATACGGAGGAATGCTATACCCTTGATAGATATGAGAATCTAAACGGATACCTGCACCGCCTGGCGCATAGAATGATTCAATTTTACCTGGTGATGGTAAGAAGGTCGACGGATCTTCTGCATTGATACGGCATTCAATCGCATGACCTTCGATTTTAATATCTTCTTGTTGAAGATTTAAACCTAGACCCGCAGCGATACGTAATTGCTGTTCAATAATATCTACACCAGTTACTTGTTCAGTCACAGGATGCTCAACTTGAACACGGGTATTCATCTCGATAAAGAAGAATTCACCATCTTCAAATAAGAACTCAAAAGTACCAGCACCACGGTATTGCATCAACTTACATGCATTGACACAGGCTTCAAGAATATGCGCGCGGGCTTCTTCTGGTAAACCCGGTGCAGGTGCTTCTTCAAGCACTTTTTGATGGCGACGCTGTAAAGAGCAGTCACGGTCATATAAATGAATCGCTTGACCATTACCATCTGCTAAAACTTGTACTTCAACATGACGTGGTTTTTGCAGGAAACGTTCCATATAAACCGTATCATCACCGAACCACATCTCAGCATCACGTTGTGCAGCTTGAACCGATTCAAGTAATGTATCGACACGTTCAACAATACGCATTCCGCGACCACCACCGCCTGAAGCAGCTTTTACAATCAGCGGGAAACCAATTTCTTTGGCTTCAGCCAACGCATTGTTGGGTGTCACTGCATGTGCTGAACCAGGAACTGTTGGTACACCTGCTTTACGCATCGCCGTAATTGCAGAAACTTTATTTCCCATTAGACGAATATGTTCAGGACGCGGTCCAATGAAAATAAAGCCTGAGTTTTCTACAATTTCTGCAAATTCAGCATTTTCAGATAAGAAACCATAACCGGGATGGATAGCATCTGCGCCTGTAATTTCTGCTGCGGTAATAATGGCAGGAATGTTTAAATAGCTTTCGCTACTCGCTCCTGGACCTATACATACTGCTTCATCACAAAAACGTAAATGCATCAAATCTTTATCAGCATCTGAATAGATGCCGACAGTTTTGATTCCTAAAGTTTTACAAGCTCGAGTGATGCGTAACGCAATCTCACCTCGGTTTGCAATTAAAACTTTTTGCAACATATCAACCCCCGAGATATTACGCGCGGTAGCGGAATAAAGGTTGACCGAACTGGATTACATCACCATTTTTTACTAAAATTTCTTCAACTACACCACTTTGAGTTGCTTCAATCGGGTTCATAATTTTCATTGCTTCGATGATCCCGAGAGTTTCACCTGCAGAAACAGTTTGACCTACATTTACAAAGGGTGCTTCACCCGGACTTGGTGCTGAATAGAACACACCAACCATTGGAGACGTTTCTACTGCACCACGAGAGGCAGCTTTAACTACAGGCGCTTCAGCGGTTGGGAGGGCAATAGGTGCTACACCAGCAGCAACCACAGGATTACGGCGAGTTAAAGCAATCGATTGATCGCCTTCTTTCACTTCAATTGCTTGAAGATCAGATTCGATCATCAAATCGATGAGCTTTTTAATTTTGCGAATATCCATGGGTTCGTATTCCTAAATTATGATTGGGTTGAAGATTTAAGTTTTTCGATGGCGAAATCAAGTGCAAAAGAATAGCCTTTGGCACCTAAACCACAAATGACGCCAACGGCTTTATCTGATAAATAAGAATGATGTCTAAATGCTTCACGTGCATGAACATTAGAAAGATGTACTTCAATAAATGGAATCGCAACGCCAAGTAGGGCATCACGTATAGCGACTGAGGTATGGGTCAGCGCGGCAGGATTAATAATGATAAATTTTATGCCGTCTTGTTGTGCTTGATGAATACGATCGACCACAGCACCTTCCCAGTTGCTTTGAAAAGTATCTAAACTTATATTGGCTTGACGTGCTTGGAGACTCAATTGTTGGTTAATGTCATCCAATGTGAGGTGACCATAGACCTCAGGTTCGCGCTTTCCTAGCAAGTTTAAGTTTGGTCCGTGAATGACCAAAATGGTCGAACTCATTGAGAGTGCTCCAATTCAAAAGTCGCAAAAAAATTTGCAAGATGTCTGCAAAGTTTGCATATTATGGCATATTTTTCCACAAATACTTTATATTTTCTTTGAATCGTCGCGGAAACGCAGTGCCTTGTATGGGCTATATAATGTTAATTTTGTCTGTAAATGGCAATGTTAAAATATGACATTTTTAGCAGATGTTTTACAGAGACTTTATTTTAAACTGAGTGACCAAAACTATTCATTTGATTTGTGTAACAGCCATATGACTATCGTCAATAGATAAGATCTCACTATAACGTGTTGTATAGCTTGGAGACCGATTTTGCTGGCGCATTTTCCATGTTTCTTGGTTGGAATGATAACCCACTTGTATACAGTCTGAGCCAAAGCGTTGTTTCATACTTGAGAGCGTATCCATAAGCTGATCACGTTGCTGAATAAAGTCTACAGGATGCCATAAGTCATTGATGTGCTGGCTTTTGCTATGCAGTGCTGAGAACATCACAGCAACTTTTACATACTTTAAATTTTCTTTAAATAAAACATCAATTTGCTGTAATGCTGACTTGGTTAAAATCATCAAATCATCTGTTGCATACATCAAGCCAATGACACTGCTTTGTGCCTTTTTATAGGGCGCTTGTGCAACTTTTTCATATAAGGAAACATGCACAACAGCACATAGCTGTCGTTGCTTGCTCAGTCGTTGATGTGCACGATTGACATGGAAAATAATGGCTTGTTTGATAATCTCAGCATTGTTTAGAGCAGATGCAAAACTGCGTGAGGATAGGATGCGTTTGGAGGGAATGTCTGTATCGTCCAAAGCAATGCAGGATTGACCTTTTAGCTCACGAATGGTGCGTCCAATGACCACTGAAAACTCGCGTGCAAGGTAATGTTCATTGGCAAAAGTTAAGTCATAGCAATTATAAATATTATAAGCTTGTAAGCGTTTGCTGGTTTTACGTCCAACACACCAGACTTCTGCAACACTGGTTTCGAGCAGTAGGCCTTCAAAACTGCATAAATCTAAACCAGTCAGGTCACAGACGCTATCAAAGCCTCTACGTTTCTTGGCAAAATTGTTGGCAAGCTTGGCTTGGGTTTTACTATAGCCGATACCAATGCAACAGGGCAGACCAAGCCATTTTTGGATGGTTTTGATGAGTTTTCTACAGTAATCCTGTAGATCGAATAAGTCTTGGTAAGAGCTGAGATTGATAAAACATTCATCAATAGAGTAGGCTTCCAAATCCTCATCTTTAAAAAAAATCTTTAAAATTTTAAAAAAACGATCTGAAAAATCACCATATAAAGCATAGTTACTTGAAAAGGCGAGTACCCCAGCTTTTTTAGCTTGTTGTTCAACTTCATGCCAAGGGATAGCCATATCTATGTTTAACGCCTTGGCTTCATTGCTTCGTGAAACGACACAACCATCATTATTGCTTAAGACGACAACTGGCTTATTATTTAAACTGGGGTTAAATACGCGCTCGCAACTGACATAACAATTGTTAATGTCGATCAAAGCAAAAATTTGTTCGCTCATGGGCTATCTTGAAAAAGTTACAAATTCAAGTGAAATATTAAAAGATGTTTAAAATAAATTCAAATCAAATCTAGTGTGGATTTGTTCATCCTTTGGGCTGGATGATTAAATCGTCGGTGTGGTGAGATGCAAAACTGACTAAGCACTGTTGAGCTTCGTAGTGGTTTAAGTAATTTAGGTAAAAAGAGTAAATAGAGAAGTGGTTCTTTTAAAAGGTATATCTTAAATTGCAGCTTACAATGTCGAAAAATGAAACATCTCAATGCTTGTATAGAAAACTGAGAGGGCTAAATTAACAGTTGTCGTCGATTTGTACGGCATATCCCAATATTGAAAAGGATGGATATGAAAATGGCTAATCAACAACAGAATCAGCAACAAAATCAGCAACACAACCAGCAGAATGACCAACAAGGTCAACCCAACCAATCTAATCAGCAGCAGAAGCAACACAGTCAGCAAGATCAACAATCAAATCAACAAAACCAGCAAAAGCAACAATCCAACCAACAGGCTCAACAAAATCAGCAAAGCCAACATAAGCCTCAGCAAAAATAGGGCTTTGAACTCATCTTAATCGTAGCTTCTAAATGACAAAACGCCTCAACTTAGGCGTTTTGTCATTTTAGCTATTTTGAATTTTAAACTTCTTCATTTTTAAGTGTCTTGATTTTAAGCTTACGTTGTCGATTACTAAAATCGTTTATTGCTTTCATCAAGAATTTTATGAAGACCTTCATTTATATTTATACATTGATTAAATTGGGCAAAATGGTGTATTTCAGTGTTTAGTACGCTAAAGAAATGCGCTGGGTCTGCAATAGTATGATTGAGATGCTGCGGTTCAAGATGTAGGCTGATGACTTCAAATTGATTTTTTGCCCGATGTGCTTTGCAATCTATACGTCCGACAATTTGATCCCCATATAAAATAGGTAAACAAAAATAACCAAATACACGTTTAGGTGGCGTCACATAACATTCTAAACGATAATCAAATTTAAACAGGGTATTTAAACGTTCACGATGTATCACCAGATTGTCAAAAGGAGAGAGAATTTTTACTTTTAACTCAATATTGGGGATCTGTTCTAAGGCATCGGTTTTGATATAAAGATTTTGACTCTCTTTGTCACTACTGCCTAATTGAGCTAAAGTGGTGATCACACCTGCATCTAATTGTTCATTGACGATGTCACGCATTGCCTCACGAATCTTTTGCCCAACTTTTAAATGCAACAATTGCTTCCATGCAAACACGCCATGTGCACGGAGCGTGGTATTGAACAAGTAGCGGGCATATTCCTCTAGTGTAGGAACACTCAGATCAAGATGACTTGGGATACAATATTCGGTCAGTTGATAGACTTTTTCCATACCATTACGTTCAGAAATCATCAAATCGCCTTGCATAAACAATTGTTCAATAGAACGACGCGCTAAACTTGAGTTCCACCAGCCTCCCGAATTTTGCTTATTGCCTTGTTCAATGTTGCGTAATCGAATACTGCCTTCAGCTTTCGCCCGAGCCAGAATCTCATTCATAAAAGCTTGATCACCACGATTAAAATAACGATGCTCACCATTTCTAATTGATGTCATATGAGGAAGTGCATAGCGATAATCTTGCATTGGTAAATAAGATGCTGCATGAAACCAATATTCAAAAATATGCTGCTGTTTGACCAGTTGATTTAAATGGCTTTGCTGATAATCTGGAACACGGCTCCATAAAATATGGTGGTGGGCACGTTCTACTACAGAAATTGTATCAATCTGAACATAGCCTAGATGTTCAATCGCATGGCGTGTTCCAGATAATCCTGTACCAAAGGAAGCAGGTGAAATTAAGCCTTGATGAGAGAGTGCCAGACGTCTTAATGATTCAATCATAACAATTATTTTTTTAACCTATTTTTAGTGAGTCTTGGTTACTAGGTGGGTATCACAAATGAAGCTTGAAGGTGCGTAGCACAAACAAAGGCTATGACGTTCAATGATCATTTTAATTTTTTAAGAATACAAGTAACAACACCCCAAATCATAATTTGTTCTTCACTGTGTGGGTGAATATCTGGAAAATCAGGATTTTCTGCTTTGAGCCAAATATCATAAATTCCTGTAGATACTTTAACTTGCATAAAGCGTTTGACTGTAAATTCATTGTTGATTAATGCCAAAACAACATCGCCGTGTTCAGCCTCTAGGCTACGGTCAATTAAAATTTCATCTCCAATTTCAATACCTGCATTTTTCATTGATAAGGAGTTAACTTTTAACATAAAGGTTGCAATAGGGTTATGAATTAAGTGTTCATTTAAATCAATTTTCTTTTCAGTATAGTCTTGAGCGGGTGATGGAAAACCTGCTGCAACGGTTTCCAAAGGATAGGGAATACAGATGTTGCTACGAAATTCAATTGTACGTAAATCTTGCTTTGAGATAGGCTCAATAATAGAAATAAGAGAATTGATTGTCTTAAAATTTTCTCTTACAGAGCGATCACTTAACTTCGATGGCGGAGTCAAATTTGGCGGCATCACGATTCACCTTGAAAATGTAACATAATCAAGTTTAACAAAATAAACGCGTGATGCAAGATTCTTTTGGTGAATTGATTGTGATTGTCAAACTGTCAGCTTACAATTTGACAAAATCCAATCGCTCGGAAATGTACATGTTGCAAGATTTTGTAGAAGAACAGAAATTAGTGTGTGAAGAATTTGACTCTCGATATATCAAAGTCAATGAAACAGATCTCGTGGCTATCGCTAAGCAAACCTTAAGTAAAGAACCGATTGTGGGTTTACGTAAACAGCCAGATGCTGAAAACGTGTCATGGTTTATTTATGGTGGTGAGTTGGAAGAGGGTGAAGATTTTTTTGATGTGATCAGTGTAAAAGAGCTTGAAGAGGTTTTTCCTGATGCGATCCCTTATCTGGCTTTGGAACAAGGCTTTAGATTTATGATAGATGCTGATGAATACGAAGATGTATGGAAAGCAGATGTTTTATAAATAAAAGGTTTGCTTCAGCATGATCTATAGATTTATTTTGACCCTCTGCAGTATTGTTCTGAGTAGTGGATTGAGCACGCAAAGTTTTGCTGAATCATCCACGCAAAAACTCACCCAAGAACAGTATGACCAACGTATTCAAACCTATACTGATCAAGTCAATGCAACTAAACATATATTGGATGAAGCGCATAGCACGATCACTGCGATTGAACAGCATCAAGCATTTTGTTCACGTTTAGATGCTTATCAAGCGATTGCTAGGATTTCGAAAGAAAATTTAGAACTTGATACGGCCAATATGATGTTGGTGATCGCCAATAATTTTTTAGATCGACAAAAACAAAGTATTGAGCAGTCAGGAATGACGCTTGAGCGATTTTGTTCGATTAAGAAATAAACAAAATGTCATTTAAGCCTTATTTTAGTCAGAAAATGATATTTAATTGGCTGAAAATGATAAGTTGTTTTTAAAAAAATGATCAATAATAGACGCATTAAAGCAGTACAAGATTTGATTTTCCCTGGTCTGTATTTTGTGTGGCTTTAAGCGTCAATTGTATGATTGACGCACCCTAAACTCGCTTAATTGCGAGTTTTTTAATGCATTTTTTATGGATTTTATTTGCCTGAATATCGGAAAAAGATAGCAAGACGATTAAAAAAAATAACCACTCAAAAAAGAAACAGAAAAATCAACCAGCATTCGTTTTTGCGCAGAATTTTAAAAAGAATAGCAGGGCAATTCAAGATCGTGGATAAAGCCAAACAGGCTGAAGCACTTGAACAAAAGCTGAAAATTTTGCTATATACTACAATCATATAAATAAAGTGAGTCATTCATTTTATTGATGATTTTTTATGATATGCAACAAGCATTACCACAATATTTTTATTTTAGGCAAATGTTGTTACTGTAAGATTGTTCGCATGAGCAGTATAAATTTTTAATATCATTTTGTAGTCAAGAGAATATGGATTTGTATGAATTCACTCATCAGTCAAATCGTGAGGCTATTGCAATATATGTATTGAAGAAATTCTTTAATTAATCAAGTGATTAATCTATCTGTTAATTTTTTATTTAAAGGATTTTTATGAAACCGATTCGCGTATCGCCATCTCTGACTTTAGCTTTGTTACAAGCGCGAGAAGCTACAATGATGCATTTTAGACCGATTTTAAATGAAATGGGTTTGACTGAGCAGCAATGGCGTGTGATTTCTGTACTTTATCAATATGATGAACTTGAAAATAACCACTTGGCTGATTTGGCATGCATTTTAAGACCCAGTCTAACGGGGATTTTAAATCGTATGCTTGATCAAAATCTGATTAAGAAACGAAAAGATCTACATGATCAACGAGTGAGTTTGATTCAGCTGAGCGATGAAGGTAAAAGATACTTTGAGACGCAAGCGGTGAAAATGGAAGAAAGCTATACAGATATTCAAACACAATATGGTGCAGAGAAAATCCAGCAGCTTATGGAATTGTTAAACGATCTCTCAAAAATAAAACCACGATAAATTTTAAATTATCAAATTTCAAGTGAAACAATGGTTTAAGAGTTAAAATAAAACTGCATGTCACTCAATTCATTTTAAATATAAAAACCCTTAATCAAAAATGAGTGGGTTTTAATCACTCATTTTTATCATCGCTTAATCAAATAACTTTTTAATGTCTTTCGGTGCGCCTTGCTGGCTTTGAATTTCACCTTTTGCATCTTTCCATACCATTGCAGGGGTGGCATAAAAACCGTATTTATCCATCAGTTTGGTATTTTCATCTAACTTTTCAGATAACACCTTAGGAATGCTTTTCATTTCCACCAATTTATTCTTACCGTTGCTTAAATTGTATTGTTTAAAAATTTCTGCAGGATTGGCATTGTTTAAAATCGTTGCGGCTTGTCCTTTACTGCTTGGACGAATGACTCCAACCATAATATGACGTAATTGAACTTTTCCTGAATCTACATAGGGACGTGCTTGTTGCCAAAAGGTATGACAGTAGGGGCAGTTTGGGTCATTAAATACATAAACGACTTTTGGCGCATTGCGATCGCCGTCTTGAATCCAACTTGATTTTTCTAGGCTTTTCCAAATTTCATCTAATACTGCACCTTTAACATGGGTGTTAATCGCTTCTTCGGTTAAATTTTTTCCTGAAGCGTTAAATAGGTCACCAACGATATAGTGCTTTTGATCTTTTGAAATAAAGATTGTCGATGGATATTCATCTTTATAGCCCGTCCAACCTTCTAAACCCTCGGGTGCATCTATTTGCTTAACAAAGTTATAACCTTCTTTTTCCAATTTATTTTTAAGGAAATTTGCATCAGCAGCAAACAAAGAGCCACTTAATACCAAACCAAGCGAATAAATACCGAGTGTTTTTAAATCAATCATCAAGATGACTCCTAAGGTTAAAAGCAATAATTCTTTAATCAATGCCAATGAAATAAATTATTTCGAAACTATCCTTTGAACTTTTTGGTGAAGTGCTGCATGGGTAAGTTCACCCATATGTGTATCGATTAATTTACCTTGTGCATTAAAAAATAAAGTGCTGGGTAAGCCAAACATTCCCATTTTTTGTGCCGTTACGCCGTCAAAGTCCAGTAAAGTCCAATGCAAATTAAGTTTGTGTTGTTGCAAATACGTTTGTACAGTTTTGGCATCTTCATTTTGATTAATAAAGACAAATTGCACATTGGGGTATCGTTGTTGAGCATCATTTAACACTGGCATTTCACGTCTGCAAGGCGGACACCAACTAGCCCAAAGATTAATTACAGTGGGTTTGCCGAGGAACTGAGTCAGCTCAACATGCTCTTGTTGAAGATTCACTAAATTGACTTGAGGAAATTGTTGGTATTGCAATTGTACCTGTTGATAGAAATATTGCCCTGAAATGAAAAACATGGCAAAAGCTGCAAAGCATAGTGCAATAAAGCTTTTCTTTAGAGATCGATTTTTCCAAATCATCCATAGCCCAGCACAAGCAATTCCCACATAAAGATGAAAACCTTTATCTTGAATCTTCAATATTTCAATTGGATGCTCTAAATAAACATCTAAATTGAGTAAGACAAAGCCCAGTCGTGCAGATAACAAGCCGACCAAGAATGCAGACCAAATCGAGTCTTTAAACGCAGACCACTGTAAATCTGAAACAGCAAAATATTGAAAGCTAAACTTTCCAATTACCACACTCATCAGTATCGCAAGCATGAGGATGGTTAATCCCCATGGCAACATAATCGGTCCTAAATGAATTGCTTGTGCAGTGATCATGGAGAGTGTGCTTAACGTCCTGTGTGTATTTTTTCAGTTTGTTGAATAAGTTGTGGCGCTGAGAAGGTACCTGTAAAGCGCAATTCACGGATTTCTTCTGCATTGCTATTTAAAAACAGCATGGTTGGCGGACCTAAAATTTCACGTTGTTTTAAAATGATGTCTTGTGAGGCGTTGTATTCGGTTAAGTCTAATTGGATGAGGGTGAAGTTTTTCAATGCCTCTTGTACATCGGTACGTGGGAATACCTCTTTTTCAATCGGTTGACACGCCACACACCAGTCCGCATAGACATCAATAATGATGGGTTTGCCTTGCTGTTTAGCATTGACCAAAGCCTGTTCTAATTGTTCAGCGGTGGTCACTTTATTCCAAACTAAATGTTCTGTTTGGCTATGTTGAATTTGATAAGCAGAATAACTTTGTTGAATATTCCAAAAACCAGCTATTAAACTGGCTATTGCGATAATGGCAAGAATAACTTTATTAACCGTTTTTTCACTGTCACGTAGAGCAATAAAGAGATAGATTGCCAATGCAATACACAGCAAGGCAAAAATTGCAGCATATACAGTCGAAGGCAGCATAGGGCGAATAAAGTACAATGCAACCATCAGCATAATAAAGCCAAAACTGACTTTAATCCGATCCATCCATTTACCTGGTTTTGGTAATAATTTAGAACCAAATACACTGGCGATAAATAAAGGTAAACCGATACCTAGACCGAGAATAAATAAGTACAAGCCACCTAATACAGCACTTTGAGTTTGTGAAACAAATAATAATGCACCAGCAAGTGGGGCACTCATACAAGGGCCAACAATAAGTGCTGATAATGCACCCATAACTAAAGCACCGAGCACTGTCCCAGCTTTTTGATTATTTTGCAGATGACTTAATTTATTGGTGATGAATTGTGGTAAGTTTAATTGATATAGACCAAATAAATTTAAAGCTAATACAACAAATAAAACTGCAAATAATGAAACAATCCAAGGGCTTTGGAACCAACGTTGAAAGCTATAACCAATTTCAGCAACCACAATCCCCATAATGGCGTAAACCACCGCCATACTCACTACAAAACACAAGGCAATCACAACAGCTTTATAACCTTTCGCGCGCTGAATGATGATGCCAGAGAGAATTGGAATAAGTGGCAGCGAACAGGGTAAAAACGCCAGTAAAATACCTAAACCGAAAAACACCAATAAATTTAGAAACAGAGAATCTTTAGACAATAGTTTAAAGAATGATTGATCATCATTCCATTGTAATGACGATGTATTGTTTTTAGTGTCCGTATTGCTGTTTAAATCAGCAGGATTTTCCGTATCTGTAATTGCACTGCTACTTGCAACAGAAGCATTGGGGGCGATTAGATTTGCAGTGTTATCTGTTTCATTGGCAGTTTTTTGTCCAGGCTGAGTAGTAGTTTGGTCATCCAATACTTTGTTTGGAACTGGTTTTTCAGCAGTTGAATTGGCTTTAGTTTCAGCGTTTTCTTTGAGCTTTTTATCTTGAGCTGGGACAGTATCAGGCTGATTGAGTAATGTGCTATTTGAATTATTATTGAATAGGTGCTTAGACGATGTATTGCTTTGTGGTAATAAGCCATCTGCATCAGTTGCAATGGTTTTTCTTAGTAATGGATAACATAAACCATCAGCAGAACAACCCTGATACATCACTAAATATTGTGAATTTGGTTTGACCTGAATCTGTGTAGTCACATTTTCATAATGAACTTCTGTTTTCCCAAAAGTTGGATCATCTTTAATATGACCTTTTGGGAGGCTTAAAGGTACAGCTTTATTGTTGACCGTTACTTTAAATTGATCATGATAAAGGTAATAGTGAGGTGCAACTGTCCATTTCAATTGTGCTTTATTTTCTGAAATTGATTCCGCAGAGAATTGAAAAGCTTGATCTGGGGGGAGAAACTCAGGATTTGCGTGGCTGATGGTACTTAGACTCAACAAAGTAAAACCACATACACTGAGCAAGGTTCGCAACTTCATAATTCCATATCTTTGTTTCATTTACAGCCATTATCCATAATTTCAGATAAAGAAGGCATTATTCTAAGTTTTTCTTTGTAAAAATACCGTTAAAAGCATTCAACTCCATTTTGCTTAAGTTTTTGAAAAATTTGTCCATCATCAGGATAGAATCTGTTGAATTGGGTCATTTTCTTGGTTTTTTTGCTGGTGTAATTGACATTGTAAAGCACAGCACCTTGATAAACGATTTCATAAGTTCCTGTTTCTTTCTGATTGATTATTTCTTTATAGAAATCGTGAAATTCACTTGGTCTACCTTGTGCCGTGTCAACAGCATCATAGTGGGTAAATTTTAACGAGATTTTTTTCATATAAGGATAATATTGAACTGTTTTGACTTTTGGAAATTCTTCCTCAGAAATAAGCAGAAAGTTGGGATCTGTTGACAATTCGTCTACGTTGTTTTGACTTTCTTTAAAGCAAAAATATGGGGTAGTTTGCTTTGCATAAACAGGCAAAGGGAGAAGACTCATTATAGTTATAAATAGCCTAAGCAATTTCATACTCTTTCCTCAAAGTTTTTCTTGTTATTATTCATAGATTTTTGCAGCCATTAAAATATCTGCAAAAATTTTCCATGGGATGCACTCTGGTTGTGGCTGTTGGGTATTTGCATAAAAACCCTCCATATCTTCCACCCAATTGTGCATTGCTGCTAAAAAGCTTTGCAAATCTTTATTTTCCCATTGTTGAATATTTTCAAGATGATCTTGTTTGAGATTATCTAAAAATGTTAAAAAATCTTGTTTGCTTTTTATTGCATTAATTTTCATAAGCATCATTTCTAATTTACAGGATAAATTGTTGTATAAATATAGGCCATCTCGCACGTTTTTTGCATTCCAACAATTGAAATTAATTTCAACTAGACCCATATAGAAATTAATCAACAGTACAGAACAGACACTTTGTGAAATTTGATTGATGATCAAGCTCACGATAACAAGTCGAAGCTCAACAATAGGATTAGGACATCATATGAATATCGCGGCAAACCCAGTAGTTGAAGCAGATCAAACTATATATCTAAAAGATTATCAAAAACCTTCATATGTTGTAGATTCAATCAATCTCGATATCCAAGTTTATGATGACCATACCAACGTAAACAGCAAATTAGTCATGAAACGCCAAGCAGCAGGAGATATGGTATTGCTTGGACGTGATCTTGAGCTTAAATCAATTTCTATTAATGGTAAGCAGCTTACTGAAAGTGAGTATAAGCTTGATTCTGAGCAATTGGTGATTGCCAATGCACCAGATGAAGCCATCGTTGAAACATCTGTGGTCATTCATCCTGAAACCAATACACAACTCGAAGGATTATATCTTGCGGGGAGTGATTTATTTGTCACTCAAAATGAGCCAGAAGGTTTCCGTAAAATTACGTTCTATCCTGACCGTCCAGATGTCTTATCTGTGTTTACCACTCGTGTAGAAGCCGATAACAAATATCCTGTGCTTTTGGCAAATGGTAACTTGATTGAAGCGGGTAAAACTGGTGATGAGCGCCATTATACCATTTGGGAAGATCCAACCAAAAAACCAGCCTATTTATTTGCTTGTGTGATTGGTGATTTAGCAGTTTTAAAAGACCGTTATACCACTTCAGAAGGTCGTGATGTGGCTTTAGAAATCTATGCAGAAGAAAAAGATATCCCAAAATGTCATATTGCGATGGAAGCATTAAAGCATTCTATGCGTTGGGATGAAGAACATTATGGACGTGCATACGATCTAGACAATTATATGATTGTGGCAACCAGTCAGTTCAATATGGGTGCAATGGAAAATAAAGGTTTAAATATTTTCAATACATCATGTGTGCTTGCTGATGAAGAATATACCACTGATGCCGCAATCATGCGTGTACAGTCTGTAATTGCTCATGAATATTTCCATAACTGGACAGGTAACCGTATTACTTGCCGTGATTGGTTCCAATTGTGTTTAAAAGAAGGCTTAACAGTTTTCCGTGATCAGTCTTTTTCAGAAGATTTACAATCGGCTGCAGTACAACGTATTGACGATGTTGCTGTACTTAAAGCGCATCAATTCCCAGAAGATGCAGGCCCATTATCGCATCCTCCACGTCCAGATCATTTTGTAGAAATCAACAATTTCTATACCGCGACAGTGTATGAGAAAGGTGCGGAAATTAACCGCATGATGTCAACTTTATTGGGCAAGGAAAAATTCCGTAAGGGTACCGATGAATATTTTCAACGTCATGATGGTCAAGCGGTTACTGTTGAAGATTGGGTTGCTGCCTTAACTGCGGGTTCAGGTGTCGATTTATCTGCATTTTTAATCTGGTATAACCAACCAGGAACGCCAAAGCTTGAAGCGAAAGGTGAATATGATGCGAGTACTCAAACTTATCGTTTAAGCTTTAAACAAAGTTTAAAACCCCATCCTAAATATCCAAATTTAAAAGCAGTACCTATTCCAGTGGCTTTAGCATTGTTTAATGCAGAAACAGGTGAGCAGTACACCTTGCATTCTGAGGCTTTATTTGAGAATGGGGTAAAAGATGGGGTGTATTTGTTTGATCAAACAGAAGCAAGTATTGAATTTACAGGTGTGACCGAAAAGCCTGTAGCATCTTTATTACGTAATTTCTCAGCACCAGTAAATCTTGAATTTAACTATTCAGATGAAGAACTTGCCTTCTTATTGCAATATGAAACCAATGGTTTTAACCAGTGGCAAGCAACACAGACTTTGCTTGAGCGTATTTTGCTTAATGGTCATGATGCTCAAATTTATGTAGATGCAATTAAACAGACCTTACCAAATGTAATTGAAAAAGACCCGCTATTGGCGTCACGCTTATTTGATGTACCAAGTGAAGGTTATTTGGGTAGTCGCATTGATCAAGATTATAATCCTTTGATTGTAAATGAAGCACGTGAAGCCTTGTTGAATCAATTGGCTAAAGTCTTGGGTGACTTTGTTAAAGAAACATATTTATCACTTGATCCAGATTCACAAAATGAATTTTCACAAGCAATGGGTGTTCGTGCTCTGAAAAATATCATGTTGAGTTTTATGGCGCGTCAGGGGGATACCGCAGTATTTGATTTGGCTTATGCGCAGTATGAAAATTCTGTGAATATGTCAGAGCGACTAGGGGCACTTAAAGTTTTAGTATGGAATGATGCACCACAAGCAAAAGCAGCCTTAGAGGACTTCTATAAGCGCTTTAAAGATGAAGCATTGTCATTAGATCAATGGTTTATGATTCAAGCAGCGCATCCGAAAGCAACGGCTGAAACGATTCAGTATTTAACTTCACATGCTGATTATGATTTAGGTACACCTAACCGTATTCGTTCGGTAAGCGGTGGTTTAAATGCCAATCCTGTCAATGCATGGAGTTTTGGTGTTCAGCATTTTGTAGATTTGGCGAAGTATTTGGATGAAAAGAATCCAATTGTTGGCTCTCGTTTACTTCAAGTCCTTACACGCTGGTATACATTAGCTGAACCACAACGAAGTGAAGTAAAAGCCGCACTTGAAGGATTAAAATCTCAAGTGAAATCAAAAAATGTCAGTGAAACCTTAAATAGTATGTTAAGTGTTTAATTACTAATGATTTTTTGATTTAATTATATTTGTAATGCTATTTCTCTTATTGTTATAGGAGAAATAGCTTGTTTAGAAGTTATAATGTTATTGGACCTATTGATATAGGTCTTACAAATTATTAATAGAAAAGTTAATCAATTAGTGTGTAATCTGAATTTGAAATGGTTTTGTGAAAATAAGGGTTTTTAAAAATTATTAATCCTTGTTTTGTGAAGCTAATGTCTATATTTTTGTTTGCATCTATTAATATCAGGCATTTATTTGTGCCACATGTCATGAATTTAACATTTAAAAATTTTGGAGTGGTTAATCTCTGAGATTTAAATAAATAATCAATACTATCATCTTTTATTGAAATACTATTAGTATCTGAATAAATGAATTGATTTATAGCATCTGAAGTTCCTTTCTTTTCAATACCTGCCAAATAAAATACAGTTATTAGAATTAATAAATAAAAAACAATTAGATAAGCGTAATAATAAATAATTTCTTTAAAGCCTTTGTCTATGTTTTGTGTATCAATAGAGTCATTCCAGTTAATTTCATTTTTAGAAGTATTGTGGGTTTTTCTAAACAATAGTTTTAAAGGATATGTAATTAGTGCAAAGAATAAACCTAATAATAAGATGATAATAATAAGTACTATTTCAATATAATGGCAAAGAATTGGAAATTTTCGATAAAGAAAATCTGAAAAAATGCTTATGATGTAATAAGGTATTTTTAAAATAAATAAAAAAGGTTTTATTATTGTATAAAATAGTATGTTAAATATTAATACAAATAAAAAAGTAGCAATATAAAGCCCACCTTTTATAAAAGACTTACTAATATTTTTGTTTGTCAATGTATTTGCTAAAGATATTAAAAGTAAAAGGATAAAGCTAAACATTAGTCCCTTTACACCTTGCAATCCACCAGTGATTAAATAGTTTTGAAAATCATAGCCTAATGAGTGATGGGAGTAGCCAAAATACCCAACATAATTTTTAATATAAAAGTACCCACATGCATATAAAAATATAGATAAGGCTGTAAAAAGTAGAGCTAAATCTACGCTAAAATTTGTTTTCAATGTAATTTCTCTTTTTTGTTAAATATTCTATCTGATTCGTAAGTTATTCTTTAAAAGTCTCATTTAGAGCCTGTTGCACCGCATCTACACGTGACTTACAGGCTTTATATGCAGACATGGATTCTTCCACAATCTTCATCAAATTATCAATATCAGGTTCTTCTTGAGATTCTAATAATTCTGCATTTTTCTTTAGAACGTCATAACCTTCTTTAAACGTTAAATCTTGTTTAGCCATTGCTTAATACCTGTGTCACATTTGCGTTGATCGTACCATCCAATAATTCTACTTGGATGTGATCAGTTGAAATTTGTTGAATAGAACGAATGGCTTTACCATCACTACGGACAATAGCATAACCTTTGGCCATTACATGACGTGGATTTTGCAAAAGCGTTTCACGCATGAGTGATTCAACTTGATTGGATGCCAATTTAATCAGTTGCTGTGCCAAATATTGAACAGTACCTTTCATCAAATCTAAACTTTTATTTGCTTCATTGATCTGTCCTTGAGAAAGCGTTTTAATGACTTTGATGTACTGATCATTCTGGCTTTGATAAGCAGTGATTTGATGCTGAGATAACAGTTTAATCTTATGTAGAGAATCTAGCACATCTTGGGTACGCTCTACGATTAGATTTCGAATACCTCCAATCACTTTACTCGGTGTATCAAAAGAACGGTTTGCCACTTCATCTAAAATGGTTCTATCTTTTTCATGACCTATACCTACCCAGATCGGAACAGAGCGTTTGCAGAGTAGCGCAGCGAGATTGTAGTCATTGAGATAGGCCAGATCATTGACTGCACCTCCACCACGAATAATCACAATAAGATCTGGTGGGGTATTGAGGTCTTTCGCCCATTGTCGTAATGCATTTGCTAAAGCTTCTGAAATACTTGTCGCTGCAGTGTTCCCCTGAAACGTTGCCGTATGATAGACAAAATGACAAACGCCAGCTTGATCGAGAGCATCTGCATCTTTCTTAAAGTCACCCAAGCCAGCAGCATTTTCAGGAGCAATGACGAGCACATTTTGAATATCAAATGGGGCAGGCAGTAATTTATTTTTATTGAGTAGACCTTCGCTGGTCAGTCTTTCTAAAATTTGTTGATAACGCCGTGCGATATCACCTAGGGTATAACTTGAATCTATTGCTTCAATATTGACTGAAAAACCGTATTGGGGACTAAATACAGCTTTCACTTTAATCAGTACATTGAGATCGCGAGAGAGTTCAACACCACTTTCTCGTTCAAACTTTAATACCATTTTGGCAGCAGAGAATTTCCAGATTGTTGCCTTACAACTGGCAATGACTTTATCTGAATCTTCTTCCTTTTCTGCAAGTTCTAAATAGTAATGGCCGCCCTTGATGCTTAGATTTCTAATCTCAGCTTTTACCCATATTGCTTCATCAAAAGTTACACGTATAACTTCTTGAACAGTTGCAAGGTATTCGCTTAAGGAAAGCTGTAAGTCAGACATACAAAGGTAATTACGGTAAATTTATCTAAAATAGTATATAACATGGTGACTCAAGACGGTGAAGATATATTGATCTTATGTAAAGTCAAATAGCATCTTTTTTGTTACGATGAAGCAAATGATTTTGATTCATACAGTTTGACAATGTGTATCCCCACTTCTCCAAAAAGTGGCTATTTTCTAAAAGTATTTTTTGAAAAAAAGTTTATCTAGCGTGAAAGAATCTGGCTTGTTTGTAAAAATAAAAAGTAAAATGAAAATATAAAGCAAATCATGAATATAGAAAAACCAGCTTATCCAAGTGATCAAATTAAGACCTGGCGGGATTGTATAAATGCCAACTGTTACAAGTGCTACAAAGCAAATAAAGATCAATATAAGACTGGTTAACTGAGTAAATAACCCTATGGTTAGCAATAGCCCGAATACAAATTCAAATAAAGAAACAATGATAGCTGTCACTTCTGGAAAAGGTATACCTGCCGAAACAATCGTTTCCAACATGATTTGTTGATTTTTCTCTACAAATAATTTGTTATAACCCGTTGTTAAGAAAAATAAACCGATCGAAATTCTGGCTAATATTAAGACGAAGTGACTAAATTTTGGTGAATTAAATGGATTTTTAAAGAGAAAACCAAGCATGTGTCTATGATTCTGAAAATTAAAAAATATCTTAATAATCTGAGTAGATTTTTTAAATGTAAGCATTGTTGATGAGTGTATATAATTTGTCATTTATACAAATTTAAAATTTTGCTAAGGCTGTGAGAAATGTTACGTAAGTTTCACAACATACACATCAAGAAGTCCATACTTTGATATGGTGTATTTTTAAGCAAAACTGAGCGAACTATGAAAATATTTTCAATTTTGAGTTTAGCTATGTTGATCGGCTTAACAGCGTGTCAAAAAAGAGATACAGATACACAAAAGCAAGATCAAACAACAACGCCACATTCAGTCGATAAGGACAGTTAATCCACCGCCCACTGATACAGTGGGCTGATTGATATGATGTACTGGTCGAAATCGAAATCATGTTTATGCTAAGACGCTTAAAGCGTCTTTTTTATTGTAAAGACAAAGTCTTGTTTGAGATTAGACAAACATTTTATAGATAGATCTTTGATTCTTTAGGCTCTATTTCACAATTAAAAGATATCGAAAAGTGGGAGAATTATTAATTTTAAAGCAAAGTTTTATTTAGATTTTTATATCTAATTCAAGTAATTTTTAGGCTTTCTCTATAAGAAATCATACTGTAGGCATAAGCTAAGATAGCCGAGTAATTTTCTTTAATGATATACAACCGTCTCGTTCTAATTGGCAATGACAGCGCTTATCTGGGTTTAATGGCCCCTATTCATTGATCAAAGAATAAAACTAAATATTTAAATTAAAACAAAATTCAAGTTTAAAATGTATAAGGTTCTAAGTGATAGTTATGATTTGTGTAGGCAACAAGTAGTTATTCGCAATAAGTGGTTGGATTGCTCTAAAGCGCTATGTTAGAACATAACTTCCATATTTATTCGAGATTAAACATGAAAAAATTATTATTAATTTCATCTTTTTTAGCTGTTGTTTTTGTTGCTGGGTGTAGTGCAAAAGACAAAGATAAAGCGACATCTCCTGATAATGAGGTAAGTAGTAGTGCCGTTGCTGTTGATAAAAATGAGTCAGCTGAAAAAACGGTAAAATATGAAACCGCTGATAAGAAACAATTTACACTTAAGACCAGTGATAATTTTGTTACAGCGACATTAACGGATAGCGATGGAAATAACTATTCATTGAAAGAAGTACCTGCTGGAAGCGGTATGCGTTTAGAAGGTGACAATGGTGTTTCAATTCATTCTAAAGGCGATGAAGGAACCATTGAACTTGCTAAAGATAAATCTTTTACAGTGAAAGAAGTTAAATAGAATTGTGACGTAAATAGCCCCACCATTTGGTGGGGTTTTTTATTTGTAATTCATCAATCAAAAAATATCGTATTGAGTGAATCATATTGGCATTGAAAGTTCTTGCTCCCTTTAAGCGAAGGCGAGGATGAGGGGGGATTTATGTTGGCATATCATTCTAAAAAGGACTTATGAAAGAAGCTGAATAGCTTGAGAGAAAACTGTACACATTAAAATTAAACACTTTAAAACCCACTCAAAAATAAGATATTTACGGGCATTTCATTATTTATGCACTTGAATAGACCGACTAATTGTAAACAATTGGCGCAATAGCTATTGAAATGAACAGATTAAAGTAATTTTACCGTGGCATGAAATTTGCTGAAAACACCTTTGCAATATTTTTATTTTTCAATTATTAAAGGTATTTTTATGTTTAAGCACACGGTTCTTTCACTGTTTATTTTCAGTGCTATCAGTACTTCAGTCGTTCATGCTGAAAGTTTTACTGTTCTTAAGCAATTATCCAATAAGCCTGTTCAATTAAAAGACGGTGAATACAAAGGCAATTATTATGTACCTTCGACTTTAAACACGATTACTTGGGGTTACTTACCGAATAAAGATGCCAAGCCTGTGATTTCTGTTCCGTCGGGGAGTGTGGTGACTTTTGATACAGTTTCACATGAAGGCTTACTTGAAGATCAAGGGCGGGATGCGGAAAAATTCTTTAAATCAAAAGGGGTGAAAGATGAATACATTTTAGATGAAGCAAAAAATATTACAAAATCTTCTCTAAAACATGATTTTCATAAAGATGGACCTCATATTGTGACTGGCCCAATTGAGATTCAAGGTGCACAAGCTGGTGATATTTTAAAAGTAGAAGTCATTAAAGTAGAGCCTCGTGTTCCCTATGGCGTCATTTCAAATCGTCATGGTAAAGGTGCTTTAGTGGGCGAATTTCCTAAAAGACCTCAACAAGAAAATGCTTCGGCTGAACATCCTGAGCGATATGGAAACGTTTCAGTCTTTACCCCAATAGAAAAAAATGCCAAGGGTGAATATGAGGGGGTACTAAAAACACAATCAGGTAAATCGATTCGTTTCCCGCTAAGCCCGTTTATGGGCATTATGGGGGTCGCACCGAATACATCACAGCCAGTTCATTCAGTACCACCAGCGATGTATGGCGGTAATATTGATATAAATGAGTTAGGTGCTGGATCAACTGCATATTACCCAGTACAAGTGCCGGGTGCATTGTTCTATACAGGTGATAGTCATTTTGCCCAAGGTGATGGCGAAGTTGCATTAACTGCATTAGAAGCTTCAGCAAGAGCAACACTCAAGTTCACTTTATTAAAAACAGGCAAAGATAAGATTCCAGGTAAAGAAATCGTACAGCCATTAGCAGAGAATGCTGAATTCTGGATTACACCAGGATTAGATGAAGATTTAGACGAAGCAATGAAAAAATCTACACGTGAAGCGATTCGTTTTTTAAATCAAGAATATGGTATTGATGAAGCGATTGCTTATGCCTATCTGAGTGCTGCTACTGATTTTGAAGTATCGCAAGTGGTTGATAAGACCAAGGGGATTCATGCAAAAATACGTAAAGCTGACTTTAAAGAGTTTGTTGAAGATGCTAAGTAAAACTAAAGCTGCTTAATTAAATATCCTTGGACGTGAGGTCGTGTATTCAGCTTTCAAGGATTTATCATTATCTTTGAAATGATATAAAGCTATAATCTTTTCGTCTTTATTCGTGTTGATTGTTTTCCTGCAATTTATTCATTTATGTTTTCAAACGATATTTAGTCGCTTGTTATCGTGGCTTTCGATATGTGACATCAATGCTAAAGCACTTCAAACATGAAAAATCATGTTTATTTAAGCCTTAGTTATAGCAATTTAGCGGAATGAGCTTTAGACACGAATCATACTTTTACTGTTTATATCCTCCATCCAGTCATTTAAATCCAAATCATTGGTAAATGAATGTTCACCATCAATCTTAAAAACTAACAGAGAGTCATGAATGCTAATAATACTCGCTAAATGTTGGCGAATGATGTTGGCTTCATAGCTGGTATTGATCAGCCAAGTGGAAGGGTTCACCCGAATCGAAGCATCGTAGTCACAGATAAGCTTATGGACTTCATCTAAATGATGTACTTGTGATGAATTTAGAATAATCAAATAATTCATATTAACAACCTCCATAAAAGAGATTTAGATAAAATAACTTTTATTATGAAATGTGATAAGTATCACGATTTATTCAATCTAACACCAAAGCAATTTGATCAATCAAAAAAATGTCGGACAATCTAAAGCTGAATTTTGATGATGTGTTAGTTTTTTTTATTGTATTGTTCAAGAAAATTCTTAGTAGATATTCCTTTTGTTACACAATAAATAATCAAAAATTTTAAATACTGGCTAAATTGAAGTATGCTTAAGTTTAAAATATTTAAACAAAAAGCTCATCAAAAGATGGGCTTTTTTGTCTTACTCTCTGTGTGTTATAAGGTTTGAGGCTTAAAATGCTGGTTAAAATAGAAGATGGTTTTTACCTAAATTCACTGCATATTATCGCAATACATGTTTCTAAAGATATGATTACGCAAAATTTTTCTATAAGTATAGAATATACACCGCACAATCAAAATGCCAATGGCTTATATCATAAAAAGTGCCAAACCAAAGCTGAAGCGGATTTATTTTTACAAAGTCTGCATCAACAAATCGCGCAAATATAAATTTAAATTTTTAAGTTGTTTTTTGCATTTAAATTAAAAGAAAAGGAATTCATTTTTAAGCTATATTAGGCTCACAATTGAATGTATCGATAATGTGAAAATCACAATGATTGAACATTTTGAGGTCAAAATGCATAAACTGAAAATTCTTATTTGTACACTTTTACTATTCACATTGTCTGCCTGCCAAAATGTGCAAAAAAATAACAAAATCATTGCAAAGGCATTTGATACTTCAACACATTTTCAACGCTATTTGATGGATAAACATGCGCCAGAGAATGTCATTGTTAGCAATAATATGACTTACCAAGAGCAACCAAAACTCAGTTTAGATCTCTATCAGCCAAAAGATATTCAACAATTTGAAAAACGTCCAACAGTGATCTGGATTCATGGTGGTGGTTGGATTTCAGGTGCTAAAGATAATGCAAGAGGATATTTTAAACTGCTTGCAGCACAAGGTTATAATGTTGTTTCTGTGCAATACCAATTTGCACCGCAAGCAATTTATCCAACGCAGTTGCACCAAATCAACAACGCACTGCGATTTATCCAGCAAAATGCAAAACAATACCATATAGATGCTGATCAATTATTTTTAGCAGGGGATTCGGCTGGGGCTAATTTAGCCAGTCATTATGCAGCGCTTCTCACTAACCCAAATTTTGCCATAGAATCTGGATTTACAGCCTCAATTCAAGCCTCACAACTTAAGGGGTTAATTCTGCATTGCGGAATTTATGATATGAATGCCTTTATTAATACAGCACCAGATGAAATCAAACTGATTGAATGGGGGGTAAATAATCTTGTTCAAGCTTATACTGGTAATCAAAAAGATAATCCTGAATATTTAAAACGTTTATCACCTATACAGCATCTTACCAAAAACTATCCACCTGTTTTTATCAGTGGGGGTAATAAAGATTTTCTGACAGATACGCAGTCCATTCCTTTTGTAAAAGCTTTGCAAGAAAAGCAAATCCCTGTTCAAGCCGTTTTCTACCCAGAATCAAAAGAATGGTTGGTCCATGAGTATCAATTTTTCTTGGGCAAAAAGGCGAGTCAGCAAACATTTAATCGAACCCTCATGTTTTTAAAGAAAAATATAGATCAAAAATGAACTCAAAAAATAATGATTTAAACTGAACTGTCATAAAAGAGTGTTATAAAAAATAAAATTGCAGTGAGAAATGAAAGATGGAAATTAGTGTAAAGCAAATCAACAAGCGTATAGATGAATTTCAAGAATCAAGTAAGAAAGCATCAACTTTAGAAATTGGCTATAAAACCTATGCCAAGTTAATGAATGAAGATAAATTTGCAGAGGCACTCAAGAAAGATCCGAATAACACAATGGTTCGTTACTACAAAGATATAAAAATTAAATTGGTCACAGAAAAACACCATTTTGAGGTGAAATAAGTCTTTTAATAAATAGAATAACAATTTTTAAAATTTACAACTCAAGGAATGAGTGTAAATTTTTTATGATTTTGCATGAGAAAAAGTAATATATTTTTAAACACTTACCAGATTTTATAGTGAACATTTTTGCCTTTTAAAATTAAAATTTAGTACATATAAAACATAGATATGTGACCTCATTGTTAAACACAACTTGTAACATTTTTTTCTAAATCCTTCATTTATTATTCACTTTATTTATATGATGTGTCTAAATATTTCATTTTTTTGAATTTTTTTAACATGTGTTTAAAACATTAAAAACATATTTATTAAGGTAAACTAATTAATTTGAGTGATTTTTAATCAAGCTTATATAGGTTTAATTCTTGTGAGATGGTTTTTAAACTATATATAATAATTGAATAAAAACAAATATATGAGAATATTTATCATTTATAATGGTTTTTTTGAATCTCTCTTCATGCTGTAAAAGTAGGCAGTTAGACTCTTTTTTTAAGTGTTTTTTAATTTAATCAGGCTTAATGATCTTACAAATTGTGACAAAATATATTAAAATAAATGCTGGTTTATTTTGTGACGAAAAATAATGGAAATTTTAAACTTTATAAAGAGTTTCAACACGGTAAACACATATTTAATTTTGGCGGTCATTGCCTTGTTGTTTATAATTTCATTTTTCTACTTTATTCATCCTACCTGATTAAGTAGAAAACTGAAGAAAAAAGGTGAGTATCATATTGATAACTCGCCTTTTTTTATTTTAAAAAATAATTTTTATCAAAGTGCAATGCTTATTATTCATCAAATCTAATGGCTGAGATTACAAATAACTAAAGATTGTATTGTAAATTGAATTTATATAACATACCAACCAACTGGTATCTTTTGATGAATTTATGAATTCTATACTTTTTGCCTATAGTTTATTGGCGGTCGCTATCATCGCTGAAGTAACAGGTTCAACATTCTTAGTGAAATCGCAAGGCTTCACAAAGTTGGTCCCAAGTTTACTGGTGGTATTTTTTTATGTGATTTCTTTCTATTTACTGTCCCAAGTGATTAAAACGATTCCATTAGGTATTGCTTATGCAATTTGGGCAGGTGTCGGTATTATTCTCACTGCTTTGGTGGGTTATTTCATTTTCAAACAAAGCTTAGACTTTGCTGCAATTGCAGGCATTGGATTAATTATTTCAGGTGTATTGGTGATTAATTTATTTTCAACATCAGCAGGACATTGATAAAAGCACGAAGCAGGTAAGATTTGAGTATGGATAAAATTGTAGAAAATGCTTATCAACGTAAAAAAGATCCTGAAGGTGTTAAAAAATTAATTTTAGCCAACACAATGAGTTTAGTTGCTGAACATGGTGTAAATGGCGTATCTATTCAAAGTATTGCAACGCGTTCAGGTGTAACGAAAGGTGGTGTATTTCATCATTTTGCCAATAAACACGTTTTGATTGAGGCCATGTTGGAAGAGTTAATCCAACAATTGGACGAGCAAGTCAGTCTTGCCATTGAAAAAGATCCAGTTACTTATGGCTGTTTTACTCGCGCATATATTGATGTCACCTTAAGCGCTTCATTTGGAGTCAACACAGTATGGAGTGCTTTAAGCATGACATTGATGACAGATAAATCTTATAGCGAGAAATGGGATCAATGGCTGACACGGCGATTATCTCAACATGCTGCAACGGATGATTCTGCCACATTAAAAATATTACGTTATGCAGCGGATGGGGCATGGTTTGTAGAAAGTCTCTCCCCAAAAATGCAGGATGATTATGAGGAAATTAAACAGCAATTGTTATTAAGGACTTATCCTGAATAGTGATTCATTTGCTCAGATTTTTAAGCAAAACCAATAGCTGCAAACTAAAATAAAGATCTTAAATAAAAAAAACCAAGCCAAATGATATTGACTTGGAATGGAAAAATTTCTTTTAACTTGGTTAAATCATTGCTTTATGATTTATTCACTGCCTAAAGTCATCAAACTTGCATTTCCGCCCGCAGCAGCAGTATTGATACTGATCGCACGCTCAATAAGTAATGGTGCAAGCGGGATAATTGTATTGGCATCCGCTAAATGCGTTATGCCAACAATTGCACCTTCACGTTGCGCAATCACTGTCTGTAATTCTTTTAGACCAGCACCTTGATGTAAAACTGCCTCAAACTCTCCAACAGTCACATCATTGATCATCGAAAATTTTTGTTGCAACGCTTTTGGCATACTTTGAATCATTTTTAAAGCAATCGCATCGTCACTTAAAATACAGACTTGCGCATTGAGAGACAAAATTGCATTAAATTGATTCAGCAAAGCCTGTTCTTGCGTTGCGATTGCCAATATGCGATGACGTGATACAACATGGTATTGATTCAATTCACCTGTTGGACCTGGAAGTTCATATAAAGCAATCGGTGATTGATACTGATGCATAGCCCATTGCGAATAGTGCTGTTTTGCCCAAGTGTTAAATTCTGTTTGAATCTCAGATGGTTTTAGATTGAGCTGTTCCGAGATATTTTTTACAGTACCAAAAGGGCGATTGGGTAGGGCTGTATGCTGCATCAATTTATATAAATAAATCGGACCGCCAGCTTTAGGTCCTGTTCCTGATAAACCTTCACCACCAAAAGGTTGTACGCCGACAACAGCACCTACAATGTTACGGTTAATATATAAGTTACCCACTTCCGCATGTTCAATGGTGGTTTGAATAGTTTCATCGATACGTGTATGTAAACCCATGGTTAGGCCATATCCTTTTGCATTGATATGTTCTAACAATTGCTTTAATTCACCATATTTATAAGTAATGACATGCAATACAGGTCCAAAAACTTCACGTTTTAAATCATTCAGATTTGGAAGCTCAATTACCGTCGGGACAATAAATGTGCCTGCATTTAGATCAGATGTTGGTGTTTCATAAGCAAGTTGATGTATTGCATAGCCTTTGCTCCGCATCATTTCGATATGCTTTTCAATATTTTGTTGCGCTTCACCATCAATCACAGGGCCTATATCTGTTTTCAGCAAAATAGGTTGTCCAATGTTGAGCTGTTGCATGGCGCCTTTAAGCATCTTAATCAAGGTTGCTGCATTGTCTTCTTGAACGCACAATACTCGGAGGGCAGAACAACGTTGACCAGCGCTATCAAATGCTGAGTTTACTGCATCAATTACCACTTGTTCTGTCAGCGCAGAAGAATCTACGATCATCGCATTTTGACCACCTGTTTCAGCAATCAGCGGAATCGGTTGACCTGTTGGACTCAGGCGTTGTGCTACGGTTTTTTGTAAAATCTTAGCAACTTCAGTCGAACCTGTGAACATAATGCCTTGAATACGCTCATCTTGGCTGAGTTTTGCCCCGACTGTTTCACCACGACCAGGAAGTAATTGTACAACTGATTTTGGAACTCCTGCTTCCCATAAGATTTGAATTGCTTGTGCTGCAATTAATGGGGTTTGTTCAGCAGGTTTAGCAATTACGGTATTTCCTGCAACAAGTGCTGCTGAAATTTGTCCAGTAAAAATTGCAAGCGGGAAGTTCCAAGGGCTGATACATAAAATTGTACCCAAGGGGCTAAGTGCACCATTTTTTTCGATACTTTGCATTTGAGCTGCATAATATCTGAGGAAATCAACGGCTTCACGTACTTCGGCAATACCATTGCTATAGGTTTTACCACTTTCACGACACAGTAAAACCATCAGTTCCTGAATACGCGATTCCATAATCGCAGCAGCTTTAAGCAATAACTCTGCACGAAAATCTTGAGATGCGTTTTTCCAATTTTCAAAAGCTTGATGAGCGTTGTTTAAGGCCAAATCAACTTGTGCTGTTTCTGCTTCGATCACATAACCAACTAGATCTGCATGATCAGCTGGATTACGGATTTCTTGCGAATTTATTTCAGCCAAGTCTTGTAAATCAAGCTGATCGACAAGGCTATAACTGTTCCATTGGTGTTTTAAATGTTGCTGAACAGTTTGATTTAAATCTTTTAATTTGCTGTCATCGGCTAAGTCTAAACCTTGAGAGTTTTGGCGGATGCCTTGATATAAATCATGAGGAAGCGGAATAGCAGGGTGTTTTAACCCGACTGCATGCTCTTTTTCTGCAGTATGTAAAATCTCTTGAACTGGGTTTTCAATCAAGTCTTCAATTTTAATATTTTTATCTGCAATACGGTTAACAAATGAGGTATTCGCACCATTTTCTAATAAACGTCGAACCAGATAGGCCAATAAGGTTTCGTGATTACCGACAGGCGCATAAATACGACATGGAATCCCTAATTTCTGATCTGAAACCTTGCCTACCACTTGTTCATAAAGTGGTTCACCCATGCCATGTAAGCATTGGAATTCATATTGACCAAGATAATATTTTTGTGGATCTGCCAATTCATAAATTGTAGCAAGCGTTTGCGCATTATGTGTCGCAAATTGCGGATACACTTGATCAGGCGCAGCCAATAGTTTTTTTGCACAAGCAATATAAGACAAATCTGTATGCACTTTACGGGTAAAGACTGGGTAGTCAGACATACCGTCAATTTGTGCTTTTTTGATTTCACTGTCCCAGTAAGCACCTTTGACCAGACGAATCATTAAACGTTTTTGACTACGTTTTGCCAGATCAATAATATAATCCACCACATAGAAACAACGCTTTTGATAGGCTTGGATCACAAAGCCTATACCTTTCCAGTTTGCCAGTTGTGGCTCAAAGCATAAACGCTCAAGTAATTCTAAAGACAGCTCTAAACGATCCGCTTCTTCAGCATCAATATTGAGGCCAATATCATAGGTCTTTGCTAAAAGCGCCAAATTTAAAATTCGAGGATAAAGTTCATGATGCACACGTTCGGTTTGAGAACGTTGATAACGTGGATGTAAAGCCGAAAGTTTAATTGAAATTCCTGGACCGGTATAAACATCTTTACCTTCAGACGCTTTACCTATGGCATGAATCGCTTGAGTATAGTCTTCAAAATAGCGATCTGCATCGTGTTCAGTCAGTGCTGCTTCACCAAGCATGTCATAAGAATAACGGAAACCTTTATCTTCAAGGGTTTTGGCATTGTCCAACGCTTCTTCTATGGTTTCACCAGTAACAAACTGCTCACCCATCATACGCATGGCTGCATCAACTGCCTTACGAATGATGCCTTTACCTGTACGCGCTAAAAGCGAAGTGAGAATCCCTGAAAGGCTGGTTTGTTTAGGCGTTTCCATCAGTTTTCCAGTCAGCATGAGTCCCCATGCAGCAGCATTGACAAACATCAGATTACTTTGGCCTAAATGATCTTTCCAGTTTCCTTGATTAATTTTATCGCGAATCAATAAGTCTCGGGTCGCACTATCAGGGATACGCAATAAGGCTTCAGCCAAGCACATCAATGCGATGCCTTCTTGTGAAGACAATGAAAACTCTTGCAGCAGACCTTGTACGATACCTGCTTTGCCTGACGAACTTTTACGGTCACGTAAGCTATGCGCTAAGTTAAATGCAATGTCATAAATTTTCTGATTCATTTCTTCAGAAATTTGACTGTGCTCAAGTAAGTTTTCAACACATTCCGATTCAGTACGACGCCACGCATGATTGATTTCTTCTTCAAAATCAGTTTTGTCTTTAAATTCGGTAATGTAATCCAAACTTGGAAGTAAGTTTGCATTTAAAACTTGAGGTGAATCCATATTCATTGTCAACGTCCTGTGACTAGCAAATATTTTTGTTGAGCAGATGGGTTTATATAATTTATGATTACAGAATATTTGGTGAATAACTCACTATAATTTGAATAATATTTAGAGAATTATTCTATGGAAAGTGCTTATTTAAGCTTGGATCGTATAGATATTCGGATTTTGGACATTTTGCAAAAAGATGGAAAAATTTCCAATATTAAGTTGGCTGAAAAAGTTAATTTATCGCCCACAGCTGCGCTTGCTCGGGTGCAGAAATTGACAGGGGAAGGATTTATTTTAGGCTATGAAGCAAAGCTAAATCCGAAAATGTTAGGTGCTAATTTTGTGGTATTTGTTGAGATTCTTTTAGATAAAACCACACCCAATGCTTTAGATGCTTTTTCAGATGCCATCGTACAATATCCAGAAATTATGGCATGTCATATGATCAGTGGCGGTTTTGATTTTTTAGTGAAAATTCGATGTGCTGATATGGAGGAGTTTCGTCGTATTTCAGGGCAGGTACTCTGGCAATTGCCTGGTGTAAAGGAAACACGTAGTTATCCAGTGATGGAAGTGATTAAAGACAGCTCGCAATTACATTTAAATTTTAAAGCGAAAGTAAAGAAATAGAAAAGGGGCATGAATGCCCCAGCTCTAATGGTTTATTCAAACATGTGAATTTACATATTTTTCATTTCACGGTTATAAATTTGTTCAGCATTTTCAAAACGATCAATTACTTCTTTTTCAGGCGCTTTGTCCATTAAGCTGACCACAATGATGCTGATGAAAGAAAGCACAAAGCCCGGCACGATTTCATATAAACCTGTATGCGCCATGGTGTTTTTCCAAACAATTACTGTTACAGCACCGACAATGATACCAATCAATGCGCCATTTAAAGTCATACGCTTCCAGAACACAGACAATAAAATAAGCGGACCAAATGCTGCACCAAAACCAGCCCATGCATAAGCCACTAGACCAAGTACCTTACTTTCTGGGTTAAATGCCAAGATGATTGCAAGTACTGAAATGGCTAAAACCATTAAACGACCGACCCAAACCAACTCGTTTTGTGAGGCTTTTTTGCGAAGAAAAGATTTATATAAATCTTCAGTCAAGGTGCTTGAGCATACCAAAAGCTGACAACTTAAGGTACTCATGACAGCGGCTAAAATAGCAGCTAAAACAACACCAGCAACCCATGGATTAAATAAGATTTTGGTTAATTCCATAAACACTGTTTCTGGATTTTTTGCCACAATTGCAGCTGACGGAATATCAGGATGTGCTTGGAAATACGCAATACCCACGTAACCTACAGCAACAGCGCCCGCTAAACATAGAATCATCCACGCCATACCAATACGACGAGCATTAGGAATGGTTTTCACTGAATCTGCTGCCATAAAACGGACTAAAATATGCGGTTGTCCAAAATAGCCTAAGCCCCATGCCATTGATGAAATGATGGCGATAAAACTAACCCCTTGGAACATATTTGCTGCATGTGGACGTGCGGCTTCAATCAATTGATTGACATGTTGTAAATCACCGACTGCCAGGAAAGTCATAATCGGTGCCAACAGCAATGCAAAAATCATCAAGCCCGCTTGAAATGTATCTGTCCAACTGATGGCAAGGAAGCCACCAATACACACATAACTGATGGTTGCAATCGCACTGACCCAAAGAGCAGTGGTGTAGTTCATAGCAAAAATACTTTCAAATAAACGTGCACCTGCCACCATGCCTGAAGCACAGTAAATACCAAAGAAGATTAAAATGACCAGCGCAGAAATGATACGGATCACTTTCTTTTTATCACCAAAACGGCTGGTGAAATAATCTGGTAATGTTAATGCATTATTTTGTATTTCAGTATGGACACGTAAACGGCCTGCGACCAAATACCAGTTGAGCCAAGCACCAATAATGAGCCCGATTGCGATCCATGATTCAGATAATCCAGTCAGGTAAATTGCGCCGGGAAGACCCATGAGTAGCCAGCCACTCATATCCGATGCACCCGCTGAAAGTGCAGTGACAAAACTCCCTAAACTTCGACCTCCCAAAATATAATCTGAGAAATCAGTGGTTTTTCTATAGGCATATAAGCCAATACAAACCATTGCAATGATATAAAAGATAAACGTGACAACTGTGGGGTTGAGTGAGTCCATATTTAATTCAGTCCTTGTGGAGTAAATCTCCAAGTTTTATTTTTTATCGCATAAGTTTCACGAGCGAATTCTTTCACACAACTAAAAAATATCGCTGTGATTTTTATAAGGTGATTGTGCAAGATTTATGTATCCGATTGTAACTTTAGATACAAATGCAAAAAATCAGCAATTTATATCCAAAAAAATTCTACTGGGAGTGTTTAGTGACTGCGGGATTATACTTTACGCAAAGTTACATTGTTAACGTTTAATTGATAATTCCATAAAATTGTTTATCGAAATGACATATTTTGCTAGTACAAAAGCCAAGGAGTAGGAATATTATTATAACTGCACAACTATAGTGCATAAATATATAATGAGCAGATCACATGGAAACGGTTCAACCTGAAGTTACAAGAATAGAAAAAGATTTATTGGGAAGTAAAGAAGTTCCTATAAACAGTTATTATGGCATTCATACAATCCGAGCTTTAGAAAATTTTAATATTTCTAAACATAGCGTCGGTGAGCAAAGCTTTTTTATCCGCGCTTTGGCTCAGGTCAAAAAGGCCTCGGCACAAACCAATTTGCAATTTAATAAGATCTCTGAAGAAATCAGTGTAGCGATTCAAAAAGCAAGTGATCAACTGATTGAAAATCCGCAAAATTGGAAAGATGCATTTCCATCAGATGTCTACCAAGGTGGTGCGGGGACATCAATTAATATGAACACCAATGAAGTCATTGCCAATATCGCGTTAGAATCTTTAGGTTATGCGAAAGGACGTTATGACATCATCCACCCAAATGACCATGTCAATAAATCTCAATCGACCAATGATGTCTATCCCACCGCATTACGTTTAGCAACTTACTATTCACTGGATTTGTTATTTGAAAAAATCAATAATTTGATTAGTTCACTGACTTTAAAATCTGCTGAGTTTCAGTATGTGCTAAAAATGGGACGGACCCAGTTACAAGATGCTGTCCCAATGACATTAGGACAAGAGTTTCATGCCTTTGCGACATTACTCAAAGAAGATGTTCGTCTAATTAAAAAGACCCGTGAACTTTTATTAGAAATTAACTTAGGCGCTACTGCGATTGGTACAGGGGTAAATACGCCACATGGTTATGCTGCGCAGGTCAATGAAAATTTAAAAGCCTTAACAGGTTTAAATTTAATTGGTGCAGAAGATTATGTTGAAGCGACCAGTGACTGCGGTGTATTTATTATCCTTTCAAGCACCTTAAAACGTTTGGCTGTAAAACTCTCTAAAATCTGTAATGACTTACGTCTATTAAGTTCTGGCCCAAGAACAGGTTTATGGGAAATTCGCTTACCTGAATTACAAGCTGGTTCATCGATCATGCCAGCAAAAGTCAATCCTGTGATTCCTGAAGTCGTCAATCAGGTTGCATTTAAAGTGATTGGCAATGATTTAACCATTACTTTTGCAGCAGAAGCAGGCCAATTACAGTTAAATGTGATGGAGCCTGTGATTGCGCTTACCATGAATGAGTCAATTGAGTTACTGATCAATGCGATTCAAACCTTGGATGAGAAGTGTATTCAAGGTGTGGTTGCCAATGAAAAAACCTGTTTTGATGCAGTGATGCGTAGTGTGGGAATTATTACCTTACTTGATCCAATTTTAGGTCATGCGAAGTGTGATGAAATTGGGAAGCAATGTATTGCTGAAAATAAAACCATTCAAGAGGTTGTACTTGAACAGGGTTTATTGAGCCAAGAACGTCTAGATGAAATTTTCTCTTTTGAAAATATGATTTCAGAAATTGCAGTACAACCCTATGAAGAAATCGATAAAGCGGGCTAAGTGTTTAAATTGCACCTGTTGATCTATATATAAAAACTTTGATAAATACAGCATTTCGATGCTGTATTTTTATGCATGGTAAAAAAAGTAAAGTTTCTTTATAATTCAACAAAATTTAAAATCACCAACAAAAGTCAATAATCTATGAATAATAAACATTTAATTCTTGCCTTAAGCTTAGTACTTCTTTCAGGATGCGCCAAAAAGTCGGAACAAGCTGCTGAAAGTTCGGCGTCTGCTCAAGATGCACAAGTTGTTGCTCAGGATGCTGCACAAGCGGCTGATGCCGCAGAAAAAAGTACTGAGCAAGCAGCTGAAAATTCTGTTGATACCACACCTGTGACTGAACAAAAACCTGAAACTATTTTAAGTACCGATGTCAGTCAAGCAGAAAAAGCACGTCGTATGGTGCGTGAAGCTCAGGTTAATTTCACAGCCAAAGATGTGGTGAAAACTGCTTTAGAAATTGATAAGCTCACTTTTCAAGCGGGCGGCTTTATAGAGCAGAAAAATATCAGTTTTGATGTACTCGATGTCAAAACACAAAAAATTGCGGATGGTAAAATCCGAGTTTTTGAAAAAGTTGATCCGCATGCAGAGATCATTGTCAGAGTACCGAGTGATAAAGCTGCGTTATATGTCAATCAGTTATTGCCTTTGATGTATTTTTTAAATCAACAACAATATTCTGCAAAGCGGTTTGAGTTAAAGCTTTTAGAAGAAAAAATCGGACAAACTCAAACTGTACCTAGTGATACCAAACAATCACAGCTGAATGAAATTTCCCGCTTAACCCAACTTGAAGTTCAAGATCGTGTGCGTTTTAGCACGATTAGTATTGCCATTAAACAACCCGCGATGGTGAGAGAAAGTCTGGATGTTGATGTTGCTGCTGTGGCACGCTTAAACGGTGATAGTTTTTGGAAACGTGCTTGGGAAGGTGTTCAATATGGCTGGCAATTTATTTTGGATTTATTGGTTATTTTAGTCACCATTTGGCCACTGTATTTACTGGTATTTCTTGGCTTGATTATTTATCGAGTGATTAAGCCTTTAATGAATAAATTATTCAATGATTCATCTTCGACTAAACCCTCTAAAGATGTAAAAAAAGATCAGATGAATTCCACAGATGACAATGCATGATTTTACTTAGTGCTATGCTGTAATTTTTAAAGCCAGTGTAATTGCACTGGTTTTTTAATGTGTTGTCAGTTTCTCAAAAAGCTGTTGCATCCCTTCAGTCGCACTCATTTTTAAACATTGGTATTGCTGGGGAACACGCTCATAACTGGCTTGCGGGTCAATATAATACGCATCACAGTGTTCTGGAATCTCGTGAATTAAACCTGCCACAGGGTAGACGGTCAATGTTGAGCCAATAACAATAAAAATATCAGCATCACGGATCATCTCTACTGCTTCTTCATACGCAGGAACAGCTTCACCAAACCAAACCACATGAGGTCGAAGTGGAAATCCTTCAGGACATTTATGTTGTTCTAGATCCAATTGCCAACCATCTATAGGATAGAACTCATTTGTGTACTGCGCATTAGGTTTAGAACTTTTAGCAAGGCGGATATTGCCATGTAAATGAATAACCTGTTGGCTTCCAGCACGTTCATGTAGATCATCAATATTTTGAGTAATTACAATGACATCAAAATATTGTTCGAGTTGAGCAATGGTATCGTGTGCTTTATTGGGTTGAGCATTGAGAATATGTTGACGTCGTTCATTGTAAAAACGTTGCACCAAGGCAGGGTTACGCCGCCAAGCTTCAGGTGTAGCCACCTCTTGAATATCATAATTCTCCCATAAGCCATTACTATCTCGGAAAGTGCTGATTCCACTTTCTGCACTCATTCCTGCACCTGAGAAAACTACAATTTTTTTCATAGGATAAACAATTAAAATTTTTAAAATCCTAACATAAATATTGTGAAATATGAGTGAAACGTATTTTCTTAGAATTAATTTGTTATAAAATAACAGCAAGTCATACTTCGATCATTTCGAATATTTTTTATAAAAATCAAATGCACTAGAAATAAGTCAAAATGGAACAGCATGGAAACACGTGATATTGTCAATGCCCCTGAAGTGAAAAAAACAATTGTAGAGCGTAGTCAACGCCGTAAAGATGATCCAGAAATTACTCAGTGGTTTGAAAAAAAATTCTTTGAATATGTGATTAAACAATTCAATCCAGTTTTTCATGTAAATTCGGTCTCTGCTTGGAAAATTTGTCAACTTCCACAGCCTATTCCTACATGGTTTTTGAACAAGCTTGAACAACAGCCAGAACATCAAATGTTGTATGTTGATCCTTTACATGAACAGATTTTGGAACTGGAAAAGCCCATTTTAGAGTTTTTAAATTCGCGTTTAAAAAGCAATTTAAAAGGCAAATTCATGAAAATGACCTATGAGCAAGTGTTAGACGCTTGGCATAAAGATCATGAAGCAATGAAAAAGCGTTTAGAAAAAGGGCAATGGGACAGCAGTGAACAGGCAATTGATGAGGTTTTAACTGTAAATACAGGCAAATTTATTGAAATTACGGCAACAGGAATGTTGTTGCGTAAGGAAATGGCATTTGAATCACGTTATATGCAGCACTGTTTAGGGCAGTTTAGCAACCTGATTGAACTGAAAGATGGCTATGGTGAATATTATGTAACGCAAAAAGAGCAGGGAATATTTCGTTATTTTAGCTTAAGGGATTCAAGCAATAAGCCACATGTTACCATCAGTTTAGAATGGGATGGTGAAGCATGGTGTATTGAGCAGATTAAAGGTAAGCAGAATCAAGCACCAGTTAAAAAATATGCAGATGATGTCTTATTATTTTTAAATCATATTCAACCAAATAATAATCACAACCCTGATTGTTTAAGTATGGGAATCGTCTATCAACCTGAGATAAATGAGGGTTCAACGGATCATGTCAATCAAGCCTGATATTTCTATTTTCATGAATTAGATGATCCTTGTAAAATTGAAACGCTGTTGATGAAAAATCAGCATCTATTGGCGCAATATGATCATCAAACCCATGTGATTCAGCATCTTTTGCTGGGACTAAATCGTCCAGAACATATCAGGCACCCAGTAGAAAAATATATAGAAGAGATCGTTGCTTATACAAATCAAAAGCAAACTGAGAAAAAATTTGATTTAAAGGTCGAGCTAAGTCAAGCAAAGTCTAACAAATCGCTGTGGAGCGTGATCTTTAGGCCTTATTTCTGGTTGATTCAGACTTTATATGGTTTAAGCAAGATTCCATTGCTTGGTTGGATGATTAAAATTATCGTCTATATCATTGCTTTGCCTTGGATGCTGTTAAATTTAAAGCAGGATAATCGTAAGCAATGGATGCTTGCAACTGGTGATCTGATTTATTTTCGTAATCATATTCAATGGTATCAGGTGGATAGCTTAACGTTAGCGCATTTTGAACAGCATCCAGAAATATATAAAAAACATTTAAATCAATTGTTAAATATTAAACAGAAAAAAGCAGGTTCTAAAGAGAAACAGATTCGTTATTTTTTAAATCAATATTTTCAAATCGCTCAATTAGAAAATCTTTATTCAAGTAGTGAATTTGGTACTGCAAGTTATTTAAGAGATATTTTGGTGTTTAGCCATATTCAAAAAATATTTACTATACGGTTATTGGTGCAGTTCTATGAATTACAGGAATATGATGCATGGCAATATATTGTTGCTTCATCGAAGATTATTCAAGACTGTTGTTCTAGCTGGCAGGATATGGGCGAGAAATATGTCGCAGGGCGTGAGCTTTATTTGATGTTTAAACATTCAGATTTTGAAAATTATGATCGTTCTGCAAAGCAAGACTTACACTTATATCAATCCATATATCCCAATAATTGGTCACTTTATTCATGGAATATTGATTTATTCTCAACCCATAATAAAAACAAAGTAGCTGAATGATGATTAAATCTGAATATACCCATGAAGTATTTCGTAAAGATATCCATTGTCCGCAAGGCTTATTGGAAAATAAAAACTATGCAGAATTGGAAAATTTTTTCAATGTGTTATGGCAAAGTCGAAGTCATAAATCGCCGCAGCTTTGGGAAAATGAATGGTTTGATCAGCCCAAACAAATGTTTAAGGACATATTCTTAAATCACGGCATAACAGCATTAAAACATATCAATGAATGGCATTTGGCTTTTCCAGAAAGCTTTTTCCCTTATATTGTTCGTGTGCGTTATTGGGCTTTTTGGGCAGCTGAATATCGTGGGCAAGAATGGTCAAGCAATGTTACAGATGAAATGTGGGATTGTGCAAGAGAGGCGCAAAAGCAGTTGTATGCTTCTGCAATGCAAGCTTTTGCATTTAGTGCGGAGACATGGACAATTGCACTGCATTTATTAAATTCGACAGTTCACTTGGATGAACCTGAATGGTTTGCAGAGTGGATGCTTAAGCGTCGATATCCTTCAAATTTAGTTCATAAAATAAAACCTTCAGCCCAAGCAATGGCGCAAAAAAGTGGCTTAAATCAAGATTTAAAAATTGATTTACCCCAAGATGTGCCTCAACTTTTACAAAAATATCTAAATTTGAAAGAAGAAATTGATTTACCTCAAGCAGATGCCGCTTTTTGGTTAAAAATATTTATAGAAGAATCAGGTTTTGGCTTGCTTGCAGTAAGAGATTATTGCTGGTACCTCTTGCCACGATGGGGACACGATCATCAAGCCATTACTGATTTTGCTCAGTCGGGTTGGTGTCAACATTTTAACGAAATCGAAAAAAGTGAATTAAACTATATCGTGTGGTTTGATACACTTGATACAAGTTTCGATAAAGATCAGACACTTGAAATAAGAAAATATATCCAAAAAGCCCAAGCAATCTTAAAACGTCCCTTAACAGAACGTAATCGAGCAGTCATCTATTTAAAATTGGCATATTTCTATTATTTGTTAGATGAAAATGATCCAAGAATTTTATCTTGTTATCAAAATGCTGCAGATTATCCTGTATTCGATGAGTATGAGCTTGATCGCGCAATTTATTTTTGGCGACATAATGCTCAAGATTCAGATTTTCTAGGTCGAATTGCATTGTCCAATCGGAAGCGTCTTGCCAGTGCTGCGGTTCTTTATGGTTTTCTATGTCAACATGGTTGGTCTAGTGTTGAAAAAAATCCATTGGTTGCTCAATCTTGGTATGAACACGCAAAATTATTGGAAGCACCAAAAGCTTATCCTGAAGGTCGCTACTGTTGTTTTTACCGTGTCGCAAACAATTTTGATGATGATCTTGGCTATATTTTTACCATTGATTTATTACATCAAGGTGCAGATTTAGGTTTTGTATATTGTTGTTTTAGTGCAGGTTATATTCATGCTTTGGCTGAACATACCTTATATGATGTAAATCAAGAACTGTATTATGCAAAAAAAGCAGCAGACCAAGGTCATTATATTGCCATGTATAATATGGGCATACACTATCTAAATTTAAGTATGGATGAAAACCAATCTCAACCTAAAGAATATTTAAAAAAGAGCTTAGGGTATTTTGAACAGAGTCGATTAAGCTTAGAGAAGTCGCAACAAGATCATCGTTATATTAATTCTGATTTACTGAATGACCTGATTGATATTTATGTCACGCGCTTATTTAATTTTAGCTATTATCCTGAAATTGCAGAGGAAATGATTGCAGTTTTAAAAACAAAAGCACATAAACGCCATATTGCTGCAATGTGTGCGATAGCAAGACTACATTTTGATCTTAAAAATCGACCTCATTATTATAACTATGCTGAAGCAGTTAAATGGTGTCAGGCGGCTTATCTACAAGACCCAGAGCATGACCTTGTCAAAGAGGTTTTATATGAGATCATGGGAAATACCAAGCGCAGTATCAAAAAGTATAACCAAACAATTGCAAATATTGCTGCTTCAGACATACCTGGACGTCAAGATGTTTTAATTTAGTTGATTTTTATTGATTTATTATTAATACATAAAGTCTAAAGATTTGATCCCTCTCAATTTATAGTATCAAAATAAAGGCATAAAGCGCATGACATTTAGAAGGGAGAGTGGATTCTAATGTCATGATTTATTTTTAAATTATTCAATAAATTTGATTTGTTTAATGAAGTAAAAAGACTCATCTGCACTAGGACCAGCAACTCGATCTGCATTTTTTTCAAATTGAATATCTGCTTGGACCTTTTTTTCAATATATTGCTTTTTTAGAATTTGCCCGCCTGTTTCTTCATCATGGTCAAACCATGGTCCGCACTTTTGATTGCAGTATGCATAAATGGTTTTGCCTTGGGTATTTTTTAACAGCAAACCGTTGTCATCAACACCACCACCATTGGCCAGGATATAGTTTTGTGTTTTGGCATTGGCAAAATGACTGATTGAAATACAGGTAAGAATAAGCAATATTTTTTTCATCTTTTCCTCAAGATTTAATAAGACTTTATTGTATATACGCTGTTATTTTACAACAAATGGCATGTATTAAAAGAAAAGGTCTGTAAAAACAGACCTTAAAATACTGAGCTTAATGATCATGATGTAAATATTTCGGCTGTTTAGGGAGTTGCATGCTACAGAAAAGACAAATTATCAGCATGACAATCACGTAAACAAAGAAGCTGTTCTCATGACCAAGATCTTTTAACTTTAATGCTACAGCCGGAGCAGAACCACCAAAGATTGCATTACCGACAGCATAGGCAAAACCAACCCCCAAGGCTCGAATATGTGGCGGGAACATTTCTGCTTTAACTAAACCACTAATCGAGGTATAGAAACTGAGTAACATCATTAAGAAGATCAGTAATAAGGTCACGATAAAAGCTGAACCACTAAAGTACGGCATCGCAATGACCATGACAGGATAGATAAAAATGGCACAGCTGCTACTAAAGAGCATCATTGAAGCACGACGACCGATTCGATCTGCCAGCATCCCGAACAAAGGTTGTGCACACATAAATACAAATAGGGCAATGGTCATCATATAGCCGACCGTTTTATCGGCAAAACCAAGGCTGGTGATATAGGTTTTTGAATATACTGTGATGATATAAAAACACAATGAACCCGCAGAGGTATAACCAACAACCAGTAGGAAAGTATTCCAGTTCTTGCTGAGTAATTCTTTTAAACTACCTGAACCCTCTTTTGCACTATCATCTTCAGATAAGGTTTCTTTTAAATGTCGACGTGCAAAGAATGAAAGAATGGCAACTACACCACCAATAATAAATGGAATACGCCAGCCACCATCCATTAATTGTTCTTTAGACATAAGGGCCAACATAATCACGCCTAAAAGGCTTGCTAAAAGTTGCCCACCAGACAGCGTGACGTACTGAAAAGAGGAATAGAATCCTCGTTGACCTTTTAAAGCAACCTCGCTCATATAGGTCGCAACAGTACCATACTCACCACCTACTGAAAGTCCTTGTAACAGACGTACAGCCAATAATAGAAATGGTGCTGCCATACCGACTTGATCATAAGTCGGGAGTGCTGCAAATAAAAATGAACTGATCGCCATTAATGTAATAGAAATGATCATGGATTTTTTACGTCCATAGGTATCGCCAATCCAGCCAAAAAGCCAACTGCCTATGGGCCGCATGAAAAAACTAGCAGCAAAGACGCCCCACACATAAATTGCTTTTGTGGAGTCATCCATATCTGGAGCGGTTAATGCATGGGTGAAATAGGTTGCGAATGCTGCATAAATATAGAAATCAAACCATTCCACCAAGTTACCAGAAGCAGCCCCAACGATAGCCATGACACGATTACGTTTTTCATGTGGCTGATATATATGTGTTTCTGTCATAAAATATCCTTATTATGCTGCTGCGATTTTTATGTCTTGAAAATGTGAAAAATCAAATTTTTTGCATTTCAAACTGTTTGGATTTTGCATTTTGATTTTAAGATTAAACGATTATACAAATACGGGATTGGTACAAAAAATACACAGCTTAATACAGCTATATCTATAAATTAACGCACGAATGTTCTTGTTTTAATTTGCGTAATATGAGAATTTATTGCTTAATTTTATGTTGTAAAAATGAAAAAAATAAATAATTATCAAACTTGGTTTTAGATAAATTTGCTTATGATTTAAGTTAAATAGGGTCTGTTGACATTTCATAAATGGCTTGCGTTGTAGACTAAAATTGAGCAGGCAAGGCATGAAACGAAGAGAATAGCGAGACTATTTTCGAGTTTCATAACGTAGGCTGAGATAATTTTAGCCACAACCCTTCGGGACTAGCGTGTTTTTTGCCGCTACGTTGTTACGAACTACTCATTTAGAATAACTAAATTTCGTATTTCGCGCCTAGTATCGCCTAAAAAACACACGTAGTCGCAAACGTAGACGAATTGTCAACAGACCCTAAAAGAACCATCGAAAAGTATTCGGTATTGTAGTTGAGAAAAAATATCTAATTACGATTGGGTGAAATCACATCAATTCGAATGAGAAAAATTAGAGAGAAAGAAAATATAAGAATATTTTCAAATGACCAAAGGGCAGATTGATTATCGGCATAATTGACTTAACACGTTGAAACAAAATGAGACACAATTTGTCGTTTTAAAAGCGGCTGTAGACAAGCCTGTCTAGACATTTTATTAAGATTTTTAGTATAATTCATCACATTCTAAAATTAAATAATAAACCATGTCTAACAATATTTACACTACTTTAGAGCAACTGGGACTTGGCGCGAAAAAACGTGCGATCCATGTTCTATTTTCAAATTCATCTTTAAATGATCAAGTGTTCCTGCAACGTATTGATGGGACACATACACTTAACTTAGGCCTTAGCCTACAATTAACTTGTCTATCTACATCAGCAAGCATTGCTCTAAAAAGCTTTATTGGTAGTCAAGTGGCCGTGGATATTGTTAATGACAAATCTGAGCTGAATCGAATTTCAGGGATCGTAACCAAAGCCGATGTAGGCGCCAGTGACGGTTCTCTTACAATTTATCGCTTTACAGTAGAAGACCCCACAGCACTTTGGAAATATCGTAGAAACTCCAGAGTGTTTATGAATAAATCTGTTGTTCAAGTTGTGGAGGTTCTATTTCAAGAATGGCGAGAGCGAAGTCCATTGTTTGCTTCAAGCCTGACTTTGGATAAAACTGCCTTAACCAAAGACTATGATGTTCGACCATTCATCATGCAGAGCAATGAGCTCGATTTTGACTTTATTCAACGGTTGTTGGCTTCTGAAGGGATAAGTTTCTTAGTTGATGAAGCACAGCATAAAGTTTCTAGTTCTTCAGAGCAGATTCAACCACAGAAACTACGCCTAATCGATCATAATGCGCAATACAAAGCACTAGATCGCCGTAGTATCCGTTTTCATCGTAGCAGTGCTGTAGAAAGACAAGATAGCATAACGGCATTTACTGGTTTACGTTCCATTCAGCCTACGGCTGTACATGTACAAAGATGGCAAGCGGATGCTTTAGAACAAGAAGAAGGTGCAGGCTCAGTTCTTACCAAACATAAGCATTCAGACAATCAGAATGTGGCAAGTTTAGCTTTAGAACAGGCATTTCATGTCAGTCCTGCATGGATACAGGACTTAAAAGGTGAAGATGGTGTAACCAAATCTGGTCATGTCCAAATTGAAAAACTCAATGAAAACTTGAGTAAATATTTCGATCTACAAGCCAAAAAATTTACTGCTATTTCTACAGTAAGAGATGCATATGTGGGGTATTGGTTTGAATTTAATGAACATCCTGAAATAGTTCAGCATTCAGGTGCAGACAAAGAATTTTTGATCACCTCAAAGACATTCTATAATCAGAACAACTTGCCTAAAGACCTGAATGATCAAGTGACAGCATTACTTACACAAAGTCATTGGCAATTGAACAATATCATCACCAATAACAAAGATGAACGTCAAGCCAATCAGCTTGTATTGCAACGTCGAAGCATCGACATTGTTCCTGAATACAACCCACTGCAACAACGACCTACCACACATCCACAACGAGCAAAAGTTGTCGGGATGGATGGCGAGGAAATTCATGTCGATGAATGGGGACGTATCAAAGTACGCTTCTTGTTCACTCGAAATGAAGACCACATCCATGATGGCGGTGCAGGTTCAAATGACAATGATACAGATTCGGCTTGGGTCGATGTACTGACGCCTTGGGCAGGAGAAGGCTATGGTGCACGATTCTTGCCTCGTATTGGAGAAATTGTGGTCATTAATTTCTTTGATGGCAATATCGATCGACCGTATGTCGTGGGGCGAATTCATGAAGCACAACGTCATCCCTCCAAATTTGATCATAAAGGCAAATTGCCAGATACTAAAAAATTATCAGGGATAAAAAGTAAGGAATATAAAGGGAGTGGCTACAACCAACTGAGATTTGATGATAGTACAGGACAAATCAGCGTCCAATTGCAAAGTAGTCATTCAGCAAGCCAGCTGAATTTAGGTAATCTTAGTCATCCTAAAGAAACTGACACCAGTGAGGGACGTGGTGAAGGCTTTGAATTGCGTACTGATCAGTGGGGAGCGCTTAGAGCTAAACAAGGCTTATTGCTTTCTACCTATTCGCAAGATTCAGCAAGTGGTCATCATCTTGATGCATCAGAAACCAAATTACAGCTTGAATCTGGTTTGAATAATTCAAAAGCGTTAAGTGAAGTCGCTAAAAATCAACAAACCGACCCTTTAGAAATTCTAGATGATCTTAAGCAGTTTATTGAACAAATCGAACAGCAAAGCGAAACTAAGGCAAAAGCATTTAAACAAGCTTTAATGATTTTGACTTCACCCAATTCAATCGCCCTTGCAAGCAATGAAGATGTACATCTTTCAGCAGATGGTCAAATTAGTCATAGTGCAGGTGATAGTATTAACCTAAGTACTCAAAAGAACTTGTTAGCTCATGCACAAAGTAAAATCAGTTTGTTTGCAGCTCAGGAAGGTGCCAGATTCTATGCAGGTAAAGGCAAGGTTGAAATACAAGCTCAAGGAGATGGGGCTGATTTGATTGCACGTAAAGGGATTCAAATCATTTCAACTGAAGATGCAATCTATATTACCAGTCCTAAAGAGATTAGATTAGTTGCAGATACCTCAGAATTAAGAATCAATGGCTCAGGTGTGTTTGCCACTACTGGTGGTTTGTTTGAGAGTAAGGCGGGGCAGCATAAGTTTGTGAGTGGACAAAAGGTTGTGACAACCTTACCTAATATGCCAAACTCAAACTTAGAGGGTTTTAATCAAGGATTTAATTTAATCAGTGACGAACAGATTAAAAACTTGCCTTTTAAACTCTTTAATTCAAAACGTAGTTATCAGTTCAATGCAAATCTAGATGAAGAACAACAAACTCAATTTGTTCAAACTGGAAATGAAGCTGAAAAATTGGAACTTAAATATTCAGGCGATGATGATGTTAATCATCAATGGAAAGAAGAGTGATTAAAAAATTTAATTTAAATAGAAAAAAGCTAATTATATTGATTATTTGCCTCTTGGTTGGCTTAATTGTCGTCGCCAAGTTGATTAACTTTGGAAGAGATTTTATGAAACCGCCTATTGTCTTTTTAATCCCTGAAAACTTCATTGGTCCTGTGTTTGTTGTATTCGACCAAGATGATGGGCAAGACTTAAAAACCGATCCTTTAGGTGTCTCTCTAACCGTCCCTGAAAGTGGCTTAATCAAAGTAAAGGCCTCCAAAAGTGAAGTCCTGACAAGCGGAATGAACTACGATAAACGCAATGTTTATTGGGTTACAATCACAAAAGAAGGACAGAGAATCAATATGCCTTATTTAGGTGGAGGGGGGCATGATTATGATAAAGATGTTAATTGGTCTTGGTATATTGATACCAATAATCAAGCCAAACAAATAATTTTTGATCCTAAACTTTATCCTAAGACTAATGATCCTAATGCTTATTTTTTTACCAAGGAGCAAGCCAAATTTAAAACAGTTTATTATTGGAATACTACTCGTGCTGAGATATGGAAAAATTCAGCCGAATTAGAGCAATATATGAAAGATTATCAAAATGAAAATAGGAAAAAGGGTGAGTTATTAAGTTCTATGAGTTTTTCTGTTCTTTATCCAAATATGGAAAGTAAAAATATTGATGCCTCAGAAATTTATGAAATGCAAAGTTTAGATGAATTAGAACAACTATTGATTTCATTAAACCCATTGAAACAACAATATTTAAAAGAATATTTCGAACAAAATAATAAGGATTAAAGAAATGGGAACAACTTTAGCATCGGTAATGACTACACCTGCTGACCCGAATAAAAAACGACATGATGTTGTTATTAAAATGGTTAAATTGGCGAATTATCAGATTAATCTACGTTCATTTCATCCAAATAAGCAGTTTGAAGCCAAAGGTTTCTTTTTTCATGGAGATAATCGAGGTTTCTCTTTAGGAAAAAGTCACTATGACTCTAATAATCCAGACAAAATTCCAGTTGATAGTGTCACTTCTAGAGTTTGGTCTAGATCAAACATAAATCTATCTATTTTAAATACGTCTCAAGGTCTTAAAACGATCGAAGTGGAATCTAATCCATCAGGACCATTAAGAGTTTTGGGAGTTCCTATCCTAGGACATGATGAAGATTATAAAGATGAAAAATATAAACCAACAGGAACGCTTCAAGTCACTGTGCCAGATGTAAAATTTGAAAGTCCTCGTAGTTTTAACTTTACTTCACATTATCATGGTAAAAATCATGCCTTTGCTATGTCTCGTACAGTTTATGATTACACAGGAAAAAGTTTTGTCCCTGATTTAGATGTTCGTCATGAGTTGATGATTCGGGTTGAACGAATTAATAAGTATATGGACATCACTTCACTGGTGTATGGTGATGGCTTTCCAAATACTGAGGGATTTATTGAGGATACACAGGGCAATAAAATTTTTATTGGTGTACATATCCGAATTGGTACACCTGCAACTCATTTATTTGGAGACAATAAACGCCTCATGTGGGCAAATGCTATTCGTATTGGCTTAAAAGAAGATGGCACTTTTGGAAATACACTATGGGTTTTTGCTCAAGGTTTAGGTGGTCCAAAAGAATATAGAGATGATTATGGCTTAACACTTGAAAGGAAAGGGAATACAACGAGAAGAATGGTTGAGCCCTTAACGCAACAAGCGACTATATTTTTTTGGAATTTTCAAGAAATCAGTGTAATTACTAAAAAAAATTATAAAGCTCCATTCAGATTAAAGATTGACAACGATTTATCAGGCATTGAAAACCAACTCTTTGAATCCTTTAAAACCCCACCTATCTTAAAAACAACTGTTCAGGATTGGAATAATATGTTTTTGCAACAAAATCCAAACGAAGGGCGGAGTAAAGCAATATTCCAATTAGATGATTCTAAGTGGGAAAAAAAGTAAGCATTATAATACTACCTCCAGAATTCCCATCATTAAGAAAACAAAAAATGCTGTTACCAATGCTGAAAATCTTTGGAAATAATTAGGAATAAATAATGGGTGAGTTATTTAAACAAGCTGAAGCTTGGTTAGATCAGATTGAAAAGACACAAGATTACACTTTGCCATATGTGGACGTTGAATCGAAGACAGAACCAGTGCGATTAAACTTAATGATGTCTTTTTGGTTTTATAATGGTGATCAACTGTCAATGCGAGAGTATTTTTTTAACAAAGTCCTCGATTATATTAAATTAACGGAGATTGAATTTCAGCGGGAAGCTTCTGTAAAAAATCAACGTGAACGTAAATTTAGAAAAGATGGATTTCCAAACAATTGGATTGAGGATATTAGGAAGGAAACGACATCATTAAGTTACTATTTTTCAGATCAACCGAAAATGAGTTTTGCTCCTAGATATGGAGTAGATGTTGCCTGTAGTTCTGAAATGGCAAACAATGAACGCTATTCAACTGTGAATTTTATTTTTCCTTTTGATTTTACAAAAAATAGTGAACAACGACTGAAATGTATTGAGTTTTTTAAATCAATTGTCCGTGAAATTAAGATAGAACAAGCCTACTGTGGTTATCGTATAGGACAACCTTTAAATTTTACCCGTGCTGTACCATGGCAAGTTTTTGAAACTGCAGCTAATTATCGTTTTCTAGGTTTAGATATTGATAAGAATATGGTTCAGCGTAGTGCTGTGACCAATGATGAACCTTCTTTAGAAAAGGGCGTGCGTTCAACTGCATGGTTGGTCTATTTGGGTCAGCCTTGGCTTGAAAAGCTAAATCAAGTACAAGCAATTCAGAAACAAAACCTCAATACACCATTACAGTTAGAACCGATTAATGATGGCATGTTTTTTAAAGCAGATGAATCACCACAATTGGCACGAATAGGCTTACCACGTCCTCAAGGATATCAAGCTTTAAACAATATATTAAGACCAATTCGTGAAAAGATGTTACCCCTCACTCAATACGCGGATTCATTGGCTGAATGGGAGCCAGTCTTTTTTCAAGCTGAACAATGTGATTGGTGGCTTGAACGTTGGGACCGAGAGGATGATGCTGAATTATTAAAAAAATATCCTGTTTAAAATAATTTTAATACTGAATAATTTATAACATGACTAAAACTTTTCTACACACTTGTATGACTGTTGTTTTGATGATGGTAATTTTATCAAGTCAGAATACAGTTGCTCAAACTACAGATATGGTTATTTCAAAGAAAGAGGACTTTAAAGTAATAGAGCCAAATGAAGTCATGAAACAATTCATTAAAACCTTAGTGCTAAAGAATGTAATTTTGCTAGTTCGATGGTGCAACTTAGAGCATATCAAATTATCGCATCATATAGATGTGAGTAGATAAAAATCACTTAGGGAGAGAAGTTAGTACAAATATGAATAATGGTGGAAAGAAACTATGAAAGAAATATCTTCTGTAACATTCAAAAGCGCATGTGTAATTTCTGATAGTATGGTCTATTTAAGCGCTTCACTAGATAACTTAGATAAGTTTGATGCGGAATATTCAAGATGTATCTTATTTGATTATGATTACGGATTAGAAACAGGCTGGTATTATCATGATGTGGAATTTGATGTAGTATCAGTGTGTTATAATAACAATCTAAATAATAAAAAACTATTTGGAATTAGCAATGAAGGGCATTTAGAGGAATATAATGGAGAAACTAGTAAGTTTTCATATATTGATGGGGCTGGACTAAATGAAGATTGGAGTCTAGGTAAAGGATATTTATTTACAATAAAAGCAATAAAAGCAATAAATCAAGAAATTTTTGTTTGTGGGTATGATGGCCAAATTTATCAGTTTTCTAATAAAAAATGGTCATTGATCAATCAAGGATTTGAATTAAGTCGTGATAATATAGAAATAACAAATATTGAGCTTACATCTGAAGAAAATGATATTTCGATCATTGATATATGTGGTAGAAATTCAAATGAATTTTTTTGTGTGGGGAGAATTGGTGAATCAGGTTTAATTGCTCATTATGATGGGGAGCAATGGAATGTATTGGAACGAAAAACACCAGCTACATTATACTCATTATTGTTATTAAAGAATAAAAATGTTTTTGCTGCGGGGATTCAAGGTAATTTATTCTTAATAAAAGATGATAACTCTATAAAAAGGTTAACTGATCTAAATATACATGCAGATTTTTACTCTTTGACTGAATTTAATGATGCTGTTTATATTGGATCTTCAAAAGGAATATATAAGTATAGTGATGAAAAGTTAACTAAAATTATTATTAGTAATCTTGTAGATGAAGATTTAGTATTTAAAGTTGAAGCATCAGAGTCTTATTTATGGGCTTTTACTAATAAGTTTATTCTTCGCTTTGATAACGTTAAATGGGAAGTAATAGATCACCCAGATAATAAAACTGATGATATGTTTTTTAAAAATCAAATCTCGGGCAGTATATGTCCTCAGTCTGGATATTGGTTTGCAGTCGCCAAAGAAAATTCACGACAATATTTTGAAAAAGGTAATGTATTCCCTAATATTAAGAGCGATTGGGGTGATGTGTATTGGCAGTTTGATGGTGAAAAGTAAAATTTTGAGTTAGTAAAACCATCCATAAAAAGATGGTTTTCTTTTTAGTTAGAATAAAATAGTAAAGAATTACATATGATAATTATGCTTAATTTTGAAGTAACTAATTGGAAGTGATGATGTATTATAATATTCATTGTATTCATACTTTAAAATCTGAAGGATAAAACTCATGATTGGTTTTATCTGTTTCTTAGTGGGATTACTTAGTTTTTCTCACTTTAGTGTACTCACAATATTAGTTTTTAGCTTAATCACTCTCTGCTTATATCGAGTATGTTATTACTTTAACTTTCAAAAACTTCAAATTTACTCATCATATCTTTATGGTGGATTGAGCACAGGGTTAATTTTAAGATTAGGTATTTATTTTTGGTTAAGTAAAAACTATGTATTACTGATGATTATCCTACCAATAATCGGGGTTCTCCTGATTGTGGTTTATGAAGAATTATTTAAAAAACATTATTCTCTTAGTCTTATTGCTTTTGGGGAAAGTGAAGAGCTTTGTACTAAAAAACCAGAGATTAAAAATGATTATGCGAAAGTATATTTGCAGTTGAGGGACAAAAAACCAAATCCAAGCAGTTTTTATACCTTTAGTCCGAAAGAAGCCTATTTGCTTGAGCAATTTAGCGCTTTGCATTTTTTTGAAATTGTACGTAATAACCATCGTCAATTTTTAGATGGTTTAGAAGAATTATTTGAAATATATATGCATAACCCTCCTTATGACTTAAGAGATTTTCCTTTACCTGAACGGGCAGATATTAATTGGGGCGGTACAGTTTTACCAAATTTTAGGTCCACGATGGATCGGATAGAATATGCTTATATAAAAATAAAATCAGGTGATTTTACTTATCTAAATTGTGTGGGGGAAATTCGTTCGAATGACAAAGGTCTAAGTGAATTTTCTCCACATTGGATGGATGATCTACCTAACGATAAAGTACGACAATGTTGGGATTATTATTCAATCACAAATCGATATGCCTCAATTATTAGAAATTCTTACCCAAAAAATTGGGATATGGGTTTTCTTGAAGCCGAATTTCCAGAAGCAGCTATATTTCAAGGAATTGATGTTGATTTACCAAAGTCTTATCCAATATATCGGATAAATTTTGAAATAACCGTTAAATCTAATGAGAAAGTAAAAACGACAGGGATTTATATTTGCAAAGAAGACCAGAAGCGGATTGAGTTTATAGCTTCAAGCAAAGAAGAGGATAGAGGGTGGGGAAGTGTAGTACCAATCGGGGTGGATCCAGACACATATGAAACATTGTATGCTGAAGTGAATTGGATATTAATTGAAAGAATTGCTGATGAAGGTGGTTCAGATAATTCTTTGGATGTTGAAAATATAAAGGCCTTATCAAGCCAAAGTTGCCCAAGATCAGGATATTGGTGGAGTCCAGCAAACAAATCTCAATCTCGTTATTTTGAACAAGGAGAAATTTTTCCAAAAATTGAAAATAGTGATTGGGGTGAAACGATTTGGTATTTAGAAATCACCAATAAGCAACAGTAAAATACTTTAAGATTTAACTGTAAGAAATGGCGCTTTCATAAAGCGAAACTTGGTTATATCCCACAATATGTCATGATAGAAAAATCCCATCGGACTGCATGGGATTTTATGCTGATCGTGAAGTGAATATGCTGTTTTATTGACTTTGTGGTGAGTCTTGTACTGGAGTTGGAATGGCAGCCTTTGATTGTTGTCGAGTTAAAATCAAGTGTGCGATCATGCCAATACAAATTCCCCAGAAAACCGAACTAAATCCTAAAAAATGCATACCCGATACAGTGGCAAGAAAAGTAATGATGGCAGCATCTCGTTGTGTTTCATCTTTCATTGCAATACCAAGATTGGTGGTAATTGCTCCGAGTAAGGCCAATCCAGCAAGTGCCGCAATCAACTCTTTGGGAAGTATGCTAAATAGCATCACCAAACTGCCTGCAAATAATCCACCTAGAATATAGAAGATGCCATTGGCAATACCTGCGATATAGCGTTTTTCTTTCAATTCATGCGAATCTTTACCCGTGCAAAGTGCAGCAGTAATCGCTGCTAACACAATCGTGATTCCACCAGTAAAAGCCACAGCAATAGAGGTGATACTGGCTATGCTTAAAATCGGTTTAGCAGGTGTGTCGTAATGATTCAGTTTGAGAATTGCCATACCCGGCAAGAACTGCCCCGTTAAACTGACAATTGTAAGTGGAATTGCAAGGTTCAATGTAGAAGACCAGGTCCATTCTGGACTGATCAGAACAGGAACTGCCAATGAAAAATCCATTGCTACTGGATTGATTTTTCCAAAGATAAAACTGAGCGCAATACCTGAAAATAATACCCAAATTATGGCATAGCGAGGTGAAAAGCGTTTTGCTAGTAAAAAGCAGATCAGCATACCAAAAACGACATAGGGCATTGTGTCAGTAGCTTTAAACAGACCTAAACCAAACTGGAACAGAATTCCAGCCATCATTCCTGCTGCCAGCCCTTGTGGTATCCATTTTAAAAGTTTATCAAAAGAACCAGTAATCCCAATGATAAAAATAATGATTGCAGAAGTAATATAGGCTGCAACAACTTCATTCAGAGAAATATGCGGAAATAAAGCCACCAAGAGCGCCGTTCCCGGTGCTGACCATGCGGTAATAATCGGCGTTTTAAACTTAATGGATAAAATGATTCCAGTGATTGCCGCGCCAATAGAGCTCCCCCAGATCCATGATGCCATCATGGTTGAGGAAACATTGGCTTGTTGAGCGGCCTGAAAAAAAATGATCATTGGTCCTGCATAAGAAATCAGTACAGCTAAAAATCCTGCAACTGTCGCTGATAAAGACCAATCTTGTTTTAACATTTTGAACAGGGATGCCATTGGGCAAAGCCTCCATGCATTGAATTTCAATGATCCTGCTATATAAAAAAATCAGTTTTAACCCTGATCACCACCACCTACAGGAACAATAGTACCTGTCATATAAGAGGATTCATCAGACGCAAGAAATAATATTGCATTGACTTGTTCCTGAATCGAACCATAACGGCCCATAAAAGTACGATCAATGGTTTGATCTACCACATCTTGCATCCATTGTTTTTCATTTTCGGTCAATGCCGTAGTATTACGAGGGACTTTACGTGGAGGTGCTTCTGTACCGCCAGTCGCAACAGCATTAACCCGGATACCATCTTTGGCATGTTCAAATGCAAGTGCTGTGGTTAGACCATTTACACCGCCTTTTGAGGCTGAATAGGGCACTCGATGAATACCGCATGTTGCAATAGAGGATACATTAACAATGGTACCTTTTTGATTTTTGATCATTTCAGGCAGGACTGCTCGACAACACCATAAGGTTGGAAATAGTGAGCGATGCACTTCTTTGATAATTTCTTCTTCAGAAAACGCTTGAAACGGTTTCATCCAAATTGCACCACCGACATTGTTAATCAAAATATCAACACGGTTATAGCGTTCAATGGCTTTAGCAACGACATCTTGAGCACCCGCTAAAGTTTCCAGATCTGCATTGATGGTGATTGCATCACCGCCATTTTTGTTAATTTCAACAAGCACTTCTTCGACATATTCTGAACGATCGGCCATAACCACATGCGCACCTTCCGCTGCCACTTGTAGGGCGACACCACGACCAATGCCTTGTGCGGCACCAGTAACAATGACAACTTTATTTTTAAATCTTTGGCGATCTGACATTCTTCTCAGCTCCTGAACAGTACCATTTTAGTTTGCAGAGAATTTCTCAAATAAGAAGTTTGCCGGTTTAATCCCTTCGGTATCCAACCAGCCTCGAACAGCTTCAACCATAGGAACAGGACCACATAAATAAACATCGACGTCACCGCCATTTAGCCAGTCATTGTCAATATGACCTGTCACATAACCTTTGCGTTCATGTGTTGATTCAGCATGTGCAACGACTGTACGGTATTCAAACCATGGCAGTTTATTTTGCAGTTCATTGAGCTTTTCAAGTGCCACAAGGTCAAAGTCATTGGTTACTCCAAATACTAAGCGTACAGGGTGTTGTGAGCCTTTGTCTTCAAGCACTTGTAACATCGACATAAATGGTGCAATACCTGTACCGCCTGCCAACATAACGACAGGGCGAACTACATCACGAAGGTAAAAACTTCCAAATGGACCAGTAAAGGTCATTTTGTCACCCGCTTTGGCATTTGCACTTAAAAAGTCACTCATCTTTCCATTTGGAACATTACGTACCACAAAGCCAGTTAAGCGATTTCCGGGTTTTGAACTAAATGAATAAGAACGCGTTTCAGTGGTTTGTGGAATTGCCACATTGACATACTGACCTGCAAGAAAATGAATATCGGGTTGGCCTTCATCTAATTGAATATCAAAAGTGATGGTGGAATCAGAGAGCTTTTCAACACGAGATAATGTACCTTGAAATGCATGAATTTCGGTTTTGCATACTTCAGATGAAGCTTGAATCTGGAATACTGCGTCAGAAGAAGGTCTACATTGGCAGGCCAAGATATAGCCTTGTTCAGCTTCTTCTGGTGTTAAAGCATCCTCAATATAACTTTCTTCAGGCATGTCAAACGAACCAGATTCACAAAAAGCACGACATGTACCGCAAGCACCATCACGGCAATCTAAAGGAATATTGATTTTCTGGCGATATGCTGCATCAGATAAAGTTTCACCTTGTGTAACTGAGATAAAACGCGTTACGCCATCTTCAAATTGAAGAGCAACATTGTGGTTTGACATGGCTGAAAATCCTATAAAAATCTTTAAAACTTTTGAGTGCTTTAGCCAACTTTCCATTTGGCTAAAGCAAAAACCTCATATTTTTGTTTACACAATTCGAGATAAAAAATTAGAGGTGGTAAATATCGATAACTTGGTTGATGTAGTCATTTTTTAACACCACATATTTATTGAGAATCTGTGGTTGTGTAGCAGAAAAGTCGATGACATAACGAGACATACCAAAGTAGCTATAACTGTTTTTATAACGAAAGCTCAGCGTATTCCAGTTAAAGCGGACTGTGACTTTATCACCATCACTTTCGATAATTTCAATATTGCTAATATTGTGGCAAGTGCGTGTATCAGGCATGGTTGCTGAAGAACGTTCAGTCTTAATCCGGAAAACACGGTCTTCCAAACCTTGACGGTCAGGGTAATAAATCAAGGAAATTTCAGACTGAGGATCTTCAGTTAAACGATCATCATCATCCCAAGCAGGCATCCAAAAACATGCTGAGGGTGAGTAGCATGCCAGCCATTGATCCCATTGTTCATCATCTAAAAAGCGTGCTTCGCGGTAGAGAAATTGCGCAATATTTTCTAAAGAAACTTGATCGATGTTTGCTGTTGCATTCATGCTGTTGCTCCTTGCTGAGATATTTCTTGTTGAGCAAGATTTTTTTCAGATTGAATGGCATGTTTCATCATTTCTAACCAGTATTGATGTTGGGCGAGGTATAAGCCTTCATCTTCTGTTTTAATACCACTCAGTTTAGGTTTTAAGCCAATTTCATTGGCCGCATCATCCGGTCCTTGAATCCAGTGTTTTGAACCACGGCACATGTCATTCCATTCAAGCTCAATACCAGCATAACCGGCTTGACAGGCACGGAATTCTTCAAGGTCATCAGGGGTTGCCATGCCGGAAGCATTAAAGAAATCTTCGTATTGGCGAATACGTCGTGCACGTGCTTCAGGGCTTTCCCCTACAGGTGCAATACAGTAAATTGTCACTTCAGTTTTATTGACTGAAATTGGACGCAATACACGAATTTGCGAACCAAATTGATCCATGAAATAGACATTTGGGTAAAGGCATAAGTTACGTGAACGTTCGATCATCCATTTCGACATTGGCGCACCGAATTTTTCAGTATACTCATCAGCTTTTGGATAATTAGGACGATCTTCAGGGTTTGCCCATTGAGTCCATAACAGCATATGTCCATGCTCAAAACCGTATGAACCGCCACCTTGTTTGCCCCAAGCACCTGCACTCATTGCACGGACATTGTCATTTTCTTGCTGTTTTTCTTTACGTTGCTGTGTGGTCGCTGCATAGTTCCAATGTACAGCAGAAACGTGGTAACCATCTGCACCATTTTCAGCAGTCAGTTTCCAGTTACCTTCATAGGTATAGGTTGAAGTACCACGTAAAACCTCTAAGCCTTGCTCAGATTGATCGACAATCATGTCAATGATTTTGGTTGTTTCACCTAAAAACTCTTCTAAACTTGGTACATCTGGATTTAAACTGCCAAATAAGAAACCTTTATAGCTTTCAAAACGAGCTACTTTTTTCAGGTCGTGTGAACCTTCTTTATTGAAGCAGTCCGAATAACCTGCATCACTTGGATCTTTAACTTTGAGTAGTTTCCCAGAGTTATTAAATGTCCATCCATGGAATGGGCATGTATAAGTCGCTTTGTTACCACGCTTATGCCGACAAAGCTGTGCGCCACGGTGTGAACACGCATTGATCATGGCATTTAATTCGCCATTGCGATTACGCGCAATCATAATGGGCTGACGCCCCATAGTGGTGGTGTAATAATCGTTGTTATTTGGAATTTGGCTTTCATGTGCCAAGTAAACCCAGTTGCCTTCAAAGATGTATTTCATTTCTAGGTCAAAAAGGGCTTGATCTGTGAAAACAGAACGATGAAGTTTAAATTCACCCGTTTCAAAATTATCGACTAAGAGTTCGTCAATTCGATCAAGATGGCTGGTATTTATAACAGGAATACGTGGCATATGGGTTCTCCGACTTTCCAAATGAGAGGAAGTCCCCGAAGTGCTGCAATAGTGCAAACATTTCGGTTCCGTGCGTGTGGGTTTAAGCGCTTGCGCGACGACGATCTACTTCTGTAGATGGTGCTTTAGATTGTTCTTTTACCAGTGCTACATTGAATGAAATACGTTTAAATGGTTTGTTGAGACCACGACGAGCAATTTCAGCTTCATCACTGATATCAATAGCTGTTGCCACTAAGCCATCGCGTGTTGCAAAAGCAAAATCATCCCAAAGGTATTGATCACCTTCGATGTTGAATTGTGTGGTTAATTTGCGATAGCCGGGTGCAGATACGAAATAATGCACATGAGATGGGCGGTTACCATGGCGGCCTAATTTGTTCAGTACAAACTGAGTCGTCCCTTGTGGTGGACAGCCATAGCCAACGGGCATAGTTGTTTGTGCAACGTACTGACCATTGCTATCAGTCAATATGCTACGGCGTAGATTAAAATCTGACTGCGATTTATCAAAGAAAGAGTAATTACCTAAACTGTTGGCATGCCAAATTTCAACTTTAGCATTTGGGATAAGATTGCCATCTGTGTCAGTTACTGTACCTTCAATAAATAGGGTGTCGATTTTATCGCTCTCTGAACCATCGTCCATACGAGAAAAGCCGACGGACTCAGGCGCACCAGCGACATATAATGGGCCTTCAATGGTGCGTGGTGTGCCACCTGTGATACCTGCTTTTGCATCTGCTTCATCAGCACGTAAATCCAAATAATGTTCCAAACCTAAACCCGCTGCTAAAAGACCAAGTTCATTGGCTTGACCTGCATCGGTAAAATATTCTAGGCCTTTCCATAATTCACTTTGTGAAATGTCTAAATCTTCAATGGCTTGAAACAAGTCAGCTAATAAACGTACCACTACTTGTTGTACACGTGTATCGACTGCACCTGTTGCAGTGTCTACATTCATTTGTTTGACCAAAGTATCGATTTCTTGACGGTTCATACTAGATCTCCTGCAGTATGCGTGGTTTGGCATTGCATACGAAAAAAATCGTTTGAAACTTTGCTGCCCACTTTCCATGTTCTTCATGTGCGAGATTTAAAGCTTGAACTGATAAAAGTGATTCATTGGGCTAACAGAATGGGATTCTTTGGCTGGCTGTGAATATCAAAAGTTTTACAGTCTTGCTTTACATCTTGCTTTTGATATACCTTAAAAGAATGGATGATCGCTGTCTAAGATCAAATTTGCATTTTTTTATATCTTAAAGGTATGGAGTTTGAGATGGAACTCAGGCATTTGCGCTATTTTGTTGCTGTTGTAGAAGAACAAAGTTTTACCAAAGCAGCAGAAAAGCTTTATATTGCTCAGCCTCCACTGAGCAGACAGATTCAAAACCTTGAAGGTGAATTGGGTATCGCGCTTTTTGAACGTGGAAGCCGTCCGTTAAAAACCACAGAAGCAGGACAATTTTTTTATCAACACGCTGTTAAACTTTTGTCTAATGCCGAAGAAGTAAAGTCCATGACCAAGCGAATTGGCTTGATCGAAAAAACGGTGACCATGGGGTTTGTGGGTTCTTTATTGTATGGTTTATTACCCAAAATCGTTTATATGTTCCGTCAACAGCAACCACATTTAAAAATTGAGCTGATTGAAATGAGTACCAAAGATCAAATTCAGGCGCTTAAAGAGGGACGTATTGATGTTGGATTTGGACGTTTAAGAATTTCTGATCCTGCCATTAGGCGAGTTTTGTTGCGAGAGGAGCCGTTAATGTTGGCTGTCCATATCAGTCATCATCTCGCTACAGATTCTAAGGGTACTTATTTTGCCGATATTGAAGATGAGAACTTATTTCTTTACCCAAGTCACCCTAAGCCCAATTTTTCTACCCAAGTACGTCATCTGTTTTCCGAGCATGGTCTAGATCCTAAGAATCTAAAAGAAGTTCGAGAAATTCAACTGGCTTTGGGATTGGTTGCTGCGGGTGAAGGCGTATGTATTGTGCCTGAGAGTGCAAAAACCATTCAATTGCCGAATTTAATCTATATCCCATTGTTAGATAGCTCTGCAAAAAGTCCAATTTTTATGGCAATACGTTGTATGGATGAAAGTGAAAATATTCGGTCTTTATTTGATTGTATTTATCAGGTTTATGATTTAGAAGGCTTTCAATATGATCGTGCAAGCTTTACGACGATATATTAGGCTTCTTTCCTAAGTTCTTTTTAAAATCATAAATCAACATAAAATCCCCCTCATCCTAGCCTTCTCCCCCAAGGGAGAAGGGACTTTCAATACCAGTTTTATTCACGCCATATGATCATTTTTTCGATTTATGAAAAATTCATTCGGTCCAATCATTGAATGAAAAGTCATTTATATATGTTATTTTGCGTGAAAAGTAACATATTGAAAAATCAGAACAAGTCGATTAATTTGTTCTAATACTCTAAAAATATCGAGATAATCATTAAAATAAAAAATAAATCATTGAAAATATAAAGCCCGATTTCTTTATTAATTCTTTTTAATCCATTGTTTATTCATCAAAAAATATTAAACCGACTTTTAAGGTATGGATATATATGCAATCGGTTTTGGACAAAAAATAACAGCTGCCTCATTGTTTGAAAAAATTTCGTAGCGTTTCACCGCAGGAGGCAAAAGTGCAAACGAGTAAACTAAATATTAATCGCATCGTGGATGAAGCAAAATTCACCCCTTTTCATTGGGGCGTTCTATTGTGGTGTTTATTAATTATTATTTTTGATGGATATGATCTGGTTATTTATGGCGTAGCTTTACCTTTATTGATGCAAGAGTGGGGATTAACTGCTGTACAAGCAGGCTTGCTAGCCAGTACAGCACTTTTTGGCATGATGTTTGGTGCAATGAGTTTTGGAACATTGTCTGATAAGTTGGGCCGTAAAAAAACCATCATGATTTGTGTGGCTATTTTTAGTGGATTTACTTTTCTCGGTGCATTTGCATCAACACCCGTTGAATTTGGGATTCTCAGATTTTTAGCAGGACTTGGTATTGGTGGTGTGATGCCGAACGTGGTGGCTTTAATGACCGAGTATGCGCCTAAACGTATACGTAGCACACTGGTCGCTGTGATGTTTAGTGGCTATGCCATTGGTGGTATGACCTCTGCCTTGCTGGGTGCTTGGCTGGTGGTCGATTATGGTTGGAAAATCATGTTTTATATCGCCATTATCCCATTCTTGGCTTTACCACTTATTTGGAAGTTTTTACCTGAATCGTTGATGTTTCTAACTCACCAACGCAAGACCGATCAAGTGCGAGAAGTGGTACAGAAAATTGCACCACAGCAACAGATTCATGCATCGACTCAATTTGAATTAAATGAAGTCACCGCTGGTGATGAAGCACCGTTACGTGCATTGTTTCAGCAAGGCCGTCGATCAAGCACAGTAATGTTCTGGATTGCTTTCTTTATGTGTTTATTGATGGTTTATGCACTCGGAAGTTGGTTGCCTAAATTAATGATCCAAGCAGGTTATTCACTGGGTGCAAGTATGATCTTCTTATTTGCATTAAATATTGGTGGCATGGTTGGTGCAATTGGTGGTGGTGCTTTGGCGGATAAATTTCATATTAAACCCGTATTGACCATCATGTTTACAGTCGGTGCGATTGCGCTCATTTTCCTTGGTTTTAAAAGCCCACAATTCATTCTCTATACCTTGATTGCAATTGCTGGTGCAGCAACCATTGGTTCACAAATTTTACTCTATACCTTTGTTGCACAATTTTATCCTGCAACAGTACGTTCTACAGGTATGGGGTGGGCATCAGGCATTGGACGAATTGGTGCCATTGTTGGACCAGTCTTAACAGGTGCATTGCTGACCTTAGAGTTACCTCACCAAATGAATTTTCTTGTTATCGCTGTTCCAGGATTTATTGCAGCACTGGCGATATTCTTTGTGAATTTAAATGCTTCAGTGGAAAAAACTCAAACGGCCGAAGCACCAACAACTCAACAAAATATTGTTGGAAATACAATTAACTAAGTTCGTAAACCAAACTCACGCACAAACTGACTTGGTATTTCAGCCTGAATCATGAGGATTAAGGCTGGTTCAAAATAATCAATCGTAGAGAATAGGATGCTTTCTACAATGAAAAAATTTAACTACAACATTATTTTGGTGTCAATGGGATTACTTAGCCTAAATATGGCACATGCAGATTCGATGACAGAAGTTGAACAGTTACGTAATGAAGTTAAACAATTACGTGAAATGATTGAACAACAGCAACAGGTGCAAAATAAGCAAATTGTGGCATTGGAAAATAATGTTAAAGCAGCACAGGTTGTATCGCAGGCAAAGGATCAAAGCTTTGCACGAACAAAAGCAGGTGCAGAAGTAACACTATATGGGAATATCCGTGCGGATCTATTGTATCAGTCGGAAGGTGGAAGTGCCGATCGACTGTATAATCAGATCAATAGCGTACCGCTTAAAGGCCATAATGAAAGTAGTGATCAATTAAAATCGACACTTGCCGCGACTCGTTTAGGTTTAGATTTTAAAACTGCTGACAAAGATATTTCTGGAAAAATAGAAGTTGATTTCTTAGGTGCGAATGATGGACTTAGAATTCGCCATGCCTATTTTAATTATGGTCAGTGGTTGATTGGTCAAACATGGTCTAACTTTGCAGTGCCTGATTATATGCCAGAAACAATTGATGCTTTGGGTTATGTGGGAGGCGCTGTTAAACGTGATGCACAAATTCGTTATACCCATAAATTTAATGCAGAAACACAGCTGGTAACAGCTTTGGAAGATTCCAAAGATGCCTTATCGAATATGCGGATCCCGGTTTTATCAACTCGATTAAATCAATCATTTGCTGATCGAGCGGGTGCATTGAGTTTGCGAGGCATGGTTAGTGAAAAGAGAACAGTTGCTGATAATGAACTCGCTTGGGGTGTTGGACTTGGAGCAAAATACGATATTTCTGCAAAAACCACACTTAAAGCAGATTATTATCATGTTAAAGGTGACTCCAGTTTAGTGTCATGGACGAACCAAGGCTTTACCATAGATGCCAATAAAAACATCATGGCGCTGAATCAATTTGACTCAATCACTGTGGGGGTGACGCAACAGTTTAACTCACAATGGCGAGGAACATTGGGATATGGCTATATGAAAGCAGATGAAAATCAGGATTATATTCGATATTTGAGTGATCCGACCAAAGCCAATAAAACACTTTGGCAAGCTTGGGCCAATGTATTTTATAGCCCGAAAAAGCCATTAAGTTTTGGTCTGGAATATGTTTATGGTGAGCGTAAAGCCTTTGTTGCAGCACCTAATGGACAGGATACAGGTGAGGACAATCGTTTTAATGCGGTTGCGATCTATAATTTTTGATAAATATTTCTATTAGTCTTCTTACGAAAGTAGGCTTTTAGAGGATATTAAAATGAGGTGAAGTCTTTAAAAAAATATCAAACTTATATCATTCTATAAACGTTAATTCATATGGTGATAAAGTTTGTACGGCCATACCTTGCATTTAAAGTTTAAATATATTTGCGTAGGCGATGCCTCCCTTTTCAGGGATGAAAAGGGACAAAAATCCTCTGTTGGGTGAGAGGTACGTCCTGTACCCCCACCCAACGGCGACAGCCATGTCGCCTCACGATAGAATGACCATGTATGGTTCAATAATGTATAAAGCTGTTTAATTTATATGATGATCAATATATGGATTAGTATTAAATAACGACTTTAAAAGCGTTTTTTAAAGATAATGTGAGTAATTTGATAAAAAACCTCTTTTAATTTGATTTAAACGAGGTTTTTATATTGTTTGTTATTCGTTTAAATTAAGCGGATTCTTTTAAAAATAAACGGATTGCTTGGCTAAATTTCACGGGTTCAGTAATAAGCGGGGTATGCCCTGAACGTTTAAAAATAATATTTTTCGCATTGGCTAAACTGTCAGAAATTTGCATTTGACCTTCAGCAGGATAGAGCGATGACTTTTTCCCAATAAAGAATGTAGTTGGACATTCCAATTGTGAAATTGCCTGACGATAATCTTCATCATGGTTGAGATAATTATCGATATACCAAGTTAAATAATCCATTCGACGGATAGGTAATAAATGTTTTTGTAATTGAGGATGTTTAAGCGCCAAATTAAACATAAATGGGCTTAATTTATTACTGCCCTGAATTTTAATAAAATTTAACCAAATTTGAATCAGTTCAGTTCGTGGTTCAATCGGTAATTCATCGACAAAACGATAGTTTGAATATTGATGTAAAAAATCAGAGAAGTCTTTTAGCAATCTTTTAATTTTAAAATACTTTTTCCCAAATAATCCAAACTCCCATGTTTCATCCGTTGGGATTTTAGGGGTTTGATCAATGTGTAGATAAGCTTTGAGTTTTTCAGCCAAATTGCCATATTGCATCCCATGCATGGCAGTGGTTGCTCCCATGGAATAACCCATAAGAATAAAATGATCTAAATTTAACTGGTCAATTAAGCTTTCAAGATCACGCCAATGGTTGCTAATCGCATCGATTTCTTGAGGGATCTTACAGGTTCTAGAGCCACCAAATCCGCGCCAATCTGGGATATAAAATTTATAATGTTTAATATTAGGCAGTAAAAAGGGAAGCCATTGCCAACTATGCATACCTAAACCAGACAGGACCAGTACAGGTTCACCCTGACCAATTTCACGGACAAATAATTTTTCACCATCTGGCATTGTATAGTGTGGCATGCAGTTTCCTATGAATTCTCTTTATTCTCAAACGCTTTAAGCTGTGGAATGACTTGGTCGAGCCAATTGATCCAGCCCATTTCTAAGTCTATACCCAATTGTAAAATCATTTTGTGAATATATAAAGTTCGATCCAGTTGCTCGATTTGTTCAAAATCTTTGGAAAAAATCTGGCGGTATAGTTTTAAATTTTCACGATGTAATTCTAAATGACGCTCAAGTTCAGGTAAAACAGTATTTCCACCAAATTGTGCTTCTGCCCGTAAGCGAACCATAATTTCTTCACGAAGCTGGGCAGGTTGGCCTTGTTTGACCATCCAGTCTGCCAGTTCGACTCGTCCAAGTTGCTCAACTTGATAGGTTTTTTTTCGGCCATGATCAGACTGATCTTCAAGGGTGGAAATCCAGCCTTTCTTTTGCATGCCGTTAAGTTCACGGTAGATTTGTTGATGCGTTGCATTCCAGAAGAATCCCATAGATCGGTCAAAGCGTCGCGCCAATTCAAAACCTGTACTTGGCTTCTCTATCAGACTGGTCAATAAAACATGGGCTAATGACATTGTGTAATATCACATCAACAAAATGAATATAAAGTCATTATGCAACATGTTGCATAAAAATCAAATCTCGATTATAAATACTCAAACTATGCAACTTGTTGCATTAAACAGATATGAAGTGTCATTTAACAGATTGATAGCTAGCGAAAGCACGCCAAGGGAGTTCACATGTCTAATTATCCGCATTTACTTGCGCCTTTAGATTTAGGCTTTACCACATTAAAAAACCGTGTATTGATGGGTTCAATGCATGTTGGACTAGAAGAAGTTCAAGGTGGATATGAACGTATGGCTGCATTTTATGCAGAACGTGCAGCAGGTGGAGTGGGCTTAATTGTGACGGGTGGTATCTCACCCAATGATCATGGGGTAACATTCTTTGGCGGTTCAAAACTGGATCATTTAGAAGAAGCAGAAAAACATAAGGTCATTACCAAAGCTGTGCATGATGCTGGCGGTAAAATTGCACTGCAAATTTTACATACAGGTCGTTACTCGTATCAGCCTGAAAATGTTGCACCATCTGCGATACAAGCGCCAATCAATCCAACTAAACCGCATGCTTTAACTTCAGCAGAAGTTCATCAAACCATTGCAGACTTTGCCAATTGTGCAAAATTGTCACAAATCGCAGGTTATGATGGTGTGGAAATCATGGGATCAGAAGGTTATCTGATCAATGAGTTTATTGCTGCACGTACCAATCACCGCGATGATGAATGGGGCGGAAGTTATGAAAACCGTATCCGTTTCCCGATTGAAATTGTCAGAAGAACACGTCAGGAAGTGGGCGAAAACTTCATCATTATCTATCGTTTATCTATGCTGGATTTGGTTGAGGGTGGTTCTACACTTGAAGAAGTGATTCAACTTGCGAAAGAAATTGAAAAAGCTGGTGCAACCATTATCAATACTGGAATTGGTTGGCACGAAGCACGTATTCCAACCATTGCTACCAAAGTACCGCGTGCCGCATTTACTTGGGTGACCAAAAAATTAAAAGGTTCGGTCAAAGTTCCTTTAGTGACCTCAAACCGTATCAATACACCTGAAATGGCTGAGCATGTCTTGGCTCAAGGCGATGCCGATATTATTTCGATGGCGCGCCCAATGCTTGCAGATTCGCATTTTGTATTGAAAGCTGAACAAGGCCGTGCTGATGAAATCAATACCTGTATCGGTTGTAACCAAGCTTGCTTAGATCATATTTTTTCAATGAAAATTGCAACGTGTTTGGTCAATCCACGTGCATGTTATGAAACTGAACTTATTTTTAAAGAATCGCCAGTAGCTAAAAATATTGCTGTAATTGGGGCAGGTCCAGCGGGACTTAGTTTTGCAACATATGCAGCTGATCGTGGGCACAAAGTTACAATCTTTGAAGCATCTAATCAGATTGGTGGTCAGTTTAATATTGCAAAAACCATTCCTGGCAAAGAAGAGTTCTATGAAACTTTACGTTATTTTAAACGTAAAATTGAATTACAACCGAATATCAAACTAGTACTTAACCACACTGCAAGCTATGAAGAATTAGCAACAGGTGACTTTGATGATGTTGTGGTTGCTACAGGTGTAACGCCTCGTCATTTAAATATTGAAGGTATCGATCATCCAAAAGTTTTGTCATATATCGAGGTTTTACGTGAGCGTAAACCTGTCGGTAAAAAAGTAGCAATTATTGGTGCAGGCGGTATTGGTTTTGATACTGCTGAATATCTTTCCCATGAAGGCGAGAGTGGCAGCTTAAATCCACAAAAATTCTATGATGAATGGGGAATTGATACATCCTATGAACATGTGGGTGGCTTGAAACAACCTGAGATTGAACAATCTCCTCGTGAAATCTACTTACTGCAACGTAAAGCCAAATCTGTTGGTGCTGGTTTAGGTAAAACAACAGGTTGGATTCATCGTACAGGTTTAAAACATCGTCATGTCAATATGATTCCTGGCGCAAGTTACGACAAGATTGATGATCAGGGCTTACATATTACAGTTGGCGACAAAACCATGATTTTAGATGTCGACAATGTGGTGATTTGTGCAGGCCAAGAACCCTATACAGCAATGTTTGATCAACTCCAAGCTGATGGAAAATCTGTACATTTGATTGGTGGTGCGAAAGAAGCGGGCGAGTTAGATGCGAAGCGTGCAATTCGCCAAGGTGCTGAATTAGCAGCTGTGATTTAAAAGGATTAACGCTGTTTGAACTCTTTCTCTTTAAGCTATGTGTAGTGCGAAGCATGCTGCGAGAGAAGGAACTTCATGATTGGATTTTAAAGAAAAATATTGGAAATGAATTCAAAGTATTTCAAATCAAAGGGATATATAAAAATGAGCTATACAAATACCAAGCCTGCAATTCAAAAATGGCACAACATGCTGGAAAGTCGAGACATGAGTCTTTTAAATGAATTATTGGCAGACGATGTGGTCTTTCGTTCACCTGTGGCTTATAACCCCTATGAAGGTAAGCAAGTGGTCTTTTTCATTTTAAGTAATGTGATTCAAATTTTTGAAAACTTTACATATCATCGAGAATTTTTTACAGAAGATGAGCAAAGTGTAGTTTTAGAATTTTCTGCCAATGTTGGTGAAAAAAAATTAAAAGGGATTGATATGATTCGTTTTAATGAACAGGGTCAAATTGTTGATTTTGAAGTGATGATTCGACCAAAAAGTGGTTTGGAAGCATTGGCAGCTCAAATGGGGCAACGTATGGCCAGCTTTATACCTAAAGCCTAATTACGTATATACTGCAATAAATAAAATTAAGCGTGAAAAATTTCTTAATTTTTAAAATGATGATGAGTGATAAAAGAGTTGAGGTGGAAAATGTCTGTATTACATAAGTTTACTGAGATTAGCCAAGATTTATTGGATCAAGTGACAGGTGCTGAATTACCAAAGCTGTATTTTAATCAGCAAGGGAAAATGTCTGAGATCATCAAGAAACTGCCTCAACTACAGGATAAATATCGTCCTACACCATGGCTCAGCAATACCCATGCTCACCTGTTATATTTTGATTTAATTAAGAAAAAATCCGTTAAGCTGGACTATGATCGAATTGATCAGCTGACCATGCAAGATGGCGGTGTTACGGCAATTGCTTGGTATGGCTACGATTTACCACAAGAAACCCCAACTATCGTGATTATGCATACGATTACAGGCACACCTGACAGTATGCGTGAATTGGTCAAAGATCTCCATGAATATACGGGATGGCGTATTGCATTATGTTTGCGCCGTGGGCATGCGGGCTTACCTATGCCTGTTCCTTTAATGTCAATTTTTGGTTCAACTTCTGATTTAAAAGAGCAATTGGCTTCGATTCAAAACCTATTTCCGCAATCTGATCTTTATGCAGTTGGTTCTTCCGCTGGTACAGGCCTACTTGTGCGTTATCTTGGCGAACAAGGCCTAGATACACCTTTTAAAGCGGCTTTTGCCATGTGCCCTGGTTATGATACTGAGCTTGGATTTCAAAATGTCCATCCTTTCTACACCAAAGTCATGACCCAAAAATTGTTTAAGGCATTTATTAAGCCTTATGAACAAACCTGGACACCATTACATTCTGTACAAAATGTTTTACAAACGAAAACCCTACAAGAGTTTCAGACTGAATATTTTGAAATGGCTGGATTTTCAGATTATGAAAGCTATTCAAAAGCCACCAATCCAATTTATGTATTTGAAAATGTTAAAATTCCATTAATGATTCTAAACTCAGAAGATGATCCTGTATGTTCAATCAAGAATTTAGAGCCGTTTAAAGAAACCATTCAAAATATGGATAATGTTGTGGTGGTGACAACCAAAAAGGGCAGTCATTGTGGTTTTTATGAAGGTCTTAATACCAAATCTTGGGCTTCACGTTTAATGGCTGATTTTTTAAGACAGTATTCATGATGATACGCAGTATCAATAAATATCTCTTTAATTTAAAAAACTGACAGATCAAACTATTATCATTAGATCTGGCAGTTTTAATTTTTCAACTGGGCGTTTAATTGATCCTAAGTTGCTAGATTAAGATAAATCTACATGATCATTTTTTGAAGTAAGCAAGATCTTTATTAAAATAAAGGCCTATTTAAGTGCTAAATAATTCCAAACAAAATTTATCTTTTGTGAGTAAATAATATTGCTACGAACGATATAAATATCTTGAAAGAAACTATAACCATCAAGTATTTTTAATTTATTTTCATTTATTTCTTCTTCAATCAGTAAGCGAGGTAACCAAGCTACGCCTAAGCCTTGTAAAGCCAAGGCTTTTAAGTCACTGGCATTATCTGTTTCATATAATGTTCGATAATTGAGTTTACTTTCTATAATTTTATCTACACATTTTCTCAGATAAGCTTGTTTACTATAGGCCAAAAGGGGGAATGTCTGGTTAAGTTGGTATTTAGGCAATTCATTTTTGCTTGCTGTAACTGGCACAATTTGCATATTTACAATTTTATGATAGGTAAAAAGTGTAAGATCCAATTGTTGTAAAGTGAGTTGATCACAATAACAAATGAGAAAATCACAAGAACCTTCTTTTAATAAATGTATGCCTTGTTGCAGATTTGCAGCAATAATTTCTAACTTTAGATCATTATAGTCTGAGTATAGTTTTTGAATAAATTTGGGAAAAAACTGCGTGATGAGTGAGTGTGATACTGCAAATTTAATTGAGAGTTCATTATCCTTAATATTTTTCTCTAAATATTTTATTGTTGTATCCATTTGGTTCTGAATATTTTTTGCTGTAGAGAGCAAGACTTGACCAGCATCTGTAAAATCAATGTTTTTACTATAGCGCTTTAAAATTTGAAACCCTAACGACTCTTCAATATTTTGTATTCTACGTGTAAAAGCCGATTGAGTGACATGACGTATAGTTGCAGCTTTAGAAATGGATTTTTCTTGGTCTAATGCAAGTAGATCTTCTATCCAGCGAATTTCAAGCGTCATGTTCAATCACCAATAAATATTTAACTCAAGCAAAGTATAACAAGTGATATGCAAAAAATGCATACAGATATATTTTTTTACATTGGTCAAGTTTAGATTGTTTCACCTAAGATGAATTGATTATCTTCGTAGAGTTACATTGCAAATGAACATTGAAATTAAAACGAGAACTGAGAAAGATTTATTGGGAATGAAAGAAGTCCCATTTCATTGCTATTACGGTGTACAAACATTAAGAGCGGTTGAGAACTTTAACCTAAGTGCGCATAAATTAAGTCATTTCCCTATTTTTATTCAAGCGCTTGCTATGGTGAAGTCTGCTTGTGTAGAGGCTAATTTTACATTAAATAAAATTGAAGAAAATAAATATAAAGCGATTCAACATTCATGTCAGCAATTGATAAATGGTTCATACCATAATCAATTCCCTATTGATATGATTCAGGGTGGAGCAGGAACTTCTACAAATATGAATGCAAATGAAGTTATTGCAAACATTGGATTAGAGTTTCTTGGTCATGCAAAAGGCGAATATCAATATCTACATCCCAATAACGATGTAAATATGTCTCAATCGACCAATGATGTATATCCAAGTGCAATAAAAATAGGTCTATTATTTGCATTGGATCATCTCAATGTTCCGTTTCAAAAACTAATTGAAAGCCTAGGTCGCAAAGCTGAAGAGTTCTCTGATATCTTGAAAATGGGACGTACTCAGTTACAAGATGCGGTACCGATGACATTAGGGCAAGAATTTAGTGCTTTTGCGCATACCTTACAAAATGATTTGCAAAAGTTAAATCATATTATGCCTGATTCACTTAGTGTGATTAATTTAGGTGGGACAGCAATCGGTACAGGGATTAATACCGAGGTTGAGTATCGCTTAAATGCCATTCAAGCTTTATCAGAAATCACGGGTAAAAATATTTCAAGCTCGCCTGATTTGATTGAAGCGACTACAGATATGGGTGACTTTGTACTTTTATCGAGTTTACTCAAACGTACTGCAACCAAGTTGTCTAAAATCTCTAATGATTTACGTTTGCTATCGAGTGGGCCGCGTACTGGTATAGGTGAGATACAATTAGAACCACGTCAGCCCGGTAGTTCAATCATGCCAGGAAAAGTAAATCCAGTGATTCCTGAAGCGATGAATTTGGCGTGCTATCAAATTATTGCAAATGATTTAGCAATTACTTTGGCTGCAGAAGGTGGTCAACTACAATTAAATGCGTTTGAACCATTAATTGCGCTTAAACTATTTGAATCTATTGAGTTATTAGGCAAAGCGATGCAAATGCTGAATGAAAAGTGCATCCAAAATATTCGTGCCAATGCAGCGCATTGTCAGCATTTAGTGGATAACTCAATTGGTATCATTACGGTGCTAAACCCATATTTAGGTTATGAAACCACTACACGAATTGCAAAGATGGCAAATGAATCTGGGCAGAGTGTTTTGGCTTTGATCAAAGCTGAGGGATTACTTTCAGATGAAATTTTAGCAGATGTACTTGCTGTTCATAATATGGTTCAGCCAAAGCAGCATGCGGCTTAGTTTTTAAAAGCTACAGGTACAATTAAACTCATTCATGACTTAATCATAAGAAATTAAGTTTCATATGGCATATGCAACTGAATACTTATACAGAGTTATAAAAAAGGGAAATCATCATTTCCCTTTTTTTAGCAATGCAAAATCTTAGTTTTTCAAAGCTGGTGTAGCAGCAGCGATGGCAGCGGCAACAGCATCATCTTCAGATTGTGCTGAACCAGAGCTTGCTTTTGGTGCTGGTGTTTTGGTTTGTGCAGTTTCAGTTTTTACTGACTCTGCTTTTGCAGGCTTCGCTTCAGTCGCAGCAGGTTTATTTTCCGCTTGTGCACTTGGCATAGTTGCATGGGCTTCATGCGTTGGTTCACGGCGAATTTCTGTGCTTGTATTTGCTGTTTCTGTGCGTTCAACTTCTACATGTGCCGGAATTTCGACTTGTTGTGCATTATTCTGTTCAACGCTTGGTAAGCTTTCAAACTGTGTCGGTTCAGAAGTCGCAGGTTGAGCAGTTTCAACTTTCTCTGGCTCAGCTTCTTTAGGCTCTTCTTTTTTTACACAAGCAGATACCAAAAGCGCTGTCGCAATTGCACCACAAATTAAAAATTTCTTATTCATAATGACTCAAAACAAAACGTATTAAAGAGATGTTACTTAGTATAACAGCAAAATGATATTTAAAAATCACCTTATCAAGTGCTAATTTTTTATTGGAAATGCTGATAGAATAGCCAATTGTTTATTGTTCTATGAATTGATGTGAATTGACTTTGCTTTCTTGGTACAAGGTAAAGTAAAATCGCACAACATTGTAGGCCAATTTAGGCTCCATTGTACGAGAAACTTAATGACCCATTTTATATTCGTAACTGGTGGTGTTGTATCATCACTAGGTAAAGGTATTTCAGCTGCTTCAGTTGCTGCACTTTTAGAAGCCCGTGGTTTAAAAGTAACCATGGTCAAAATGGATCCATACATTAATGTCGATCCTGGGACTATGAGCCCATTCCAGCACGGTGAAGTATTTGTCACAGAAGATGGTGCTGAAACTGACTTAGATTTGGGTTATTACGAGCGTTTCTTACGTCGTGCCAAAATGACCAAATTAAATAACTTTACATCAGGTCGTGTTTATCAAGACGTTTTAAATAAAGAACGTCGTGGTGATTATCTCGGCGGTACAGTACAAGTTATTCCACATATTACGGATAATATTAAAGAACGTGTTCTTCGCGCAGGCGAAGGTTATGACGTTGCCATTGTGGAAATCGGTGGCACAGTAGGTGACATTGAATCTCTCCCATTCATGGAATCTGTACGTCAGTTGATGGTTGAGCTTGGTCATAAACGTACCATGTTGATGCATTTGACTTTATTACCTTATATCAAGTCTGCTGCTGAACTTAAAACCAAACCAACTCAACATTCTGTTAAAGAATTATTGTCGATTGGTATTCAACCAGACATTCTGATTTGTCGTACTGAACATGATGTTGACGCAGATACCACCCGTAAAATTGCACTCTTTACAAACGTTGAAGCGCGTGCCGTTGTGGTGTGTAAAGATGCACGTTCAATTTATCAAATCCCACGTACATTCTATGAACAAAACGTTGATGATTTAATCTGTGAACGTTTTGGTTATGACAGCTTGCCTGAAGCCGATCTTTCGGATTGGGATCATGTGGTTGAAGCATTATTGAATCCAGAGTACACAGTTCGTGTAGCGATGGTGGGTAAATATGTTGAATTGCCAGATGCATATAAGTCTGTCAATGAAGCACTTTTACATGCGGGTATTCAAAACCGTGTCAAAGTTCAAATTGACTATATCAATGCTGAAGAGCTTGAAAGCCAAAATCCTGCTGAAGTATTAAAAGGTATCGATGCAATTTTGGTTCCTGGCGGTTTTGGTGAACGTGGTACTGAAGGCAAAATGCAGGCGATTCAATATGCCCGTGAAAACAAAGTACCTTTCTTGGGTATTTGTTTAGGTATGCAATTGGCCGTGATTGAATTTGCTCGTCATGTTGCTGCTATGCCAGAAGCGACTTCTACGGAGTTTAATCGTTCAACAAAATTCCCATTGATTGGTTTAATTACTGAATGGTTAGATGAGCGTGGTGAAATTCAGCATCGTAGTACTGAGTCAAACCTTGGTGGCACAATGCGTTTAGGTGCACAAAAATCAGAATTGGTTGAAGGCACTAAAACACGTGAAGTTTACGGCAAAGCGGAAATTACTGAACGTCATCGTCATCGTTATGAAATGAATGATCGCTTTATTCCTGCAATTGAACAGGCAGGTATGAAAATTTCTGGTTATTCTACAGCGCAACATCTTGTTGAAACAGTAGAAATTCCTGAACATCCTTGGTTTATTGCTGTACAATTCCACCCGGAATTTACAAGTTCACCACGTGATGGACATCCATTATTTGCTAGTTTTATCGATGCCGCTAAAAAGCAGCACCAAAACAGCAAGTAAGTATGTAAGAACTTAAACTAGGAAGTTTAAATGTCACAATTAAAACCACAAGAAATTGTACGTTTAGGCGATATACAAATGGCAAATCACTTGCCATTTGTATTATTCGGCGGCATGAACGTACTTGAGTCGAAAGACTTGGCTTTTGAAATTGCAGAAACGTATGTCGATATCTGTACTCGTTTAGAAATACCGTATGTATTTAAAGCTAGTTTTGATAAAGCCAATCGTTCAAGCTTACATTCGTTCCGTGGCCCCGGTTTGGAAAAAGGCATCGAATGGTTAGGCGACATTAAAAAGCATTTTAATGTTCCGATTATTACCGATGTTCATGAACCTCACCAAGCTGCAGCTGTCGCTGAAGTTGCTGACATTATCCAGCTTCCCGCATTTCTTAGTCGTCAGACTGATTTGGTTGAAGCAATGGCGAAAACTCAAGCCATTATCAACATCAAAAAAGCACAATTCCTTTCTCCTCGTGAAATGAGCCATATTCTAAACAAATGTTTAGAAGCGGGTAATAACAAGCTCATTTTGTGTGAACGTGGTACGTCATTTGGCTATAACAACTTAGTTGTTGATATGCTGGGTTTCGACATCATGAAAGAAATGAATGTGCCAGTATTTTTTGATGTCACACATGCATTGCAAACACCAGGCGGTCGTGCTGATTCAGCAGGTGGTCGTCGTGCTCAAATCACCACCTTAGCACGTGCGGGTATGGCAACAGGGCTTGCAGGTTTATTTTTAGAAAGTCATCCAGACCCTGAAAATGCAAAATGTGATGGTCCTTGTGCATTACGTATGTCGCAGCTTGAGCCGTTTTTAGCGCAGTTAAAAGAATTGGATACCTTAGTTAAAGGTTTCAAAAAGTTAGATACACATTGATGCGCTTATAAAGCATCTTATTTTTAATCAACTGAGGAATTATTCATGAGCCAAATCGTTGACATTCGTGCACGTGAAATTTTGGACTCTCGTGGTAACCCAACCATCGAAGCAGACGTAATCCTAGACTCTGGCGTTGTTGGCCGTGCATGTGCACCATCTGGTGCTTCAACTGGTTCTCGTGAAGCTTTAGAACTTCGTGACGGTGATCAATCACGTTACTTAGGTAAAGGTGTTCGCACTGCTGTTCAAAACGTAAATGGTCAAATCAAAGACTTATTAAAAGGTCAAAACGTATTTGAACAAAAAGCGCTTGATGACAAAATGATTGCGCTTGATGGCACTGAAAACAAAGAAAAATTAGGTGCAAACGCAACATTGGCTGTATCTTTGGCGGCTGCACGTGCGGCTGCTGTTGAGAAGAAAACTGAATTGTTCCAATACATTGCAGATCTTCGTGGTCAAACAACTTTGTCTATGCCTGTTCCAATGATGAACATCTTGAACGGTGGCGCACATGCGGACAACACTGTTGATATTCAAGAATTCATGATTGAGCCTGTAGGTTTCACATCTTTTGCTGAATCTTTACGTGCTGGTGCTGAAATTTTCCATGCTTTGAAATCTGTATTGAAAAAGCAAGGTTTAAATACAGCAGTTGGTGATGAAGGTGGTTTTGCACCTAACTTACGTTCAAATGAAGAAGCAATTACTGTTATTCTTTCTGCAATTGAAACAACTGGTTATAAAGCAGGTTCTGATATTATGCTTGCGCTTGATTGTGCATCTTCAGAATTCTACAAAAATGGTCAATATATTCTTGCAGGTGAAGGCAACAAAGCATTCACAAGCAACCAATTTGCTGACTATCTTGCTGGGCTTGTTAAACAATATCCAATTATCTCAATTGAAGATGGTTTAGATGAGTCTGACTGGGAAGGTTGGAGCTATTTGACTTCTATCCTTGGTGATAAAATCCAATTGGTTGGTGACGATTTGTTCGTTACAAACCCTAAGATTTTACAACGTGGTATTGATGAGAAAGTAGGTAACTCTATTTTAATCAAATACAACCAAATCGGTACTTTGTCTGAAACTTTAGATGCAATCTATCTTGCTAAAGCGAATGGTTATAGCACTGTGATTTCACACCGTTCAGGTGAAACTGAAGATTCTACAATTGCGGATCTTGCAGTGGGTACAGCAGCAGGTCAAATCAAGACTGGTTCGCTTTGCCGTTCTGACCGTGTTGCAAAATATAACCAATTGCTTCGTATTGAAGAATTGACTCATGCTGCTTATCGCGGTAAAGCTGAGTTTAAAGGTTTAAATTAATATCTTTTATTGATTTAAATTAAAAAAAGCCATTCTTTTATTTGATATAGGGAATGGCTTTTTTATACGCTAAAAAATAATCATGAATAGTATGTTTTAAGAGAAATTTAATATTATGTAATTGATTGATAATAAAATTTAAGGTAAGAATTTAATTAACTTAGTTTATTGAAAAAGAAAATTTATAATAAATAATATCGCGATATGTGAGTTTTTAGCATAAAGATAATTTTTAGAGTTTTACTTACAAAGTAGATTATTGATCATCCACTTATTTTTTATAAGGAAAGAAAAGTTATTTTGTTCTAGTTTTGCAGTTTTCGCATAGTTTAGTGTTCTTCATACAAAATATTTGATGTATATTAGCATCTTAATTTAATGCTGTTACTCAAGACGCAAATCCATGTTAGAAGTCTTTAAAACAACTTCAAGTAAAGTGATTGCAGTACTCGCGATTTTAATCGTTGTGGTATTACAATATCGCTTTTGGTTCGGTGAGGGTGGTCATTTCCCTCATCAAGCTTTACTACAGCAAATTGAACAGCAAGCTGAAGTCAATGCTGAGTTAAAAGAACGCAACCGAATTCTTGCTGCTGAAGTGTATGATTTAAAAAATGGTGCTGAAGCCATAGAAGAACATGCACGTTTAGACCTCGGTCTAGTCAAGCCACATGAAACTTTTGTACAGATGAGTACCATTAGTACCCATTACAAACCTATTTATACCGATCCAAGTGTAGATTTAAGAACCAATGAAGATGACAACGAACCTGTACCAGAACAACCGTAAAATTTGGGCAATTGTTCCTGCGGCTGGCTCAGGTCATCGTTTTTCAAAAACTGAACTTAAACAATACCAAGTCATCCAAAATCAAACAGTGTTAGCGCATACCATAGCGCGTCTAAACGATTTACCGCTTGCAGGTTATGTACTCGCTGTTGGTGAGCAAGACCATTATGCGCAAACATTGCCATTAAAAAATAAACATTTGAGTCATTTTTGTTTAGGTGGTGCAGAACGTGTTGATTCGGTTTTAAATGCGTTGCGTTATTTAGAACAATTTGCACAAGCCGATGATTTGGTTTTTGTACATGATGCTGCGCGTCCTTGTGTGACACAACAATGTCTTGAAAACTTAGTCGATACCGCAATAAACCTGAACAGCAGTGCAATTCTTGCAATTCCTGTAAGAGATACTTTGAAGTGTGTTGAAAATCAGCAAGATATCAATAAAACAGTCAGTCGGGATCAATTGTGGCAAGCACAGACACCACAAATTTCTACCTTTTCAAAGCTTAAAACAGCAATCGAAACAGCTTTAGCGAATAATATTGTCATTACAGACGAGGCGAGTGCATTGGAATATATCAATGAACCTGTCAAAGTGGTGATGGGGCGTTCTGACAATATAAAAATTACCTATCCAGACGATTTGGAGTTAGCCAAGTTAATTTTGCAATCACAGCAGTAAAAACAATGAAAATAAAAAATAATTATGCATTGATTGATTTTCTCAACCGCTATTTATCTCTATAATTTGACCAGATTAAACTAGGTTTAAGATTTGTATTCATGACACCATCGCCACAGTATAAGTTTTTACGTCAATCAGTCAGAGATGGTTTAAGTATTAATCAAAAAGTTTCAAGGTGGGACAAACTACACCTTGATCCTTGGTTATTGGGCTTTTTAATTATCAATGCGATTTTGGGTTTATTGATGGTCTATAGCGCATCTTCTGAAGATATGTCTATGGTCATTCGACAAGCCGTGAGTTTCGGTGTTGGTTTTGTTCTGCTTTTTATTTGTGCACAAATTCCACCAAAAGTATATCAAGCGATTAGTCCTTGGTTTTATTTGTTTGCAATTTTGTTGTTGATTCTGGTTTTATTGGTTGGTGATGTTCGATTAGGCGCAAAGCGCTGGCTGACTATTCCAGGGATTGGCAGTATGCAACCCAGCGAATTTATGAAGTTCGCCATGCCATTGATGATGGCATGGTATTTTGCACGTAACCCGTTGCCGCCTAAGTTTAAACACATTGTAATTGCCTTGATCATCATGATGGTGCCTTTCGTATTGGCGTTGTTACAGCCAGATTTGGCGATTGGTATCGTGATTGGTGGTGTGTTTGCCTTGTTTTTAAGTGGCATGTCGTGGACTCTAATTATTGGGACCTTAGCAGCATTGGCACTGGCTTTCCCTTTAATTTGGACTTTTGTATTACAAGCTTATCAAAAGAAAAGGATTATGACCTTATTTGATCCTGAGTCAGATGCGCTTGGGGCAGGATGGAACATTATCCAATCTAAAATTGCGATTGGTTCAGGTGGAATGACAGGGCGTGGATTCTTAGAAGGAACACAGTCTCAGCTGGGTTATTTACCTGAACATCATACTGATTTTATTATGTCGACCTATGCAGAAGAATTTGGCTTTATTGGGGTGTTCTTCTTATTTGCACTTTATACCGCAATGATTTTTAGATGCATGATCATTAGCTTAAGCAGCTTCCATAACTATGGTCGTTTATTGGTAGGTACGATTGGTTTATCTTTGTTTTTCTATGTATTTGTAAACTCGGGTATGGTCAGCGGGATTTTACCTGTGACTGGTGATCCATTACCGCTGATGAGTTATGGTGGATCAGCCGTAATTGCATTGTTAGCGAGTTTTGGTATTGTTATGTCTATCCATACGCATAAATAAAATCTTTGCAATTTAGAGTTTCTCAATCTAAAGCTATTCCTTCTCTTTTTTAAGAGAAGGATGGTATCAAACATAAATAAAAATATTTTTCTTAAATTTAAGGCCCTTATATAGTCAAACTACCTAATTATTCATACAAGAGCTATGCATCAAGTTATTGATCGTAAAAAAAATATTTTTTATATGAACTTTTAGTTATCAATTCGTTTGGTGTACTTTTGAATCATAGATGGTTGTTCTATCGTGTGGCGACAGGGATGTCGCCGTTGGGCGGGGGTATATGAGCAAAAATAAAGCACTGCTTTGTTTGCAGCGCAAGAGCCCTGTTAAACGAAAGATTTTTGTCATCTTTTCATCTCTGAAAAGTGAGGCATCGCCTACGCAAAGGTATTTAAACTTTGAATGTAAAGTGTGGCATTGCAAGCTTTTTTATAACGGAACAATTTATTTTTCTATGCAATTAATTTAACTAAAAATATTAATTAGGAGAAATTGTATTCTTGTGTCTGAGTTTTTTGACAAGTCGGCTATAGCTAGCTGATAGTTTGAAAATCATGTGATATTGTGAATGATTTATCTATTTAAAGTTGAATTAAAGCTGACATTTCAACATCAAATCGGTATTGCTAAATCTGTTCTAAGTGCTAAATTAAAATAGTCATATAAATTATTTCTCTAACTACATCATTTTTATTATAAGACGATTAATTCGTATAAGGTTCGGTTCAGTATGCATATCATCATCATGGGGGCAGGTGTTATTGGTACAACATCCGCCTACTATCTAAAACAAGCAGGTCATGAAGTCACTGTGATTGATCGGCAACCCAATGTGGCTTTAGAAACCAGTTTTGCCAATGCTGGGCAGATTTCTCCGGGTTATGCATCACCTTGGGCTGCACCAGGCATTCCACTAAAAGCGTTTAAATGGATGTTTCAACCACATTCACCATTGGCGATTAAGCTAACAGGTGATATGCATCAGTATCAGTGGATGGTGCGCATGTTGGCTGAATGTAATATCAATCGTTACCAAATCAATAAAGAGCGAATGGTGCGAATTTCAGAATATAGCCGTGACTGTTTGGACGAGTTACGTGCAGAGACCAAGATTCATTTTGATGAGCGTCAACTAGGCACATTACAACTGTTTCGTAAACAACATCAATTGGATGTGGCAGGCAAAGATACCGAAGTTTTAAAACATGAAGGTGTACCATTTGAGTTATTGGATAAAGCTGGGGTTATCAAGGCTGAACCTGCTTTAGCCCATGCAACAGTTGATTTTGTTGGTGGTTTGCGTTTACCCAATGACCAGACAGGCGATTGCCAAAAATTCACAACAGAGTTGGCAGAACTTGCAGCCAAACAAGGGGTCAATTTTTTATTTAATACGGTAATCGAATCAATCGAAAAAGATGCTGAACGGATTACCGCGATTCACTTGAAAGATGGTAGCAAAATCAAGGGAGATGCTTATGTCATGGCATTGGGCAGTTATAGTCATGAAATGCTCAAACAATTGGAGATAGATGCACCTGTATATCCTTTAAAAGGCTATTCGATCACCACCAAAATTGTTGATCCGGCACTTTCACCGGTTTCTACAATCTTAGATGAGTCTTATAAAATTGCCTTAACCCGTTTTGATGATCGAATTCGAGTAGGGGGTATGGCTGAAATTAATGGTTTTGATCGCTCTTTAAAATCTAGCCGTGAAGACACTTTGCTTATGGTTTTACAACAATTATTTCCAAATGCAAGTGACATATCAGATGCACATTTCTGGACGGGTTTAAGACCAGCCACGCCTGATGGAACCCCGATTGTTGGTAAAACAAGATATCAAAACCTATATACCAATACAGGGCATGGAACTTTAGGCTGGACTATGTCATGTGGTTCAGCAAAATTATTATCCGATATTATTTCTGGAACCACACCACAAATTGAATATGATGATTTGAATGTGTTCCGATATGACTCAGTGAATCACTAAGACGATTGTTAAGGCGATATGAATCAAAATCACCAAGTCGCAGAACAGGAAATTTCATTTTCCAATGTACATTTTTGGCATTGGTTTCTGCTTTTACTTCGTGGTTTTGATGAAGAAAAAGAGCTGAATTTAGATGAGGCGATTCAGGAAGCGGTTGGTTTAGATCCGTATAGCAAGGAATTGGCAGCGTGGTATCAATCATTTCTATCCAGTGAAAATAATACCATTCGAAATTATCAATTTTCCATTAGTGCTGATATTCGGGTAGATATCCAGTTTACCCAAGAGCAGATTAATTATTATCTCAATGATCTATATATAGGCAATCTGGGTGGGCACTTTGAAGCATGGTTTTTTACCCTAAAAGAGCTTTTGAGTTTTCAATTGAATGATCAGCATTTCTTATTATTGTTAATGATGCTGGGTGTTGAACCTCAACAGACTTTAGAGGCTAAAATTCAAATATCAAAAAGATTAAATAACATTCCGTCATTTCAAGGGCAACAAGATTACATCGCAAATTGTATTGTGAATGGTTTAAAGATGAATCAAGAATTTTATCAGGATGAACAAATCGGGATATTAAATCGACAAAATCATAGTATGCGCAATGTTGAGTTATATCCTGATGATTTTGAACATATAAAAACCATTAATCTTATTTTAAAGCATAATTAAATATGAAAATAATAATGAAAGCATTGTTTACCGCGATTAGAAATAGGGAAAAATGAAAAACATTCGTTGTAACTTTGCAAGAAGTTCGACAACTTTTCAAGAATTGACAAAGCTTGATGCTAACTTCAATCAAGCTACAACAGAGCCAGACTCGCTGAACAAGTCAATCGCTAAGCTATTTATTTCTTAAGCAATTTAAAGATCTTAATTTTTAATTTAAAAATTAGAGAATAATTGAACATATTTTACTTGTATTCGAACAAATTCATGGCATATTAATTGCTAATACAAGGAAAGATGATTGCAGGAGAGAAGTCTCTTGCGGACTCGCCGAAGGAGCAACGACCCCGGAAACTCTCAGGCAAAAGGACTGTAATCATTGTAAAACCTCTGGAGAGAAGTCATTCTATTGAAAACAAAAAAGAAATGACTCACCGAAGGGGATGGTAAAGCCTAAATAGTTTAGGTTTTTATCGAAGCTCTCAGGTACACATGACAGATGGGGCATACATTGACAATGTAATAAAAAAAATATTGCATTTCAACGGAGTGTGCGTATGTGTCATGTCGTCATTATTGGTTCTGGTATTACAGGTGTTACCTCTGCCTATGAACTTGCTCAATTAGGTTATCAAGTTACTGTTATTGATAAACATTTATTTCCCGCAATGGAAACATCTTTTGCCAATGGTGGGCAGCTGTCTGCGTGTAATGCTGAAGTGTGGAATCAAAAATCCACTGTGTTAAAAGGCATTAAATGGATGGCGAAGAAAGATGCACCATTATTGCTCAATCCATCTTTTGATTTGCACAAATATGCATGGCTGGTCGAATTCCTTGGCAATATCAAAAACTATGAAGCAAATACTCAAAATACAGTGAAAATGGCACTTTTAGCGCGTCAAAGGCTATTTAATATTGCTGAACAAGAAGGCATTGATTTTGATTTAGAAAAACGTGGCATCTTACATTTCTACCATTCTGAATATGATTATAAAGTGGCAACAAACGTCAATGCGCTGTTATGTAAAGGTGGTTTAGAACGCCATGCAGTGACCAATGAAGAAATTAAATCCATCGAACCGAGTTTGACGGGTGAATATTATGGTGGTTTTTATTGCCCAGGTGATGCAACTGGTGATATCCATAAATTTACCACTGGACTTGCCAAAGCCACTGAAAAATATGGGGTAAAATATTTATTTGGTATGGAAGTCGTTAATGTAGAACACACTGCCAATGGGGTGAATATTCAATATCATTCGAGTGTTGAAAACATGGAAGGTGGTTCAGTAGCAGTTGAACAACTCAGTGCTGATGCCGTGGTGATTTGTGGTGGTGTTGGCAGTTACCAATTGGCCAATCAATTGGGCGACCGTGTGAATGTTTATCCTGTAAAAGGCTATTCAATCACCGTACAATTGGATGATGAAAAAAGTATCAATGGCGCACCTTGGGTCAGCTTGCTCGATGAAAGTGCGAAAATCGTCACGTCACGATTAGGTGCCAATCGTTTACGTATTGCTGGAACTGCTGAATTTAATGGCTATAATCGAGATATCCGCTCAGATCGTATCCAACCTTTAACAGATTGGGTCAATAAGAATTTCGATATTTCAACCGAGCATTGTATCCCGTGGGCGGGTTTACGTCCGATGATGCCGAATATGATGCCAGTGGTAAAACGTGGAAAACGTGAACGGGTATTTTACAATACAGGGCATGGGCATTTAGGCTGGACGTTGTCTGCTGCAACAGCTGTGATGATTAGTCAGGAAATTGCAAGCTCGCATCCGATTTAATCGTATAGGCAATACTTAGGTATTTGCACTCTGGTGAATGTCCATATTCACCAGAGTGATGGTAAAAATAATTAGGTGTGTTATGAATATAGAATCAACAACGCAAAAGCACTGGCATGAAACGAGTTATGCAAAGTTAGTTGAATCGATTCAATATATTGCACAAAATTATCACGATGTGTATGCCTTGGCCTTGTACTACTATTGTGACGACGATGAACCTTGTTTTCCCAAAGTTGAACTTAACTTTAATACCAATCAACAGTTTCAAGCGCAAATTTCTGAAGCTTCAAGTCAAGCTGAAGCGAAATGGAATTATGCCTATTGGTTACAACAGCCATCTTGGGATTTTGGTGGGGAGAATGATCCGCTTTTGGCACAATGGTTTGAGCAAACGCCATTTTATTATTCTCAAAAACAGATGGAATATGCTGAACAAGAAGATGATGCACTATTTAATGAACTTTTAGAAAAAGGCGAGCAGTTTGCTCAATTGTTTATTACACAAATAATCAAAATGGTTCAGCAATTATTTTCTGAAAATATTCTTCAAGATACATTTGGGAAAAATCTTCCAGTCATTATTCATGAGCTTGAATATTATGAAGAACCCATTTCGTGGACCAAAAGAGCCAATCCAAGTGCATTAATCAATGAATTTATGGATGCCTATGAAAGTGATTTCTCTTAACAAAATATGCTTATGATTTAATGCTGAGGGACGTGATGTGCCCCACAGCACTTATTGAGTGGCAGCAAGTACTTTAAAAAGTTATAGACGAGTAAAGACTTCTTCTTGGGTCAAACGAGACTTGGGCAATTTTGCATTAAAGTCACTATCACTACGATAACCGAGTGTCATAATCACAGACGGGACCAAATTCTTTTCGGTTAAGACTAATTCTTCAGTCAGAATATCTTCGTCAAAACCACCGATTGGTGTTGCATCGATACCTTCAATACCAGCAGCTAATAGCATTTGCCCCAGTGCGATAAAGGTTTGATTTTCCGCCCAGCGCTGAATATCACCTTTTTCATTGCGATAATAAGAGACATAGCCTGTACGACTGTCTTTTTGACCTTGCTTAGCCTTGTCATCTTTAAAGCGGCCACTGAGATCATCCTGCTGAAGTAAATTACTTAGGTGCTGTTCTGTAATATCTGCTTTGGTACAGAATAAAATTGTATGTGATGAATCTAAAACCTTTGGTGCGTTGTAGCTATATTTTCCGACTAAGGCTTTAGCAATACGTTGTTTAGCTGCATCATTGTCAGCAATAAAAAAATGCCAAGGCTGGATATTGATTGACGATGGGGTTAAACGCAGGATTTCAAGTAAACGTGCAAATTGTGCTTGAGGAATCTTTTTAGAAGAATCATAAGCTTTTGTGGTGTAACGTGTTTTTGCTACATTTAATACATCCATAAGGCGATCTCATATATCGTAAATTTTCGATATATTGTATGCTAAAATCGCGAAATTTGAATCTTCAAAACGTAAATAAAGGTGAAAAATCATGATTTTTAATCATGGGTAAAGTGATTTGTGTCTGAAATTGTCCATTTAATAAATTTCCAATCCGCATTTTCATCCACTTCTAAAATCATTGCTTCAGATGTTTTTTCGCGCCAATCCCCTAAAACAATTCTAGTTTTACCATTTACATCATGAATTTCAGGGCGATGGGTGTGACCATGAACCAACAGGTCGACATTATTAACTGCTTTTTCTACTGCTTGTTGGTTAACATCCATAATTTCATAGGATTTATTTTGTTGAGACTCACGGCTTTTTTTACGAAAACCATTGGCAAGTTTTTGTCTAAAACCAAGTGGGGTGCTTTTTAAAAGTCCTAATACAATTGGATTACGAATAATTTTTTTAAATCGTTGATAAGAAATATCATTGGTACATAAAGCATCGCCATGTTCAAGACGAAATTTTTTATCACCAATGTTAAATGTATAAAATTCAGGAAGTAATTTTCCATTAAACTGATTTAAAAATGTTTGCCCTAAGGCAAAATCACGGTTACCCACTTGAAAATAAATTTGATTACCAGCTTGCAAGGAAAATTGTTTTAGATGCTCAATAATTTCATCTAACCAAGGCGCAGTATAATCATCCCCAATCCAAGCATTAAACCAGTCACCGAGAATAAACAGTTGTGTGTTTTGATATTTATAGTGTTCTAATAAATCAAAAAACCCTCGAACCAGTCGAGGGTGTTCTGGTGACAAATGTAAATCAGCGATAAACAGATAGGTCACTTATTTTTCCTATTTAATAACTCCTCCCAAGCTTGCTTTGTAAAGGGAACAGTATTCCTTTATTTAAAAGTCAGCTTCGGGAGGATTTATAAATTATTCAGAGATAATTTTTGCAGATTCAATCACAATGTTTTCTAAAGGAACATCAGCATGATAACCACGGTTACCTGTACGAACGCCTTTGATTGCTTCAACGATGTCTAAACCTTCAGTTACTTTACCAAATACTGCATAACCCCAACCTTGAGCAGTTTTACCTGTATGGTTAAGGAAAGAGTTGTTTTTTACATTGATAAAGAATTGTGCAGAAGCAGAGTGAGGCGCTTGAGTACGTGCCATTGCAATCGTACCTTCGTCATTGCTTAAACCATTGTCCGCTTCATTTTCAATTGAATCACGTGTGGTTTTTTCTTTGAAGTTTTCATCCATGCCACCGCCTTGGATCATGAAACCATCAATAACACGATGGAAGATTACGCCATCATAAAAACCATCACGAACATATTCTAAAAAGTTAGCAACAGTTTTTGGTGCTTTTTCAGAGTTAAGTTCAAGAACAATGCGTCCTTTGTTGGTGTTTAATTCGACTTGAGGAAAACTCATTCTATAATCTCCTAATCATGACTAAAAATGTCATGGGTTTTTGGTTGAGAGAAGCATAAGCAAACTGTAAACTACATAGCAAGTAAAAATGTGAAATTCTTTTGTTAAAAAAGGATAAAATCACATTTCTATATTCAATTTTAACTTTTAGAAGTGATTTATCAACTATGAAGCCAAATGATGTTGTTTCAGAACTGCCGAAAACCCCGACAAATAGTCCAAGCCCTGTCGATAATGCGCAGCAAGAACAACAAGCGGGCTTAGATTTTGTACGCCAAGTCATTACAGAAGATTTGGCAGCGGGCCGTACACAAAAAGTTGTTACACGTTTTCCACCTGAGCCAAATGGTTATCTACATATTGGCCATGTAAAGGCTATTTGCTTAAATTTTGGCATTGCTCAAGAATACGATGGTTTGTGTAACTTGCGTTTTGATGACACCAACCCAGATGCTGAAGAACAAGAATATGTTGACGGTATTGCCAATGACGTAAAATGGTTAGGTTTTGAGTGGAATGGCGAACCTCGCTATGCATCAAGTTATTTTGACCAATTACATGCTTGGGCAGTTCAGTTGATCAAACAGGGCGATGCTTATGTAGATCTACAAAGCCCAGAAGAAATTAGAATTAACCGTGGTAATTTTGTCGAGCCAGGTAAAAACTCACCTTATCGTGATGCATCTATTGAAGAAAACCTTGCTCGTTTTGAAAAAATGAACAATGGTGAGTTAGCTGAAGGTGAAGCAGTATTACGTGCCAAAATTGATATGACCTCGCCAAATGTACATATGCGTGATCCAATTCTATATCGTGTACTTCATTCAGAACATCACCAAACGGGTGATAAATGGAAAATGTACCCAATGTATGACTATGCTCATCCATTGTCAGATGCGATTGAAGGGATTACCCATTCATTATGTACCTTAGAGTTTCAAGACCATCGCCCATTTTATGATTGGGTGGTTGAGAAAGTGCATTCACAATCAGTTCCACGTCAGTATGAATCTAGCCGTTTAAATATAGACTATACGATTACCTCTAAACGTAAATTACGTAAATTGGTAGAAGGTAACTATGTTCATGGCTGGGATGACCCGCGTATGCCAACTGTGGTGGGCATGCGTCGTCGTGGTTTTACCCCTGAAGGGTTACGTGAGTTCTGTAAGCGTGTAGGTGTATCTAAAACAGACGGTATTGTTGATGTGGCTATGCTTGAGTTCTGTATTCGTCAATCTCTTGAAAATACAGCAGCACGTGGTATGGCTGTTTTAAATCCGCTGAAAGTAACTTTGACTAACTTGCCAGCAGATTTGGATTTAAGCCATGCACGTCATCCAAATGTAGATATGGGCGATCGTATTATTCCTTTGACCTCTGAAATCTTTATTGATCGTAAAGACTTTGAAGAGGTTCCACCAAAAGGCTTTAAACGTTTAGTTCCTGAGGGTGAAGTACGTTTACGTCATGCTTATGTGATCAAGTGTGATGAAGTGATTAAAGATGCCAATGGCGAAGTGATCGAGTTGAAATGTTCAATTGATCCTGAAACTTTGGGTAAAAACCCAGAAGGTCGTAAAGTGAAAGGCGTTGTACATTGGGTTTCTGCGTCGAAAGGGATTCCGGCTGAGGTTCGTGTTTACGATCGTTTATTCACCGAAGTTGCACCAGATGCAGATGATGATTTCTTGGCAAATTTAAATCCAGAATCTTTAACGGTACTTCAAGCGGTGATCGAGCCTGCTTTGGCTCAAGCGCAATCAGAAGATCGTTTCCAGTTTGAGCGTGAGGGTTATTTTGTTGCGGATCAATATGATCATACAGCAGATAAACCTGTGTTTAACCGTGTCTTAGATTTGAAAGATAGCTTTAAACCAGGTAAATGATTTTATTCAATCTTGAATAAAATCATGATTTAAGACCTAGCTTCGGCTAGGTTTTTTTTATGCTGTTTAAAATTGATTGAGGAATACTATAGAAAAGCGATATAGTAAATGCACAAATAATAATCAGGACAAATATATGTCTTCCCAATTTGATTTTGTTACGGTCCATATTAAACCTAATGTTCATTATAAAGGGCGATCAATCAGTTATCTTATCGAATGCAAAGATGGTTCGAAGAAAACATTGGGGGTAATTTTACCCACAGACAAACCTTTAACTTTTGAAACGCATGTGACTGAGCGCATTGAGATTGTCTCTGGAAAATGCTTGGTTCGGATAGCAGATCAAGAAGAAATGGAAGTCTACAGTTCTGGAGAGTCTTTTACTGTTCCTGCAAATAGCCGTTTTAGTCTGCAATCCAGCGAAGTAGTAGATTATGTTTGTCATTTGGAATAACGGATAACATTAGCCAAATCATCATTAGAATTCTTTAAAGTAATCCTGTAAATACTCAATAAAAACTTTTACTTTATCAGAGATTAATTTTTTATCTGGAATAACAGCATAAATAGCAGTGGGTTCTACCATAAAATCAGGAAGCACATGAACCAGTTTTCCTGAATCTAAATCGTTTTTGACATGCCAAAGCGAGTGATTGGATATGCCGAGCCCTGCCAAAGATGCCTGACGAATCCCTTCGCCTGAGTTGGTAATAAAATAGCCATTTAGCTGAATATCTAATCTTCTATTTGGGTTAGCATGATCCACAAAGTTCCATGTATTGCTGATGCCTTGTTGATGACGCTGCACGATACAACGATGTTGTTGTAAATCCTCTAAACGTTTCGGGATACCAAATTTAGCGAGATATTCAGGTGCAGCACAAAGTAAGCGCTTATTGATAGCTAATGGTTTTGCGATGAAAGAAGAATCTTGTAGTTTGCCAATGCGAATCGCAAGATCCATACCTTGGGTAATAAGATCTACATTTTGGTCATTTAAATCTAAATTGATTAATAATTCAGGGTGTTGTTTTAAAAACTCAGCAATAACCTGAACCAGTATCTGTGTTCCAAAGGTTGCGGAAGCGGTGATATTGATGCTTCCTGAAAGTTTTTGATCTTGAAGCTTTAAATTTTCGGTTAATGTCTGGAAATTATCGAGAAGTGGTCGTCCTTGCTCAATCAATATTTTGGCTTCTTCGGTCAGACTTAGTTTCCGTGTCGTACGATAAAAGAGTTTAAGACTGAGCTGATTTTCAAGCCTTTGCACTCGTTGACTTGCCACTGAAACTGCAATATTGGCTTCTTTTGCCGCTTGGCTGATTGAACCTAAATCTGCGACACGTAAGAAGAATTGGAAGTCTTGTGTATTCATTTTCCATAAAATCGAAAAAGTAATTCCTCATTATCCTGATTTTTAAAATAATACCAAGTTGTTATTTTGTGATGAAACACATTATTCAATCAAGGTGAATGATCATGAAATATAATTTTTTAGGCAATTCTGGTTTAAAAGTATCTGAGTTGGGATTCGGTGCTGGAACCTTTGGAGGAAAAGGTCCTCTATTTTCTGCATGGGGACAAGCAGGGCAGAAAGAAGCCAATCAAATGATTACTACATGTATAGATGCAGGAATTAATTTCTTTGATACGGCCGATGTGTATTCAGACGGTGAATCTGAAAAAATGCTTGGAATTGCATTAGCGCCGTATCGGCACAGTGCAATTATTTCAACTAAAGTTGCGCTTCGTAGCAATGAACAAGTGAATCAGGTCGGATTGAGTCGTCATTATTTGATTCATGCTGTAGAGCAATCGTTAAAACGCTTAAATACAGAATATATCGATGTTTTACAGTTACATCAGTTTGATAGCTTTACTTCGCTAGATCAGCTTATGAAAACTTTAGATGAATTGGTCCGAAGCGGAAAAGTTCGTTATATCGGGGCATCTAATTTTTCAGGCTGGCAATTGATGAAAGTGCAGTCGATTGCAGATCGTTATGGTTATGAAAAAATGGTGGCACATCAGGTGTATTATTCATTGATAGGTCGGGATTATGAATGGGAGTTGATGCCTTTAAATCATGATCAGCATATTGGTGCTGTTGTGTGGAGTCCTTTGGGATGGGGACGTTTGACAGCTAAGTTTGATCGTCACAATCCTTTGCCTGAAAATAGTCGCTTACACGAAACAGCACAATTTGCACCACCTGTAAACGAAGAATATCTTTATCGGGTAATCGATGCCTTAAAACAGATTGCATTAGACACAGGATATTCAGTCCCACAAATTGCTTTAAAATGGTTGCTCACACGTCCTACAGTGTCTACTGTACTGATTGGTGCTCGAAATCAACAACAACTGCAAGATAATCTCATTGCAACAGATCTAGTGCTTACGGATTCACAATTACAGCGTTTAAATCAAGTCAGTGCGGTTTATCCAGCATATCCATATTACCCGTATTGGAATGGTCAATTTTCAGAGCGCTATCAGCGCATTGTTGAATCATCACTTATTCAAAACTAATTCGTTAAATTTGTTAACAAAAACATGATACTGATTACATAGCACTTATGTTATCAGTATCACTTTGTTATCCATATAGTTCTATATAAGCTTAGAAGAGTAATAAGAATGAATCCAACCATTGAAACTCAAATGTTAATTCGTAAACCTGTCTCTGCGGTTTTTAATGCATTTATTGATCCTGAAATTACTTCAAAATTCTGGTTCAGTCGTTCTACAGGACCCCTAAAAGAAGGTAAAATTTTGCAATGGAGTTGGGATAAGTATCAAGTCAGCTCAAAGGTTATGGTATTTAATATTATTGAAAATAAATTGATTCAAATTACTTGGGGTGAACCTAAAACATCGGTAGATTTTATATTTGAAGAAATCAGCCCCGAGCAGACCTATTTAAAAATTAGAAATTATGATATTTCGTTGCAAGGCTCTGAACTGATTCAATTTATTATCGATGCAACTGGGGGATTCACCACAGTGCTGGATGGTTTAAAAGCTTATTTGGAACATGGAATAGAACTCAAATTGGTTGAAGACAAATTTCCACCATTTTAATGGTGATTTAAAATCAGGGCTTTGCCTAATGTCATATGATGAACCTAGCTGAGTATTTTACTTTTTAGGCTGTTGTTCTTTAAGTGATAAATAGGTTGGAAGTTTTAATTTTGACTGAGCCCTGAGTTTCATTTTTATATATAAAACCAAAGCAAAACAGGTGGTTGCAACTGTTAAAAATAAGCCATTCATATAGGTCATGATTGAACTGATATAGCCAATCGTGGTTAAACGGTTCATCATTTTTACCACTTGAGGGCTACTTTCAACCCCTGTAATTGCCCAACTACACAGATGTTCACAATTATTGATAATCAAATGATAGCTGTTTTCGTTCATACGTGTACGCATACGTCGAACTACATGACGACCAGAAAACTTAGGTTGATCATAGTAACGGACACGGATCACCTTACCATGTGAAAATTTTTCAAGTGAAGTGATTTCGATTGGGCGTTTTTTTACAAAATGTGCCAGCCCAGAATAATGTATAACACGACCTTTTCCAGCATAGATTCCATGATGGCTATAGCCAAAATGTTTGACGATTAAATGCGCACCTAACGGGTATTTAGCTATTTGTTTTGTCTGCATATTCCACTCAGTTCAAATAAAGTGTACACATGTATTTAATTGAAAGGATAGTTTGATTATAACCATGCAAAATGAATTTGATAGCCCTTAAAGTGATAATTAAGTAAAAAAATGCATTAAAAGTGCTAATTAGCCTTCATTATTCAATAGATCACACGATAAAATATAACGCTTTGAATGGGGATGTTATGAATTTGAAAACTGGGGTATATGCGCTGATAAGCATGATGGGATTAAGTGCACTTTCATTTCACGTCAATGCCAATACTGACTATATCAAAATAATCAAAGACAAGAAGGTGATCGCAGATGCTGTTCGTATTGACGATTTGGATCAGTTACAACTATTTTTAAAAAACCAACAAGGGCAAACCTATAAAAAGTTCGCAGCTGTGCAAAAAGAGCGTAAAAATTGTCAGATCAGTTTTGCCATGAATGCAGGAATGTATCACCCTAATTTTGCACCAGTAGGCTTGTACATTGAACAAGGTAAACAACAAATAGAATTAAACCAACAAAAAAACAAATTTGGTAATTTTTTTATGCAACCCAATGGTGTGGTTGCTTGGAACAATAAACAAGCTGTGATTAAAACCACAGAGCAATATCTTAAATCTAATTTTAAAGCTCGCTATGCTACACAATCTGGTCCAATGTTATTGATCAATGGTGAGATCAATTCAATTTTCGTTAAAAACTCAGATTCGTTAAAAGTTCGCAATGGGGTGGGAATTAAAAATAATCAACTGTATTTCGTGATAAGTCGTGGAAAAATTAATTTTTATAATTTTGCTGATATTTTTAAGTCGCAGCTTAAAACAGATCAAGCTTTATATTTAGATGGCTCAATTTCAAGTGCATTTATTCCACAAGCGAAAAGGAATGATCAGACTTATGATTTAGGCCCAATGTTTATTTATAGTGAAGCAAAAAATTGTGACGATTAAAATGTGAAAATTAAAGTTTTAGTTTTTATTTACAGGCAAAAAAATGGATGCCTGCAAACAGAAGCATCCATTTTGTAGATCAAGGATAAATTACTTAACCATGCCAATGATTGAAGACTGTGCTTTACAGGCTTGAATAGCATCTTCTTTAGATAACTTTTTAATTTCTTCTTCAAAGGCTTTTTTCTGTTCTTTTAGTGAATCTTCAGGAATGCCACTTTGTTTTGCCAAGTCTTCCATATGCTTCCAAGATTCTTCACATTCCTTTGGCATACCACCACATGCGGTTAAGATAGTGCCTAAAGCGAGAATTGGAATTAAACGTAATAATTTCATATTCTGATCCTTTAATTTAAGTTGGTTTTTTACTGAGGTTTATTCATATTGATCATTAAAATTTATAGCGTATACAAATGACGAAAAAATGAATTTGTCTTTGAATAAAAAGAAAAAGACTTCATTCTCAAGTATATACACTAGAATGAAGTCTACGCTAAAAATAATTTTAACAAGATCATGCATTGAGCATTAGAAACGGTAACCTATTTTTAAACCATAACCTATGGCATTGTTGTCACGATAATCACCTTGTTGGGCAATTTCTGAAGCACCGGGTACCGGAATGTAATAGGTACCATCTTGTGCCGTGGCATCCCCAATCCAAATATATTTGATACCTCCTGCGATAAAGTAATTGTCAGCAGGGTTGTATTGAACACCTAGCCCTAGGCCCCAACCGCCTTTGGTAGGATTCAATACAGAAGCAGGATTTCCAGTACCTGAATCCCATGAAACATCAGCCGACGCAGCCCATTTTTGTGTAAATTGATGTCCTAAACCAACAGTGATGCTGTATTGGTCTTTTTGATAGTCATCAAGATTAAATCCGCCAGCATATAGGCCTTGGCTTAACTCAGCTGTTGCCAGTTCGGTGAGTGCACCAAACTGTGTTGGACGGATTCTAAAATCTTTCCAATTTACCCAACGCGCATTTAAATATGCCAGCGTATCTTTATAAACCCCTGTTTGAAAGTCTAAATTTACCGATTGTGGCGTGTTGATTTCTGTGTCTTTATCAGTGGTGAATGCTAAAGGTTGTCCAAAAATAGTTTCTTGAGCATCTATTTTGTGCTTGATTTTAGAACGATAAGTCACGGCTGCCTTTAAAGCAATTTCAGGAATCTGAAAAGCAGCACCAGCAAGCCATCCAACAGCACTATCTTGTTTAAAGTTGGCATCATAGCCATTAAACACACTCATCGAATTACCACGTAAAGACACTTTGCCTTTGACTGTCTGGTATACGCCACCGCCGTAGAGGTTAAAATGAGTATCTGGCTGAAAACCAAATAGCATCGCAATATTTTGAGTATCAACATCCGCAAGGGTACCTTTCATACTGATTTCAGTATCAGAGAAGGTATTATTGCTACGTAAAGGATATTCGATTGCAGCACCATAGGGTTGATCATAGATGAGCCCAAAGGAAACTTTTGGCGCAATTTGCAGTTTTAATGCTGCATTATAGTATTGATATGATTGTGCCATATCACCTGTACTCAAATCATTGCTGCCTGCATTGACTAAATCAGGTCGATTTCGGACTTTGCCTGATACTTTCGGGTCAACTGCGGCAATACTGGCTTCGAAATAATTCTTGTCTTCAAGAAACGCCAGTATCGATTGTCCAGATTGATCCATCGCGGCTGCATGAGTATAAGCAGTGGGTAAAATGCTGAGGATACTGAGAATGAGTGATTGAGTTTTCATGCTTTTCTTTCCTTGAATGTTTTTTTTATTTCGCATATAAAATTCAGACAAAACTATTGTGAATAATAGAGGTTAAGCTATTAGTTTATTTAAGTTTTATCTGAAAGCTTTATGATTTTAGTGAATCATTTTTACTGGATTTAATAAAGGGGTGTAATGACCAATTTAAGGGGGGATTATCGGACAATTCATATGTGCATTGTCTTAAGAAGTTGCCTTAGATCATTGAAGAATATTGAAGGATCAATCGCTGATTTAAAAAGGATCATTTTCCAAAAAGAATTAATTTAAAATGACTGCTTTGATCGATGAGGAATTGATAGATCAGCAATGATACAAAATAACCTCAACAAGATAACTAAGTTGATCAATGATTTATTAAATATTGAATGAAGCGATCTGGGTGGATAGCTTATTGCTGCAAAATTTATTAGTATTTAATCTGAATTACCTTGTCGTACCAACAGGGTAAACTATTCGCTGCCAGTTTATTTGGAATGGAATTTACGTATCGCTATGAACTATAAAAGATCCTCTGTCATGGAAGAGAAAATGCAACAGAACCGCGAGATGATTTTATTGTCTGCACGAGAGCTGGTTGCACAAGGAGGATTTAAAGATGCACAAATTCAAGCGATTGCGGATCGGGCAGGCGTATCAAGTGGACTGGTCTATCGTTATTTTGAAAATAAAAATCAGGTACTGATTGAAGTTTTAAATGCGGCGATTCATATCGAAGTCAATATTCTCAATGATATTGCACATACCCAACTCAGCGCTGTAGAAAAACTAGATCGCGCCGTTACAACCTTTGTAAAAAGGGCAATGAACAGCCCTCGACTGTCTTATTCTTTATTGTTTGAACCTGTCGATCCTCAATTTGAGTTAGAACGTTTTCAAAGTAAACAATTGATTAAAGAAAGTATTATAAAAATTTTGACCGAAGGACGTCATTCAGGTGAGTTTATTTTTGAGGATTTAAACACCACGGCATTGTGCATCGTGGGTGCAATGACTTTTGTTGTGATTGAACCTTTAAGTATCGCCAAGACCAAGCGTTTTGATAAAAGCTATAAAGAGTATTTTGTAAAACAAATCGCTGATTTTTGTTTACAGGCAGTGAAAGTCAAACATCCTCAGGAATAATATTAATCATCATTGCAAGGCTTAAAGAAATGGCAAAGGACTTTAATAATCCAGTTGTAGTTGAAGGATATGATGCACATATTCGTAAATTAATTCCCGGCTATGAACTGATACATTTACAAGTCCATGCTGTATTAAAGAGCTATGTATCGACTCAAGCGAAGATTTTAGTCGTGGGATGTGGTACAGGTTATGAACTGCAATATTTGGCTGAGCAATTTCCTCATTGGAGTTTTACAGCAATCGATCCTGCAGCAAATATGATTGATAAAGCCAAACAACATATAGCAGATTTAGGGCTTTGTTCTCGAATTCAGTTTGTGCAAGGTGATACATCTGTTCTTAAACAAGTCGATGAGAATTTTGATGTGGCTTTGGCGATCTTGGTTTCACATTTTGTTCCAATTGATGCAAAAGCACAATTCTTAAAAGATATTGCAAATCACCTAAGCAGTACTGGTCTATGTTTAAGTTATGAGTTGATGGAAATTTCGAATACCAAACAATTACAAGCTTTAAAAAATCTGAGTTTAGCAACCGGATTAACAGAAAAACAGGCGCAACTTATGACAGATCGTATTGAACAAGATTTTGCTTTAATTTCTGTTGATGAAATGAGTGCTTTGTATTTGCAAGCAGGTTTTAAGCGTGTGGAAAGCTTTGCTCAAGTATTGAATTATCATGGTTTTATTGCATTTAAAACGGACTAAGAAAAACCTCTAAGTAATAACTAAAAATCATTTTTTTCTTTAAAATAAATCAATTAGTCATATTTCTATGAGCTTTATACGCTTATAAAAAAGTTCCTTATCCAAGTGGATGAAGGAACTTTTTTATTGCAGATCAAAACCAAAACATAAAGGATTATTTCTCTTTGCTTTCTTTTTCAGGTTCTTTCACCACATTGACATCATATAGATGAGCAAGGGCGGAAAGTAAACGAATTTTAGGATCTGCATTTGAAATTTTAATGCTTTGATCCGCTTCAAGTGTGATTAATTTCTCAGCAACAAAATAATCGACAATTTGTGTGATTTCACTCTCAATATCAGACTCATCCCATTTTAAGAAGAAGGCTTTTTGTATAAGTGGGTAATGTTCGATGACTTGGGTATATAAATCAGATTTTGAAATCTCAAATTGCCGCTGCTCTGTTTCAACACGCAATACTTTGGCAATCAGTGCTGGCAGTATAAACGTATGCAGAATGTTATTACTGAAATACTTAAGTAAGCCCACCTGTATATCACTGACTTTCACCCAACGTTCATTATCATGCTCAATCAATTCAACTTGTTTAAGCTTCATGGCATATTGAATGATTTCTGTGTTGGAAAGCTCGGTGATTTGCATACGATCATCATAACGATGCTGTTTGAGTAGATTGCGGAATTGCTCTAAGCGTACCAATACTTCACGTTCTGCCAAAGCATGTGTTGGTGCATTTAACAAGACTAGAGAAATCAAACTGATAGGATTAATCACTACGGCTTTATTGATATTTTCCAAAATATCAAATGCAACATCATTGACCGTGGCTTTAACAGACTCAGGCATCTCTTCATGCAAAGCAACACGTTGCGGAGCATTGTTCTTTTTTAAGATCTCTTCAAGGAAAACCGGTTCACCTAAATTGACGTGGACAACACCAAAGACTTTTTCAATTTTTTGAATAGATTTAAGTAGTCCAAATAGTGATTCAGCTTGTTTTTTCTGTCCACCCAGCTCTTTTATATATGAACTGCCTTCGATCAGTTTTTCATATCCAAAGTAAGTTGGAATAAAGGCAATCGGTTTACTATTTCCACGCAAATAACTTTGGATGGTCATTGCGAGCATCCCTTTCTTAGGCGGCAATAAAAGTCCAGTACGAGAACGACCACCTTCAATAAAATATTCCATTGGTGTATTTCGATTGAGCATACTGTAGATATATTCTTTAAAGACAGCGGTATAAAGCGCATTACCATTAAAGCTACGTCGAATAAAGTATGCACCTGCACCACGCATCAGTTGCCCAACCACAGGCATATTTAAATTAATACCTGCTGCAATATGCGGAACCATCAAGCCACGGTTATAAATCACATAAGACAATAACAAATAGTCAATGTGGCTGCGATGACAAGGGGTATAGACAATTTCATAATCTTTGGCAAGTTCACGAACCGTATCGAAATTATGTACTTCGATACCGTCATAGAGCTGGGTCCACAATTTCGTTAAAGCAATTTCAGCAAAGCGTAAGGTCGAATAAGAAAAATCAGAGACAATTTCATCGAGGTATTTATGCGCGAGTGCTTCGGCTTCATTAATGCTGATTTTTTTATGAATGCTTTCATTGAGAATGGCTTCTTTGACCGCATCACTCACCATGAGTTTGTTAATCACATTGCGACGATCTGAAATATCAGGACCAAGAATTGCTTCTTTATAGCCATTAAATTGTTTATTGAGCTCAGTCACCACATAATGCGCTGGTGAAAAATTGGGGGTGAGTTCAATGGCTGAGTCAATTAACTGGCGTAAAGAAATTGCTTGATGGAACTCAATATAATTATTACGGCCATAGAGGGTGATGTTGAGTGCTTGTTTAATGCCCGTTGGCTTTGCCCAAGCATCGGTCATCAATGCTTTATACCAGCTATCTTCATTCTCTGGTGCACGTCCCCATAAAATCGTTGTTGGTACTAAAAGCACATCTTGCTCAGGATGTTTCAATAAATATTCGACTAAGCGAATAATTTTATCTGGGTAGTATGCAGAAGCATTGCTTTTGGTTGGTTCTAAGGTGATAAAACGATCATCTTCCTGATAATCTGCCTCTAGATTAAGTGGCGCAAAAGCAGGGCTGAGTTTTCTTTTTTCTGTTTCATTGTCGATCAAGACTTTATTTGAAGTTGAGTCATCTTGAATGACATAGCAAATCGGAAAATTAGCTGTGTTTGGATCATTAACTGTATTTTCAAGAGTTTTTGTATCGCCTAAAACTTGTGGGGTGACGATTTTATCTAAGATTTTTTTTGTAAATTGACGATAAAATTTTTGATAAGCATTGCTTGCCATAATATTCTCTAAATATGAGTCATATCGTTATTATGCTTGAAATAATATACAAATATATAGTTTGATTTGACGACAAATCGGTCAAACACTTTGCCTAAAAACTAAACTTATGATTTTTATCAATAAACTATTTCGATATTGGTATAATTAAATTCAGTTACTCAATATCAAAGTTTCATAGAAAAGCATTATGATAGATTGATATAAATTCATTTAAATTCAAGGAAAGGTCATGTCTACAGATCCAAATTTTCCAGCAACTGAAAACTTAGGGATTGCTGTTTATTCTAATAATGCTGAGGCAATTGGGAATACACCACTTATTCGTATCAACCGTCTTATTACAAGTGGCGCAACGGTCTTAGCAAAAATTGAAAGTCGTAATCCTGCGTTTTCTGTTAAAGATCGAATTGGCGCTGCACTTATTGCAGATGCAGAAGCGAAGGGGCTTTTGAAAAAAGGCATGCATATTGTAGAACCAACCAGCGGGAATACTGGTATTGCATTGGCATTTGTAGCAGCGGCAAAAGGTTATGCCATCACTTTAACCATGCCAGCAAGTATGAGTATAGAGCGCCGTAAAGTATTAAAAGCGTTGGGTGCAAATTTAATTTTAACTGAACCCGCAAAAGGTATGAAAGGCGCAGTTGATGAGGCAGTACGTTTAGCAACTGAACAACCTGAAACATATTATTTACCACAACAATTTGAAAACCCAGCCAATCCTAAAATACACGAAACAACAACTGGCCCTGAAATTTGGGCTGCAACAGGTGGTAAAGTCGACATCCTTGTTGCTGGTGTCGGAACTGGTGGTACTATTTCAGGTATTTCAAGTTATTTTGAAAAGGTGAAGCAGCAAGCGATTTACTCCGTTGCTGTAGAACCCGCAGACTCCCCAATTATTGGACAGACTAAACGTGGTGAAACTTTAACGCCTGGGCCACATAAGATCCAAGGGATTGGCGCAAACTTTATTCCGAAAAACTTAGATTTAGATTTAGTTGATGAAGTTATTGCTATCGACAACCAAGAAGCGATTGATTTTGCCCGTCAAAGTGCCACTCAAGAAGGTATTTTTGTCGGTATCTCTAGTGGTGCGGCGTTAGCTGCTGCAGCAAAATTAGCTGCTCGTCCTGAAAATGCAGGAAAAACCATTGTGGTGATTCTTCCAGATGCAGGTGAACGTTATTTGTCTTCCGTTTTGTTTGAAGATATTTCAGCAGATTAAGTTTGAATTAAATCGTCTATATCTATGCTGTGTATTGTTGTCATGGGTAAAAAAATAAACCCGCTCAAGTATTTGCAAGAGTGGGTTTATTTTATTGATATTCAGTTTCTATTCTTAAACTTCTATAAAGAAGACTTTAACTGTTTTTCATGTTGTTTGACTTGTTTCGCGTATCGTTTACCTTGGCGTTTCATTTTACGATTTGTTTGGTAATTTGTGGGTCCAACATTGTAGTAGGCTAAGGCCTTTTTCCAGCTTCCTGCACTTTGATTGTATTTTGCCAAGATCATGGTGCCACAGCGTACATTGGTATATTCATCAAACAAATCACCAGGGCAAGCTTGTTGCCAATAACGCGGCATGATTTGGGTAAGTCCAACAGCACCAGATGGAGAGGTGACATAACTACGGTAGCTCGATTCTTGACGGATGGTCGCTGCGATCAGTAAAGGATCTACATCATATTGATCTGCGCTTTGTACAATCATTGGGGATACACGATTGGCAACATCGGGAGAGACAGAATAGGCTTTTTGGATTCCAGTCGAAAGTTTAGCAGCACGTTTTTGCACAGAGCCGCCACCCAAAGACGAACATGCTGTGATCGCAAGTGTTAAGCCTACTGCAGAAATTATTTTTAACTGATACTGAAAATTCAAAATAAAACCAATGTTATGTATCCAAGATTGCCCTGATGTTAAGTAGCTGATTTAAACCTGTCAATCTATGAAAATTGGTAGATTTATTCGTGATTTGTATCTTAAGCTGTTGGTTGCTTGCTATTTAGGCGTTATTGCTTGAAAAATTAATTTGTTTAAGGTGTTGAAAGATAATTTTTATTTTTGTAAGAAAAACTTAATAAAATGCTTTAAATTGTAAGCAGAATTTGATAAAAGAAAAAATTGTTGATGAATACAAAAAATGTTAATGATTATGGCTAAAAGATATAAAATTTATCCAATAAAGACAATTAAGGACTGGCAAGGTGAAGACTGGGATGTTTATGAAGAAGTAAAAACCTCAGTTGGCATTGTGGTTTATAGAGGATGGAAACATAGATATAGAACAGGAACTTTTGCCATTATTTTTAGCGCAGAGTTAGCTGAATTTTTAAGACAAAATGGACTATATTACGCCTCAGAACAACTTGGAATATCAGTATCTAAATTAAGTCGCCTTCGTCGAGAATTAAATATTCAGAAAAAGATTTCAAAGCCTGATCATACTTGGATTAAAGCACATCAAACAGAGATACTTAGGGTCTTTTGACATTTCATAAATGGCTTGCGTTGTAGGTTAAAATTGAGCAGACAAGGCAGGAAACGAAGAGAATAGCGAGACTATTTTCGAGTTTCATAACGAAGGCTGAGATAATTTTAACCACAACCCTTCGGGACTAGCGTGTTTTTTGCCGCTACGTCGTTACGAACTACTTATTTAGAATGACTAAATTTCATATCTCGCGTCTAGTATCGCCTAAAAAACACACGTAGTCGCAAACGTAGACGAATTGTCAACAGACCCGAATGAAAGTTATCAACTATTAAATGAAAAATATGGACTTAGCAAAAAACAAGTGCGTAGTTATACTTGTTATTTGCTTAAGTATGCTGGTGTACTTAGATCGAAACCGCTTCGTACAACCCAGCAACAAATTCAAAATGAACAATGGTATCAACAAAACAAGCAAGCAATGGTTGATATGACTGTGAAGCAAATCAGCCAAACTTATGGTGTTTCGAGTGCTAAAGCAGGGAAAGTTTATATGAGAATATGTAGAGAATTTCAATTGCCTATGTTGGCGGATCGAGTACAAAAAAGAGTTGAGCAACGTCGAAAATGGTTAATTGATAATCAAGAGCAAATATTAAGAACGGATATTAGGATTAAGCAAATCGCACAAAACTTAGATCAAACAGAGAAGCAAATTTTGCATGCTCGTACGCAACTTAAAATAATATTAGAAAATAAGGGGCGGTGAAATAATACCAATAGATAGACAAATCTGTATAGACAATGAACAATTTTTTTGCGTATAATTGATAAAATTTAGAAAAACTACACAATAACTTATGTTGAATAATATTTACTCTGCCTTGGAGCAGCTTGGAATTACGGCACAAAAGCGTGTTTTGCATATTCAATTTAGCAATCCTGATTTGACTGCTCAAGTGTTCCTACAACGTATTGATGGGATGCATGAATTAAACAAAGGCATTCATTTACAATTGATTTGCTTGTCGACGTCAATGAATATTCCATTAAAGCAATTTATCAGTAGCCAAGTGGCTGTCGATATTGTGAATGACAAATCAGAACTCAATCGAATTTCAGGGATTGTGACCCAAGCAGATGTGGGCGCGAGCGATGGTGCGCTGACGATTTACCGCCTGACAGTTGAAGACCCAACAGCACTTTGGAAGCATCGTAGAAATTCCAGAGTGTTTATGAATATGTCTGCGCTTCAAGCAGTTGAAGTTATATTTCAGGAATGGCGTGAGCGAAGCCCATTATTTGCTTCAAGTCTAACATTGGATAAAACTGGCTTGACCAAAGACTACGATGTTCGCCCATTTATTATGCAGAATAATGAACGGGATATAGACTTTGTTCAACGTCTACTTTTTTCTGAATGTATTAATACTTTAATTGATGAAGCCCAACTTAAAGTATCGAATTTCAGTGAACAAATTCAGCCTCAAAAACTTCGTTTGATTGACAACAATACTCAATACACCAGCTTAGAACGCAAAAGCATCCGCTTTCATCGTAGCAGTCCCACCGAAAGGCAAGACAGCATTATCTCATTTATTGGACAGCGTTCTATTCAGCCTACATCAGTACATATTCAACGTTGGCAAGCCGATGTATTAGATATAGATGAAGGTGCAGGCAATGTACAAAGTAAGCATCAACATAGTGAAAACTATGACAATGCTAGTCTAGGACTAGAGCAAGTTTGGCACTTTAGTCCAGCATGGATTCAAGATCTCAATGGAGAAGATGGTGTAACTCCATCAGGCAACAGTCAGGTTGAACGCTTTAACCAAAATATGAGTAACTACTATGACTCACAAGCCAAACAATTTACCGCAATATCTACAGTACGTGATGCACATGTGGGTTATATCTTTGAATTAAATGGGCATCCCGAAATTGATCAACATGATTTTTCAGATAAGCAATTTCTGATTACATCGAAACACTTTTATAATCAAAACAACCTACCTAAAGACCTAACCAATCAGGTTGAAAATTTGCTTAAACAAAGCAATTGGCAAATGACCAATATCACAACAAACAATAGTGATGAGCGTCAAGCCAATCAGTTGGTGCTACAACGTCGAAATATCACCACTGTTCCCGAATATCACCCACTAAAACATCGTCCGATTGCATCACCCCAACGTGCCAGAGTGGTTGGACCAAGTGGAGAAGAAATCCATGTAGATGAGTGGGGGCGGATCAAAGTACGTTTTCTGTTTACCCGTAATCAAGATCATAGTCACGATGGTGGTGCTGGTTCCAATGATAACGACACCGATTCAGCTTGGGTGGATGTACTTACGCCTTGGGCTGGTGAAGGTTATGGTGCACGATTCTTACCGAGGATTGGTGAGATTGTCGTGATTGATTTCTTTGATGGCAACATAGACAGGCCGTTTGTGGTGGGGCGTATTCATGAAGCGCATCGTCATCCAAGCAAGTTTGATGACAAAGGTAAACTGCCTGATACCAAAAAACTGGCAGGAATAAAAAGTCGAGAGTATCAAGGTACTGGTTATAACCAACTTAGATTTGACGATACCACAGGCCAACTCAGCAGTCAGTTACAGAGCAGTCATGGGGCGAGTCAACTCAACCTCGGTAATTTAAGTCATCCCAAAGAGACAGACACTAGCGAAGGACGAGGTGAAGGCTATGAACTGAGAACTGACCAGTGGGGTGCAGTAAGAGCAGGACAAGGTTTACTCGTCAGTACTTATGCTCAGAATTCAGCTTCGGGTAATCACCTTGATGTGACAGCAGGCAAAAATCAATTAGAAAGTAGCCTAAATAACTCTAAAGCATTAAGTGAAGTTGCCAAGAATCAGCAGACTGATCCTTTAGAAGTTTTAGATAATATCAAAGGTTTTATCGACATACTGACTCAACAAGATCCGAAAAAAGCAGATGAATTTAAGTCTGCGGTGATGATGTTGGCTTCACCAAACTCAATTGCATTTGCAAGTAATGAAGATATTCATCTTTCAGCAGATGGGCAAATTAGCCACACATCAGGCGACAGCATTAACCTAAGTACACAAAAGGCTTTGATTGGACATGCCAGCGCTAAAATTAGCCTTTTTGCGGCACAAGAAGGTGCAAAGTTATTTGCTGGAAAAGGTAAAGTTGAGATCCAAGCACAAGGTGATGGCTTGGATATGATCGCACGTAAAGGTATTCAAATCATTTCAACCGAAGACGCAGTTTATATCATCAGTCCGAAGGAAATTAAGTTGGTTAGTGATGGTTCTGAACTCAAGATTAATGGTTCAGGTGTGTTCTCAACTACAGGTGGCTTATTTGAGGTGAAATCTGGGCAACAGAAGTTTACTAGTGGTGTTAGGGTTGAAGCCAATACACCTAATTTACCAACAGAACCAAAAGTAAAAACAAAAAAGAATTTTTCGTGAGCTTATTTCAATGATTATTAGTCCACCTATTTTAAAAGCAAATATAAATCAATCGGATGAAGATTGGGTAAATTCTATAATGCCTGTGGGGTCGTCCGCTAATGAGTATCCAATTCTTGATACTTTGGCTTGGCATGGTGGCTATCATCAAATAGCTAATGGTAATGATAATGTTGCCAGAGCCATCGCAGATGGAAAAGTGATTTATGCCAGAAAGGATACTGATCTGGTTGATTATGAGGGGGCTAAATCAAATAAAGGCTGTGTTGTTATAGAACATGAAACTGAGATTGGCAATAATATTTCTATAAAATATTTTTCTATTTACATGCATTTACGACAAATTGAAGCAGCAGTCGATAAAGGCAAAAAGATTACAAGAAAAACCAAAATTGGTTTGGTAGGGCAACACCAAAATGAAAATAAAATGCATTTTGAAATTGTTTGTGATCAAGCCAACTTAACAAAAATAATTGGTCGAAATACGCCTGAATTAAATCTAAGTACAGATGGTCGCAAAGATGTAGTTTATGGTGATATACATTTTTATCTGCCATCTGGTACAAAATTTTATAGAGAAGCGAATACTTCAAATGAAGTTTTTACATCTGATAGTCAATTATTTATTAGTCTAAGTTTTAAGAAAGGTAAAGCATATACACAGACCTACAAGGAGTTAGGAAAAGGAATTTTTCAAAAGCAAAGTACGGAATCTTTGGTTGTGAAATATAATTTATCTGAAAAAGGCAAAATAGAACAAGAATCTTATGAATTTGACTTATATGAGTATAGTGTAGATTATTCTACATCAGTAATTTCTACGCATGCAGTTTATGAATTGTTTAGATTTGGACGAATTTTAGATACAACTCATGAAACTAGTAATGTTTCTACGATTGGGCATTGGCATAAAGTACCACTACCAGATAATAAAGTTGGCTACGTAAATCTGAACACTAATTCTATTAAAAAATATAGTGACGGCGATTTCCCACATTGGGTGGGATGGAGGTTATTTAATGACGACTCAACTCTAGATAGTCAATGTAACTCTCTTTTACTTAAAACTTGGCTAGATGGAAATAAGGATGGTAAAACGACTCAAGCTGAATTAAAAAATATGTTAGGAGATGCTAATGTTAAAAGGCGATTAAGTAGAGCTATTTGTCAGTTTCCAACAGAATGGAGCGAATCGTTGATTGAAACCCAATATAGTTGGGTAACTAAAAAAAATGATGAAAATCCAAATCCCATGTCAGTTGATGACTTCGCTAAATTTAAAAACTATGTCACAGCCCTAAGTTTTTGGGATAAAGTACCTGAACTACCTGCCAAAGATAAAGTTTGGCATTTTCACCCAAGAGAATTTATTAAGCATTTTAGAAAATGTGGTTGGCTCTCTGCTGATGAATTAAAAGCCGTTTACCCTGATAATATATTCCCTGTTACCGCTTTAAGCCAAGTTGGTAAAACACCTGAATCTGTAAGGGAAACTTATCGGAAAGATATAAATAATGTTATGAATAGTTATTTCGTAAATACAGGTACCAGAAGATCACATTTTTTTGGGCAGGGTTCTATTGAATCAGGTAATCTTGTTTCAATGATTGAAGGTGAAGCATCTTTTTCAAGAAATCCCAAACATGCAAGTTTTCAGAGTGAAGTTGATGGTTACTATAATCCACCAATTGGAACCTATCTTTCATATCTAAATGGAAAGCTAGGCAATATTGAAAATGGTGATGGTCCAAAGTTTCGGGGACGAGGAATGAAACAACTTACTGGGCGCGAGAATTATACAAAATATTGGGCTTATAGAGGATGGATTGACATTTCTATATATAAGATAACTTATAGGGGGATGAAAAAACCTTGGTGGAATCCTAAAAATCTAAATAATGCCCCTCCAATTCCGGATCCTCAGAGATTATCTGTTGATCATTTTAATTGTATTGATGCAGGGGGATGGTATTGGATAGCTGGTGCCGCATCGAATAGATTTAAACCAATAAATAATGTAATAGTAGAAATGAATGTAAGCTTAGAACAATCTAGAAAAGTTACTAAAGCTATTAATGGTGGTTATACTGATGATATAAAACGTAGTGATCAAACAACAAGAATTTCTAAAGTATTAATGGATGCATTACCATGATTAAATATATTTCAATATTTGGTATATGTCTTTTTACCTGTATTTCTTACGCTTCCACAAGCTTGAATGTAAAACTGGAAAATTCAAGCACATTGAATGTGCAGAAAGATAAGCACATTAAAAAAATAAACTTAGGTGAAATTAATGGATACAAAACTAATTGTAATAATAGTTATTTAGTAGTTTGGGGGATTCCTAAGAAATTCAAAAATAGTTCCCCTCAAAATAACGAAGTTGTTTTTTATAATTTGAATAATAAGAAGCTGAAAGTTGTTAAGACAAGCCATGCCATATTCGATGTTGATTTTTATAAAACTGAAGATAAAGCAATTTTAAGTTTAGCAACTACTAATACTGAAATTAATTTAAAGACGGGAGAGCAAAGTGATTTTCCAGAAATAAGCCCATCCATCTTTAACCAATTAGAAGATTGTAAAAATTTAACTCAATTTAAAAGATACAAAGAGTAGTAATTAATGTGTCGTGAATTTGATTCATTTGAAGAAATAACTTTTGAAAGATTAGACTTTTTACGCTAGTCGGAAAATGAGCATGCGATAGCAATCAGTATTTTACTACTGAGATCAATTTATCTACTTTTTGCTTGATGAAGCATAGAGATATTTCCTATCGTGAGGCGACATAGAAATCGTCGTTAGGCAGCAGTATAGGAAGTACCGCTCACCTAACAGAAGATTTGTCGCCTTTTCATTTTTGAAAAGTTCGACAGACTAACTCCACCAATATCTTAAAATATGAAAGAAGATAGGTGCTGAAAAGCAAATCGAATCAATCCGATCTAACATTCCACCATGACCATGAATCAACTGTCCCCAATCTTTGACACCACGGTCACGTTTGATGGCAGACATCACCAAACCACCGAAAAAGCCAAAGATACACACAACCAGTCCTATCAATGCAGCTTGTAGATAACTAAATGGAGTAAGCCATGCCATAGCAACACCTAAAGCTGTGGCTAAAACAATACCACCCACTAAGCCTTCAACTGTTTTTGATGGTGACAAGACAGGCGCAACCTTGTGCTTTCCAAAAAGCTTACCACAGACATATTGCAAAACATCGGATGCTTGAACGACCATAATCAGCCAGATTGCTAACCAAATCGGTTCACCTTTAAAACCATTTAGTTTTAAATTGAGTAATGCTGGAACATGGGAAATACAGAAAACACAAACCATGAGTCCCCATTGAATTTTAGAACTACGTTCAAGGAAGTGTTTGGTATCTTCTTGTTTTAAACTGGCAATCGGAATCAGTAAAAATACATAAAGTGGAATAAAAATTGAATATAAGCCGTACCAGTCGATATAGATCAAATAATATTGATAGGGAATAACAAAATAAAAGGCGATAAGTAAAGGAAAATAATCACCACGCCGTGTCGGCAATAGACTGGTAAATTCTCGTAGAGCAAACAGGGAAATAATCCCAAATAAGATAATAAATGCAGTTTGACCCAATAGGATTGCTGCGCCAATGACGATCAACATCACCCACCAAGCATTGATCCGTGCATTTAAATTATCAATCACTGATGAGGGTTTTTGCCCAGCTTTTTGCTTGAGAATAAAGCCCACGCTAGATGCAAAAACTAAAATTCCCGCAAAAATACCAAATAAAAGATAGGTTTTATTCAGATTATCTAAAATCATTGATTCTCAACCTCTTTTAATTGTAATAGTTGCTTTTGTGCATAATCTATAAATGTGGCTTTATCCATTTCTAAATGTTGTTCTAAAGGAAAGCCAAAGCATACGGTAGACAGTAAAGGCAAAGGAACAAAAGAACCTTTTGGCATGACACGTCTTAGATTTGAAATCCAAACAGGGACAATCTCAATCTCAGGAAATTGTTTATGTAAGTTATAGAGGCCACTTTTAAAAGGTAATAGCTCAAGATCATCATCGAGATTTCGAGTACCTTCAGGAAAGAAAATAATGGAATAACCCTGAGCAAGAGCGTCTTTCACAGGTTGTAAAGGGTCTGCATTATCTTCGCGATTACGTTGAATCGTGACACCATTAAAGGTGTCTTTAATTAAAAATTGTCTAAAACCATCTTTCAGCCAATAATCTGAAGCAGCAACAGGTTTAGTTTTACGACGCATCAGTTTGGGAAGTGAGGACCACAATAAGATAAAGTCGATATGACTATTGTGATTGGCATAGTAAATACGTTGTTTCATCTCAGGCTGACAACCAACCCACAAGCTACGAGCACCAGTTAAGAGTCGTGCGCCGCGGCGTGTCAAAAATGCGATAAAGCGAGCAATAGAGTGTGATGCTAAATTTCCATTAGATGAATCTAAGTGTTGAGTCTTTTGCTCTAAAGACGGTTTATTGTATGACTCTTTATCTTGTTCGGAACGTTGTTCAGGTAGTTGATTCATTCTCTAAGCCGATTGATATTGAAGCATTTTATTGTGGGGCAAGCTGTATAATAAGATGATTAAAGTATAAAATTCTACTTTTTAAGTGATTAAAATAAAAATATAACCAAACTTAGTTTTGAATAAAAAGTAAAAAGCTTGGTCTCCTTTTATAAATTTATCATTTCTATTTTTTGAATCATAGAAGAATTTTATAGCATTTCAAGATCTTCACTGCTGAGAAGCTGAAAATTTTCTTGATTTAAGATGATTCAAGCCATCATACGATAACAATTGAATATATCAGCTAAAACTGTATCAGTTGAGGTTAAAATCGCTTTAAATCATTCTAGAAATCAAAATCATTAAAACCAGATATTGTATCAATAATAAAGCAATTTGAAGTTTTAAAAGTTTAAAGCATCCTGCAAAACGCTGTGACCAATCACGACCTGCTTTGGATGCGGGCATCAATTTCATACTCATTAGGGTTTGATCAAATTGTAGGGTTAAGTTTTCAATAGATTCAGTTTGGGATTCTCGTGCAATCATTTTAATGAGTTGAGCGTCAAACTTAACTCTAAATGAGAGGTAGTGATGAAGCCCAGATAATAACAATGTAATGACAATGAACGTCCAAAACTCAAAGGATTGCCAGCCTTTGAACAGGATGGCAAAAATAGATAAGGCAAAAGCCAAATAACCTGAAAGTAATATAGCTGTGGTTGCAGACAACAGTTGTGCAACCACATAAAAATTCATTTTCATGGCGCTAAACCTTTCAGTTTTAGATGGTAAATTTCTAATTCTTCAAGTTGAGCTTGTTTTAATACCACCCAAGGGCGAGCTTTACGAATAATGTTTACCATTTCATCAATATTGGCATCTTGGTTTTGTTGAATCAGCCAAGCAGTGAGTACAGCGCTACTTCTTGAATAACCTAAGGCACAAAAAATCAGAATATTTTGGGTAGAGCTTGGTTCAAGCTTTGACATCAAATCATTTAAGCGTGCTACGGCTAACTCAAGCTGATTGGCTTGTAATGGAATCAGATCTAGACTGAGATATTGCTGATATGCAGTTGCTTGATTTAAGGGTAACTCAGCAACACAATCAAATATTGCATTGTATTGGTGGTGATCTTGTTGTGTTGGAATTCTTCCAATATAGATTTTTTTAAGTTCATGTTGAATGATGAAAGAATCTTCGGGATGTTTTTTGGTCCAAACACGACTATTAAGCCAAGCAAAGATTAAATAAGGCGCAAGCAGTATTTGTGCCGCAACCGTCATTTTGCCATTTTCTTGTTTTTGAAAAAAATGTGGACGTACAAAACTATAGCTATGTGCAACGATAAACAGGCTCACAGCAGGGTAAATTAACCACAGTCCCCATGATCTAAACTCATAAGCTAAGATAAAGAAAATTACTGAACCACATAGATAATAACTGCCAAGCTTTAAATGTTTTGCTGTTAACAGTTGCAGTCCATCTTTTCTAAATGGGGATTTTACTGAAATTGGAAATAGCCATAAGCATAAAGCCCCAACCAGTATTCCTGTGGGAAGATCAATAAAATGATGCTGCCATGTGGTGAGTACAGAGATGCCAATCAGCACACACCAAAAATCGACCAAATATTTCCATGTCCCTGATACATGGCGACGATAGAAATCCCAAAGGATAATCAACAGAACAATATGTAATGAGGGTGCTTGGTTAAAGGGTTTATCGAATCCCATGAGGACATCAAACCATAGACCGAAAAAACCATCTAAAGGTGGGCGTTCAAAACTAAACTTTAAAGGAAACAGTAAGAAGCAACTAATCGAAATAACTTGCGCTAAAAATAGCCTAAGCGCTTGTTGTTTAAGCTCAAACTTATTCCAACAAAGCAATAAGGAGAGACCATAAAACAGGTCAATTGACCAATATGGCACAATCGTCCAAGCCCAAAGTGGAATATGTTTTTCCCAAGCAAAGACAATACTTGGAACATCACTCAGACCTGATGCATATTGATTTGCAAAGCCATAAGTGAGGAAAAAGAAAGGCGCAAGAAAAACTAAGCAAAGTACGCCCCATTTCCATGTCCCAGTTTCTTTGATGAGTGTTTGCATAAAACATCCGTAGATTTTTATTCTATTTAAATTAAAAAATTGGTGACTTAGATTGATTTATATCAAGTCACCAACTGTGATAGCAGAATTTTTATAGCTTTTGTGCGACTGAGACGGTAAATATTCCAAACTCATCAATACATTGGTCGACCTTTTTAAAGCCAGCAGCTTCAACAAGTGCATCCATTTCCGCTTGTGAGCGTAAACGCATTACCCATGCATCACCTTCACGATGTGAGGTTAGTGCACGCGCAATAAATTCTTGTTGTGGGTGCCAAATTTGACCGGTATAAATCAAATAACCATCTTTAAGGATTGCTTTACTTAAGCCTTCAAGTGATTGACGTAGCAAATCATTGTCTGCAAATAACTCATATAAACCCGAAACCACGGCAAGTGATGGTTTTGGTTTAACAGAGGCCAAAGACTGTGTATCAAATGCATCTGCTTGAACAAATTCAGCAATGTCATTGAGTCCACGCGCTGCAATCATTTGCTGACCAGCTTGTACATTGATATCACTATAGTCACGCAATAAAATCGAATCTGGTCGTTTTGGTAGTTGAACCACAGCATCTAAAATATAACGCCCATGACCAGATGCAATATCCATAATTCTCAATGGCTTGCGTTTTTTAATCAGAATATCCGCATATTTCTGAACCAAATGTTCAATGTTCTGTTTGCGGACACGGATCCCACGCCAACCAATCGCATTTAAATACTGGCGGTCAATGATTTTGCCAATAGGATTGGAACTTTCAGATTGATTACGATAGACAAAATCTAAAGTACTTCCAGAGTCATAGCCTGTGTCTTCACCAATTTTTAAGCCTTTAGATAAATGGCTACCAATTTTTAGATTCTTTTTGGTGATTTCCCAAAATGCATTCTTCATTGATTTAGCGGGTAATGGTGAACTGAGATCTTCAGCGATAGCACAACTTGGACCAATTTTGTCCGCATTTAAAACATCTGGTGCTTGATATTCAACAGCAAAACATTGCTGGATAAATCGGCGTATTTTCTCTGTTGCTAAATGGCGATCTTTTTCACCTAAAGTATCGTGAAAGAAGCCATCTAAAATATGTAATTCTTTTTTAGGATGCGGAAGCTTTTGGTAAAACTCACGTTGCGGTTTTTGAAAAACCACAAAATCTGAACCTGAGCATAACACTTGAGTCGGCACAAAGATATTTTGTGAATCTGCAACAATACGCTTTGAGGCATCATAAAGTCCAAGCAACATTCTCACCGAAATGGCTTTAGCAATTTCAGGATCGGTATCATAGCTTTGAGCACGTTCTTCATCATGGGTCAGCATTTTGGCTTTAACATAACTTTGGATGAAAAAATTACCGCGAATTTTTTCCATAACTCTTAAACTAGGTTCGGCAAATGGCACATAAAGCTTAATATCAAAAGCAGGGGAAGCGAGACACAAGGCGCGAATTTTAGGTGCATAATCATGTACCCATGTTGCGGCCAATACCGCACCTACACTTTGTGCAACTACAGCAATATTCTTGGCATCGATACCATAGTTTTCTTCAATATGTTGGACAAAATATTGAATATCTTTTACACATGCTGAGAAGCTAGGTGCATCACCACGTTCGCCAGGGGAATCGCCGTGACCGCGGGCATCCCATGCAAAGAAATCAAAATCACTTAAATTGAGTTCCTTGACCAAATGCGCCATACGTCCTGAATGTTCATGTCCACGATGAAACAGAAGAATGGCTTTTTTTGTTTCGCTCGGTGAGTTGGTTGCCCAATGTTGATAAAACAATTCTGTTCCATCATGACTCTTAAAGGTGTGATGACTGTTGTTATACATACGAATTTACCCTAAATATGAAACTGTTTTATAAAGCTGTTTTTAAGCTATTTTTAATTCGGTTATAGATGGTTAAACTAAGCAGCAGACCAATTAAAATGAGTATGCCATTACAGATTAAGCCGAGAAGTTGTAAATTTGTAGTGAATAATGGCAAGGCGACAATCACGACTGTGATTAAACTAAACCAAAATGCACGGTCACTTTTTCCCATTGGGCCGTCATAACGACGTTCTTGCCCAATCAGTGGTGCCATTACACCAGTGTATTCACTTAGAATTGCAAGGAAAGCAATCAATAACAGTAATTTTGCATTGATAAAGCCAAAAGCAATCAAGCATAGATAGAGTGCTGTGTCCGAAATAACATCACACAACTCATTGTAAAATGCACCTAAGTTGGATTGTTGTTTAAATTCACGGGCAAGCATTCCATCGATGGCGTTGAAAGCCATTCGTAGCAGCATCCACAAGGGAAAGAGCAATAACCATTCATTTACAGCATGATTCAGATAATACTGGTATAGAAAAAAACTTAAACCGAGCGATATAAACATCGCTAATAATGTGACTTGATTTGCCGTGATTCCGATATTAAAAAGCTTTTGAACAAAAGGGCGCAGTAAGTTTTGAAATGCTGGTTTTAATTGATAGATTGATGGCATTGTTCTAGTAATATAAGGTATATGACAGGATTTTAATCAAGTTTTCCATGATTTTACAAGTATTAATTTTCATCATTTAAATTTGTATTGTTATTTTAAAATTTATATAAATAGTCCTATAATTCAAATGTCTTCTTAATTTTGATCTTGTTTATTCTATGACGCCTGCTTGCAAAGTTTTAAAATCAAATAAAATTGAATTTTCAATTCATGAATATGAACATGATGTAAATGCAAAAAGTTTTGGCTTAGAGGCTGCTGAAAAATTAGGTTTAAGTGTTGAAGAAGTGTTTAAAACTTTGATGGTGACAGATGATAAAAACTATTTTGTTGCCATCCTTCCAGTGAATCATCAATTAAATTTAAAGAAAGTGGCGAGTGCCTTTGCTTGTAAAAAACTACATATGGCTGATCCTAAAGATGCAGAGCGTTTAACTGGATATTTAGTCGGTGGAATCAGTCCTGTAGGTCAAAAAAAGCGTTTAAAAACGGTGATTTGTGAAAGTGCACAGCAGTTAAGTAAAATGTATGTCAGTGGTGGGAAAAGGGGCTTGGATATTGGGGTTAATCCACAAGACTTAGCTAAGGTTTTGGGTGCGAATTTTGCTGATATTGTTGATGTTTAATCCATCCTTTCATTGATGAATTTTAATTAAAAATAATAATGTTACTCACAAAAAGATTTGCTCCACTAAGGCAATAGAACTGAAAATTAAAGACAAAGATTACAGTCATTCATTCAAGATATGAACCACCTTTGCAGTGGTTTTTTATTGTATAGATGAAAGTGGAACTAAATTAAGTAAGCAAAATTAAGTAAGCAAAACAGGTGAGTAGTTTTAAAACCTAAATAATCTTTTCCATATTCATACGATTTTGGACGAACAAGCCAAACTCTCACATTTCTAGCTAGCGACTACACACGTTATTTCAGTGTTATGCCTGATTGCTGGGTGGTCGCTGTGCGAATAACATCATCAGATTGGTCATAGCGAGATTGGCACACCTGAATGGTGCCCATATTCTCGACGGTCCAGTCGTAGAGCACGTTAAAAGGCAATTTGAGTGATTGACCAAGTGGCGTCAAGGCATATTCCACGCCTAGAGTTTTCCCATCTATAACGGTGCGTGTCAGCATACCATTGCGTTCTAACTTGCGAAGCGTCTGTGTCAATACACGTTGGGTAATACCATCAAGACGCCGTTTAATAGCGTTGAAGCGACGTGGTTCATGTAACACCATCAAAACCAGCATTGACCATTTATCTGCGATTTGATCGAGAATGGCACGGCTTGGGCAGTCGGCACGGTAGATTGGATCGTGATCAGAGTTCATAGGTATGCTCCAAGATACTTAGGATGCTTAAGGTGCGTAATTGACACTAAGTATACATAAGATACCATGATTGCACACAGCTAAAATCAAGGGTATATGATGACCATTCCAACTTATTCCACACTTCACATTGAGTATGATCGAGGCGTGGCGACTGTCAGTATTAACAATCCACCAGTTAATGTATTGGATGTTGCTTTGATGAGTGATATTCGAGCTTTTCTCACTCAGGTACGTGATGACCCACAAACACGTGTAATCGTGTTCCAAAGCGCCGATCCTGAGTTTTTCATCGCTCATGTAGACATGACCTTAATTGATGAGCCAAATGCTTTTGACCAGTTCGCAAAAGATCTACCTAATGGATTGAATCCATTTCAGGCTTTAGGAGAGATGATTCAGGCACAGCCGCAAGTGACGATTGTTAAGCTCGAAGGCTTGGCGCGTGGTGGCGGTGCTGAATTTGTAGCAGCAGTGGATATGGCATTTGCTGCTATTGGGCGTGCTGGCCTCGCCCAATGTGAGGCATTGATGGGGATTATTCCTGGTGGTGGTGGTACTCAATATCTTTCACAGCGTATGACACGGGGGCGTGCATTAGAGGTAATTCTTGGTGCTGAGCTGATTGACGCTTTGCTAGCCGAACGATATGGCTGGGTAAATCGTGCGCTTCCGGCAAATGAGTTAGACGCTTTTGTTCATCGCATCGCCACAAATATTGCAGCTTTACCTGAAGGAGTCATCGCCGCTGCAAAGAAAGCAATCCCACCAGCGGATTTAAGCGAAGGCTTCCTTCGAGAGCACAAAGCATGGGCTGGACTGTTTGCGCGTCCTGCTGCTGAAAAACTCATTCGTGGCGGCTTGCAGACAGGTGCTCAAACAAAAGTAGGCGAACAGGATTTAGAGCAGCTACTCCGCGATTTATCTGCATCATGAGGTCTTGCTGCTGTCTAATATTCTGCTCTAGCTTATTCCTGAGGTTGCCCCCACTTTTTAAGACTAATACAGTTTATGCAATTGAGAGGCGATGACAATAGTTTGAAGTATTGACCATCTATAGGGAATAAGCCATATTTTTGATACAGTGAACCAAATTAAGATCATCTATTTACTAGGCCTCGCATTTGCGGGGTTTTTAATGCTGAATAAAAGGAAAACTTGATGGAATTGCCCAATATTATTCAACAATTTATTGGAAACAGCGTTTTAGAGCCAAATAAAATTGGTCAGTCGCCATCGGATGTTTATTCTTTTAATCGAAATAATGAAACTTTTTTCTGAAGCGATCTAGCACTTTATATACAGAGACCACATACAGTGTCTCTCGCGAAGCGAAAATGTTGAGTTGGCTCTCTGAGAAATTAAAGGTGCCTGAACTCATCATGACTTTTCAGGATGAGCAGTTTGAATTCATGATCACTAAAGCGATCAATGCAAAACCAATTTCAGCGCTTTTTTTAACAGACCAAGAATTGCTTGCTATCTATAAGGAGGCACTCAATCTGTTAAATTCAGTTGCTATTATTGATTGTCCATTTATTTCAAACATTGATCATCGGTTAAAAGAGTCAAAATTTTTTATTGATAACCAACTCCTTGACGATATAGATCAAGATGATTTTGACGCTGAATTATGGGGAGACCATAGAACTTACCTAAGTCTATGGAATAAGTTAACTGAGACTCGTGTTGAAGAAAGATTGGTTTTTTCTCATGGCGATATCACGGATAGTAATATTTTTATAGATAACTTTAATGAAATTTACTTTTTAGATCTTGGCCGTGCTGGGTTAGCAGATGAATTTGTAGATATATCCTTTGTTGAACGTTGCCTAAGAGAGGATGCATCGAAGGAAACTGCGAAAATATTTTTACAGCATTTAAAAAATGATAGACCTGACAAAAGGAATTATTTTTTAAAACTTGATGAATTGAATTGATTCCAAGCATTTTCTAAAAATACTTAATTGTCTTTTTACGTCGCTAAATTTTAAATAAATAAGTGAAGAAAGTTAGTGAAGCCACTGATTTAAAGTTTTATATCACCAATAAATCTAAATTTTGGTTTTTAGAATGAACTTATTTAAAATAGCTAAAACTGTTTATTAGCTTAACTTGTGATTTAAGTTTTTATGAATATAAAATTGTTAATTTATTGGCTTTACAAGTTTATTTAAATTTCATCGTGCAACATTTTTAACCAATTTTATTATCGATGGTATTTTTTTGTCTGCTTTTCTTTTCTTAGTCTTTTATCTATCCGTCACCCATGTAGTATTTTATTAAATTCTTATGGGAAATGACGAATGTTAAATTATCTTAAGAGCTTTAATAATATCAATACTTATTTGATTTTATCGATAATTCTGCTGTTAATCATAATATCTCTAGATTATTTCTAAACTGAATGAATGTTTATAATGAGTGATTCATATTGCTATTGAAATCGCCTTCTCACTTTGAAAGAAGGCGAGGATGAGCGGCTTTTATGTTGATTTATCATTTTAAAATTGTCTTATAAAAGAAGCCTAATGTGTTTTCTTATATAGGTTTAAACGTAATTGTTGTATATCTTAAATCCAATTGATCTTATAATTTTCCTTTATTTTTTTGTATTGTTTTGCAGGTTTAAAAGTGAAAATTTCTAAAGGATTATTGAGTCTCATCAGCTATGCTTGTTTAATCATCAGTTTTCCAGTGATTGCTAAAACCAACACAAGTTTAGTTTCACCTAAAAAAGGTGTGATTTGTGATCAATATATCTGTGTAAATAACAAAGGTGTATCAAAATCACTTACGGCTCAATATTTAGGAACCCAAAAAGCGAATAAAGTTTTCTCACAAGGCGATTTTGATCACTCTGCATTTACTTTCTCAAATGGGGTGTTCTGCGATACAAATACAAAACGATGCCATGTAGATCGATATTTTAACAATGGACATCGAAGTAAAGTTGATCAAAAGATAACAGATCAGCTTTTTAATAATAAGTAATTCTTTGCCATAAATCGGCTAAAGCGCTCACTCGCAGATGGGCTTTTTGATTGATCTTAAAATTTTTAGAATGCTGTGTTCTATTAAATAAGATTGTATAAATCTATATACATGTTAAAAATTACCAATAGATTTATTAAATCATTCCTTCTTCCCCCTCTGAATTGGAATTTTAATTTGTCTAACAAACCCTTCAATCGAAGGGTTTGTTTTATAAAAATTATGAATTTCGTCATTTCATCAATTACTTATGTTTTTTGTAAAATAATTCATATTTTTGTTTAAAAGTGTGACTTGTTTTGCTAAATTCCGCTTGGATTTATTGAACAGAAAAGTAATGAACATGAATAAATATTTTGCAGAATTTATTGGAACATTTTGGCTGGTCTTTGGAGGGTGTGGTAGTGCAGTACTTGCTGCAGCATTTCCAGAATTGGGTATCGGTTTTGTCGGTGTTGCACTTGCGTTTGGTCTCACTGTACTGACTGGTGCGTACGCATTAGGTCATATTTCAGGTGGACATTTCAATCCCGCAGTAAGTATAGGTTTATGGGTTGGCGGTCGTTTTAATGCAAAAGACTTAGCACCATACATCATTGCTCAAGTCGTAGGTGGTATCTTCGCGGCATTTATATTGTATTTGATTGTACAAGGTCAAGCAGGATTCACTGGTACAGGTGGATTTGCAACAAATGGTTTTGGTGACTTATCGCCTGGAAAATATTCTCTGCTTTCTGCACTAATAATTGAGATTGTCTTAACTGCTATTTTCTTAATTGTAATTCTCGGTTCTACAGATAAACGTGCACCAGCTGGTTTTGCACCTATTGCTATTGGTTAGGCATTAACTTTGATCCATTTAATCAGTATTCCTGTCACCAATACTTCGGTCAATCCTGCACGTAGTACAGCAGTGGCTTTGTTTGCTGAAACGGCTGCACTGAGTCAACTATGGCTTTTCTGGGTTGCTCCAATTGTTGGCGCTGTGATTGGCGCTTTAATTTATAAGTGTTTTGAGCAAAAAAATAGCCAATAGCATTAAAGATCTTTCATAAATCAAAAAATGATCATGTGGAGTGAATCATATTGGTATTGAAAGTTCTTTCTCCCTTTAGGAGAAGGTTAGGATGAGGGTGCTTTTATGTTGATTAATGGTTTTAAAAAGGACTTATGAAAGAAGTCTATTATCAATGCGCCTAACTCTAGACAACATTATAAAAACCTCCCTCGGGAGGTTTTTTCATGGCTGAGATTAGACTTAAATAATTGAAACTTCAGCTAAAATTTTTTGAGCTGTTTCATCGCCATTTAAATATGCGCCATGAACCGTACCCGCATATTTCAAGCTACAATGTTCACCAGCAAAGAAGATTTTTTCTTGAATTGGTTGATGCAACACTTTAACAATATCCTCACTGTGCTTTAGTGAGGGAAAACTAAAAGAACCATAGCTATAAGGGTCGGCGCCCCAACGTGTAACGATGAGTTTTTTAGGTGTATGGGGAATATTGTTAAATTGTTTCTGCAAGTTACTAAAAATAAACTTTGATATTTCATTATCCGCTGAATTATCAATAAACTCAGATTGCTTTCCTCCAAACAGCATTAAATAAATGGGTTTTTTATAAATTCCAGATAAGTCTAGAATATTAAAACAACCAAGCTCATTCCAATAGAAATCACTTATCTTGTCTATCGGCATTTTGGATCTAAAAGAAAGTGGTTGTTCTAATTCAAAAAATACTTTATTGAAGGATCCAAATCCAATATCTTGAATAGATTGAGTATAGTGATGAGGTAATGGAGGATAAAACGCGATATGATTTTTCTTTAAAATTCCAAGTGGGACAGTAACCACTACACGGGAACCTATGTAAAAATTATCATTGGAATCAATAATTTTGACATAATCATTTTCACAGATGATTTTTTTTACATCAACATTGAATTGAATGTCGATTTTTTTTGAAAGCACGTCTATAACTTGGGCATAGCCATTGGGAAAAATAACTTCATCACCATCAAAATAACCTTCGTAATTTTTGTAATTTGATGAAAGTAGCTCAAGATTTGTCGCAAATGGGTCATTTGCTATTCGATTGAAAAAGTTAAATAATAATTGTTTAAGATAATCTTCTGAAAATGTATTACCTGAATAATGTAAAGAAGAAATTATTTCTTCAGTCGCCTTGAGGGCAGATTGCGTTTGTGTTTGAGAAAGTTGCTTTTCTATTTCCTCTACATAAGATTCAAACTCTTGGACTTCTTTGTCAGAAAATAACAACCCATTTTCATGAAAATATTGCGATTTGTCATAGTTAAATACAGTTGTTGCTATATGATTCTCTTGGGTAATTTCCCAGATCGGATTAGCTTCAACGCCATGAATCCATGATGCTCCTAAATCAAAAAAATCAGCATCAGATTGCAATGAATCTATGCGCCCACCTGTGCGAGACCTCGCTTCGAGTATGGTAACTTTTTTACCATTTTCTTGTAATTTTTTAGCGCATGCGATTCCTGCTATCCCAGCACCAATAATAATAACCGGTAAATTAATATCGCTATGTTCCAACATAAAAATCTATAGCTCAGTTTTGTATCTAAAATTAAGATAATACACTTTATACTTCTTAGATAAAATTATTTGATTTTTATTTCAAAAAATCAATAAATTATATTTTATCACATTGATTACAGGTTCTTTAGAATGGCTGAGATTGTTGAATAATAATCTTATAATATGAGTTTTTTTTGTTTTTGATAAAAGCGCCACGTAGGATGAAATTAAAGTCATGCTTATGCGACCAATGCGTATTCGCAATGACCGCAATTTAAAAATAAATATTATATAATTTATTGAATTTAAATATTTTTTATGGGTATTGATTATTTTTAATAATATTTCCCTCTAGCTAAATATATTCATAACTTTGCAATTTTGTTACTGATCAATATTTAAAATATTTTTATAGGAACATGCTGTGAGTAGACGGCGTAATCAAATAGGAATGAGTTCTTTTAATTTATCTAAAAAGTATGATTGAAAACTACACTTGATTCTACTAAAATAAAAAAACTTCATTGGGGAGTAGCCGCTTTTTACCTCAGGTAAAAAGGTGATGGTCAACATAATTGCTTAAACAAGCATGGTCATCATAGCAAAGAACCAAATGATCCTCCGATCATAGATTTCTTTTTGTTGGCAAGACCTTTGATTTATGATTCTGCTATGGCTAGCAAGAGTTATAAATCATTGGTAATTATTGCTAGCCGGAGAAATTATTATGATATCTGCTTTCCTAATCTCTCTTGCTGTAGTTGCTTTATCTGAAATGGGAGATAAGACCCAATTACTGGCACTACTGCTTTCTGCACGATTCCGAAAACCTATTCCTATTCTTATCGCTATTTTTCTCGCGACTCTGGTAAATCATGGTGTTTCTGCTGTACTCGGGCAGTGGATTACGACTGTTCTTAGTCCGACTGTATTATTGTGGATTGTTTCTCTAGGATTTATTGGGATGGCGGTATGGATGTTAATCCCAGATAAGCTAGATGATGAATCTGGAAGTATCGATAAGTGGCAAAAATATGGTGTCTTTGGCGCAACCTTTGTGCTTTTCTTTTTGGCAGAAATTGGTGATAAAACTCAAATAGCGACTGTGGCATTAGCTGCTCGTTTTGACAGTATCGGCTGGGTAACTGTAGGTACCACCTTAGGAATAATGTTGGTGAATGCTCCAGCCGTATTTATTGGTAATAAACTTGCAGAAAAGCTTCCAATTTCACTCATTCATAAAATTGGCGCACTTGTCTTTTTAATTATTGGTGTTGCTGCACTCATTCAACATTACTTTTTCTAATGACAATGAAGCGATTTAATCGAATACCAGTAAGCTGGCAAAGCATGTTTTTTATACCGTATCTACTTGCACTACCACTGATCACTTTACTGTTATTAGGTTTAGCTGGGAGTTGGTCGGATAGTGTTCGTTTGGCCTTTTTATCACTACCAGGGTGTTGGTTGTGTTTTCAAGCCACAAAAAAACCAAATTTATTTTGGAAATTATTTTCAATCATTTGGTGGTTTATTTTTATATTTCATACCAGCTTACTCTCAGTAAGTTGGCTGTTGTTCAATAGTGATGCTGAAGCATATTCAATTATTGAATCTATCGCGAATACAACATTGAATGAAAGTTTAGAATTTTTTCAACTGCATTTTGGCTTTTTTATTCTATTTGTTGGCTTGATTTTAAGCGCTTTGATTTTATATTTTTTTATTTTATTTAAATATTTTAATACGCGTGAGTTCCATGATCAGAAAGTACATCGATTAGGACGTTATGCTATAGGTTTGTTATTTTTACTGTGTACTGCCAGCTATGCGATTAAGCCTTCAATTGCTTTACATCCATTGCCATTTTGGTATGGATACTATGGCAAAATTCAAGATTTCAAACAGCGTATTCTACAGCATGATCAGATACATAAAGAATGGACATTGAATGCAGAACAGCGCTTAGATTTTAGTGGTAAATTGAATAAAAGGCAGACACATACCATAGTTTTAACTGACAGCATTACCAGTTTTAATTTTGGATTATGTGGCTATCCACGAAATACAACACCTGAGTTAACTCAACGGAGTGATCAATTCAAAGTCTTTTGTCGTGGTTACTCACCAGCATCATCTACTATTCAATCTTTACGTTATTTATTTAATGATGGTACGCGAAATGCAATGGATGATCATGCCCCTGAAAATATTATGGCATATGCTAAGGCAGCAGGTTTTAAAGTTTATTGGATTAGTAACCAAGATGATGTTTATATCTCTTCACTTTTTGCGTCATATGCAGATGAAGCTGTTTTTATCAATAAAAAGTCAGGTCGTAGTAGCACGTCATTAGATGAAAATATTCTGCCTGCTTATAAAATTGCATTGGATGACCCAGATCCTCGTAAATTGATTATTCTGCATCTCATTGGTTCACACCCAAATTATAAGTTGCGATACCCAGAACAATTTTCTAAGTTTAATGATTCTAGTAATGATGAGGTTGAAAAAAAACTTGAACGAAATGAGATTAATCATTTAATTCAGTTAAAACGCAATGAATACGATAACAGCATACTTTACCAAGACTGGATTGTTGCAAAGTTATTCGATCTTTTAATTTCTACCCAATCTGATTTTAGATCTTTTACCTTTTTATCAGATCATGGCAATGAAGTCGGGCATGCTAAGAACTATGCTGGGCATAGTGCAAATACTGAGGCTGGCTACCGTATTCCAATTATTCTTTGGTATGATCATATGCCGACTAAAGGAATAGTCAGTGAAAAACCAATTGATGCCAGTGACCTAGATCGATATGTATTACACCTCATGGGCGCTCATGATCGATTGGATCGTAAAGAAAAATTGTGTTGGTTAGATCAAACTTGTAATTTTGTACCTCAGTTACTTTGGCATTCACCAAAATAAACAAGCGATATTATATTAGCTATGGACAAAATTTTTGCTAAATCGTATCGCTCTGATTGATTGGGGGAGATTTGCTTCGACAAGATCTAGATGAAATAGCATTTTAAAGAAGCGACACAATTCATGGATATCGTTAAATCTACTTTTTATTTTTCCATTATAAATATTACTATAAATCAATAAATAAGCCATAGATTAAAATCTGCTAGTAAAGTTATAGATTGATAAAAATTGCTAAATAATCTCTTAAAATGAAGTTTCTCAATTCTAAATGAGAATATTATCATTATTTTGTGTTAAGTAGAGCTACATGATCCAAGAAAAGCATAAATCAAATTTCTAGATCTTTTTAGTGCAGTAAAAAGTCTTGTACAGAGGATATGGTCAGATGAAAGAGCTTGCCAGCCGATTGGCTATGCAGCACCTAATCAATGCATAGTCACAAGAAACAGGAAGTAGAATTTTACTGGAGAAATATCAGCAAAAATCTACACAACTTGCGTTTAGCCAAGGCTTGATCTTGTTAATGATTCCATTGGAATCTATCCAATCCCAATTATATGTACCGCTTTCATATAGGGAGTCTTATAGGACGGCATCGAATAGATAAACTGCCGCAGATTTTTAATAAAGGACAAGCGCAAAGGTTTAGTCCAATTGCGATTTCTAAATGGTTAAACTGGTCGTTAACACAGCTTTTAATGGTTGGATTAAGCTCAATGCTGATTGGGCTGATCTTGTCAATCTATACCCAGCAGATCGTGATTTTCAGTTAGCTTATGTGTTTTATGGTATCGCTGTGGCATGTCTAATGCCGGCATTTACCACAGGTGCATCACAATCAGTTTCGAAAATTTGCAAACTAAAATTGCTGCTTTATGCACCATGGCGCAAGCGCTCAGTTTGGTTGTTGCACCATTAATGAGCACAGGGTTGTACCAACTTAACATTATCTTCCCATATTATTTACTGCTTAGTATTTTCTTATTGCTGTCTTTTTATTTTGTTGTTTTTAAATGGAATAAATAGAGGATGGTCATACCAGTGTCATGTTCTTTGATTAGTTTGCCTGCATTAAATCAAATATGATATTTCAATGATGAAACCATTTAAAATTAAACATTCGCTAATCATTTGTTTTGCTTCAGGACTATTTTTAACAGCCTGTAATAATGATCATGATGATAATTCAGCTGTTGTCGTCCCACCTAAAGCTGATACATCACTATATTTACAGACCAAACAACCCTATCAACCTCAGCAGAAACTAAGCAGTTATGAAGCAACGCCAGCAGGTTATCGTGCAGTTTTTACAGAATTAGTTGCTCGACATGGTTCACGAGGCTTATCGAGTATTAAATATGATTTAGCTTTATACAACATGTGGTTAAAAGCAAAACAGGAAAATGCCTTAACGCCATTGGGTGAACAATTGGGTGCTGATTTAGAAGCCATGATGAAAGCCAATATTCTATTGGGTTATGGAGTGGAAGGTATACGCCAGTATGGCTATGGCAACGAAACTTCTGTAGGTATTAAAGAACATCAGGGTATTGCAGATCGCTTATTACAACGCTTACCACAATTGTTTAATCAAGCCAGTCAACAAGGTAAATCTGTACAGATCGTTAGCTCGGGTGTGGATCGTGCGGTGGACAGTGCTAAATTTTTTACCAATGAATTGTTGAAACAGCAACCAAGTTTAAAGACCGCAATTACACCAGCAAGCTATCAAAGCCTCAACAGTACCTCTATACCAAGTATTGTCGATGGCGGGGTAAATCGCTTTCATCTGTATTTTCATAGTTTAAATGCACAAGACGATTTGGCCAATGTCAAAACGGATTTAGACAAAACAGTCTATGCGGCTAGTTTAAAATATCAAGATTTTGAAGAGAATGACGTTAACTTAAAACAAAAAATAAAAGAGTTAAGTGCAGATCCTAATGCGCAAAAAATCGCAACAGAAGTATTAAGCCCAATTTTTAAAACAGCGTTTATTCAAAAAATTGGTCAAACTGGCTATAGCTTTAGTAATTCAGGATCATTCACTGTAACAAGCCCTAAAGGTGAACAGATTACTGAAAAAGGAAAGGGGAAAAATACCATTGCCAGTGCAGTAGATGCTGCTGCTTATGTATATGAGTTGTATTCAATCACTGGCGGAATGCAAGACGAGCTTGGTGCGACAAATTTTAAAAAATATATGCCAATTGAAGCGGCTAAGTTTTATGCACAATATAACGATGCCAATGATTTTTATAGTAAGGGACCAAGCTTTGATACAGGCAAAGCTGTAACAACAGATATTGCTAAATCACTCAAACAGGATTTATTTAAACAAGTTGATGATGTTATGAGCAATACACAAAAGAATGTTGCTGTATTAAGATTTGCTCATGCTGAAATCATAATCCCTTTAGCTACTAGCTTAGAGTTAAAGGGGATGATGCAATCTGTGCCTTTGACGCAGACGTTTAATTATTCAAATAGTGCGTGGCGTGGTGAAGATATCTCACCGATGGCAGCTAACTTACAGTGGGATATTTATCAGAATTCGCAAGGGCAGACTTTGTTAAAAATGCTTTATAACGAAAAAGAGATTGCTTTTAAAAAAGATTGTGATTATGCCCGCTATAAAGCAAACAGCTATTATTATGATTATTTAAAGTTGAAACAATGTTATAGTATTCAATAGATTGCTATAAAATTTGAGGGAGTACAGGTTTCTCCCTTTTAATCTGTTTATAAAAGGAACACTGTGAAATTCCAGCAACATACGATTCAAGCTGCTATTTTTGATATGGACGGTACGATGCTGGACACTGAACGGCTTAGGTTTGATGTGTTAAAACAAGCGTCTTTGGAAATCACTGGTGTAGAATTTAGCTTAGATTATTTGATGCAATGTTTAGGGCTTAATGCGTTAAGCTCAGAACAGTTAGCACAAAAGTTTTATGGTCAAGATATCCCTTACCAGCACATTCGGCAACGTGCTGAACAAATTGAACTTGAGATGATTTTGTCACAAGGCGTACCAGTGAAAGCTGGACTTTTAGAAATATTAGCATATTTGCAATCTCAAAATATCCGATTGGCTGTCGCTACATCTAGTGCCAGAAAAATTGCTGAAAAATATTTAAAACTTGCAAAAATTGATCATTATTTTACCTTGTTGGTCTGTGGCGATGACGTGATACAAGGTAAACCACATCCAGAAATTTTTAACAAAGCCTGCATGTTATTAAATCTAAATCCACAACACAGCTTGATGATTGAAGATTCTGAAAATGGGATTACTTCAGCAGATTTGGCTGGGGGAGTAACGATTTTGATTGAGGATATTAAAGCGCCAAATCAGACCATGCTGGCGAAAGCAGATTACTACTTTGAATCTATGTTAGATTTTTATCAGGCAATCATAAAATCTGACTGAATAAAATTCATTTTCAATTGAACAACACTCAGTCAATTCAAGATTTAAACATGATGATTACGTGCTTTAATAGAAGCATTAAAATTAATGTGAATTTGATGTGTTTTTAGATTCTCAAAGTTTAACAACTCCAACTGAGACACATGATTATCCCGAGTGGCACAAAGGGAGAAAACACTACGCCTTATGGTATATCGAAATTCATCATCCTGAATTATTGGCTTATTTAAGCGATTTAACAGAAAAATTCTCAAACTATTTATTGCACCCCAACACACGCCAATTTCATATCACATTGTATATTTGTGGTTTTCTAGCGGAAGATAAAAAACAATTTGATGATGATTTTATCCAAAGTAAATTTCAACAACAGCTTAAAATTTTGAGCCAAAACCCGTTAAATAGTTTTAAATTAACAACAGGAAAAATAAATAGTTTTAGCAGTGCTTTATTTATAGAAATTCAAGATCATGAAAATAGCCTAAGCAATATTCGACAATTATTATCCCAATCAAGTCACGAAATTGCTGCTTTAGATTATTGTCCGCATATCACCTTAGGTTTGTATTCAGCTGAATTTAAAACGCAACAAATATTTAAGGCTATCGAAACGATTGATCAAAAAAGTTTTGAAATTGGCATTGATCAGCTTAATTTTGGTATATATCAAGCGCAAGTCTTACAGGGGCCTTTAGCTACGTTACATCAGCTTATACTCAATCCGAAAAAAAATGGATCTTGGAAATCAAATTTATGTTGCAATTAATCCTAGGTGGCGCGCGTTCTGGTAAAAGTAAATTAGCTGAACAGATCGCAAAAGACTCAAATCTACAAGTTGTTTATATTGCTACCGCGCAAGCGTGGGATGATGAAATGCGACAACGTATTTCACACCATCAGACACAACGACCTGATGCATGGCGGCTGATTGAAGAACCACTTTACCTCGCCGATTGTTTAAAACAAATAGATCAACAAGAACAAGTGATTTTGGTGGATTGTCTAACCCTATGGATGAGTAATTTATTGATGCATGAGAACTCAAATCTTCAGCGCATCGAATGTGAAAAAATGCTGAAAATTCTACCTACATTAAAGTCTAAAATTGTTTTAGTTAGCAATGAAACAGGGCTAGGTGTTATACCGATGGGTGAAATAACCCGAAAATTTGTTGATGAATCAGGACGTTTACATCAACTATTAGGTCAAATAGCTGATAAAGTAGTGTTTTGCATCGCAGGTTTTCCGATGTTATTAAAAGGATAAATATTGTGATTTTTATCATATAAACTTGAGCATTTTAACGATTAACAATGAATTTTTAAAATACGAGATGGAGAGCAACAATGAATTGGTGGTTAGAAGCATGTAAAGTGCCAAACGCAGAAACAAAACAACAGGCTGAAGAACGTCAATTACAATTGACCAAGCCAACAGGCTCACTGTCTGTTTTGGAAAATGTCGCCGTGCAATTGGCTGCTTTGCAAAGTAATTCAAAACCCAATGTAGATAAACCTTGGATTGCAATTTTTGCAGGTGATCATGGGGTAATGGCTGAAAATATTTCTGCATATCCGCAAGCAGTAACGCGTCAAATGCTACAAAACTTTGCAACGGGTGGCGCGTGTATCAGTGTAATTGCTAAAGAATATGCCGCGACCTTACAAGTCATTGATTGCGGCACAGTGGGTGAGTCTTACCAATATCAAGGGGTTGAGCGTCATAGTATTGCTCAAGGGACTGCCAATTTTGCTCAACAAGTGGCAATGACTGAGCAACAATGCCAGCAAGCCATGGCGCTAGGGCGTGAGAGTGTAGAAAAAACCATCGCACAGGGTGCTTCAATTTACATTGCTGGAGAAATGGGGATTGGAAATACCTGTTCAGCTTCAGCGATTGCATGTTTCTTATTAAATGAACCCGCTGAGCAACTGACAGGTGTAGGCACGGGGATTCGTGCTGATCAGTTGATTCATAAAAAAAATATCATTCAGCACTCACTTGAGTTACATAAAAATTATGTTGAAAATGATGCATTTAAAGTTTTGTGTGCTGTAGGTGGCTTAGAAATTGCTGCAATGACAGGAGCTTATATTCGCTGTGCTCAACTCGGGATGCCTGTAATTGTCGATGGCTTTATTAGTTCTGTGGCGGCATTAGTCGCGGTACGACTCAATCCTGAAGTTCGACAATGGATGTTGTTCGGTCATCAGTCTGCTGAATATGGGCATCAACGCCTATTACAAGAATTGAATGCTGATCCATTATTAAAGCTTAATTTACGTTTGGGGGAAGGCAGTGGTGCGGGTGCTGCCTTGGGTGTGATTAAGTTGGCATGTAGTTTACATAACAATATGGCCACTTTTGCAGAAGCTGCGGTAATTGGCGAGAAAGTTTAAATTTATTCATAATTCAAAAAGAGCATATGCATGAAATTGAGGATTGATCTATTACGTCACGGGGAAACTACGCTGAATCATACTTTGCGTGGTTCGACTGATGATGAATTGACAGAATTGGGCTGGCAACAAATGCACCAGACCATTTCCTATGATCAATCCTCTGTGCAAACGCAATGGGATTTTATGTTTAGCTCGCCTTTAAAGCGCTGTTTCTCATTTGCACAGAGACTTTCTGAACAAGTTCAAATACCACTGATGCAAGATCATCGATTACAAGAAATTCATTTTGGTGATTGGGAAGGTATTTCAACACAGCAGATTTATGCAAAAACGCCTGAGTTATTGGAAAATTTTTGGCAATTTCCGACACGTTATACTCCACCAAATGCTGAAAGATATTTAGATTTTCAGTATCGAATTAAGCAAGCATTACAAGCGATCAAAGAGCAAATGCTGATTACACAAAGCCAAACAGCTTTGATTGTGACGCATGGTGGTGTGATTAAGCTTTTAAAATGTATGGCGCTACAACAATCTCTTGATGATATTTTAAAAATGTCTGCTGAGCTTGGGCAATTAAATCGCTTTATGTTGGACAGCGAAACCATGCAGTTAGAGTTATTGGAGAGCAATAAATGACCCCATTTTTTATTGCATTGCAATTTTTAACGATTTTCCCTGTTTATTTAAAAAATATGCCTTCGCCAAAACAAAATGGTCAGTCACTGCTATTTTATCCAGTGATTGGACTTTTGATTGGTTTGGTTCTGTTTGCTGTTGCCAGTTTTCTACATGTTTTGCCTGTAGTTTTACTCAGTACCATTATTCTGGTCATCTGGATTTTGCTCACGGGTGGCTTACATTTAGATGGTTTAGCGGATACTGCGGATGCTTGGGTCGGTGGCTTTGGTGATAAAGAAAATACCTTAAGAATTATGAAAGACCCAGCATGTGGACCGTTTGGTGTGCTGAGTTTAATTGTTATCTGTTTGATTAAATGGTCTGCACTGTATGTGTTATTACAGGAACAACACTATACTGCTTTGATTCTATTTCCTATTTTAGGGCGTTTAACACCATTATTTTTATTTCTGACCACTGAATATGTTCGTGAAAAGGGTTTAGGCTGGTCGATTGCTCAATATATCCCTAAAACTTGGGCAATGATCATTTTTGGTATCAGTTTATTGGGCGCAGGTTATTTTGTTTGGGTTGGTTTGGTGACGGCGACAATTTTTATCCTCACCTTAATTTATCTACGCTATAAGTTTATTCAACGAATCGATGGGATTACGGGTGACACCATTGGTGCCAGTATAGAAATCGCGGAAACCGTCTGTTTACTCTGTTTTATCATTTGTGGTTTTTATATTTAATCAGATTTAAAAACCGAAGTTTTTAAAACTTCGGTTTTTAAATTGATCACTTATTTATGTTTATCTACTCATTATTTATCAGTAAATAATTGAGAAGATTTTGATTTATATATCTGTACTAATCAAAATTAGAATTTTTTCTCTACACTGAACAAGAAGCTTGGAATAGCATCATTGACCCGAGCTTCATATAAAGCACCATCACTTTGATTATTTAAGCGCTCTTTATAGTCTGTACTCAAAATATTACGAGCACTCAGTGTTGTTGCCCAGCCTTTAGGGAAGCGTTTTGTCGCACTAATATCCACATTTACACGTTGATTGGTTGTACGATCATAGGGAAGATTGTCTAAAGCACGGGTAAATTCAGGCGTATAGCTTAGATTAATACTGCTTGCCAATTGCCAAGGCTGGTAATTGTATGAAACGCCTGTACTTGCTGTATAAGGGGCAACATCACTGGCTAAACGGGTATTATGATCGGTATCTTCGATTTTGGCGCGTACCGTCGATAATTGTCCATTCAACATAAATGAATGACCATTTTCGGTTTGTTTTAAAGCATAGCGACCTGAAATTTCTACACCGTAGGTTGTTGCTTGGTCTTGATTATACGGACGTTCAACAAAGCGTGTGCCTTCTTGACGAATCACTTTTTCGATATAGTCATCAATATCTCGATGAAAAGCCGTAATATTTACGCCACCTGCAGTAGTATTATAACCCAAGGTTGTTTCCAGTGCGGTGATTTTTTCAGGTCGAAGATTGGGATTACCACCACGGTCTGGGTTATTGATAGAGCCTGCATCAGCATCTGTTGAAATGGAAACAGTCGGCATGAGATTGTTACTATTTGGACTTTTAAAGGCGCGACTAACATTGGTTTGCAAAGACCATTGATCGTTAAAGTCTAAACGGTGTGCAAGCACAGGGCTGAGGTTTTGATCACTGTATTCAACCAAGCCTGAACGTTCTAACCATTCCTGACGCGCACCCACGGTAAGCGTTTGACGTTTTGAAAACTTCCAACTGCCTTCCAAATAAAGTGCGTAACGTTGCTCATCTAATGTATCAGCAATATTGCTTGCTAGCGCATTGGCACGCGCATCAAGTCCAAATTTTACTTGTTTGCTTTCGTCAAACTTGCGTACCCCATCATACGCTAAGCCGTATTCATTCACAGTTTCATCAATATAAGAACTGTATTGATTGGAACGAGTAGATTCAGTTTCATTTTGCTTTTCAATAGACAAGCGGACTTTGTCTGAGTCACCTTTATCTTTACGCTCATAACGGGTATTTAAACGAATACTGTCATTTTTATCATTTTGAACTTGATTACTGCTAGAGCCATCACTTTCATTCTTACGATAAAAAATTTCTGAAACCAGTTTTTGTTGATCATCAATTTGATATTCAACACGTGGTGCAAACATGGTATTTGTACGATTGGTAGTGCGTATTTGTTGGCGTGTACCATTTATATTTTCAATTTCTGTGCTTGATTTGCTGTCATTCCACATTTGATTGGCTGAAACACTGTAAATCCATGCACCATTACGCCCATCTGCTTGTACACTGATATTTTTACGCTGTTCTTCTTTTTGATCCGATTGGGTGATGCCATATCCTAATTTCACATTGCCACTAATTCCAGCATCGTCTAAGGGTTCTTTTAAAATGATATTGATCACTGCGGATGAGGCAACTGAGGCTTGAGCTACACTAGGTTGTTTGGTGATTTCAATTCGTTCAATCATTTCAGGCGTAATTGAGTCAACAATAGACATACCACCACGTGGTCCACCTTGTACAGCTTCACCATTAATCAAAAATACTGGTGCGCCACCACCACGAAAACGCATGCTGCCTGAACCGCTTGATCCACGTGGTCCTTGCCCAGGTGTTGGCATTTGAAAACCTGCTGCACGTCTTAAAGCATCATTGACCGATTGATCGCCGAATTGCAGCATTTCTTCACGTGTCACAATGGTTTTAGCGACCGCACTGATATCAGGATCTTTAGCAGGTGTTTGTTCAGCGGCAAAAACCAAGGTTTTTAATTGTTTTGGTGATTCATTTTCTTTAAGTTGAGTCGCTTCAGTGGTTTTATTTGCAGATATTGTTTCATCATTTGCAAGGCTTGCAGAGGTGATGGCGAATATTGCAAGGCTTAAAGTACTCAATGTACCCCAGTAAAGTTTTGTACGGTGCATGTTGCATCGTTCCGTTTATGTAATTTCGCGTAAGATTAGCGCACAATTATGTAGAAATTTTGAGGAAAAGTGCATGGATAAAAAATAAATTTAATGCTGAATTTTTTTTATTTAAATCAAAAAAAAGCCTAATGATTGAAGCATTAGGCTGATGAAATTTCTAAAAATATAAACTGAAAAATAGAACAGGGGATTACCACATCAAGTCATCTGGAATAACATAAGCAGCATAAGGATCTTCCTCATCCGTCACTTGTTCATTCTTCTCAGAATTATTGACAATAATAAATCCAGTCATTTTTTCATTGATACGTTCACCCAAAGCTTTGGGTAAAATTGCGTAGGCATCATTATTGTCATGTGCAATCACCAAACTGCCTGAAACCAAGGCATTATAAACTTGCTGATTGATATAGATTTTCTTAACCGAACCATCGATAAATTGATAGATCGCATCGCCATCTGTATCTGTGATTTTATGTTGACCAATCATTTGGATAATTGAAGCTTTTAAAGCTTTTTCATCTAAAATGCGTTGTTTCTCTTGATTCAGCGCTTGGTCTTTACTGATTTTCTCTTGTTTGTCTTGTTCAATTTTAGCTTTAAGCTCAGCTTCATTACTCTGACCAGTACGTTGCTCGTGCTGTGCCTGCTTTGACAATTTCTTTGCTTTTTTATTATCCACTAAGCCAGCTTTGAGTAACTGTGCTTGTAATGCGTTTTTGACCATAACAATAACCAACCATTAAATGTGTTTCGAACCATGCCGAAAATAAATAAACCAATACGTTAAGCTGAGTATTAAACTTAATCCAGCAGGGATAAGGAATGAATTTAATTGTAAATAAGGATACACGATACTGGCAATCAGCCCACCCAGAATAAATCCGCAAAGAATCAATAAATGTAATGTGACACGGCGCTTTTCAATACCGAGTCCCCGAAAAAGATAGCCTAAAGCCAAACCAAGATCAGTTAAAACCCCTGAAAGATGTGTAGTGCGAATAATGGTGCCTTTATAGTGGCTGACCATGGCATTTTGCATTCCCATTGCGGTACTTGCCCAAAGTAAAGCATATTTTGGATAATAAGGAATAAATAACCAGCAAAGCAAAATAAACACACTGACAAGACTGAGTGGAACACCATATCTACGACCCAGTTTAAAATTGCTATTACCTAAAATAAAGCCACTATAACTTGATCCAATCACATAACTGAGCATGACCAAGAAAAGGTAAAGCACATGATCATATTGTTGATGAATCAGTGCTTGCGCAAATAAACTGGCATTGCCCGTCATATGAGAGATGGATTGATGAAGGACGGTAATCAAACCAAGCACATTAATTATGCCTGCATTGACTGCAAGCATAAACGCACCTAGTTGAATCCAAACGGGCAAATACTGTAGAGGCATAATTCCTTCTTTTTATTCATATACCTTGTATATTACTTTTTAGAAAGATCAACTGCTGCTGTAAATAAGACATCAGTCGAGGAATTCAATGCTGTTTCTGTTGAGTCTTGAAGCACACTAATCACCATACCAATTGCAATTACTTGCATTGAGATTTCTGAAGGAATACCAAATAAACCACAAGCCACGGGAATTAACAACAGAGAACCACCAGCAACACCAGATGCACCACAAGCTGTTACCACAGAAACCACAGATAAGATCACCATAGTGACGATATCAACTTGAATACCAAGTGTATGCACAGCAGCGAGGGTGAGCACGGTAATCGTTACCGCTGCACCTGCCATGTTAATTGTTGCACCTAATGGGATCGCAACGTTAGCAGTAGTATCATTTACCCCTAAGCGTTTTGCCAAGTCAAGGTTTACTGGAATATTTGCCGCAGAACTGCGGGTAAAGAATGCAGTGATTCCACTTTCTCTTAAGCATTTTAAAACCAAAGGATATGGGTTTTTACGCATCACAAAACCAACAATCAATGGATTGATGACGAGGGCTACAAAAAGCATGGTACCAACAAGTACAGCAATTAAGTGCGCGTAGTTTTTTAAGGTTTCTAAACCTGCTTGCGCAAATGTTGCAACAACTAAGCCAAAGATCCCCACAGGAGCAAAAGCAATCACCACACGAATAATGGCATTCGTCGCATCCGCAATATCTGTAATCACTTGTTGAGTGGTTTCTGAACCGTGACGAAGTGCCGCACCTAAGCCTACAGCCCAAGCTAAAATGCCAATAAAATTCGCCTCGTGTAAAGCTGTTATTGGATTGGTAATAAAACTAAGGAGTAGATTTTTTAATACTTCTGCTACGCTACCCGGTGGCTGTAAAGTCACTTCGCTTGCATGTGCAAAAACCAAAGTACTTGGAAACATCGTGCTTATCGTAATGGCACTTATCGCAGCCAGTAACATTCCAATTGCATATAATCCCAGAATTGGTTTTAAGTTACTCGCACCTTCGCCAACTTTAAAGTTAGCAATCGATGAGAGAACCAAGACAAATACAAGAATTGGTGCAATGGATTTTAATGCTTTAATAAAAAGCTCGCCTAAAATAATGAAATATTGGGCTGAATTGGGGAATAGATACGCAACTATAAAACCAAGAATAATGGCAATAAGAATACGAGTAACTAAACTTAAACGTGCTAGGACAGCAAACATGTTGAACCTTTATGCCTAAACTGGTCTAAAATCGATGAACAAGCCGCGTATTCTATACCTAAAAGCGAAAACTTAAATAATACAATTTCGCCATAAAAATTAAGATATTAAAAAATATATAGCTTTTTCAGCAATCATAATAAAAAATGTTGATAATTTAAACGATTATTTAACTAAAAGTTTGGGCATCTAATTGATGCATGGCTTGGTAATGCGTTAAATAAATATTTCCACTAAGCTGTTTAATTAAATTGGACTGTTTTAAACGATCCATGACTGGACCTTTGACTTCCGTGAGATGCATTTGGATTTTTAATTTATTTAAATCACTGTTGATTTCTTCCAGAGTTTCTAAAGCGCTTGCATCAATATTACTAATACTTGAGCAATTGATCACCACATGATGTAGTTCTGGGTGTTTACTGACTTCTAAAATGATAAATTCTTTTAAGGTATTGGCATTTAAAAAACTTAGATTTTCATCTATACGAATAGACACAATATTGGTACTGGTCAATACATCATGTCTTGAAATATTGCGGAAATGTTGCGTGCCTTCAACTAAGCCAATGACGGCAATATGCGGACGGCTAATACGCCATAACAGCAATAAAAATGTAGAAACAATACCAATAATCAAACCTGTTGAAATATCGATACACAACACCCCAAAGAATGTGACCCACATGGCAATCCCATCGGCTTTGGAATAACGCCATGTTTCGATGAAAGGTTTAAAATCAACCAATTTCCAAATGGATACCATAATGGTGACAGCGAGAATCGCTAAAGGAAGTTGTTTAAATAAACCGGTAAAATATAAACTCACAATCACGATAAAAATTGAAGATAACACACCAGCCATAGGTGTTTTTGCGCCTGCATCTGCATTGACCACTGTACGTGATAAACTGCCAGTCACAGGAAATGCTGATGTGACACCTGCACTAAAATTGGCTAAACCCAGTGCAATCAGCTCTTGATTACTATTGAGCTCACTACGTTGTTGAAATGCTGTGGTCTGTGCAATAGAAATAGATTCGACAAAACTCACCATGGTAATCATGGCTGCACCGGGTAAAAGCTGGATCACCAAATCCCAGCGCCAGTAAGGCATGGCAATTGGTGGAAATCCCGAAGGAATCTCACCTACGGTTTTGATGCCAAATTGGTCTATATGCAGGAAATGTATTAACGCAATCGAAATAAACACCAGAACCAAGGGCAGTGCTTTCACCCAGAATTGTAGAGAATGTGCATAAGATTGGCATAACTTAGATTTAAAAAAAACTGGGATGTAAATCAAAAACAGAATGGCACAGACACCAAAAATCAAAGTTTCAATACTGGTAAAGCTAATGTATTGCCATATGCTTTGAATAAACTCGATAATATTGCCTGATTTTAAGGGAACATCGAGCATAAACTTAACTTGGCTGAGTGCAATCAATACTGCGGATGCGATGATAAAACTCTTAATCACAGGATGGCTGATTAAACGGATTAAAAAGCCGAATCTAAAAATTCCCAGTAAGCTTGAAAGTATGCCGACGAGAAGTGCCAATAAACATGCGGCTTGAATATATACAGGCGAACCTACCTCATAGAGCGGTTCAAGTGTAGCAAAGGTCATCATGGAAATCAGTGCAACAGGACCAATAGAAAGCGTTGGACTGCCACCAACAATGGCATAGATGATCATGGGTAAAATACTGGCATATAAACCAGTCACAGGAGGCAACCCAGCAACCATGGCATAAGCCATACCTTGTGGTACAAGCATTGCAATGACGATTAAAGCAGCAAGTAGATCAGCCCTAAATTTAGGGACATTATAGTCTTGCAGCCATTGCCATGCAGGGAGTATTTTACTGAGTTGAACTTTTGGGGCAGCCATTGGAACTTCATTAGCATATTTTCATATATATTATGCAGAAAAAATGCTAAGAAAAATAGCGACAGCTAACTTATATACTGAATTGTTTGTTTTTATTTTAAATTTATCTAGACGCTAAGATGTGTATTAAACCTGTGGGCAATACAAATCATATAAGGTTGTTAATACCACTGTCAGTTTTTGATCTTTAATAGAATAATAAATTTGCTTCCCATCACGACGTGTTGAAACAACATCACTTTTACGTAACATCATCAATTGTTGAGAAAGCGTCGGTTGATTAATCTGAGTTTTTTCTTCTATTTGCGAAACATTTAACTCTTCTTGAGCAAGATGGCATAAAATGAGTAAGCGATCTGTATTGGCTAAAGATTTTAGAATAGTCACGACTGATGCAGCTGATTCACGCATTACATCAATTTCAAGATCACTAGACATCGGTAGGTTCCATCCATTATTTAATACAGTATAACTGTGTCAGTGCATGTCGTATGGCTTTTAGCTTATGTTTTTTGATGAATTTCTAAATCAATTTTGTGAATATATCTTCACATTCTGTTTTAACTTTCTACAGAACTAGATTTTCTCTACTTACAGTTGAATAAATAGACAAAAATAAGTGATATGTTAAGATGTAACTACAGCTAAAAATCAAGCTGAGGATATTTGACATGACGACATTTACAGCAATGAAGACGACATTACGTGAGGAAGCAACGATTCCAGTGCTTGCTATCGATGCGTTTAGTGCGGCATTTAATCATGCAAGTCAGTCAAACGCTACAATCACTTATGTAAAAGATCAACAGCTAGTCCAACAAAGCAATGGTAAAGTCAAAGTTGTTGAAGATTTATCTTCTGCCTATGTGGTTCCCAAGCTTAAACACAGTGTGTTAAAACGTAAAAAGAAACAAGAGGTGATGGCATAACTTTATATGCGACAGCCGAGAATAAGAATGTTTGCTGGTCCAAACGGATCAGGTAAAAGCACAATTAAAGACTATTTAGCGCCCCATCAGATTGGGGCATATTTAAATGCAGATGAGCTTGAAAAACAATTATCTGCGACTCAAAGTTTATGCTTAGATGATTATCATCATGATTTATCTAGCGCAGCGTTACTGAAATTTTTAAAACAAAAAAAACATAAAAAGAATGACCAAGTCGTGCCGCTATTATCCTCAAAACCACAAATTGTGGATGGACTCATTATATTTAACCGAGATGAAATCGACTCCTATCTTTGCGCACACATTATCGATTTTATTCGGATGGAATTTTTAAGGTTAAAAATGAGTTTCACTTTTGAAACTGTGATGTCGCATATCAGCAAAGTTGAGTTTCTACGTGAAGCCCAGAAACAAGGCTTTAAAACGTATCTGTACTATGTGGCAACCGTTGACCCTAAAATTAATATTGGACGTGTGCAATATCGGGTCGCTACAGGTGGTCATGCTGTGCCTGTACAGAAAATTTGTGAGCGCTATTACCGTAGTTTAGATTTATTGATGTTGGCAATTGAAGCCTCAGATCGTGCATATATTTTTGATAATTCAACTCACGGTGAAAAAGCAGCTTTTATTGCAGAGATCGAAAAGGCTGAAGTGCTAAAACTAAATCCTGTTGTCGAGTATTTCCCTAAATGGTTTGTAGACAAAGTATTGAGTGAATTTAATTAATTTTAAGATTAGATCTGTTTGATAAACAAAAAAATCATGTTGAGTGAAACATATTGGTATTAAAAGTTTCTTCTTTCTTTGGGATAGGGCAAGAAAGAGGGGATTTTATGTTGATTTATCGTTTTAAAAAGGATTGATAAACGAAGTCTATTGGCAAAATATTAGAAATTAGAATAAATAATAAGCTGTTGATTATTCATTATAAATATAATTAAAGCCATTCGAGGATTTTTAATCAAAACTAAAAATTAGGCTGTGCAATCCTGTAGCAAATCATATAGCGATTATATTTGCAGTTATGACTTTGATTTGCACATTTCTATATATCATTATCTGAAGATGAGGTTGATTAATTTAAATAATTATATATTATAAAAACATATATTGTATAGGTTTAAAGCAATGCATGATTTTATACTGGCCTTTTTGGGTGGAGTCCTACTTGGGCTGGCTGTAGTTGGCTACTTATTTGTAAATGGTCGTGTTGCTGGGATAAGTGGTCTAATTGCACAAGTCCTCAATCCACACAGAATTTTTAAAACACCCGCTTTGTGGTTTTTATTGGGCTTATTCAGCACACCATTTATCTATAGAGTGATTTTTAATCCTGAAATCGTGATGCTAACGACAAGCCCAATTTTACTTGTCATCGCAGGTCTATTGGTTGGTTTTGGCACACGATTAGGATCAGGCTGTACCAGTGGTCATGGAATTTGTGGGATAAGTCGTTTGTCTAAACGCTCAATTGTTGCGACTTGTACCTTTATGCTGGCTGGATTTATCACAGTGTATGTGATGCGTCATGTGATTGGAGCTTAATCATGAAAAATATCTTTGCATTTATCTTTGGCGGGCTATTTTCTGTAGGTTTAATGCTTTCGGGGATGTCGAATCCAGCAAAAGTCATCGGTTTTCTAGATATATTTGGCCAGTGGGATCCAAGTCTGGCTTTTGTGATGATCGGCGCAATTGTAGTCGCATTTATTCCTTTTCAAAAAGCGATACGTCATCCTGTGACTGTGTTTAATGAAGTGATCGAATTACCAAAAAATACCCAACTCGATACAAAGTTAATTGCAGGCGCTTTCATTTTTGGTATAGGTTGGGGAATTGCTGGAATTTGTCCAGCACCAGCATTTACATTGATTGGTTTAGGTTATTATCAAGCCCTATATTTTATTGTTGCCATGCTGTTTGGCGTATTGATTCATCGCAAAGTGACAGGAGCATAATTTTTTATGAATCCATTTGTACAAGATTTTTTTGATGAAGCCAGTAATACCTTTAGTTATGTGGTGGTTGATCCTGCAACTCAATACTGTGCCATTATTGACAGTGTATTGGATTATGATGCGGCATCTGCAACAACATCGACAACACATGCAGACCATATTATCGAGTATATTCAAAAACATCACCTTACAGTGCAGTGGATTCTTGAAACACATGTACATGCAGATCATTTAACAGCTTCGCAATACTTAAAAGCACAATTAGGTGGTCAAATCGCCATGAGTGAAAAAATTGTGACTGTTCAAGATATTTTTAGTCAAATTTATAATATTGATTATGAGGCTTTAAAAGCACAGCATTCCTTTGATTATTTATTTAAAGATCATGAGATTTTTAAGATTGGCGAGTTAGAGGCATATAATCTCCCTACGCCTGGCCATACCCCAGCTTGTTTGACCTATGTGATTGGTGATGCAGCCTTTGTTGGTGATACTTTGTTTATGCCTGATTATGGCACAGCGCGTTGTGATTTTCCAAAAGGCAGTGCGGCACAACTTTATGATTCTGTGATGAAAATTTTTAACTTAGCAGAGTATACTCGGTTATATTTATGCCATGATTATTTGTCTGAATCACGCCAAGATTATCATTGCCAAACAGACATTAAAACCCAACGTGAAGAAAACATCCATATCCATACAGGGGTGACTAAACAAGCCTTTATTGCGATGCGGGAACAGCGTGATGCTACATTGGCTATGCCGAAATTGATCCTTCCAGCCATTCAAATCAATATGAATGCAGGTCAATTTCCTGAGCCTGAAATAAATGGTATTCGTTATTTAAAATTACCTTTAAATTATTTTAGGTAAATTGCTTAAATTAAAATGTATTTATTAAATGATAATGATTTAAATTTTTGTTCAATAATTATGCAATTTAATCACGATGATTATTTATTTAGTTTTTTAAAATAATTTTCTTTAATTTGCTTGAAAATTACGCAATGATTGATTTTTTTATGAATATTGTTAAGATTATTGTAAATAAGTGCAGAACTCAATCATAGAATTGAGTCTCTTTAGAATAAATCATAACAGGGGGATTTTTTCTGATATTACAAAATATAAAATTTATTTATTAGGTTGATATTTAAGGATAATTTAAATAAACATAGGTTTGTCATAAATTTGAAACATACCTAAAAACTTAAAAGAATAGATTTTATAAACGTTATTGTATACAATTTAAACTTATTGATTAAAGTGTGACTTATATCACATGGATTTTTTAAAAAAATAACGACTCGACACTTGGGTTATACAAGAATCTGTGGTTATTTAAAATACATATAAGTTTGAACAATGGTTTATCTTAATTTTTGCGTTGATAGATAGGATTAATTTATGGCAGGCATTTATTTACCTTTGCATTCGAGTTTGAATCAGGTGGGTTCATTTCCAAAGTCTATAACTCCTCGATCTGCACAAATTTTGAATGAAGTCAAAGAAGCTTTAGATCTGATACCACACCTTATTTGGGTGACAAAATTGGGGATTGGCTATTGTAATACCCCATTAAAAGAATTTATTGGTGTAGATACGCATAATATTTGCGATTCCGATTGGATTAAATGCTTACATCCTGATGATGCAGAACATATCTATAATATTTGGATAACCGCGCAGAAAACTGGTCAGCGTTTTGAAAAAGAATGTCGTATCCGTCATGTGAATGGCGACTATCAATGGTTTTTGCTGATTGCTCAAAGTACGGTTTATAAACAACAGTTTTTTGATTGGACCATAACCTGCACCAATATTCATGAACGTGCAACGTTATTACGTGAAACCAGTGAGTCGTTAAAAGCCAATACAGATATGCTTGATGTCAGTGTCGACTGTATCAAAATTATTACACCAGATGGTTATGTGTCACATATGAACAAATCTGGTTGTATTGCATTACTAGGACAAGAAAAAGTAAAAACTTTTGGTATGGAATGGCTCGGACTATTGCCACCAGAAGTGCGTGAACAGGGTAAAAAAGCCATTAAAGAAGCGGCAAAAGGGAAAAACGCCAGATTTGCAGGTAAAAGTGTCTTTGGTAATTTAACCATGTATTGGGACAATATTTTAACCCCAGTTGTCAATGAAAATGGTCAAACCACCAGTATTTTATGTGTTTCACGAGATATAACCAAACAACGTATTGCCGAAGAAAAACTCAGAGTGATCTGTGAATTTGATGAAATGACGAGTTTGATGAATCGTCGTGCATTTAAAAGAAGGCTAAAGGCATCAATCTCTAAAGCCAGAGAAAATCGAAGCAAAATTGGATTGTTACTGATTGATTTAGATCATTTTAAACATATTAATGACACTTTGGGTCATTCTGCTGGTGATCATTTATTAAAGGTTTTGTCTAAACGCCTTGCGCATTGTTTAGATGAGAATGCCTATATCTCAAGACTTGGGGGTGATGAGTTTGCGGTGGTGATTGACCATGTGGAAAGTCATGCACAGATTGAGGCTGTTTCCAAAAAATTATTACAACAACTCGATGCGCCTATTACTTATAGCGGTAAATTGCTGAATGGTGGTATGAGTATCGGCGGTTCAATTTATCCGCATGATGCCAAAGATGGTTCAGGATTGTTGAAATGTGCAGATGCTGCTTTAAATGACCTTAAAGAAAGGGGTCGTGGTGGAATTCGTATGTTTGGTGTAGACATGTTTGAAATTGCCCAAAGTAAAGCCAAGCAATTAAATACAGCGCGCCAAATTATCCGTAACAATCAAATTGAACCATTTTACCAACCTAAAGTGAAACTGGATGATTGCTCAATTATTGGTTTTGAAGCTTTACTCAGATGGCGAGATGTAGAGGGCAATGTTTATTTACCTGCGACTGTTGCTGAAGCATTTAATGATTTTGAGTTAGCGACGAAAATCAGCGAAACCATGCACGATAAAATATTTACAGATATTTCTCATTGGATCAAGCAAGGCTTTAATGTTGTACCGATTTCAATCAATGCCTCACCTGTAGAGTTTATGAGGGATAATTATGCTGAAATTTTATTAAAGCGCTTAACCCAGTATGCCATTCCACATCATCTTGTTGAAGTCGAGATTACTGAACATGTCTTGGCTGATCGTGGCTATGAATATGTCATTCGCGCGTTAAAAAAACTTAAACAAGAAGGTGTGCGGATTGCCTTAGATGACTTTGGAACAGGGCATTCATCGATGGCGCATATTCGTGATTACCCTGTAGATAGTTTAAAAATTGACTATAACTTTGTAAATCGTATGCATGAAGAAAAGTCAATTAAAGCGATCGTGGAAGGGATTGCAAAATTAGGTCCAATCCTTTCTTTAGATATTATTGCAGAAGGGATTGAAACGATTCAGCAGCTTGAAAATTTAAGAGCCGTGGGCTGTAAATTTGGCCAAGGTTTCTTATTTAGCCAAGCGATTTGTGCTGAACAAGTGCAAGAAATGTTGCAGTAAGGGGCTTTGGATTAACAACAATGATTGGGTTAAATTATGTCTTTACTCAATCATTTGTATTCCATACATAAAATATAGAAAAACTTTAAAAAAGGGCTTGAAAAGTCTACAGACTACAGGTATTGTAAATTCAATATAGATTTTTATGAACGACATAAAGATGAAAAAGCAACCTGTAATCGCTACTTCTTATTATTTCTGGCAATTCTTTAGATAATTGCCTGAAGTCGTTCGGGCAATGAATTGGTTGCCCATCAAAGTTAATACCTGATCGGCAACACCGATCAGGTTTTTTTATATCTGAATGTTAAAAATATTTTGAATCAATTAAGTGTAAAGATTTTGGAGAATGTCATGATGAAATTTAACTACGTATACTTTAGCAACTTTTATTGGACTTACTTTGGTCAAGTGAAAAACCTGATCGCCCATTTGAATAGATCCCATACGCTCAAATAAAAGTTCGGACTTTAGAGAGTCCAAAGGAATACATCATGAATGCACTAAATATTGCTTTACAACAAAATCAAACCATTGAAACTCAACTCAGTTTGCCTTATGAGTTAAAAGAAAAATTTGTATTAAAACATAAGCTCGCTTTACAAATTGCCGAGCAACGTCAAACAATTGAAAATATTCTCGATGGTACAGATGATCGCCTGTTGGTGATTACTGGCCCATGTTCTATTCATGATGAAAAATCCGCATTGGAATACGCAGATCGCTTAATACAATTACAAGAAAAAGTGTCAGATCAGATCTTTCTAGTGATGCGTGCATATATTGAAAAGCCACGTACAACAGTAGGCTGGAAAGGGTTTTTATACGATCCAAATTTAGATGGGTCTGCCAATATGCAATTGGGTTTAGAAAAATCACGCCAATTATATTTACAAATTATTGAAAAAGGCTTGCCAATCGCCAGTGAAATTTTAAGCCCTATGGCAACTGCATATTTTGATGATTTATTGGCTTGGGGTGCAATTGGTGCACGTACCAGCGAATCACAAATTCATCGTGAAATTTCAAGTCATATGCCTTTTAGTATTGGCTTTAAAAATGGTACAGATGGCTCGATTCAAATTGCTTTAGATGCAATTCAATCTGCAAGCCATCCTCATCAGTTTCTTGCCATGGGTCAAAAGGGATTGCCTTGTATTGTACATAGTCATGGTAATCCTTTAGCACACATCATTTTACGTGGTTCAAATAAAGGCACAAACTATGATGCAGAATCGATCCAACAGATCCGCCAGCAGCATCAAGGGAAATTACCCGCATTGGTGATTGATTGTAGTCACGGTAACAGCAGTAAAGATCCTTTAAAGCAACCGTTGGTTTTACAGCAAATCATTGAAGAAAGACATGTAACCCATGTACGTGGTGTAATGCTAGAAAGTCATTTGGTGGATGGTAATCAAAAAATCTCTTGTGATATGACTTATGGTCAGTCTGTTACAGACGGTTGTTTGGGTTGGAATAAAACGGAGCAATTGTTGTTGGATGTTGCAGAGCAGCTTTCTGAAAAGACTTTAGCGTTTTCGGCGTAAATACAGTGTGTAATTTATTTTTATAAAGGCTGTACTAGATTAGCAATATGTTAATCTAGTAGCTATATAAGCAGTCATTGAACAGTCTTTTTTTGACAAGTACAAGAAACCAAGCAATTTAAAGAATCCCAATGCTTTTGTTGGTGGGGTTCAAGATGCTGATGATTTGGTTTATTTAAAGCAACGTCACTATAACCCTGTATTAGGAAGATTTTATCAGCCTGATCCAGTGACTTTTATTATGAAAGGTCATGGACAGACCAACCGTTATCAATATGGATGGAATGATACTTATACATTTAGTGATCCGACAGGACAAGCTGCTGTAGTTAAAAATGGTGTTTGGGTTGAAGATGGGATGAGTTTTTACTCTACATCAGGAGGTTCTGTTACTGATTATTTAGGTCAGAATTTTCTTAATGATTTTGCTACTTTAGCACCAACTCCAAAATTTAAATGGCTAACAGGGATAAGTGATTTAATATTTAAACCACAATATGATAATATTATGGATCTTAAGGTATGGCATTCAATACTTACACGCCATTGTCTAAGCCTTGGCTTAATAAGAATATCGCGAAATTACCAACTCCTTCATTTCCACCTGGGATTGAAACTCAAAATAAATTTGGTAGCGATTTTATAAAGTGGGGAAAAGGTCCTGAAGGAGCACTTATAAGATCTCAAAATATTACGAAATTTGAAGTTGCTGTTATGCAAAGTCAGGGGCTTACACTACAAATGGCTAGTCAATGGCGTACTTTTTATGCTAATGAATTTTTTAGGAATGTTCATAATACTACTGCTCAAAACAGAGTTCTGCTAATGAATCGTATTATCGAACATATGGAAAATATAAGAAAATGAAATCTAAACAGAAAATTATATATCAAAATTCTTCTGATGAAGCAATTAAATTAATTATAGAACCGTGGGGGCAAGAACTTTATATTGATTCGAAAGTTAAAGTAGAAATTCAAATTGAAGGAGGCTCTGAGCACGGTTGCTTGATGATAGAATCAATTCAAAAGACGCTAATTTTATATGGATGGGAAGGCAGTATAATTGATGTATATCAAGATGGTGAAAAAATTTTTTAAATTTTATTTTACAACATTGCATCTCACCAACAAACAATAATTAGTGGTTGGGTAAACGGATGTAATGGTTTATATCCAGTCTTAACAAGAATAGATTTAAGAAAATAAGATGAGATCACTTATGAAAAAAATACTTTTTGCATTTGGTTTGAGTGTGCTGTTTAGTAGTTCTGTATTTGCAAATAGTCCATTCTCACCCACAAAAATAAGTGGATTAGTCGTACATGATAACGGAACAGATATAATTATTGAATTGAAAGCTAATGTAGCGACTGGTGAGGGATGTCAAATAGCAAATCAAGTAGTATTAAGAAAAACTCATCCATTATTCAAAGAAGTATATGCTGCACTTTTATCTGCTTTTCATAGCCAAACTGTAATTCAAGGTTGGATTAATGGTTGCCATACTATAGGAGAAAGTAGACCTATTCTTACTCGCCTTGATTTAAAAAAATAATTTTAATCAAATTTTAAAAACAACAAAAAGATCAGACTCATCTGATCTTTTTGTTTTCCAGCATATAGATTTAAAAATTAAAGCCCAGCTTCATATTCGCTATTGCTGAGTAACTTTTCAACATCTGCAATATTGTCTGGTTTAATTTTATAAATCCAGCCTTTGCCATACGGGTCGTCATTCACAAAATCAGGATCATCTTCAAGGGCAGTATTCACTTCTACAACTTCACCAGAAACAGGCGCATGAATATCAGATGCTGTTTTAACGGATTCAACTACACCAGCCTGAGCCCCAGCAACCACATGGCTACCTACTTCAGGCGCTTCAACGTAGACTAAGTCGCCTAAAGCATCTTGAGCATGGTCAGAAATACCAGTAATCACAAGATCACCTTCAATTTTTACCCATTCATGTGTTGCTGCATATTTCAAATCTGAAGGATGATTCATAATGACTCCATTAATCAATTTATTTTTGGCACGAGTTATACAGGTTTTTTAATCAAAACAGAAAGCAGAGATACTGATAAACTTATTCATCGAAACAAATAATCGTGATAAATCACATTATAAGTATGGGTCTTTGCGCCAACTACTTGGGCTACGGCCACTCCAGCGTTTAAATGCACGACTAAAGTTTGCAACATCACTATATCCGAGTTCATCTGCAATTTGTTCCAGTGTATAGTCAGTGCGGGAAAGTAACGATGTGGCATGGCGATAACGTACTTCATCTACCAGTGTAGAGAAAGAAGTACCTTCGGCAGCCAACTGACGCTTTAATGTACGGTCTGACATATGCAGACGATCTGCGACATTTTCAATACTTAAATAATGCTGTTCCGAATGGGTCAAGATATCACGTACACGCATTGCCAAGCGGCGTCTTTCACCCAAAGCTGAAAGTTCTGCTTCACATTGATTAATCGCAATTTGACTGGCAATCGGGTCAGCATTTACCATTTTTAAGCCCAAGTAGGATTTGTCAAAACTTGCAATGAGATGTGGCTGTTCAAAACGCATATTGTATTGCTTTGCCAGTTTCTCGATATATTTGTCAAAACCATCAGGCTTGGGAAAATCAAAGTCGATATCGCCATGCAAATAATCAATACCAGTTAAGGCTTTTGCCATGGTCATAATACCAAAGGTTAGCCCCATCACAATTTCTGTGCGTAAGGGTTCGATTTCGATATCACATTGCAATTGAAGTGTGGCTTTTTCACCAAAAGTCGAAAAATACAATTGTAGAAAGGGCATACGCAACTGGATAAAACGGTTGGCTAAGACAAGCGCATCGGTAATATCATGTGCTGTCATGATGGCATAACCAATAAAGCCATGAATGGAGATACGCATTTGTGTACCAAGATGAAAGCCTAAGGTGCTTTCACCTGTAAGTTTTAATGCGTGTTTAATCAATTCATTGGCAAGTGGTGTCGGAATCCGACACTCAGGATCTGCTAACTGCTCGCTGGTAAAATTAAAGGGTGCGAAAAGTGTCTCTGCGCTATATCCCCAACGAGAAACAATATCTAATAATAATAGTCCATAAACACCAGGAATTCCCTGATCTTGGCGAGCTGAGACTGTTTTCATGTGCTTTCCATTGCTCTGAACATTGTTTTTACTTGTTTAATCATATTGTCATGATATGGAAAAACCCTTAAATATTGTAAGACAAATTTAGGATTAATGTGCATCAAAATTGCGCTTAAATACCACAATTTTAGTGGTTGAAATCAGCAATACATCATCATCTTGATTTTTTGCTTGTGTTACATAGGTCACAATTGCGCGATCATTTTTGGTTTTAGACGGCTGGATAGATACAATTTCGACATCGACATGTATTTTATCGCCCACACGCGTGGGTTTTGGCCATCTTAAACTTGATTCTGAACCAATTAAGCCATAAGCAACAGGGAAGCATTCAGTCCAAAGACGCATGGTGACCGCTGAGGTATGCCATCCACTTGCAGCAAGTCCTTTAAAAATCGGGTGATTTTTGGCTTTTTCAGCATCAGTATGGAAAACTTGCGGATCATACTTATGTGCAAACTCTAAAACCTCATCCAAAGTCATTTCGTATTCACGACTTTTAAAATGATCACCAATATTTAAATCTTCCAAATACAACATTGTTTATACATTCCCTTAATTTCACACAATACTCATAAATAATGATGTTCTACGCATAAAAATTAAATTATTTAAACTTTTTCATTGTAAATCACCATTAAGCAATTTCAATGACTGTTTTGCCAATCATCCATTTTTTTAAGTCGCATTGAAATATCACTCAAAATTTCGAGTGATTTAGACCATAATAACATTGTGTTATGTCCTGAAAGTAATGAAAATACGACCAAAGTGAATTGAACAAGCTTATGGTGCGTTAAAGCAATGTTTTAAGCATCCAAACTTCACAAACATGACTATGACCAGTATTACCTTTAGGTTGTGATAAATGCTCAAAGCCTAACTTCTCATAGAGTTTAATGGCTTGCCAGAGATCTTGAGTGGTTTCTAAATAACAAGACTGAAAGCCTTGTTGTTGTGCAAATTCAAAACACTTTTCTAAAATTTTCTTAGCAAATCCTAAACCACGAAGTTCAGGCAAAAAATACATCTTTTGAATCTCTAAAACAGTTGCATCACCTTGTAATGGTGAAAGGCCTCCGCCACCAACAACGCGACCATTTGCATCCTCAATAATCCAATATTGGGCATTGGGTTGAGCATATACCTGATATAAATCATCCAAGATCGGGTCGGCTACAGCAAAGCCTGATTCAGGTGCTAAGCCAAATTCTTTAGATACTTCACGAATAACTTGTGCGATCGACGGATTGTCTTGTATTTGTATCGTTCTAATTTGGTACATAAGTAAATGAAAATAAAAAAGGTAGAATTTTTATAACAAAAATTCTACCTTTTGTGATCAGTTAAAAATTCAACTGATCAAAACTTTACCACTTGAATAGTGGTAAATAAGTAAATTTACAGGTCTTGCTGCAATACTATTTTAATTCACTCGAAGATTTACCCAATTCTCGACGGGCAATAATCAGCTGTTGAATCTGTTGTGTTCCCTCAAAAATATCTAGAATTTTTGAGTCACGCGCCCATTTTTCTAATAATTCATCTTCGTTATAACCCACACTGGCAGCCAGCTCTACACATTTTAAAGTGATTTCATTACAAATACGCCCAGCTTTAGCTTTGGCGATAGAGGCCTCACGAGAGTTTGGTTTTTTGTTATCTGCCATCCATGTGGCTTTTATGGTGAGTAAGCGTGCAGCTTCCCATTCTGCCTCCATCCGATAGATTTGTGCAGCCAAATTAGATGTTTGCAAATATGGAGTTGCATAATCGGGATCTAGTTCATCTTTAAAGATGTCTTTAATCCGTTCTAAAGACGCTTTGGCACAGCCCACTGCCATGGCTGCAACAAGTGGACGGGTATTATCAAAGGTTTCCATCACCCCTGCAAAACCTTTGGCTACATCAATTTCTGCATTGCCGAGTAAGTTTGCTCCAGGGACACGACAGTCAATAAAACTAATTGCCGCTGTATCGGATGCCTTAATACCAAGTTTATGTTCAAGGCGTTCAACTTTCATGCCAGGTGTACCTTTAGGCACAACAAAAGATTTAATTGCAGCACGGCCCAATTTCTTATCTAAAGTTGCCCAAACCACGACTGAGTCAGCACGTTCCCCAGAGGTGACAAATATTTTTTCACCGTTCAGAATGTAATCATCACCATCTTTGGTTGCGGTTGTACGAATCGCAGCAGAGTCAGAACCACAACCAGGTTCAGTAATGGCCATTGCAGCCCATGTCCCCTTAAAACGCTCAAGCTGTTCATCATTGGCGACTGCCGCAATCGCAGAATTGCCCAGCCCTTGACGGGGCATGGTCAGCAATAGGCCTGTATCGCCATAACACATTTCGATTACACCCAAGGCAGTCGACATATTGGTGCCATTTTTATTATTACTGTCGATATCGCCACGTTTATTAATTGCAGCGCCAGCATTGAGCCCATCACCACCGTCGTTCATACCATCCAGTAGAGAAGCCAGCATATCAAGTTCTTTAGGATAGGCATGTTCTGCTTTGTCGTATTTACGAGAAATTGGGCGTAAAACATTCAATGCAGTTTCGTGTGCTTGATCTAAAAGCATTTGGAATTTTTTTGGATTTTGTAAATTCATGATTTTTATCCTTTATCTTCTAAGTTAAGCGTGTAAGCCAGAATGTAGAACGGCAGTTGCACGTAAGTCGCGGTACCAACGCTCAGCCGGATGTTCCTTAGTAAAACCATGTCCACCTAAAATTTGCACACCATCTGTACCAATTTTCATAGATTTTTCTGCACAAAGTAGACGGGCTAAATACGCTTCTCTATGGAAGGGTTGTCCTGCTTCTGCAAGACTGGCAGCATTTAAAATCAGCATACGCATTGCATCAATTTCAATCGCCATATCTGCGATCATAAATGCCACACTTTGACGGTGTGAGATAGGTTCACCAAATGCAGTACGTTCATTGGCATATTTGATACTGTAATCTTTAACCGCTTCACAGCTACCAACAGCCATTGCACACCACATTAGATTGCCTAAATCTAAAAATGCAGCGTAATTAAAATCGTCGTCACCTAGACGTTGGGCAGGGGTATTGTCAAACTTCAAAGTTACCGTTTCAGTTGCTTTTAAACCCATTGCCGGTGATTTTTTCACTGTAATACTTGGATCTCGCTTTACAACGAAAACGTCCGCTTGACCCTTAAAGTCAGCACTAACAAGGAATAAATCTGCTGTTGCACCCAACAGCACTAAAGTTTTTTCTCCAGTAATGCTGAATTGTCCATTGTTGGCAGTCGCTTTGGTTTTTAAGCGTAAGGGATTAAATGCAGGGGTTGCTTCTTGTACTGCAAAAGTGGCTTGAATATCGGTATCATTGGCAAAATTTGCTAAATAAACAGATTGAACTTTTTCAGAACCCCATTGCGTGATTGCATTGATGACACTAAAAGTAGAGAGCAAACCTGCAGCAAGTGAGAAATCACCTTTAGCCAAGCGTTCAGCAATTAAAATATTACTCACAATATTTTTTTCAGATGCAACACCGCCTAAAGCTTCAGGCAGTGCATAGTAATTTAGTCCTAAATCAGTACTGTGTTGCCAAAGTTCAGCTGGAAACTTTTCGTCGTGATCCGCTTGATGGGCCAATTGATACAGTACTTCAGACGCAAATTGATCCATAGCATCCACCGTCATTTGCTGCTCTTCAGTCAAACTCAAATCAAATAGGGACTTTTGCTGATTGGGTAGACGTTGTTTGGTTACATTTGAATCCGATTTAAATGCTTTTTGTGTTGCACTTAAGGTTTTAAAACCGGCTTTAGAACCTTGATAAAGTGATCTTTCGATAAATTTGCGCAATTTAAACTGATCAAGTAAATCACTACCTGCAATTTTTGTAATTAGATTTAAACCCAAACCTTGAGCTTTATTTACCATATTGGTCATGCCGAAGTCCCTGTATTTTAGTGTCGGTATACAACAATCCTGACATGCATAAAAATAAAAAACTATGTCAAAGCTGACAAAGTGATTGACCTTAGATGAGTGGTAGAGTGAATGAGATATTTGTTATTAATATTTTGATTTTTATTGTTTATTTAAAAATAAAAAAACCCAACATTTGTTGGGTATTGGTAAAAGTGACATTTTAAAAACGTTTACAATCTCGTCTAACGTGTATGAAAACTAAAAAGATTAAACAAAAGGTACAATCATTTTACGTACATTGGTCTTTGCTTCAATCACCGTCATAAATGTATAAGCACCAATAAATTTACGACTGATAAACATAAATTCTTTTGGTGGAATACTGAAGTAACGTGAAGCCATTGATTTTGAAGCACGTTGCATCACACGGCTATGTAGCTGGCTTTTTTTCCAGTCATAGCGGTTATGTTGATCCATCACACCTGCGGGTAAATCTGGGTTATTTAAAGGTGTACTAAATGCTTCTGTTGCCAATAAAAATACTTTTGCCATATCGGGTTTAATGCTTAAAGGCATTGCATCAAAGAACTCATAGCCCGACATCGCATTGACCATTGCTTCAGCATCGTGGTTATAACCCGCTTTGATTAAATTACAAGCTACGCGAAGTAATTGGTCATCGAATTGACGTATAGCGCCAAAATCTAACAAAATAATTTTATCTTTTATCTCTTCACCATTGCCCAAACGAACAAGGTAATTACCAAAGTTCGGGTCGGTTTGCATTTCTCCCCACTCAAACAATTCACGAACTGCGATTTCAAGTGATGCTTCACCTAAAAGATTACGTCGTTCTTGCGGTAAAGACAGCATGACAGGACTGTTGATAGGTACACCACGTTCAAAGGTCATGCACAAGACTTGATTGGTACAATAGTCATCAATAATTTGTGGCACGCCATAACGTGGATCTTCTTTAAGTCGCTGGCCAAAACGACGGGTTGTTGCCGCTTCAACTTTATAATCAACTTCACGATGCATCATTTCACGCACTTCATCAAACCACTGATCGAACTCACGGGTTTGTGGCACCATACGTGTTAATTTAAGCATATTTCGAAATAGGCTCATATCTGAGTCTATGGCGTCGGCTACACCTGGATATTGGATTTTAAGAACCAACTCTAATCCATCTGACTTACGTGTTGCGCGGTGAACCTGAGCCAGAGAAGCGGTACCAATCGGCTCATGATCAATGGTGAGATCGTTGAGTTTTGAACCTAATTGGCTGACCAATTGCTCTTTAATCGCAGGCCATGCAAGGGCAACTGTTTGATTATTGAGAGTGTTTAATGCTTGAGTAATTTCTTCAGGTAAAAAATGCTCGCCATAAAGCGCCATCATTTGACCGATTTTAACAATTGAGCCTTTTAGCTTGCCAATTTCTTGAACAAGGTAATTGGCTTGTTCTTTCATAGCTTGTTTACGTTTTTTTTCTTTTTCTTCTTCACTTGAAAAGATTGAACTCGCACTTGAAGCTGCCCAGCGTGTACCTGCCAATAATGATGCTTTTGCAATTGATAAGCGACGATCCATTGATGAGGTTTTTAACTGTTTGAGCTTTTCGTTCTGATCTGACATGAAGATAAAATCCTTTATAAGAGATTCGAAAAGATAAAAAGATGACTAATTGTAAGGAATATTACATGGAATGACTGTATTTAAACAGTTCAATTCGCTGAATGGGGGAATTAAATTAATTCCATCAAAATAGCCTAAGCAATATTAAAATTTACATTCTAAATTGGATTTTAAGCTCTTTGCGGAGTATTAAACCTTGCTTATTTGAAGCAATGTAATTGATGATCAGATCTTTAACGCTTTGATTAGTAAAACCAAGTGCATAGCCTTTAACAATGATAATGCTGGGCAAGCTAAAGAAAAAATATTTTACATCGTCTAGAGAAGGCGCTTCGTAAACACCTTGCTCAGAGAGGGTTTGTTGAAAAAACTGCTTTTCAATTTTGACATTTGGAGTGGATTCATCATCCCACCATGACTGACGCATCGCCATGAGGTTATTATGTTTGTAGCTCATAAATTGACTAAATTCAGAAATATTTAAAAACTTGTTGTATATATAAAGGTGAAATGACCCAATTTCAAGTTAAGCGCTCAATCTCAGCAATTTTGCCACAAATAAGTTTATATTTTATAACCAAGCAGATTGATTTGTTTTAAAAATATACAACAATAGGCTTGAAAATAAATCTAAAAAACGAGTGACATGGTGAAACAAAGTTGATTGTTTTAAATCAAGTTTTAACAATAATTAATCTACAATGATTGTATTTAGTTTCAAATCTTTTACACTCTTTTGCAGAGGGGATTGTTGCTAATCAGTGCCTGAGTTCTTTGGATTAAAAGTTTTTGAATTAAAATAATGATTTTGGGATAGGGGAATTGAATGTATTTAAAGTATTGGGGTATCAGTTTAGTTATATTATTGCCGATGCACACACAGGCGATCGGTTATAGCTCAGACTATTTAAGCTGTATGAATTCGGCAGGTTCAAGCTCGGCAACACTTGCCAGCTGTATGAAAACAGAGTTGAGTAAGCAGGATGATCGTTTGAAATCATTATTTAAACAGACGCTGGATCTGTATACACACAAGCAACAGAAAGCTCAAAAGAAATATCAGAAACAATGGTTTAAACTTCGAGACCAGCAGTGTGATGAGTCGAATAAATCAGTTTCTGATGATTATAAAATGAAGTATTACAATTGTGCCCTCAAACAAACAGTCAATAGAGCCAATATGTTAGAGAAACAAAGCTATCGTTTATAGTGCTTTATTGCGCTATAAAATAATTGCTAAGTAAATTGTCGTAAAGCATTATAAATGTCATGCAAAACAAGGTATCATAAGGCGTTTAAAAATATGACCTTGGAGAAACCTTAAGTGGATCGACCGACTATTAGCCCTGAACATTTACAGGAAGCTGCTGAAAACCTATCAACAATTCGTGATTTTATTCGTTTTGGGGTTACAGCTTTACGTCAATACGATGCACATTTGGGTCAAGGTACAGAAGATTATTTCGCAGAAAGTTCTGCCTTGGTTTTACAAACGCTTTCTTTGGAATGGAAGGCGGATGCTGAAATTTTAGATTCAAAATTATTGCCAAGTGAAAAAGCTGAGTTTTTAAATCTACTCGAACGTCGTGTAAATGAAAGAATTCCAACCTCTTATTTACTTAACCTGTCTTATTTCTTTGGTAAGCCATTCTATGTTGATGAGCGTGTGTTAATTCCTCGTTCACCGATTGCTGAATTGATCGAAAACCGTTTTGCACCTTATTGTTTAGATGAAAATGGACAAACGCGTGCAGGCGTGAATAATTTACCTGAAAACCCAAATCCAAAAACACCACAGCGTATCTTAGATATGTGTACGGGTTCAGGTTGTATTGCGATCGCGTTGGCATATGCATTCCCTGATTCAGAAGTAGATGCGACTGATATTTCTAAAGAAGCATTAGAAGTGGCTTCTATTAATGCAGAGCATCACAATAAGCAATATCAGGTGGCTTTGCTTGAGTCAGATTTGTTTGCCAAAATTCCAGCTGAAAATCAATATGATTTAATCGTTTCAAATCCACCGTATGTGGATGCCGAAGATATGGCTGATCTACCAGATGAATTCCATCATGAACCTGAACTTGCTTTAGCTGCTGGTCAAGATGGTTTGGATTTAGTTCGAAAAATGTTGGCTCAAGCTGCTGATTATTTAACTGAAGACGGTTTAATCGTGATTGAAGTAGGTAACTCAGAATGGGCAATGAAACAGAATTTTAATACCATTGATTTTTACTGGTTACAGTTCCAAAAAGGCGGTACAGGTATTTTTGCTTTGACTGCTGAACAATGTCGTACATTCCGTGATTTATTTATTCAATCTATTCAAGCTTAAGGAGTCGTAAGCATGGCAGGTAACAGTATTGGACAACTCTTCCGTGTAACGACTTGTGGTGAATCTCACGGCGTAGGCTTGATGGCAATTGTTGATGGTGTGCCACCGGGTCTTGAATTATCTGCTGAAGATTTACAAATTGATTTAGATCGTCGTAAACCGGGCACTTCTAAGTTTGCCACTCAGCGTAAAGAGCCAGATGAGGTTGAGATCATTTCTGGAGTTTTTGAAGGTAAAACGACAGGAACTTCAATTGGTTTATTGATCCGTAATACAGATCAAAAATCTAAAGATTATGGCAATATTGCGCAAACTTTCCGTCCAGGCCATGCAGATTACACCTATACACAAAAGTATGGTTTCCGTGATTATCGTGGTGGTGGTCGTTCAAGTGCACGTGAAACGGCGATGCGTGTGGCAGCGGGTGCGATTGCAAAGAAATTTCTTTTTGAGAAATTTGCGATTGTGATTCGTGGGCATGTGACGCAAATTGGTACAGAAAAAGCACAAGCTTTAGATTGGAATGAAGTTCCGAATAATCCGTTCTTCTGTGGTGATGTCAATGCTGTTCCACGTTTTGAAGCGCTGGTAACATCATTGCGTGAACAGGGGACCAGTTGTGGTGCAAAGCTTGAGATCCTTGCAGAAAAAGTACCTGTAGGTTGGGGTGAACCCGTATTTGATCGTTTAGATGCTGATATTGCCCATGCCATGATGTCAATCAATGCGGTGAAAGGTGTTGAAATTGGTGATGGTTTTGCAGTTGCAGAACAATTTGGTCATGAAACCCGTGATGAACTTAGCACAGATGGGTTTTTAGCCAATCATGCTGGTGGTATTCTTGGTGGTATTTCTTCAGGCCAAACCATCCGTGTAGCGATTGCGTTAAAACCAACCGCAAGTATTACTACACCAGGGAAAACCATTAATCTAGATCGTGAAGATACAGATGTACTCACCAAAGGTCGTCACGATCCTTGTGTGGGCGTGCGTGCGACACCTATTGCTGAAGCCATGCTTGCCATTGTATTGATGGATCATTTTATGCGTCATCGTGCACAAAATGCGGATGTGGTTGCACCATTTGCCCCAATTGAACCTAAATAGCAAATATATTTGAGATAAGAGAGGGTATTTTAGTTTTGAAATACCTTTAATTATTATAGTAAATTTCAAATGATTTGTTTTTTTACTTAATAGAGTTATTGCTCAACAAATTTAGCTTAATGGGCTTAGCTCATTATTTTAAGTTAAAAAAACCAGACATTTTGTCTGGTTTTTTATATCTATACTGCTCAGTCTTATTGAGTAACAATTTGACCTGTATAACCCTTTAAGAAAGTGAGATACGCAGAAGACTGTTGACCATCTGCCTTTAAGATTGAACGTTCAACATCACCCTGGTTGGTTACCAATTTAAGTGAGATTTCTTTACCATTACGGAATGAGTTAAGAAAACTGACTGGAACATTAATCGAGTTTGATGAAACTGTACCCGCGTATTGTGTCGTGTTAATGGTTGAATATGTATATGGCTGACCATCCACTAAGAAGACAAATTGGGTAATATCATATTTTGTTGGATTGTTAATTTCTGCTGTGATTTTAAAGCCATCACGGACTTCATCTTTCCAACGCATAGAAAGTTCAGGGCAAACTTCATTTGCTTCACAGATTAAAGGGCCTTTTGTAACAACTCTTTCTGGATAAGAGCCAGCACAACCCGCCAAAGTTAAACATGCTAAAGAAGAAATTACCGCAAATTGAAGTTTCATACCGCTTCCTAATAAGTTCATTTGTGTTATTGATATGTTGATAATCTATGTAAAATTTACCGCTTTTTAGTTAAAAAGTGAATTAAATATTTCAGTAATTTGTATTTCAGTTAAGGCATAGCATAAATCTTAAACAAAATTTAAGATTTTTAATATTTCCTTTGCTACATTTTCAGTTAATTGATTTAAACGAGTCAACGGCTCACCTTCAATAAAATATTTAAAATTCGACAACGTGTTTTGATAATAGATTGAGATAAAGAAAGTACCTTCTGGTTTTTCAATACTAGCACTCCCACCAGGTTTAAGTAAGCCCGTACAACTGACAATGATATCTGCAGCGCTAAAGAGCTTTTTCCCTTGAATTGCCATTGCTTTAGTCACTTCAACTGATTCAGCGCTATATTTTTTGATGAGGGATGGATCAACTTGTAAAATTGAAATTTTAATAGAGGGGTCGTAACTGACTAAACCGCCTAATAAAATATCTGCACCACTGTTTTTATAGATCGAAAATTGACTGGATAAATAACCAGAACTTGCACTTTCAATAAATGCGACTGTTAAATTCTTTCTTTCAAGCAGATCACAACATTGTTTTAAAAGCATTGGTATGACTCTAAATTAATTATTTATATTCAATAATTTAACTATAAGTGAATTGAGGGAATTTGCAAGAAAACCAAACAAAAAATAAGCATTTTGAACCATGAACTTAATTGTTTTTCGGATATTTTTATATATAAATCATAATATTAGCTTGTATGGTTTATTAAAGACAAAATAAATCAAAAGAGCGCTGAGTTGAAATAAGCTTGTCATATTTATTTGCCATAATGACGGCACAAAACAACAAAAACCAAGAATAAGCATCAAATAACAATCACAGAAAGTTAAAAGAATAATCAGCGTAAAGTCTGTAAATATGCAGTCAACCCACTTCTCAACAGGTGGGTTTTCCTTTTTTGGGCCAATTGTAGAATTACTATGCAATATGATGAATTTTTATATTTCAAACGCGTCAAAAAGTGATATAAATAAAAATAAAGTGCATATGAAAATGGAGTGCGAATGATGAAAACGACTGTTAAGTATGTTGTCTTAAAAAGTAGAGAATATCAGCTTGGCACAGCCTTATTTGAAGAAAGTATTGAAGCCGAAGGAAATTATTTTGATCAAATACCTGAGGTCATCCACTATCAAAATCATAATTTTAAAGTAAAGTCCAAAGAACTTAGCCGTAAGCAAATTTTTGATGATTTTGAAGAATCTCAAACCATTTTAGTCAAAGTTATCGCGGTTTAATAGTTTCCCCAAGTTATCTTTGATATGGACATTGCATAAATAAAACCCAGCTAAACTGGGTTTTATTTATTTGGTTTTTAGGGGCGTTTGACAATTCATCTACAACGCAAATCATTTATGAACGGTTAATAGACCCTAATCAATCACTGTTTAACAATCAATACAGGAAGTTTGGTTTGACCCAGTACATCTTGCGCAAAACTGCCTAAGAAAAACTTTTGGAAGCCTTTGCGACCATGCGATCCCATGATAATTAAATCTGTATGTAATGATTCAGCAGTTTTAATGATGGTTTCAGCTGCAACCGAGTCTCTCACGACTTGTGTATCAATTTGAACACCTTGCTGTTCAGCCAATTGTTTGGCTTTGCCCAAACCTTCTTCCGCATTTTTAATTGCTTCTTGAATGTAATCTTTTAACATATCTGGCGAATAGTAAAAATCAGCAGCAGCAAAAGGGTCTTCAGCAACGACACTGATCGCAGTGACTTTGCTGCCAAAGGCTTTGGCAATCGCAGCAGCATGTTTTAATGCAGAAAAAGAAATGTCAGAACCGTCAACTGGGACAAGAATATTTTGATAAGTCATAATCACACCTTTTTAATTAACATTTCAAATAAAATTAAGCTTCTTCTTGGGTAGATTTAATAATCAACACAGGCAGTGGAGAAATCGACAACACTTCTTGTGCAACGCTCCCTAAGAAGAATTTCTTCAGACCAGTACGTCCATGAGAACCCATTACAATAAGGTCCACATTGAGTTCATCTGCAACATCTAAAATTCCAGTAGCAGGAGGCACTTCACGTACCACTTTGGTATCTACTGTTGTTACACCATGGTGAACTAAAGTTTCTTGAATATCTTTTAAACGTGCTAAAGCATTTTTTTCAGCTTCAAATAAATATTGAGTTACAGCAGGCGCTATTTTATAAAAATCGACGCCTTTAAAAGGATCAACTGCGATCACACTCATCACAGTAATTTTACAGTTAAAAGCAAGTGCAAGTTTTTCTGCATGTTCAAGTGCAGCATAAGAAATAGGAGAGTCATCTACAGCAAGAAGGATGTGTTGATAAGCCATTATAAGTTTCTCCCTTTTTTGTCTGATTATTTATTCATTGATAACACATTGCGCTGTTAGTCGCAAATTGTCCATGAGAATTTTAGTTGATCAAAAGTGTGTTATTTCAAGCTTTTGTGAAATACACATAATTTTATTATGGTTTTATTTTGTAACGTTTAATTGTTCTGATTTTTTATTGAAATCTCGCTCCTGTAAATTTGATCTCAGGTTTTAGGCTGGCGTTCTAAATAAGATGCAGTTTGAATTCTTACGATTCTAAAAACTGGCATGATAAATGCTTTAATTTAATGCAAACCGATATTTATGAATAAAATTTTGGCATCAATTTGGAACATTTTAAATCAAGTGCCATAGAAAAGTGGATCAATATGAAAATTTATACGCAACGTCTAGACCATATAGAGTCAAACATTGAGGCTGAAAGTATTGAATTGACTTTTGATACTCGGCAAAAGAGCCGTTTTCGTGCAACTTTAAATAATGGGCACGATATTGGTGCGGATTTACCACGTACAGGCATTTTGCGTAGTGGTTCTTATATTGCAACTGAACAAGGTGAAGTGTTACGTGTAGATGCCAAAGCTGAAAAATTAATGCAAGTTTCGGCACTGCATAGTTTTGATTTACTTAAAGCTGCATATCATCTGGGAAATCGCCATGTTCCGTTAATGCTTACTCCAACAGCACTTTATTTTGAACCTGATCATGTCCTTGCAGAAATGATCCAAGGTTTAGGGCTGACAGTAGATGAAGTTGAACATCCATTTGAACCTGAAAGTGGTGCATATGCACAACATCAGCATGATCATCGTTTAAGCCCGATTAAGGCTTTACATCATGTCCATCACTAATGCATCGCAACTATTAAGTCTATTGACCCTGTCATCGACAGCTTTACCTATAGGTGCATATTGTTATTCGCAAGGGGTGGAAAGTGCGATTGATCAAGGCTTGATTCATGATGAAGCAAGCAGTATTGCTTATTTTGAAGAAGTACTGGAAATGTTGCTGGTTAGGTTTGAACTCCCCGTTTTAAAACGTCTGATGCAACATTATTTAGACGAAGCTGAATTTTTAAATTGGGCTAACTTTTATAAAGCGAGCCGTGAGTCGAAAGAATTACGGGCTGAATCTCAGCAGTTGGCATTTTCTTTGAATGCTTGGATTCGTGATGTTTTAAAACAGCAACCTGAGATTAAAAAGCAGTTTGGTTTTGTCCCTGTTTACGCACATTTATGTGGGACATTAAAACTTAATCTGGTGGATGTCCTGACAGCATATAGCTTTACTGTTTTAGAAAACCAAGTGCTAGGTGCGGTTAAAACTGTCCCTTTAGGGCAAATGAGTGGTCAAAGAATTTTGTGGCAGTTACATGGCTTAATTCCTCAAGCGGTAGTGCGTGCCTTAGCCTTAGAAGATGATGAGTTAAGTAGTGCCTTGCCCAATTATGCGATATTAAGTATGTCGCATGAAACTTTATATTCACGATTATTCAGATCATAAATGACACGTTTCATTCGCTATTTTTTATTGAGAATGAAGCATAGAAAAGGAAAAAATGATGACAGAACGTAGCCCTTTACGTGTTGGAATAGGTGGTCCTGTTGGTTCAGGTAAAACAGCATTAACCCTGAATTTATGCCTTGCTTTACGCAACAAATATAATATGGCGGTTGTGACCAACGATATCTATACCAAAGAAGATTCTAATTTTTTAACTCGTCATGAAGCGATGTCACCAGAACGTATTGTTGGTGTTGAGACAGGTGGTTGTCCACATACTGCAATTCGTGAAGATGCTTCAATTAACTTGGCTGCAATCGATGATCTTTGTGAAAAATTTGATGGTTTAGAGCTGATTATTATCGAAAGTGGTGGAGATAATCTAGCCGCTACCTTTAGTCCCGAATTATCTGATTTAACCCTTTATGTGATTGATGTTGCGGGTGGTGAAAAGATCCCACGTAAAGGTGGTCCCGGCATTACCAAGTCGGATTTATTGATTATTAACAAAACAGATTTAGCCCCAATGGTCGGTGCAAATCTCGATGTGATGGATCAAGATGCAAAACGCATGCGCGGTGACAAACCTTTTTTATTTTCAAATATGAAAACTCAAGATGGTTTAAAGCAAATCATTGAATTTATTGAAAAACAAGGTTTATTTAAGGCTTAGTCGCGATATTAAAAATAATTGTAACTATTTGAATTGAAAATAATCAAAGGAGAATTCGAATGCGTTTTTTAAGACACAGTCTGATGGCTTGTGCTGCATATTTACCTGTATTGGCTTTGGCTCATCCTGGACATGATCACCATAGCGGTTTTTGGGCAGGCTTTATTCACCCATTTACAGGTTTAGATCATTTGATGATGGCAGTCGCATTTGGTGTATTGATGTGGACGGCAAATCAACGCTGGAAGCTTTTCGGCTTGATTGGGTTAGCTTTAGCGATGGTGATTGGCTTTATGATCGGTAGCGAAGGATTTATTCCATCACCAGTTGCTGAGTACGGCATCATTGCGTCATTGATTTTATTGGCTGTTGCACTTTGGACAAAAACAAATCAAGTTTTACCTATCGCAGCAGTTCTATTGGCAAGTTTTCACGGCGTTGCACATGGTGCTGAATTAGGCCAATCAGGTCATGCCAGCTTACTGATTTTAGGTATGGTGACAGCAATGGCATTGATCTATGCGGGTGGATTAGGCATTGGTGCTTTTATCAAAAAGTACGTTCCATATGGCAAGAAAATTATTGGTACTTTGGCTGCAATCGTTGCCGTTATTGGTTTGGCTTAATGTTTAAGCGCTTAATTGCGGATATCAATTTATAAAGGCGGTCATGATAAGTTTAGTAGAACATCTTCCTGATCAGCGCCTTTGGTATGCCAAACTCGAATTGGGTTTTCAGGCGCAAACTGAGCGAACGGTATTGGCGCATCGTAGACATTTTGGACCTGTGCGTGTGCAAAAGATGCTGTGGCCAGAAAAAACTGGAATTTGTCATGCGATTATTGTCCATCCGCCTGCGGGTATTGCAGGCGGTGATCATTTAACATTTGAGATCAGTGTAGATGCTGCTGCCCATGCCTTAGTCACAACCCCAGGTGCTGGTAAATGGTATCGGACCAATGGCAAACAAGCTTATCAACATATCCATATCTTAGTTAAACACAATGCTGTGTTTGAATGGCTTCCTCAAGAAACCATGTTATTTGATGGTGCCAATGCCCACTCAGAAACATTGATTCAGCTTGATCAAACAGCAAGCTTTATCGGTTGGGATATGTTGGTAATTGGTCGTCAAGCTCGAGATGAAAAATTTCAATCTGGTGCTTATCACAGTCATTTTAAATTATGGCGAAATCAGCAATTACTGCTGGCAGACACATTGAGTTTTAAAGGCAATGATCGTTGGCTAAGTTCTTGTTTAGGAATGAATAATCATGCCGTTATGGGGAGTTTATGGGCAGTTCCTCCTGAAAAATTCCGAGCAAACATTTATTTAGAGGCACATATCGATTTAATTCGTGAGTTGATGATGCGAATGGATATGCCTGTAAGGTTAACTTTATTGGGTGATGTCATCAATGCACGTTTTTTAGGCGATGATGTTCGACATTGTCATGATGCTTTTGCAGCAATTCGCGCCAGATTAAGGCGATATTGGTTTGATTTGGATGAAGCATTTCCACGCATTTGGCGAACTTGATTCATTTAAAGATCACCTTTTAGAAACAAAATCTGCGTGTTTAATTTAAAACTGAGCACATATTTTGCATAAAAAAATGTGAGAACTTTAGGAAATACATATGGAACTCAATCCTACTGAAAAAGATAAACTGCTGATTTTTACAGCGGGTTTAGTTGCAGAACGTCGCAAAGCACGTGGATTAAAACTCAATTATCCTGAATCTATTGCATTTATTTCTGCAGCATTGCTTGAAGGTGCACGAGATGGAATGACTGTCAGTGAGTTGATGCATTTTGGTACCACTTTACTCAGTCGTGATGATGTGATGGAGGGTGTGCCTGAGATGATTGCCGAAGTGCAGGTAGAGGCTACTTTTCCAGATGGCTCGAAGCTCGTCACAGTCCATCAACCGATTGTATAGAGAACACTTCTTCAAAATTAGGATAAGCATATGATCCCTGGCGAAATTATTACACCTGATTGTGATATTGAAATGAATGTTGGTCGTGAAGTACTGAAAATTTCAGTGTCAAATATAGGTGATCGGCCAATTCAAGTGGGTTCACATTTTCATTTTTATGAAGCCAACGATGCTTTGCAATTTGATCGTGAACGTGCCAAAGGTTTTCGTTTAAATATTGCGGCTGGTACAGCGGTTCGGTTTGAACCGGGACAGCGACGTGATGTAGAAATCGTTGCACTGGTCGGAAAACGTGAAGTCTATGGTTTCGCAGGGCGTGTGATGGGTAAGTTGGACTAAAAGGATAATCAAAATGAAAATGTCACGTCGAGCTTATGCTGAAATGTTTGGTCCTACCGTTGGGGATCGAGTACGTTTAGCAGATACCGAACTTTTTATAGAAGTTGAACAAGACCTCACCACCTATGGTGAAGAAGTTAAATTTGGTGGTGGTAAAGTTATTCGCGATGGGATGGGACAATCTCAATTACTTGCAGCAGACGTTGCAGATACGGTGATTACCAATGCATTGATTGTCGATTGGTGGGGGATTATTAAAGCCGATGTGGGATTAAAAAATGGGCGAATTTGGAAAATAGGTAAAGCTGGCAATCCGGATATTCAACCAAATATTACCATTCCACTGGGTGCGGCAACCGAAGTGATTGCCGGAGAAGGGCAAATACTTACAGCAGGTGGAATAGATACCCATATTCACTGGATTTGCCCCCAACAAGTTGAAACAGCGTTAATGTCGGGGACAACGACCATGATTGGTGGTGGTACTGGTCCTGCTGCAGGAACATCGGCAACAACAGTAACACCGGGGCCATGGCATATTTCAACCATACTGCAAGCCATTGATGATTTGCCTATGAATATTGGCTTATTGGGTAAAGGTAATTTGAGCCAACCTGAACCGATTGCGGAGCAGATTAAAGCAGGTGTGGTGGGGCTGAAATTGCATGAAGATTGGGGTTCTACCCCTGCTGCAATTGATAATTGTCTAACTGTAGCAGATGAATATGATGTACAAGTGGCGATTCATACCGATACTTTAAATGAAAGTGGTTTTCTTGAAGAAACACTGGGGGCATTTAAAAATCGTACTATTCACACTTATCATACTGAGGGTGCGGGTGGTGGTCATGCACCTGATATTTTAAAAGCCATTGGTCAAGCAAATGTTTTACCATCTTCAACCAATCCAACCCGCCCCTATACCATCAATACCATTGATGAACACTTAGACATGCTCATGGTCTGCCACCATTTAGATCCAGCGATAGCTGAAGATGTCGCATTTGCTGAGAGTCGTATTCGTCGCGAAACGATTGCAGCAGAAGATATTTTGCAAGATCTCGGCGCAATTTCAATGATGTCTTCTGATTCTCAAGCCATGGGGCGTGTGGGTGAGGTGATTTTACGCACTTGGCAAACGGCGCATAAAATGAAAGTGCAACGTGGGCCATTAGAAGGTGATAATCAGTACCATGATAATAATCGGGTAAAGCGTTATATTGCAAAATATACAATAAATCCCGCCATTACTCATGGTTTAAGCCACGAAATTGGTTCTATAGAAGAAGGGAAACTTGCTGATTTGGTGTTGTGGAAACCCGCGTTTTTTGGGGTAAAGCCATCAATGATCATTAAAGGTGGCATGATTGCGGCAGCGCCAATGGGGGATATTAATGCCTCAATTCCAACACCACAGCCGGTACATTACCGTCCAATGTTTGGGGCGTATCCAAGAGGCGTGCATAATACCTGTATTACTTTCTTGTCACAGGCCGCAATTGAACTTGGTGTTGCTGAAAAATTACAATTAAAGAAGTTAATTTCACCTTGTAAAAATACCAGAAACATCACTAAACAAGACATGAAGCATAATAGCTATTGTCCTGTGATGGATGTGCATCCTGAAACCTATGAAGTTCGTGCAGATGGTGTACATCTAACTTGTGAAGCTGCTGAAGTATTACCAATGGCACAGCGTTATTTCTTGTTTTAATTTTATATATATCAACAGCAACAAGAAGATAAAACTCCTTTCTTATGATAAGAGCGGAGTTTTTCTATTTAAAATCAATAGATCTATACCCAATGCAACCAAAGACAACTTTATTTATTCAAAAAGCTATGTTTAATATTGGGTGGTATAGGTACAGCGATATAACCTTTTTCTTTTTTTTTGAGTTTTATTGATGACGCAATTTTGGTCTAAATTTTTTTCCAAGTTATTTTCTACGTTGTTTTCAAAACCATTGAATCAACAGCAGCGCGAATTGAATAAACATAGGGCTGATTATTCCAATTCAAATATCGGTGTCGCTATTGATTCTGATACGAATGTCATTGGCTTTGCACAAGATCAAATTACTCAGGTAAGTCCTCAAGGCGTGGATTTGATTTGTGGTTTTGAGGGATTAGAGCTTAAAGCTTATGATGATGGTGTCGGGGTTTGTACTATCGGTTATGGAACGACGATTTACCCGCATGGAAAAGCTGTTCAGTATGGTGATACTTGTACCATTGAACAAGCAAAAAACTATATGCAATATGACCTTAGACGTTTTGAGCAAGCAGTAACTGCTGCTGTAAATGTGCCGTTAAATCAAAATCAGTTTGATGCGTTGGTTTCATTGAGCTATAACATTGGGATTGGTGCTTTTAAAAACTCAACCTTATTAAAATTATTGAATGCCTCTGATTATCACGCTGCCAGTCATCAATTTGATGTTTGGATCAAAGCAGGTGGCAAAACAGTACAAGGTTTAGTAAACCGAAGAGCAGTAGAGAAACTCTTATTTAACTCATAATTTTAAACCTCTTTGCTAAATTAAAAAATGATCATCTGGAGTGAATCATATAGCTATAGAAGGTTCCTTCTCCCTTGGGGGAGAAGGCTAGGATGAGGGGGCTTTTATGTTGATTTATGATTTAAAAAAGAGCTGATGAAAAAAGCCTTTTGAAAATGAAGAGGATTTTTAAAATATCAAAAAAGAGAAAAATATAAGGGCCAATTTGATGATTAGAGTATTAAAAATAGCAATTTTTATTGCTTTTATAGGGATGAATAAATTTGCGTATGCTGATGTGCGGTCTGAATTAAATTTAATAAGCCAAGATTTATTAATAGCATGTAAAAATGAAGATGATTATAGACCAATAAAAAATTTGAATAACTTCTTAAATGACTCAAAAGGAAGTGATATTCATGTATATGATCTTATGTTTATATTTAATTCAGATTTTTTACTTTTTATAAAAGATAAAAATTGTGCTTTGGCAGCAAGTAAATTTTCAGCTAATGGTATTTCAATTAAAGAAAAATATTTTAAAGATAAATATCATATAGAGAGAATGTTGGATAATGAAGTTTATAGGCAAGCAGGTTATGCTAATTTAATTGAGTATTCTTGGACGATGGATAACCAAAAATTACAACAAGCTCAAGAAAATTTTAATATTTATTTAAATAGAAATATTATTTCAAAAAATGAGAAAAGCCGATGTGGAGAGTTATGTAAAGATTATGTATATCTAAAAGAAGATCATGGATTTTATCTTCCTCTTCATTATGTAGGTATTTTAATGGCATATCATGATCTATTTCAACATCATTATAAAAATTTTAAAAAAACAGAACAGCAGATCACACAACTTCAAGAAATATCTGATTTAACTAATGATTTTGAAATCAAATATATAAAAAAAACAGGTTTAAATTCTTTCCCCTTCGAAATTGCATCAATTGAAAACTTTAAATTCATTTTTAAAATTGATGATCGAAACATTAAAAATATTTTCTATGCAAAACTAGATGCTTATATAAAATATCGTATTGAAAACAATATTCTTGATGATCGCATGATAGAAAATATATATGAGATTTTAAGCAAAGAAAGCAGATACTTGTACACAAAGGTTGAATATCTAGGTACACATGAGACTAAAAGCAAAAGTGTAACAAGTTATCAATTAGGTCAGCACATTTATAGTTTTATAGTTTCAGACAATAAGTTAAAACTAATTATGGAGCCGATAAATTTTTCTAACTAAAATTCTGGATGATTAATCTTCAAAAATGATGATTAAAATATGAGTTATAAATTGATTGACTAAAAATTATTGATTATTTTTAAAATAAAGGTGAGGTAAGAGAATCTTATGAGTATTTATTTAATCCGTCATGCGCAAAGTTTAGGTAATGTAAACGGTAAAACTGAGTCACATGCAAGTATTCCCTTAACCGAATATGGACATAAACAGGCGCAAAAACTTGTTGATGTTTTACCACCAGCAAAGCAGATTTTTATCTCTCCATTCCTCCGTACACGTCTAACAGCTGAACCAATTTTATTACGAGATCAGATTACCCCTCAAGTTTTGGATATTCAGGAGTTTTCTTACTTATCCGATACGCGATGTAAAAATACCACTTTAGAGGAACGAAAACCTTGGGTCGATGATTATTGGAACCAAGCAGATGTGAACCTAGTGACAAGTGAAGGTGCTGAATCTTTTGCCAATTTTTATCAACGCGTTACGGACTTTATTTCGCACTTGGATTCGTTAAAAGCACACTATCAACATGATCATTTACTGGTATTTAGTCATGGTCAGTTTTTACAGTTATTGAAAATGCTGGTAGAGCAAAAGCGAGAATTATCATCGCAATTAATGCGTGATTTTCGTTATGCATTGTTAAATCATCAATTAGACAATACAGAGTTTTTTATTTTTAAATAAAATGAGAATAACAGCATGAATTTTATAATAAGAAAAATTGCTCTATTGACGGTTTTTATGTTTATACCTGTATCTACATATGCAGATATTGTGGCTTTAAAGTCAGATTTAACTCAATTTGCGCAACCTCTTGAAACAGAATGTAAGGGGCTTGAAAGCTATATGCCTCTTAACATGTTGCATAAATTTTTAAATCGCTCAAATTCTGAAAAAATAGATGTGTATTCGATGGATGTTATTTTTGTTTCAGATTTTTTGGGTTATTTAGAAGATAAAAACTGTGCTTTAGCTGCATCTGATTTCACCATATCGGGCGTTAAAATTTTGAATCAATATCGTGACTTATGGGAGAAAGATTTACCAAAAGAGAGAAAAATCCTGAGATATGAAACCTACCTTGCAGCAGGTGATGCAAGTTTGGTGAAATATAAATGGACACATAAGATTCAATATCTAGATGATGCGTATCAATTTTATATACAGTACTTAGTGACCAATGCAATCAGTCAACAACAAAAACAACAATGTGGGAAAAAATGTGCTGAATACTTAGCTGATGTAAGTAAGACGCAATACTTTAATCTTTATGATTACGCATCTATATCCTATGAATATCAAAAAATTTTTCGTGATATCTATGAACAATATTCACAACAAGATGCAAATTTTTCAGACAATCTCGAAAGTCTGAATCTGGTTTTTGAACGCACTGATCAATTTGAAGTGAGTGCAATTAAAACCACAGGATTAAGCTCAGTAAATAAAGAGGTGGCTTCTTTAAATAATTTTGATCGCATTTTTAGTTCTGGTGATAAAAAACTTATAGAACTTTATACAAAACGTTTAGATCAATATCTACAAAATAGAATCCAGCATAAATTATTAGATGCAGAGATGACGGATAAAATTTATCAATTCTTGTTAAAAGAATCGAATGAAAGTAATACGATGATTGTACGTACTCAGCAGGAAAGTGCTCTTCAACTTAATCAAAGTTTTCAAATTGGAAAACACCACTATATTTTCAATGGGAAAAGTCATCACATGCAGTTAACTTTCCAACCCGTTGACTAAAACATGAGTGAGATTGGCATAAAAACTGCTTGATCATTCACACTAAAAAATGGTGATTGAAAAGTTTAAAGGCGGTTTGAGTGAGTAAAACTTATTTACGTGGGCAAGACTTAATAGACCAAATCCAAAATACTCCCTATTCACGAGATCTCATTGGCTATCACGGTCAAGTACCTAAAGTAGCATGGCCCAATCAAGCCAAAATAGCTGTACAGTTTGTTCTTAACTATGAAGAAGGTGCTGAAAACCATATCGAACATGGTGATGCCAGTTCTGAGCAGTTTTTATCTGATATTGTGGGAGCAGCAAGTTTTCCCGACAAGCATATGTCGATGGATTCGATGTATGAATATGGCGCTCGTGCAGGATTTTGGCGTATTCATCATGAGTTTAAAAAGCGTAACTTACCCATGACTATATTTGGAGTAGGCATGGCGCTGGCACGTAATCCATATATTGTGGAAGCCATTCAACAAGCCCATTATGATGTGGTTTCACACGGACAGCGTTGGCTAAATTACCAAAATATAGATATTGAAACGGAACGTCAGCATATTGATCAAGCAATCAGTATTCTAGAAACCTTATTTGGCAGTACACCAATGGGTTGGTATACAGGGCGAGATAGCCCAAATACGCGTAAATTATTGGCTGAATTTCCACAGATCAAATATGACTGCGATTACTATGGTGATGATTTGCCATTTTGGACAAGTTTAACCAATTTACAAGGCCAAAGCCGCCCGCACCTGATCATTCCATATACTTTAGAAAGTAATGATATGAAGTTCTGCGCGCCTACTGGTTTTAACAGTGGCGAGCAATTTTACCAATATTTAAAAGATGCCTTTGATGTACTTTATGCAGAAGGTGAAACTGAGCCGAAAATGCTATCGATTGGAATGCATTGTCGTATTTTGGGACGTCCCGGTCGTTTTAAAGCATTACAGCGTTTTTTAGATTATATACAGGCACATGAAAAAGTCTGGATCTGTCGTCGTGGCGATATCGCTGAACATTGGTTTAAACACCATCCTGCCGCATAATTGTAGGTATTAGGATGTGGCTTTTAATAAGGTAAGCACTTTATTTTTAATTGAATGCAGTAAAGCGCACAGCAAAGTTTATATAAAAGTGTTTGAAAATTTTAGCGAAATCAAGCATAGGTATTATTCGTGAAAATAGAAGAATTTAATCAAGCATCATCAGAAGAGCTTACAACCTTGCTCAAGCATTGTGTGCACATTCAACGTTGGTCAGATGAAATTTTGTCACAACGTCCATTTGTCAACACTCAAGCATTAATGGATTTTGCAAAAGCACAAGCCTCAACTTGGACATGGTTAGAAATTGCAAATGCATTAGCGACACACCCACGGATCGGTGAAAAAAAGGCTCAGGCTATGCTGAGTGAAAAAGAGCAAGAATTTTCTCATCAAGAGCAATCAGCAATAAAACAGAGCACTGAAACACAACATGCTTTATTGCAAGGCAATATTGCTTATGAAAAGAAATTTGGTCATATTTTTTTAATTCGTGCTATGGGCTTAGATCAGACTGAAATTCTACAAGCACTGAAATATCGTTTATTAAATGATCCTGAAACAGAACAGCGTATTGTTAAACAACAACTTGGTGAAATTGCAATGTTAAGACTCAATCAAGAACTGAATAAAAATGAAAGCTTAAATGATTGATTGCATTAAAATAATGTTTAGAAAGGAAATAACATGATCAGTACCCATATCTTAGACACGCATCTTGGCAAGCCTGCCGTAAATGTTCTGATAAAATTATTGGATAGCCAAGACAATATTGTTGCAGAATCAAGGACCAATGAAGATGGGCGGGTAGCAGATTTTAATTTAAGTGGCATTAAAACAGGGGATTATAGTTTGGTTTTTTATACAGCTGAATATTTTGACCGTTTAGCCTTAGCAACGTTTTTCCCAAGAGTTGTGATTCATTTTTCAGTCCTTGATATTGCACAACATTATCATATTCCTCTATTAATTAGCCCTTTTGCTTATTCCACGTATCGTGGAAGCTAGCTTTTATAGAACTAGATTTATAGAACTCGTTTTTTTCATGATTTTAAGGCCCATTGATTTGGGCTTTTTTATGAAATTTTGACCAAGTGTAAAAAATTGGCTTTGTTTTTGCTTATTCACGCAGGTGTTTACCGCTATTTCTGATGGGGAATTTATACAATGAAATTAACACAATTTGCTGCGCTTTCAACTTTCGTTTGCACCGCTTTTAGTACTCATGCTGCGCCTATTTGGCAAGACTTTAGCATTACTGGATTATATGGAAAAAATTATGAATTAATTGCTCGGGAAGATGACCAATCGACCATTACTTTTGAATATGCAGCCAAATTAAAATATGGGGACTTCTTTGCATTTGCGGATCGTACCAATAATGATGTTTCAGGCAATGAAACCTATTTTGAAGTTTCACCACGATTGAGCTTAGGCGCGATTTCAGGGCATAAGTTGGAAGCAGGGCCAATCAAAGACGTTCTTATTGCCACAACATGGGAAGGCGGTGAAGGATTTAATAATTATCTGTATGGGATCGGGGTAGATTTAGCGATTCCATATTTCCAATATGCACAATTAAACTTTTATAAAGCAGACAATTACAAGAACACAAATGATGATTATCAGCTGACTTTTGTTTTTGGTGTGCCTTTCAAAATTGCATCAGAAGATTTTCTTGTTGATGGTTTTCTGGATTGGTCAACGGCTGAAGATGATCATGCCAGTGAGTTAAACTGGACCACCCAGTGGAAATGGAATGCGGGTAAACATATTTCACCAGATACGAAATTGTATTTAGGTGTTGAATATTCCGTTTGGAATAATAAATATGGAATTTCAGGTAAAGATGAAAATAATGTCAGTGCCTTAATTAAATATCATTTTTAAAATGATCTTTATCTGATCATGTTTTTAAATGCATGATAGGATTGAGATAAGCTTAAGATAAATTTTCCAAACCAGCGCAACACAGAATAATGTTGTGCTGTTTTTTTTTAACAACATAGGGTGAAGTCTTATCTCAACACTCTTCAGCACTTTTAGTGTGAATGTTTTGATCCATGCATTTTTTATTTGCTGTTATGAAATGGTGATTATAAGGTCAGGATAATATTTTCATTAAAGTGAAAAACATCGCAATTGTGACCCTCACCAATCCGATCGATTACAGCAAAGTCGCTGGGTGCTTCAAGCGTCAATAACGGATGATGCCAAGTGCCTGCACGATAGTTTACAGCCTGTTGGCCATTGCTTATAAAGGCATAAATATGATCAAGATCAGGTTGATCCTGATCTAAAGCCGCTGCAACAACAACCAAGAAGGATTGACCTTGCATCGGGATAAATGCCTGTGAACCGATAGGATGGCGTTCAAGCATTTGAATTTCACAAGGCACTTGGGTTTTTTGAATATTACGGAAAATACTTAATCCGACTTCAGCATTAGCCGCTTGAGCCAAGGATAAAGCATGATAGCGTTCCGTATGCGCGCCATTGATATGGAAAAAGTCATTGCCAGCACAGGCTATGACCTCACCAAATGCTGCAAAAGCTTCAGCAGTTAATGGCTGAATTTGGATGTATTTCATAAAATCACTCTGCAATTTTACCCCATAATCGGATACGGCTAATGCCACCGTCTGGAATCATATTGACACGAATATGTGAAATTTTTTCATGTTTTAAAATGTCTGCTACATAATCATGAATATGGTCCATTTGCATATCCTGAGCATTGAGTAGAAATGGCCAAAACATACTTTGCGGAATCAATTGTGGATCAGTGGCATTTTCAATATATATCGCCTGAATCGATACTTGAGCGGGGAAATTACCTTTAAAATGTGCGGTATCGATTTCAATTTTTTCAATTACACCACTTTGACCGAGTGCCAAAATACACCAGTCAAATCCAGGTGCACGGCGGCGTTTGGTTTCCCAACCATCCCCCATATTGATCCCACGATTCGGATTGATCAAATTACGAGGATGACCAAAATGGGCATCACTATAGGCAATCACGCGTCCACCATTTTCAAGTGCCAGTAAATCTAATGTACGTTGGCGATCTTGAATCTGTATTTGCACTTCACCATAGACGCGAAATCGTGCAATACCACCATCAGGAAAAATATTTAAGCGTACATGGGTAAAGACTGCTGAATTTTTAATGTCAAAAATATGATGTTGGCTGGGGCCAAGAACAGAATTATCTAGAATGGGCTGCCATAGTGCATTGCTTAAGTCCCCATTTGGTGCATAACAGGCTTCAATTGAAGCAGAAGCAGGGTAATTCCCCGTAAAAAAAGTGGTATCAATATCAAATGCTGTAATTTTTCCAGCAACACCTAATTTAACAATTGCCCAGTCATAGCCTGCATGGCGTTTACGGCGGGTTTCCCATCCATCCATCCATTTGCCGTGATCATCAAATTTATCTTCTACAAAAATGGGTGGATTAAATTGCAACATTCGTTGTGCTTCTGCAAAAAAATCATCTGAACATTCAAGTACTTTTGTACCAATTCGGGGATCTGCCAAATTGCTGTATTGTTGCAAATGTGCAGGAAGCTCAAAACTTGGTGCAAGTAAAGTTGCCATATTTATTTACCATTCATATTACGATTCATATCATTTTATTGATTGATATCAGCACTTAAAGTTCAATAAGCACTCATAAAAACAATATCTTAGCGTCCTCATCATGCATAGCCTATGCCAACTTTGCTTAAGGAATGTTGTGATTTTTATATAAATGGCACGTTTTTAGCATTTTAGTCATAAGTGTTAAAGAAACAGACAGAGGAGAAATAGATGGAGATTACTATTATCGGTGCAGGTATGGGGGGATTAACCGCAGGTATTGCACTAAAAAAATTCGGACATACGGTCACCATCTATGAACAAACTGAACAAATTCTAGCTGTAGGTGCTGCTATTTCTTTATGGTCAAATGGTGTTAAGTGTTTAAACTATTTAGGCTTAACGGATCAAGTTGCTAAACTTGGTGGTCAAATGGATCATTTAGCCTATATCGATGGCTTAACTGGTGAGCACATGACTCAGTTTAGTTTAATGCCTTTGATTGAAGAGGTTGGGCAACGGCCTTATCCAGTTTCCCGTGCAGATTTACAAAACATGTTGATGGATGAATTTGGCCGTGAGGATATTCATCTTGGGAAAAAAATGGTTGCACTAGAACAAGTAGATCAACACATAAAAGTTCAGTTTTCAGATGGCAGTGAAGTCACCACAGCATTGTTAATTGGTGCTGATGGAACACATTCGCTGACGCGCCAATATGTACTGGGTGAACAGGTTGAACGTCGTTATGCAGGTTATGTTAATTGGAATGGCTTAGTCGAAATTTCAGATAAATTTGCCCAAGCAGATCAATGGACCACCTTTGTTGGAGAGGGAAAACGTGTTTCGCTTATGCCAGTGGCAGAGCAACGGTTTTACTTCTTTTTTGATGTGCCATTGCCTGTAGGTTTAGAAAACAGTAAAGCCCAATATAAAACACTCTTTAAACAATATTTTAAGGACTGGTGCCAGCCCGTTCAAAACTTAATTGAAGCGATTGATGAGCAAAAAACCAATCGAGTAGAAATTCATGATATTGAACCTTTTACCCAGTTTTATAAAGGGCGGGTGGTGATTATGGGGGATGCAGCTCACAGTACTACGCCTGATATTGGTCAAGGCGGTTGCCAAGCCATGGAAGATGCAATTTACTTAGCACGCGCTTTGCAAATCAATACATTAGGCTTAGAGGATGCCTTAAAACGTTATCAAAATAAACGTAATGAGCGTGCCAATGAGCTGGTATTACGTGCACGTAAGCGCTGTGATGTGACCCATATGAAAGATGAGGCCGTGACCGAAGCGTGGTATCAAGACTTACGTCAAGAACAAGGCCCACATATTATGCGTGGCATTATCAGCAATATTATCGGAAATCCTTTAGATTAAATGTTGCTAGGTCGATGCTGAATTTAAATTACTGAATCTAAATTCAGCATCGGAAATCTAATGCTTTTGATTCATATATGTTTAGGGAGTTATTGTTAGTCATCACTCAGCTACACGTCTTTGCTTTGTTGCTTAAGGGGCTGTTGTTCATTTCTTTAAATCAATGATTTGTATTACAACATACCCAAACCTGATTATTGATAAGGGATCAGCTTGAGCTTAAATGCTTCGATTTGTTCAATAAGATGCTTAATCATAATTTGCGATACGCGTGAAAGTTGTCGTTTGGGCGCAACACATAAAGCCAGTGTTAATGGATATAAACCCTTTTCTCGAATCGGCTTAAAAACCAGCTCGTCACGCTCTAAATATGGATATGCATCAATAAATGACAATAAACCAATGCCTAAATTCTTTTGAATTAATGACATAATCATTCGAATGTCATTACAATCTAAGTGCTGCTGTGGGCTAAATTTATGGTGCTTATACAAGGTCTGCACATAATCATGAATAATTAAAGGAGCGCCAGGAATTAAGTGTTTATCGTTGACACTATCTGACAAATAAACTTTCTCATTTTTTGTTAAAGGGTGATCTTTAGGTAAAACAAAACCGATTGGGATTTCGACAAAAGATAAAACCTCTAATTGATGATGGCCTTTCGGGTTTAATAAAATTCCAAAGTCAATTTCAGCATCCATAATCATATTTGACACAGTTTCACTGTCTTGGATATGAAAATTAAAATTAATCCAAGGGTAGTTGTCATACATATATTGAATTGAATCTAAAACGAAGCCATCACTAAGTGCAGAAATCAATCCGCAGCCAATTGTTCCCCGAGAAAGCCCTTGGATTTCATCAAAACGATTACGGGTTAATTGAAATTCTTTTTGCCACTTAATCAAATCCGCATAGAGTAACTCTCCAGCAAGCGTCAGTTTTAATCCACTGGGTAAACGTTCAAACAGATCAATGCCAAACTCTTCCTCAGCGAGTGCGATTTGACGATGTACCGCTGATACGGAAATATAGAGTTGATCTGCTGCTTTTCTTAAGCTGCCTGTCTTGGCAACGGCAATAAAATAATCTGAAAATCGTGAAAAAGTTGTATTCACAGGCATATGGGCTGTCCATTATTTATATTTCACGGACTTATTCCTAAGCAATGAAAATCAAGGAAATTTAAAACTCGCTAAAATCACAGATCACTAAGCGATTTTTATGCCAATGATGAGTTTTTTTTAAATAATTTTCAGATAGGTGTTCTATTTTTTAGAACGAGATAAGCAAAACATTCTAATAGACAGAATTAGACAAAATTCGTAATTTAAAACTCAGCCATGATTTTAGCTGAGCGTTATGCTGAAATCACAGCATAAGATCATGACATTAAATATATATTCTGTGAGTTTCGTATGAATGCAATTCCAGTTCTGAACTTATTTAGTCAACCACAATGTAGTGGTTTTGAGCCTAAAGACTGGGAAATACTTGCTCAGCATTGGTATCCTGTCGCACGTGAGCAAGATGTCACAACAGACCCACAGCAAGTACAACTCCTCGATGTGAAAATGGCGCTTTATCAAACTGCAAGTGGTGCGATTCAGTTGGTGCGTGATATTTGTCCGCACCGTGGTGTACCACTCAGCAAAGGTTGGGTGCAAGGTGAAGAGATTGTCTGTCCCTATCACGGATTGCATTACAACACAGCAGGTCAATGTACAAAAATTCCAGCACAACCAGACCTGACAAATATTTCAGAGCGCTTTAGTCTCACCAAATTTCCTGTAGTGTTAAAATATGGTTTGGTTTGGACAAGTTTATTTAGTCGTGATGAAAGCTATGCAAACTTTCCAATATTAGACACTTGGGATGATCCTGAGCATCAGCCTGTACTGCCACCATTTGTAGACATTGCAGGCTCAAGCGGGCGGCAATTGGAAGGCTTTATTGATGTCGCACATTTTGCTTGGGTACATCAGCAGTCTTTTGCTGATGCTGAAAATCCTGTTGTACCCAAATACACCACTGAGCGTACAGACTATGGTTTACATACTGAATATGTCAGTAATGTGAGCAATTACCCACATGGCTTACAGCATCTGGCACCAGAGGATTTTTTATGGAAACGAATTTTTGATGTTTACCCACCATTTTCAGCAGTATTAAAGGTTGAATTTCCACGTGAGGGTGTGTTGAAAATTTTAAATGCCTGCTGTCCTGTATCACATAACAAAACCCGCTTATTTGTACCACTGACCCGTAATTTTGATACCACAGGTGACTTGCAGGCAGTTTACGATTTTAATGCGCAAATTTTTGCAGAAGATCAGGACATGGTAGAGAGTCAAAAACCAGAAGAGCTTCCATTAGATATTACAATGGAAGCACATTTTGAAGCAGATCGTTCATCTACAACTTATCGTCGAATATTGGCAGAATGGGGGCTAAGCAAACGCTATATTGTATAAATTTTCCTTATAGCATCAGGAGCACTCAATCTTTCTTTTGACGGATTCAGTGCTCTTTTGGATTTACAATTGAATCCATGTGGTTTTTAACTGTGTAAATTTATCAATCGCATGTAAAGATAAATCACGGCCATAACCTGACTGTTTATATCCTCCAAATGGAGTACTGACATCTAAAGCATCTACTGTATTGATAGAAACGGTGCCAACTAAAAGTTGTTTAGACAGAAGAATTGCTTTCTGAATATCTTGGGTCCAAATTGAGGCAGCTAATCCATAAATGGAGTGATTGGCAAGTTCAATTGCTTCTTCTTGGGTTTCAAAAGTTGTGATTGAAACCACAGGACCAAAAACTTCGTCATGAAAGATTTTAAAATCAGGATTGACACCCGTTAAAATGGTTGGTGCCACATAGGTGGCTGGATCTAAAGCAGCATCTAAATCAAACGGAATAATATGAGATTGCGCACCTTGAGCCTTGGCTTGATCAATAGCAGCTCTGACATTATCTGCATGTTGACGATCAATTAAACAGCCCATCGTGGTATTGGGATCTAGAGGATCTCCAATCTTAAGTGTTTTGGCTTTGGCTATAAATTTCTCTATAAATTGTTGTGAAATGCTTTTTTCTAATAAAATCCGTGAATTTGCCGAGCACACTTCACCTTGATTATAAAATGCACCAAAAATAGCCTTATCGACCGCTTTATCTAAATCAGCATCAGCAAAAATTATATTGGCACTTTTCCCACCTGTTTCTGGCCAAACAGGTTTCATATTCGATTCAGCAGAATAAGCCAAAAACTTTTTTGCCGTTTCAGTCGATCCTGTAAAGACTAAACAATCAACATCTGGATGGCGTCCAAGTGCTTGACCTGTGATATGTCCTAAGCCAGTAACTACTTGTAATACACCATCTGGAATCCCAGCTTGTTTTGCGAGTTCAGCGAGTTTTAATGCAGTAAAGGGTGATTGTTCTGCGGGTTTTAATACAACACAATTTCCTGTCGCTAAGGCAGGTGCAAGTTTCCAACTTGCCAAATCAAGCGGAAAGTTCCACGGGACCACAGCAGCGACAACGCCTATGGGTTCACGACTGACCATCGCCAGTTGGTCTACACTTGTAGGGGCAATTTCATCATAAATTTTATCAATACTTTCTGCATACCATTCAAAGCAAGATGCTGCACCTGGAATATCAACATGCAGTGAATCCTGAATCGGTTTACCTACATTGAGGGTTTCAAGTAAGGCAAGCTCTTCAGCATTTTCACGAATAAGTTCAGCAAGCTTTTTGAGTATTTGCTTACGTTCACGTGGCACTAACCGAGACCAGACACCACTGTTAAAGGTCTTTCTCGCATGTTGGACTGCTTGTTCAACGTCATTGGCATCACATGCTGACATATTGACTAAAAACTCAGCAGTGGCTGGATTTGATACTTTATAGGTCTGCGTGGTGTTGAAAAATTGTCCGGCTATAAAGGCATAACTTGGCAGTGTTATCTGCACACGATGTTCTAGCCAATCCTGTTTTAGTTTCATTCATCTTCCTTAAAATTTTAGCGATAGAGTAGGTTTAACCGTATTATTTTTCGCCAATTTTGTGAATTTGTTTTATACAAGCCTTGGGTTTAGAAAAAACAAATAGACTTCTTTCACCAGTCCTTTTTAAAAGCATAAATCATCTTAAAAGCGCCCTCATCCTAGACTTCTCCCAGCGGGAGAAGGAACTTTCACAATACCAATATGATTCACTACACATGATCATTTTTTATTTATGAAAGATCTGTAAGGTATTGCTTATTTTTTTAAACTAACTTTTTAAATCAATAGTCGCATCTTAGCGCTTAATATGACTGAGCAGGCGTTCAAAAAATGCATCACATTGTTGCATCTGTGAGATTTCAATATATTCATCAGGTTTATGCGCAACTTGAATAGAACCGGGGCCACAAACGAGAACCGCAGAATTTAACTGTTGATGAAATAATCCACCCTCCGTACCAAATGAAATCTTCAGTAATGCAGTTGCTGGATCAAGGAGGTTTTGTAAAAATTTGACCGCTTGAATAGTGGTTGAGGTATTTAGTCCAGGGTATTGGTTGATTTCTTGAAAACTGACAAATTTTGCATAAGGGCTTTGCTCGATATATTCAAAAATTTTCGCTTGAACTGAATCCGTATTTTGTTCTGCAACATTACGAATCTCATAATCTAAAACACATTCATTGGGAACGATATTTAAAGCTTTACCACCTTGTATCTTCCCGACATGTACAGTGGTATAAGGCACATCGTAGCCCATATCGACAATTGGACCTTCTGCAATCTGTTTTTGTGTGGTGGTAATTGCCTCAACAACATTTTGAGCACAATAAATCGCATTGACATATAACGGGGCTAAAGCGGAGTGACCTTCTTGTCCACGACAAATTGCTTTAAATACTGCTTTGCCTTTATGGCCTGTGGCAATATTCATACTGGTAGGTTCACCAATCACACAAAGCTCTGGTTGAATAATTAATTCAGAGAGTAGGCCAAGAATTCCGCGTATACCAATACAGCCAATTTCCTCATCATAGGAAAGGCAAAGGTGCAATGGTTTAGCCAATTCTGGCATTTGTGCTGCTTTTAACATGGCCTGTATCGCGCAGGCGATAAAGCCTTTCATATCAGCTGTACCACGCCCATAAATTTTATCGTCTTTGATTACAGCGTGGAAAGGTTCGGTGCTCCACGCTTGTCCTTCAACTGGAACCACATCGGTATGTCCAGAGAGCAATATACCAGCTTGATCTTTAGGACCAATACTTGCCAATAAGTTGGCTTTGGTCTGTTCTGGATTAAAATTTAAAGTGATACTGATTCCCGCAGGTTCAAGTAAGTTTTTGACGAACATGATCAGTTCTAAATTACTTTTGTAGGACGTCGTATCAAATGCAACAAGTTTTTTAAGTAATTCAATACTTGACAGATTAGACATCTGAGGAATCCTTTTGTGTTTGGGCTTTTTTATAGGGATCGTAGAAATGCGGCGAACTCATGCCCGAAATAAAGTGATCAGAGATAAAGCTTTTACAACGACTAATGAACGCTTCGACAACAATATTTTTGGGTACATTTTTCGGTGTAGCAATGCCGATATACATCGGGCGATGTTCATGCGCAATACGAATACGTACCAGACGTTTACCATCAAGGCTATAGGTGTTTTTCGGGCGAACATTCAAAATCGTATAGCCAATATTATTGGCAACCATTGAACGAACGACATCGATATTTTTTGAAGAACGCACAACATTGGGCGTAAGATTTTGAGCTCTAAATAATGATAAGAAATACTCATTACTATAGGGCATGTCTAAAAGAATCATCGGGTACTGTGAAAGTTCTTCTAAACTTACAACAGGCAATATTGCTAAAGGGTGCTCCTCACTGACCAATACATGGGGTGGCAATTTCGTTAAAGCTTCAAAATGAATAATATTTTCATCAATATTGAGATCGTAAGTTAAAGCAAGATCAATATCATTACGTATAAGCGCGTTTAGAAGTGCTTGTTGATCATCTTCGTAGAGGTCTAAAGAAACTTGCTTATATAAATTGGAAAATCCATTGATGATATCGGCATAGATCATCGGGGTAAAAGCAGGGAAGCAGCCTACTTTTAACGGCCCACGTATGGAACCAGAAAATTCTGCAGCAAGAGAATATAAACTTGAAGCTTGGTTTAAGATCTTCTTACATTCCAACATCACACTTTTACCAACAGTGTTGAGGATTAAGCCTTTGGCATGTTGGCGAATAAATAATTGGGTTTGTAATTCTGATTCAATATGTGCGATTGCGGCAGAAATAGACGGAGAGGATACATGTATCTTCTCCGAAGCAATAATGATGCTGCCACATTCAGCCGTTGCAACAAAGTATTCCATTTGTCTTAAAGAAATTCGATTTAACACTTTGGATACACCTCCATTGTATACCCTCGAAAAATTTATTCATTTCCTGGAACACCATAGCTGCGAGCATTGATCGGGTTTAAAGCTCTTAAAACATAATCATCAATTTGCGGTTCATATATCTGCCATAGTGCGATAAGGTCGGAAATGGGTTGATCTGACCAGTCCACGCGTAAGTCAACAATCGGCCATTCCAATTTGTCAACAACCAAAAGACCAGCAGAATGTACTGCTCCTGCTTCTCCACCAGCCTGTTTTCCTGCGTCTAATGCATAAAGTAAACGCTCAGCTAAAGCGCCTTTACTTTGTTCGAAGTGTTTGAGCATAACATGAGTAACATTCTCATTTGCAAGTAAATTACCCGCACATACAGCATGTTTCCCTATATGTTGTGTATAAATCCCTAAGCTATTTTTCCCACTATAGGCAAAAGGCTCATTCACCGCATCAAGTAAAGTTAATTGGCGGTATTCAATAAAATCGGTATTTTTAGTTAATTCTGTAATCGCATTTTTAGGCGATATATTATATTTGGTCATTTCAAGTAAAATGCTGGCCAATTGAGGATCAGTTATATTTTGGCTTGCTGCAACACCAATCCCAGCTTTGGCACGTATACATCTTGATGCAACGGCTGGAGAGGATGAACTAATTGCTGCACCGAACTGTCCAGTTTCACTACATCTCGCAATAATTGAAAATGTCATATTTCCCTCATATCTTGGTTGTTTTTAGTCTGAAATAACGGCGATTGCATCAACTTCGACAAGCCATTCTGGACGCGCCAAGGCGGAAACAACAATGCCTGTTGAGACAGGGTAAACGCCTTTAAGCCATTTACCGACAACGCGATAAACATCCTCACGGAAACGTGGATCAACGATATATATGGTAATTTTACAAATATCAGCCAATTCTCCCCCAGCTTCTTTGAGTAGCATGTCAATGTTGTACATCGCCTGTTCGGTCTGACCCTTGACATCACCTATCGCAACACTTTCCGATGTATCCAGATTTTGTCCAATTTGACCACGAAGAAAAACTGTTCGCCCACGTGCAACCACAGCTTGGCATAGGTCATTGTCTAAATTCTGCTCTGGATAAGTTTTCTTGGTATTAAATGTTCGAATACGGGTATGTTTCACAGCTCAATCCTCAGTTAATTATGATGTTTCTCTAGTATGCTTACTTCGTGAGCGCTCACAATTTGTGTTTTCCTTTCTAGTAATTTACTTTTTCCGTAGTAATAAAAAAAATTTTAAACAGAATTATAGTTTTTATATTTTTTCCATTAATTTCATGTGCTTATTATGTAGCTTCAGATTTTTTGATGCACTTGTTTTGGATATTCTATTTTCGCTTTGCTGCTGGGCTGCCTATATTTTTCTTAAATCATGTTTTGTGCAGTTTGAATTATTCATTTTTTGAACAAGAAATCTGCAGCAAACACATACAGCCAAACACATGTGATTGGCTGTAGTTGGTAAATGTCTATTCAGCAATAGAGTTGTTGTTGCAAGGACGTTCCTCGATCTGACAAGGGAAAAAAGATGAGTCTAGATAAATTAGAAATAGATACCGTTGTGGTTGGTGCTGGTCAAGCTGGAGTCGCGATGAGTGAGCACCTGACAGAGCTTAAAATTCCACATGTAGTATTAGAAAAAAATCGTATTGCAGAAGCTTGGCGTACACGCCGTTGGGATTCTTTGGTAGCGAATGGACCTTGTTGGCACGATCGCTTTCCCAATATGGAATTTGATCTTGATCCAGATAGTTTTGTACATCATGACCAAGTTGCTGAATACTTTGAAAAATATGCCAAGCGCTTTAATGCACCGATTTATAGCAATGTTGAAGTTAAAAAGGTCCAAGCAAATGCGCAAGCTGCGGGTTTTATTGTTGAAACCTCAAAAGGCACTTTAACAGCACAACGTGTTGTTGTAGCGACAGGGCCTTTCCAAAAAGCCATTATTCCTTCGATTGCGCCTCAGCAAACGGATTTATACCAAATCCATTCAGATCAATATAAAAATCCACAACAAATCCCCGAGGGTGCTGTTTTAGTGGTGGGTTCTGGTTCTTCAGGTATTCAAATCGCAGATGAATTAAATCGTGCTGGTAAAAAAGTCTATTTGTCTGTGGGAGCGCATGAACGTCCACCACGTGTTTATCGTCAACGCGATAATGTTTGGTGGCTCGGAGTGTTGGGCGGCTGGGATAGCGTTAAAACCGATACAGGGCCGTTGAAAGGTTTGGCTGTAAGTGGTGCTCATGGTGGGCATTCCATTGATTTTAGACGTCTCGCACAACAAGGCATCACTTTACTGGGGATGACGATGCAATTTGAAGCTGAGCGCGTTTGTTTTCAGAATGATTTGCAACAGTCATTGGCCGACGGTGACAAAGCTTATTTTGAATTTTTAGATGCTGCTGATGCCTATGTTCAGCGTACAGGTATAGATTTACCTGAGGAGCCTGAAGCTCGGATTATTTTAGATGATGCTGAATGCATACAACAGCCTATTTTAGAGCTTAATTTAGCCAAAGCAGGAATCACTTCAATTATTTGGGCCTCTGGCTTTGGTTTTGATCATAGTTGGTTAGAAGTCAATGCTTTTGATGCAAATGGGCGGCCCAACCATAAGCTTGGCGTCTCAACAGAACCCGGTATTTATTTTATTGGTTTGCCTTATTTATCTGGGCGTGGTTCAAGCTTTATTTGGGGTGTTTGGCATGATGCAAAACGCGTGGCAGGCCATATTGATATTCAACGTCAGTATTTAAAATATCAAGATAAAACTCAAAGAAATTTAATCAATAAAGAAGAAAAAACTGCATGAAATAAGTTTTAAATTTCAAGGTTTAATGCCCACTCTAGGAGGGAGGAGCACATGACAGGAAAAAACAATAAGCAAGGAAGTCGTTTAATCGATCAGGCAAAACAGGTGAATGCAAAAAAGTTAACTTTGTTTAACTTGATCGCCATTGCAGTAGGTTTAGTGCTATCACAAGGTGTGATGGTGATTATTTTGCAAGGATTTGGCTTAAGCGGAATAAGTTTCTTTATTCCGCTGATTATCGGATTCTTTTTAGCGCTGAGCTATGCGACCTCTTTTGCAGAGTTGGCATTATTAATCCCTAAAAGTGGCAGTATCAGTGATTATAGTCTAGTCGCAACAGGGCATTTACCCGCAATGCTTTCGGTGTTTTGTGGTTATATTTTAGTGGCGATGTTTGCTGTTTCAGCGGAACTGATTTTAATCGATGATGTAATCAAAAAAATATTTAAACTGGATGTTCCCTATTTTGGCATTGGCTTTTTGATTTTATTTATTTCAGTGGGTTTAAATCTGCTGAAAATTGATATCTTCTCCAAAGTTCAAAATACCGTAGCTTTTGTCATGGTGGTTTTATTACTTTTGCTCGGTATATTTGCGATCAGCGGTTGGGTTTATCCGCATGCACAAGTGGTTGATTATACAATTACTTTTGATACAAATACTGTGGTACTGGTTGCGTTGGCTTTTTGGGGATTTGTCGGGGTAGAGTTTGTTGTTCCGATGATCGAAGAATCCAAAAATCCCAGTAAAAATATTCCAAGATCGATGTATATCGGTTTAACCACGATTTTTATCACCATTTCTTTATATGGCGTGGGTGCACTGTATTTCTTACCCCAAGAGCACTTGGTTAATTCTTTGACCCCGCATATTGAATATGCAACGGCGGTATTTGGTCCGACAGGCTTACTCTTTATTGCGATTGGTGCTTTATTTGCCACCTTAAGTACCTTAAATGCGACTTTAGCTGCCTTGCCGCGTATGTTGCAGGGCATGGCAAGCAATAAACAAGTGTTATCAATTTTTTCCCGAGTCAATCAGAAGAATAATGTGCCTTGGGTGGGCGTTCTATTTGTTGCTGTCATCATCATGATACCAATGCTGTTATCACAGAGTGAAACTGAAGTGATAAAGGTTCTGTTAACAGCAGCATGTATCTCTTGGTTGATCGCCTATGTGATTGCACATATCAACGTGATTGTATTGCGTAAACGCTACCCACAGATGGCAAGACCTTATAAAGCACCATTTTATCCATTCCTGCAAATCATTGGCATTATCGGGATGGTACTTACGATTTTCTATGCTGTCCCTACCCCAGATTTGAGAGTCAAAATATTTACTTGGGTCGGAATCGTGATTGGTTTTACCACAATCATCAGTATTCTTTGGATCAAATTGGTGATGAAAAGACAACTTTTTCAACCAGAATCCATCGAAAGTTTGACCAAATAAAAGCAGAATTTTAACAAGGAGTTATCTTATGAAGCAGTTATCAACAACAGAAATTACAGAAGTTTGGAAAAAAGATAAAGATCACCATATTCATCCATGGACTGACTTTGCAACCTTTAAAGATGAAGGTGCCATGATTCTTGCACACGGTGAAGGGTGTTATGTTTTTGATGCTGAAGGCAATAAATATCTGGATGGTATTGGTGGTTTATGGTGCGTCAATGTGGGTTATGGGCGTCAAGAAATTGCCGATGCCATTTCAGAACAGATTATGCAAATTCCTTATTATTCTGCATTTGGTCACCATACTTCGATACCCGCTGCAAAATTATCTGCAAAACTGGCTGAATTGGCGCCTGGAAATTTGAATCATGTACTGTTTGGCTGTGGTGGCTCAGTTGCCAATGATACCGCGGTACGGGTCATTCACTTTTATTTCAATCAACTCGGTCAACCAAGCAAGAAAAAATTAATCTCGCGTAAAGATGGCTACCATGGCAGTACCTATATCAGTATGTCATTAACTGGTGTTGAGTTTGACCATATCGGTTTTGATATTGATCGTGAATTGGTCCACCAGATTTCATGCCCAAATCCATACCGTAGAGCGGAAGGTCAAAGCTTAGAAGCGTTCTGCAATGAAAAGGTACAAGAGTTAGAAAATAAAATTTTGGAATTGGGTCCAGAAAATGTCGCTGCATTTTTTGCAGAACCGATCATGGGTGCTGGCGGTGTTATTGTACCTCCACCGGGCTATCATAAAAAAGCCCTTGATGTGTGTCATAAATATGGGGTTTTATACGTGTCCGATGAAGTTGTGACTGCGTTTGGGCGCTTAGGGCACTTTTTTGCTTCGGAATCCGAGTTTGATATCGTTCCAGATATTATTACTTGTGCCAAAGGCTTATCTTCAGGCTACTTACCCTTAGGTGCAACGATTATATCTGATGATATTGCAAAAGTGATTGGTAAGCCTCAGGCGGATGGTGCGTTATTTACCCATGGATTTACCTATTCAGGTCATCCTGTTTCTTGTGCAGCGGCATTAAAAAATATTGAAATTATCGAACGTGAAAATTTACTGCAACATGTCAATGATGTAGGTCAATATTTTGAAGATCAATTGCACACATTGGTTGACTTAGACATTGTCGGAGAGGTTCGTGGTAAGAAATTTATGATGTGTATTGAAAACTTAGCCAATAAGCAAACCAAGGAACTTTTCCCAAGTTCAGTCAATGTAGGTTCTCGAATTGCCGATTATTGCCAGAAAGATGGGTTAATTATTCGTCCAGTTGGTCATATGAATATCATGTCGCCACCCTTAATTTTAAATAAACAACATGTAGACTTTATCGTGACCACATTACGTAAAGCGATTCTGAGTACGACAGCGGATCTTAAACGTGAAGGTTATTTGTCTATTTAAACTTGCAGATAACTCTAGGCAAACAAGTTAAGCGATTTATGGCCCCCCTAAATTGAATCTAAAGTAGCGGGGCCATTTACTGAGTTGATCATTCCATCTGGATTAAATGTAGCTTAAGCTGTTGAATGATTGCTTGGATGGTATTTATTTAAAATGCTTGCTAACCGGCAAGCATTTAATTTAACACACTGAATAGTTTGTCTTTTAATTGTTGCCAATTTGTCGAAATCCAACACAGCAAAGAGCCTGAAGTCACCAAGATCACACCATACCAAAACTCTGTTGGTAGATTGGTTTGTAAGATAAACATTGAAATCAAAGTTGAGATGACTGGACTAAAATAAGATAAAGTCACCAAAATCGTAATATTGCCTTTGATAATGCCAATATTCCAAGCGGCATAGCCCAAGGCCATCACCACTGAAACAATACCTAATAATCCAATTGTTGTAAGTTCAACTTCTGGAATTGCATTTAAACTTAATCCATGTGACCACAAGTATTTAGTCCACAGCACTATACTGATCGCCACAAAGAAAAATGAAATTGGATTATGCCCATCACTATATTTTTTTGTAATGACACAATATAAGGACCACAGCGTTGCCCCTACAAATGCCAAAATATAACTGATTGGATTTTCGAGAATATTGGATAAAATATTGGACCATGTTAAAGCACCTTGCCCAGTTTGAATCAAAATAATTCCACTTAAGCTGATGGCTAAACCGACAATAACAAAGACATTAAATTTAATTTCTTTAAAGAGAATCAGCATCGCCACAGTTAAGCCCGGCCACAGGTAATTGACCAGACTAACTTCTATGGCTTGTTGGGCGGTTTGTGCCAGTGCAATGGCATAAGAAAAACATAATTCATAAATAACAAACAATAAGGTAGAAAAAATCAGATATTTTTTTGAAATCAATTTTAAATTTGGGATTTTAAAAAATATTAATAAAATACACGTGCTCAGTGTATACATCAGCAGCACAGCCAATTCAGCGCCCAAACTAAAACTAATTTTTTTCAATAAACCGACAATAGAAGACCATTGTAAAATGGCACTTAAACCAATCAGGGTTGCGAGATTTTTTGACATATTGGGCTTTAAAATCTGAGGATTCAGATTAAGGTAAGTAATGGAACAATTATAGCTTAGAATTCTGCGATTATTTTTAAAATATCACCCAGCATAAAACAAATAATATGTCAGGATAAGCTCAATTAAAAAACAGCGGATTTAAGCAAAATTTGATATTTGGATAAAAAATTAGGTATTAAAAATGATAAAAAAGCTTTGTTTTTAGTTCAATTTTTTATATAAACATATGCATAAAGATTAAAAATTAACGAGACATTCAACAGAGATAAACAAATGAGAAGATTACCCGTATATTTATTATTAGATACCTCAGGTTCGATGCATGGTGAACCGATTGAAGCGGTTAAAAATGGTGTTGAAATACTGGTTTCTTCACTCAGACAAGATCCTTATGCGCTCGAAACAGCCTATTTGTCTATTATTACCTTTGATACTCAAGCCAAACAACCGATTCCATTAACTGAAATTGCGATGTTTCAACCCCCTCAATTACAGGCAACAGGGACTACACAGTTGGGCGAAGCACTGGGATTACTGGCAGATAAAATTGATCAGGAAGTGCAAAAAACCACACCTGATACCCGTGGTGACTGGAAACCCTTAGTTTTTATTATGACAGATGGTGCACCAACGGATGATTGGACTAAAGGTTTTGCAAAACTAAAACAAGCCAAGACGGGGATGATTATTGCTTGTGCAGCGGGGCATAATGCAGATAGCAGTATTCTCAAACAAATTACAGAAGTTGTGGTAGAACTTGCAACTGCAGATTCAAATACCATTAAAGCCTTCTTTAAATGGGTTTCTGCAAGTATTTCTACAGGTAGCCAAAAAGTAGATGCAGGTCAAAAAGAAGTCACAGGTTTAAATGATCTTCCACCACCACCACCTGAAGTGAATGTGGTTCTATAAAAATAAAGGAAACTAGCATGGCAATTACATTGGCGAAAGGTCAAGGACTCAGCCTTGAAAAATCTAAACATGATTTAGAACGAGTGACGATTGGACTCGGTTGGGATATCACTGAGCAAAAGAAAGGCTTTTTAGGCGGATTATTTTCAGGTGCAAAGAGCGAAGAACACGATCTAGATGTGGTGGCATTTTTATGTGATGCCAGTGGAAAAGTAAAAGATCTGGGCTGGAATGCCGCAGGTCAAGCCACACTCGAAAATAGTGATGTTATCTTTTTTAATAATTTAAAACATCGTTCAGGGCAAATTTGGCTGACTGGAGATAACCGTACAGGTGCTGGCGACGGCGATGATGAGCAAATTATTGTCAAATTAAATAGCTTGGCAGCTGAATATCACAAGATTGTTTTTATTGTGCAAATTTACAATGGTGCAAAAAATAATCAGCATTTTGGTCAGGTGAAAAATGCCTTTATTCGTGCTGTCGATGGTACTGGCAAAGAAATGGTGCGTTTTGATTTATCAGGTATCGGTCAATATGATCAACAACGTTCATTATTATTTGCTGAACTGGTCAGAGAAAATAGTGGTTGGAAATTTAATGCGGTCGGTAATGCATCACCCGCGGATAATTTCGTGGATTGGTTAAAAAAATATAGTTAAAAAATGAGAATATAATGCGCCGTTTACCTGTATATATTTTATTAGATACATCTGGCTCTATGCGTGGTGAGCCAATTCACTCGGTGAATGTTGGCTTGCAGTCGATGCTCAGTGCATTAAGGCAAGATCCTTATGCGCTTGAAAGCGTGTATTTAAGTGTGATCACCTTTGATATTGAAGCAAAAGTTTATTTACCGCTTACCCCTTTAGATCAAGTTCAAATTCCCGATCTAGATGTACCCAATGTGGGAGCAACATTTATGGGTGCAGCATTGGAATTACTGGCTCAGGAAGTACAACAGAATGTACAGAAAAGTAGCAATGATGTTAAAGGTGATTGGCGCCCGTTATTGTTCTTGATGACAGATGGTTCACCCTCAGATGTCTATGCTTATCAGCAAATCGTTCCCACAATTAAACAGCTTAACTTTGCCACGATTGTCGCTTGTGCTGCGGGGCCAAAAGCGAAAACTGAATCTTTGCTACAACTGACGGATCAAGTGGTTGTGTTAGACACCATGGACTCAAATAGTTTTGCCAGCTTCTTTAAGTGGGTTTCTGCAAGTGTGGTTGCTGGTAGCAGTAGTGCAGGAGTATCCGATTCAATTTCTTTACCACCACCACCCGCCGAAATTCAGCTGGTTTTATAACTGAATATGATGTGACGATAAAAATACTAAATCAAATAGATCAGCGCTTATCTGTTTGATTTAGATATGTGAATAATATGATAAAAATAATGTAGGTGAAGTTATGCGCCGTTTACCGGTATTTTTTGTTCTCGATTGTTCTGAATCAATGGTCGGGCAGCCGCTTGAATCAGTTCAAGAGGGTGTGGAATTTATTTTAAGCAGTTTAAGGAAAGATCCTTATGCGCTTGAAACTGTATATGTTTCAGTAATTGCATATGCAGGGATTGTCAGAACATTGGTCCCTTTAACTGAGTTATTTGCCTTTAATCATTTTAATTTGCCCTTGGGTGGTGGGACACATTTGGGTAAAGCTTTAGATCATTTGGGTCAGGAAATTGATCGTTATGTGATGAAAACCACCAGTGAAGTCAAAGGCGACTGGAAGCCAATGGTCTATATATTTACTGATGGTCGTCCAACCGATGAATATGATCAGGCAATTCAACGTTGGAATACCAAATATGCGCATAAAGCGACTGTCGTCGCCATTGGTCTAGGTGCAGATGTTGATTTTTCAGTGTTGAGTAAGATCACTGAAAATACCATTTCAATTGACCAGATCAATCAAGAATATGTCAAAGGTTTGTGTAAGTGGATCACAGCCTCTGTAGTGTCACAAAGTATCAGTATTGGTAGCCATCAACAAAAAGATGACCTATTGCCAATTGATGAGCGTTATATGCGCTTGGCAAAAGATGCATTATCTCTACAAAAAAATAAAGCTGATGATCATTGTGCGATATTTGTCGGTCGCTGCCAAAAGATGAATAAACCTTATATCATCAAATATATACGTAATTTACAGTACAAAGGCCCAGCTGATTTAAACATCAATATCTATAATTTTAAGTTAGATACCTGTAGTGCGATATCTGAGGAGTATTTTACTTGGTCAGATCATAATGCATCCAATAAGCAGATCAATACGGCTGAACTCGATGGTTTCCCTGAATGTCCACATTGTTTTTCTGAGACCGCTTTTGCGGTATGTGGATGCGGTAATTTGATGTGTTATGACGGCTATCGGGAATCTGTGGTTTGCCCGTGGTGTCGTCGACAAATCAGTTTTTCTTCTGGTGATGGAGATTTTGATTTAACCCGTGGGCAAGGTTAGGCTTTATCGGTTGATGTGTTGATACATTATTAAAGCATTGCTGCATTGAACAATATTAAAAATCTATATCGCTTAACGCTTAAGTGCATCGTGATTGGTGAGTGACCAAGTGACCAAGTGACCAAGCAAATAGAATAGAAAAATGAGTAGAGGGTAAAATGGACAGTGATGTATGCAAATTAAAGCAAATTTTGGAACAAAATCCTGCTGATTTCAGTGAGGATTTTTCACAATTTTTATTAAGTGATCCACAAAATCTCAAACAACTTTCAAAACTCATCAACGAATTGGAAAAAGTGAAGATAGCTGCACCGCGTTTGAGCAATATTCATGAAGCTGATTTATTGGATAATGCATCTGCTGCACAGTCTCAGCATGAAATTATAAGCTCGGATAGAACCCAAGCCACTGTACAAAAGAATGTTCAAGAGCAAGCCTGCCTTAATCAGCAAACTGGAACCAATCAACACACTAGAGTTGATGAACACGTCAAGCTTGATGAAAATATTCAACAAAATTGTGATGATCCTTTAGTCAATGTGGATCAACTCCATACATCATCTGAAAACACCAACTCAGTTGGAGCAATTTCCGAAACGCAAAATATCACTTTAGATCTTCATACAACATTACAACTGGCACCGATCCTACAAGTTGAACAGCAAGTTGTTGCAGATCAAGTCGAGCAAACATCAGCCTTAACAACTGAACCCAATTTAGAAAACAAGCTGACAATTGATTCTGAAAATATAAGCTCAACCCCTGAAATAATATCTTCTGAAACTGAGAAGAATAGATTAGAGATCGAATCTGTGTTTAGACGAAGTAAATATGAAGACATTAAATTTCAGGTTGAAAATGCCCGAGTAGGACAACACTATCAATCTCAAATTTCAGTGATTTCACAACATGATGTCAATCAATTAACATTCAAATCTGAAAGCTTTAAATTTCCAGATACAAGTTTTTATTTCGATGAAGCCACACAGCGTATTCATGGTGAACCACTACAAGCAGATTCAATCGAATTTTCTTTTCAGTTTATCGCTGATGGAGAAACACGCTCCGCCCAGTGTCGGTTGAATATCATTGCAGACCCACGTAGTTTATGGAAAGTCATTGAACCTGAGTCTGGGCAAAAATTTAGCAAGCCACATTTGGATCAAGCCTTGATTGATGCCGTGGACTATAAAATTATCGCTGCAAGTCGTCGTGGCCGTTCACATGAACATGCAGGCTTATTTAGAGATGACGATTTTTCGATTACCTTAATTGACAATACATCTTGGTCGGTCTTGACTGTGGCAGATGGTGCGGGCAGTGCGCAATACTCCAGAGAAGGGTCTCGAATTGCGGTAGAGATTGTTGAAAATGAGTTTAAAAACTATTTAAATCCACACACGGTTGAAAGCCTGATTGCTGACTTAGAAAAATGGCAAGTGGGCAGTCAGGATGCTGAAACTGTTGCAGTTGCCAAGAAGTTAAATGAGCAGTTTCATCATGTATATTATGAAATTTATAAATCAATTATTAACCAAATCAAATTACAAGCAGAACAGATTGGGGCAAATACTAAAGATTTTTCAACCACATTGCTGGTTGCGGTCGTATGTAAATTAGCTGACAAAACCTTTATCAGTGCATTTTCAGTGGGAGACGGTGCAATCGCAGTATATAGCGAGGACAATGTGCGTCTGATGAATGTTCCAGATGGTGGTGAATATGCAGGACAGACCAAGTTTCTAGATCTGAGTATTGCAACAGAATTTCCAAACCGTTTAAAAATAGGCTGCTTTAAAGATACCCATGCGATTATGTTGATGACAGATGGTATTTCAGATCCAAAATTTGAAACAGATTCTGGCTTATCCAATTTTGACAAATGGCAAAGTTTATACCGTGAACTGGATCCGTTGCTACAGAATGAAGCAGCTGATATAGCATTGTTGGAATGGATGCATTTCTTTACAGCTGGGCATCATGATGATCGTACCATGGCCGTATTATGGAATAAGCATTCAACAATATCTGTATAAATAATATCTAAGTATTTGAAGAATATAGTGTAAGGTGGCAAGTATGTCAGCAAAAATTATTAAATGTACCACCGTTGATGGACGTGAAATTGAATTTGTAGATGAAATTATCGGTTCAGGTGCAATGAAAGATGTATATTTTTCACCTGATCGTAGCTATGTGGTGTGCTTTTTCAGTAAAGAAAAGAATAAGTTTTATGACTCTAAAGCCACCTTTGAGCAGCAAAAAGATCGTTTAAAAGAAATTGTAGGCAATAAATGGCAAAGTATCTTTAATGGGATTGGTGGGGACTATTGGAAAAATATTTTCTGTTGGCCCGACGGTTTAGTTGAATATAATAATTTGCTTGGGATTACCGCCCCAACCTATAGAAAACAATTTTTCTTTGAATATGGTTCAAAAAATAATGATTTTCTGCAAATCAAAGGCAAAGAAAAAGAAGGGAAATGGTTTGCAAGTGCAAATAACCAAAACAGATTTCTCGACGACAAAGAAAAAGGCACTTGGCTAAATTACCTTAAAATAGGAATTCTAATTTCCCGCGCAGTACGCCGTATGCATGCTGCTGGTTTGGCCCATTCAGATTTATCTTATAAAAATATTTTGGTCGATCCTGTTTCTGGCAGTGCTAGTGTTATTGACGTTGATGGTTTGGTGGTACCTGGAAAATACCCACCTGACGTTGTCGGTACTCCTGATTTTATTGCGCCAGAAGTGGTACGCACCAGTCATTTATCCAAAGACAATCCTGATCGTTATTTACCCAGTATTGCGACAGATAAACATGCTTTGGCGGTATTGATTTATATGTATTTGCTCTATCGACATCCGTTACGTGGTGGAAAAATTCATGATATGAATGATCCGCAAAAGGATGAAACGCTGGGAATGGGTGAAAAAGCGCTGTTTATTGAACACCCAACAGATCATAGTAATCAGGTGAAACCGACTCAACTTAAAGTCAGTCAGCAACCATGGGGGGATCCTGCAAAAGTACCTTTTACAGTGACTGGACCGTATTTGTCTGAGCTCTTTATCAAAAGCTTTGTCGAAGGTTTACATGATCCTGCCAAGCGCCCCTCAGCCAACGACTGGGAAACAGCTTTGGTTAAAACAGTGGATTTGATTCAGCCGTGTCATAATCACCGTTGTGGTCAAAAGTGGTATGTGTTTGATAATTCCACTAAACCTGAATGTCCATTTTGCCATACGCCGTTTAAAGGAAAATTACCCATTCTCAATTTATACTCAGCACGGCAGCAAGGTAATTTTAGACCTGATAATCATCGTTTAATGGTGTGGACAGGCCAATCTATTTACGCATGGCATACCAATAATATGATTGCACCGAATGAACGCTTGACCGCAGAACAGACCAAGCGAAAAGGCTATTTCGTCTTACATAATGATGTATGGTGGTTGGTTAATGAAGATATGCCTGATCTTACCGATGTTGCCAATAAAACGCAGATCCCGATTGGCGGTAAAATTGAATTAAAAGATGGTGTTCAAATTTTATTTTCTAAACAAGATGGTGGTCGTTTAGCTGTAGTACAAATGGTTGAAGCATAATTTGCTGCTTCAACCTCTAATCAAGGCTTATACCACCAATATTTTGTCATGTGTTGAACACGATGATTTGACCAAACCAAAAGTTTTATATCTGAGTAAAATCATTTCAGCCCAATTTTTATGGGTTGCAGGTTCGATCATTGAACCATGACATTTAAATACACTTTTAGCATCGTGGGCTAAGATTAACTGAGCCTCATGGAACTCTTCAGGTTGAACTTGTAAGGCATGATGAATATGACCAATTTGAGCAGGATGAATTGCCGTTTTGGTATAAATTCCATTATTCATGTCTTGTTCCAGCTCTTGCATCAATAGCTGTGTATTTTCAAAATGTTCACACACAGGTGAACTCAACTGAAAACCGTTGGGAATAAATAATCCCGCCAATTGTGAAATCAAAATGCCCACAGGCGTCTGATAAATCGTGGTGTTTTTGGGTCTACGCAAATTTAAACAGGACAAGAGGTCATTGCCACCAATTCTTAAACATAGTGTTTTATGAAAGTCATATTTAAGGGCTTGGTAAAGTTCAATATTGTGTGCCACATCAAAGATTTCTTTGGTTTCAAGCGTCGGCATATATTGCAAATTGGCAGGTAATACATTCATCCAATTTTTGAGATTAAATACATTAAACTTGGGCAAAATCATGCCATTAAATGTTTGATTTAGATCCCAGTCGACAATGTGCTTCGCCATTTCCATATTTCTAGGACGGATAAAAATGGTAGGGGCTTTTAAACTGGGTTCATCCAGTCTTCTTTGCAATAAATGTTTTAAATTAACCATTGCCGTTTGAACATCTGATTCGAGTACAGCATCTTCAAGGCATACCGCAATTGATTTAATCTGCGGAAATTTAATTCCTTGGGTAACTTCCCACAATTGTTCATGTGTTGCAGGAATATACATGGTCGCGCCAAGCTCAATGGCGTGTAAAAGTGGCTTCATTTGTTCTTCTCTACTTTTTTTATCAATGTTGCTGCGTGATAAGGACCTAATTTTGTTCCCAGAATATCGACTGGAATATTTCGCTCACGTGCAAAGTGCAATAATAATTGTACATGAGGATTAGATTCGTCTTTTAATAAGATTCGCTCAGGTATGCGTCTTAAAACTGCACGTGTTGCTTCAGCAATACTGGGTTTTATATGGTTAATATTTTGAATCGCATATTGTGCTGCAATCCAGTCAATCGTTTCTGCACATTGCTGCTGTTGTACTAAACGAATTTGATTGTTCCAGTTCACCTGTTTATCAGTTGGGTTTTGTTCAATCAACAGTCGTATTTTCTCAATAAAATTAACAGAAAGGTCATAAGGTTTTAACTGATCGTAGATCAAACAACTATGCCATTTTTGTGTCTGGTAGCAATTGTTTCGGGCATCTTGCTGTTCTATGCTTTCTTTTAAAATCGTCCGAGAAGTCAGTCCAGAGATCACTGAACCCAATATCCCAAATGGAATCAACCAATCATCTGTACTGGCACTTAACCAAGAATAACCACCCAAATCAGACAGGGTAACTAAACGCGGGATCTGCCAATTTTCATCAAAGAGCTCAGGAATGTCTTGTAGATTTTTTGTGAGTTCTTTGCATATTGCGCCTTTACCTGTCCAGCCATCTACAAAAACGATATTCTGAGCACCATGTTGTTCAATAATCGCTTGCAGTGCAGCAAAATCAACACCACGATCACGAATAATACTAATACCATAGTGATAGCAAGACTGATGCTTTTCAAGGTAATGCTTGAGTAGAACACCTAAAGGAACACCAGCACGAACCAAGCTCACCAAAACAATCTCTTGTTTGGGAAAACGTTGCATCAAACTGTTGCCAATTTTCTGAACTTCTTCGGCAAGGCGCTGTGCACCTTGTTCAAAGGCATGCTGATAATGTTGCATCTGTTCATCCGTTGGCGGATGTTCAGCACCGATCATTTGTGAATAGTGCATTTTTCCTGACTGGATCAGATATTCTTTTTCTTCAACAGCAGTGGGTTGAATATCATCAATCTGCATCAAAAAAGTGACATCTTCGGGACGATATGAACCGTGAAAGCCAAGTTTACTCAAGATTGGATTGAGTGGTGTAATCAATGCATTAGACATGACCTAAATATCCTTTAGTGTCAAAATCATGGCTTAATTGCGTATTGAGAAACTTATCCAACTGACTGCTTTTCGGCATTCCAAACCAATCACAACAGCTGAGGAATCCAGCATCTGATAGACTATCGCCCCAACCTAAAATAATACGTTCCCGTTGCGGATCATGTTTTTGAATATAAAACTCAACCGCGCTTTGTTTGCTGACATGATGTGGAATAATCGCCAGATTATTGCCATTGATATGGATATAGCATTGTTCTAGTAGCGTTTTAGGTAATTTTTCAACAAGCTGATCTAAAAATAACGCACCAGCTTGTTTTTGTTTTGCGACAGAATAAATACTCAGTTCATTTTCAACCAAGGTCCAAGTTCTGACTTCACCCAAATCTTTGGCATAGTCATGCAAAGCATCTGGCAAGTCAGTCAGTATGCCATTGAGTTGAATTTCATGTTGTTTTTGAAGATCAAACCAGTCTGTATCCACGGCTAAATTCTGATCTAGAATCGTGCCACCGTGGGAACAAATCGCACCATATTGAAAGGGGATTTGTACACGTTTAAAGCCTTCAACTGAACGAGCAGTCACAGGCACAACTTCAGCAGATTCAAGCAACCAATTCAAAAAAGACTGCTGTTTTGGGCTCATATATGAAAGCGGTTGTCCAGAAACATCTGTAGTCACCATTTGATGTTGTGGTGTCGGTTGTTGTTTTCGATAAGTTTGAAATAAAGTGTCATCCAAGTCGACAAAGACCAAAGGTTTAGGGTTCATAACTGATCACTTCCAAATTTTTAATTTGTTCAAACAAGCTTGGGTCTACACTATCTTGATGTGTTTCAATCACCAAAAGCACCCGATCAAATTCTTGATGTTTTACGTTATAAGCAAAGTTTTGAATATTGAGCCCATAGTTATCATGAAACTGGCAAATACTTTTTATTGCATGTCCTTGCATGATTGGTGAACGGGTTGTTGAACTAAAATATGTTTCAGCACCTTGTTGTTCCAACTGTTCTGCAATAAGAAAAGGGATCCAACTAAACTCACCTGAACCAAGTACAAGTATTTTTTCGCCTGGATGATTGATGTGAATATGTTCCCATGGCTTACATTCTAAATAACCTGGCTCACGCCCCCAATTATTTGGTGCAATAATTTTCTGTGCCTGTTGCTCAGTGGAGCTGACATTGGGCATATTAACCTGAATATTGTGTTGATTCGCTTGCCACTGCCAATTTCCTTGCAATAATGAAACCACTTCCACAGGGATATCAAGCTCATCCGTTGCAAGACTGTGCTCAGCCCAGTTCACCAACGTGACCAATATTACGCGTTCAACTTGCTGCAAACCGGAATTGGTTAAACTATTGATCAGATTTTTAAAGGTTTTTCCTGTTGAAATTTCATCATCAACTAAAATCAAGGTCTTTGAATCAACCACTTGCTGATGTTTAACTGGATCGTGGCTGCTTAGAATAAACTGATCTTGTGCATGACTATGTTCTTCTAGAAAAAGCCCCAATGTCGGTAAAGTCGATACAGGGTGTCGTGTTGTGGTTAAGAAAATCGCATTTTTGCCATGTTGTTTTTTTAATTCACGATAAACCCCAGCACCTAAACCGACGGCTGTTTCAGCCATACCAATGACACAAATTGGCCCAGCTAAATCTGTAGGCACTAAACTGGCTAAATCGCTATAGCTACGCTGCATGACAGAGGGTGCAACAGGAATATGTTTCCCCAATACTTTGGAAACAAATAAAAATGCTCTTTTAGGATTAATTCTTTCTGCAAAATCTAATAAATCATCTAAAGCCCAGTGGCTATGTTGTTGGTTAACTTGAACAGTGATTCGCCCACGACTTAAATCTATATGCTTCATCTATATTACAAATCCAATTTTATACTATGGGCAATCGGTAAAGCTTTAACAGGCGATTGTTGCGGTGCTCGAACTAAGTTCAAATTTAATTTTTCAGCAATCAGTTCGGCAATTAAATTGACTCCCGTATGTTGTGTATAAGCAAAACCACCAGCAGGGCGTGGATTAATCTCAAGAATATGCCATTGCAAGCTTTCATCTTGTTTAAATTGGATGTTAATTAGTCCATCACATTGAAAATAATCGACTAAATCTATACAAATTTGATGACAAGGATGTTGCAAAAAACATTCTTGAAAATAAACATGTTTGATTCTGGTTACTTGAGCAATGATCTTTCCTTGACTACAAGCAATATCAACTGAACATTCTTGCCCAGCCAAATAAGGCATAATCAGATATTCAACAGGCTCTTCCTGTTGATTATATGCCTCTATAAATTGCTGAGTATTACATTTGGTTGGTGAGCTAAAGTTTTTAAAGTACGACACATGATTCTGTAAGCGGACAAAACCTGCACCATAAACCCCATAAACAGGCTTAGCGCAGATCTCACTATGTTGTAGCTGCAATGTTTCAATAGATCTTTTCAGCGTTTCTGTGGAATTTGCTAATAACGCTGGAATGACAGATAAATTTTGCGCTTCGCAATGTAAGGTAAACTGGTATTTATTGTTCATCAACTCATGCTGTTCTGAGCTGAGTGTACCAGTAATCAACTGAATAGCATGTTGTTCAAATTGGGCTCTAAACGGCTCAATATGTTGGCTGTGCTTTCCACAGAAGAGCAGTTGAATATTGTGTTCAATACATTGTTCTAATAACCATTCAGCGCTCTTTGAAATAGCAGGTTGCTGAAGATAAACATCAGCACTTAAGGCAAGTTCGGGGCGATTACGGCTATGAGAACAAAATATAGTCAGTTGTTTTGATATATTAGAACTTTTCAGTAATTGAATCATATCATTTTGACAGGAATAACACTCGGCGATCCAAATTTTATATTGCTGTAGCACGGGTAATTTAATCTCAAATTTTTATAAAGAATAACGAAGTTTTTAAAGCGATTAATCTGATGCGCTGGAAAATATAACAATTCCCCGTAGTGATACAATATTTAATTTTAATATTTTGTAAAAGTAATCAAACCCCAAGAAAAAAAACACTGAAACACTTGAGATTAGTCATTTTTATGGTAAAACATAACACATCTATTTTTATTTGTTTTTTATAAAGAAAGTTAATTTAAAAAACTTCATTTGAATAACATATGATTTTAAACTCATTTTATCAAAAAGCGATAATATATCTATAAAGTGGAGGGTTTATGCAGCTGGTTGCTGGTGGAAATATTCAAATACCTGCTCAGGATATTGAAATTTGTATCAAAACAGGTTTTTCTTCTGAGATTGAATTAGATGTTACTGCGTATTTACTGGCCCAAGGCACGCTTAAAGTGCGTGGTGATCAGGACATGATTTTTTATGGACAACGTCAAACATCCAATCAAAGTGTGGTTTTGCTAGAATCGTCATCGAAGAATCCAAATCTCACCAAATTAAAAATCAATACTGCACTTTTAGATGCACAAATTCAAAAAATCGCCATTTGTGTCACGATCAATGAACCAAACACCATTGGAAATATTGTTCCGATTGATATTGAGCTTTATGCAGCACAACAGCGTATTGCGACTGCACATTTGGACACTCGGAATAGAACTGAAAAAGCCTTAATCCTTGCAGAGATTTATTTACATAACAGCCAATGGAAGTTTCGCTTTGTTGGCCAAGGATTTAATGGTGGATTAAAGCCATTGGCAGAAAACTTTGGTGTTGTGATTGCCGATGAAGTGAAAAACACTACACCTACACCTACACCTACACCTACACCTACACCTACACCTACAAATTCAAATTCAAATTCAAATTCAAATTCAAATATTAATTTGTCTAAAATCAGACTAGATAAAAACAATTCATCCATCAATTTAAGCAAAAAAGGCAATGGTTTTGGGAAAATTTCAGTCAATTTAAACTGGAATAAAAGCCAGCCCAAATCCCAATCATTTTTTCAGAAACTATCGGGTTCAAGTGCAATAGATCTGGATCTTGGTGCGATGGTACAACTTAAAAATGGTGAAATTGATTTAGTGCAACCGCTGGGCAATCGTTTTGGTCGTTTTGAGATCAAACCATTTATTCAGCTTGATGGCGATGATCGTACTGGTTCATCTGTACAGGGTGAAAATCTGCACATTAATGGTAATCAGTGGGATCAAATTGAGCGTATTGTGATTTATGCTTATATTTATCAAGGTGCTGCGCAATGGGCAGCAACGGATGGCGTGGTTACCATTAAGATCCCAGATCAACCTGAAATTGAAGTTCATTTGACGGATGGTAATCAATTGACAACATGTTCTATTGTAGAATTAAAGAATAACAATGGCACTATACAAGCCAACCGAGAAGTTCGTTATTTTAAAGATCAAAAATATTTAGATGAACATTATGGTTTCGGTTTCCGATGGACACATGGTTCTAAAAATTAATTGACTGCATATATTTAAACAACCAATGCACACTGCAATAAAGTAGAGGAAAATATAAATGGCAATTTCATTAAACAAAGGTGGCAACTTATCTTTAAGCAAAACTGACCCAAGTTTAAACCAAGTTTTGGTCGGCTTAGGTTGGGATGCGCGTGCAACTGACGGAACAGATTTTGACTTAGATGCTTCGGCATTTTTATTAAGTGAAAGCGGTAAAGTCCGTGGTGAACATGATTTCATTTTCTATAACCAAACCCGTTCACCTGAAGGTTCTGTTGAACATACAGGCGATAACCGTACAGGTGCGGGTGATGGTGATGATGAAGCGGTTCGTATTAATCTGGCAAAAGTACCTGCAGATGTTCAAAAGATTGCGATTACAGTTACTATTCATGAAGGCGAAAGTCGCGGTCAAAATTTTGGTCAAGTTCAAAATGCGTTTATTCGTGTGGTAAATGATCAAAGCAATACTGAAATTGTTCGTTTCGATTTGAATGAAGATTATTCAACAGAAACTGCCATGATTTTTGGTGAATTATATCGCCACAACGGTGAGTGGAAGTTTCGAGCTGTAGGACAGGGTTATGCTGGCGGTTTAAGCGCAATGTGCCAACAGTTCGGTATAAGCATCTAATATAAGAGTTCAATGGATGAAACATTTTCGCTTTTCGATTCTTTTTACCATCATTTGTTTAGCAATTTCAGCGTATTGGGGTTTTACACATGGGCCCCAAGCCGGCTTAATGACCATGTTCAAGGCATTGGCAATTACTGCAATTCTTGCAGTAATGGAAGTTTCTTTATCATTTGATAATGCTGTGGTAAATGCTTCAGTACTTAAGCACTGGAATCATTTCTGGCGAACCTTATTTTTAACAGTCGGTATTGTTATCGCTGTATTTGGTATGCGTTTAATCTTTCCATTACTCATTGTTGGCGTCACTGCAGACATGGGGATGATAGAAGTCGCGAAACTTGCGCTGAACGATCCGAAAACCTACTCTGAAAAACTCATGGCACACCATGCTGAAATTGCAGCATTCGGTGGTATGTTCTTACTTTTGGTGTTCCTTAACTTCTTATTTGATGATGAAAAAGATGAGCATTGGTTCCATTGGTTGGAATCAAAACTCGCTGATCTAGGCAATATTCAAGCGATTTCAGTGTTTATTTCATTATGTGCATTATTGGTTATGGCTAATTTTGTACCTGAATCTTCTCGCCTTGTTGTAACTATGGCAGGGATCTGGGGAATTGTGGTTTATGTCGGTGTTCAGGTGATCGGACACTTGCTTGAAGGCGGTTCACATGATGATGAGCAAGAACCAGCGACTGAACAAACCAGTTCAAATAATGGTGCACCAGTCACAGGAACAATTATCAAAGGCGGTATTGGTGGCTTCTTGTATCTTGAAGTACTTGATGCGTCTTTTAGTTTCGATGGCGTAATCGGTGCTTTTGCAATTACCAGTGATGTGGTAATTATTATGCTGGGCTTGGCAATCGGTGCAATCTTCGTGCGTTCGATGACGGTTTACCTTGTAGAAAAAGGTACGCTTGATGCTTATGTTTATTTAGAACATGGCGCGCATTATGCGATTGGTGCACTTGCATTTATCATGCTTGCAAGTGGTACAGGCTTACATGTACCTGAAGTCGTAACAGGTCTGATTGGTGTCGCGTTTATTGTTTGGGCAGTGATCTCATCAATTTCTTATAGTAAAAAACAATCTCTTGAAACAACAACTGACAAAGGAAACTAAAAATGGCTATTAATTTATCAAAAGGCGGTAACATCAACCTGTCTAAAACAGCGCCTACAATGAATAAAGTAGACTTGGGTTTAGGCTGGAATCCTCGTGTGACAGATGGTAAAGCATTTGACTTGGATGCTGTTGCTTTTCTGACTGGTGAAAATGGCAAAGTTCGTTTAGATGGCGACTTCATCTTCTTTAACCAAAAAACTTCTCCTTGTGGTTCTGTCAACCATAACGGCGATAACCGTACAGGTGACGGTGATGGTGATGACGAAACAATTTCAGTTGATTTATCTAAAGTTCCAGCAGATGTGGCTAAAATTGTATTTGCTGTAACCATTCATGAAGGCCAACAAAATGGTCAAAACTTCGGTATGGTCGACAAAGCCTATATCCGTGTAATCAATAAAGATAGCAATGCAGAAGAACTTGCTCGTTTTGACTTATCTGAAGACGGTAGTACAGAAGTTGCGATGATCTTTGGTGAATTATACCGTCATAGCGGTGAGTGGAAATTCAAAGCAGTTGGTCAAGGTTTTAACGGTGGCTTAGGCGCTTTGGCTGCAAGTTATGGTGTTGCAGTTTAATTTTTAAAATCAGTACTAAAAGATTTATCTTTTAGTACTTGAAAGTGATTCGGTTTAAATCGGTTCATTTATGAACACAGTAAAAATTATTTTCAAGTACTAAATAGAGAACAACAATGCAATTCATTACTGGCCAAAAACTGGCACTTCACCAATTGTTGCAGACAGAGACACAGTTTAAAGTACGTGTACAAGTTCAAGCACCTTTTGAAATCGATATTTCTAGTTTTGGTATTGCGCCAAACGATAAACTTTTCCATGATGATTATATGACTTTCTATAATCAGCCACAGACTCCGAAAGGCGAAGTTCAATATCAGCTTCAAGGCAACATACATAATTTTACCTTTGATTTAAACAAGATAGATACAGCGCGAACGTCACGTTTTGTTATTTGTGCAACCTTAGCCAATCAACAGTCTCAAATCCAAAATATACAATCGATTCAGGTTGAGTTAGCTAATCAACAGGGTCAGATTGTTGCCAGTTATGTTTTAAATGGTTCTAATTTTAGCCAAGAAAAAGCTGTGATGCTGACTGAGATTTACTTTAAAAGTGATGCTTGGCGTATTGCTGCCATTGGTCAAGGTTTTAATGGTGGCTTAAAGGCTTTGGTTGAGCACTTTGGGGGAGAGGTTGAAGAAAGTGCAGCAGCAGCTCCATCAACAGTAAACCCATCGATAAGCAATAGCGCATCTACGATTGATCTGAAAAAGAAAGTGGTATTGGATAAAATCCAAAATGCAGCACCACATTTGGTAGACATTACTAAAAAGTCTTTGATCAGTTTAGAAAAAAATAATTTACTCGATGTAAAAGCTCGCGTAGCTTTAGTGCTCGATTATTCAGGTTCAATGCACCAACAGTATATAAAAGGTGATGTGCAAAAAGTACTCGACCGAATTATGCCCTTGGCAGTCAATTTTGATGATGATGGTAGTTTTGAGTGTTGGGCATTTGCAGAAAAATCATTGCGTTTAAGCGATGTAACCTTGAACAACTTAGAAAGTTTTGTCAATACAGATCAAGGCGGTCATCCAAAGTGGAAAGCGGGTGCACGTTATAATAATGAACCAGCTGTACTTGACGCTGTGATTCAATATTTTACCCAAGAAAACCCATCTCACTTACCCGTTTATGTGGTATTTGTTTCAGATGGTGGGGTCAGTGAAAGTAAAAAGATTAAAAATATTCTTAAAAATGCATCCAGTTTTCCTATTTTTTGGCAGTTCGTGGGTATCGGTGGTCGTAACTACGGTGTGTTGGAACAACTCGATACGATGGATGGGCGAGTGGTAGATAATTGCAATTTTTTTGAAATGAGCAATATTCAAAGCATGCCTGAAGCACAACTGTATGATGCGCTGCTTCAGGAATTTCCACTGTGGCTAAAAGAAGCGAAAAATAAAAATATTATTCGATAAAGTGAGGACAATCGATGGCTAAATTTGAACTTGTAGGCAGCCCAGAACCATTTCTATTGGTCGATTTGGTACAGGGAGAAAAAATATTTTGTGAATCTGATGCAATGGTCATGATTGAACAAAATTTAGAATTAGCAGGGAATTTACGAGGCGGCTTATTTCAATCATTTATGCGTAGATTTACCACAGGTGAATCGCTGTTTCAGCAAGAAATCAAAGCATCATTTGGTCATGGACAGTGTCTACTTTCTCCAAACATAGATGGAGATATGCAAATTCTTAACATTGGGCCTCAGCAATACACTTTATCTGATGGGGCTTTTGTTGCCGCAACAGAACATGTCAATGTCAAAGCCAAGATTCAAGCAAATTTAGGTGGTGGATTCTTTGGTGATACGGGTGGTTTTGTGGTGATGGAATCATCTGGGCAAGGGCAACTGTGTATTTCTGGTTGTGGCACCTTAATGGAAGTTGATGTAAGCACTCAGAATGGAGAAACCACCATTGATAATGGTCATGTTGTGGCATGGGATTCGTCTTTAAGTTACAACATTGGGATGCCAAGTTCACAAAACCGCGGAATTGTTGGAAATCTTTTAAATAGTTTTACCAGTGGTGAAGGTATGGTGCTTAAGTTTAGGGGCAATGGCAAAGTCATTATTTGTTCCCGAAATCGCAAGAGTTACCTCACATGGTTATCTTCAGCTTTAAATTTAAATAGAAACAATTAAATCTATGAGGGAAACACATGAGTATTAGTTTAGTAAAAGGTCAAAAAATCTCTTTAGAAAAAGGTGATGGTTCATCTTTGACCAAAATTTATCTTGGTGCAGGCTGGGATGTGGCGAAGAGTGGCGGATTTTTAGGTGGTCTTTTTGGTGGCGGTGGTGGTGATTCAATCGACCTTGATGCGTCTGTCATTATTTTTGATGAAAACAATCAACCGCTTGATGCAGTATGGTTCGGTCAATTAAAAAGTAAGGATGGCAGTATTTGGCATTCAGGGGATAATCGTACAGGTGCTGGTGATGGCGATGATGAAGTGATCCATGTTGATCTAACCAAAATTCCACCACAAGTCAAAGCACTGGTTTTTACAATTAGTAGTTTCCGTGGTCAAACTTTTGAAAAAGTTGAAAATGCATTTTGTCGTTTAGTCGACTCAAATACCAATACTGAAATCGCAAAATATAACCTTTCTGCCAAAGGCAATTATACTGCCTTGATTATCGCTAAAGTCTATCGCCACAATGGTGCATGGAAAATGTCTGCGATTGGCGATACCTGTAATGGTAAGACCATTCATGACATGCTTCCTTCGATCATTCCAGTGCTTTAAGCGCGGCTGTAAAAATTTTTAATCAACAAAGCCATTTCTAGAAATGGCTTTTGTTTAAAGTATTTTCAAACTTTCCATTCTAAAGTTATCAATTGTGTAAAATAATTCTATAATAGCGTCCATTATTACTGACCTCAGTTGAGGTTGGTTCGTTTTAAGTCAATTTCTTCTCCGTGATTCGGCTTATTTTTCAATATTTAAATTTTATGTGTCCATGCCAACACATAAGAATATTTAGGTGCCCACATGGAAATCAAAGTCAATTACCTCGACAATCTTCGACAAGAAGCCAAGTTCGATGACTTTACAGTAATTGCTGATCAACCCATTCGCTATAAAGGTGATGGCTCTGCGCCGGGTCCTTTTGATTATTTTCTTGCATCATCTGCTTTGTGTGCTGCTTACTTTGTCAAAGTGTATTGTGCAGCTCGTGACATCCCGACAGATAATATTCGTTTATCGCAAAACAATATTGTCGATCCTGAAAACCGCTATAAACAAATTTTTAAAATTCAGGTTGAACTGCCTGCGGATATTTCGGATAAAGATCGTCAAGGTATTTTGCGTTCGATCGACCGTTGTACTGTTAAAAAAGTCATCCAAACAGGTCCTGAATTTGTTATTGAAGAAGTTGAAAGTATTGATGCCGATGCACAAGCATTGCTCATGCCAAACTTAGCACAAGAAAGCTCAACTTATATTGAAGGTAAAGATCTGCCTTTAGAGGAAACTATTGCCAATATGTCAGAGATTCTGGCAGGTTTGGGAATGAAAATAGAAATTGCCTCATGGCGAAATATTGTTGCAAATGTATGGTCATTACATATTCGTGATGCGCAATCTCCAATGTGTTTTACCAATGGTAAAGGTTCAACCAAAGAAAGTGCTTTGGCTTCGGCATTAGGCGAGTTCATTGAACGTTTAAATTGTAACTTCTTCTACAACGACCAGTTTTGGGGTCAAGACATTGCCAATGCTGAGTTTGTACATTATCCAGATGAAAAATGGTTTAAACCAGGACCAAATGGAGCGCTACCTAAAGAAATATTGGATGAATATACATTAGAGGTATATAACCCAGACAATGAATTGTTAGGTACACATTTGTATGACACCAACTCAGGTAATACTGAGCGTGGGATTTGTTCATTACCGTTTGTACGTCAATCAGATCAAGAAGTTGTATATTTTCCATCAAATTTGATTGAAAACTTATATCTAAGCAATGGTATGAGTGCAGGAAATACCTTAGCCGAAGCTCAAGTACAGTGTTTATCTGAAATTTTTGAACGTGCGGTTAAACGTGAAATTTTAGAGGGAGAAATTGCACTTCCAGATGTACCTGAAGACGTTTTAGCAAAGTACCCGCGTATTGTTGAGGGCATTAAAGGCCTAGAAGAACAGGGCTTTCCAGTCTTGGTTAAAGATGCATCGTTGGGTGGTGAATTTCCAGTGATGTGTGTCACGTTGATGAATCCACGTACAGGCGGCGTATTTGCATCGTTTGGTGCGCATCCTAAGCTTGAAGTTGCTTTAGAGCGTAGCTTAACTGAGTTGTTACAAGGTCGTAGTTTTGAAGGTTTAAATGATTTACCTAAACCAACCTTTAGCAGTAATGCGGTGACTGAACCGAATAATTTTGTTGAACATTTTATCGATTCAAGTGGTGTGGTGTCTTGGCGTTTCTTTAGTGCAAAATCAGACCATGACTTTGTTGAATGGGATTTTAGCAGTGCGGGTGAAAATGCCAATGCTGAAGAAGTAAAGACCATGCTAAACATTCTTGAAGAAATGGGCAAAGAAGTCTATATGGCAGTCTATGAGCACTTAGGGGCGACAGCTTGCCGTATTATTGTGCCTGATTATTCTGAAATTTATTTGGTTGAAGACTTAATTTGGGACAATACCAACAAAGCATTGTTATTCCGTGAAGATATCTTAAATATCCATCGTTTAGATGATGAGCAACTAGAAGCTTTAGTTGAACGTCTTGAAGACGTTGAGGTAGATGATTACACCGATATCGTGACTTTAATTGGGATTGAATTTGATGATAATACTGTGTGGGGGCAACTGACCATCCTTGAGTTAAAACTGTTGATTTATCTTGCTTTACAACAGTTTGAAGAAGCCAAAGATTTAGTTGAACAATTCCTGCAATACAATACCAATACTGTAGAACGCGGCTTGTTCTATCAGTGTATGAATGTGATGCTTGAAGTTGAACTAGATGACGACATGGATTTAGATGACTATGAAGCGAATTTCCGTCGTATGTTTGGTGATGAACGAATGGATGCAGTTATTGGTTCTCTAGACGGCAATATGCGTTTTTATGGTTTGACTGAAACCAGTATGCAGCTTGAAGGGCTTGATCGTCATTTAAGACTTATTGACAGTTATAAGAAATTACATAAGGCACGTGCTAAAGCAGTTGGCTTAGCAAGTTAAACGTGTTTTATTGATAACTTAAGTGAAATACCCAAGATTCGTCTTGGGTTTTATTTTTCAAAATGATATTTGATAAATCATTCAACGGCTTAAATTTATACTGCTGATGAAATGGGTAATTCCTGAATATCATTAACAACAAAATAATAACTAATCCATCAATAAATTTTGATATTTATCAGCTTGTGTTCTTAAAAAATCCCAAACCAATTTTATACGCGGTTCATGCTGTAAATCGACTAAAGTTAGCATCCAAAAGGTATGAATAAAACGAACTTCGTCTTGTAACACCTGTTTAAGTTCTGGTTTATTTTCTGCCAAAAACTTTGGCAAAATTGCCAATCCAGCACCTGCACTCACAGCAACTTGTTGGGCCAAAATACTGCTACTTCTAAAATTCGCATTGAGCTGTAATGGCAGACGTTCTAAACAATACAGTTCAGGACTGTAAATTAAATCGTCAATATAGTTTACAAACTGATGGTTTTTTAAATCTTCAAGTTTTTTAATCGCTTGGGTACTTTCTAAATAGCTTTTACTGCCATAAATTTTAAGACAATAATCGGTTAAACGGGTAATAATATAAGGTCCTGACTTAGGACGATCGATGGAAATCACAATATCGGCTTCACGATGCGACAGCTTAATCATTTTTGGAACTGGGATAAGATCAATCGTGAGTAAAGGATATTGTTTAGACAGTTCTGCCAATAGCTGGGCTAAAAATGCTGTTCCAAAACCCTCTGGTGTGCCAATTCGCACATGTCCTTGTAAAGGTAAGTTGGGCTTTTCAATTTGCAAAAAAGCTTGCTCCATTTGCTCGACACGGGGCACCAACGCCAAGCCTTCCATAGTTAGTTCATAACCTGTGGCTTCGCGTCTAAACAACGGTGTTCCTAAAGCTAATTCTAGCGCCTGTATCCGTCTAGATACGGTACTGTGTTCGACCCCAATAATACGAGCTGCATTGGTTAACGTCTTGGCACGCGCTAAAACTAAAAAAAACTGTAGGTGATCCCAATCGACTTTCATTGTGTATGACATCCTTGTGCATATTTGCACATTCATTGTGCGTTAATTTCTATTGGTCATCTATATTTTCTTTGTTAGTTTGATTTGAAACAGCACTGATGAAAATACTGCTTTTGGCTATTTTCTAAGAATGTAACAACAAAAAATATTGCCTATGGAGAGGTTATGAACACAATGTCAAATATTCATTCAACGACGGCTAAATTATTAATTAATGGAAAATTTACCGAATCAAATACTACTGAATGGCAAGACATTCTAAATCCAGCGACCCAAGAGGTACTTGGTCGTGTCCCAATGGCAACTCTAGACGAAGTTGATGCTGCAATTGCTGCTGCACAAGAAGCATTTAAAACTTGGCGTTTTACACCGATTCAAGCCCGTATGCGTATCATGCTGAAACTGCAAGATTTGATTCGTGACAATATGAAAGATATCGCCCGTGTTTTGACCGCAGAACAAGGTAAAACCTTGGCTGATGCAGAAGGCGATATCCAACGTGGCTTAGAGGTGGTTGAACATGCTTGCTCGATTGGCACCTTGCAAATGGGTGAATATACTGAAGGTGTAGCTCGTGGTGTAGATACTTATACCTTGCAACAACCATTGGGTGTATGTGCTGGAATTACCCCGTTTAATTTTCCTGCCATGATCCCTTTGTGGATGTTTCCAATGGCGATTGTTTGCGGCAATACCTTCGTACTTAAACCGTCTGAGCAAGATCCACTATCGACCATGATGCTGGTTGAATTGGCATTACAAGCAGGTGTACCTGCTGGTGTACTCAATGTGGTACATGGTGGCAAGCAAGTGGTAGATCGTCTATGTACGCATCCAGACATTAAAGCCATTTCATTTGTAGGTTCGACAGCAGTAGGAACGCATGTCTATAACTTAGCGGGTCAGCATGGTAAGCGTGTGCAATCGATGATGGGTGCAAAAAACCATGTCGTGGTCATGCCAGATGCCAACAAAGAACAAACCTTAAATGCTTTAGTTGGTGCTGCATTTGGTGCGGCTGGACAACGTTGTATGGCATTGTCAGTTGCTGTCATGGTCGGTGAAACTAAAAACTGGGTGGATGAATTGGTTGAAAAAGCCAAAACACTGAAAGTCAATGCTGGGCATGAACCGCAAACAGATATTGGTCCTGTGATCTCACCCCGTGCTAAAGCTCGGGTTATGGATTTAATTAATAGCGGTATTGAACAAGGTGCGCAACTCTTACTCGATGGTCGAGACGTACAAGTCCAAGGCTACGAAAATGGCAATTTTGTTGGTGCAACCATATTCAATCAAGTCAGCACCGATATGCGCATCTATACAGAAGAAATTTTTGGCCCTGTTTTAGCCATTATTCATGTTGATACGCTTGAACAAGCCATTGAATTGGTCAATGCCAATCCGTTCGGGAATGGAGTGGGTTTATTTACCCAAAGTGGCGCAACAGCGCGTACTTTCCAAAGCACCATTGATATTGGTCAAGTTGGTATCAATATTCCAATTCCTGTGCCGGTTCCATTCTTTAGCTTTACAGGGTCAAGAGGTTCAAAATTAGGGGACTTAGGGCCTTATGGTAAACAAGCAGTACAGTTCTATACTCAAACCAAAACCATTACCAGTCGTTGGTTCGAAGATACACAAGAAAAAGGTGAAGTGAATACCACCATCAGCTTGCGTTAATACAGGAGTTCAAGGATGAATATTGCATTTATTGGTTTAGGCAATATGGGCGGTAAAATGGCCCATAATTTACTCAAAGCAGGTTTGACGGTTTATGGCTTTGATTTAAGTGATGTTGCAATCGCACATTTCACTGAAGCAGGTGGAATTGCTTGTAATAGTCCACAGAAAGCAGCAGAAAATGCAGATGTGGTAATTACCATGCTGCCAGCCGCAAAGCATGTTAAAGAGGTGTATTTGGGTGAAAATGGGGTACTTGCTGTGCTTAAACAAGGCAGCTTATGTATCGACAGCAGTACCATTGATCCACAAACTATTAAAGACATTGCTGCAATTGGTGCAGAGCAAGGAATTCAAATTTGTGATGCACCTGTTTCAGGTGGCACGATCGGGGCTCAAGCAGGTACGCTAACCTTTATGGTAGGAACTGATGATAAAGCTTTTGAACAAGTAAAATCTGTGCTTGCACCAATGGGTAAGAACATCGTGCACTGTGGTGAAGTGGGTGCAGGACAAATTGCTAAAATTTGCAATAATCTCATTTTAGGCATTTCAATGGCCGCAGTGGCTGAAGGCATGGCGCTCGGGGCAAAACTCGGTATCGATGCACAAGCATTAGCAGGTGTAATCAATAGTTCAAGTGGTCGTTGCTGGAGCTCGGAAGTGTGTAACCCATGGCCGGGTATTTCTGCAAATGCACCTGCTGGACGTGGTTATAGTGATGGCTTTGCCTCTCAACTGATGCTTAAAGATTTGGGTTTGGCTGTTGAAGCCGCAGGCCAAGTCAAACAACCTTTGCTTTTAGGTGGTTTGGTACAGCAGCTTTATCAGCAACTGTGTATGCAAGGTAATGCTCAACTCGATTTTTCCAGCATTATTCAGCAATATTTGCCTAAAGAAACTTAATCATCAATCGAAGCATAGTCAATTTCACCACCCATGGGTGGTGAAAAACCAATAGATTCACTCGTGTCATGAATAACAATAAATCCAGGCCGGAGTATATAATATGTTGAATTATCAGGATGTTGCTAAAACATTTAATTTAGATGGTGCGGTTAAAGAAATGCTCTCAGGTTCAGTCGATCAACTGAATGCCTGTTATGAATGCTGTGACCGACATGCGGAAGCAGATCGCGAAAAAGTTGCCCTATATTGGCAAGCTAAAGATGGTCGTAAAGAGCAATATACCTTTGCTCAACTGAAAAAATGGTCGAGTCAGTTTGCCAATTTTTTAAAGTCACAGGGTATTCAAGCCGGTGATCGTATCTCTGGTTTATTACCAAGAACTCCCGAATTATTGGTGGTGATTCTCGCTGCTTGGCGAATTGGTGCAGTTTATCAACCGCTATTTACTGCATTTGGCCCAAAGGCGATTGAACATCGAGTTCAGCTGGCAAAAAGCAAATTGGTTGTGACCGATATCGGCAATCGTAGCAAACTGGATGAAGTTGCACAGTGTCCACAAATTATGACTGTCGCTGATCAACAGGGTCATGCTATACAACAAGGCGATTTAGATTTTTGGAAAGAACTCAATCTATATGCTGAGCAATGTGATCTGGTCATGCAAAGCATTCAAGATCCATTTTTACTGATGTTTACCTCAGGCACCACGGGGCCTGCAAAACCGTTGGAAGTTCCTCTCAAAGCCTTAATTGCTTTTGGCAACTATATGAAAGATGCGATCGGCTTACGTGCAGATGATGCATTTTGGAATATTGCTGATCCAGGTTGGGCATATGGACTTTATTACGGTATCACTGGACCCTTGTTGTTAGGTCATGCCACTTTGTTTTATGAAGGTGGTTTTAGCATAGACAGTTTATGTCAAATTATTGATGATTATAAAATTACCAATTTGGCAGGTGCACCTACGGCATATCGGATGATGATGGCCGCGGATCCCGCTCAAATGGCACAACTAAAGGGTAAATTCCGTGTTGTGAGCAGTGCTGGTGAACCTTTAAATCCAGAAGTTTTTCGTTGGTTTAAACAAGTGCTTGATGCGCCTATTTTTGATCATTATGGACAGACAGAGGTGGGCATGGTGGTGTGCAACCATCATGGTTTAAGCCATGACGTCCGTGCAGGCGCTGCTGGTTTTGCCAGCCCAGGTTATCGTGTTGCTGTGGTAGATGATCAAGGCAATGAGTTGCCTGCCGATACCGCTGGAATTTTAGCGATAGATATCAGTCGATCACCGATGATGTGGTTTGGTGGCTATAAAGAAAGTCGTAAATCACCATTTATCAAAAATTATTATTTGACCGGTGATACTGCTGAATTACATGCAGATGGGAGTATGAGCTTTGTTGGACGTAGTGATGATGTGATTACCACCTCTGGATATCGTATTGGACCTTTTGATGTAGAAAGTGCATTACTTGAACATGAGGCAGTGATTGAAGCTGCTGTTGTTGGAGTACCTGATCCAGAGCGAACAGAAATCGTTAAAGCTTTTGTGATTTTGGCTGAAAATAAAACACCGTCTGAGGAATTGGCTGAACAACTTGGGCAATTTGTCAAAAAACGTCTGTCTGCCCATGCTTATCCTAGACAAGTTGAATTTGTCACTGAACTACCCAAGACCCCAAGTGGTAAGATTCAACGCTTTTTACTGCGAAATCAAGAAATTGCTAAACAACAATTAAGTGTATAAAGCCAGTAAGGATCATCCTAGACAAGCTAAACTTGCCGAATGTAGGATGTTAAATGATGCTAAGGAATATGAAATGCAATTTACTGAAGAACAATTATTGATTCAGGACATGGCGAAAAGCTTCGCCCAAGAACAAATTAAACCAAATGCTGCGGAATGGGATAAACACAGCATTTTCCCCAAAGAAACCTTGTCACAAATGGGGCAATTGGGCTTTATGGGGATGCTGATTTCAGAGCAATGGGGTGGTTCAGATACTGGTAACTTAGCCTATGTCCTTGCACTTGAAGAAATTGCGGCGGCCGATGGCGCAACCTCTACCATTATGAGTGTGCATAATTCAGTCGGTTGTGTTCCGATTGCTAAATTTGGTAGTGAAGAACAAAAACAAAAATATTTATTGCCTTTGGCACAAGGTGAAATGATTGGTGCTTTCGCATTGACCGAACCGCATACTGGCTCTGATGCAGCAGCACTGAAAACCCGAGCTGTCAAAGATGGTGAGGATTGGATTATTAACGGCGCAAAACAATTTATTACTTCAGGAAATAATGCTGGTGTAATTATTGTATTTGCAGTGACCGATCCAAGTGCTGGTAAAAAAGGCATCAGTGCCTTTATTGTGCCACGGGGAACTGCGGGCTATGAAGTGATTCGGACTGAAGAAAAACTGGGATTGCATGCTTCAGATACCTGCCAAATTGCATTAACTGATGTGCGTGTACACAAAAGCTTAATGTTAGGTCAAGAAGGTGAAGGGCTTAAAATAGCACTGTCTAATCTGGAAGGCGGTCGTATTGGTATTGCTGCGCAAGCGGTGGGTTTGGCACGTGCGGCCTTAGAAGAAGCCAGCAAATATGCCAAAGAACGGATTACTTTTGGAAAACCGATTTTTGAACATCAGGCAATCGCTTTTCGTTTGGCCAGTATGGCAACAGAAATCGAAGCAGCTCGTCAATTGGTCCATCATGCCGCACGATTGAAAGAAGCAGGCAAGCCCTGTCTCAATGAAGCCTCAATGGCAAAATTATTTTCCTCAGAGATGGCAGAGCGTGTCTGTTCTGCTGCACTACAAATCTTTGGTGGTTATGGTTATTTAAAAGATTTTCCAATTGAACGAATTTATCGTGATGCACGTATTTGCCAAATCTATGAAGGTACCAGTGACATCCAGCGTTTAGTGATTGCGCGAAGTTTATAAATAGAGTTAATCGCTGTGTATCAGATGATGAGATAAAACAGATAAGGAAATGAATATGCAATTTGAAACGATTTTACTGGAAAAACATAAAGGTGTAGGTTTAATTACACTCAATCGCCCAAAGGCTTTAAACGCATTAAATTCAAAATTAATCCAAGAAGTAAATTTAGCTTTAGATGACTTAGAAAAGGATCAGGATATTGGCTGTATGGTGCTGACTGGTTCAGAAAAAGCCTTTGCAGCAGGTGCTGATATTAAAGAAATGGCGGGATTGAACTTTCCCAATATTTATTTTGATGATTTTTTTAACCTTGCCGATCAAATTGCGCAACGCCGTAAACCCTTAATCGCAGCTGTCAGTGGTTATGCCTTGGGTGGTGGTTGTGAGTTGGCACTGATGTGTGATTTTATTTACTGTGCGGATAATGCCAAATTTGGCTTACCTGAAGTCACTTTAGGCGTGATTCCAGGCATTGGGGGTACACAGCGTTTAACCCTTGCCATAGGTAAAGCCAAAGCGATGGAAATGTGTTTAACCGCTCGACAAATGGGGGCAATTGAGGCAGAACTGAGTGGTTTAGTTGCCCGTGTGTTTAGCCCTGAAGAGCTTTTAACCCAGACTTTAAGTGCTGCTGAAAAAATTGCTGAAAAATCATTGGTGGCGACAATGATGATCAAAGAATCAATTAATCGTGCCTTTGAAGTGAGTTTGGCGGAAGGTTTACGTTTTGAACGACGAACCTTTCATTCAATTTTTGCTACTTTGGATCAAAAAGAAGGCATGCAAGCCTTTGTTGATAAACGCCAAGCCAACTTTAAAAATCAATAACAGGATGAAGATCGGATGAATACTGAAAATCATTTAATTATCGAACAGAACGCAGCTCTGGGTGTGATTACCTTAGATCGAGTGTCCAGCCTGAATGCACTGACTTTGGATATGATCAATGGTATCCGCACACAAGTAGAAACTTGGCAAAATGATGCTGGCATTCAAGCGATACTGATCAAATCTAATAGCCCAAAAGCATTTTGTGCAGGCGGTGATATTCGTTATCTTTATGATTGTTATCAAAATGGTACAGATGGCCATAAAGGCTATTTTATCGCTGAATATGACATGTTGAATAGCATTCGCGCGTCTAAAAAACCGGTTGTGGTATTGTTAGATGGCTATGTCTTAGGTGGCGGTTTTGGTCTGGCACAGGCCTGTCATATTATTGTTAGCAGTGAAAAATCACGTTTTGCCATGCCTGAAACGGCGATTGGTTTCTTTCCTGATGTTGCAGCAACGCATTTCTTGTCACGTTTAGATGATATTGGGGTCTATTTGGCAACCACTGGCGACCAAATCAGTAGCAGTGATGCCTTATATTTAGATTTGATTGATTATCATGTTCCTAGCCAACAGTTTCATGCCTTACTTGATGCGTTGAGCCAATCAAGCAATTTAAGCAAAGACAATATTGAACAGATAATTTCTAAATTTATTACCCGTCCTGTAGAAAGTGAACTCAGTGCATCGGTTGAGAACATTCGTAAGCATTTTGGCTTTGAAAATTTGCAAGATATTGAAAAAAGTCTTGAAAATGAAAAAGACCAACAGCATCAAGCCTGGGCAAGCAAAGTCTTAAGCACTTTGCAACAACGTTCTTGGGTGGCGAAAAAGACCAGTTTAAGACTGCAATACTTGGGACGGGGATTGTCATTACAACAATGTATGCAGTTGGAACGAAATTTACAGGATATCTGGTTTGAACATGGCGATATTCTTGAAGGTGTTCGTGCTTTAATTGTCGACAAAGATAAACAGCCCAAATGGCAGCAACAGAATGCAACGCTAGATAAAATATTGGCTGAATTAGGTTAATATCTTTAATGCGTATATCAGTTCTGTTTTTAAAAACATTCAGATACGCTTAAAGGCAACAAAAAAAGGAAATCATGCGATTTCCTTTTTTCACGATGATCAAAAGCACCTATAAATCGATCTTATCGTATATAGCGTTGGCTTTCTCTGTGATTGCAGTCATATGGATTGCACCATGAATCATTCCTGCTAGAAGATGAAATTTCACCGAGACACCAGCATCTCTTAATCTTTCAGCATATTGTTCGCCATCATGACGCAGTGGATCATATTCACAGACAAAAATTGTTGCCTCAGGTAAGCCTTGTAATGATTGTGCCAGTAGAGGACTCACCAGCTCATTGGTTTTGTCAGAATCACTATTTAAATATTGATCCCAACAATACGCCATTGTTGCAGTCGTTAAGCCATAACCATCCGCATAAGTTTCATAGGATTTACCCTGCATCGTGGCATCTAAGGCTGGATAAAACAGCAGTTGTTGACTAATTTTGATTTCTGGATGCGCTTTAGCGAGTAAGCATGCAGCCGCTGCAAGGTTAGCTCCCGCACTATCACCACCCACAGCAATACGATTTTGATCAAGCCCTAAACTTAAAGCATGTTCTTGAATATAACGAAGTGCTGTAAAAAAATCTGTCAGTGGTACTGGAAATTTGAATTCAGGCGCTAGGCGATAATCCACTGAAAAGATAACATGCTGTGTTGATTCTGCCAGTAAGCGGCATGAACGATCCCATGCATCTAAACTCCCCAAACACCATCCACCACCGTGGGCAAATACTAAAGCTGGGTTGCTTTGTAGTTGCACCAAAGCATAGGGCGTATATACCCGAACTTGGATTTGAGCTTGATCAGAAGTTGTGACCCAAAAACTGGATTGATAGCTGGGATCTCGCTCAATACCTTGCTGTTGTATGATGTCCTGATTTACCTGCGCTCTTAATTCACAAAGTGTGTTTGCAGTTGTTGCAGCAGGTCTAGTGTTAAGCCAGTCTGTAATTTGATGATCTAAAGGCATCTTATTGCTCCTGTTGTAGAAATTCTAAAATCAGGGAACAAAACGCTTCGGGTTGTTCCTCCATAATAAAATGACCACAATCTTTGACAATTGCACTGGTTAAATGTGGTGCAACTTTTTTCATGGTTTCATAAGGTGCATCATTGGTTGCCTGTTCTGCACCAATCGCCAATACAGGCATTTCTAGATTTTTAGTTGCGCGGATTTTATTTTGACGAATGGTTTCCGGGATTGAACGATAGTAATTAAAACCAGCCGTTAAACGTCCCGATACTTTATAAGCCTCAATATACGTTTCAGCGGCGACTTTATCTCTGTGCCACGACCACTTATCAAAAATATAATTAAGATAAGTTTCTTCACGTCCACTGACCAAAGCTTCAGGTAAGTCCATCACTTGATTAAACATGAAATGCCATAGAAAAATATTTTCATCAGCTGAAACAAAAATAGGCGGTGGTGTTGCCAATCCGGGAATAACGGCTTCAGTCACAGCCAGAGAAGTAACAGATTGGGGAAAATCAGCTGCAAGTGCATAAGCAACCCACATCCCGATATCGTGACCAATCACTGAATAAGTACCATGTCCAAGTTTTGACATTAAGCTGGATAAAATTGTCGCAATTCGCCCCGTATCATAACTTCCATTCAGCGGCACAGAATATCCCGTCCCTGGTGGATCCACAGCAATTACCTGATAACCGTTGGCTGCCAAGACGCTCATTACATTTCGCCATGCGTACCATGTTTGTGGCCAACCGGGGATAAGTAATACAACAGGACCACGGCCTGTAGAGACATAATGAAGTTTTTTACTGTCTATATGAATGTAATGATGCTGAAATTGATCAACTAAATTTTCATGTGTTGTAATGGTTGTCATAGTAAATTCCAATCGCTGCCTTAGATACCCAAAAGTTGATTTATTTGTAATTGATTGACAGGCGCTGCGGCAAAATCATCAAAGGTTTTATCAGTAACATGAATAATATGTTGTTGAATAAACTCAGCACCTTCACTTGCGCCATCTTCTTTATTTTTTAAACAACATTCCCATTCCAAAGTTGCCCAGCCCTGATAGTCGTTATGTGCCAATTTTGAGAAAATTGCTTTGAAATCAACCTGACCATCTCCAGTAGAACGGAATCGACCTGCACGATCTCCCCAATTTTGATAGCCCCCATACATTCCTTGACGACCTGTCGGGTTAAACTCCGCATCTTTAACATGGAACATCCGAATAAAATCTTTATAGATATCGATGTATTCCAAATAATTCAGTTTTTGCAGAATAAAATGACTCGGGTCAAAAAGAATCTGACAACGTGGATGGTAGTGTGTCCGTTCTAAGAACATTTCAAAGGAAATGCCATCATGTAAGTCTTCGCCAGGATGAATTTCGTAACACAGATTGACATTATGTTCATCACAGGCATTGAGGATCGGCATCCAACGACGTGCAAGTTCATCAAAAGCAGTTTCAATAAGTCCAGCGGGGCGTTGAGGAAAAGGAAAGATATAAGGCCATGCCAGTGAACCTGAAAAAGTTCCCATATCTTGCAAATCTAAGCGGGCAGATGCTTGAACAGAAGCCAACATTTGTTGTTCAGCCCATTGAGTTCTAGCTACTGAATTTCCATGTAAATTTGGAGGTGCAAAAGCATCACATAAAACATCATAAGCTGGATGCACAGCCATAAGTTGACCAAAAATATGCGTTGTCAACTCACTAATTTCTAAACCATTATTTTGTAAAACCCCTTGTATTTCATCGCAATAATCTTGGCTTGTGGCTGCTAAATTAACATCAAATAAACGTTTGTCCCATGCTGGTAGTTGTACAGCTTTAAAGCCTTTGTCCGAAACCCATGCAGCAATGCTCTCTAAATTATTAAATGGGAAAATATCATCACTGAATTGTGCGAGATGAATACTTGGACCTTTGATGGTTTGCATAGCTAAACTCAATTAGTTGTCGATCGACAAACAATAGGCTTTCTTTTGAATAAAAACAACAAGTTTTTAAAAAAGAATCTAAAAAAGGGCAGCCTCTCCAACAAATCCTATTGATTTATTTGCGAAATTTATTTTTTCGAATGATAATAAAAAACACTAAATCGGATTGAAGCGTCGTTATGGCTGGTAGACCAAGAGAATTTGATAGGGAAAAAGCACTGATTCAAGCGCGTGATTTTTTCTGGCAACATGGCTATGAAGGGACTTCGATGTCAGATTTAGTCGAGGTCTTAGGTATTGCTTCAGCGCGTATTTATAAAGCCTTTGGCTCTAAAGAAGCTTTGTTTCGAGAAGCTGTTATACACTATGAAGAAAATGAAGGCGGCTTTGCGATTCACGCTTTACAACAAGCAAATATCAAGGAAGCGATCAGCCAATTATTTCAAGAAGCAATCAAACTTTATACCCAGAATAATCATTCATATGGCTGTATGGTTGTATCATCTGCAAGTGTATTAAGTGAGGAAAATCAAGGTCTTTTAGACTGGATGAAGCAACAACGTATTGAACGTGGTCAAAGTCTGGTTAAGCGCTTTAAACAGGCGAAAGCAGATGGACAATTATTAGAACATGCTGATCCTGAAATATTAGGGCAATATTACGGACTAGTGCTACATGGATTATCCGTTCAAGCCAGAGATGGTTATTCAGAACAAATGCTTGTGCAAATCATCGATTTTTCCCTTAAAAATTTAGATCAATATCTGGTTTCATCTTCAAAAGCTTAGACCTAGATCAGCAGTAACAATGTATAAGTGATGAATATTGACTTGGAATATACATCGTATGATTGCGACTTATTTTGTTGAGTTTTTAAACATTGCTTTACGGCGAATAAATGGGCGTCTCATCACTTTGCAAGGGCAATATTGAATGGGTTTTAATTTACGAAAAAATTAAACTTTAACGATATATTTCAATAAATTATTACACTTTATAAGCTAGGTTTCATCCTATTCAAAATAACACTAAGAAATAATTTATCGATTTAACATGAGATAAAGTAAACATAAAAATTCAATCTCAAAAAATCTGTTTTAGTCCATTTAAAATCGATCAATTTAAGCACTGTTTTTTTTAGTAAAAAATCAATCTTGACACAGCTAAAATATTCAATATATAGTTAGTCGCCATACTATATGGTTAAATACTAAATGAATCTAGAACAGAAATACACCGCGCTTTTGCATGAAGCGCAACGCCGTAAAATGGCAGATATTGAAAATTTGCGCCTCTGTTTTCAAACGCTTTCACTCGCTTCAAGTATTGATCGAGACTGTGCCGCACAGCTTGCGCCTTATGGCTTATCTGAAGGGAGATTTGTGCTTTTATTTCTCCTTGATGCAGCTAATGATGCTGTAGCGCCTAAAACTTTAGCTGAACAAGCGGGAATTACCCGTGCCACAGTCACTGGACTACTGGATGGTTTAGAACGTGAACAATTGGTAGAACGTCACGCAGATCCAGAAGATCGTCGCGCGTTATGTATTCAGCTGACGGCAAAGGGCAAGCAAGTCGCAAAAACTGTGTTTGATCAGCATAGTCGTTGGATTGCCAGCCTGTTTGCTGGTTTAACCCAAGCTGAGCGTGAGCAATTAACAGGTTTACTTGAGAAAGTAGCGAAAAATCTTGTTGATAAACGCTGATAAAATATCTACATAAAAATCTTTTTAAATTATCGATATAAAACGTTGAATTAAATCAAGGAAAAATCATGAATCACTATCTAATTGAACTCTATACACCAAATGCAGTTTGGCAAGCTTTACCTACACAAGAGCGCCAACAATATTTGGGTGATGTTGGCGCGGCTATGGGAGGCTTGTCTAATCTGGGTGTTGAGCTTTTAACACTCACCGAGATTGATACTGCCGTTGATCAAAGTAGTCATCATCGCTTTATCGGGATTTGGCGCTTTCCAAATCAACAGGCACGGGATGCATTGTTAACAGGTATTCAAGCAAGTGGTTGGTATGACTACTTCGATCATGTAAATGCAGCAGGGACGGAAGGTGATTTCCAGCAACACCTTGATGCTTTAGCGAAGTTTTAATTTTTCTTCTAAGATGCTTATTTATTTTCAAGGTCATATCAAAGTGTTCTTTAAAGCTTAAATATCTTATAGAAATGCTTGTTCAATCGAAGAAAATTGTGAATACTCATGCGCATAAATTTAGGCTGTAAGATTATCTTTGGGGTTAGACAATTACTGTGAAAACGTATCCATTTTCTCGTTTACAAAAAGCATTATTGGCAGTTGGTTCATTTTCATGTCTAGGGCTAAGTTCAGCATTGGCACATGCTGATACTGAAAAAGATACACAGCAACTTAAAACAATTAAAGTAAGCGTTCAAACAGAAGAAACAACACCAACTGCTTATTATCAACCCAAGGTAAATTTATCAGGATTTACTCAGCAAAATCTTGCTGAGATCCCTGCATCTATCAGTACAGTCACCGCAGAACGTATCGCTGACCAACATGCAAAAACCCTGACGGATATTGTTAAAAATGATGCAGCCATCGGTGATGGCTATGCACCCATTGGTTATTATCCAAACTTTATTATGCGTGGCTTTAACCTAAATTTAGGGTCAAGTTATTTACTCAATGGCAATTTGTTGCGTGGTGAGCAAAATGTGGCGCTTGAGAACAAAGCACAAGTTGAAATTCTAAAGGGTATAAGTGCAATCCAAAGTGGAATGTCAACACCGGGTGGTGTCATCAATTATGTCACTAAACGTCCAGAAGACATTCATGCTATCACCATTGAAGTAGATAGTCATGGTGGCAATCGTGTCGCAACTGACTTGGGTGGCTGGTTGGGAGAAGAGCAGCAGTTTGGTTATCGAGTGAATCTGGCCAAAGAAGAAATTCATCCTTATGTTGAGCATGCAGATGGGCAGCGTTTATTTGGCGCTTTGGCATTAGACTGGAAGATTTCAGATCGCTCAAAATTAGAATTTGACATTGAATCACAGCATCAACGTCAGCGCTCAGTCGCTGGTTATCAGTTACTGGATGGTACAACCGTACCGACTGACGTCAAATGGGATCGTTTACTTGGCTATCAAAGCTGGAGTAAACCTGTGACCAATGAAAGCCTAAATGCCAGCTTAAAATATATTTACCAAGTCAATGACAACTGGACAACAAATCTGTCTGCTGCACAAAGTCGTGTCGTGATTGATGATTATTCAGCATTTTCGTGGGGTTGTTATAGCAGTACTTGCCAAACGACAGGTTTAGGTAATACTTTTGACCAAAATGGTAACTATGATATTTATGATTTCCGTAATCCTGACGACAGCTTCTTAACCAATCAATTTAAAGCAGGATTAAACGGCAAGTTTAGCACTGGGGCTTGGCAGCATAAGCTAAGTTTAGAACTGTCACATACAGGGAAACGGCATACACAATATAATGCAATCAATGAATTGGTCGGTACAGGAAATATTTATAATGATCCTATAACGTATGCGCCTACTGATAAAACTTTAGGTAAACATTATAAATCATTAGACAGTCAACAAACCGCATTGAACTTACTTGACCAGATTGACTTTAACACTGAATGGTCAATGCTGTTGGGTGGTAGGCTGATGCATTTAAATGAAAATGCCTATGATGAAGATGCAAACAACATCCGAGAGACGAATTTCAATCGTTTCTTACCGCAGTTTGCGTTGATGTATCAACCTTGGGAACAGACTCATCTCTATGCTTCTTATGCCAAAGGATTAAGTGATGGTGGACAAGCCCCTTGGTTTGCGACTGGTATTCCTGATCAAGGTATTGAAGGTAATGCTTTTAAAACGTTAGCACCGATAAATTCAACTCAGTATGAATTGGGGATTAAGCAGCAGTGGCAAACATTACTGTTTACCGCGGCATTGTTCGATTTAACCCAAGACAATCAATACACCAACTCAAGCAATTACTTTGTCACGGATGGTAAGCAACATAACCTTGGCTTAGAATTGGGCTTACAAGGACGTTTAGGGCAAAATCTAGATATAACCTCTTCTTTAGCTTTGATTCGTTCACGTTTAAAAGAAATACAAGTGGCTGATTATCAACGTCATCAAACTCAGAATGTACCAAGTGTTCGTTTTGCTAATCATCTGTCTTATCAAGTACCACAAGTGAATGGCTTACGTTTATTGGCTGGCATGCAATACAGCAGCAGTAAATATGCCAATAAAACAGGTACAGTAAAAGTATCAGGCTATAGCGTGTTTGATGTAGGTACAGCTTATAACTTCCGTGCTTATGGTTATGACAATACGCTTCGATTTAATGTTGATAACGTGTTTAATAAAAAATACTGGCGCGATGCGGGGAGTTTCTTAGGCGATGACTATTTATTTCTTGGCGCACCACGTACAGCACAACTCTCGTGGACTGTGGGTTTTTAACTAAACTAGTTTAGTTATATCAATATTTTAAGATTATTTCATAAAACCTTTTTAAAGCTAAAAATCAACATAAAATCCCCCTCATCCTAGCCTTCTCCCAAAGGGAGAAGGGATTTTCAATCGCAATATGATTCACGCTACATGATCACTTTTTCATTTATGAAAGAGATTTATTTAAATAAATATCAAAAAAATAGATAGTACAAACCTAAAAATATAAATTGGATTTATTCTAAAAAATAACCAATTATAGAATTCTAAGCAATTTAGTAAGGAATGCTAAAAATGGACAAAAAAATTAGAGTTGCTGTGATTGGTGGCGGTATTGCGGGATTAGCACTCACGACTCAATTGGTCAAAAATAAACATTTAGATGTACATCTCTTTGAGTCCGCATCACAGTTTTCCGAGATTGGCGCAGGGATTTCGTTTGGTGCCAACGCAGTTAAAGCCATTCAATTATTAGGTCTAAGCCAAGAGTATGAATCTATTGCAGATCAGGTAAAGGCACCATACACCGATATTTGGTTTCAATGGCGTAATGGTTATACCGATGAGTATCTATCTGCATCGATTGCGCCACAAGTTGGACAGTCTTCGGTACATCGTGCAGATTTTCTCGATCGTTTAATTCCGTTAGTGCCTTTAACAAATGTACATTTTAATAAACGTGTACAAGAAATAGAGGCAGATGAAGAACAAGCGACAATTCACTTTATCGATGGTCAACATATTACATTTGATTATGTGATTGGTTGTGATGGAATTCGGTCAGTTGTTCGAAATCATGTGCTTGACTCTAATCAATTAGTGCGTGTTGAACCTCAGTTTTCAGGGACGTGGGCATATCGTGGAATTATTAAATTTCAAGATTTTAAGCAAGCTATTGTAAAACTGGGAAATGATGCAGAAATTGCCGATGTACCGCAAATGCTTTTAGGGAAAGATAAACATATCTTAACTTTCCCAATCCGTCAGGGTGAAGAAATTAATATTGTCGCGTTTAAGTCAGATCGCACGCAAACCGTATTAGCAGAGAATACACCATGGACATCGCCTGTTTCAAAACGAGCCATGCTGGCTGATTTTGCAGACTGGAGCGAGAGTTGTAAGGCATTATTGGATCTGATCGACTCACCAACCATTTGGGCATTACATGAAATTCAACCTTTAGAAACCTATAAAAACAAAAACAATAATGTGATTTTGATTGGCGATGCGGCTCATGCCATGTTACCGCATCAAGGTGCTGGTGCTGGACAAGGTTTAGAGGATGCTTTGATTTTAGCTAAATTATTAGAAAACCCTGAGTTGACATCTGAATCTATCAAAGCTGTATCTGAAATCTATGAGCAAGTTCGATTAGCGCGCGCCGTGAAAGTTCAAAATACCTCGCGTGAATCAGGTGAAATCTATGAGCTATATTCATCGAAATATCCTGATTTTGAATCAATAGGCCAACATTTGGCACAGCGTTTTGACTGGTTGTGGCAGCATTCGCTTGAAGATGATATTCAGACAGCCAAAGCAGCATTAGCAAAACAACTACAGCACACTGAAATGACGACTTAAACAACAAAGATTACAAACAGGACAATATGACCAGGGAGGTCTATTATGCAAACCATAAATGCAAATGAAATTATTGATCATGCCAAATTAAAAGCCATTCATTGGCGGGTGATTTTACTCAGTGCATTGATCATTATCTTTGATGGTTATGATTTAGTGATTTACGGTGTTGCTTTACCCAAGCTGATGGCAGAATGGAAAATTGACAGTATTACGGCTGGATTTCTGGGCAGTGTCGCTTTATTTGGGATGATGTTTGGTGCAATTATTTTCGGTAGCCTGAGTGATAAATTAGAAAGCTATGGATTTAGCCGCAAAAAATTAATTATTTTATGTATCTGTTTATTCAGTGGTTTTACTTTACTTTGTGGTTATGCCAATAATCCACAAAGTTTTGGAGTCTTTCGGTTTTTGGCTGGTTTGGGTTTAGGCGGGGTCATGCCAAATGTAATCGCCTTGATGACTGAATACGCACCTAAAAAACTACGTTCAACCTTGGTTTCCTTAATGTTTAGTGGCTATGCAGTCGGTGGGATGTGTTCAGCTTTATTAGGAATGTGGTTAGTCCCGCAATTTGGTTGGAAAATCATGTTTATTCTAGGAGGCACGCCACTTTTACTGATCCCTATAATCTGGAAGCTGTTACCCGAATCGATTGATTATTTGGTACGCCGTGATAAAACTGACCAAGCCATTGAGATCCTTAAACAAATTGACGACAATATTACCTATACGTCTCAGACTCAAATTGGACTTCATCAAGACAATCAATCTATCTCTAAAACTCCGATCAAGGATTTATTTGCAGAAAATCGTGGGATGGTGACACTCTTATTCTGGGGCAGCGTATTTATGGCGCTTGTATTGGTCTATGCTTTAGGTAATTGGTTACCTAAATTGATGGTAGAAGCAGGCTATGATTTATCAACCAGTCTGGTTTTTCTATTGGCTTTAAATATTGGGGGAATGCTTGGTGCAATTTGTGGTGGCTACTTAGCGGATCGTTTTAATCTGGCAAAGGTATTATGCTCACTGTTTTTAAGTGGCGCGATCGCATTAATCTTACTGAGTTATAATTTACCAATGGTCATTCTTTATTTTTGTATTGCGGTTGCAGGTGCTGCATCAATTGGTGGGCAAATCTTATTATTGGCGTATATGTCTCAATTTTATTCATCCAATATTCGTGCAACAGGCTTAGGAATGGCTTTAGGTGTGGGGCGCTTAGGCGCAATTTTAGGGCCAATCTTATGTGGTTGGCTGTTAAGCTTAAGTCTGTCCATTAATTATAATTTTATCGCATTATCAATTCCTTGTATTATTGCGGTAATGAGTGTTTCAATGATTCACTTACAGTTGAAAAAAACAAAATTGGCGGTGAAAGCGCTACAAATCTAAAATTAGAGCAGGGAGGTCTACCTCCCTCATTCAATAGAGATATTACAATTGATTGATCTAAGTCTTATTAAAGTTTTTATTATCGTTTTTGAAACTAAAAATATTAGTCATGCAGCTGAGCGCCTCAATTTAAGCCAACCTTCTGTCACCTATAATCTAAATCGCCTACGTAAATTTTTAAATGACCCTTTATTTGAACGAGACAAATTTGGAGTCAAACCGACTAAGTTGGCACAAAGTTTATACCCAAGCTTTAGGCAAGCAATTACCGATATTGAAATGGCAATTACAGCGTCTAAATACTTTGACCCAAAAACGTCAACTCGGATATTTCGTTTAGGCTTATCTGATTTGGGTGAAATATGTTTACTACCTTCTTTAATTCAATACCTTTCTAAAGAAGCACCATTTATTAAGGTGGAAATTGAAGAAATTCAATCGCATAAAGTAGAAGACTGGCTGACTGAAGGCTTTTTAGATGTTGCTGTATTCAATAGTAGTTATACCGTTATGCCTAAAATTGAATCACGTAATTTATTTGAAGAACGCTATATGTGCATTGCGCATAAGTACCATCCACGTATAAGAGATACACTAAGTTTAGAACAATATTTTCAAGAAAATCATGCTGCTATTAAATCTTCAACAGGTCATATTGAAATTGATCAAAGGCTGAAAGAATTGGGCTTAAAAAGAAAAATCATGCTTGAGCTTCCTCATTTTAGTGTTTTACAAGATGTTGTGACCAGTTCTGAATTATTAGTGACTTTGCCTTCAAGGGCAGCAAAAGTATATGCGCGTAATGGTGATGTCAATATTTTTGAATTACCATTTTCAGTTAAACCGTTTAATGTAAGTGCCAATTGGTATAACCATCGAGATGACATAGAAGCCAGAACATGGTTTATCCAAACACTACAAGAACTTTTCCAATCGCTTTAACGCCGTATTTTTATTTGCAATGTATTAAAAAAACAGTGAATAGAGCCATAACTTATCTGAACTGCTCTTTATTTGAATGAGAATTTCAAGTAATCAGCATTAAGAATTAAAAATCTATTTATCTTGTCAAAAATAGAATATCATTCCAATCATAGATAAATCAGTGACTTATTTTTTTAATTCCTTATATAAAGTGAACTGCATGAAATTACAGCTAGATAAATACGATCGTGGCATTTTAGAACTATTACAAAAAGATTGTACCTGGGCGATTGGCGATATCGCAGATCGTATTGGATTAAGTAATACAGCATGTTGGCGACGCATTCATAAAATGGAAGAAGAAGGCATCATTCGCGCTAAAGTTGCTTTATTAGACCGTAAAAAACTAAATATCAATGTGATTGTTATGGTTTTTATTAAAACTGCACAACATAATGCAGAATGGATTGAAAAATTTCACAATCATATCCATACAATCGATGAAGTTATAGAAGTGTATCGGATGGCTGGAGAGACTGATTATTTGTTAAAAGTCGCTGTACCCGATGTGCTTGAGTATGACAAAGTGTATAAAAAAATAATTCAAATTTCTGGCCTTACTGACGTGAGCTCCAGTTTTGCCATGGAACAAATTAAATATACGACTGAATTACCTTTAAATTTTCTTTGATCATTGATGTTTTTTCATAAAAATCAAAGCTAGGTCTCAATAAGATGTATTTATTTTAGGGTTGATTTGTTCCGCATTTTACTAAGAAAGAATCGTACTATCTCCCTTTATGACAATAAAAAATTAAATCAACATTTAACAAAGTAAATTTGCTAGGCATATTTTCTAAGTAAATGACTTTAAAAAACTACTCAATAACGCATTGAACATATCAATCAGCCACATTATGAATATTTACCTTATCATGTCATTATGGGAATAAAATTCCCATTAAATATTCAAATACGGATTTATATTCTATATTATTTGAAAAATAGTGATTTATTTAAAATAAAAATTCTATGCATTTTATCTATCATTAGTTGTAGAAATATTTGTTAGAAATCATGCTGGTGCTGCTATGAATCACTTTTGTACACAAGTCATAAATTTGGGAAGAACCCCTCAGCGTTTTGATGGTTTGGTGAACACACCTGTTTATCGAGGTTCAACCATTGTTGTCGATAGTTTTAAAGAATGGGAAGATCATAAGCAAAATGGCGGTGTTTATAAACATTATGGCCGTTTTGGTGCTGCTACAGCAAAGTCTTTTGAAAGTGCAATTAATGCATTAGAAGGTGGTGCAGGATGTATGGTTTTCCCATCTGGACTATCGGCTTGTACTCATGCATTAATGGCATTTGTTGCAGCAGGTGATCATGTTTTGATTGCTGATAATATTTACGGGCCAACACGAAGTTTTGCAGACAGTATGTTGCCCAAACTGGGAATCCATGTTGAATACTTTAACTCATGTGATTTAGATGAGTTAAACAACAAAATTAATCAAAAAACCAGTGTGGTCTTTGTAGAGTCACCAGGTTCAATTACTTTTGAAATTAGCGATATTGCCGCAATCTCAGAAATAAGCCATCGAATGAATGCCAAGGTTTTAGTGGATAACTCTTGGGCAACGCCATTGTTTTTTCAACCTTTAAAACATGGAGCAGATGTCTCAATTCAGGCTGTCACAAAATATATTGGTGGGCATTCTGACATTCTCATGGGGACTGCAACAGCAAATGCAGCATCCATAGAGCAATTAAATAAAGTGGTTCACTTTTTTGGTGAAACGACTAGTCCAGATGATATTTATCTAGCATCACGTGGGTTGCGTAGTTTAGCCGTTCGCTTAAAACAGCATGAGGAGAATGGTGTAATACTCGCTCATTATCTAAATGAACATCCTGCAATTGATGTGGTAAATCACCCAGCTCTAGCAATGAATCCATATCACAAACTATGGCAACAGAGCTTCTCTGGTTCTACAGGCTTATTCTCCTTTTATCTAAAACAAAACAATCCGTGTTTTGTTGAGGCTTTCTTTGATTCTTTAAAGCTTTTCCACATCGGCTTGTCATGGGGGGGATTTGAAAGTCTGATTTTGCCAGTTGGAACACCTTATCGCACTCAAAGTCATTTGCCTAGTCGTGGATATTTGGTGCGCCTACATGCAGGACTTGAACATGTAGACGATTTAAAAGCGGATTTGGATGAGGCTTTGGCTGTTGCGCAGTGTGCGATAGCTTAATTTCATTATACTTATCGTAAAATGAGACCTTAAATATCCAATATAGCAAGACTATAGAAGAAACCCTCTAATAAAATAGAGGGTTTAATTTAAAATGGATTAAAAATTATAGCGGACACTTAATGTGGCATTTCTTGGTGTACCCCAATTCATAGAGTTTGCACCAATACCTTCGTAGTATTTCTTGTCAAAAATATTGTCAACGTTCAGCTGAAGCTTAATATTTTTATCAACTTGATAACCTAACATCGCACTAGCAAGTATAAAAGCATCTTGATCTATACGTGTATTTCCAGTACCCGTATAGTATTTACTTTTGTAATTTAAACCTAGTCCAGCACTCCATAGATCTACTTTATATTTCACAAATAGATTAGATGTTGTGCGTGAATTCGTTGTATTAACCTTTACACCTTTTGCATCTTTTGCTTCAAAATTAGCAATACCAAAATTAACGCCCCAGTGTTCATTAATTTCCCCATCTGCTTCAAATTCAAAGCCTTTACTTTCAACTCCATTTACACCACGATAAGCTTGTTCATTTGTAAGCTGACCATTACGTACAATAAATTGTCCTGTTATTGCTTCAGCAAAATTAGATTGTTCAATGCGGAATAGTGATAAAGCTGTATTTAAACGTCCACCAAACCATTCACTTTTCAAACCTGCTTCATAGTTTTTACCATTCGCAGGATCTAGATATTGATCATTTACATCTTTACGGCTTTGCGGTTTAAATATGTCTGTATAGCTGACATAGACTGAGTGATCTTTTGCAAAATCGTAAATAGCGCCAATATAAGGCGTGACTTCGTTGTTAAATTCACGATTGCCTACACCATTTTCAGACTCATATTTCCAATTAGATAAACGTGTACCTGCAATCACTTTTAATGGATCGAGAATTTGAAATTTACCAGAAATATAAGCTGAAGTTTGAGTCGTTTGATTCAGAGCATTTACACCATTCAAAATGACAGATTGAAGTAGTGGTTGTGCCATATTGTTATAGTCGAGCGGACCGCCTAAATATTTCTCGATTTCATTTTTAGTATTGGATCCCCCAAAAATATCCTTGGTCTTCTCATTTCTATTCCATGAACCACCAATAATTATTTCTTGTGGGCGGTTAAATAGTGTAAAAGGCGCATTGATGAAAAGATCAATGTTATTTTCTTCATTCCTTGCTTCAGAGCCATATACTGAAACATTATCTGTGATTTTACCTGTCTTAGGATCAGGTTTATTTTTCAGTGGGCTGGTATTGGTTGCTTTGTTTACTTGCCCTCCAGTGTAAAGCAGAAGGGTATTTACATCTTCTTTACGAAAGGTATATGCAACATTTAAATTAACATCATTGAATAAATTCTGTTTTAAATTGGCGAATACTGCTGTGGTATTTACATCCCAAAAAGTCCAAGGTGCAGTTACCGTTAAGCTTCGATCAAAGTTAGTACGACTTCCATCATCATAAAATGCTGGAGTGCCTCCCCAACGAATACCATCACGTTGTAACTCTTGATAAGTTGCGCCAAGTGACATACTAGTTTTATCACTCAAATCGTAATCAATCGCACCATAAAATACATTGCGTTCTTTTTCATAAAAATCCATAAAGGATTTTTCATCAGCATGTTTGACGAACATACGTCCACGAAGTGAACCATCTTCGTTCAGTGGAGTAGAAATATCCGCAGAGCTACTCCATGCATTCCAAGAACCGAATGAAGTGCTCAGATTACCCGTCAATTCTTTTGCATTGGCATGTTTACGGACCATATTCAGTCCCATTGCAGGGTTACCAGCACCTGTGGTAAGTCCATTTGCACCTTTAACAACTTCTACACGATCATAAATATCTAAATCAAGGTCACCTGCACCTAAGTTTGTAGTACTCGGCATTCCATCTATTAAATAGTAATCGACCTGAAAGCCTCGAGCGTAAACAGACTGACGTTCATCGGTACGCGAGGTTGAAACACCTGTAATGGTATTCATTAAATCTTGAAAAGAATCAATGTTTCGGTCATCTAAATATTCACGTGTTAAAACTTTGACAGATTGAGGTGTTTCACGAAGGGACAAGTTTAATTTTGTTGAAGTATTTGTACTTTTGGCTGTATAGCTTTGTGTCCCTTCTGTAATCGCTGAATTTTCACTTTCTGCTTGTATTTTGATTGTTGGTAAAGCCACTGTTTCTGTTTTTTCTTCCGCATAAACAACAGATGGAATAGTTAAAGCCATAGAAAGTACTAGAGGATGCATTTTAAATGCATGTCTCAAAGGGAAGAAGTTGTACATAAGATTAATTCCATAATAAAAAATGCGCGCTATCGGTTTTCTGCCTTTCTATTGCTTTGAACCTGTTACGGACGGAAAAGCGTTACAAAAAGTAACATATGGATAATTAATTATCAATAATGATTCTCATTAAATTATATAAATCATTATTCTTATTATTTATATATAAAATATATAATTAATTTTGTTAACAAGTCATGTTTTTATAAAAGATTTTGAATTTTGTTATGCTGTATAGAATAGGGTGAAAATTGCGAATTTATTTTTTATAAAGAAAAACTGAATATCTTTTTAAATTAACTATGAACTTAAAAAATATTTTAATATCAACATACTAAGCCTCATCTTCAACACGAGTTTAATCAGATGCTTTTGGCTGATCAAATTGAGTAAATAGCCAATGATGAACTTTCGATAAGGCTTCAGCACCAACGGTATGACGTGGATAAACGACATAAAATCCTGTTTCCATGGCTAACTCCTGTGGAAAAACTTTAATAAGTATTCCAGACACTAACTCTGAATGTACAAATATTGGATGGGTTAAAGTAATTCCTTGAGCAGCAATAGCAGCATCAATCGCAAGTGCAGTCTGATTAAAGCGGATATTTTTAAATAGATTTTGCGTATTCTTGAATTTTAATTTCTCAATAAAATGCGGCCAAAGATTATGTGCATCATGTAATAAGGTGAACTGGTCTAAGGTGCTGATCTCTAAAGATTCCTGATTTGATAGCTTAAGTGACTTGATTAACTCAGGACTTGCCACCGCAATAAAGGTGTCTTGCAACAGTAATTCAGTATTTAAACCTGTACCAAATGGGGGTTTACCATAACGAATTGCCAAATCAACAGCATCATTTTGAAAATGGGAAACTCGTTCTGTAGCCAAAATCTGCAAGTCAATATCAGGATGAGATTGTCTAAATTGATTTAATCGAGGAATTAACCATTTCGCTGCAAAAGTTGGTGTAACACTCAATGTAATCTGCTGATTTGAATGGTGAAACGATTGAGTTGCCTCAAAAATTAAACTAAAAGCCTGAGTAATGCTCGCGGCATATTTTCGACCATTCGCTGTTAAGTTTACGCCTTTCGAATGTCTCTCAAATAACTTTATTCCTAATTCTTCTTCTAAATGACGGACATGCTGCGCAATTGCACTTTGAGTGACATGTAACTCTTCGGCAGCGAATTTAAAATTTAAATGCCGACTGGCGGCCTCAAAGGCCTTTAATGCGTTCAAAGGTGGTAAGCGATTGAGTAGCGTCATACTATAGTTTTTCTACATTCAATTAAGAGAAAAGGTCAAACCAGATCAACGGAGCTTAATGCTATTCTAGTTGCAGTATTTATATATATTCGATCATAAAACATTTAGAGGATAGCACAAATGACTGTAGAAAAAGTAGCATTAATCATGGCTGGTGGAAGTGGTATGGGGGCAGCAGCCGCACGAAAATTAAATCAAGACGGCTACCATGTGGGTATTCTTTCTTCTTCAGGTAGAGGAGAAGAGCTTGCTAAACAACTCGATGGCATTGGTGTGACAGGTACCAATCAATCTACAGCTGATATCAACAAGCTGATTGAGCAAACATATCAAAAATGGGGGAGGATTGATGTTTTAGTCAATAGTTCAGGACACGGTCCACGTGCACCTATTTTGGAAATCACTGATGGACAATGGCATTTAGGTTTAGATACTTATTTAATGAATATTATTCGCGCCACTCGCTTAGTCATTCCGATCATGGAAAAGCAGAATGCAGGGGTGATTATCAATATTTCGAGTGCGTGGACATTTGAACCCAGTGACCTGTTTCCGACCTCAGCTATTTTTCGTGCAGGACTGGCTTCGTTTACTAAGATTTTAGCGGATCAATATGCGGCAAAAAATATTCGTGTGAATAATATCTTACCAGGATGGATTGATAGTTTGCCTGAAACCGAACAACGTCGCCAATCTGTGCCGTTGCAACGCTATGGTACCAGTGAAGAAATTGCTGCAACTATCAGTTTTCTTGCTTCACAAGGCGCAGGTTATATCACAGGGCAAAATATTCGTGTAGATGGCGGTATCACTCGTTCAGTTTAATTCATGATGATGACCTTAGTTCAGCCTTATCAATGAGTTGATAAGGCTGAATAGAATAATCTAATGATTAGATACATGATTAATTTTATTGAATTTATGTTTGCTTACTATATTAAATGTCTAACGCGCGTAATCTTCGCTGGTAATGTCAATTGTTGCACCAGTACTATGACAGGAGCGTCCTGTTGCAAGAAAAGCAACCATTTCGGCAACATCACGTGCAGGCGTAAGTTCGCCTAAAGGCAAATTTTTTAGCAATGAAGGTTCAATCTCTTCTTTAGCGAAATCTGTTACAACCCGTCTAGAGGCAATATCTGATGTGTTAATTTCAGATATTTACGCTCATCAAAATCTAATTATTTCGAGCTATCCATTTCAATTTTAAATTGCCACGCGCTTAGAAAAGTACGGCAGGCTTCTTCATTCAACTGTTGTAACTCTTCAGAAGTGGGAACTGCACCACCTAATAATGTTGCAGGATACGCATAGCCCATAACAGCACCAAGGAACGCTTTAGCTGCTGCTTCAGAATTTGAAATTTTGATAATTCCCGCATTGTTAGCTGATTCGAGAATATTGATCATCGATTTTTTGATACTTCCATACGTACGTTGTTGAACCTGCTCAAGTATTTCTGGCATTTCTACTAATGCTATAATCATTAACCTTTGAAGACGTATTACGTTAGTATTATAGAAATGATTTTGAACAGTTTGGCCTATTTGTATTAATAGCTGCTCTAACATCATTATTTCATTTAAATTATTCTTCTCATCAAATGGTGTCTCCATTTCTGCTTTGAAGTTTTCAAAAATTTCAATGAGTAGAGCTGTTTTTGTTGGGAAGTGATTATAAAGTGTCTGTCTCGTAGTTCCTGCTTTTACCGCAATTTTATCTAGACTTACATCTAAACCATGTTCAAGAAATTGCTCACGTGCTGCCAAAATAATATTTGGACGAGCTTTAGAAGGACGTCCTCGACTTTTCTTTAACATAATTAACCTGAATCGCGGATAAGAAATTGACTAAAAAAAGAGGATAGAGGCATCAGTTGAGTTACCACACAAAACTCACAACCCAGTCCTTATGTTAGATAGTACCCAATTATTCTGTCTAATTGATGATTTCTTTCTAGAATTTGAATCAATTTATTGGAAATTCTTAAAGCAAAACCATAGATGCTTAAGGATTCCTCACTCAATGCTCAGTATTAACTCGTCCCATTTGTTTAGAAGCCTACCTTGTTATCAACATATAATTCATCTGATCAAAAGCAAGATTCAGGTTAATTACAATTTTCAATCTATCAATATTATTTACTTTACAGTAAAGTAAATAAATTATCTATAAGTCTATGGTTCTAGATATGCCTGATTTGAGATTTCCTTGTTATAAAATATTTTTTTCCGTTGTTTTACTCCCTTTTATAAATGGGTGTGATTCAGACCAACCTGTAAAAAAAGTAACACAGCAGGTGAGTGTGATGACGATAACTCCTGAAACTATAGAAACTGACCGCGTATTAGCTGGCCGGACAGTTGCATCGGAAGTTTCACAAGTTAGACCTCAAGTAAATGGTGTAGTTGTTGCGCAGCTATTCCAAGAGGGTTCATATGTTAAAAAGGGGCAGCCGCTTTATAAAATTGACTCAACGCTTTATCGAGACAGTCTTGCAGAGGCATTAGGTAATTTTGAATTGGCTCAGGCAACGGTAAATTCAACTCGCCTTCAAGCTGAACGTTATGAGCAATTAATTAGTGTCAATGGTGTTAGTCGTCAGGAGCTTGATGATGCGAGAGCAGCTTATGCGCAAGCAAAGGCTGCAGTGAACGTTAATAAAGCATTGTTAAAAACTGCACAAACCAATCTTAACTATACTCAAATCACAGCTCCAATTTCGGGGAGAATCGGTCGATCTGCGATTACCCGTGGAGCCCTTGTAACATCTAGTCAAGTAGATGCTCTAGTAACTATTCAGAATTTAGATCCAATGTATGTAGATTTAACTCAATCCAGTGATGAATATATGGCGCTTCGGAAACAACTTACAGAAGATGGAATAGAGCCTGTGGAGTTAACTGTAAGTTTGGAGTTGAATAATGGAATGAACTATCAAGAAAAGGGAACTTTTAAGTTTAGTGATACCACAGTAGATGAAGCAACTGGGAGTATCACATTAAGAGCTTCATTTGCAAATCCGAATCAATCTTTATTGCCAGGAATGTATGTGCGGGCACAACTTGGTACAGGACCACGTCCAAAAAGTTTATTAATTCCCCAAGGGATTGAAATTAGAAATGCTGATAGTAAGGCATTTGTATGGGTTATTGGACAAGGGAATAAAATTGAACAAAGAGCGATTACGTTAGGCGAAGCCATAGACAATCGATGGTTAGTATTATCTGGTTTGCGTTCTGGAGATAAAGTTGTTGTCGAAGGTCTGCAAGGATTAAGTGCAGGTATGACCGTTGAGCCTACACTCATTCGCTGAGGAATTTTCGTATGCTGTCTAGTTTTTTTATCGCTCGTCCGATATTCGCTTGGGTACTGTCCATATGCATTATGGCGATGGGTGCAATTTCCATTTTCACTTTATCTGTTGAGCAATATCCTGATATTGCACCTCCCGGTGTAAATGTAACAGCAAACTATCCTGGTGCATCAGCCAGTACAGTTGAAGATAGTGTTACTCAAATATTAGAGCAACAAATTAAAGGAATTGATGGTTTACTTTATTTTTCATCTACAAGTAGTTCAGCCGGTCAGGCTCGTATTAGTTTGAGTTTTGATCAAAATACGAATCCTGATACAGCTCAAGTCCAGGTACAGAACGCAGTAAATCAGGCATTGAGTCGTTTACCACAAGAAGTTCAACAACAGGGCATAACCGTTACAAAGTCTCAAGGAGACAGTTTGTTAGTTTTTGCTCTTTATGATGAAAGTGGTGCTAGATCAGATGTTGATATATCTGATTACATGGTAAGTACACTTCAAGACCCACTAAGTCGGGTAGATGGGGTTGGTGAGATCACAGTATTTGGTGCGCAATATGCGATGCGAATATGGCTTGATCCGCATAAGCTAAATAGTTATAGCTTGATGCCATCCGATGTTAGAGTTGCTATTGAAGCTCAAAATACTCAAATCACAGCAGGTGAGCTTGGAGCTTTACCGACTAAAGAAAACCAAGCTTTAAATGCAACTGTTACTGCATTGTCTCGTTTACAAACGGTAAGTCAATTTGAAAATATTATTTTGCGGACTGAGCCAAATGGCAGTGTAATATTGCTAAAAGATGTTGCTCATGTCGAACGAGGCGCAGAAAATTATCAGACGACCACGAGATTGAATGGTAAATATGCTTCAGGTATGTCAATTCAGTTAGCGTTAGGTGCAAATGCTCTTGAAACAGCTGAACGTGTTAAAGCAGAGGTTTCAAGATTAACAGCATCCATGCCAGCAGGTTTAAAGGTGGCATATCCACGTGATAGTACTCCATTTGTAGAAGCATCTGTTCAAGGCGTGATTAAGACCCTAGCTGAGGCAATCTTCCTTGTCATTATTGTGATGTTCGTGTTTTTACAAAGTTGGCGCGCCACATTAATTCCTGCAATTGCTGTTCCAGTGGTTTTGTTAGGTACCTTTGGAATTCTGAGTGTATTGGGTTATACCATTAACACATTGACATTGTTCGCGATGGTATTGGCGATTGGACTCTTGGTTGATGATGCAATTGTCGTTGTAGAAAATGTTGAGCGTGTAATGCATGAGCAAGGTCTTGATCCAAGAGAAGCTACGCTTATTTCTATGAAAGAAATTTCAGGTGCGTTAGTTGGTATCGCGATGGTCTTGTCTGCTGTATTTCTACCGATGGCTTTTTTTGGTGGTTCCGTAGGGATGATTTATCGGCAATTTTCTGTGACATTAGTCTCAGCGATGGTGCTTTCTGCTGTGGTTGCCCTAACTTTATCTCCAGCTTTATGTGCTACTTTACTTAGACCTAACAATCATCAGCATAAAAAGAGACGTTTCTTTACTTGGTTCAATCAAAAAGTAGAGCTAAGTCAGTCCAAATACCGTAATGTACTCGTTAAGATCATCAATAAACCTAAAATATTTGTGGTTTTATTTGTTGTGATCACTGCTTTATTAGGGTGGCAATACACACGAATGAATACGGGCTTCCTCCCACAAGAAGATCAGGGTTCTGTCATGGTCCAATTTAGTACGCCTGTGGGCTCGACCTTAGCTGAAACCCAAGAAATAGGTAACCAAATTTCAGAGTATTTCATGACGAATGAGAAAGATAACTTGAACGTTATTTTTATGGTTATGGGACGAAATAATGCTGGTAGCGGTCAGAATGTAGGTATGGCATTTGCCAGTCTAAAACATTGGGATGATCGTAAGGGAGAAGATAATACTGCCGAGGCAATTATTTCTCGTGCAAATGCACATTTTCGCTCAATGAAACAAGCGCGGGTTCAAGTACTTTCTCCGTCAGCGGTACGTGGATTAGGTCAATCCAGTGGATTTGAATTATGGATGCAAGATGCGGAGGGTAAAGGGCGTGATGCTTTGTTAGCTGCACAAAGTACGGTTCTAAAAGAGGCAAGTGCAGATCCTGGACTTGCTGCGGTTCGATTAAATGGACTCGAAGATAAATCTCAATTACAGGTCAATATTGATCAACGTAAGGCAAGTGCATTCGGTTTAGCACAGACTGATATTAGTAGTACTTTATCAACTGCATGGGGTGGTTCATATATTAATGACTTCATTGATAGAGGTCGTGTCAAACGCGTTTATTTACAAGGTGATGCGGCATATAGGTCATTACCACAAGACATTGGTCAGTGGTATGTAAGAGGAACGACAGGAGAAATGACACCATTTGCTAGTTTCTCATCTGTTAATTGGCAAATGGGACCGCAGATGTTGCAACGTTTTAATGGTCTTTCATCTGTTCAGCTTCAAGGTTCTGCCGCAACTGGTGAAAGTTCAGGGGCTGCAATGAATAAAATGCAACAGTTCATTGATCAACAACAAGGCTTTAGTCTTCAATGGAGTGGCTTGTCTTATCAAGAAAAGTTAGCGAGTGGTCAGACGATTTGGTTATATTTGGCATCTATCATATTTATTTTTTTATGCTTAGCTGCATTATATGAGAGTTGGTCAATTCCATTCTCCGTTTTGCTTGTTATCCCTCTTGGATTAATTGGTGCTGTTATTGCAGCTAGTATTGCAGGATATGTTAATGACATTTATTTTCAGGTCGCGATGCTGACAACCATTGGTCTTTCAGCTAAAAATGCGATTCTTATTGTAGAGTTCGCAGCAGCGAAACTAGCAGAGGGTCAGTCATTAATAGAGGCTGTTATTGAGGGTGCAGGTCAAAGATTAAGACCCATTATCATGACCTCATTGGCATTTGTTGCTGGTGTTTTACCACTGGCAGTTTCAACAGGAGCTGGTGCAGCGAGTAGAAGAGAAATTGGTATAGCTGTAACAGGAGGGATGATATCCGGCACATTGCTTTCAATTTTCTTTGTTCCATTATTTTTCTTTTTGGTACGTAAGGTATCTATAAGATTGAAAGTTTCTCCTAATAAATGATGTAAGGTCCTTACTTATATTATGTGCATTAGGATACTCAGTAACGTGATGTATAATCTTGGATCATCACGTTACTGAGCTGTGGCAACAATAGTGTTGTCTAGCCACAGTCTTGGATATCTTAGTTAACTTATGTTTATATAAAATCTAGTTCATAATTATAAGGAAAGGAGAAATATACTTATTAAATTTAATAATTTAAACTGATAATTTTCAAAAATAGTAAATTAAGTTCATGAACTAATGACAATGATCTCAACATACATTAATTACAGGACAAAACACATTTTCTGCTAAAAAACGGCTTTAGTGATAATAGAAGAAAGAGTTAGAAAAGTCATAACTTAATGACTCAAAAACACCTAAAAGCAAAATCAGTGATGGCTTTACTTTTAGGAGAGTTAAATAAAATGATCTGCATTAGCAAAACTAATTTTAAGGGACAATTACAAAATCAGGATTTGCTATTGCAAAAACAGCTTCACGGTCTGCAACTGGCGGATAAATCCATACTGTATTAATTTCTTGCTTAATTTTTTTCGCCTCGTGACGTACAAATTGAACTTTTCGATCCCATCCTTCAGTGTAAAGGGCTCCCCATGGGCCTAAGTCGACACAAGTCACATACTTTGGTTGGCTATACGCATGTAATGGCAAATCTACCAATTCTGCCGCGGCATTGTAACCCGCTACGCGGCCTAGGCTCATGGCATGCTGACAGGACATCACGTTAAAATTACCTAAATTGTCGGTTGGAACTTTTACAGTATCACCCGTCACAAAAATATTTTTTGTCTCTGGTGCATGTAAATAAGCATCACCTAAAATACGACCTAAATTATCTTTTTCACCTACAATTTGAGAGGTCAACGAGTTCGCTCGCATGCCCGCAGTCCAAATGACAGTTTCTGTTTCAATTCTTTCGCCGTTAGAAAGCGTTACTCCAGAAGCATCAAGTGCAGTAACGCGTAGCCCAGCTTTACCTTCAACGCCTAGTTCGCTAAGAGCTTCTTGAATTACCACTGCAGCGTCGTCACCCAATGCTGCACCAATTTCTGCTGATGAATCGACTAAAACCACACGAACATCAGTTTCAGCTAAAATGCTACGCAGGCGTTCAGGCATTTCGGCAACTGTTTCAAGCCCAGTCAGTCCACCACCAGCAACGACTATGGTATTACGTGCTGCACTTATAGGCTTACTGGCTAAACTTTTAAGATGCTGATCTAGTTTTTCAGCATCTGCTAAAGTGCTGACACTAAATCCATAGTCTTTAAGACCAGATATAGGCGGCATATAGCCAGTACTTCCCGTTGCCAAAATAAAACGGTCATAACTTAAGCTTTGTTGATCGCCGTGGATCGTTGTAATCACAAGATTTTGAGCCGCAGCATTCACTTCATTTACCCAGCCAGCGACATATTTAACATCAACGACATTTAATATGTCTAATATATCAGGATACATATTTTCAAGTACAGCTTCATAAAGACGAGGACGAATATCAACATTCGGGCTTGGGGAAACCATCAGCACTTCAATATTTTGTTCTTGCGCAGCCAAATGAATTGCTCGTTGTGCGGCAAGTGCAGCCCATAAACCAGCAAAGCCAGAACCTGCAATAATAATACGCTTACTCATTTGATTATCCTTTTGATAGATTTTTCGGACATGTAAATTCCAGCTCATCCCAAAATTTTGGGTGAGCGAATCCTTTCTCTGACTGTCCGAAAAATCTGAGAAGGGGTTTAAAAAGGTTAGGGGAGTGATTACTTTAAGACGCTAAGTCCTATCACTGCTTAGTCGGGAATATCGCGTGATATTTTACTTTTCCGCATTTTTGCTGTTCTTCCTTCGATGCGTTTATTGATCCAGCCATTCACATCACTAAAAAATACATCAGGTGCATAACGACCAAAACGGTCTGCAATATCACCAAGTGTGTGCGCGCCTAATGCATCTTGCATCGCTTTCTCGGCCTGCAACATAACTGCATGTACGGCACAAACCCCATTTGTTGCCCAATTGGGTGGGGCATTATTAAAGACTGCACATTTTCCACGTACTTCTTGGCATTCAAAAAGCGGTTTTTCACCTTCGATTGCATTCACAATATCGAGAAAACTGATTTCGTGAGCAGATCGGGCCAGTAAATACCCGCCACGAACGCCTTCTTGCGCCAAAACAAGTTTTGCCTTTTCAAGTTTAGGAAATATCTTGGCCATAAAGCTAGGAGAGACACCTTGCAATTCAGCTAAATCCTTACTACTCAATGGTTTATCTTCATTATTTACAAGAAAAAGAAGACAGTGAATCGCATACTCGACGCTACTAGTGATATAAGCCATTTCATTTCATAATTGATCAATTACAAACACAGACTAATGTAGTCTGTGTTTTAAGTCAACCAAAAAACTAAGACAAAGTTAGTCCTAGTTTTACTGGGAGACAAAATAAATAATAAGAATAGGGCTATATCACTGAATATAAATACTTTTAAAAGAGAATTGAGGGACGTAAATAATTTAAAATGATTGAAAAAAATTACGAACGCCACCAATAATTTTCGACATTTGGCAGGTTTAAGTTCAATACTTCACCCATTTGAGGGGTACTTATTGCTAAGCTATTTTGCTGAGCCAGAGCCACGATACGTTCAAATGGGTCATCCCAAGCATGAAGGGCCAAGTCAAAAGTCCCATTATGGACAGGTAACAAATGACGTCCTTTTAAATCGATATGCGCTTGTAAAGTTTGCTCAGGTTGCATGTGAACATCTGGCCATTCTGGATCATACGCCCCAGTTTCTAGCATGGTAAGATCGAAAGGACCATAACGATGTCCAATCTCTTTAAACCCATCGAAATAACCAGTATCGCCACTAAAAAACACCCGTAGATCATTATCAATAATCACCCACGATGCCCAAAGCGTTGCGTTGCTATCACTCATACCACGGCCTGAAAAATGATGGGCAGGGGTAGCAATCAGCTCAAGACCATCTACATGGGTTGTTTCCCACCAGTCAAGTTGTTGAACCTTTTCAGTTGGCACGCCCCATTTAATCAGTGTGTCACCAACACCAAGTGGTGTTAAGAAGTGTTCAACTTTGTCTTTGAGTTGGATTACTGCATGGTAATCGAGATGGTCATAGTGGTTATGCGACAAAATCACACCTTTAATGGGAGGTAAGTCCGCAATGCTAATCGGTGGTTGGTGAAAACGCTTTGGGCCAATCCACTGAAAAGGCGATGCACGTTCAGAAAAAACAGGATCGGTTAACCAAAATTCATTACGCAATTTTAATAAAATGGTCGAATGCCCAAGACGAAATAAAGAACGGTCTGGTGCACTCATGAGTTGTTCTTTTGATAAACTTAACACAGGAATTTCTCGGCTTGGCACCGTATTTTTGGGTTTGTTAAATAAAAATTTCCACATTAAGCCTAGCGTTTTTCCGAAAGAATGTATGTGCAGATTCGGCCGTGTATTGCTATATTTCCCATTGTGCTGCTGTGATGACATGAAGGGAGAAGGCAAGTCTGTTGCGTTTGAAATTGTCATTTTATTTTCCTTGAGTGGAGCAAGCTATATCTGTAAATAAGAACTTGAGATAAGTGCTTATTTTGATTTATTTAAATGAGTATTTAATCACTCATTAATTAATTTAAAAAAATAAGAATGCTGCACATCCTTACTTTAGTCTTTATCTACATTGAAACTGCATGCCAAAAAGCTTCAAAACCTGACTTCCGATAAAGATCAGCTTGAGAAGGGTCTTGAGCAATAAAGTTGAGTGTGACTTCGGCAAGTGCACCCAAAATCGAACCGATAAACAAGGGTGGATAATCTCTTAATTTGCCGTCATCAATATGTTCTTGAATAGTCCTAGTAAAATCACAAAAAGTTTGCATACCAATGTGTTTACTCTGCTCTGTAATTTGTTCTGAAGTCGACAACTGTGCCATCACTTTACGTTTGAGTGGGGCATCTAAACTCCAGTCCAAATAGCTTTGCCAGATATAAAACATTTGGCTTTGTAGGTCTGAATTGTTCGGATAATTCAGCATTATGACCTGACGCAGTTCAGCCTTTAGCGAAAGGTATAATTGGTTAAGTAATTCCTCTTTATTACTGAAATAAGTAAATAAAGTACCTTCTGCTACACCAGCGACTTTGGCTATTTTTGAAGTAGATGCACGCTCTCCAAGTTCTGCCAATGTTTCAATAGCAGCATTTAAAATTGCATTACGTTTATCTTCACTACGAGGACGGGCCATAGACAAATATATTAATTGAGTGATTACTCAATCATACATAAAAATAGATAAAGCGCAAGATATATATTTTAAAAGGGATGGGCTTTTCAAGATCACAAGCTATAGATGCATCACATAGACAGGGCCACACAGCAAAGTTAGCGCTTTAATTAATAGTCATAATTATAATTTCGGCAACTGATAAGACGCGAGAAATTATTGATCACTGTATGGAATCACGTGAGTCAGGTAATGCTTCTATAGAATAGAACTATTTTTAAGTCTTTGATCTATATTTTAAAATTTAAATCACGGACAACTTTTTATAGATATGTGTAATCCTGAATATCTGCTGTTACAGCATGTGTAAATTGCTAGATTATCTCATCAGATTGTTTCAGTATAGATCCAGACACTCGAATTTACAGGACAATCATCATGATATTGAGATATCGTATATTTTTAAAATATCTTTCTATTTTAAGTTTTGTGGCAAGTTCTGCTATGACTAGCGTAACTTTCGGAAGTTCCGAGCAGGCATGGAATAAGCATGATCAGGAAATAAAAACGGCTTGTATAAAAGCAAGTCAACTTAAAAATGCTAAGACAGTAAGCAATGTCATGCTGTTTGATGATCGTGTTGGATATTCGGCACTCTTGATTCAAGGAAAATATCCGCAAGCACATATGAAAAACAAAACAGGGCAAGAACTGTGTTTATGGAATAAGACATCGAAGAAAGCTTATTTAACTGAAGCAAATACGAAAGTACATTGAAGTCATAACCATATAAAGTCGATTACTGATCTGATTTCTGCATAGCTTATATTATGCTGAGGCTAAGTTTTGTTAGCTACGATTTCTGTTTGGCTTTTTGGCGTAAGACATACAAATATAAGCTTTCCACTTTTTCACGTGCCCATGGTGTGGTACGCAAGAATCGCAATGATGATTTAACGCTTGGATCTATACAAAAACATCTAATTTCAATTTTACGACTTAAACCTTCAAAGCCATCATAGTAATCCAATAATTCATCCAAAATGTCAGCAAGTTTTTTGCCATGTAGAGGGTCATTGGAGGCATTCATAATAGATCAACCATATTTTGGGAGGTGTTTATTATAACCTGAGCTGGTTAAAAAAAGAGAGAATTGGTATTTAAACGTAAATAACATAGAAAATTACAGCTTATTTTCTAGTTAAATTTTTTCTAAATATAAATTAGGGCATACAGAGTAGCAGCCTTTACCAGATATTAGGTCAGCATCATAAGGCTTGTTAAAGCATCGCTCTGATGCATAAGTCTTGTATGTCTGATTTCTGCATAACTTATATTATGTTACTTGGGATACTCAGCGACGTGAATTATAATCGCAGATATTCACGTTGCTGAGCTGTAGCTACAAACAGTGTTGTGTATTCACAGTCCTAGATATCTTATTTAACTTATGTTCACCTAAAATTTGATTCATAAGAATCTATCCATTTATATTCTTTAAATTAAATAACTTATAGTCATAATAACAAAAAAACTAAAACCCAAGTTCATGAACTAAAAGATTCATACTTTAAAAAAGAATATCTGTGTCTAGCATTATCTGACGTTTTTTTGACATTTCTGGTTCATAGCAATCCACCGCCATTCCCCCTAAACGAGCAATACATTTATTGCAATACTGGCAAATTGGGTAATCAAACTCTGAATGATACAAGTTATGGTAAAGATAAGGATCTGCGATAAATGCACGGGCACACGATATAGCATCACTATGTCCATTAATTAAGGCATTTTCCATCACCTCTCTTGAGACAAACCCACCACTTGCAATCACAGGTATATCCAGTGCGTGTTTAAAGTGTTTTACATAGGGCATGTTATAACCTTCACCTTTTGGAGCTGACCAAGTGAGAAAGCTTTCAATCATGGGGGACATGGACAAGGCCATTTTCTTTCGAGTAGATGAAAAACCCATTCCCGAACCATGCTCTATATTTGTTTTTAAGAACCCATGATAAGAACCAGATAACATGGGTGGAACAGATTCATAATGAGCTCGACTGATCTCAATCGCATCAACTCCCTCATTTTGTAGAGCAACTGCAAAAGTCACTAACTCATCAGTGGTTGCACCTCGTCGAAAAGCGAGAGCATCTGTACCATTTACTTTGGCCAAAATCGGAAAATCATCTCCAACACACTGACGAATGGCTTTAACAATCTGTAAGGGTAATCTCATTCTATTATCTAGATTGCCACCATATAAATCATTTCGCCGGTTGGTATAAGGCGCTAAGAATTGGCTAATCAAATAACCATGAGCAAAATGCAATTGAATACCATCAAAGCCCGCCATTTTCGCTCTAACCGCAGCTCTAACAAAATCATCAATGATCTTTGGAATTTCATTTAGCTGTAAAGCACGAGGCTTTGTACCCAATGATTGTTCCATTACGTTTGATGCAGACACCACAGGATTATCTGCATCATTTGGTCTGACAACTTGACGGCCACCATGATTCAGTTGTGCAATTAACTTAGTTGTTTGAGCTTGTGCATGTATAGCGTCTACCCAAGTTTTTAAACCTGTTATTTTATCATCTGCATCAATGCTTGCCTGTTTACCTGCTGAATGACCTTGCTTAGAAATACAAAGATTTCCAGTAAAAATTAAAGGAGTCTTTGCTTTTGCCATGGGTAAATAAAAATCTATTAACTCATCTGTAACAAACCCTTCGGCTGTTGCTCTTGTTTCACTCGTTGCAGATTTAAAAACACGTCCAGAAACATTCATTTTACCAATCTTCAACGGTTGATATAAAAGCTGTTCTATTGGTTTTTCCTGAGGTTTATCATTGAATTGTTTCATAGAAAATTATCGCTATTTGTTTTCAGTTGACTGAATCTAAAAGTTATTTGAAAGTATCTATTTCCATCGATCTATACGCTCAAAAATTTATCTTTGATTCAATTTTAACTTTTAGAAAAATCTTTAATTCTTTGAAATACAATATTTACATACCAAGGGTATCTAATCCTCAGAACAAAGTAATTAGAGTGAGGATTAGAGTATCTTTCTGGATGGTTGAAATATATTAACTTGAATGGAATATTCTGGCTTTAAGCATGCGATCACGATCTGGTTGCACTTTAGGGTTGAAGCAACCTACACCTAATTGACCACCAGCACTTCCAATACATAAATTACAATAATCACAAACGGGGGCTTGTGGAATCGGATGATATAGATGATGGAATAAATAAGGATTTGCGATCAAGCCACGTCCTATAGAAATTGCATCTATTCGTTTTTCTCGAACAGCATTTTCCATTGAAGCTTTGTCATTAAATCCACCACAACTAAATACAGGAATAGTGAGTGCCTTTTTAAACTCCTCAGCATAGCTCACATTAAAGCCTTGGCGGGCAGGGTAATTATGGTTGAGAAATGGTTCAAAAAAAATTGCAATAACACGCATAAACAAACGCTGCCATAATGGGAATGTGGAAGCCATGCCGACCTGAGTTTGCCTTTTTATAAAACCAGACCATTTTCCAGACAATGTACTTGGGATTGTGGAAAAATGTCCTCGAGTAATTTCAATTACATCTAAACCTTCATTTTCAAGTTGCTTTGCTAACATGATTTGATCTTCAAGCTTAACCCCACCTGGACGATCATCGGATCCGTTTAGCTTCGCAATAATTGGATAATTAGGACCAACTCTTTCCCGAACCGCTCTATATATTTCTAAAGCCAGATTCATGCGTTTTTCAGCATTTCCACCATACTTATCCTTCCTCCGATTAGTGCCTGGCGTCAGAAACTGGCTAATCAAATAGCCATGAGCCATTTGAATCTGCACCCCATCGCAACCTGCTTTTTGAGCTCTTTCTGCGGCATCTGCATAAGACTTAATTAAATCAGGAAATTCTTCTAGTTTTAAGGAGCGAGAAATTCCCAATAAAGTAGGGTGTAAGCGACCAGTAGATGTAACGGGATAATCAGTGATACCTTCAGCAGGTGAACGCATTTGAGATCCACCGTGATTGATCTGAGCGATTAGCTTTGTTCCATATAGGTGGCACATATCCGCTAATTTCTTCATTCCCAGAATTTTATCATCATGATCTAAAGCTAACTGTTTACCACCAGATTTCCCTTGCCAAGAAACAAAAATATTTCCTGTGATGATTAAAGGTAATTTAGACTCCGCCATAGGTCGATAAAAATCTAATATTTCATCGGTCATAAACCCTTCATCAGTGGCTAGAGTCTCATGAGTTGCCGTTTTAAATACTCGTCCTGAAACTTTCAAAGACCCAAAATAAATTGGATTTTCTAATATAAAATTTGAAGACATTTGTTTGACTTCCTTAAAATATGATCGTTCTAATTACCCAGAAATAGCAGTGTCAACAGATTAATGAATTGCACTATTTCTGAAGATTGGAAATATCTAAATTAATCAAATATATGCATTGCTTTTAATTTCATCACATACAATTTTCAATTCAATATCACTAAAACGTCGAATTTCAGACTCAGCATGTTTTGCAAGCATGTTGCCAATGAGGGGAACATTCACTTTAACTTCCCAGTCAACAGTGATTGTCAATTTTCCATTTTCTATTGAATAACGTGCTTGGTTATTAAAACTACTTGGCATATTCATTTGAAAAGTGGATTTGCAGACTAAATGCTCAATATCCCAATGATCTTCACGAACAAGTTTGAATGCTCCATTTAAGAACTTTCTTGCCATTTCTGGGATATTTACATCTAGATTTTGGGACCGTTTAAGGTAATATTTTGAACCCGTAAATTCTTTATTGAGTATCTCTAAATTTTCACACGGTACTTTTGAGCAGACACTTAGATGAAACTTTTGATTTGACAGTATTTTTTGGGCCTCTGCCAATGTACAGGGTACTAACTCCTGTTTTACCGTAAAGCGATGTGCCATTTCCTAACTCCTTTAAGGCTGGGTAGACGTACTGTTCATACACAACATCATTAATGAAATTAATTTTTAAGGCTTGATGGGAAATGCCAAAGAATTGATACTTTGCGCCAAAATATAAAAACGAGTAAAACTTTTATAGATCGATTATTTTTACGGTTTTTTAAATTAGTTTTAATTTTATATACTTGAATGTTGTACATTAATTTAGATTTACTTGACACCTCAAAGAAAACTATTTGATACTTTGTGCCATATTAGAATGGAACGAGATTATTGGATTGAATAAACCGTTACATAGTAGAAAGATTCCCGAAACCTACGTTCGACTATTATTTCAATATCTTGAGGCAAAAGGTCATGACCCAGAAAAAATTCTTGGCGAACCTTGGCCTGTAGTCGATTCAAGCGGCTTAGGTGGGATCGATGTTGATCATTGGGAAGAGTTGCTTGTTATTGCAAGGGAATATTTGAATGATCCTTTAATAGGTTTACATGTTGGTCAAACGATTACGGCACAGCATCTTGGAATTTTAGGTTCTGTTTTTCTAGCTTGTGAAAATCTTGGCGCAGTCTTAGAGCGTTTTGAACGTTATCATCGCCTTTTATATGATGTTGTTCCCGCATCTGTCCTGATGCATACTGACTATGTAGAAATTTCATGGGAGGTTCAAGACTATCAAGTCAATAGCTTATCTGATGAAACGGGTTGGGCCGTGATAATCCAGTTTTGTCGAAATCTAATAGAGGGCCAAGATAAATTAAAAGCTGTTCATTTTATTCATAAGAAACCAACAGATATCAAGCCATATGAAGATTTTTTCGGGTGTCCTGTTCTATTTGAACAGCCTATACCGCTTATGCGCTTTGATATGGAAATGCTAACGATACCGCTTAAAAACTCTGATGCGACTTTAGTTGCCATACTAGAGAAGCATGCGGACACTTTACTTGCAAGTTTGCCACATAATGACGAAATTATTGAACAAGTTAGAAAGCAGATCGCTTACTTGATCCCTCAAGGTGAACCCGACGTAGAACAACTTATAGAGATACTAAATTATTCACGTCGGACGTTTCAAAGACGATTAAAAGAAGCGGGAACAACTTTTAGAAAGGAGTTGAATTTTGTGCGATATGAGTTGGCAAAATCTTATCTAAGAGATCAAAGATTACAAATTGTAGAAATAGCATTGTTGTTAGGGTATGCAGAACATAGTCCATTTACTAGAGCTTTCAAAGAATGGTCTGGTAAAACTCCACAGCAAGTAAGAGATGAGATGAAAATTAAGTTTAGAGAATAATATTAATCATCCTTGACGAGAAGTTATCATAAGTCTAGTCTATATCAATATTAATGAATAAAATGCTAGGTGTTATTTATTTAACATAATATACATTATGCGAAATTAATATAATTAAACATTTGATATAAATAGTTTTAATAATTATAAAATTTAAACCTAAGCCACACTAATCTTAATTTATTAAGACTTAAAAGCTATCAATTAATCTAGAAATGAATTTTATCTCGATGCATCTCTACAATCGTTAACCAAGCTTTGGTTGCTGGACTCATTGCTACAGTCGTATTCCAAGCCATACTTAATGTCCAATGTAATTTAGGCTCATTAAGGATTGCTGAGCAAAACTTCCCCTGATCTAACTGATCACAATAAATTTTGGGTAATATGGCAATCCCCATATTAAACTCCACCATTTTGGTGATAAAGTCCCACTGGCTACTTTTACACACCACTTTGGGTTCAAAACCTACAGAATTTGCAGCCTGTATAATCATCTTATTTAATGTAAAAGAATCAGCGTAAAGTAAAAAAGTTTCTTCTCTAAGCTCATGCAAATTTACTGAATCTCTTTGATTCCAATGTGAATTTTTCTTAGCCAATAAACACATTGGTGAATCTATCACAGGAATTGCCGCAAAACTTGGTCTTAAATTACCGAGTAAAATCCCAACATCAATACTTTTATCAGCAATTGCTTCCTCAATACCATTGGCACCAACTTCTAAGAATTTCAATTGAATATCAGGATAATTCTGATGAAATAAAGCAATTAAAGGGCTAAGTAATACCGAGCCCAATGGTGGTAAGCCTATGGTTAATTTACCTTTTTTTAACTGCTGTACTTGATCTATATTTTCAAATATTTGCTTTTGTTCATTTAAGATATTTAAAGCATGTTGATAAATTAATTCACCAATGTAGGTAAGTACAACTTCCCTTTTTCTTCCAGCTTCACCTCTTTTAAACAAAGCTGTGCCAAGTTCTTCTTCTAAATGTTTAATTGATTTACTGAGTGTAGGCTGTGTCATAAACAAACGATCCGCAGCCAAAGTAAAACTTTCGCAATTGACGATTTCTACAAAAATTTTAAGATTCTTAATGTCCATCAATTATTCCAAAAACGCATAATTATGATTTAATTATTCATAATATACTGTGATGTTTGCAACTAAAATAACTCATCTTTTTAAAATATCTGCAATAAAATGTCTACGCGTACTCAAAGCCATCGAATTTCATCAATTTATAAAGTCATTTTGCAAATTGGGCTTTTAATTTTGATTTGGTGGATTGGTTCAATCATTCAAAAACAATTTAATTTACCTATTTCGGCAGCTGTGATTGGCTTATTTATGGTTTTGATTGGGCTCATGACAGGTATTTTTAAGTTAAATTGGATTAAATCAGGCTCAGATTTCATTCTAGGTGAATTGGTACTATTTTTTATTCCTTGTTTTATCGGGTTAATGAAATATAAAAACCTATTTATGACTGAGGGTTGGCAACTGATTGTTGTGGTTGTACTGGGTACAATTTGTGTGATGGTATTTACTGCTTATAGTGTGCATATAGGTTTTAAACTAGAGCGGAAGTTGAAACAACGTCATGTTCATAAAACCGTACATGTATTACAGGGAGATAAATAATGTCTGCCATTTCAATATTTTGTCTAGTGATCACATTAGTCGCGTATGTGTTGGTCAAAAAACTTTATCGTAAGTTTCCATATTTAATTTTATCTCCAGCAATTTTGGTTCCGATTGTTTTAATCACCATTTTACTGTCAGCGCATGTTTCTTATGATGCTTATATGCTTGATAGTCAGTGGATTATATGGATGTTAGGGCCTGCAACTGTTGCCTTTGCAATCCCAATTTTTGAATATCGCCAAATCATTAAAGAACATCTCATTTCAATTTCTATGGGTGTGGTCATTGGTATGCTTGCTGGAATGATCAGTGCATTCTACCTTGCCAAGTTATTTCATTTTGACCAAACAACAACCTATAGTCTAATGGCACGTTCAATCTCTACACCATTTGCAATGGAGTTAACAACCCATATCGGCGGTTCAGTTGAACTGGTGATTTTATTCACCATGATTACTGGGGTAACTGGTATGTTAATTGGTGATTTGGTATTAGGCGGTTTAAGACTGAAATCAAGCTTTGCACAAGGTGCGTCTTTGGGTAATGCGGCACATGGTTTTGGTACAAGTAAAGCTTATATGCGTGATAAAGATGAAGGTGTTATTGCCAGTTTAACCATGGTTTTAGCTGGTATTTTTATGGTATTGGTTGGACCTTTTATTGTACACCTCATTGTTTATTTACTAAATTAACCCCATACAGTATCGATTTGAATGTTCTGAATCTCTTTTCTGCAAAGAGATTCATTTATCTTTGAATCGTTTGTAGTGTTTTAGGTAAAAAATTAATCAATAGCAAACCAAGCAAGGCTGAAAATCCAGCAAGGATAAAAATATATTCTCCTGATAATTTTTCCCAATATTGCCCAGCAAAAATACTGCCTGACGCAACACCAAGTCCCCACATGGTACTGTATAGTGCTTGCCCTCTGCCCTGTTGTTTGGCTGCAAAGTTCTGCAAAATGACACGCATTGCAATAATATGAAATAAACCAAAACTAAATGCATGAAAAGTTTGAGAAATAAATTGAATAATGAAACTTTCTGAAAATAAACCTGCCAAAATAAATCGAATACTGGTCATGATTAAACAAAGCGCGACTAAGCTTCGCCATGAAAAACGATTTAGGAAGAAATTTGCATAGTTAAACATGATAATTTCAGCAATCACCCCAACTGACCATAAAAAGCCAATCTGAGTTGTACTGTAACCAGCAAGCTTTAAATAATTACTATAAAAACTATAAAATGGTGCTTGTGCAAAAAGCATAATAAATTCAATGATAAAAAATGAAAAAACCACTGGTCTTTTTAGAATGGGAAGTAATGGGTCTAATATTTTTTGTGCACTCGGTGCTGTGCTGGGTTCCTTAATCGAAAAGGACCAAATAAAAGCTGTAAATGCAATACATAACAACATCATTGGTAAATATTGAATTGCAATAACTTCTAAAATCGCTCCGATACTAAATACGCCAATAATAAATCCAATAGAACCCCATTTTCTAATTTTCCCATACAATGCTGTATGTTGATTACCCAGCCAAAACAGCGTTACACCTTCAAATTGCGCAAGTATGGCATTTTGAAAGAAGCTAAAAATCAACATCAGAAATGCAATTGATTGCATATTGTTGGGAATAATAAAAATCAAAAACCAGATTGTAGCTTCCATCCAGGTTGCCACACGTACCCACAACATTCGTTTGCCCGTTTTGTCTGCGATAAATCCCCAAATAAAGGGTGCAAATATACGGGTTAAAATGGCTATAGAGGACAGTAATCCGATTTCTTGATAATTAAATCCTTGATCTTGAAGATATAAGCTCCAATACGGTAAAAAAGTTCCAACTATTGAATAATACCAAAAGTAAAATCCACTCAGTCTGTATTGGATTGGCATAGATTGCATATCGTTGCATTCACTTGTATTTTCAATATGTTACCACAATTAAGAGTTGTAGTGGATTGCTGCCATTTGTTTACTTTTGCAGGTCAACAGTCTACAAAAAATAATTCTGAAAATTGTAGACTGCAATTCATCTATATGATTTAAAATAAAAAACCGCCCAAAGGCGGTTTAATTTTTATTTTAACAATAAATATCTTTGATGCGGTAAAACATTAAGCTCAAACATGTTTTCATAATCATAGGCAGGCCGTTCTACCTCATATTTTTTGCATAAATTTGAAAATGGTATTTTTAGAAAAAAGCATTTTATGGTACTTTTTTTAGATTCTGCCATAACTTACTTTCCATTTGTTCAACATCTTTAAGCTCAACAAATTTGTATCTATAGTCTCTACTGGCTAAAGTAGCTTTATCTACCAAAACTAATGTATCGGCTACTTTTTCAACTAAATACCACTCTGTGGAGTCACCTTTAAGCACTATTTTATTTGATGCCTCATTTGGAAATTCATAGTTTTTATTCAAGCCATTCACAGCTGGCGCAACGACTAATACCATAAAAATACACACAGACTTTACAATCAGACTCTTAGTTGTATTGAAAAAAATTATTGTATTCAAAAACACTAATTTCAGAATTAAGTCAAAAAATGTCATATCAAAGATAGGAAGGTAATGTGTACTAATAAATACTAAATTAATAAATACGACAAATTTCCAAGTTATCTTTTCTAAAAAATTTAGTTTCATTATTGAATAGCTATATAACGAAACTAAAGCAAAAAGTATTGACGAATATGAACTTAATGCTAATTCTGTATATGAGAATGAGCTAATTAAAAATTGCAAATCAAATAATAATAAGTAACCGACTTTATAAAATATTCCAATGATTAAAGGAATAATAGTTATTACAGGAATATAAGTTAGCACATCATTAATTTGTATTTTATTCATTTTCTTCTTCGGGTAGGTCAACTTTTAGTTACAACAAACGCTTTCTAGCTACTTCTTTCTGTTCAGGAGTAAATAAGTCTGCAAACTGAGGATTTAGAACTAAATACTCTACGGTTAATTTTAATGCTTCTTTGCCACGTAAGCTTAATTCTACAAGCCCGTCATGTATCTGATTTGGAGAACTTAATAGTTCATCTGCAACTTCCTTTCCTCCACGCTCATCCACCATCTTTTTAAATCTCGTCGGTCTATATGGAGGTGTTAGTTCTTTTGATTTATCATAAATTTGGCGCATAGCCTCATTAAACTGGTCAACGACGTTTGTCATTATTATAACTTCTCCATAAAATTTAAAAAATATTGTTAATTCAACAAATTGTCAACTAAATTAGCTTTTATAATACTTTTTAATTAGATTTATTGAGCAAACAAGCTAAGAGTTGTAGACATCGAATAATATTCTAACTTTAAGTGATTTTCTAAATTTTTGCATTGGATTCACTCTCTTCCAATCTTATGCAAAAAACATACTGATTACCAAACTGGTACCTTAAAAAATATTAAAAGTGTATCTTATGGCAATACCACATTAAAAATACACTCTACTACTTCTTTTTAAAATCTTAGGGGTAGAGTTTATGTCTTTTCAACATCATTCTAATCATTTTCTTCCCCCCATTATGGCTGGTTTAATTTCGGTCATTGTTAATTATGGTGGTACCTTTATTTTAATCTTCCAAGCTGCACAGATGGCTGGTCTTAGCCCTGAACTCACTGCCTCATGGGTATGGTCTATTTCTATTGGGGTTGGTATCACAGGAATATTATTAAGTTGGTATACCCGCGAACCCATTATCACTGCATGGTCTACGCCTGCCGCTGCATTTTTAATTACGACGCTTGTAACTGTGCCATATTCTGAAGCAATTGGCGCATATTTACTTTCTGCACTGGCATTTGTGATCTTGGGAATTACGGGCTATTTTGAAAAATTGATTCGTCTAATTCCAACGGGTATTGCATCTGGTCTCTTGGCAGGTATTTTATTGCAATTTGGGATCGCTGCCTTTACCAATATGACAATTGATCCTTTTTTGGCGATTTCATTATTTTTGATTTACCTAATCACCAAGCGATTTTCTGCAAGATTTGCCATTATTAGTGTCTTGGTTTTTGGCTTTATTTTCTTACTTTTACAATCACGAATTGATTTCTCTGGATTTGAACTAAAATTAGCCTCGCCTATTTTTTACATACCAACTTTTTCTATAAACTCGATACTGAGTGTTGCATTACCTTTATTTTTAATTACCTTAACAGGACAATATATGCCAGGTTTACTGGTTCTTAAAAATGATGGTTTTCACACCAATGCTAAACCGATTCTTATCGTGACAGGCTTAGGCTCGTTCCTCATGGCTCCGTTTGGTTCACATGCATTTAATCTTGCTGCGATCACTGCTGCAATTTGCACTGGAAAGGAATCCCACGAAGATCCATCAAAACGCTGGATTTCAGGGATTGCCGCAGGTGTGTTTTATATTCTTGTTGGAATTTTTGGTGTAACGTTAGCAACTGTCTTTGCAGCGTTTCCAGTCGCTTTTATAAGCACTCTAGCAGGACTTGCATTATTAGGTACAATTGCTGGAAGTCTTGCAAATGCGATGAGTGATATTGATTGCCGAGAAGCCTCACTCATTACCTTTCTCGCAACGACGGCCAATATCAGTTTATTTGGTGTTGGGGGTGCATTTTGGGGTTTGGTTTTAGGTCTAATTTCATATCTTGTACTCAATGGTAAATTCAAAACCAAGACACTTTTTTGACTATAGAGAACTAAAAAGTTGGTAGTTGTTATAAAATAATATTTTATAAACAGCATATTACCTTTAAATATGCTGTTTTAATTTATTCAGAGTCTAAAACCTCATTCTATAAACCCAGAGATCATTTGATTGACTACAGCCGGTTTTTCAGCATGTAACCAATGCCCGACTTGTTCAATGACTTTAACTTGGCTATGACTAAACTGGGTTTCGATTGCAGAAAAATGTTCAGCTTTTGAGATATAGGGTGAGTTTCCGCCTTTAATAAACAATGCTGGAATAGGATTCACCTGCTGATTTTCCCAGCTTAAAATATCAGCATAATGATTAAATAAGGCTTGGACATTAAACAGCCATTTCCCCTTACTGAATGATTTTAATAAAAATTGAATCACCATTTCTTCTTTTAAGTATTGACGCATAATCTCTGTAGCTTCTTTACGAGATTCAATTTGTGCATTTTCAACCGCAAATAAGGCTTTAAAAATTTGATCATGGTGATTTTCTTGATATGTAAAAGGTGTCATATCCAAGACAATCATTTTTTGCATACGATCTTGCGCTAAACCTGCAAGTTTCATTGTAATTTTTCCACCCATAGAATGTCCAATCGCAATAAACTTTTCAATATTTAAATGATCAAGTGTTTGCAAAACATCCTGAGCCATCAATTGATAATTCATTTCATCTGAATGTGCAGAATGGCCATGATTTCGAACATCAATTTGCAATAAGTTGAATTTACCTTGAAATTCACGTGCAATAATGCCCAAATTACTTAAACTTCCAAATAATCCATGAATCAATACCAGTGTGGTTTTTTGAGTCCCATGGCTATCTTGAGCTTGATCGTATTGATAATTCAGTAACATTAAAAACCATCCAGAATTTAAATATTGCGCTTGCACTATGATGACAAGAAGAGAAATGCAGAACAATAGTTTTATCATTCATTAACAATACTGCGACTTAAAAACAATCAATATCTTAACTATCTCTCTTCCAATACCGCACTTGATACACTGTTTAAGTTTTATCTTATTTATCCTCTATTTTGTAGAGAATACACATTTGGCTATAAATATAGACAAATGTGCGATGAGCTTAGGGTCTGTTGACATTTCATAAATGGCTTGCGTTGTAGACTAAAATTGAGCAGGCGAGGCAGGAAACGAAGAGAATAGCGAGACTATTTTCGAGTTTCATAACGTAGGCTGAGATAATTTTAGCCACAACCCTGAGCAAGAACAAAGCACTGCTTTGTTTGCAGCGCAAGGCGCAGCGGGGACTAGCGTGTTTTTTGCCGCTACGTCGTTACGAACTACTCATTTAGAATGACTAAATTTCATATTTCGCGCCTAGTATCGCCTAAAAAACACACGTAGTCGCAAACGTAGACGAATTGTCTACAGACCCTAATCTAAAGTTGAATAAATAATAAAAAATAAACTTTAATCTACTGTTGAGTCGGGGTTTGAATTACCTATATTATCAGACTTGATTTTTTCGATTGATTTAGGACTTTAGACCATGTTTCAACATGTAGATCCTTATGCAGGTGATCCAATTCTCTCTCTAATGGAAGCCTTTGGTAAGGATGAACGGACACACAAAGTAAATTTAAGTATTGGTCTTTATTATAATGAGGACACAATTGTTCCTCAGTTAGACGCTGTAAAAGCGGCTTTGAAAAATATTGAACCAAGCAATGACAAGGTAAAGCTTTATTTACCGATGGATGGTTCAAAGTCTTATAACGAAGCAACCCAGAAACTGGTTTTAGGTGCAGATAGCCAAGCACGTAAAGATGGTCGTGCAGTGACCATTCAAACTCTAGGCGGTTCTGGTGCACTTAAAGTAGGCGCAGATTTTCTAAAAAAATACTTTCCTGAATCTGATGTTTGGGTGAGCCAACCGACGTGGGAAAACCATATTGCGATTTTTAATGGTGCGGGAATCAATTCACATTTCTACCGTTATTTTGATGCAGCAACCAATGGTGTCAATATTGAAGGCATGTTAGAGGATTTACAGCAAATCCCTGCAAAAGGCATTGTTCTTCTTCACCCTTGTTGCCATAACCCAACAGGCGCAGATTTAACACCTGCTGAATGGGATCGTGTAATTGAAGTATTGAAAGCACGTGATTTAATTCCATTCCTAGATATTGCTTACCAAGGTTTTGGTCAAGGCTTAGAAGAAGATGCTTATGCAATTCGTGCTTTAGACAAGTCAGGATTGAATTTCATTGTTAGCAATTCATTCTCTAAAATTTTCTCACTATATGGTGAGCGTGTTGGTGGCTTAAGCTTTATTTGTGATGACCAAGCAACTGCACAAAAAGTTTTAGGTCAGCTTAAAGCAACTGTACGCCGTATCTACTCAAGCCCACCTACAACGGGTGCCTTAGTGGTTGATAATGTATTGAATGATGCAATATTAACTGAAAAATGGCATGCAGAACTTAAAGAAATGCGTGAGCGTATCATCCAAATGCGCGAACTATTAAAGGCAAAATTAACTGCTGCTTTACCTGGTCGTAATTTTGATTACCTTACAGAACAACAAGGCATGTTTAGCTATACAGGTTTAACTGCTGAACAAGTGGATATATTGAAAGATCAATATGCCATTTATTTGCTACGTAGTGGCCGTATGTGTGCAGCGGGCTTAAATTTAAAAAATATTGATTATGTAGCAACATCTGTTGCAGAAGTCATTAAAGCAACTGCTTAAATAAATTGATAAGCGTTGATTGAATCAATCAACTGCCACTTAACTCCCTTTTCATAAGGGAGTTAAGTTTTTGAGATGATTCTTTTTTAAATGAGCATTTTAAAAGCTTAACATTGACATACAGATTTATTTTTATACAATAAGCATTCTTATCCCCTTTCTTAAAAGAGTAACGCCAATGAAGTAAGTCATTTTCTCATCATTATTTATTTAATTTTTGATGTGCAAAATAGATTCTACTCAAGGCTACACTTATCTTTTAGTTCTGATACCGTCTTTACGATAAATTAAATAATCTACTGTTATTTAAAGCTTTTATTAAATACTATTTTGTGCATCCTCTATATGAGGATCATTGAATGCAACAAGCATGTATTATTTCAAATTTGAGTTTGGCATTCCCCACTCAAACAATATTTACGCAACTAAATTTTGTACTTTTTTCAGGGCAAAATTCTGCTGTGATTGGCCGTAATGGTTTGGGAAAATCATTACTTTTTAAACTATTACACCTACAACAGCATTCAGATTTAGCCTATTCAGGGCAAATTGCATGGCATATTCAACATGATTATTTAGCACAATTACAACGATTAAATGCCAAAACCATAGCTGAAGCTTTAGACATTGCTCATCTACACAATGCTTTTGAGCGTATTGAAAACAGTAGTGCCAGTTTTGAAGATTATGATTTGGTGGAAAACTGTTGGGATTTACCTCAAAAATGGCAACAAATTTTAAGCAATGCACAACTGCCGCTTGATTTAAATTTTCCCATACACTACTTAAGTGAAGGTCAAAAAACCAAGCTGGCTTTGTGTCGCTTATTTCTAAAACAAGATCATTATCTACTTTTAGATGAGCCAAGTAATCATTTAGATGCCATGGCAAGAAAATGGTTAATTGAGTCAATTCAGGCACATAAGGCGGGAGTTTGTATTATTAGTCATGATCTTCAATTGCTGAATCAAATGCAGCATATTTATGCTTTAACCGCGCAAGGTTTGCAGCATGTTTCGGGCAATTATGCTGATTATGTTCAACAGCACCAACAACAAATCCATGCTTTAACTCAGTCTATTCAACAAGAAAAACGTGAATTTAAACAGTTAAAGCAACAACAGCATGATAGTTTAATGAAAGCACAAAAACGTCAACGTAAAGGTGCTCAATTGCGTGACTCGAACTCTCAAGCCAAGATTCTACTGGATTTTAAAAAAGAGCAAGCTGGGCAAAGTTTTGGGAAATTACGTGCACAGCAAATTCGCCAAGCTGATGAAACACAAAGCAGTTTACAGGAGAAACAAACAGCTTTAGAAAAAATTAAACCACAACGATTTGACTTTCAATTTCGATCATCTAAACAAGGTGAAATATTAAGAATTCACGATTTACAATTGCCTTATGCCATCACACAGAACATAAAGTTGTCACTCCAAGCCGGTGAAAAAATCCAGCTTAAAGGTGCAAATGGCGTGGGTAAATCCACCCTATTAAAAATGATTGATCAATCACGACGTACTGAAATTTTCTTTACCGGGCAAAGTTTATATTTGGATCAAAATTTTAGTTTACTCAATGATGATCTTTCTGTGATCGAGAATTTAGCGAAATTTAATCCAGATATACTGGAGGTCGAATGGCGAAATTTATTAGGTCAACTGCGTATCCGCCGCGAAAAAGCACTCTTAAAATTGGGGCAACTCAGTGGTGGCGAAAAACTTAAAGTTGCATTACTTGGAATAAGTCAGCATCATCAAAATATTGATTTATTGTTATTGGATGAACCTGAAAATCACTTAGACATCGAGTCACGAGAATTACTTGCGCAAGCCATTGAGCAATTTAAAGGTGCTGTCATTCTGGTCTCTCATGATGATTGTTTTGTTGAGCAATCTGGAGTAAATGAAGCATTTTTACTGTGTTAAAAAGTATTACTTCATTCTGATCATTTTGAAAAACTTTCCGCCAATGGTTTATTGCCCATATGGCGGATTGTACTGGTCAAACTAAAAGTAAATCTCCAATCTACTCAAAATATTTGCAGTGTTAAGTTTCTCTATATGTAAAATCCAAATATTATTTTTGCTTCTCATCTATGAGCTGAAAACATAATTTATCAATGTTTTTCGTTTTTGGATGAAAAGCTGAGAGGTTAGATAACACTATAACAGCAGTCTTATCCTCAACATTTATTGCCATTGAAGATGAATAGCCACCAGTTCCGCCATTGTGCCAAACCAAATCTTTTCCATTTTGTGATTTTAACAAATGCCAAGCTAAACCGATTTTCATATCTTTGTTCATCTCAAAGGTCGGTGTACGTGTTAAAGTCAATTCGGTATTTTTAGGATCGAATTGTGCGATTGCAAATTTTGCTAAATCCTCTGTGGTTGATAATAGCCCGCCAGCACCAAACAAAACGTCAAAATCCCAATTTGATACGATTTTTCCATCAGGATTTTGCCCTTTTACTAACTTATCATGTAGATTTTGCGAGTTTACAAATGAGTTTTTCATTGTGTATTTATCAAAAACTCTCTTTTGTAATAACGTTTGAAAACTTTTTCCTTGTGATACGCCAAGCGTATAGCCTAATAACCCCGCCCCTAAATTGGAATAAACATATTTTTTTTCACGCTCATTTTCAATTTTCAAATCATCTTTAAGGTATTGTTCAATCTGACTTTTACCATAATCTTTATAGGGATTACTTTGATTCGATAAATCTAGATTCTCAGGTAAGCGTGGTAAACCAGAAGTATGATTAGCCAAGTCTTTAAAATTCAGTTGAGTGTTATTTTTAAATTTTAAAGATGGATAAAATGGATTGATTTCATCTGTTAATTTAATTTTTCCTTCATCAACAAGCGAAGCTAAAACGGTCGATGTAAAAACTTTCGTAATAGAACCAATTTCAAAAACCTTATTCTGGTTTTCAATTGGTTTGATCTTGCCATCAGTTTTTATAACCCCATAATATTTCACTTTTTGATTTTGAACGACTGCAATAGAAAGTTGCGTATTATTTGGAAAATTTTGGCTATTCGAAAAAATGATGTTTGAGATTTCTTTTGGATAAGCGTTAAGCGCATTCACAGTATTACTACTGTTTATCTCTTTTTGGACTTCATTAGGCTTCATAATAAGTCCCTTGATATGATTTTCTTGATCAAGCGAAATATTGACCGTCAACACCATTTTCTCAAACTTGGTTTTATAACTTTGATAACTTCCTTGTTGATCGCTGAGAAATTCTTTGCTTTCAATTTTTCCTGCCTGAGATTTCAATCCTGAGAAAAATTGCTTTGTCTTTTCAAGCGGCAATGTCTTTTTCATTTCAACAGAAAATTCATCATAAATTTTTTCCTACTGATCAGCATTATAGTTGTTTATAAAATTATCCATGGCAATTTTATAGTTTTCATTCTGAGCAAATATTGGGTTTGATATCAAAATCGCAAATAGCATTAAAAATAGTCTTTTCATAAGGTTTTAATAATAGCTAATGAATTGAAGTCTTGTGCTCTAACACTACACATCCAAAAGTACAGCTTAAAACATAACAAAAAAACTGCTTTAAGCAAGTATTATCTGTCACTCAGTAGCAAAACATTGTTATTTTAGTTTTTTTATAATGATTGTTTTGTGTCGAATAGATGAAGCGAATTTATTAAATTAAACTTTAAAATCATGATTGAACAAATCAATATTTATTCAATCATATAAGACTTAAATTTGTGTCATTAACCACAAGTCGCTTGGGTAATTTTTTTGGTCGCAGGATCTACAGTTACTGTCACACGTTCAATACGATAATCCATAGTTACCCCTTGATTTGGTGCAACTTTACGTACGATTGATGCTTGTGTAAGCTGCTTAATTTTCGCTTCAGACATATCATTTTGACCAATCAATTGAGCCGCACGTTCAGCAACACATGTGGTTTGAGTGTTTTGTGCTGTTTGATCTGGCGTTGCATTGGTTTGAAGCGAAGAACATGCTGATACGGTTAAAGCCATGATACCAAGACCTAAAATTGCAACATTTTTCATAGGACGACCTATTTTGATTTTTTGCTTTAAAGCCATAACATAACAAAAAAAGATAAGCTTAGAGAATTAATATATAAAACTCATACATTTATCATGCAAATAAAAACCAGTGATACATGATGTATCACTGGCTCTTAGTGGTGCTCAGTATTTAAGCTTAAAAGTTAATCACTGTACGGATTGATTTACCTTCATGCATTAAATCAAATGCTTCATTAATTTTATCTAAGCCCATTGTATGAGTAACAAAAGGTGCAAGTTGGATATCACCTTTCATCGCATCTTCAACCATACCTGGCAATTGTGTACGGCCTTTTACCCCACCAAATGCGGTTCCTTTCCATGTACGACCAGTCACAAGCTGGAACGGACGGGTAGAAATTTCTTGACCTGCACCTGCTACACCAATGATGACTGATTGTCCCCACCCACGATGAGCACATTCAAGTGCTGAACGCATTACATTGACATTGCCGATACATTCAAATGAATGGTCTACACCCCAACCTGTCATTTCAACAATCACTTCTTGAACAGGTTTGTCATAGTCTTTTGGATTAACGAAATCAGTCGCACCAAACTCTTCTGCCAATTTAAATTTTTCAGGATTGGTATCAACAACAATGATCCGACCTGCTTTCGCTTGGCGCGCACCTTGTACAACAGCCAGACCAATACCACCCAAACCAAATACAGCAACTGAATCGCCTTCTTGTACTTTTGCTGTGTTATGGACTGCACCAATCCCTGTCGTTACACCACAACCCAGCAAACAGACATGTTCAGGATTTGCTTCAGGGTTAATTTTAGCCAATGATACTTCAGCAACGACAGTATATTCACTAAAAGTTGAACAACCCATATAGTGGTAAATAGGTTCACCATTATAAGAAAAACGTGTCGTTCCATCAGGCATAACCCCTTTACCTTGTGTCGCACGAACGGCTGTACACAGGTTGGTTTTGCCTGATTTACAGAATAAGCATTCGCCACATTCTGCCGTATATAAAGGAATTACATGATCCCCAGGTTTTACTGAAGTTACACCTTCACCAACTTCGACAACAATACCAGCCCCTTCATGGCCTAAAACTGCTGGAAATACGCCTTCTGGATCATCACCTGATAAAGTAAATGCATCTGTATGACAAACCCCTGTATGGGTAATTTTAACAAGGACTTCGCCTTTTTGTGGGGGAGCTACATCAATTTCCACAATTTCTAAAGGTTTTCCTGGACCAAATGCAACAGCAGCACGTGATTTCATAGCTAAATATCCTAATAGGTTTGTGTTTTAACAGTTGGACTACAGTAACCTTTTTCTCTTTACAGATTCAACTATTAACTTGATGATATGATTTAGTAAAATTTAAAGTACTCATTGAAAGAATGAATCATTCAAAGACTTCGCTTGCCTTCGTTATTTTGGCTTTTTCAATCACTGGATGTAGTTTACCTATGAATCAACCAGAACAAGAACAACAAGTTAAAGTATATGCAGAGCATTGGATCAATGAGCCTCAAGCAAAACAGATGCTTACTCAAGGTCTCACTGCATATTTAGCCATGAATGATGCTTTCCAAAGTATCGCGTCACGTATCCACCTGATTCGAAAGGCCAAATATACACTTGATTTACAATATTATATTTGGGCAGATGATTTTATTGGCAATTTAATGCTACACGAATTGCTTAAAGCTGCTGACCGCGGAGTAAAAGTACGCTTATTAATCGATGATCAAAATGGAACAAAAATAGATCGGCAATTAAGTGCATTGCTGAGACATCCAAACATTTCGATCAAATTATACAATCCTTATAAATTCCGACACTTTCGTGTAATGGATTATATTTTTAGAATGAACAGAATCAACCATCGAATGCACAATAAATTAATTATTGCTGATGGCGCAATTGCTGTGACAGGCGGACGAAATATCAGCAGTGAATATTTTGATGCCAGTGAATCTTTCCAATTTACTGATATGGATATTTTATTTTTTGGTAAAGCAGTCAATCGTGCAAATGAAGTTTTTACCGACTTTTGGAATTTTCAATTAAGCTATCCAATTGATCAATTTATTCATAAAGGTTCTGAACAAGATTTATTAACTTTACGAAAAAGCTTTGAACGACTTGAACAAGCTGAACATACTACAGATGAAAAGGTAAATCTTGAGCAAAAAGAGCTCGCCAATGAGCTTAATCAAAATAAAATCAATTGGGCTTATGCCGATTTTCTGGCAGATTCTCCAAAGAAAAGTTTAGGACAAGCACACGGCAATGAATTAATTTCACACCAAATTCACCAACATTTGGGTGATCCCAAACAAGAAATGGATTTGATTGCCGCTTATTTTGTTCCTACAAAAAATGGGACGGATTTCATCAACCAATTCCCTAAGCAAAATGTCAAAGTGAGAATTTTAACCAACTCCTTTATGGCAAATGATGTTGCGCTTGTCCATGCGTTTTATCAAAAGTATCGAGTTGACCTGCTTAAAGGAGGCGCAAAACTTTATGAATTTAAACCCTATATAGAACGCAATCGCCGTACTTGGTATGAGGTCCTCACAGGAAATATCATTCCGAAAAAAGGCAAAAATAAATCCAGTTTGCATGCAAAATTTATCAATATTGATGACAAAGTCTTTATTGGTTCATTTAACCTAGATCCAAGATCATTCAATATCAATACCGAAGTTGGACTGGTTGTTCAATCAGATCCTTTACAAGAGCAAATTTCAAATCTATTGGATCAAACCCTATTTAGGGTTGCTTATGAGTTAAAACTTAATCCGCAAGGTGAACTGATCTGGCTAGATCATCGTGCTGATGGCAAAGTGATTGAATATAAAGTTGACCCTGAAACAACACGATTCCAACGATTTGTCATGTATAGCGTCTCATATTTACCACTTGAATGGATGATGTAATTTTAGTGTAATGACAACGCATATACCAAAATTATTAAAAATTTACTGCTACAAATAACACTCAAACAGACAGAGCCCTTTGATCTCTTTAACCAGTTCTATGTCAGTAAAGCCCGCATATTTTAAGCTTTGAAAATGTTCATGTTTCGACATATACAAGTCATTATTGCTCATCGCATCTGATGCAAAAATATGGTCACAGACGAGATACAGAGCATCACGTTTTAATAATGTCTTTACTTGTTGATGAAATTGATTTGCATAGTTTTTATGGCGTAACTCATGTAAAGCTTGATGAATAATGATGGCATCATATTGTCCAAGCTGATCGCGCCAATCTTCATTTTTAAAATCAGCAATCTGATATTGCACTCTATCTAACTCAGAAGAAAGTAGCTTACTTTTAGAAAGCTCATGCATTGCATCAGAGAAATCTAGCGCTGTATATTCAATATCAGCGCACTGGGTAAGTAAATGTTTGGCAAGAAAACCAGGACCTGAACCTATTTCTAAAATATTGAACTGCGCGTTTTGATCAGTTTGATAGTGTTTCTCTTTGGCTGCTTTTTGAATTAAATTCACATAATAGTCAAAAAACTCATACCGCCATGGGCGTTTTTCATTGGCTTCATTTGCCCATTGCAATGCATCTTGTGGATTTTTTAAATCAATTGGACTCGGTACATCCTGAACACTCATTATAATTATTCCACTGAAATCAATATAAATTTGCTTACTATTTACCCACATTTTAAAGCAATAAGGAAACGGATTTTCGCTAACTTTGTAAGTTATTTATTTTTAACTGCTGAATTGACATCGCCAAAATATCAAAGACTTTTTTATCCACACATTGTGCAACATTAAAGCGCATGAACTGTCCTGCATTTTCAGCTTGGCTAAAAGAATTACCCGGCGCTAGAATTACGCCCTGTTTAAGACATAACTTTGATAATTCCGCAGCCTGTATACCATCTGGCAATTTGCACCATAAAAAAATCCCTGCTGTTGGCACAATCCACGGTTTTATACCGAGTTGCCCCAACTTTTGCATCATTTCATTGCTGACTTTAAGCAAATGTTTCTTTAACCAATCTAAATGTTTAGGATAACTGCTGTCCATTAAAGCTTGATAAATAATTTCTGCATTTAAATGACTATTGCTAAAGTTGGTTGCAATTCTTAAATCGATCAATTGATCAATCAGTTCTGACTCTGCAATGATATAACCGCAACGAATTGCTGCTGAAAGAGTTTTGGTAAAACTGCCAATCTGAATAACATGCTTAAAACCTGCTAATGAAGCATAACGTGGTGCTGGTGTATATTCAAAATCAGCAAAAATTTCATCTTCAATAATCAATAAATCAGTTTTCTCAACCAGCTTAGAAATTTGATAAACCGTTTGTAGCGAAATCGTGGCCCCTGTTGGATTATGGATCCCTGAATTGGTTAAATAGATTTTAGGCTTTAAATTCAATGCTTGTTCAAATTTTTCTACATCTGGTCCCGTTTCTGTAAATGGAATTGGAACGGCTTTTAAATGATGTGCCTTAATCAAGGCGCGGAAATTAAAATAGCAAGGATCATCAATCAAAATCACATCACCTGCGCTAAGCAAATGTCTAAAAATTAAATCAATGGACTGGGTTGCTGAGTCAGTAATAAGAATCTGATTCAATTTAAACTTTAAATCATACAGTTCTTTTTTTCTGGCAATAAATTTACGTAACTCCAAATGTCCATGTGGTGTTGCATAATCAGTGAGCATGATGATTTCAGATTTGGCAGCTTGTTTTAACGCTTTACGGATCGATTGTTCAGGCATCCAAGTGGTCGGTAACCAGCCACAACCCGGTTTTAGCACATCCGTCTTCGCCTCTAATGACTGCCTTGAAATCCATAAGGGATCTATTTCACGTTGATACTGTATTTCAGTATCAATCATTTGTATTGGTTCGGCTTTACCTAACACATAGTAACCAGAACCAAGACGAGATTCTAAAACACCTTCCGCAACTAATCTGGCATAGGCTTCAACGATAGTTGAAACAGAACAGTTTGTTTGTGTAGCAAACTGACGGACTGAAGGTAAGCGTGAACCTGCAATCAAACTTTTATTCAAAATTTGATTTTTAATCATCAGCACTGTTTGTTCAATTTTAGTTTTTGCCATTTAAAAACCACATATTTTAAAGATAAGAAATCTGAGAAAACCCGTTAGATTGAGTAGAATTGTAATGGTAAAAATAGCATAACAGTTATTTAAAATTGTACTGTAGTGTACATATATATTTCCAGTAAATAGCGCTTAAATCATCATAAATTGACTGAGTAATTGATGATGGATAAAACAAATATTGGCTGGCTGAATGGTTTTATTGGTGTAGCGATTTTTGCTGGCTCTTTGCCCGCAACCCGTATTGCCGTCATGGGTTTTAGTCCAGAATTTTTAACCACAGCTCGGGCAGCCATTGCAGGAAGTATTGCTTTAATCTGCTTGTTTATTTTACAGCAATCAAAGCCTTCATTTGCTCAATTTAAATCATTGGTTATTGTGGCTTTAGGTGTGGTGATTGGTTTTCCATTATTTACGGCATTAGCTTTACAAACAGTATCCTCAGCACATGCTATTGTCTTTGTTGGTCTCTTGCCTTTATCGACTGCAATTTTTGCAGTTTTACGTGGGGGTGAAAAACCTGCTACACAATTTTGGTTATTTGCCTTAATTGGTAGTGCCATCGTGGTTGGTTTTATGTTTTATGAAAACCGTAATTTAAGTTTTAGTGTGGGCGATCTCTATATGCTTGCATCAATTGTTGTCTGTGGACTGGGTTATGCTGAAGGTGGAAAGCTTTCAAGAGAACTGGGTGGATGGCAAGTGATTTGTTGGGCTTTAGTGGTTGCATTACCCTTGATGCTTATCTCAAGTCTATATTACCTACCTGCAAGCTTTGCAAATATTCATTGGCCTGAAATAATTGGTTTAATCTATGTGTCGCTGTTTAGTATGTTGATCGGTTTTATTTTTTGGTACAAAGGCTTAGGGTTGGGCGGAATTGCCAAAGTTGGACAAATTCAATTGATACAACCGTTTATTGGTTTAATGCTTTCAGCGGTTCTATTGGGTGAGCATGTAAGTTTTGCAATGATTGTTGTTTGTTTTGCAGTTGTGATCTGTGTTGCTCTGGCAAAACGATTTGCATAGAAAATGGAAAAGCTTAAGCATTTATTGGCTATATCTGTATATCGATTTAATCAAGTACAATAGGATAAATGCCTAAGCTAAAACAAAAACAGTCAATTACAGATATTGGGACAACCCAATATAACGCTTATAGGAACAGTATTCTTAAAAATTTTCAAACTGACTTTTTCTTCTCTACTGATTAGTGAATCATTTAAAGTATGATGCCAAATTATGAGTTTAAACTTACTTAAAGTAAGCCTGTTTCTTTAAATAAGTTCTTATATGCCTCTGCCTTCTTATCCAGTGCTAATGGATACGCTCTTGATGAAGAAGGCATCCGATATAAACCTATCTCTCGTCCAGCAAATATAGCTTGTGAGGATTGCCCTATCTGTGGCTTTTCCGTTTCTTCAGGCATAGATAACATCAAGGTATCTGTTGCCTTATCTCCAGTGGTCATGATGCTGTTACATTCAGGAATTTGCGTTAAAAGCTGTGCTAGGTCTGTGGGGGTCTTAATCTGTAGGAATTTATCTGAGGCATTTCCTTTTAAGCGAATAACTTGATACGCCGTATCAAAAATTGCGATACCTTTTTCGATTAAGAATTCGCGAATACGTTGTTCTTTAAAATTTTTATTGGGTAAATCTAAAAAGTGGTCTTTATTTTCAAAGAAAATAAGCCCAAAAATCCGCCACATATCATTTTGATAATTCGGATAATAAAAATCCATCTTCCATCTGCTTTGAGGCGGTGGAAAGCTACCAAGCATCAACAGCTTAGCATTTGAAGGAAGAAATGGTTTAAGTGGGTGGGTTTCTATTTCGATATCAGTCATTTATAAATAAGAAATAATTTAAGAATTATACTTTTATCTTAACATTTTTACTTGCTAAGCATGGGTAGTTGTTTCTAATTTTATATTAAAGATTTTAAATCGTAAATTTATCCATTTTCTTTTAATTAACCAACTTAATCGATTGTTGTGCTTATTCAATAAAACCACCCGTAGGTGGTTTAAATACAACTTACACAATAAAAATCAGTAGCCATTCGCGCTTAACTTAACTCTAAAAGGCTCTGTTTGATTTCTCATCATTTCCTTCATCTCAGTTGTGATCTCAACACCCATCTCTTCAAGCATTAACAAACCAAATTCTGAAGTGCTCTCTGCAAAATTTTTGTTATCTATTAACATTTGAGCAAGCTTTACATTTTTAGGAAAATCAGGGAAAAACTCATTAAAGTCTTTTTTATCTTCAATTCCAAAATAGATAAATCTTCGCCATTCATTCGTTTGAATATCGCGTATAAAAATTATGTCAGCTTCAGTCTGCATAGACTTTTTGAATAGTTCATCTTGTGATTGCATAGGCACAACACAAACTTCACCTACACTTGAAATATAATTTAATTTTGGTTTTAAAAATGTAGAATCTATATTTTTATAAGATCCATCTTTGGCTAAATCTTGCTGTAATTTAATGTCTTTTCTGTACTCAGCATCGCTGATCCATTCGCCTGAAGAAAAAGTCTGTCCTTGATGCTTAGGTTTAACTTTTCGATCATATTCAATCTGGTCATAATAACTGATCACATCATCAAGTGAACCATTTTTAAGTATTTCTATTTCCTTGTCCCCTTGCTTATTAAAAATCTCATAGCTTTTTTCACACTGTAAGTTCTCTGCAAAGGAGAAACTTGATGCTAAGGTTGTTAAAGCAATAATGAATAATTTTTTCATGAAATACCCTCTTAATATTTTGGGGATAAGATACTCAGGTTGAGATCAGAAATAAACCTTACAAAAAATTTATTTAACACAACACATTATCTGATTTTTTCAACCTCACACTAAGCTATTATTTTTAAATAAGTTTTAAAATATTCTGACAAGGTTATTTTTGTCAAATCTCTTTATGATGAGGGCAATTTTTACTGCTGCTGTGATTACTGATTTTAAAAAATTACTAGAAATTTCATATAGAACAAAGTCTTAATCAATATTCTTAGCACTAATAAAAGTTGTTGCGTCAATTCCACCCGTATAAAAAATACAAAACTTGGCGATGTGCTGTTTTTAATCGGAAATTTCAAATAAAATAATTAAATATCTTGAATTTGTAACAGTTTCAAGATATGGTAATAAAAATCATTGCATATCTCGGTAATATATTTGATAGTTAAGGTTCTTTAAGATTTATCTAAATATTAACTGACTTTATACAACCGAAAACTTTTTCTTAACATTAAAAATCAATTCGTTATGAACATTAAACTTTTTACAGCATTATTCTTGATCCTTGCCCTGTCTGCTTGCAATAAAGAGCCTGAGCAGCATGCAACTGCGCAAACAGATCGACCAACCCTCACTGCACAATTTGAACAATCAGATGAAATGATTAGTAAATTTCTTGATCAACTTGATGATCCAAATACAACATTGGATGATAAGACCAGAATCGTATGTCAAGATTACCCTAAAGAATACAAATCGAATTACATGCCAAATTTACTTAAATTAAATCCAGAGAACTATACTGAAGCTAAATTACTTTCAGACTTAGATATTGCTTTAAACTATTACAAAGAAAAAGAAAATATTCAGTGTAAAAATACAAAATAGTGATTTTAGTTAATTAATTTTTTTCTAGCTAAATCAATAAAGCAATATTTTATGAATGGTGTTGATACTTTTTTGAATCGTGCTTTTAGGTTTTTGTTATAGTCAAAAATAGATATTTGAACGTTGTATTAGCTAAATTTGCTAAAAATACACTGTGAAATTTGTTTTGCCCAAATTTGATAAATTTCCTGACTCGGATGAAAACCATCACGTGCCATTTGTAAATTTAAAGTTTTAAAATGGGCTAAATCAAAGCGAATCAATTGATAATTGATTTTATTTTCGATGAATTGGGCTAACTTCTGATTCATTGCACTCGAATACTGTCCAAACAGCCATCCTAATGGATTTGGTAATGCTGGAAACAGATTCATTGGGGGAACACCCGTGACTAAAATCATCTTTGGTAAAAACTTAGCTTCAATTTCTGTATAAAGCCCCTTTTGTTGCTGAATCCATTTTTGTGGTGAAATAAGTTTTGTGACATCGTTTACTCCAACCGATGTAATCACAACATCAAACTGCTGATTGTCTAATTGCTTGGTTCTTTGCAAAATTTCTAAGGTGCTATCTCCTGTTTTCGCTTCTAATTGATAAGTGACTTCAAAATTAGAGGTTAATTCATCGAGTAAACACCCCAATAAGGCTTCACGTTGATCTTCAACCCCCACACCTGCGGCAGCAGAGTCACCCAAAATTAAAATAGATAGTGCTTTTCCTTGTCCTATAACACCTTTTCGCAATCCTTGAGGTTCAGCTAATCGAGGAGTATTTTTCTTGACGCGATAACCTTGAAGAATTAATGCGGGAACGAGAACAATGGTCGAAATTTTTAAAAGCATATTTGAGTACCAATCAACAAAGCTACCTCAAAATCAGTCAGAGTCGGATATAGCTTGTCGCAATATTAAAATCATAAAGTTCAATGTCGATTTTACTTAATTGTATGGCCAAGTTGCTATTGGGCTAAATCAACAAAATTTAAGGCAAAAGCAAATATGAATGTACCAATAAATTCAAAAACTAAAACCGCATACTTTCTGCTTTTGCTCATCAAATAGGCATTATAGGTCCCGATTAAAATAATACCAAGATACATTAACTTTTGAATATCATCGATTTGCATCAGGCATTGTTGAATTTCACAGTGCTTTTCAAAAAAGAAGAGATATAAGATACGCGCAAGAAAAACTAAAAAGCTGGTCAGGAAAAAACCCAATACGATAAACATGTTAAAATTCTCATTATTTTTTATCCAGTTAGATTTTAAAGCTTTATCTATGCAACGCAATAAAAAAGACCCTTGATGGGTCTTTTAAAGCTAAATAAAGCTCAACCGAGTTTATTTACAATTTTTAATGGCAATATTTTCATGGCTAGGCCTATCGGTAACCAAGGCCATTGTGGCACATAAGCTTTAACAGGCTGTTTTTCAATTGCTTTAACCAATAAATGAGAACCTGTTTCAACATCGACCTCAAACGGCAATTTTTTTGCCCCTTCATTAATTTCAGTACGAATATAACCAGGGAAAATCGTAGAAACTTTAATTTTCGTGTCAATTAACTCAGCACGTATCCCTTCCGCTAATGCTGCTACACCAGCTTTACTTGCGCCATATGCGGTCAAGTGTTTAGGCATACCACGAAGTGCACTCATAGAAGAAATCACAACCAGATGACCAAACTTTTGCTCACGGAATATTTCAACAGCAGCTTCACACTGTGCCAATGCAGAAATAAAATTAGTTTCTACAGTTGCACGGTTAATCTCAAATTTACCATTGCCAATTCGACGACCATCACCAACACCTGCATTGACGATAATACGATCGAGCTTACCAAAGTCTTGCTTAAATGCTCGAAAGACTTGAAAAACTTGCTCATAGTTGGTCACATCTAAAGTTTTGGCAATCACTTTGATACCATATTTAGACTCCAACTCTTGTTTTAAACTTTCTAAACGCTCTAAACGACGCGCACAGACCGCTAAGTTATAACCTTTTTGCGCAAATTCTCGTGCCATTCCTGCACCGATTCCAGAACTTGCGCCTGTGATTAAAATGGTTTTTGCCATGACAAATTCCTTAAACTGTTTTTATATTTCTAAAAGTGCGATTTTAAATCCACGTCAATAGTTGCGGATCTTCAGCCTTAATAAAATGATGTTCATTCAAACTCAATAGTTGTGGTTCATTTCCCACCAGTCGTAATGTGGTTAAACTGGTATTGGCAATTGCCCAATTCAATGCAAAGGTTTTATTGGCGCTTAACTCCAAGAGTTTTCCTGCAACAACTGAAATAACACCGCCAGAAGTAAATACAATTGCATAGCGAGGTTTAGTCTTCACCAGCTCATCACATAAATTCTGTAAAGCCGTTTCTACACGGTTTTTAAAATCTGGCCAAGATTCGTCATACTCATGGTGATATTCACCACTAGTCCAACGGTCAATTGCCCCTTCAAAAATTTTTGCCAAGTAGGCACGTGGGCTTTTTTCTTTGGCAACATCCTGTTTAAGTAGATGCGGTTGATTAAAACGCGGATCATATTGAGCAAAAACTTGTTGATGGTTAAATTCATTCCAATGATGGTCCGTCACAATTTGAGCATCGGAAAAACTTTCAGCCAAAGCAAAACTTGCTGTTTGCTGATGGCGTAACATTGAACCTGCAACCACATAAGGCTCTTCTTTCAAAATTTTATCGAGATATTGACCCAATAATTTGGCTTGTAACTCGCCATTGGGTGAAAGTTTGTCATAACTCTCTGCACCAAATGATGCTTGTCCATGACGAACGAGGTAGATTGTGGTCATTTTCCTAAAATTTCCTTAAATTTTTCAAGATATTTCTGTGCAACTTCATTGGCTTCAATTTTTTGTATACCGATGAGCTTTAAGGCACGAATATGTAAGGCATGAATCACAATCCAAAAATCTTTAAAAGCAGGATTATCTGTTTGTTTATGATAGTAACGATAATAAATTTGCTGTGCGATTACAGCTAAACGGAAAATACCAAATACTTCGTAGAATGCCCAATTATCGGGTTTTAATCCGGTTTTTTCTAAATAATATTCAACCACTTCTTTACGGGTAAGCATCCCTTTTAAATGTGTAGGCTGGCGACGGGTTGATTTAAAAATTTGATTGTCTGTATCTTCCACCCAATAGGCCAAAGCAGAACCTAAATCCATGAGAGGATCACCAATGGTTGCCATTTCCCAATCCAATACACCAATCACTTGGGTTGGGTTTTTAGGATCAAGAATGACATTATCAAAACGCCAATCATTGTGAATCAAACACGTGTTTGAGTCAGCAGGAATATTTTCATTAAGCCATTTACGTACAAATTTAAAACTCGGCACATTGATAGTGTGTGCCTTTACATAACGTGCATCCCAACCTTCAACCTGACGACGACAATACCCATCACCTTTTCCAAGTTTTTCGAGTTCGGTGCCTTGATATGGAACTTGATGTAATTCAATCAGCTTGTCTAAGACATTAATACATAATTCATGTACTTGCTGTTGAGTAAAATTCAGTTCAGGGGGCAGTTTGGCACGCGGAATAATACCTTCAATGCGTTTCATCACATAGAAGTCACAACCAATTACGGATTCATCCTGACACAGCGCGACCATTTCAGGAAGAACTGGGTAGTATGGTGCAAGCCATTTTTGTACATGATATTCACGCGCCATATCATGTGCAGATTTCGCCTTTGTCCCTTTGGGCGGACGACGTAAAATTAAATCAGCATTGTCATATTTTAAACGATAGGTCCAGTTTGAAGCTCCGCCAGAATATTGAGTCACTTCTACATTGCCTGAAATTTCAGATCCATTTTCAATGAGCCAATTTCCGACAGCACGAATGTCCAGCTCCTCGCCTTCACGTATACTTCCACCAATATCAATGACTGACATATTATTTCCCTGAATCTTATGTTTTAAACCATACATCTATAAAGAATGATACTTTTAACTAAAAACTTCACTTGCTCACTACTTTATATATAACACCTCTAACATAAAGCAGTTATTTTTTATCAGCAAATTGTTATTTTTTACGCGAGCCATAACCTCGTTTTTTTATTTCTAATTTTGCAATCATCCCTTTATGCACTTCATCTGGGCCATCCGCTAAACGTAAACTGCGGGCTTGAGCAAAGAATCCTGTTAAAGGTGTATCTCGTGATACGCCCATGCCACCATGAATTTGAATGGCCATATCAACTACTTTTTCAAGAACTGAAGGTGCAACAACTTTAATGGCGGAAATCTCGGTAAGCGCAGCCATAGTCCCTTGAGTATCCATTTTATACGCCGCATACAGGGTTAACAGTCGTGCTTGATCAATCGCAACACGAGCATCTGCCACACGTTCTAAATTTCCACCTAATTTAAGCACTTCTTTACCAAAAGCAGTTCGACTCATTCCTCGATCAATCATTAATTCTAATGCTTTTTCAGCAGCACCAATGCATCGCATACAATGATGAATACGACCCGGACCTAGACGCCCTTGTGCAATTTCAAACCCTTGTCCAGCACCACCAATAAAATTACTTACAGGTACACGAACTTGATTAAAACTAATTTCGCCGTGACCATGTGGCGCATCATAATCACCAAACACGGGTAACATACGTTCAATGGTTACGCCTTGAGTATCTACAGGCACTAAAACCATGGAATGCTGATGATGACGATCTTTGCTTTCATCAGGCGTATGCGCCATAAAGATAATAATTTTCGCATTTGGATCTCCCAAACCTGAAGACCACCATTTACGACCATTCAATACAATTTCATCACCATCTACCACTGCAGTCGCCTGCATATTGGTTGCGTCCGATGAAGCAACTGCTGGCTCAGTCATACAGAATACTGAACGGATTTTTCCTTCTAATAACGGCTTAAGCCATTGTTGTTTTTGTTGATCTGAACCATAACGCCATAGCACTTCCATATTGCCACTATCTGGAGCATTACAATTAAATACTGTGGGTGCGATTAAACTACGGCCTGACAGTTCTGCGATATGAGCATATTCCTGTACAGATAAACCTGCACCCAATACTGGATCTGGTAGAAACATGTTCCAAAGTCCAGCAGCTTTTGCTTTATTTTTCAGGACTTCAAGTTGTGCTGGCCATTGCCATTTTGTCCAATCACCGCCTTGATTCAGATGATGGACTTCATTCCAAAAATCAGCTTCTATAGGTTCAATTTCATTTTTAATAAAGGCTTTGGTACGTTCTACAAATTCTTGCGCACGTGCTGAAAGTTCAAACATGCTTATCTTCCTGTAAATATATGGATAAATATTTGAATAGTGACTCTTTACTTTACCTTAGCTGAAAACCTATTATGAACCAAATGATTTAATTCAATACATCACAATGAATATGATTCATAATAAAACCAATCTTGATATGTCGATTTTCAATCATATTGATATTAATTTATACCCACTTTTTATCACCATTTATGAGCAAAGAAATATTTCAAAAGCGGCAAAGATTTTATGCATTACTCAGTCTGCTGCGAGTCATGCTTTACAAAGACTTAGGCAACATTTGCAAGATGATTTATTTGTTCGCGCTGGGAGTAAAATGCTGCCTACACCTTTTGCTGAACAGATTTATCCATCTGTACAAAATGCTTTATTTGCTTTTCAAAATATCTCCAAACAAAAACAACAGTTTGATCCCAGTTCAGTACAAACCTTACGCATTGCAATACATGATGAAATTGAACCGATTATTTTTCCTAAATTGATTCATCATTTCCAAAAATTGAATTTAACCATTCAATTTCTAAGCACCAAGCTTGACCGCAAAAATGTAATTGCTGATTTAACTGCTCAACAAGTCGATTTTGTCATTGATCTAGAACAAAACTATGGTGAAAAAATTAATTATCAAAATTTGGTTCAAGATCATTTTGTGATTTGTTCTCAGCATATAAATATCACTTCTGAACTGTATTTTGCATCACCTCATATCGGTGTTTCTTCACGCCGTACTGGTTTGCTTTTAGAGGACATATATTTAAATCAAGCGCAATTTCGTCGTCAGATTTTTATGCGTTGTCAGCATTATTCAACTGCCCTGCAAGTTTTAGCACAATATCCTGATGCGATGTTAACCATTCCAAAGCAGATACTGGCACATTTACAAGTTGATCAAAGTATTAATATTTTTGAGCATCCTATTGATCTACCTGTATTAAATATGGGAATTTATTGGCACGGTGTGCTAAATGAAAATTCTAGGCACATTTATTTAAGAGAAGAAATTTTTAAAATTTTTGCTTAGGCTATTTTATAAACGATTGGATTTAGCATGCGGTTAAGCCGCTTACGTACGATCATCCCTATTCTTAATGATTTTCTTCATTCTAGTAGGTGAAATTAAGCCACTTATCTATTCCATTTGACATTTCATACATTGAACTCAAATTATAAAAATAAGACATAAAATCCATGTTAACCATGATAATATACATTTTATGTCATGTTTTGGATGATGTTGCGATGAGAACTTCGGCGCATAATTTTATGCTTGATGGTGTGGAAGACATGTTGACTCAAATTGGGACGAATATCAAAAAAGCCCGACTTCGACGTAATATGACCATTCATGATTTGGCCAATCGCATTCATGTAGATAACCGAACGATCTCACGTATGGAAAAAGGTGATCCAAGTACCAGCCTAAAAAATGTGATTTCAGTTTTAGTGATCTTTGGCCTTGAACATACCCTAGGCTCACTCGCGAATCCTGAGTTGGATGAAGTTGGCTTGGCACTCGAAAATCGTAATAGTTCAGTACGTGCAAGATTAAAAAAACAGTCTGTGATTAGTGATGATTTCTGATAGGTAAATGAACATGGATGAAGTTAAAGGATGTTATGTTTTCATAGATACAGGCTCCCAGCCAACAATTTCTGCACACTATTCTTATGAAAAACCGATTTATCGCTTTCTTTATGGTCAATCATACTTACAACGTGCAGATGCCTTCCCTTTAGATCCACTTAATCTAAGCTTTCAGTCTTATAACAAACCATATGAAAATATTTCTAAAGATGGTTTTGGTGTACTTGCAGATGCAACACCAGACAATTGGGGTAAACGCTTAACCAATGCCTTACACCGTAGAACACCATTAAATCAATTGGAATGGTTACTCGCTTCACAAGGAAATTCAGTCGGCTGTATTGTTGGAAGCTTGTCTAAATCGCATATAAAAAACAATTCAAATATCATTCAATATGCAGAATTAGAAACCTTTATACAAATTACTGAACTCATCGAAAAAAAACGAGATCCGTTTGAGATGAAACTTGAGCAACTCGAATTAAATAAGCTTTTATATAATGGGGCTTCAATGGGCGGTGCCAGACCCAAAACCCTTGTGATGTATAAAAATAAAGAATGGATTGCCAAATTTAATAAAAGTGATGATTTGTTTGATACCTGTAAAGTTGAATATGCTTCGCTGAATATGGCACGAGACATGGGGCTCAATACATGTAATGCCGAACTAACAGAATGTGCCGGCCGCCCTATTCTCTTAGTTGAACGCTTTGATCGAAACTGCCCTGAACGTAAAAAACACTATATAAGTGCCAATAGTTTGCTCAATATTCAGAAAATTCGTATAGGAGATCCTAAAATGTCCTATATGAGTATTGCCAAAGTCTGTAGTCAGATTTGTTTTGATGCTATCAGTAATCAAAAAGAACTCTATAAGCGGATGGTGCTGAATGTCATGATTAGCAATACTGACGATCATTTAAAAAATCATGGTTTTTTAATGTATGACATGAAAAAGCAACATTATGCTTTAAGCCCGCTTTTTGATGTTTTACCACATGGTATGCCAAGCTCATTTCCAAATGAACATGCTCTGGTTTTAGGCAATGATGGACGTTTTGGAAGCTATGACAACCTTATCAGTCGTAGCAATGCCTTTGGACTAAACCTAGATCAAGCCAGAGAATGTATTAAGGATGTCCGTGATGTTCTCGAAAATAGAGAAAAATACCTGTTAGATGCAGGTCTTAAAGCCACAGAAATTCGTCAATTAGAACCCTATTTCTATCTAGATATCCTCAAAAACTAAAGTTCAACAATGCCAGCCATTGATACTATGGATAATGAAAACTTTGATCAGAATGAATCGGTATTTAATCATTCATCTTGTCAAGAAAATGATCCAAACATGACATAAAATCCAGTTTAAATTAGATAAAGTACTTTTTATGTCATTATAAATGAGAAAATCCAATTGCATTTATATAATTTTGCTTAGGCTATTTTGTTGTTTTACAATGATCTTATTCCTACTTTTTTAAGATAATAAGCTAAAACATCAGAAAAAACTCTTGCTGCGGTATACATGATCAAGATCGTAAATCAAAAATAATTGTTGTTATAACATGAGACCGAATACGATCTGTTTTATTCATCTATTTTCCAGGCGTGATGAATACTGTTAAGCAATCTTTGATTTAATGCTTGCTGATGTATTTGCCATTGAGCAATTTCAATTTGGGTCGGCTCTTGTTGCCCATCGGATTCACTTAAAAACCTTTTCAATCGACTTTGATAATGAAAAGCTGAGACATCCCCAGTAATATCGGCTCCGATTAGACGCGCTGAACAAGTTTGAATTAGATCCTGCAAATGTTTTTCTAAAAAATGCCCTTGATCCCAATTGGTCATCACCACATCTTTAGACAACACATCCTTATCTATAGATAAATATATGGGTAGATCAATTTTTTGTATTTCATTAAAAAAATCTGACATTAATTGGTCTGGCTCATCATAACCATGCCATGCATGTTGTGCGCCAATCCATTGGGTCCAATTCGCCTTTTGTTGAATACTCCAATAATGCAATTTGCCCTTATATAAAGGAGACCAATGGTTTCCCCATGCATGTTTTAAGCTAATATCACTTGAGCTGATGCCGATCACATCGATCCGGGCAACCTGTGGCAATTGACTGGCCCAATACACCCATGAACCGCAGTGTATTCCAAACGGATAACGCATATTGTCAGGGTGATTGTCACAAACAATTAAATGAACAGGTTCATTGTTTGTTATCCGTTTTAAAAGCAGCTGGGTTATATGATGATAATCACCACTTCCCATAAATACACAACCCAATTGATCTGATGGAGGTAATTGCTTGGCTAGATAATCTTCAAGCTGCTGAAATTTTTTCCAATGACATCCAAAACGGATTTGTTCTTGCCAACTGGCAAGATCGATGTTTTGGGCAGCATTCGAAATCTCAACTGAACCATCAAAATTGAGAACAACATGTTGCCTAATGCTATTCATGATTTTGACTCCTGCATACTTTCATGCCAATGTGCATCTGCTTCAAACAAATGGCGTAGTCGTCTGAGTACAAATCTTAATATAGGTTGTTTAATCCATACTAAATGCCGTGTAAAAGTAAACTTAGCACCCAACTGAGCCTTTACTTCTGGATCTGTCCAGCCAGCAATATAAAATTTTAAATGATGTTGTTTGGCATAATCCAGATTGATGAACCAACTGATAAAATAAAGATTATATTCAATGGCTAAGGGATAATTTAAACCAATATATTTATCAACAAGATTCCCTTGGTACTCAAAACAAATGTTATATCCCACTAAAATTTGCGCTTTCCAATACAAAAAGACTTTGCCACCATTCTCAGCATCTTGCAAAATTTCATCAAAAAACTCAGCAGTGAGTAAGTCAAAGTGAACCTCACTTTGATTGTAAACATTTAAAAATAACTGATATAACTGCGCTCGAAATGCGTGCTGTGCAAATTGTTGTGCACCTGTATCGAGTATCTCAACCCGTAAATCGTCTAAGCTTTTCAACTTGCGTTTCAAATTTTTACGGCGGCTTTTTGAAAATTTTGCTAAATAATCTTCTCGATTTTCAAAATCAATTGGCACATAAGCCAAAGCTTGCCCTTCTATCGCCAGAAAACCGGCACGCTCTGCAACTTCAATGAATTGCTGACTATAGAGATTCTCCCGCGCAGTTAATAAGGGCGAATTTATCGGTAAATCTTTAATAATCGTTAAACTTTGCTGGCCTATACGTTGCTTGAGTTGTTGCAGCAAATCACTGACCGGTAAACTACTGATAAGCGGGCTATATTCGGTTACGGTCGTTCCAATAAAACATGTTTTTAAATGCAAAAACCGACCCCAATATGAATAACCTAATGTAGATTCAATGCGTTTTTTTACAGGAAGATCTAAAGTCGTGAGTAGATTAAAATCTGTTGTAAAAAAAGTTAAAAAATCGCTTGAATCATTTACATCAAACATCTTAGGTGGATGCTGAATAAAAGCATCTACCAGTGAATGTGGTTCCAATTGATTGAGATCGGTTTGCATTGTCATAAATTCAACCTACTGAATCACAGCTCTTTTTTAGCACGTAGTAATAACTGCTCTAATAAAACCATTGCTTGATCAATTTCAGCACGTGAGATTTCCAAGTTTGGTGCAAATGTAATCACATTTTTGTAATAGCCGCCCACATCTAAGACTAGACCACATTTTTCACCTTGATACTCCAAAGTACCTGAAAGACCAATATCTACCATTTTGTCCAATAATGCTTTATTTGGAGTAAAGCCATCCACTTGACATATTTCTGCACGTAAAGCTAAGCCTAACCCATCAACATCACCAATTTCAGGATGGCGTTTCTGTAGATCTTTTAAGCCTTCAAGGAAATATGCACCACTTTCCATAATTTGTTTTTCATAATCTTTCTCGGCCAGCATTTTCATGACTTCAAGCCCCACTGCCGTACCCAATGGATTTGATGCAAAAGTCGAGTGCGTTGATCCAACAGGGAAAACTTCAGGATTAATGATTTCTTCTTTTGCCCAAACGCCTGCAAGCGGATTTAAACCATTGGTCAGAGCTTTACCAAATACCAATACATCTGGGGTAATACCGAAATGTTCAAATGACCACAATTTACCAGTACGATAAAAGCCCATTTGGATTTCATCAACAACCAATAAAATTCCATGCTCATCTAAAACTTTTTTTAACTCTGGATAAAAATTCATAGGTGGAATGACATAACCACCTGTTCCTTGAATCGTTTCAATATAGAAAGCGGCAAATTCACTTTCGCGAACTTTAGGATCCCAAACACCATGATATTCATTTTCAAATAAGCGTTTAAACTCAGCCACAAGTTTTACTGCATACTCTTCAGCTGTCATCCCTTTAGGACGTCTAAAAGGATATGGGAAAGGAATAAATTGAGCACGTTCACCAAAATGACCATAACGACGGCGATAGCGATAGCTTGAGGTAATTGAAGAAGCCCCTAAAGTTCGACCATGATAGCCGCCTTCAAAAGCAAACATACGGCTTTTACCATGACAGAAATTTCGCACCAATTTCAATGAATCTTCGATCGCTTGTGATCCACCAACATTATAGTGAATACGTCCCTTTTCGCTGGTCTTTTTCAACATATCTTCGGCAATGACTTTGCTCAATTCAATTTTAGTTGGGTGTAAATATTGGCTGGCAATTTGAGGTAAGGTATGAATTTGATTAATTAATGCTTGGTCTAGGCGTGGGTTTTTATAACCAAAATTAACTGCTGAATACCACATTTGAAGATCAAGAAACGGTGTGCCTTGGTCATTGTAAACATAGCTACCTCGACAATCTGTAAAAATATTAGGCGGATTGACATAATGCACGGTATCGCCATATGAACAATATTTGGCTTCATCCGCCAAGAGTTGTGCTTCATCTAATGGTTCACGTTTTGTCATGGCCTGACCTTCTGAAAAAAGATGGTTTTCTTTGATATTCATGTTGTTACCTTTTTCGAGCTTTTAATTGATTCAGTTTTGTTTTGAAACAAAATCTGAGTGGAGAAATGAGTTACATTCAAAATTTATATTTGATGCCGATGGATGGATAAATATCTGTACGTCGGTCAATCATTGGACTATTTGTTTGTTCCTTTGAAAGAAAATCGACGTTTAAAGTGCCAAAAGCACTCCAATCTTTTGAAATCTGGTAATCAGCTGCGATCCCTAAAAAAGGATGAAAGCTTGTGCTGGGTTGATAAGAACTGATACCTGTGCGTTGGGCTTCTAATGAACTTACGCCATAGTAATATTGGTTATATTTAGCATTGTTCCATTGCACGCCGATTTCAGGATAAAAAGACCATTTACCACGACTGATTTCGGCTAAATAAGATACTGTGGCAATCGTGCCCTTACTTCGAGAAAGTACGTCTGTTCCAATCTGAGCTTTAAAACCACCAAATGGTGTAATTCGCATATAACTACCACCCGCCATGACTGACCATTTACGGCGTTGTAGTCCAGTCAGCTCTCCACTTGGGTCATAACTACTACCATCGTATGCAGCATTTAACCGCAGTTCATTGTGATCATCATTTAAAAGATAAACACCAGCTTCATCGCCTTCTAAATAAACGCGACCGTTATCATAGAAAGCTGTAGGAAGTAAGCTCTGATAGGTACGTTTTCCTTTATATGGCTGAAAATCGACAGTGTAATTTGCACCAATACTTAAAGCTGCTGGCTGATCACCATTTGCATATACATATGATGAACTAAGTAGTATTCCGATAATCGGCGCAAGTTTTATGGGTTTTAAATGATTATTCATATTTCGGTCCATTCAACGCATTTTTATAATGACTTCAAATCTGAAATCAGCATATTTGCGATGTGGGCTAAATATGAATTTGCTTTCTTATGCGAATCTTAAAAAAAAGTAAAATTCCATTAACATTGTTTTGTTTTGTGATCCGAAACTTAATTCAGTCAAAAATATGAATTTTAAATTCTTTTAATTTGAGGCGATAAAAAAATAAGCTATTCATTTTTAATAAATTAAATAATTTTAATAAATTACACTTTTTTACAATACAGCGACGTCATCTTTTTGCCACTAATTCCTCATAAGATTTAATTAAGAATCGAAAATTAATTTATGTGACAAGTTTATTAAAATAACAGTGGTAAAACTTATTATGTTCCTGATAAGCCCGCAACAGAATACGACCTCACAAAACCTTTGGCATATATTATGTGATTTTGATGGGACTATTAGTTTAAATGATACAACTGATCATTTATTGGAAACTTTTGCCTTAGATGGATGGCAAGCCATTGAGCAGCAATGGGAACAAGGATTGATTGGCTCAAAGCAATGTATGCAACAACAAATTGCTTTATTACATATGAATCAACAAGCGTTTTATCAATGCTTAGATCAAATAGAAATTGATGCTGGTTTTTTAGATTTGGTGCAATTGAGTGCCTTACATAAAATACCACTGACCATTGTCAGCGATGGTTTAGATCTGGTGATTCAATATATTTTATCTAAGTATAATCTAGGACATCTTCCGGTTATCGCGAATCATTTGGTTCAAATAAATGAATACCAATGGCGATTAGAATTTCCAAATACCAATTTAGCCTGTAAAAGTGCAAGTGGCACCTGTAAATGCAAAATTGCTGAGATGAATCATCAGGCAAATATTATTTTAATTGGCGATGGTCGTTCAGATTTTTGTCTTGCCGAAAGTGCAAATTATGTCTTTGCAAAAAAATCCCTGATTGAACATTGCCGCGAAAAACAAATTTTATATACGCCTTTTAAAAATATTACAGAAATTCATCAACCTTTAGAAAAGTTACTGATGAGTGATTTTGAACTTGATCCAACGATTATGGTGCTTGCATGATTAAAGATAACTCATTCTTCATCAATGGAAGTCGTACTGGTGTACTACTGATCCATGGTTTAACAGGCACACCTAATGAAATGCGTAGTGTGGCAAAGCCCTGTCAGCAAATGGGCTATAGTGTCTTAGCCGTACAGCTCGCAGGACATTGCGGAACAATGCAAGACTTAGTCCAAACCAAATGGGAAGACTGGTATTCAAGTATTTGCCAAGCTGCTGAAGAATTAAAAAAGCATACTGATGAAATATTTGTCATTGGATTATCTATGGGCTCGTTATTGGCACTTAAATATGCTTCAGAACATCCAGTTGCTGGAGTGATTTGTTATAGCCCAACATTTAAATTTGATGGTTGGAGTATTCCACGATGGTCAAAAATACTCGCCCCTATCGTTTTACCTATCGTTTCGCATTTAAATATTTTTAAAAATAGTGCCTTTGATGAAACTGAGCCTTACGGCATTAAAAACCAACAATTGCGTATGCGTATTCTAGAAGCCATGAAAAGTGACGATAGTAGTAAAGCTGGATTGCCAGGTAATCCTTGGCATTCACTTTATCAGATGCAGCGCTTATCCAAAAATGTTGGTAAAAATTTATACAAAATTACCGCTCCGACGCTTTGTTTACATGCATTTCATGATGATATTGCGGATAAAAAAAATAGTCAGTTGATCTATGACAAAGTATCGGGCCAAAAACAATTAATTTGGCTTTACGAAAGCTACCATATGATCACGATTGATAACGATCGTAAACAAGTCATTGAAGCATCATTAAATTTCATCAAACAATATCAACAATTGGCTGTTATTTCCAACCCTGTAGAAAAGTCAGCTGAAATAAGCACTGTTGAAGCGAATTTAAAACATGGTGAACCTGCGTGAATTTAGCTATTGCTGCTGTCTGGTTTCTAACTATTGTCATTGATACTGTCGGTCAACTGGCTTTTAAGGCAGCAGCGTCAGAAAATACTCAACATGATGGCATTGCACATTGGAAAGCAATGGCAATACGCCCCTGGATTTGGATTGGTATCACCAGTTATATCATTGAGTTTTTCACTTGGCTTATTTTCCTTTCCTTAGTCCCATTGTCTGATGGTGTGATGTTAGGCAGTATCAATATCGTTGTCATCCTTATCGCTGGGCGTTTATTTTTTAATGAAAAGCTCACACGTAATCGACTGATCGGTGTCATCTTAATTAGTTTAGGCGTCACTGTTGTGGGATTAGGCACATGAAGTTATTTTATATCATCGGTTTTATCATATTAATGTCTTTTGACACCTTGGCCCAAATCAGTTTTAAATTTGCGTCCATCCATGCAATGCCACTGACTTATGATATGGCTTGGTTAATCCGTATCTTGAGTCATTATTGGATTTATGGGGCAATTATTGGCTATATCGGGGCCTTTTTTACATGGATGACTTTACTCAAACATGCACCTGTTGGGCCTGCCTTTGCTGCATCACATTTGGAGTTGATTAGCGTCACGCTTCTATCTATATGGTTGTTTAATGAACCACTCACCTTTGCAAAAGTACTAGGCGCAACACTGATTTTAATTGGTGTACTTTTCTTAGCAAAAGATGAGTCAAAACAATATCTTTCAACCAATGAAGTACTGAAGTAAAACCACACCCTCTTTGAACCAATACATAGGAATATGACTTACGACATCTAAATATGAAAAAAGAAATCCCACCGACCAATGGCCTCACGATTAATTTTAGAGATCTGTTTCCTTCTGCTCATCAAACAGATCTATCCACATATCTAAGCCATTTACTCAATATTCCTGAACCGAGTTTAACTTGCTCAGGTACAGTTGCTCTAATTCTTGCCTTGCAAACGCTAGAAAAAAGACAACCACAACGTAAACAAGTCATTATTCCAGCATGGACATGTCCGTTGGTGGCACTGGCGATTGAGAAAATAGGATTAACGCCCGTTCTATGTGACATAGAAACCAATAGCTTAAATTTTGAGATTCAACAACTACAACAGTTAACCAATGCAAATACCTTGGCAATTGTGGTGACTCATTTTGCCGGTCTGGTTTATGATTTTAGCTTAGTCCAAGAAATTGCCCGACATTATCAGACCTTTATCATTGAAGATGCTGCTCAATCTATGGGTGCTAAAACCCATTATCAAAGCGTAGGGCTAATTGGAGATATTGCATTTTTTAGTCTGGCTTTTGGCAAAGGACTAACCAGTGCTGAAGGAGGTGTATTGTTTAGTCGGGATCTAGAAATCAACCAGCAACTTTATGAAAGTTCCTTAACATTACCTTTGCTCAAGCAATGGGAGCTGAAACGTTGTTTGGAATTGATGGCGTATAGTTTGCTTTATCGTCCTGCAACTTTAACATGGCTCTATGGCAAACCATTGCGTAAGGCGCTAGAAAACCATGATGAAATCACAGCTGTAGGCGATAACTTTGATCTAGACAGCATTCCTATTCATCAACTTGGGAAATGGCGCAGTCAAGTTGCAGCACATGCCAGCACACGCCTTCCGCTACATTGGCAACAAGCAAGACAGCGAGCTAAAAAGCGTATCTTACAATTAAGATTATTGCCAAACTTACATATATTTGATGAACAGATAAATACTCAGGCAACTTTTCCATTTTTGATTTGTTTTGTAGAAAATGAAAGATTATGTAAAAAAATATTAGATGAACTTTGGTGCTCAGGTTTAGGCATAACCAAACTTTTTGTACGTTCAATTTCCCACTATCCAGCGTTATCGCATATACATGCCGATACACCAAACGCAACAAGCTTCGCAGCACAAAGTTTTACTATTAGTAATTCAGCTTGGTTAGAGGAGGATGATTTTCAAATTATTTTTAAAGTACTAGAGAGAATTCTAACCACATAGAATTAAGCCCAATCCGAGTAACATCTATTTAAAAAAACAATTTACCTTTGTCACGTCATATAACCCATTCAATAAAAACCAAACCGTTTTCACCCTTGGTCTGATTTAATCAAAGATGATCATTTTTTGATTAATGAAAAAGATTTATTAATTTTTTAGAAGCCGCTTAGATACAGATTATTTTTATTGTCGATTCGCTAACACAAAAAATAAAACAAAAAATGAGGAACACAGTTCCTCATTTTTACTTTAGCAAAACCTTAGTAGGCCAATTGAATCAACATTCTAAAAAAACCAGCAATAATCGCCAATGTCAGAAATCCACCTAGCCATAACACGACAAACCATTGCGTTTGAGATAGTTTCATATTTGCTTACCTCATTTAAAGCTTTAATTTTTTACTCTGCAGCATGTTTAATCTTGCTTAGGCTATTTTTTACTCAAGCCAAAAACTAAACATGCGACTTTTAAGTTTAGTGATAACCTTTATCACCGATTCGAACTTTGTCTCGGAACACCCAATACGAAAGCCCGGTATAGATCAAAATAATTGGAATTAAAATCAATGCACCAATTAAAGCAAATAATTGGCTGCTCTGTGGCGCGGCAACTTCCCATATGGTCACTGATGGTGGAATCACATAAGGCCACAAACTGATGATAAACCCAGTATAAGCAAGGAAAACCAAAGCCAAAGTATAAAGGAATGGGCTTAGTTCATAACGCTTTTTACATGCGCGAAGCACAAGAAAAGTAAACAGCACCACCAATATTGGTACAGGACTAAAATACATCAATTGTGGTTGGCTAAACCAGCGTGCTGCAATTTCAGGATGCGCCATCGGGGTATAAATACTGACTGCGCCAAAGATGACAAACAAAGCAACGATTAATTTAGGCATCAACTGATACATACGATCTTGTAAATCAAGTTCAGTTTTAAAAATTAACCATCCACAACCCAGTGCTGCGTAAAGTACAACAACACCAATACCTGTAAACACAGTAAACGGCGATAACCAGTCTAAACCACCACCTGCATACATATGATTTTCAACTTTAATCCCTTGGATATACGCACCAAGAATCATCCCTTGGAAAAAACTGGCAAGAATTGATCCACCAATAAAAGCTTTGTCCCATAAATGCTTGGTTCGATTGGCCTTAAAACGAAACTCAAAAGCCACACCACGGAAAATTAAAGCAATCACCATAAGGATAACTGGCATATATAATGCAGACAATACAGTGGCATAGACCATTGGAAACGCAGCATATAATGCTGCACCGCCCAATACCATCCAGGTTTCATTACCATCCCAAACAGGTGCAACAGTGTTCATCATCACATCACGTTCGTGTTGATCTTTAACAAAGGGAAATAAAATCCCAATCCCTAAATCAAAACCATCTAATACTACATAGATGAATACACCAATGGCGATAATGACAATCCAAATCAGAGATAAATCAATCATTATTTACGCTCCTGTTCATTGGAATCAACGCTATCTTCAACACTCGTCAATGGACGTTTAGAGGCCAAAATAACCGCTTCTTCACTATGCGCTACACTTTCTGGTGTGGCGTAGATAAATTGTGGACCTTTGTGCATCAATTTCAACATATAGTAAATGCCGATGCCAAATACGATGCAATACACCACAACGAAAATAATTAAAGTGAGGCCGACTTGTTCCGCAGAAACTGGAGATAAAGCATCTTTGGTTCGCATCACTCCATATACCACCCACGGTTGACGACCAACTTCTGTGGTAAACCAGCCTGCAAGCAAGGCAATAAATCCTGAAGGTCCCATAGCAAAAGCAAAACGGTGTAACCATTTGTTTTCATAAAGCTTGCCGCCTTTGCGTAGAAACAATGCCATCACGGCGAGTAAAATCATCAGCATGCCCATTCCAACCATGATTCTAAAGCTCCAGAACACCACAGTAGAATTAGGACGATCTTCAGGTGCAAACTCTTTTAAGCCTTTTACCTCACCATCCAGTGTATGGGTCATGATTAAGCTACCAAGATTTGGAATACCGATAGCATATTTAGTTTCTTCTGCTTGCATATCTGGAATACCAAACAGATATAGCGGCATACCCTCACCTTTGTTGGTTTCCCAATGCCCTTCAATCGCCGCAAGTTTAGCAGGCTGATGTTTTAAGGTATTTAGACCGTGATTATCACCGATGAGAACCTGTAATGGTGCAAGGACCAGAATCATCCACAATGCCATAGAAAACGATTTTTTGATTAATGCGTCACGGCGTCCTTTTAATAAATGCCAAGCAGCAGTTGCAGCCACCAGTAAGGCTGAAACAAGGAATGCTGCAGCAGCCATATGGGCTAAACGGTAAGGAAATGAGGGGTTAAACACAATTGCAAACCAATCTTGCGGCACGATAATCCCATTTTCGATGCTAAAGCCTTGTGGTGTTTGCATCCAACTGTTTGAAGATAAAATCCAAAACATTGAAATACAGGTACCAATCGCCACCATAGCCGTTGCAAAGAAATGCGCCCGAGGACCTACGCGCCCCCAACCAAAAAGCATAATGCCAAGGAAACCAGCTTCTAAGAAAAATGCACTCAGCACTTCATAAGCCAGTAATGGACCAGTTACCGAGCCTGCAACACGTGAAAATTCACTCCAGTTTGTTCCAAACTGATAACTCATCACCACACCAGAAACCACGCCCATCCCAAAAGCGACAGCAAAAATTTTTACCCAGAATTTAAATAAATCTTGGTAAACAGGATTTTGAGTTTTTAGCCAGCGCCATTCAAGTACAGCTAAAAAGCTTGCAAGCCCGATAGAAATTGAAGGAAAAATAATATGGAAAGAAACAGTAAAAGCAAACTGAATACGCGCCAATTCTAAAGCAGTTAATCCTAGATCCATGACATCACCTTATTCATTGGTAAAGTTGGTAAAGATTGAGTTTTAAATACATTGTTAAACATTTTTTGTTGTACAAACTCAGCATACGCCTGAACATTCCGTACAATCTGTTGTTTTCTTTTTGCTGTATTTTTAAACAATGCTAAAAATAGCATGCAAAACCTGCTTTCCTGCAAATCGAGGAAATTTTGAAAAATCATGATCATTCTCTACACAATAAATTCGAAATATGATCGCATGGCTTTAAAGCCTTTATTTAAAAATGCTAAACCTATGGATCGGTGAATGTGTTATGCAAAGACTACAGGTGGGGCTCGCCCTTGAGGAATCAGAAACAGGCGTTGTAATTGAAAATAGACATGCTGAAAGTTTTCAACATAAGCCATTAAACGTACTTGAATACGCACTAGGGTTTCTTTTACGCCAATTTCTGGTGGCATCACTAAATTGCCATATACCACACAATACTGACATTGATGGTTAATGTCATGATGATCATGACTTGAGCTACTTGCTTGCTGGGCTTGATCTAAATGCAAATAGTGATGAATAAAACTAGATTCTTGCTCATGATGAAGATGTGCATGTGTTGGTCGCAATAAAGCTTGAGTGATGTCTTCACAGACCGGAGCAATTTGATACTGCTCAGGTAATAACGGCTGTAAAAAAACCGCAAGCTGTAAAAATACTGTTGCAAATGCCAGCAACAGACCACTGCTTCTTAACACAATTGATTGCTCATATTGAGAGAGATAGAAAAAAGTATAAGTTTGCTTTTAACTGTAGATCTTTAACTTGAAATAAAGAATCAACTGCATAAAAACCAAGCATATTACTCAACTTTTCTAGCTTTACTATAGTACATTTAAATTTTAAATCAAAGCCTCTTTAGCACTTTTTTGGAAATCGTTTTCTTTTTTAATGATTTGTTTATTATATAGCAATGATCAATAAAACTTAAAAAAGCATCCATCATCGCTTCAGCTTTTAGTGAGTAAATAGCACCAGCCCAACTTTCAAGCTAAATTCAATTGAAAAGCTTATACCCGACGACTGAATCTACAATGATATTCTAAGGGTGTTAAGCCGATTTTTTTTCTAAACAATCTGCGAAAAGAAATTGGGGCTAGATAACCAACACTTTGTATAATTAGATCAATAGATTGATTAGCATTTTCAATAGCAAAGCTTCTTGGCTGAGCAAGCCAAGAAGCTAGAGAAAATAAAACAATTATTTAAACACTTTAAAACGCACAGCATCATCGATATAGGCTTTTTCAGCAGCCTCTGCTTCAATTGAACCAAATACCAACTGTGCACGAAGTTTCCAAGTTTTGGGTATATCCCATTCCGCATGAACTTGTTCATCGACAATTGGATTGTAGTGCTGTAAGGATGCACCAATACCCTCGCTATTTAAGGCTGTCCACGTTGAAAATTGTGCGATTGCTGTAGAGTGTTCAGCCCAAATCGGAAAATTTTCTGCATATGCTGGAAATTTTTCCTGTAAGTTTTGGATTACATCTAAATCTTCAAAGAAAAGAACGGTACCAAAGCCTGCGATAAAGCTGTCCATTTTATTCTCTGTTTTTAAGGCACTTGCTTCATCTTTGGCATAAGCTTTCAGTTGAACTTTTACAAAGTTCCAGAACTTCTCATGTTCAGCATTAAACAAGATCACTGCACGAGATGATTGCGAGTTAAAAGAAGATGGGCTTTGCTTGATCGCTTGCTGAATCAAATCAGTAAGATGCTCAGGAGATTGGTTAACATGACGTCCAATCGCATAAATTGTACGGCGTTTATGAATTAAATCTAAAAAATTATTCGACATTGCTGAATATCCTTGGATATATCCCCGGGGAAATCCGATACTTTAAAAAAGATTATCAAGATATTTTAAAAAATCATAACAAGTATGAATTGATTAAAATCAAAAGTATTACAACATAAAAAAACTTGCTAGAAATATCTACTTTTGTCATATGTTTCTAAGCAAAAGTGAATTAGAAGAAATATAAGGGTCTGTTGACATTTCATAAATGGCTTGCGTTGTAGGTTAAAATTGAGCATGAGACGTATACGTCGTAAAGCATGAATGAGAATAGCGAGACTATTTTCGAGTTTCATAACGTAGGCTGAGATAATTTTAGCCACAACCCTGAGCAAGAACAAAGCACTGCTTTGTTTGCAGCGCAAGGCGCAGCGGGGGACTTGTGTGTTTTTTGCCGCTACGTCGTTACCTTGCGAAACAATGTTTCTCATCATTTAGAATGACTAAATTTCATATTTCGTGCCTTGTATCGCCTAAAAAACACACGTAGTCGCAAACATAGACGAATTGTCAACAGACCCTAAGCAACTCTTCGACATAGAAATCACGATATATACCATCCATCAATCTACAATCAGAAGTTTTATCCTACAAACGCGTAATAAAGAAGATTGAATAAGAAGTACCAGCATTTAAAATTAAATCATAAAGACTTGCTAAATGAATGACCTCATTTAAATCATTGTCATCCTGCTTAAACAACTGCCGAATAAAATCTAAGCATTAAAAATATTTCCACTCAAAATTTAGATATCGCAATTGGTTAAAAAATGAAAGTTTTAAATATATTAAGTATCATCAGTTCAATATTTATTCTATTTTTTATGTTTTATACGCTTGGGCCTACAATTTAAAAAACTTAAACAGATGAATAAAAAATAAAAGGCAGTTTAAAACTGCCTTTTATACTTGAATTTGATTATTTCAATCTATTGATTATGTTTGACTAGAAATTAGCATTCAGCACTTTGGCAGGTACAGTATTTTTCCAAATATCTCGCAAAGTAGGTAAATAGAATTTTTCACCTAACTCAACCAATTCAGCGTCAATCAATGCATGTGTTTCATGCATAAATAAGTAGTCCAGTTCAACCGTAGACAATTGTTGCTGCTTTTTTGCAAATTCTTTACGTTTGGCTTGAGCTTGTTTAAGCAGTTGGTCTGCGAAATTTTTATTCTTATATTGGCTAATCGCTTGTAAACGTAACTCAATCACACCCCAACCTGTAAGGAGTTTCTTAAAAATCTCAAAATCTTCAGTTGTAGATTCCCAAGTCATTTTATCCAAGTCTTCATCATCAGGAAGTACTGGGAGTAAAATTTCCATTACACTTGGAAAAATCTTTTTGAAATTTAAAATAAATTTAACAGGGTGCTCACCAGGGTAATCTTTAAACTGCACATTTTCCTGAACATCTGTTAAATAAATTGATAACATTAAAAAATCCTTAATTAAAATACTGTTTACTATAACGTTATTGGTCATCTTGCAGCCTAAATACAAAATAAAAATAACATGAAAACAGCGAAAGAAATGCATTCTAACAATTATGACAGTTTATTCAATGCCAATTGCAGTATTCACCTGTTGTCGATCAAAGATATTGGTGGGCGAATAAAGCTGATTCTTGTAAAGAACTAAACTTGATCAAACTCAGTGACCAAAAACTCGATTAAAGCTTTTACCGATGGTAATAGGCCTCTTCTAGAAGTATAGGCCAAATGAATAAGCTCTGGCATCGGTTCCCACTCAGGAATCACTTTAACCAGTCTGCCCGCTTTTAAGTCTTCAGCAATAATTAATTCCGGTAGTTTTGCAATTCCCAAGCCATCTAAAGTCGCTAAATGCAATGCACTTAAATCAGTAGTGGTTAGCCTCGGCTCATCCTTAACCACATATAATTCATTATTAGAATTATAAAGATCCCAATGATATTCAAAGGACAAAGACTCCATCATTAAAATAGGTAATTTTGTTAATTCTTCTGGTGTTTTAATCAAGAAATGTTGATTCAACAAATCAGGGCTTGCGACAATAAATTGTTTTGAAATGGATAGGCTACGTACAATCAAATCACTATCTTTTAAAGGTAAGGGTCTGATTCGAATTGCAACGTCATAACGTTCATTAAACAAGTCTACCTTTCTATTTGTCGCTTCAACATGTAATTTAACTTTCGGATAACGTGCTAAAAACTTATTCAACATTTTACTGACATTAATATGCAATAAATTTGTAGGACAAGAAATTTTTACAATTCCAGTTGGCTCTGCGCTTAACAGTGCAATTGCCTCATCAGCCGATTCAGCTTCCACAAGCATTGCTTTACAGTGTTGTAAATATATGTTCCCGACATCTGTAATCGAAATTCTTTTGGTGGTTCGATTGAGAAGTTTTACTCCTAAACGGTTTTCCAATTCCGCAACTCTTCGACTTAACAATGATTTGGTCACACCCAACGCATTACTTGCAGCTGAAAATCCACCATATTCAATCACTTTGGTAAAATAATATAGGTCATTTAAGTCTTTCATCATATCCCCTTAAATATCACAACTGTTCTCTATATAAGACAATATGTCATATAAATAGCATAATTCAATATTTGTCCTACTGTTAGTATTAAAAACAGCAAATGATTGCTTAACTAAGGATATATAAAATGTCTACTCCAGCTAATTTTAATGGCCAAGCCCCAGTGATTGATGTAAATGATTCCGTTATGCTGTTAATTGATCACCAAAGTGGTTTATTTCAAACCGTTGCAGATATGCCAATGACAGAACTACGCCAACGCGCAGCAGCCTTAGCTAAAATAGCATCATTATCAAACATTCCTGTCATTACCACAGCATCAGTTCCCCAAGGCCCCAATGGCCCACTTATTCCTGAAATACACGCAAATGCACCCCATGCAAAATATGTCGCACGTAAAGGCGAAATTAATGCTTGGCATAATCAAGAGTTCGTTGAAGCGGTTAAAGCAACAGGTAAAAAGACCCTGATTATTGCGGGTACGATTACCAGCGTGTGTATGGCTTTTCCAGCAATTAGTGCAATTGCAGATGGCTATAAAGTTTTTGTTGTGGTTGATGCATCAGGTACGTATAGCAAAATGGCACAAGAAATTACCTTAGCACGTGTGGTTCAAGCAGGTGCGGTACCGATGGATACAGCGGCGGTTGCTTCAGAAATTCAACAAACTTGGAACCGTGAAGATGCTGCTGAATGGGCTCAAGTGTACACTCAAATCTTCCCTGCTTATCAATTACTGATTGAAAGTTATTCAAAAGCACAAGCAGTTGTGACAAACAAAGAAGTACTTGATTCAATTCGTAAATAATTTTAAATAAATGATGATTTTAGACACCTTTCGAGGTGTCTAAATCTTTGTTATGACGCAGTAATTACTATTTTCATTTTATTGCTACTTCAAGTTTAGAGAATAAATCATGTCTTTAGATTAAAAAAAATTAATGTATATGATCCGTCTCCTTTTCCGCTACCTCAAGTGCGGCAGATTCATTGGCAACGTCATTGACCCATCCATAACCATTTTTCATCAAAATGGTATAGGTTTTACCATCTGCTGTAATCGTGCCCATGGTAAAATTGTCTTTAATGGTTTGAGTAATATGAAACTTCTCATTATTTTGATCTCCTCCTTCTAGAGAGCCTGACCAACTGACAATATCTTCACCTGGATCTACCTCTATGCGTTCTATAACGGCCTGTCTGTTTAAACCATAGCCTGGCACATTAAATACGATTTGATCGCCGACATTCTTCGCCTCTAAGGTATATAGATCATTCCTCAGAAATATTCGCCCATCTTTTTTTTGTGCATCTGTCAAAGGAACAGGATTATGCATAGACACGGTATCAACAGTACTCAAATTGAACATCTGTTGATTGAAAATTCCTGCACGTAATTTGTCCTCATCCAGCGTTACAAGTTTACGGCGAGCATGGCTGTCTTTTATACGTTGCAATACTTGTGTTTCGGTTAGATTTGCATTTAGCTTCGGTGAATTCACTTGATCGATTTGTTCATTTTGTTTAGACGCAATCGCTTTAGCCGTATCAGCTGTCTCCTGTTGACCTGAGATGAACCAAGCCAACAAAGAAACCACCAAAACAGTTAAAACAACGGAAATAATGAGATATATCCGTTTATTCATTATAGATTAACCGCCACTAAAAATTTTGAAATGGCTTCAACATTCTCATTAATTTTTCTTAAGCCATCAAATTTGTCAGTTTCACCTAAACGCACGCCATATTCAGGGCTATAGATATCTGGGCTCGAATATAAGCCAATTTGATTTCCACCCATAATGGTACTGCCTAAAGGATGACCAAATCCCCAGTTATAACCTGTGGTTCGATCAAAACTGTGTCCGAGTCCCATGTTATGCCCTAACTCATGCCGCATTGCGGTGATACCACAACCATAGTTATGTGATCCGATCATGTTGTACTTGCTCGGTGTGCTATTTACATAAGCGAGACCGCAACCCGAATGATCTGTAATGGTATATATCGCATCAGCACCTGTTCTGGTTCTTTCCGCTTGTACGGTGGTATCTGAACGCCCTAAATTAATCGCATCACCGAGTGTCGTTCCAGGAATTCGATAATCCAAGTATCCGACTTCTTTGTAGTAGGCTTTTGCTTGCGAGTTTTCAAGCGCTTCATTGGTTAATCTAAGTGCTTCACGGGCTTGAATTTTTGCAGCAGTTGCACCAAGTTTGTCATTGACTACGGGACTATTCACAAGTAGCAAATCAATCTGATAACTATCGGTATTCCAAACACCATTGTTAAATACCAAACGGATTTTATCGCCTTTTTTCAAACTTGCGCTAATATTGCTAGCCGAAACTGTAAACGCTGTATCCGCAGAATTAGATAAGATAACCTTGTCACCAGACTGAGCCGCTGGCAAGTTTACAACAGGCGCCCATTGCGCATTATCAGCGGTTATTTCAACGACAGGGGTTTTAAATGTGAATCCCTGTGCAGCGGTGTTTGCAGTGAATAAGGTTTTAGGAGACGAAGCCAACACCCAATACGATTTATCTGCAATATAAATGAACTCGTAACGATTGCCCTTGTTAAGTTTTAGGGTTGCAGTGGTATTGGTTTTTTCATTTTCAATCACTGATTGCCAGCTTGCAGTTGAGCTAACAATGATACGATCTCGGTCGTTTGCTGTTTGCGGTAATTTTAATGAAGACACCCATGCCCCATCAGCAAAACGAATTTCTGTTTTAGGTGCAGTTAAATTTTGCAAAGCCGTATTTAATGCCGCAGTATTACCATTGATCACGTTGATAATACGTGTCGGAACAGACAGTGGAACCCATTTACTCAGTTCTTGATTATATTGAAAGATATATGCATCATTTTTATTGACAACCAATGTACTTGGAAATAATGCATTTTGTGAATTAATTTTGGAGGATTTAAGCGCATTAGACTTAACCACAAGGATCTGGCCATTCTGACCTGTTTGCGGTAAATGAATTGTCTCAGTCCAAGCAGCATCACTTACAACATATTGAGCCTGTGATTGTTGAAATACTGGAATGGTATTGCCATTTTTTTCAGGCGTAAAATTGGCAATTTCAGGCGCATAAAACTCCCATTTTCCATTACTAAATTTAAAACGATAACTGTTTCCAGACTTTAGTGTGAGAACGCCTTTTTTTTCAATATTTACATTACTTAAATCAATATCACTGTCATAACCCGCAGTTGATTGAATTGTAATTAAGGCACCTTCTTTTGCTACATTCGGTAAGGAAATATTCTTTACCCAATTGCCATTGGATACACTAAATATCAGATCATCATAGCCTGTTGGAATGATCCCACTCTGGTTATTCTGGTTTGGTGATAGCGTGGTTGCGGCTATGGCAAAAGTGACCATGCCACTTGTAATGAAGACTGTAATAACTTTTCTTTTATTCATGTTATACCTGAGTCAATATTATAAAGTTGAGCTGACACTATAAATTAATTTTTATTGAAAAATAAAATTAAAAATTGTTAATAAAATCGATAAAACCAACAACTAACCCAAGTACTGTAAAATCATAAATATATGATATATAAATAAAAATAAATATTACAACTTAAAAACAATGCAGAGCTTATAAAATAAAACTTAGTAAAATCATCAATCCAAACCAATCAATAATTCGTGAATTATCCTTCTTTTTTTGTTGAACAATCGCTGAGTTTAAATCTCAGTATTTCAATATAGAAATTTGATATTTCTATAGATGATTCAACCCATTAAAATTATTTTTATATCATCTAATCCACATTGCTTTTCACGTCTTTATTTTCTGGATTTTTAAATTAAGAAATAACAATATCAATAACTTAAACAAATAATATTAAATTTCTAAAGCAATATTTTCTATTCAAAAGAGTACAAATCACAAAAAAAGTGTCCTCAAAGGATATGTTCGCTAATTATTCTAAATGGTAAAAACTTTTAATCTCTTAACAGTTTCATGTTGGATAACCACAATGATCACGGAAAGTCATCAAATTAAAGCAAGAAAAGTATATTTCGATTTTTCTGAGTCTTCTGTATGTTGGATGCCAGATGATCCACTCTGTTCACATATCGCCAATGGTATCAATATGCTTTTGCCTGCGGGCGAGTTTTGGTTCTGTCGAGTATTTAATAAAACCCTTCCACATATTAGCGATGAAAAATTAAAACAAGACGTTATTGGCTTTGTCCGTCAAGAAGCTGCACATGCACGCGCACATGAAAAAGTACAAGACTTTTTAAGAGAAAATGGCTATGACATACAAGAACCATTAAATCGTGCCCATCTTGTTTTCAACATTTTATTAGGTGACAAACCATTAGGAATTCCTTTTTTAAAAGGAAAAAAATTTGACGAATATTGGTTAATCTTTCGTGTAGGTGTTATTGCAGCGATCGAGCACTTTACAGGTACAATTGGGCAATGGACACTTGATAGCAAATCTTGGGATAAAGCAGATCCAGCTATGGCTGATTTATTCCGCTGGCATCTTGCGGAAGAAGTTGAACATCGTTGTGTCGCTTATGATTTGTTTGAGCATTTATTACAACAAAAGCTAGGTTTTTATGTTTCCAGACAAATCATTATGATGGGAATTTTTCCGCTTTTTATTTACTTCCTCGTTGATTTTGCTCGTAGTCTGGGCCAACAAGATACTGAACATCAACAAATCCAAAAATTAATGCGCCGTGGATTCTTTGCTTTTATTCGAGAGTTTGAAAAAACTGCAACCAAAACAGATCACCTACCGACCATTAAATACTTATGGAAAGCCACTCTACGTTGGACCTCTCCAAAGTTTAACCCAATTCATGAAGGCGATACTGAGCAGGCTTTAGCCTATATGTCACGTTCACCTGCTGTTCAGTATTTTGAGAAAACGGCGCTCAATTAGAGGGTCATCACATAATAAAAGTGACCATAAAGCTCGGAAGAAACATGGTTAATGCGAGTCCTATAACTCCTCCAAATTCAAAATAAAAAAGCACCTTAAGGTGCTTTTTTAAACGACTGATGCTTTCTCAATAAATCAACAAAAGTATAGTCGCTTACAGCTTTTGATTATTTCGCGTTTGGACGTACCATTTTTTCAGGTTGTACCACTTCATCAAACTGTTCAGCCGTGACAAAGCCAAGTTCTATCGCGACTTCTTTTAAAGTCTTATCTTCTTTATAAGCCGTTTTAGCAACTTTAGCAGCATTTTCATAACCAATCACAGGATTCAGTGCTGTTACCAGCATCAATGAATTATGTAAGAAGTAATCAATTTTTTCACGATTTGGCTCAATACCTACAGCACAGTGTTCGTCGAAGCTGTTACATGCATCGCCAAGCAATTGAATCGACTGAACAAGATTATATGCAATCACAGGCATATAAACATTCAGTTCAAAATTCCCCGCTGCACCTGCAAAGTTAATCGTGGTGTCATTCCCCATCACTTGCGCAACCACCATGGTCATTGCTTCACATTGGGTTGGGTTGACTTTACCAGGCATAATGCTTGAACCTGGTTCATTCTCAGGAATACGCAACTCGCCCAAACCACAACGTGGTCCACTTGCTAACCAACGTATATCATTGGCAATTTTATTTAAACTCGCAGCTAAGGTTTTCAATGAGCCTGAAGCAAATACAGCAGCATCACGACCAGCAAGTGCTTCAAACTTATTGGGATTACTGACAAATGGTAAACCCGTCAGTTTGGCTAATTCTTCCGCTGCTTTGTCTGCATATTCAGGATGCGCATTTAAACCTGTACCAACAGCGGTTCCACCAAGTGGTAACTCATATAGCCACACCAAAGCCTGTTGTAAACGTTTTAGTCCATGATCCAGCTGTGAAACATAGCCACTGAATTCCTGACCTAATGTAAGTGGTGTTGCATCCTGTAAATGAGTACGGCCAATCTTAACAATATCGTCAAACGCTTCAGATTTGCGATGTAAAGTGTCTCGTAAGCGTTTTACTGCTGGAATAAGCAACTCATTGATTTGTACCGCAGCAGCCACATGAATCGCTGTTGGAAATGAATCATTGGTAGATTGCGCACGATTGACATGATCATTCGGATGCACTGGTTTTTGCGAACCTAATGGATTACCTAATTTTTGATTGGCGATATTGGCGATGACTTCATTACAGTTCATATTACTTTGCGTACCTGAACCTGTTTGCCAAACCACCAAAGGAAATTGTGAATCCCATTTGCCTGAAATTACTTCATCGGCAGCATCGACAATATACTGTGACAGATCATGCGGAATTTGGTTTAAGCTGGCATTGGTTATTGCCGCTGCCTTTTTGACCAGCCCCATCGCTCGAATCATCGGGCGTGGCATATGTTCTGTACCAATTTTAAAGTTTTCTACGCTTCGCTGAGTTTGTGCGCCCCACATTGCTTCGCTTGGGACTTCAACATCGCCCATTGTGTCATGTTCAATACGTGTTTGCATTTTCAACCTCTTCTTTATCCATATCTTATTTTCAAGTTAAAGCTTGTTTTGACAACATGTGCGTAAAAACACCAGCTTCAGCGAAGCGATTATGCTAAACAAATCAACCAAACATGTAAATGATAATTATTTACAATAATCATCTATTTTGGATTTTTATCGATTGTTTAAGGTATTTTGATAAAAACGCCATTCATCTTCAATCATTTGTTTAAGCGAGCGTTGTGCTTTCCATTTTAAAACCTCAAAAGCTTTTTGGCTGGTAGATGCAACCTGATCCAATTCATCTAATTTATACACCGCATCAATTTGATGGATTTGACTCGCCGTAACCTCTTCGATCAAGTGGATCAAATTCTGTATCGAACTGACAGGACCTGCAATATCAAAACTTTGATAAACATTACCCTGCTCATGTAGCCAAAGAATAGTTGATTTAATTGCTTCACATACATCAAGTACATGCACAAAGCTACGCTCAGTCGTTTTATCCTCAGTCTCAGAATTACGTTGTACTTCAATTAGATCACGTTGTTGAGCTGCAACTTGTAAAGCCAAAGGGACAACATTTTTAGGTAGTGGTGCAACAAATTCACCCAAGATACCATGCTCAAATGCCCCGACAACATTTGAAACCCTTAAAATGGCAATTTTCCATTCTTCATCAGTTTTAAAGGTGTCTTTAATGATTTCTTCAATCATTTGCTGAGATTTTATATAAGGATTGGGATAACTATAATTAAATGCGGTTTGTTCATTCAGCTCTAAACTCGATTGCGCATAAACCATAAGACTAGAAAGATGTACCAAATTTCTGACACCGGTACGCTGCATCGCACGTAATAAACTCATAATACAACTGAGATTGTCATTATAATATTCAAGTGGTTTTAGGTTTGACTCTTCAATGGACTTAAAACCCGCACAATGCACAACGGTATCTATGGAATATTGTTCAAATACTTTATTTAAAGCGGGAGTATTACGAATATCAATTTTGACAAAAGGAATATACATTCCTGTAATAAATTCTAAGCGCTCTAAGCATTGCAGATTGGCATTGGCTAGATTATCCACAATGACGACCGCTTGCCCTTGAGCTAGCAAACTTAAAACCACATGCGAGCCTATAAAGCCTAAACCACCAGTCACTAAAATCATTGTATAGATACTCCTTTTAAAAATCAATTACTTGCATCATATCGGTGTTTATTTGGTGCGTTCATCAACTTATCCACAAGCCAGAAAAACTAAAACCAACTTAAATATCCTTGGCTTATTAACCTACAAGATCATTAATTAAATCTTACCGTCTTACAAATATAGTGTGTGTTGCAGTTCAGTTATGGTTAGAAATAGAAAATCCACATTTCATTCACTTTTACAATTTACCCTTTTCTATTAGAAAAATAGCCATAATCCACTGGTGTAATTTTTGTAATATTCCGCCATTTAATTCTAATCACAAATACCCATAAAAACAATTACTTATTAAATCAAAAAAGTTTGTACAAAGTAATATTTTGCACATAGCGTCATTTGTATAGTTATTTTCAAGGCTACGCGTTACGCGACACATAAGTTGTCATTGTGTCGCATAATTTATCATAGAAAAAGCCCATTCGACATGAGTGGGCTTTTTTAAGTATTCTCCGATCGCTCTTAAAAGATTTTCTTAGAGTGCATTATATTAATTTTAGAAAAATTAAAGAGCTTCAATAGTCAACACGACAACTTTTAGATTGTTAATCGTATGCAAGGAACTAAAAAATTATTTAGTGATAAAAAATGAAGACAAAAAAGTTTTTATTTCTTTTCCCACTCTGTTTGGCTGTTCCCAAGGCGTCCAGTGTCCACAATCTTCAAGTTCAATCACATGTGGATTAGGAATAATTTCTTTATATCGTTGTGCCATATGTTCACCAGAATTAGGATCATTTTTTCCATTGATGAGTAGCATAGGAATTTGACTGTTGATCAAGGCACCTACCAATCTATCTCGATGTTTAAATCTTTCAAAAATTGCACGATTCAATTGAACTAAACTTTTCTTTCCCTCATTGATATTTAATATTTGATACCATTGTTGTAAATCTAGATGGCTTGGCTGAGTCTTTTGATCAAACATATTTTTCATGTTTTTTGAGAAAACACGAAAAGATAAAAAGTTTGTAATGATATGCCCAACAAAAGAAGCCATAAGTTTTTGGATAAGGCGAGGACGATAAACTTCAGGAAATAAACTACCATTCATAAAAACAGATGATTTAATCTGAAATGATAAAAGCTTCTTCTGTTGCCTGTCGAGTAATTCCTGAATAATACCAACGCCTAAATCATGTCCTATCAAATGAATATTCTGTATCTGTAATTCTTCAAGCAAAGAAATACATTGATCCGCATGATCTTGGACAGAATATACATATCTATTGGGTTTATCTGAAAATCCTAACCCAAGTAAATCTATAGCAAGTAATTGGTAATCATCTTTTAAAGTATCCCAGATTTTTGCCCAATCAAATGAACTCGTGGGATAGCCATGAATGAAGAAAATGGTTTGGCTATCTGGTTTAGGTGAAAACTTATAGAAAATTTTATAATTCTTAAAAGCTGAGTAATTTCCTTGTTGCTCCCAAGTCTTTAATGTGTGGTTCATTAATTTTCCTTTTTCTGTTAGACTTACACTGTAAGGTAGATTATATGGGAACCACTTATATGTCAAATCAAACTCAGAATCAGAAAAAATCAAAAGTAAATTTGTCCAAAGATTTGATCATTCAAACTGCTTTAGGGATGATTGAAGAACTGGGAATTGATGGTTTCAGTTTGCGTAAACTTGCTCAAAAGCTAAGTTGTGAAGCGATGAGCATTTACTATCATATGAAGAATAAAGAACAAATTCTTGATCAAATTGTCGATTTTTTAATTTCAAAAATTATGTTTCAAGACCTAATAGAAGATCCAAAAGAACAATTAATTCATATAGCAAAACAATGGAGAGCATTAGCTAAGGAATATCCAAAATTTTTTCCGATCTTAGCTGTACATCCATTAGATACAAAGATTGGATATAACTTTATGAATAGTATTTTATTAATTTTTAAAAATGCAAAACTACCGGTAAAAGATGCTAGTTACTTTCTAAGAATTTTAAATTACTTCTTAATTGGAATGGGAATTGATGAAGCGAAAGGATATCAGCTTGCAAATCATAACCTAAAATTAGACGAATATCCTTTATTGGATGAAGCTAAATCATACTGGACAGAAAAAGATCAAGATAAAATTTTTGAGTTAGGTTTAAATATACTCTTAGCAAATATGTTACATATGAATTGAACGGGAAATGACAAAGGTTGAGTCGTATTACACTCATAATGAGATAGGCTGAGGCAGAGTATTTAATTATCATGCTAATGACAAGCTATGTGTTATTTTACGCCACGCCTCAATCAATTTTTCTGCATCAGCAGCGTGTCCATCAGCTTCTTTTGCCATTGTTCAATATTCTGTGATGCACTTTTCGAGTAGATCACTGTAGGCAACGGTGTATTCAACGATGGTTTCTTTGGATGCATTGGGCAAATGGCTGTTTGCAACTTTATACGAAAGTTTTATTATTGTTTTAGCGAAATTGTCATTACATCAAGTCATGTATTTAATAGTTTAAAACATATTTAAATACACTCTGATTTTTCATTTTTGATTGTTTTTTATTCCAAAATTATTCCTAAGAATAAAGCCCTTACTTAAGAGCCTTATTCTTCGCATCATTCAAAACACGACACTCACTTTATTTAGCGAAAGTATTAACAACCCATTAAAAAAAAGCCTGTTACCAGACTTAATGTTAGATTATTTCTTAAAGAAAATATCTGTAATGACTTAACAGAATTCATCTGTAAAGGTTTAATAATCTTTAAGAAATTTTATCAATCTTAAAAATTTTACCACTTAATGTACTTTGAAAAAACATTTCAAAGCTAGGTCGTATGTCTTCACCTTCAACTGTTATGTATTTTAAATTTGAAAAACATTGAGTATTCGCAAAATAATTATCTACTGTTGCTTGAATGAGATATTTAATTCCAAACTGATCTTTAACACTGATATTTTGTTTAAGCATTGCGATATCCTAATAAAATTATGGTAGAAATAATGGATCTACCTAAGTATCCAAAAACTATTGAGTTTTATTTAAATAACTCTATCATTTAATTTAAATAGTTGATTTATAGACGCATAGAAGGTACGTCCATCTAAATTTAAATCAACTTCGATTCCAGAGGAAAGCAGAACTCTTTTACCAACTTCAACTGTTTTAAAACCTTCACATGTACTTTGTATTTTATTTAGAGGAATTAAAGACACAAGAATTTCTGTACCATTTTTAGATTTTGCAATTAAATCATTTATTTTTAACAATTTACATCCTAAATTTAATCTTATCGACATTCATAAAATTACTAATAATAATTTTAAGAGAAAATAAAAAGCACTAATTAGTGCTTTTATTTAGTACTGCTTATTGTTGCTTATACAGCAATAATATTTACAGCATTTGGTCCTTTTTGACCTTGTGCAATACTGAATTTAACAGGTTGACCTTCAGCAAGGGTTTTGAAACCTGAGCTAGCGATTTCGCTAAAATGAGCAAAAACATCTGGACCTGATTCTGGTTGGATAAAACCGAAACCTTTAGCTTCGTTAAACCACTTAACAGTACCTTTCACAATATTTGAATTAGACATAATAAATCCTATTTTTTTAAAAATTTTAGCCAATTGATTGACTATCTGTAACATCGAAATAATAAAGAATGGAGCTTAAAATCTGAAAAAAACGAAGGATTATGACTAATACTGCGGTACTTAGAGAAGATTTACCAAACATGATTTTTTCTAGTTATGTTCATTGTATACCTAAAATTAAATTAATCAAGTTTTCTTATATATATATTTATTTTATTTATAAAAATCACTTATAAATTCTAATTTACAAGAAAAATTAATCTTAAAACTCATTAATAAACTTGACCTTACATCTATTTTTTGATTTTGAGAAATAATTCATTTCATTTAATAACATTCCTAGATATAAATTTAAGCAGAAAATATTATAATATAACATTTCCAAAATGAGTTCTTTATTACAAATCAATATATTAATAGAAATTTCTATGTTTTAATTTTGGTCTTATTTATATCAATTCTGACAACCAATGTAATTCATAATGATTTTTCTGATACTTTATTAACGGTAATAAACTGTTTTATAATTATAAAAATCTTACATATGTTATCAATTCAAGCCTTAAAAACAATTTTTTAAATATGTAATCCTTAATTCTTTAAAGTTATATAATTTCTACAATACTCTTTTCTAATTTCATCAGTATTCATAAATTGATAATCAAACTTTTCATATCTAATTCGGTGTAAATAATCATTCTTATTTTGTTTAATGTCAGCCAACAAAAAGTCATTGAACGATTGATTTCTTAATCTTGGGAATACACTAATTCTCATAATTATCTCCTTTAAAAAATTTAGCTTCAGTCCAAAAAACTTCTATACATTGGATCTTCCTCAATGAAGAAAATGTCATCTGTTCCAATTTGAGCCCATTGATAAGTACCAAAGATTCGGCTCAACTTTTGATTGAATGAATTATATACATTAATCAAGTTAGATCGCTCATCATATTCCCCTATGTATTGGACGATAGGATATTGATGAAACTCTTCAAACATTTTATGTACTGTAACTTTTTTCATGCTCATTTTATAACTCCTTATGAATCAAAGGGGTATAAACCCCTTTGATTACAAGATCATGCTTTTAAAAATATCATTTTGAGTTGGGAGCTTGTTGATGCTCTTTTGCATTATTATCTTGTTTAGGTTTAACACCAGCATTTTGCTGATCTTGATTACCTTGTTGCTGTTTTTGAGATTGATTACCTTTATCGCTATCAGGTTGCTTAGATGTTTGGTTATTTTGATCTGAACCTGGTTGATTTGTAGAATTAGACATAATAATTATCCTTTTTTTGTCATTAACATTAATGACAAGATCAGCATGTACCCTTATTTAAATAATAGATACAACTTATATGTATCGGCATATATTTAAATTTTTAAAAATCCCAACAATATTGTTTTATATAAAATTAATATTTTAATATTCACTTATATTAATATAAGATAAGTAGCTACAAGAAAAATATACCAACAACCTTGTAATATTTAAATCTTTAGCCAAATAAGAAACCCCTTATACAAAAACATCAATAAACTATTAATTTTAAAATGAAAAATTCATTATTTCATAACAATAAAATATTATACACATAAACGTTATTTTTAAGTTCATCGAAAAGTGCTATTAAATAGCTTAAGTTTAAACTTTACTTCTATTAAACACAGACCGAAAATTTAGCCTATTTAAAAAATAGGCAAGCATGTAGTATTGAATATATTGCATTTAATTATGATTAGTTAAATATTTAGTACTGTTGACTGTTCAAGCTTTCGGTAATTTAGTTATATCCATTCATTAAGGATTTTATCCATGTGCTCAAACTATAAAATTCCAAAAAAACAGCATTTGTTCAATTAGGAATAGAATTTAATGCATCGGATCATGATTTAAAGTCACACGTTTATCCACTATACCCTGCTCCCATTATTGTGAAAGAGTTTGATCTGGATTTTGGGAAATTTGGATTAATTCCCAAATGGGCTAAAGATACAAAGTTTGGGGCACATACCTACAATGCAAGAACTGAAACTGTAGCTGAAAAGCCTAGCTTTCGACATGCATGGATTTATAGTAAGTTTTGCCTTGTGCCAGTGCAAGAATTCTATGAACCCAAGTACATCGACGGTAAAAGCCATTGGTACGGAATTAAACGTGAGGATGGCCAACCATTCACCGTTGCTGCAATCTATGATGATGCAGTAATTGATGGAAAAAGAATAAGATCATTTTCAATGCTTACAATCAATTCTGACAACCATCCTTTCATGAAGCAATTTCACGCACCAAATGATGAAAAAAGATCGATCATAGTCATACCACAAGAATATAGGAACGATTGGCTAAACGTGGATCGTGAAAACGCACATGAATATTTCTTTGAAATGCGTGATGAGTTTGTCACTTTTCCGCGTGACCATTCATCTGAAGCAACAAAACAAAGTGACCTTTTTTAAGTTAAGACTGATTATCCACAGCTTTTAAATTTGAAATTTAAAACCATACAATCTAAAATCTTGAATGCGTAACTTATTCAAGTGATATTTTTTATGAATATTAAATCAAATTCAAGCTTCTCAAAAGCTAAACTTCAAAGGCTTAAAGATGCAAATCTAGATCACTTGAACGGTTCTAAAGTAATTGATATAAAAAAATATTCTTCAAAGTCTCGTCAAATTTCTGACATCTCTAAAATCTTGTCATTTCAAGCAATAACTAAAGCCTCAATCCCCTTAGTTTTAAACAAAATTGCTGCAGGTTTTCCATCACCCGCAGAAGATTATATTGATAAAACTGTTGATATGAATGATCTACTTATCTCAAACAAGGAAGCTACATTCATTGTTCAAGTTGAATCGCTTTCAATGAAAGACGTAGGCATAGATATAAATGACTATTTGATCGTTGATAGAAGCATACGCTCACAGCATCAAGACATTGTTATCGCATTCATTGATAATGATTTCACTGTAAAAAGAATGATGATTACACAGCGAATGTCTCATGATGAATTGTTTAATATTTTTCATAATGAAAATGATCTTAGAAATTTACCAGCTGTTTGGCTCAAACCTGAAAACATCGAATACAAACCAATTCTCCCCCGCAATGAGCAAGAATTAGTAATTTGGGGTGTTGTCACTAAAGTTATTAAGAACTTTAAATGAAACATGAAGAAAAGATATTTGCACTTATTGATATCAATAATTGCTATGTCTCGTGTGAACGGTTTTTTAATCCCAAGTTGAATAATGTTCCAGTCATCGTAGTCTCAAACAATGATGGTTGTGCAGTTGCCCGTAGTAATGAAGCAAAGGCAATGGGAATTAAAATGGGAGTTCCATTATTCCAAATTAAGGACGTAGTTCAAAAGAATCATGTTCAAGTGCTTTCAAGCAACTATGCGATATATGCTGAAATGTCACGTAGATTTCATTCGATACTTGCAGGTTATGTCGCACCACATGAACAAGAGATTTACAGCATAGATGAATGTTTTCTAGATCTGACAAGCTTTAAGAATAACTATGATCTTGTGGAGTATTGCCAGGGAATGCGCTCTCGAATTCAGGAATGGATCGGATTGCCGGTTTCTATTGGTATAGGAAGGTCAAAGACTGAAGCAAAAATCGCGAATCACATGGCCAAGAAAGGAAAGCGGTTTAATGGAGTTTGTGATTTAGCAAATATGGACCCAAAACATCGTGACTATTTTTGGTCGCTGGTTGAGGTGGGCGAAGTTTGGGGTGTAGGGAGAAAGCAGAATAAAAAGCTCAATGATATGGGGATTAAAACTGTTTTACATCTTTCGAAAACTAATCCACCCATAATGGGGAAAATGTTCACTGTCTGCATGCAGAGAACAGTATTAGAACTGCAAGGCATTTCATGTATGCCAATCGATGATCAGCCAAAGCCTAAACAGCAAATTGTGGCTAGTCGTTCATTTGGTGTGAAAATCACTGAGCTGCAGGACTTAAAAGAAGCAATGTCGAAGTATGTGCAAGATGCAGTTGGCCGTTTGAGAAAAGAAAAATTATTGTGTGGGGTGATTACAGCTTTTGTTCAATCGAATCCATTTGATGCATCAATGCCCTATTACAGCAAAGCACAGACTTATAAATTCGCTGAACCAACTGATTGTGTTCTTGATCTTGTTGAAGTTGCTTATTTACTATTGGAAAGAATTTATAAACCAGACATCAAATATAAGAAATGTGGTGTGTTTTATTCAGAGCTAATTCAAAAATCAAATCATATTCCCGACCTGCTTTCAGACCATGAGACAAGAATCCAGAATGAAAGCTTGATGCAGGCTTATGAAGATATTCAAACGAAATTCGGCAAAGCCAAGATCTCTGTAGGACCCTGCTACTTTAAAGATCGAAAGTGGTCAATGAGTCGAGATATGCTTTCCAAAAACTATTTCACTAAAAATGGATTAATTAAAGTTAAATAAATTTAAAGATATAAAATATACAGCAACAAAAATAGCCCTTACATTGAAGGGCTATTTTTTTGAGAATCTGTTAACGAGTTACTCGATCCCAAGCATCTTTTACTGCATGCTTTGCTTCTTCCCATTTTAAACGAGACTCTCTTTTGGTTTTTTCCCATTGCAGCTTAAGATCTGCTTCAACTTCTTCAAACTTTGTTTCATAAGGGTAATTGCTTCTAGAAGTGTACCCTAGCTGATAAGCATCACGATAATCACGATCGTAATCTACATTATCATATAAGTTAATCGTGTCTTTATAATAAGGGCGAGTGTTGTAAGTTTCACGCCAATAAACATCTTCATCAGTTGGATTTACAGCTTCAGAAATGCTTTTTCCAGCTAATCCTCCAACAACTGCACCTACTACTCCACCGACTGCAGCACCTACAGGTCCGCCAACAGCTCCAATAGCTGCACCACTTACTGCACCGCCTGCGGCTCCAACACCTGTCCCAATTGGGTGTGCTCCTGGCTCGCCGGAAATTGGATCGGCATTCAATTGGTCACGTTGTTCTTTACTGAGATTCTTAACTACTTCGTTATCTATATTAGAATTTGACATATTTAATCCTCTATTTTGATAAAAGTTATTAATTCAATTAATCAATCAACGATAATCATCCTAGATTAAATATTTTTATTTAATATTACTATTTGTTATAGTTTCAAGAAGGGTTTGTACAAAATAAAATTAACTAAATTAAAATAAACTCAGCTCAAAACCCCAGCCCTATTGAGTATTTCCGTTTTAGAAATTTTCTAAATAAAAAACATTAAATTACAATAGAACACATTAAAAAATCACGATTAACAATTAAAGAATAATTTACTAAAAAACATCAACTTATATAAATAAATTTAAAATAAACATTAAAACAAAGAATAAATCAAAAAACAAACAGAATCTCAATAAAGTTTTAAAATTATAATTAATTCACAAAAAATAAATGAATCAAACATGAAAATATTAATCAATTGAGAACAGAGTCACATTATTATTAATTTTATGTATTGATTCAAAAAATACATTTATAAATTAAATAAGTCTATAAATATTACATTAATAACTCAACAAAACTTAAAGCTTAAAAATACTTACATCACTAATTTTTAAATGTCTTAGACTGATATTTCAACTTGAACAATAGATGAGCAAACATTATGAGTAACGTTAATGTAAACGATATTAAAGAACATGCTTCAGTAATTGCTTCATGTGGTACACAGATCGGTAAGGTCGATCATCTTGAGGGACAAGATTCAATTAAATTGACTCGAAGTGATGATGAACATAATGAACATCATCTGATTCCATTAAGTTGGGTGAGTGAAATTAAAGATGGAAACGTAATTTTGAATAAAAATTCAGAAGAAGCAAGAAATGAGTGGCAAACATTATAGCTTTTACCTAAATTAATTTGCTATTTCAAGAATGCCAATCAATTTGATTGGCATTCCTGTCATCAAATGATCAATTTTCAAATCTGTCTTATCTATCTAACTAAATTTAAAAAAGTTTAAATCATTGATGAACTAAACTCGTTTTGTCTTTATCAATATATTTATCATATTCATGTTGATACTTTTTAGCTAAGCTTAGTTTTTCATCATCTTTTAAAATTTTGCCAGATTGTTGGAAAAATTTATGCTCTTCTTCATCTAAATGATGATGTACAAGCTTATGTAACTGATTTGCTATACGTAACCAACTCGGATTATTGAGTTATTTTTCAGTAAGTTGCTCAAGTAACTCATCTATTTCGTGATGCTCAGACAGAGCATGCCTTGTAATATTCAAACCTGCATCTGTCATCATAAGAGGTATGTAAAAATACCTGTCTTCAGCCACAGCATGTGCAAATAATTCATTTTTCAACAATGAGAAATAACGCTTTCTTTCTTCTGAATTGCCAGTAGTTTCAATTAACTTATCAGATAATTCTCTTTGCTTTTCATGACTAAATTTTAAGACATCAAATATGGTGAGTTGCTTACTATGGCTCATACTTTCATCCTATCGAAAAATTTATTTAGTATTCAATCTTATAGGATAGACTAGTATTTATTATTGAATTCTTGTTTCAATATTATTTTAATTGTAATTACCCTTTATATTACACAATCTATGAAATTTAAAGATTCTTAGCATTTAACCCAACCATTTCGCTGCGTTTTTATTCAAAATTAAAGAATGTATAATTATTTTGACCATTGGAGAGAATGGTCTATAACTAGAAATGATGTCCAGCATTGCCCACCTTGTGTGGGTTTTTTTACCTGATTTCAGGTATATGCTAAGCCTTCAATTATGCCTATATTTTATACCGATAGTTAAAATCTATCACAACTAATTAAAAGGATTCTAATATGGGTATCAAGGTTACAAACAATACAAATGAATCAATCTCTGCTTGTGTTAATCAGTGGGGAAATGATGGTGATACAGGATATTTCTCGATTGCTCCTGGTAAAAGTGAAAACTGGGATAGATCAGCAGAAAAGCCTTTTATTATGTTAATACAGAAAGGTGGGAATGTTACTGCATACTGTGTATCTAGTAAAAGTCAAATTATTGTTTCTACAAATGGTATAACAGATCAAGGTATTGAAAAAAATCCAATCCGTCCTTAAGTATAAATCATTTCACAGAGTGGTGAGTTCAGTTCTACCACTCTTTAAAAAAATGAATTTTATATACAGTGTACGAAAGTTTTATAATTGTTTTGCGAAATTCTCATTACATTTTTTTGAATTATTTTTATTTTTCATTCTGAAATTATTCATAATAATAAAGCTCTATTTAACAATCTTATTCTTCGCACCATTCAAAGCAATGCACTCATTGTATTTAGCAACTGCATTAATAATCCATAGCGTGATTTCTTTGCCCTGCCCTGATTCCAGTTTAAGAGTTTAGAGCAAATTTTTTCTGATATTGGTGAATGCTTAAGTCATCGATTGTATCAAGCAATACCTCTAGTTTTTTACAATTAGAAAGAATCTATAAGTAGGCTATTATTTTTAATATTTAATTTAATATTTGACAATTCGTTCCATAATACCTAGTATCCCTCATAAGTTCACTCCCACTCAGGTTCATCCATGAGTGATGACAAATCAAATTATCCAGGCCGTCCAAGACAGTTTGAAGATAAAGAAATCATTGATGCAGCTATAACCGTATTTAGTAGCAATGGCTATGCAGGTACTTCTGCACAGAATTTATGTGATGTTACTGGATTAGGGCGCGGAAGTTTATATAACGCCTTTGGTAGCAAACAAGCTTTATATGAACAAGCTTTGTTACGTAGCCATGAACAAACCATGGCGGCTCAATTATCCATTCTCACACAGTCAGGGCTGTTCAAAGAAAGATTACGATCCCTTTTACTTTGGGGCATTGCTGAGGATCTTTCACAATCAGAACAGCATGAAGCCATGGTCTTATTCTCTGCTTTAGAAATGGGTGATAAAGATCCGGTTGTCTCCAGCCTGAATCTAGAATATAGACAGCGCCTAGAAAGCTCTCTCCTCAAAGTATTTGTCGAAGGACAAGCCAATGGGGAATTCACTACGAAAGCCTCTGCCCTTGAAATGGCTCGAGGATTTTTAGCTGGCTACTACGGTTTACGTGTACTGAACAAAAATATTTCAGATAAAAGCTTTCTGAAAGATGTAGTTAATGGTCTCTTAGCTAATTTGTAATCACATACTTCGTGTTAAAGAAACTAAACCCTTTCATTTTGTAATGAACGTTCAAGAAATAGGAATTTATTCAAAAAATGCCATTAGCAGTATATATATTAGGTCTAGCGATTTTTTCAATTGGTACAGCAGAATTGATGGTCGCTGGTATGACCGCCACTTTGTCCCAAGCCTTTGGAATCAGTGTAGGTGAGGTTGGACATTTAATTTCATATTATGCCTTTGGTGTCATGTTAGGTGGACCTGTACTCACTTTCTTCTTCCTCAAATATAAAGTTCAATATCGTAAAGTCTTACTTATTCTGTTTGCACTCTATGTAGTAATCCAAGGCCTAAGTGCATTTATATCTAGCCATACTATTTTGATTGCAATCCGTTTTATCACTGGCGTCTTATGTGCAGGTTGTTTGAGTCTTTCACTTGCCACAAGTATGGCTATGGTTCCTAATCATAATCGCCCACGAGCAGCAGCCATTGTTATTGGAGGTTTTATGATTTCCAATGTGTTTGGAGTCCCGCTTGCGACTATGATTGACCAACAATGGGGCTGGCGTGTTACTTTTGGTTTAGTAGCAGTATTGGTATTCATTTGTTTGATTGCTCTATTACGTCTTTTACCTGAAGTGAAAAGCAGTGGGCAACTTAGAATGGAAGAAGAGATTAAAGCCTTTAAAAATAAAGCTTACTGGAAAGCATGTGCAACAAGTTGCTTAATTCTTGGAGCAAGCTTTGCTGCATTTAGTTATTTCGTTCCTGTTTTGGTCGATATCACTGGATTTAGCATGCAAGTAGTTCCATTTATTTTAATGGCATTTGGTTTTTCAAATATTGTGGGAAATACTATTACTGGTCATTTAGCACATGACCACAGCCTAAAAATCATGCTTATCGGATTAACCGTATTAAGTATATCCTTATTCGCTTTTGCAATATTTGCCGAATATAAAACAGTAGCAATTATCACAATAATTTTGATTGGATTATCTGGTGTTCCAATGAATCCAGCAATGATGGCAAGAATTGTAAGTGTTGCTCATCCAGGTCCTATGGTCAATGCAGTACACACCTCAGTGATTAATATAGGTTTAGGTGGCGGTTCATATATTGGAGGTCTAGCAATTACGAATGGTTACGGCTTACGTTCAGGCTTATGGATTGGTGCTGTACTGGCAGTATTGGCATTGGCTTCACTTCTTCCTTACGCTCTTAATCGTCAAAAAGGTTGGACTTAAAGCAAGTTTCTTAAAATCATTAAATATCATGAATCATTTAACATAGTGACCGGTTTCCGAATCAGCCCTCACTCAGAGGGCCATGACTCCCTCAATCTTTCTGCATCAGATGCGTGTCCATCAGCTTTTTCTGCCATTGTTCGATATTCAGTGATGCAGTTTTCGAGTATGTCACTGTTGGTATTGGTGTACTCAATGATGGTTTCTTTGGAAGCACTGGGCAAGCGACTGGTTGCAATCTTGAGCTGCTTTGACAAGCTGTCAGCATTGGCACTAGCAATACGTCTAGACAAATAATCAATAATAAAGAGTTATAAGCTTTTAATTCGCTTATAAGTCTTTGAAAAATATATGGTAGGTATATACATACTCGAACTGGAGACCTCTACTATGTCAACGTAAAGTTATTTTATTAAATATCAATTTAATAAGTTCAAATTGTCGTATATTTGTCGCATTAAATAATTAATCTGAATAGCTTTAATCATGTAATTCAAATATTGCGCATGATTTTATTGTTTTGTGCGTAAAACTAATATAAAGTGCATTTATACAAACAATTTAGGATTATTCTTATGGCATTTCGAGCTAATGAAATTGCATTAGAAAATAAACAAAAAGCTGAAAGGTTCTTACTTTCAAATTTAATGGATCTTACTGAAATAGAGAGACAAAAAAGTCGTACTTATCTTCATAAGGTGATTAACGAATTGGGACCAGTTGTAGATACATATCCAATATGGCACCCCTTAATTGTCGATAAATCTAAATGGCAGTTTTACAATACTCCTCACAGAGAAACTGGCTACAATAAGTTAGATCATACGATATTTTTCATGAACGGATTTATCACTTGTCCATATAATGCCGCCTCTAATTTTGGACAAGACGTAATAGATGCTGTCAATGCATTTCCACCAATTCATGGTGTAACTATTACTGCTGATAGAGCACCTGTAACTCTATATAATTCAGATACTACGGCTATAATAGTTAAGTGTATATGGCATTCAAAATCCATCAAATCAACCACACTTCCTTTATCGGAAATTATGCCAAAAGTAATTAATACGGCAGTTGAAATTAATAAGCTGAAACACGCGAGTTTCTCACTTATTGATATGGAACCTTACTTGTTAGGCCAACCATGCGGGAAAAGGTCATCTCTTTTTGTAGACCAAAATACAGGTCTTGCTATTAAGAAAATTTGGCAAACTTTAATAGATTCAGAAATGATTTAAAATATTAATAATTTCAGACATCATTTTTGATGTCTGTATTATTTGATAACACTATTTGTCTCAGTCAGGGACGCGGGAGTTGAACCCGCTTACACAATAATCAATAAAGCCTTATAATATTCAGAGTGTTTTAAATCAATGAGTTAAAAAATTTAAGATTGATTGTATATCACTAGATTTCAAATATCTGTGGCAAAAAATGTGGCATGGAATGTATTCATCAGAAGTTTGGAAAGAAGAAGATAGGAGTAGGCCCTTGCTTTGTACCTAATTGTAACTGGACTATGAATAGGGATAAGTTGAGCAAAAATCCATTTAAGTGGGATGAATTATTAACAATTAGTAGTTAATATACTAATAGTCTTATTAGTAGGAATTTAATTTAGAAATTTCTCTATTATGATGAAGTGAATAGCTTAAGTAACATTTAATTAAAATGGGGTAAACATATGAAAAATCAAAGTATTGGAATAGAGGTAAATGGAGGAGGTAGAAATCAGATTTCAGATGGTACAATACATGTTAAAGGGAGTGGTAAAGCAATTGTTTTGAATGAAACTTTTGATAATGAAATATCAAATGTTCGGATACTTTTGGAAGAAGAAATAATTTACTTTACTAATCTAAAAGCTGATTTAGAAAAAGTAGAAGATAATTCAATTAACCCAATTTCTAAAAAACCATTTAAGAATGAAGCCGCTAACAAGATTCAAGAAATTATAAATCATCCTAACCGTGATAATTTACAAAAAAACACATTAGAACTAATTTCATTGTTAAGTAGTTGGTTAACTATAAAAAGTGCCTTAGCTCCTGCTCTTTCTATCTACATAAGTGGCTTATTAAGATTAATTGGAGGTTAAACTTGAGTACAGGAATATATTTCAAAGGTGGTGGGAATATAATTATTAATGATTTTAAATCAAAAGGATGTTCTACGGCAGTTCATGCTATAGATGTCAATAAGTTGAAAGTTAATGGTTTAAACACGAAAGAGTGTGATAAATCTCTTCAATTGGACAATTGCTGGGATGCTGACATAAAAGATTTAAATATTGAAACCAAGAAAAATGTATTTTACTTTAGAGAGACCCTATTATCTTATACAATTAGATTTTTTATGAATAGTTGTAAAATTTAATTTTTTATTTTGTCATATCATTATTATTAATTTTAAAAGCCTTCCATTGGAAGGCTTTTATACATATCCAAACATGAACATTGTTATTGATCGTATGTGCAGTGCACCCTGAAAGAAGGATGCACATTGTCATCATGATTATTGCAATCATAATATGTTTAGGCATATAAATTACTTCTTTAAAAATAACTCCATTTCAATTTTTCTGCGCTTTATAAGGCCATTCAAAACTTGACCGCCTGCCTTTTTCCACTTAGGAAATTCAGCAGCTGCACCTTTATAGTCCTTGGCATTTAGCTTTTTAAGTAGAGTTGAATCTTTAAATGCACCTATGCCAATGTTGTAAGTCAGTGATACCAAAGCATCAAACTGATTCTGATTTAATGGAACTTTAACCGATGTATTTACAGCCGATTCAAATTTCTTTAAATCTTGTGCCATGTAAGACTTAGCTTGTTCTGCAGTGCAAGTATCTCCCTTCTTAACTGCGACACCATTAATTGCTGTTGTACCGTAACCAATAGTCCATACACCTACCCCATCGTCATACGCTTTGAGTCGAAGATCTTCAAAACCTCTAATCAAATTAATTCCTGTATTGCTAATTTTCACGGCAACTTACCTCCCGAAACTACTGCTTTCCAAATCAACACAAAAGTATCGATCGCTTTACCACCTAAATGTCCAGCCATGCCAGCCAATACACCAATCAGTACCAATGGCATATCCCAGTAAATACACAATAGGACCGTGATAATCCCTGCAAATGCAGAGATAATTAACTCACCGAAAAGTCGCATAAATATCTCCTTCAACGGCTTGGGTTCTTTTGACTGATTTAGTCTGCGAATGAAAGCAACCAAGCCTCCAAGCATTGCCAAAGCAATCATCCAGCCATATGTAATGAGACCTGTAACGATCTCTTTTAATGTTTCTTTATCCACACAACCCCCTAATTTTTGGCAATAAAAAAGCACCCGGTTGGGTGCGTGTAATGTTTGATTTTTAGTAATTTGTGACGTCAAGTACGAATGATGGTGCGTACCCTTGTCGTGTGGTTGAGTCAATCATCGTATCATTTAATGTTTCACTAAATTGGTAGCGCTGCTGATGCACCCTATTATCAGACGTAATGTAATAAGCCGCTATGTTAATGTTATGAATGGTCTGAGGTGTTCCAGTAGGACCAGGAGGAATCGAGGCATACACGTTATCACTAGTATCTCCTGTTATCATAATGGCTAACTTTTTTGCACCATCAAACTGTTCAGAAGTTGAAGAATTGGTACCTGCACCTGTAACAGGAACACCATTAACCGTCCACGTAGTTAAGTTATTTGCAGCCACACCTAATATTTTTAAATATGGCATACCTGAATCATAGGTCACTCGACCATTGGCATCGTACACTCGCAAACCATACGAAGATGTTGCGACCACATTGGAGCCATACAGATAATATTTAAGAGTACCAGGATCCCCACTCACCCATATGTAACAAGTCATTCCAGAGGAAGTATTACTCAGGTTGGTTTTAGAGACTCGTACAGTTTTATCTAACTGAATGGCTACGCTAGGATTTAAAATAAAACTAGGATAAGTAAGTTTATACAATCTTCCCCCATAAGGAGGAATTGTATAACTACCTAAACTAGCAATAGTACCTGAAGCAATTACACCCTGATTCATATAGTTGTTATCAATAACAATGTTACCTGTATCAGGGTTATAAATAGTTAAACCATAATCCATTAATATACCCCATAAACAATAGGGCTATTGATATTTTCATATCTAATGGTACGTGCAGCATTATCAATAGCAAGTAATCGGTTAAAAGCGTAATTAGGCACATTGGTATCCTCTGCGGCAGGTTTTGTTAGGCACAAATAAGCAAATATATTCCCGGGTAGAGAAATATTAATTGTGCCTGTACTACCTTGTGCTGTTGCCGCTGGAGTTACCGTTCCAATAACTCTGGTTAATCGATCAGTCACCTCTTGAATCGGTTGTCCTGCTGCATTCCAGCATTTTAATCCGTAAGTCATTACATCTCCTATTTTTTTAAGTTGCCTAATTGACAGCGCAACACTCCCCCATTTTCAGGATCAAATACCTTAATGAAATCATCAGATATTAAAAGTCCGTTAGTGAGAGTTCCTAATGTTCCGATTTTTACGGTTAAAGCACTTAAACTATCGGCATAAATGCGATTAGCATGCACATACCCAATATTGGCCATCTCAACATACATTCCTCTCGGTACCACGGTACCATTCGGTAATGTGATAGGCGTATTTTGCAAGACCATTAGCGGTTTTTCTGGTATCCCTTCCACGCCAGATGGTGCACCAAAATACACAGCATCATAGTTAAAGATCATTGTTGCAACTTTACCGTCATTCATTGAACCACGGCCTGCAACATGACCATTTACATCTGTTTTAATGAACTCTTGTGCATAAATGCCGTCGATTGATGTTTGCTGAGTTTGAATACTCGCAGTGTTACCATCTACAGTGGTTTGAATCGTACCAACTTGATTTGCGGTAGCAGTTTGAGCTGTTGTAACCGCTTCAACTTTCGTTTGAACTGTTGCAAGATTTGTATTTGCCGTATTTGCTTTTGATAAAGCATCATTTGATGTTGCTTGCGCATTATCTGCTTTGGTAATTGCAGAAACAGATGAAGCTTGAACCGTATCAATACGTGAAGACTGTGCAGATTGAGTATCAGATATAGTCTTTATCTGAGTAGTCACAGATGCTTGATTATCACTCATCTGAGCTGTTACTTGATCTATACGAATAGACTGAGCTAAATCTCCCTCTATACGTGCTGATTGTTCAGACCATACGCCAGCATATCCACCAGAATTACCAATCAAATCAGAAGTGGATCCAATCAATGATGGATTCACTTGAGCATAAACACCATCGACCTTTGTTGTTGTAGTTGTCAATTTGTTGTCAACATCAGCAACTTTTGAATCAACAGTGCTTAATGCGCCAGTTGTCGCATAATTGCCTAGTTTCGCTTCTACAGCATCCACTTTCGATACAGCAGAACTTGCATTCGTCACAGCCACATCAGCTTTTGATAAAGCAGTTGCAGAATTGGTTAATGCATTATCGGCTGTACTTTTTGCCGAAGTTGCAGTTGCATTGGCTTGTTGCGCCATTGATGCTGCTGCACTTGAATCAGTAACCGCAGTATTTGCTTTGCTTAATGCACTGGCTGCATTAGTTTTTGCAGTCGATGCATCAGATTCAGCAACACCAACGCGGCTATCTAATGCCTCAATAGAACTACTGTTTGCTGTTGATTGTGTTACAGCAGTTTCGGCTTTTTGCTGTACCGAAGATAAGGCTGAATTATTACTCGAAATATAGTTATTTAAAGCAAGCGTATTCGCTTTATCTCCTTCAACTCGCGATTGAACCTCTTGTTGTGCAAATGCTTGTACATCATTGATCTGTGCAACTGTTGTATCAACTCGTTTACTAAGGGCTAGATCACCTTCAATCATTGCAGACTGAAGTGACCACGTTCCAGCGAAACCTTGATCATTGCCGATCAGATCAGATGAAGATCCAATCAATTTTGGATTTAGTTGTGCATAAACACCATCAGTCTTCTCTGCAGTAAGTTTCAAATCATCAGCAACAACCTTAATACTTGATTGTGCTGCCGCTAAACCTTGGTCACTTGATTTTTTGACTGTATCTATTACTTCTAAAACAGCATCATCACCTGCTTTAATTTGCTTTGTTAATCCATCTTCCAAAGTACTGATCGCAGTTTTTCGATCCTGTATTTCAGTATTGATCTTTGAAGTAGTTGAATTGATTGAGTCAATACGCTCAGTCCGTTCAATTGCTAAATCATCATTTGCTTTTTGAGCTGACTCTTTCGCTTGTTGTACAGATGTTTTGAGCCCTGAAATATCAGTATCAATATTTTCGATATGATCAATCTTGGTCTGCAAGTCTTTGTTTAATTGACTTTCAGAGATTTGCTCATGCAAAAGCTCAAGTACATCTGATGCATCTGCCGAAGTAACACCACTGACCCAATCAGACCAATCACCCACATTGCCAATACGATCAATTAAACGACCACGGTAATACTGGCGTAAGTTTGGCTGCATACCTTGAATCGTGTGAACAGTAGTCGGATAAGCAAACAAACCCAGTTGAGCAATATTTGATGTGCTGTCTGGTGAAACTTCAATTTCAGTGTATGCAGTGTCAAGCGCACCCACAGCAGGAAACAACCAAGTTAATTTCATGCCAAATAAAATACCTTCAGCATGTATATTGGCGAGTTTAGGTGGTTTTCCTTGCTTGCCTTTTAGCTCTGTCAAAACTGAATAAGTTGGCAAGGATGAAATATCAAAAGCACTGATCGCAAATACGCGCGCTTCATATTGCCCTGCGTAAATGCCTGCGACCTCTGCTGAGTTATTTCCAGTTAATGGTAGCTTTAACCAGGTGCCGTTATCTTTGCGCCATTCAACTTGATACTTGGTTGCATCTTTGGCTTGTGGCCAACTGATCACCATGGTTTCAACCGATATTCCTTGCTGAACCATTTGCTCACTGGAAATGATGACTGACTCAACAGGTTCTTGGGTTGTAGGATTAATGATTGAGATTGGTCGATCATCAATGAATGCACCATGATCAATGGCATCAAACTTAGATGCATTGTGTTGAAGTGCGGTAATGGTAAATTGGTGTGGCTCATCTTGTGAGATCGAAACTACACGAAATTTCATCGTTGCTAAATCTTGTGCATCAATCACCCATGCATTTTGTGGAGCAACACTATCAAATGCTGATACTACAGTAACAACTCGACCAGCAATACTTGATACAACTCGTGCTTGTGCCTTTCCATTCTCGCCATTAACAATTAGACGGTCACCAGATCGGCACACCACATCATCACGATCTAAAGTGATTTGTTTTAAATCAGAACTGACTGAAGAAATACGCCCACCGTTTGCACGACCAGCTAACAACTCATCAGCAAGTTCAATCACTTTACCAGGTAATGGAATATAGCCATCTAACCCAACTTTAAATGTGACAGTTCGAGTTTCGAGTTGTTCTGTTTTTAAAGCCCATTGGCCAGTACGTTGTGCTTGACCTTCTGATGTACAGCCCCATGCCTCAAGTTCTAATAAACGTACCGCTTTAGCCTCTGCAATTGATTTTTCATCACGCACAAAAACATATTCAGTCTTATAGCGATTTTGCGGATTATCCCAAGCAACTTTGACTACATTATGCCGATCCCGTGCACGCGTACCGGTGTAATTAATACCAAGAACGCCATCAATGATATTGGCAGATGTATATGTAAAAATAGTATCTTGTGGCAAATCAGCTTCACATACGATTGAATTACCATCCCAATAACTGATTGCACGAAATAAACCTGCAAGTTTGCTTAAAATATCAAAAGCAGATTCGGCACTTTGAATATATACATTACAAGTGAAACGAGGCTCTTGACCGCCTTTGCCATTCGGTACCAACTGATCACAATATTGTGCTAAACGATATAAAGACCATTTATCAATCATTTGCTCGGTTAAACGGTTGCCAAGTGCATATCGCTTATTGGTACATAAATCATAGTAAATCCAAGCTGGATTATTGCTATAAGCACGCTTAAATAGACCATCCCATATCCCGATGTAAGTTCGGCTTACTGGATCATAGTTGCTTGGTACTTTGATCTTTACACCCTTTAGATCTACAGCAATTTTGGCAATATTTGAGAATGTTTCAGCATCATATTGCACACCAATCAATGCAGTATTTGGGTAGGCAAGTTTAAGATCGACAACTTCAGTAATGGCTTGAATATACATCTTATCGCTGACATATTCAGAGCTTGAATTCGGTGTTTTACGTGTGACTCGAATCAACCAATTATTATTGGCTTTTGGTAAGCCGATACGATGGGTACGTTCATAATTTGCTGAAGTTTTTCCTGACATTTGAGTATCAAGCATTAACTCCCATGATCCCCCATCAGTCTGCACTTCAATCAAGTAATCAATAACAATACCTGAAACATCGCCATTACTTGGGTCTTGCTGTTTTAAAGCCCCAAAGCGCACTCTTACAATCACGGCATCGAGATTAAGATTGGTAATCCCTTTAACCCAAGGCGTATCACTTTTAAGTTCAACACCAACAGCAGTTTCAGAAGCAATGCTTTCAAAACCTTCCATGTATGCCTGATCATTGGTACCTGAGCGAAAATCTAGAGTGACATCTTGAAAGTTTCTTGCACCACTATCGTTTTCAACTGGGGTGTCATCAAGGAAGATTGACTTAAAGCCATTTGCCAAGCCCTCAACTTCACCCTCACTCATGCCATACTGTAAGCGCGCATAGGTTTTTGAGGCTGTAGTGTCATTTGCAACTTTTGGTTGTCTTTGGTTTTTGCTACCGCCTTTTGCGCCTTTTACTGTTTTAAGCATACTTTTTCCCACACAATAAAAAAGCGCTTAATGCGCTTATATTCTTAAATTATTTCTTCCCACCGCTGCTGCCACCGCCTGTAAAACCAGCATCTGCAGAACTGAAAGTATCTACTGCAAATTGACCAGCATTTACAATGAATCCACCGACTTCGCGCTGACCATAAAGAATAGGAACTGGATTGCCTTGGGCGATTGTGGTGACAGCTCCACCAAATCCAAAGTTAGACTTATTTCCATCTTGATTTTGATCTTGTGCATCAACCTTAGGGGCAAGCATTTGTGCAATACCACCAATAGACATTCCAATACCTGCACCAATCAATGCTGCACCATAAGGAGTTGTTGCTCCAAAAGTAAAATAGCCAGCAACTATCAACACAACCCCTAAAACTAAATTGAGAACCCCACTGTCACCGCCAGCCCCAATGACTTTAGGCACTATCTTGATAACTTTGGCACCAGTTTCAAAGTCGATTTGATCCTCACTGATATTTTCATCATCTTGAAAAACAGCAAAGGTAAGTCCCTGTTCATGAGCGGTTAACATGAATTGTTCAAAACCGGGCACTTGGACTGATAGTGCTCTTATAGCTTCTCGGGTGCTTTCAACAGCAAGCTTAAATTCTTTACCAAACTTCTTTCCCAGTACACCATATAATTTGATCGTTTTAAGCATTCTTATGCCTCACTATTTTGACAACACGCTCTTGCCATTGCTGCCCAAAGATTTCACGCACTGACTTTCGACCATAAGGATGATGTAGGATTAATGGTCCACCAAAACAACTTGTGCTTTCTTCTGACTTTAATTGCCACTGATCACCCAACCAAATCACAGCATGATTCGGGTGTTCTGTACGACCAACATTACACACCAACATGTCACCATACTGAGGTTCACTGACCTCATAAAATCCAGCTGCGTCTAAATTTTCTAGATAAAGGGATTTATGGTCTTTATCACTCCACCAATCATCTTTACGCTCGAAATCAATTAACTGAACACCTAGCTCACGATTATAAAAATCACGAATAATTGAATAGCAATCTTGATATCCATGATGATAATCACGACCAATGAGTGGTGCTTTATAGCCACATGGCTTATAGACCTGGAAATCTACTTCGGGCCAAGCACAGATCACCCATGGCATTTCATGAAGTTCAATTTGTAATAAATCTAAATCAGAAGCACGTGCTGTAGCATTTGGATGTGAATGTACATAGGCTTGAATCTCACCTTTATCTTCAGCATTCGCCAAGTCTTCATGATGAATTTGAAACTGACCTTTTTCAGCGACATTACGGCATGGAATATACTCACCAGAAACAATAACCCCGCAACATTCTGCGGGGAAACATTGTTCAGCATGAGATAGAATCGCTGCTTTTAGTTTTTTATTTAATTTCATTTTTACACCATTGAAGATGCAGGGAATCCACCAAAATGAAGCTCATTCTCTCGGCAACGACAACCTGATGTTCTGTAGTTACAACGATCTAAAGCTGGATTGTCTGTCGATTCATCTTTTTCAGTAAACATTGCAGATCCGATATATCCGCACTCTTCACTTCGATATTCCCAATTGCAGTAGTTTGATATTTGCCGTGTAGGGATTTTTAGCCCTTCAAAATCCACGGGATTAGAAAGTTCAAACGTCACTTGCTGAGCATTTTCAGAAGTCTTTTGTTCAATGAACCAAATCTGCTCGCGCTTCTCACTTGGATTAGCCGTGGCATTACCAGCACTAAAGTTTTCAGCATCGAGGTATTTGGCTAATGTGGTAATGACTTTGATTTTTGCACCAGCAAAATCACCAAACTGTAAACAATATGCAGTTACTGCACCTTGAATACCTTTAATATTGTTGGCCATGCTTAAAGTTGGGGCTGAAGCTTTACCATCACTTCGCATTTCTAAGCCTGATACTTGCAATGCCATTGGCTCAAAAGTCTGGCCATTAAATATAATGTTGCGGTGCCAAACCTTTTCATCACCAACATCATATAGTTTACCGATTGAGCCTGTATCTGAACCAATCAAGCCATTTGAACCAATTGAGCTATAAATCTTTTCCCAGTCTTCATATGAAATATGGCCATGGAAACGCAAAACGCCAGCACCTAAAGCGCTGGCATCTAATTCAAATAATGTGATTAACCCATCTACATAGAGCTTTTGAAAATCACTGTTCAGAGTCATCTTTCAATGCCTCCGCTACAGCTTGTGCCAAATTAGTTGGTTGAAATTCAATTGGTGTATTTGAGATTTCAATTTCAGGTTTAGGTAGTTCTTTTAAACGAATGTCAATCCAACGACCATTCGGAATATCACGAGGTTTATCAGGATTTGGAAGAATATCACCAGTTTCTTCATCAAACTTTTTGACAAATGTTTTAACTTCAATGGTGTTATCTTCAAGTTGTTGATACTGCACGGCTACCAATACATTACCGTTGGCATCTTTTGGCATTTCGATATACCAACCATCATCAGAAAAGCCTTCTGTATTTTTTAAAAGGTAATGGCCAACATCCACTTTTTCAAATATAGGTTCTTGCTCTAACGCTTCATCATTGGGTTGTATTTTTTCTGCAAATAATTGAACAACTGGTGAAGCTGATTTGATGAATCCATTGCTATCTACTGTCGTATTAGCTGTTGTTCTTAAACTAATCCAAGCACCTGCTGAAGCTATATTTAATCCACTTCGAAAATTAATTCCATTACTGTCAGTAAATCCTAGTTGAGCATATCTTGTTGAATTTCCTCTCCATGTCTGAAAAATACCATTTGCCCAACCATTTGTTTCTGCTGTAGTTGTGAACCAACAGGCATTTAAATGAAATTTTGTATCATTTAGATTATTCCCCCCATATAACCCTTGCCCACCACCTAATCCAAAGGCCCCGACCTCCATTAAATTACCAGCTGCAGTTCCAACTAATCGACTCGCAGCGTGCGTGTTATTGGTGAAATTTTCATTTACTTTTGTACCAGTAGAGCGAAAAGTGTCACCACCTGCACCACTTGGTGCGGTTCCTAAATTAATTGTTTGAATAGCCATATTTTTCTCACTAAAAAGCCCCAGCGAGTGGGGCGTGAATTTGATTAGATTTAAGGGTAGAAAACTTGGGTAAAGGTAGTTGAAATAGTCCAGATCATTCCACCTACTTGACTAGGTGTATAGCTTGTATCTGTTTTGACGCGTACTTCACCATCCAATGGCGAATTCCATAGAAATGAATCAGCCCCTTTATGTCGATCAAAAAAAGCTTTGATTTGAAGAATTTCTTCCTTGGTAGATGTAAATTTGTAAGGCCACTCCCCCTTTTTATTGTTGATGCCTACTGAGATATTCTGCTCGTAGCCATCTCCAAATTTAGAAGTCAAAATATTGAAGTTTTGTTTGCCTGAGTTTCCATCTAAATCACATGGAAATGTAAATTTTTCATTGCTCATAAATTGCGTCCAATAAAAAACCCACTCAGGTGAGTGGGTTTTAAGTTTAATGCTGAATAAGTATTTGAATATTAATCACTTGATGATCTTAAAATAAAGCTAAAATCTGCAGTTGTTTTGATAAGTTGAGGCTTGCCATTTATAATCAAAGGCTTAAAACTTGCCTGCTTGATAAACTCACTTAAAACATATTTATCTAGAGCAGGTATTCCAGTCCCTCGAAAAACATTGACTTTGGTTAATTTACCTTTTTCATTAGCCTCTACACTCAATCTTATCGTTCTATCACTTCCTTTTAAATCAGCATTAGTATAAGTAAATTCGGGATATACAGCATATTTAGGAACTCTGGAAACTGAAAATTCAAAAGGTAGTTTTAAGCGCGATGGGTGATTTGTTTTTATATCCCATTCATTCCAAACTTTGAGTTTTGATCTTTTCACAGCCCTTAATACTAAACTGTCTAATTCATCCACTCCGCTACTTTTGCTTACTTCAGCTTTTTGAACCCTACCATTCTCATCGGTCTCTAAATAGATTAATAAATCTCTGTCGTAACCTTCTAATATTTCATTATCAATTCTAATTTTTGGCGGTATTATCCATTTCATTAACATTCCAGTTTCTTTACTTCTCTGCACTTCTTGAAGATTAGCATTTGATTCGATACAAAAAATTGAAATTAATAAACCGAAAATTAAAATTATTTTTTTCATGATATATCTCTTGTATATTTAGTCCCAGATACTAATTTTAAGGACAAAAAGAAACCTCCCGAGGGAGGATATGTTTTTAATTACATTATTCCACTACAATTTTCATAGACGATTTTGCATCGTTCTTTAGGAAAGCCTTCGTTTTGACATTGTGAATATACATTTTCACGACCATCTAACTTTCGACTCCAGCCACGAATCCTACTTCCAGTAACACGACCATACAGTAAGGTTGTTCCTTCAGCTTGTCCAACTGTTGCGCATTCAGTTTCTGAATAGGTAAACCAAAGCTTACATTGGGTGCCCCCTTTCTTTTGGCAATCTTCAAGAGCATTTTCCTGTATTTTTCCGCGGAATACTTTGGCAAATGACGTTCCGACCACACCATTAGTACCAGCAGCAATTGCTCCTACAACTTTCCAAGTGCGGTTACTTGCAGCTCCTTGATAACCACCACCCCCTGGAATTGGTGCACAACCTTGCACACCTTGACCGCCTACTGGATAAGAACCAGAGGGACAATTTCCTTCCGCATGTGCAGTACCAGAAATAATAATTGAAAATAGAGCCATACAAATTAATGATATAAAATTTTGTATGATCTGAGGTTTATTTTCATTAGTCATAATTGTTTCGTCCCTGTTAGTAATTTAATAGGTGAAATATTTATTTGATCTAAATCTTAAAATAATTCTTAGCAAAAAACCACCTTAAGGTGGTTTGGTTTATTAATTGATTAACACTCTAAAATATTTACCTAAATCTTCTCAATACAACTGGCATATTTGAGTCACCTACATTTTTATCCCACAACCATTGCACTACATATATTCACAATGTTGCGCAAATATAAGCACACGATATAAGTAGCAACTTCATAAATTTTTAGAGGTTAATATGCTAATTAATAAAAGCGAAGAGCGTGTTCAAGAAAGGTCAGAGAAAGCTACAGAAAATCTCATAATGCCTATATATGTTTCGATCTTTATAGGCCTAGTTTTAATCGAAATTGTGAGCTATGTACTTTCAAACTGGTTGAATTAAATTAAAAACCCACTTAGGTGGGTATTGTTTACTTTCTTTACTGCACAATTTGAATTTCACCATTTTGATCCATAGTAAAGTCTTTTGAATTTGATCCTATTTTTTTTGCACCATAAATTTTTGCAAAATACTCGATAGTAATATTTACTGAATTACCAACCTGATAAATATAAATCTTTACTGGAACATACGAGTGTCGATTTTTAAGACTATCTAGAATTGGAATCTCTGTCATTTTGATCCCACACAAAGCTTGATCTCTAGTTAATTTTTTCCCATCTTTTTGGTCTATAAATGTTGATACATTCACAATAACGTCTTTTTTATTACCATCTTTAAGTGTTACATCATAATATTTTCCATCTAAAACATAATCATCATCTGTGAGCCTTACAATAGCCGAAGTTTGATTGACTTTTTGTTCTACTTTTTCACCTTTAGAAGTTGTTACAGACTCTGCATTACCTAACGCTGGCAATAATCCTAAAGTGCCAATCAGCAATAAACTTTTCATTCTAAAGCACTCCTTGAAGTGCTAATAAAATATCAATTAATCAAAGGAAAAGCCACTGGAGTGGCTATTCTTATTTTGACAACAAACCGCCTTGACGCTTCTCTTGAATAATCACAGCTCGTACAGCATTACCAACAACCTGAGCAAACTGTCGCTGATCCTGTGTATTACTACCTGAAGTATTAACACCAGAATCAGTAATACTTACTTGAATGGTAATATTGGGTTCACTGCTCCGTGGGGAATTATGCTGAATAGATTGAAACTGCCTTCTATCAACATCGTCACCACTCATTCGAGAAACTCCCACTAGCCCTCCATCTTTAAATTTTTGAACATTTAAATCTGGTTGAGTAGAACCTAAGTACTGAGATTTCATGCCTAGATATTCACGCTGAAATGGTATCTCACCCGTCTGATTCATGTAATTTAAAGAAACTAGACCAATTTTAGAGGCAGCATACTGACGCATCATAAACTCGCCATTGGATGCCATAATTGGAATATCATCACTTGTTCCAGTGCCTTTGCCTGTAATATGGCCACCAGTTGCAAAACCTTGAGGGGTAATTGCTTGGATCATTGCTAAGAATGTTCCTTGATCCAAAGCCGCCTTAGCACCTGCGGCAACTTTCTGCCATACAGTACCTGGCTCTTTAGCATAAGCATCAGAAACAGATGACCATAAATTCATACCCGCTTGAGTAAGCGCAAACCCCTGCTGCATTGCAAACATTGTTTTATATGCACCTGAGCTTTCACCAAGAATACCTTTAAACATATTTGCAAATGAACCGGTCAATTGCTGAGCTTGAGTTAGTTGTAAATTCAATGAATCCGTTTGATACTGATTTTCAATATCAATCATACGTTTATTATGCGCAGCCCAAATTTGTTCACGAACCTCAGCTAATTTTTGTAAATCCGCTCCAGGTTCTTGCTCTTGGTTTTCAACATCTGCTATCTGAGTATCAAATAGATTTTGTGATGCTCCCATTCTGCTGAATTTATCTTGGTTAACTTGAAAACGCCCAGTAGATCCATTCATTTGAGATTGAACAGAATCCCACCCAATAGATGCATCTTTTAGGCGTCGATTCATATCAACTTGATTTTGAAGTTCAAGCATTTGTGTTTTAAATGCATTTTCAGCAGAATCTTCATTATTCTGAGCAATAAGCCTTTTTTCTATGTCATATCTAGCCTTAGCCTGTTGAATTTCTGACATGTAAAATTCAGTTGATTGAAGTAAACGCTGATCTTTAGCAAGTTTAGACTTTTCAATTTCATAAGCAAATTTTTCATCAACCTTTTCTTTAGCAATCTGTTTTTGAATATCAGAATATTCTTTGTTTAAAGAAATAGTTACTTTTTGAGTTTCGATTTCATTTTGAATTCGTTGCTCATTTGTCCAATTCCAACCCTTCACATTTGAATCAAATTGAAGTTCAGCAAGTCGATTTTCATTAGCAAAGCGTTCATTCTCTTGACGCTCAAGTTTTGTGTATGTGTCACCTGAAAAATGAGATTGAATATCTGCTAATTTCTTCTCATGTTCTGTTTTGCGCTGAAGCTCACCACTTGAATATTGCAGTTCAATATCTTGCTTAACTTGCAAAAACTTAACCAAATCATTGATAGAAGTATCAAAGTCTTTAGTTGAGCCTTCAAAACCATTTGCTCCTGCAATATAGCCTTTTACATTTTGAATATATTGGCGATTTACTGGTCCAATATTTGTGCCTTTATCTACATTGCCTTCGCCAGCATGGTAAGCAGAAATAGCCTTATCCCAAGAGCCGAATTTTTTGTAGAGAATTTGCAGATATTTAGCGGCTGCTTCTGCGGATTTACCTAAATCAAATACATCGCCTCCAGTCAATTTGAAACGCTTAGCTGTATCATCAAGAAATTGAAATCCACCTTTTGCAGTACCATACTTGGTCATAGGGCCAACTGCATCCGCTTTACCACGTGACTCCTGCATATGGACACCTGATAATAACCCTGGCAAAAGTCCATACTTACTTTCTAATCCACCGAAGTTGTATTTAGTAGCATTAGCCTTAACTTTTTCGTTGACCTGTAAGACTTTGAGCTGCTTCTCAAGCTCTTTGGTTTGATCTTTTTTCGCTTGGGTAATTAAATCCTCTTTTTCCTTCATTTTTGCGGAAATATCAGCAACCTTAAACATTTCCTGTGCGTAAGGAGTCTTAGTTTTAAGTGGGTCAAAATTTAATGCTTTTAAAACTTTCAAATTTTGCTCAATTAAGGCATCTGACTGCCCCATACTTTGCAATTTAGCCCTTGCTGCCATTTCTTTAATATCATCAAAAACACCTGCCTTATAACTCTCATAGGCTTTTTTTGACTCTTCAAGAGCTTTTTTCTTAAGATGGATGGATTCTGTTTCGTCCTTATTTGCCTTTATTGCAGATGAAGTTTGATTGGTTAATGCTTGTTGAGCAGTTTTAACCTTTTTATATTCTGCATCAGCCTTTGCATGGGCTGTAGTCAACTCATCGATTTCAACTTTATGCTTTTTCTGCACTCCCGATAGATTGTTCACTGCTGTTGCAAATTCAGACGAACTTATTTTGCCCTTATTATATTCTTTGAACAGCTTATTGATTTCTCTTGCTGTAGATTCAGACACTGAGCCAGACTCTTCAAGCCATCCAATCATTGCACTCAAATCTGAATAAGCAACTGTATAACTAGTGGCTAAGCTTTTAACTTGCTTTTCGAGCTCTCGCAATGTTGTACGTTTTTGAAGCTCATCTAACTTTGAATATTCTTCAACCAACTCACTTACAGTGCTCTTTTGTAAATCAAGTGTGGTAGTTGTATCTTTGGTACTATCTTTGAGCATTAGATATGAACCAGCAACAGCCGCAACAGTTAAACCTAATCCTACTGGTCCACCCAGTACACCAAGTAAACCACGGCCAACACCCATTGATAGATTTTGGGCTGCATTAACTCGGCTTTGAGAAGCAGCCAAAGCATTTTGAGCAACTGTTAATTCAGCAGTAACTTGAGTCTCAACTCTTCTAAGTTGAGCCATTCGTGTTATTGATGCAGTCCGACCAATACTATTGATTTGCTCATTTAATCTTTGAACCTCTAAGGCTTTTTCAGCTGCAATTGCCGCCAAAGTTGCCTGTGTTGAAACTACTCGAGCCTCTGCACCAGCCAACTCTTGAGCTGCTGCTACCCGCTCTGCTTGTATAGCAGCATACTGAATGGATGTCTGTTCAGTAAGTTGCTTAATTTTTCCATAGCCTGCCATTGTGCTTGTATAAAGTGCTGGAATATAAGTACCAAGCCAATACGCCCCACCAATCATGGCAATGTTTGTTACTGTGTTTAAATTATCAGCAAGGCTTTTTAATGATTCTTGCATCGTTTTAGATATACCTGTTGACTTACCAAGCTCACCAGCATAGTTAGCTACAGCATTGCCAAGTTGAACAAACCCTTGACCAATTGAAAAATCAGTTTTCCCAAATAAGTCATCAACAGAAACTTTTGCGTTCTTTAAAGCCTTGATGACCACATCAGTTGTGAGCTTTCCTTCGTTAGCCCAATTTCTCAAATCACCAACAGAAATATTTAACCCTTTCGCAATTGCATCTCTTAATCCACCTGCCTGTTCTGCGATAGAATTATATTCCTCACCCCTTAAGATTCCTGAGCTAAGGGCTTGTCCAAATTGCACCAATGCAGCTTCTGCTGATGCTGCTGTTCCACCGCTAATTGAGATAGCTTTTGAAACTGTCTCTGTGAGTGTTGCTGCATCCTTTAAATTAATTCCAAGTGATTTCGCATTTTGAGCAAATCTTTGATATACCTGAGCTGTTGAATCCCACGCTTGAGCAGTGTTTTGCGCAATAGCAAAAGTATCTTTCATCGCCTGATTAAGCTCATTCTGATTTGCAGTCACAAGCTTCAGTCTATTTTGCAGACCCGTGTACATATCCATCTTAGCGATCGCAGTACCAACAGTCACAACCCCAGCCAAATACCCTGCCAACTGCCTTGCTGCCACTGACATAGAGTTCATTGAAGTAGTTGCGTAATTACCAGTGCGTTCGATACTTTGTAGCTCTCGATCTAAAGCACGTGCATTACGTGCTGCTTGTTCTGAGCTAATTTCAATAATGAGTGTGCTACGTTGTTCAGCCATGACTTTTCCTTAGGCGTAAAAAAAGCGCCTAAGGGCGCATTGCGGACAATATAAAACCGACCTTTAAAAAGATCGGTTTTATGGTTTGATGATCATGTTTATTACCACCAGCGTATGGCAGCAATCACTGCCGCGATTCCAAATAATACTGATGCAATAATTGCAGCAGTTGCTAATTTGTTACCAGCTTTATCAGCACCTAATTCGCTCATTTTTCCGTCTACCTTTAATTGGTTTTTGGGGGTATAATTCATATATGTTCTGATCCTCAAGTGTGCGTTGTGGGTTGGAAACAAAAACCCCAAGAGCTGTGAACTCTCGGGGTTTTGTTTTGGAAACAAGAAAACCATATAAATAGCTCTCTCTTATACGTGCACCTCTAAATAAAATTTGTTAGAAGTTTAGGTTTGATAGCGCTTATGACTTATTCACTTCACTCAAGCACTTCCCATCCAGCGCAAAAATACACTTAACAAAAAGTCCTCGATCTAAGTCACAACCATACACATCAAAGTAGCTTTTAATGTCAGCAAGGGTCAGTGAGTCATAGAACCCACCTCCCTGTGGAAAGGCAATAAAACGTCGAGCCTTTGAAATTAGATTAAAGGCTTTAATGATGTGATCTGCCGTGAAACTTGGCTCTAAACGCTCAGGTGGTTTTAGACCGAGCTTCTGGTAGACTTCTGCGGTTTTTTCTTCGCACCATTTGATGTTTCTTTGTTCGTAGTGCTTGATGACTTTCCCACTTCTTCAACAATCTCTTCAGTCTTAGAGTCATGGATCACTTTAGCCTTTTCCATGATGAAGACAATAATTTCAAGCGATTGCTTTGAGCTTGTACAAATCAGTTCTGCATTTTGTACGCTGTATTCGATCGGCTTCTTATCCTTTCCGACTAACCCAACCCATCCTAGCAACAAATGTGAAACAGCACGGTTAAAACCTAATTTGGCTTTTACTGCTCCTTCATCTGTAACGGCCTTAATGCCAGCTAGCTCTTGCTCAGCTTGAATCCCATTGAGTTCAAGTGATCGCTGAAATGATGGCTTATCAATACTCGCAATGAGTAGTTTCACGCCATCTTTAAAATCAAACCATTCTTGAACGTATTCAATGGACTTCTGTTCTTCGATTTCAATTAACATGATTAAGGCCCCGCAACTACAGGAATACGTGTAAGAGTCGGTGCAACATCCGCGACCGTGAATGAAAACTGAGTCGTCAATACATCACCAGCACCACCACTTGGCAAAGGCGCAGATACTTGAACCTTAGGTAGTTTGAGTGTGTATTTATTACCTGCAGTATCTTTCAATGAATATTCAAGACCGATCGGCTCATTTAAGAATTGTTTTTCATAAAGCTCTGCAGTGTTTTTGGACCATGCAATTGTAAAGTTACCACTGCCTTTCATAATGGTTTCTAAGATTGCGGCAATGTTATTTTCATAGTCTAAGCACTTCTGAATTTGCATTGTATTATCAATGGTTAATTCAATCTGAGTGATGCACATTCCTGGTTTCTTTTCACCATCAATAAGAATGTCGCCGGTAGATAGACTAGTTAAAGGTACTGCATCCACTGCAGGTGTTACAGTACCAGTCGGTGCAACCTCATAAGCTGTGCGCGTCATTCCCATAATTGCGAATTTAGAAGTCACAATGCCACTATCTGGAATCGATAAAGTCCATTGGTTAATGTGGCAACCGGTGAAAACTTGGAAGTTATCAATATCACTAAAGCCTCGAATAATCGAAAGCGTTTTTCGAGTAGTACCCCCAAATGTTAAAACGTTGCTATTCCAAGCATTGAAGGCAATTAGCTCTAAGATTCCATCTTGAATGCCATAAGCCCATTCAGATTCAATATCGCCTTGCACTTCTATACCAGTCACTAAAGTACCAGCTGCAATTCGTGAATCTTTGATCGTTTGTGATTCGGTGGTTTGTGCTGATGCATCTAAACCATTAGTGGTAAATGCAAATGTATTCCAGGTTGTTGAAATCATACCAGGCGATGCTTCAAAACCAATTCGGGTTAATTGTTTGGCTCCAGAACTCATTAAGTTCTCCTTAATTTAGGCATAAAAAAACCTCCTTTAAGGAGGTGGATAAAGTTAAACCCTTATGTTTCAAGGTTATTCGTCTTCAATTTCTTTAAATTCAGGTATGTCTCCATCTAGACAGGCTTTAAATTCATTTTGAGCATATTGATAACTTAGTTCATTCCTTGATGGTTCATTAGCTGCAACATCAGTTGTATAAACATAATCAATCATTCGGTTTAAAACTGGTATGAAGCGCGTATTAGTTCCATCCTTAGCTGCACTCTTAACAACTTCTATAGGTACACCAATTTGCCTTTTATGCATAACTGCAAAAGCTACATCCCGAAAATTATTACAGAACTTTTCACGTTTAATCTCTACAGCGGCTACATATTGCGTAAGCATGCATGAACCTACTAGTAAGATTATTTTAATATTCATACGCTAATTCACCCTAAATTCTGCTCTCACTATCTTAGCGTAAAAATTGTCATCATCCATATCTTGTGGCGCATGCACTTTATAAACTTCAAGAAATGAAACACCAAATGATTTAAGAAAATCACGCCACTGACCACACAGGATTACCATATTAATTGTGCCTGTATTCATTGGTGCAAAACATTGGATTGAAATAGTGCCTATATCACGTATACATAGCTCATTTCCAATTCCAGCTATTTGGCTGTCTCCATATTGAATATAGGCTTTGCACCATAGTTTATTTGTAGGCGGGACAAACGGCTTACCATCAATAGTTGGTTGGTTCGGTATTCGGAGATTCGATTTTTCCACTCCACTAAATTGACCTATTCGCTTGTATATTGCTAATTCAGCTTCCGATAATGTCATCATTTATATCTACTCGTAACTGACTGGAATGTGATTGAATAAATACCTAAAGGTGCTTGCCCTGAATGTCCATTCTCTAGAGCAACTGCATAGGGTAAATTATTGCTAATGAAGACTCTCATTCCCAATTGAACGCTCAGTATTTTAGCCATCCCATCTGCAATGGTAGTGGTACCTGATTTATCTATTTTCTGAAAGTCTTTGGTGTAATCGACGCTACCAATTGAAACTCGATGATTACCTCTGAAAGCCCCTGTATCGACTGGACTTTTAAGCACAACACCTTGAAGCATTGCAGCAGTGATTTTTCTTTGTAGTTCTGAGCCATCACGTAAAACTTGGAGTGTGAATTGTGATGGTCGTAATCCTCTCCAACTCATAATTTTCACCCATTAAAAAACCCACCGAGGTGGGTTAAATATTATTTAATCTTGAAACAAACATTAATTTCACCACTAACTTGTTTATAGCATGACCAAATTTTAGTATTTGAATTACTACTTATCACTTTCAATCTTCTATCTAAAAAGTATTTTTCTGCTTCTGTAAGATAGTTCAAATCTTCGCCCATCTCATATTCACAATCTTCACTTTTACACGCTATCGGTTGTTTAATATGGTAAATTTTATCTCTAAAGCTTAATTCAGTGTACTTACTATCTTTATCTGTACCATATACAACAAGACAAGATCTGATTTTATTTTTTCCTGCCGAATCAAAACATTGTCTGTAACGACTTGGATCTTCGAGTGCATACACATTTATAGAAAGTGATAGTAAAGCAAAGAAAAAAATTAATTTCATTGTTAAGATATTTAAGTAATTTGATGATATTAAATATCACAACCATTTTAATTTGCAACTTTCCTCAACTGTAAAACCCAAATACTTCCACTCGGATCCTCACCAACATTTAAAACTTCAAAGCTACCTTTAGAAGTAACCCAAACATCATCAATCTGAGGCACACCAGTTACTTCATTTTGAAGCACAGGAGCTTTTACATCTTCAACTTGATAATCAATAGGCTTTACCAAATCTCGCTTATATGAGCCAAATACACCACGTCCAGAGTATTGTTCAACGGTCACAGTAGGATAAGTTTGTGTTTCAAAGTCGAAATCACCAGATTGGATTTCTTTAGAACATGTGAAATTTGTGATGGCATCTGCAAGCTTAGTATTAAAGGCTTTAGCCACTTTAGATTGAATCTTATCTCTCATCCACGATACACCTTGAATGTGAATCCCTTGGGCTTTAGATCCAGCGAATTTATAAATGCTTTGGCAATCTGCTCAAATTCTGAAATTTCATGACTACCCTCTACAAATGACTCTTCAACTTCAACTGTATCGGCCTTAACACGCTCGCTTGTAGTTTGCCGTGATACTCCTGAATAAATCACACCGGCTTTAATGCCTTTCACAATTTCACATGCTGCATCTTGCAATAAAGGATCTATTGGATTAGGAACAAAACCTATTTCATTCTTCATCCATGTATTGGCCAGCAAAACTAGACGAGCCTTATCACTATCATCGACAAAGTCAGCACCAAGGATAGATTCAGCTTCTGAAATAGTAATAAAGCTCACGGTGTTATTCCTTTGGCAATAGGGCCAGCAAGTCATCTTTTTTTGCATCAGATGAGAATGCAATGCCTTTCAGTTTGAGAACATCTTTAAGTTCATCTACTTTAAGTTTTGAATAATCAACTAACTGAAGTTCAGAGATACGTTCTTTCATTGCACCAACATCATTTTTAAAGGCAATAAATTCACCCTGCACAGTGGCTAGTTGCTCTTTTGTATGGGTTAGATCAAGTGCTACAGCATCGAATTGCTCTGAAGGTACCAAACCAGTCAAATCAGTAGGCTCACCGTGCAAAAGCTCAGTCTTTAATGATTCCAATTGTTGTTTTAGATCTTTATTCTCAACAACAACCTTTTCACATTCTGCCTGTGCGTTATCAATCACAGCTTGGAGTTCTGTTGTAATTCCAACCTCAACATCTACAGTTAAGGGGTTGATAGAAAGTTCTTCACCCTCACACAATTCATGCTGGCCAAGCTGAAAATCCGATTCGTTGATGATGCGAAAATCTTCACCATCTTTAATTTTTACAGTTTTTGCTAACATTTTTTATTCCTTAAAAAAGAAATGGGCGCAAAACGCCCAAACCATTACCCAATTAGCAAACCGATATGCCGCTTAGTAACTGCCTTTACACCCCATGCTAAAGCAACTTCATACACAACCTGTTTGTACTGGCGATACACCGATACTTCAAAAGCCAATCCAGTTAAAGGATCAACAATGGTAGTGCGGTCATCTGCGCTATCACCACCTTCGGGTAGTGCAGGTGCACGTGTTGCTAATGCGATTGCAGAGCGAGAGAATGCTACATTCGGCGTGTAAGATGAGCCAAGAGTAATAACAGAATTATCTGCAGGTTCAATAATTAGCCCTCCATTTAATGAAAGGTTGGCACCAACCAGCCCACCCGAAACATATTTATTGGTGTCACCAGCAAAAGTCAGAATGTCACCAGCTAAAACAGTACCAGTACCACCATCAACAGTTAATGTTTTATCACCAATTTCAGGTGCACCATTTACCAAGTAGTCAGCACCAGATCCTTTAGTGTGAATACCAATTGAATGAGAGTGGCGAATAGCAAAATTCATTACACGGTCAGTCATACCATTTCGTAGTAAATCACCACTACCAGCTTCATTTACTTTAAAGAGCTGTGATTGCTTACCACGGAAGTTACCAATTGCAGAATGTCCTAAAACTAACTGTAGGTCATTACGTGGTGCACCATTGCGCTCTAAAACACCTAAAATGCCTGAAAAGTCGGTCATATCAGCTGCTACAGCAAATGGAGTAGATCCAGCCACACCATATGCACCACCAGCACCTTTATATGCCTCAAGCCAGCAATCATATTCAACTTCATTAATCAATGTCCGCATCGCTTGTGCAAAGCGATCAGCCATAATTGTTTGATACGTTCCAGCATTTTGAAGTGAGCGAGTTTCCTCACCATTCCAACGAATCGGCACATTACGAGATTTAGTAATCTTCGCAACCACATTATCAACTGTGCCATCACCAGCATTAGGAGCAGTTACCCCAGGCACAGTATCTTGTGCGCCGGCAACTGTAGTTACAGGAATTTTTACGTCATCCCCCACGGCGGCACGCTCAATTGTACTATCACGCGTAACAGCTGGAATAAACCCTGTTAATTCACGAGATACGATATCCATAGCAGTGTAAAGTGTAGGTAGTAAACCATTTAAATTGTTAGCCATTTATTGGACTCCAAGAATAAGAAAACCTGCTAATGCAGGCTGTAAGATATTTAAAAATCATGATTCGATTTCACCGCCACTTTTCATAAATGATGCTTTATCAGTAGGGCTTAATTGCTCAAAACCTTGACGTGACATTGATTTACCACCTCCCTGCCCACTTTGGCCATTAAAGCCACCACCACCTGCTTGAGAGCCTTTAAGTAAAGAATCTTTGTGTTGATATCCACTAACAAGAATCTCTAAGGCTTCATCAAAACCAGCTGCATCACCATGATTGGTACGTGAATAAATCTTTTGACCGTTGTTGTCATAAGCAGTTGGCTTACCATCTTCAACTTTGAAGTTTTTGCCAAACATCGCTTGAAATACATCCGCAGGAACAGCTGATTTATCTGCAATATATTTAGATCGAGCGAATCCACCACCAATTAATTCACTATGTAATTGCTGTTGATATGTGTCACGATCTTTGGTTAATTGCTCAATTTGTGGATTATATTTTTGCTCGAATGACTGTGTTACTGATGCAATCGCTTCATTACGAACACGCTCTGCTTCACCAGCATCAATCAATTTTTTAGCATCAAGATTCTGGACAGTAGTCAAAGCTTGTTTGGCTTTTTCAACATCAAGACCCTCAAATGCTTTCAAGCTAGTTTCTGCTGCTTCTTTTGCTTCACGATGGGTTTTAGCTTCCGCATTTAAAGAACTGATTTTTTGTACCGCATGGGCAGCATCAAAACCTACTTCTTTACCATCATCATGAACATAAACAGGCAAACCTTGCTCGTTCACTTCAGCGTATGTTTTACCTTCAACAACTACAGTTTTGATTTTCATAGGTTTCCACCTTTTTAAATTGAGCATCCGCTCATTGCGCCTTATTCATCCGAATTTCAGGCAATAAAAAACCGCCTTTCGGCGGTCGTATTGATTTAAAAAAAATTAAGAAATTACTGATAACTCAATAATTGCAAATTCATAACCTTCAGATTCTAAATTTTTGCCTAAGCTTTTTAGATGTTCTATTGCATTTTGTTTTGAAGTAAAAAGACCAACATTAATAACATTATGCTCAAGCCCATCCTCAAGTTTCAGGTCAAACGTTTTAAGATAAAAATATTTTTCTTGCATTTTTAACCCCCTTAAAATTAAAAGACTTTTTACATAGTTAAGTTATACCTTAAATAATCTTTACTTCGTTTTAAATAGTTTTACAAATTGTAATTACAAACTTAAATCATTAAGAGTTTTGATATCATTTTTTCTCAATTCCTTAAGCGTGAATGCCTTTCCACTTAATGGATCAACAAATTTATCAACTGAAAATCCACCTTCTGAATAGAGTTTGTATTTCGATGGACCTAACCATTCTTTTTGAAAAGATTCATCCTGACGCGCAAACCATTCTTTATACGTTAGATTCGCATCCACCTGACCTATCTTTCTTTCACGTTGATCTTTAGGGATATTTTTGACAGCTCTCTTATCTGAAACGAAAGGACGTATACCAGCTAAATCACCATCTTTATCACAACCTACTTGAATAGTTCGACAACGGCGGTGATATGGTGGTTTCTGATGACCTTCCCCTATTTGTTGTATGCGTCCATCTTTGGCAGCACAGCCTAAACTTGTACGCCCATCCAATGTTGCCACATCTTTTGTGTAGTTAAAGCCTAATGCTTTCCAAGTATCCAGATATGAAATATTACTGACATGTGATCTTGCAGTTCTAACTTCGGCATCTATCGCATTACGGGTCTGATTTAATAAACCATCTGAGTAATTTATCTTTTTAGTCCCCTTGATCCGTTGAACAATTTTCTGACTCGTTTGTCCCTGGTAAATACCATCACGAATAACATATTCAACCTTTTTACGGACATCCTCAGCAATATTTGGAAAAATCAGATCGATCAGCTGACCTTCAGCATAAGGAACTTTCCTAAACTTATTAAAAAGCTTGTCACCTTCTAATTTAGGTTGCTTCTTTTCAGCTAAAGCATAAATAAATCCCGCCTCATGAACTGCTAAAGCAATTGCTGAAGCAGTAAATATCTCAGGAAGCACGACAGAAATTGATTGCTGCCAATTCATCAAAATTCCTAAGATATCTTTCAATGAAGAGGTCGTGTATTTACCACTTGCCAAAATCGTCTTTTCAACTTCGTTTAGATCGATTAGCAAATTTTGAAGCTTATTTAACATCTCGATAGATAAACCATCAAACGTTTTTAAAATTTCATTAACTGATGCTGAAGAAAGTCGTTGAAGATATGAGTTGTGTTGATTTAAGGCATCAAGTATTGCTTGTTGGATCATTTGATCTTTCATCATCTACACCTTGATATGGCAGATAACCACCTAATGGCTTGCTCATCCGATATTCATCTATCTTTTTCTCGATATCTTCCCATTTAGCATCTGAGAACGTTCCAGTTTGCTCATATTGATAAAGAACTTCTGGTGGTATTAACTCACCTTGCACCATCTCTAAAATCAGTTTTGAACGTTCTACGCTGTATTTCTGCTTATTGAAATCTTGAGAAATCACATAAGTTAATTCATCTGGTTTTATGTCATGGTTAGGCAATGCAAATTTCGCGCACCAACGTAAAGCCATTTGAAGTGCTTCACTAATGTTTGATACTGCCAAAGAGACGACAGAATGCTGAATAGAATCCTCATTATCGGCCTGAGTTGCAGTCTTATTAGCAGATCCCACTTCAATTAGGCGAGCACCCATTTCTTTCATTTGCCCCCATTTGTCTGTCATCAATTGTTTGGCCAAGTTATTACTTTCTGCTTGTACAATTTCAATTTTGGTTGGGAAGCCACGGCGCGAACCCACAGTTAAACCTTCATTCTTTGCAATTTCGTATTGCTCATGAGTCACATCTGGCATTGAAATAATGGGTTGGCCAACAACAAAACCTGACTCTTCAACATCAGCGCTGTTCCGGTAATGAGCAAGGTTTAAATCTGCGAGTTCAAGCAGAGGTGCGTTATCAATTTCATCTGTATTATCTACAGCTCCACAAAATGTGAATGGAATATATGACCAGGCTTTGCCATGATAATCTGTAGGGGTATATTTTTTATCTTCCACCCATTCGCCTTTATCATTCTGCTTATAAATTTGAACAGTATAAGTATGCCCATTCTCACCTTCATCCAGTCTTAAAAATCTATATTGTTTCTTAACGTCACGGCCAAAACCGTCGGCAGTGCGTGTAGAGACAGTTTCAAGAATCTTTACGAAAGAAAGCTTTTTCTGATTGCCCAAAATAATATGGTCCCAATCTTCAACTGAGGCTGCTTTTAGGATATGAATCATTGGAAATGCATTCTTTTGTTTATCTTCCTCCCGGTTACGACTGGGAGCTACTTCTGGATAATCAACATACACACCACAACGATAATGCTTGAGGATTAAACTCAACATATATTGTGATGTTTGGAAAATCGAACGCCCAGATCCATCGGCATTACGATCTAAATACTCTAATTCTTCAGGTCGTTTGAAATCAGGAAGCTTATTAAAAGCTAAACCAATGTTGCTTTTCAGAGTTCGACCAGTTACACCATAAAATACAGCTCGATCCAAATACTCTGTGTATCTGTCATCTTCTTCAAAAGTTTGTGGAACAGGTAAATAACGTTTTCCTTTAGCTTTAACTGCAGTCTGCCCTATACAAACATCATCCACTTTTGTCCAAGCATTAATATTTGCACTATATTCTGTGTGCAGTGATGTTATTCCTGTCATTTTCTTCGTCCAAAAATAGAAATGTCTTTAAGGCTGGTTACAGGTTTTATAATCGGGAATCGCTTTGCCAATGGATAACCACCAGCATCTCCCACATGATCTAAACCTGATTTTTTATCCGGCATTCCAAAATCATCATAAATTTGCTGTTCTAGCGTTTCTGTAAAACGTGGGCATTTGTTGGTATTTACTTTAAGTGTTCGCTCACCCTCTGCATTAAGAATCAGAGCATTTACTGCGTTAATCCGATCTTTAATTGCAGGGTTTATTCCATCCACCTCAATCCTAAAACCCTTATCTCGTAATATTTGGTGATCTGACTCACTGCTATTTTTAGATGATGTAGATTGCCCTGCTGCATCAGGAATTACTGTCATTTCATGAAATGGAAAGCGCTCAATAAGTAATGTTGCCATTGTGGGTGTATCTCTCACTCCAACCATCTCGTCCAATGCTAGGGGCTTACCATCACGTATGACATAAACAACTGCAGCCATTTTCAAAACGTTAAAGTCCATACCAATGAGTAAAGACTCATTAGGTCTAATCTCTTCATTGGTATGATTTAATTTTCGATCAAAATCAGGATATACAGCGCCACTAGTTAAGTTTACGAACTGCCCTTTTAAATATGCAGAAATGAGCTGAGGTGGATAGGACTCGAATAACGAAGAAATATAATCATCAGGTAAATTTGCTTCATTATCGTAGGTTGAAGCCTGAATCATTCCGTAAAATGCTCGTTTCTGAGGTGTTGAGTTAGCCTCTTTTACAAACTGTTCATGTGTAAATTTAAATCCCTCAGGTGTGGTGGCCACATCAATGCCATTGATTAAACCCGCTTGCTTATAACGCATTCGAGCAATGATTTTACGCCATGCTTGTTGTGCTTTAAGCGTAGGCATGACATCAAGTTCATCAATTAACCCATGACCAATTTTAAAACCAACAATTGTTTGAGGTTTTTCCATTGAACGGCAAATAACTGTACTTCTGTATTGGCGACCATAGTAAATATCAACTTCCTTATTTGACTCATAAATCTTGGTCTTAAGGCCCCAGTCAAAAGCAACTTCATCTATGGTAGGAAAGAAAATATCTCGTATCTGGGGATAAGTTGGTGCAAAGTAGCCCAAAGGTACTTTCGGAAATTCCCAAGACTTATCACAAAGACTCGAACATCCCACCCAAGTTTTACCAGATCCAAATCCTGCGACAAATGCACGAAACTTATTTTTGAGCTGTAGAAAATTAGCCTGAGGTACATTCAGTGTCGGATTTATGTTCGGCATTTTCTTTACTCGCATCAACAACCTGAATAGTTACTTTTACTGGTGTAGGATCATCAGCGCCTTTACCATCTCCGTTTTTAATTCTTTCTATTTCAAGCTGTTTAAGCTGCTCATCTAATAATTGAATTTCATAACCATGCATTTCATCCTTAACCTGTTTAATGATGCTTTGTTTTTTTACTTTATTATTCTTCCAATCGACATACATCTTTTGGAGTTCATTAAGGCGTACCGCTTTATTGGCTAATGGAATGTCATATATATTTTTCTTGAAATGTTCGCGGGTATGTTCAAAAAGTGTCTTAAGCTTTTTACTCATTCCTCTACATGTTGCTTTTGTTGGATCATATGAGGCAACTTGCTGCCGTTCAATTTCAATACCAAATTCTTCTCTTACAGCATCTACAACTTGTTGAGGGGTTTCAAAGCAAGCAAGAGACTGAACTATAAATATTTTCACAGGCTCTTTAAGTGTTGCCATAACCACCCCTTCGTAAGACTACGTAAGGGTAAATAGGCAAAAAAAAGAGCCAAGAGGCTCAATTGATCACACAAGTTCCACAACACGCAGATACATTAAAATCTGATACAAACGGCGGGTTTTGAGCTACCTCAACCAATCGCTTGACGTTCTCGCTTGCTCCCCAGCGTTTGACCACCCCGATAAATTCCTCTACATCATGGCCAGCTAAATAGTGCTTAGGTAAGCCTGTATGATCGCTATAGAGTATTTCTCCATCCTCATCACGTTCTACACCGATATGGTAAAGCTCATGCTCAATCAAAGCACAGAATTCACGATCGTTCGCACGTTCACAAAAGCTTGCATCAATAGTGATGAGATAAACAGGAACAAATCCAAACCAGTCGCGCATTTGCTGCTCTTGCCGAGCTTTGCGCCATCCACCTTGGTTAAACATAACTTTTTCACATTGACCTAATACCATTCTCTTTTTAGCAACGGCGGCAGATGACGCCCAAGCTAAAGCTAAAAAGGTTTCATCGTCGTGTAATAGCTCTGCTATGTGATCATGGTCAGGGTTATATAATGCACCACCAAGCGTTAGAAAGTTGTTTACCACCCATTCTTTAAGATCTGCTGCAGGTGATAATCGTATTGCTTCTTCTTCATCTGCTTGATCAATTAGCTCAGTTGGTGGAAATGGTCTGATCTGCTCCATTGAATTTCCTAAATAAAAATAATGTTATTTAAAATGTATTATTGAAGAAATTAAAAACTAAAATTATTTTAATAAAATAAACTATAAAACCAACCAAAATAAAGAAAACACAAACCAACTAAATAGTCTTAAAAATATATCAATGTAACGATAAAACAAGAATACAATTATTATTCACTATTAAAATTAGCGTGAATAAAATGTTAAAATCAAGTAACAATTTCAGAGGTCCAAAAAAACCAACTGATCAGGAGATTAATAGAACAAATTTTGATCCCACTCCTCACAATAAAGATTCGCCAATAGTAGAATCTTCTGTTGATGATAGAGATCATTTTGATCAACCTAATCTAAACACACCCTTTCCAAGACATAGTACGATAAACAATGGAAAACCGACCTCACAAACTCGAAGATAAAACCATGATATTTTTGAAATTATCCTTAATTACTATTGAGCTATTTAATACACAGAACGAAATTCCTTCATTCTGTGTATTTTGTTTCAGCATTCCGCACCTAACATAAAGAAACAATAATTTTAGTTATATCAGTAACATAATAATAATTAACTTAAATCCCCAATAAACTTAGCATCAACAATCAATGGTACAGTCTGTAAATTTTCAACATTTCCTTTAAGAATATAACCATTTGATTCTGAATATAAATTTAAGTTTACTTTTAATGCGTTTAAGTTTCCAAAAATTGAATGAGCATGTTGATTGTGTTGAGTTAATTCTAAAACTAATGTATTTCCTTCAACTTCACCTTTATATACATATATTAAATCCCCTCCTAAAGCACGCTCATCCTCAACAACTAAAATTCCGTTTCCAAAATCTTTCCCTTCACTCTTAAAAATTAACGAATAAATGCCATTTTTCATTTCGTACTCTTTATTCATCTACTGAAAATTCAGTACTATTATTTTAACCAAATAATTATTCTTAAATGTAATACAAAATTAAAACCATCAATAAAAAATAACATAAAAATACAACATATATTTTAAATTTTTAAAAAGATACTTAAATTAATCTTATATTTCATCAAACTATAAAAATATCTAAAAAAATTCGTGAAACATAAATGAGATAAATAAATCTAAACTTCACACTTATCTACATAGACACTCTGATATAGCATCAATGTAACTATCTATTATATGTCAATCTAGTTAAGTCGAATATTCGGCATGAGAAATCGAGAAAATCATGTTAGTAAATAGAAACTCTGCTAAAAAATCTTCTTTCAATCAGTACTCTACCTTTGCTAATGGAAGCAAATTTAATTCAAACTCAAGTGATCAGCCTCAAAATCCAGCTAAAGATGATGAAAAGGCTCCTAATAAAGAGCCACAGGAACAAAAACCAAATCAAGAAAAAAAAGATTTAATCACTAAATAGCTTAATAATTTTGAAAAAACCATTTATATGGTTTTTTCATTATTTAAATACATATAAACATAGTAACTCTATTTAACTATATCGACTAAAGAATTTTTAGCATCACTAACAAGTTTTAAAAGGTTATTTTTATTTTTTTCTTGAGAAATCTTAAAAACAGTAAAACCTAGTAAAAAGATACTAACGATTAATACAGCAATCAGAACCACTAACAATTTATTCTTATTCATTAGAGTACGATACTAATACAATATTTTGATCTATTATTGCTCTCAATTTGAAAAATAAGCAAACCCATTTTAATTTTATGTTAATAGAGTTTTCAAAAATTCAAGAAAAACATCTAACTTCAAGTTGATTGTCATCTTGGGTGACTTTTATTTTGATATTTTTATAAGTTCTTTTGCTGGGTTTCATTGATGAACCGACTACATCTTCAAAAAATTTACGGTCTTTCATAAGCTCACTATATGATTTATAACCAATTAAAATTATTTTTGGAATTCTTTTAGTTTCAATCAATTTACTAAGAATATTATCAAGCTTTTTAACATTAACGATTGGCATGTAAAAACCATGGAAGAAAACATAATTATCCTTTAAATATCTAAATCTACAATGCTCAATAAATTCTATCTTAATGAAATACGTAACATTATATAATTTTTTAAAAATTGACATATATCTTTTAAAAAATCATGCTTTTCTCAATTTAATCTGTGTCTCTTTAGATTCGTAAGCCACTGAGAAGTAAGAGTAGTTTCAATTTGCAATGGACCAAGTTCATCAATCTTATATCTATTGGCTGATTCTATTCTTATTACATTATGCCCCATCTCCTTTGCATGATCATATCGATCCATACCCACCCCGTGTTTTTAAGTTTACCTTTTCGTCCACCTGACCAGGGGGTCCACCCAATATTAGTTTTTCCATATCTTTAATATTCATTTTTTAAATTTGAAGATAACAATATTAGACAATTAAATATAACATTTGTTTTATAGGGTATAAAAAAAGACGCCTACGCGCCATTTATTTCAAACCTGCCTTGCCAGCTTCTCAGCCTCGACAAAAGCATCATGAAAACTTACTTTATCAGAGAACCAAAACTTGTATGTCTTTTTACAGATTACGATTGACTGCTGAAAGTAATCATTTGGACTTTTCTCTACAACTTGACCGTTTAGCTCGCCACCGATGCAAATATTCATGTGTTTTCCTATTAATCGATAGGAGTCTAACATATGAAGGGATATCGATAATAAAAACCCACCTTACGGTGGGCTTCTCGTCCAAACACAAAACGAATGATCGATTAAAAACCGAATGACTAAATAAGATGTTATTCGATCACATGGGAAAGATACTACTAGGCGGACTTAACTACAAGATATAAATGCTATTTTTGCAAAAAAAATACCCACTTATTGGAGTTCGTGGGCATATAAAGCTTACATTAAATTGAGTCTTTCTTGTTCTTGAAATATTAGTTAAATACAAGCACAACGTTATCTTGTCTTTTCAACTGACTCTATAATTTTTAAAATTCCCAATTCTTTTTTCCGGGCATTAATTTCATCTTCCGAATATGGCAACATTTCCAATAGATCTTCCATACTGAAATTTGCTTTTTCTATAAGTAAGCAATCTTGATCACTTGACCAATCAGTGCCACTTTTAATTCGTTTTCGTCTATTAGGCACTTATAACCTACCTACAAAATTTCTTGTTGATGATTGAACTGAATGTTTAACCAAGATAAAAATCTATTCTTATCTTTGAAATTAGGTGCTTGTCTAATATTAATGAACTCATGTTCTCCAAAATTTCCATATATTTTGTATGGTGAAACAAATTTAAAATCTGAATCACTACCTTTGTTCAAAGTAGCAAAGTAATCCAAAATTTGATCCAATTCTGATTTTTTAGAAAAATTAGCTCTTTCGTTCACAAAATCATAAATTTGCGTTAATACGTGTAATTCAAAGCCGTTTGACATTTTTTTAATCGCTGATATTGGAGCTCACGGTTATATATTACATAGTTTATTTACATAGTTTTAACAATAAAGATCAAAAAACCAACAATCCCGCAGCCTTTTTTGTAATTGTAATTAATAATCATTATGAAAAAATAAAAATTGGAAATTAATAAAACACTTAAGCGCCTTTATAAAACAACAATTTTAATTCTGCTTTGCCAGCTTCTCAGCTTGGGCAAGAGCATCAGGAGTCAAACACCATTTTTTATTGACTGATCTAAAACATAAAAAACTCACAGAAAAGTGAGTTTTAAATTTTAAAAATTTTGAAAATCCTATTTTTACTGCAAAAGTAAAAATTTTTGTTCTTCTGTTGTTTGATTCATCCCAAATTGCAACATTGAATCTTGAATCGCTTTTAGCATGTATGGTCGATTAGAAAGATTAGACTGATCATTCTCATTCCAATTATGAGGATTCCAACCATTTTGAATAGAAATCTGATCCGATTTAATTTTTAAATTTTCCAATGTTTTCTTAATAAACAAATAACCTTTTAACTTGTCATCCTTAAACACCTTAGTGCCATCTATGTAAGTTCTATTTACCAGATTCGGTGAGAGATTTAGTTGACCATTAGTTTTATCTGAAAGCACAGCTAATCTGTGCCACATTTGATTATAAGCCACATTATAAACATTTGCTGTTAGAGAATCTTGATCATCAGGCAATTGGGTCAAACCATCTCCCCCTTGTGTACCCAAACGTAAAACTCTTTCAGCCCAATTTGTCATTCCCTCAAGATACCAACTACCTTTAAATTGATTATATCCATACTGGTAAAGATGAAAAATTTCATGTGTTACTGTAGTCCAATAATTTCCTGGGAAACTCTCGATATTATTTCGAATGTATATATTTAAAGCACATTTACCTTCCTTGGTTTGCTTATTTACGAATATAGAAGGATTTTCATAAGCTATTCCATTGCCTGATAGAGCTGTTAAATGAATATCAATGTATTCTGCAGCACCAGCGTATCGATCACTATTTAAAGGATGAACAAATCCAAGACTCGTTAAAGCTTCCGTTGTCGCATTAGCTTGTATTGCTACATTTTCAACATAGTCAGGAATACCATTATTATTAAGATCAGTTTGATTTGGTATGTAATCAGCATTACTTGAATTTGATGAGTAGAAAATTCTAAACTCGCCTGATTTATAAATACTATTTAAATTGGGAAGTGTTGATGTTGACGTACCACATGTTACAGCCGCATAAATCTGATTAGACATAAATGCTAACAGTAAGCCACTTAATATACTTTTCATCTTTTTACCTTTTAATAATTTTGATCTTGTCTCGTCTTGAATAAATAATTAACAAGAATATATGTAAATACTTCAATTTTAAAAATATTTTAATTGCATATAAATCAAATAATTATTTACTTTTCTAGTTTTAAAAGTATAAGCAACATAGAAAAATTTCAATACCCATTTGTATTTAAGTAAATATAAATGAGAAAATATGATTCTATACAATTGAAATTACGATGTTTTTTAAAAAATAAAAGTTAAGTATATTGTTTTAAATTGCTTATAAAATATCAGCTTTAAGTTAGTGATTTCATGTTTCTCTCATGCATTTTCGTTTTTTTCACAGCCTTATGATACATGTTTTTATTGGTAGTTCTATAATGCAAAAAGCTCACCGAAAAGTGAGCTTTAATTTAGGTTACAAAAGCTATCTATAGAATACTAAACCTGAGTTTAAACCACCAAATAGATACATCAATAATGTAAGAATAAGAAATATAGCGAAGAAAAACATTGCATTCATAGAGTAGTACATAACTTTACTACCTTATCTAATAATTGTTTACACATTATACACGAGAAGCAACATTTATCCTAATTACACTTACTTAAGTTATTGAAGAAAAATTAAAAATGATTAAGGGGTCTGGGTTAAATTTTAATAAGTGCCCGTCTTTCCGGGCTGTCAACAAATTCACAATCTATATAGCTTAGATTGAGATTAAATACAATAAATGATAATGAGTTTCATTACAATACATAAATTTAAGATAAAAAAATACCCGATGATTAGACTCAATGGGTATATTAAAAGGTAAATTTGTTAGGTGTCAGATAAATATAATATGACCACTATGAAAAATATACATTTAATTTTGGGACTATGCAACCTTAATTATATCAAGGGAGCTGAACTATCAAAATTAATCCCAAAAAATAGAAAATATCGTCTCATCACTTGTTAATGAAATTTTAACTTTGTATCCTGATTGCTTAAATTCTTCACTTAATACTTTGATTTGATGTTGATTGATCTCTTTAGAAATATTTTCACTCACTGAAATTTCACCCAAATCCGCTTTTTTGAGAACTTGTGATTTCAAGAAAATTTTAAGTTGCTCTATTGAACTATATCGGGTTTCTTTAGAAATATTTTTCGATTCTTCTATAGCTGTATTTAACATTACATGTTCTCATTTGAGTAATTTTAAGTAGTCTAAAATAAGGCTAATAATTTTAAGTATTTTAAAAAATTAGCTTTATTTTAGAACTTGTCAGACTAGTTACTAACAACTTTAAGGCAATGACGACAGACTGTTAATTCACCATCTTTACAATAGTGAGTATCAAATACTCTGTGTAAGCCAATGAAACATTTAATGTATTGAATCACATCCATATACTCACTAAAAAGCATATCTTTTGATAAGCTTATAGATATCCATGATTTTTTATAAATCCATACTCCAGATGGAATATTCCTAAAAGATGTAACAGCATTGTAAGATCATAAAATTAATGAGAAAAATAAAATATAAAACTTTATTTTTACCCACACTCGTACAAATTTAATAATCTAAAAACCTTTAAGAATAATATTTTCAACGTATTTATCAAAATCCAACTCTGTGGATTTTAAGCTTTTAGCTTTAAAGGTTTTGTAAAAACAACTACTAATTATCCCTATACTTAATAAGGTTAATATTTTCATAACTCACCTCTAATATGTATATATGATAATTTTTAAGATACCATTCAATTTTGTTGTCTTCTAAAGCACTTTAGCTACTTTTTGTATATGCTGTAAGTGGGTGTAACAAAATTAAAGTTCTTAAAATTTGTACAACATATGAAATTTATTAGTTTTTTTCTTATGTAAAATTATTTTTAAAATGCATTAGAGCTTATTTTAGAATTTAGATGTTTTTCCACAAGTTATTGAATTAATATATTTTACTAAATAAAAAAAACCCATATGATTAGAAATATGGGTTTGGAAATTGAATTGGTTTTACTATGTGTATGCAAAAAAATATACGCTCATTATTTTTGTAATGCAATATAAATTTATTGATTTAATATTTTTACCTAAAACTCTTTAACATTAATTACGATTAATTCATTATAAATTTTAGTCACTTGATTGACTAAAAATATTTGAGAACAAACCCCCTTCTTTTTTGTAATTATCTTAAAGCCTTTTTCAATAATTATACCTGGATCTTTCACTAATATTTCGCCATTGCTCCCTATTTCAAATTTAGAAATATCATGTTCATTGCCATCGTTATCAACAATAAACAGTTTATTTTTATATTGCATACTTAGCATCCTTAAATTGTGACACTAAACACATTTAAGTATTAATTTGAGCAAATTAATACATTTTAACTTATGCATGTATTAAAACTTATAAAAGACGCCCTAAAGCATCTTTTATTTTTTATAATATATTTAAATGTTCTAGCAATTGTTTTTCTTCGCTTGACCAGGAGGACAGAATTTACCATTTCCATGCCCACCATTGTAACGCCCATCAGGATCTACAACGATGCTTCCTTCAGGAGTATGTACAGCGCAAGCCGTAAGACTTAAGCCACTAAACATCATAACTACGATTAAGATATTTTTCATAATCAACTCCTTTTAAAGTACAAAATTAGAATGTTTCGTGATCATGTTCCACTATAAAATTGTTATTAAAATAAATTAGCCCGTTTTATATCTTCTAGAATTTCAGATGCTTGTATGAAATTTTTTAACTAAATAACCTCTAATTATTTCATCAGCTTGCATATCTAATAACTCATCAGAGACCCAAAATACATACTCTTCGTTCTTAAACTTAACTATTTTTTTTAAATAGGTTGTAATTGAATTTGATGTAGAACCTTTAATTTTGAAAAACTTCTCATGACTTACATTCCCCAGCAACTTACTTCCATGCCAAGGACCACCAATACAAATGTTCATGTGTTTTCCTATTCTTCAATGGTATCTTAGCACCTAAACCTTACAGAATTGTTTTAATAAAAAAAGCTCACCTTTCGATGAGCTAATAAAATAGACAATATTAATTAATTTAATCTAATCCATCAATTAAAACCATAGAAAGGCTTTGTACATCACAATTCCCCCAATCATTTACCAATTGTTTTACATCGTCAGGACTTAAATAATCATCGTGATAAACTGTAAAAATTTCCTCACCTTTATTTAATTGCAAAGAAACCATGCCACTCATAGACTCAAATTTAAGAATATCAACTGGTATTGGCATACGATAAAAACTAAAACTTCCATCTTCTTCTTTTAAAGTACTAATATAAATCATGAATAAACTCTTTTAATGAACAAATTGGTCTTGGATAATCCTAATACGACCAGATTCTAATAAATGAATTCCTATTTTTACATCTGTTCTCTCACAAATCAAATTCTTCTGCAACTTTGAAAAAGTACCCTCTTAAATGGCTATCTAGATTAATTCGCCACTCTCCTAATATCTCTAATGCATATTTCTCATATTTATCATAGGTTCTAATGTACGCTTTACGATCTATATTCATACCTGAAATTCTATAACGCTCAGACTGGTTGTATGAGTTTTCCTTTCTACCTTCACATTTGCTGCATTCGATGTGTTTCTTTTCAACTTTAGAAAATATAAAACCTTTACCATTACATTTAGTACACACTCCACGTTTAAATAAAAATTGAACTAATGCAGAACGTGCTACTCCTTTTGCCGCGTCTTTTGTAGTTATTTTTTTTGTTTGAAAACTATCAGCTTGAAACTTTAAACGGATCTCACTAGTAAGTAGGTTATGCAATAAAGCAAAGTGGCGATCTGTTGGACTGATCGATCTTACTAAAGCCCATATTAGTGCATATTCTTCTGTAGCCATATTTTGCATCATTAAAGCAGCGCTGTTTACTTTACTTCCATAAACTGATGGTCCCCCCACTCCATCTTTAAAGCCATCCATCGTTTTTTGTGCTAAATCAAGAAGAGTAAAATCAACTCGTGACGTACTAGGCTTAAATAGCAAACGACGTAAATCATGAACGATCATCATATCTCTATGTTTTTCAAAGTTTGCTGTGGCTGTCATTTTACTCCCCCACCATTGTCTCTATCTGTTGAACCGCTAAACCTGACTTCACTTGCTCTGTACTAAACCGTAATACCTGATATCCCATTACCACAGCAGCATTGTATTTCTCCATGTCACCTATATAACCCTTACCCCTTGTATGACGTCCACCGCTCCAAACACCGCCTTCAACCTCAACCAAAATCCGTTTACCAACAATATGAAAATCGGCTCGCCATTTTCGTTTTTGATGGAATTTAAATTCTCTCTCAAACTCGATTCTGAGCACTTTAAGTTGTGTTGCTAGCAATGACTCACCGATACTTTCACCTCGATGAGTTTTAACTCGAGTACTGCTTTTCAAGTTAGTTTTCTTTTTGGATCTACCACCGCAAAGTTTTTGATATTCTGCAATTGAGATGCTTTCCACTTAAGCAGCACCTCTACCCTTAGGTTTAAATCCAACAGCCTGCAGATGTGATTTCCAGTTTTGGAGTTCATTTGGATCTGAGAGTTTTGCAGCAATGCGGCTTGCTAGTTTTTCAAAAGATTCACCAGGCATACTAAATTTATCGATCACATCTGGAAGTTGAGCAAGCTTGTTTGCAAATACGTAAATCTGTTGAGGTGATGAGAAAAATACTAAATCAGATTCACTAGTGGATTTTCCATTATGTGCTTTGTCGTATTTGTGGCGGTTTTTCAAAAGTGTGTCAGCGAAGTGATAAATCAAAAGATCATCACAAAGATTATTTCCAGCATTGAAAAGCTCAAATGCTTTTTTCTCGCGTTCAAACCAACTTGCTTCGATAATCGATTTCGGTACTACCGTGGGATTGGCTTGATCTAATTCAGAACGAAGTTTTTTCAAACAAAGCCAATCTTTTTTATTTTTAGATTCTAATGAGAGATTCCTTGGGAGGTTCTGTGTCCCAAAATTGGTACTGGTCTCGGTACCAATATCGGTACTGGTTCCAGTTCCATTATTGGTACTAGTACCGATTTTGGAACCAATGCCTAAATCAACACTAGTGTCATTATTGGTACTAGTCCCCTTTTTGGTATTGGTATCTGAACTATCTTCACGTCCAAATACACCAATTAATTGATAGACTTTTACGCCATTTCCTTTAATTTCACCTGTAAATTTAATCAACTTTTTAAGCTCAAGTTCGTCTAAAACTTTGATAATCGTTTTTCGATTTAAAGTGGTGTCTTTCTCTAATCGTTTTAAACTTGGGAAGCACTTATGGTCATCCCCAGCTCGATCAGCAAGTGATAGAAGTACTAGCTTTTGACTAGCACCATCTACAGTTGTTTTCCAAGCCCATACGGTTGCATCTAAGCTCATAATTCACCGACCTTAGGCTTTACGTACCCACCAAATGAAATGACCTGTTCAGCTTTGATCAAGCTCGTAATAACCTGATGTGATAACCAAATCGTGATCTTGAATCGATAAGCCATCTTTTGGGCCAATTCTTCCTTGGTTACAGCAGCATTATCTTCGTTGTAACCACGCATTCTTAAATTGCCTTTTTTGATGTCATGAATGTGGTCCAACAAAAGCAAAGTTGGTTCATAAAATGATTGGATTTCCTGAGTCTGCTTATGCTCAGGTTTAATTTGAAAATGGCTATTCATGAAACCTCCGCAATCGATTGCTCGATTTCATCTAAACGGCGTTTATGAAATAGCTCTGGCAAAGTGGCTGTACGTATATCAGCTTGCTTTACCAACTTACCGCTTTCTAACCAGTAGTGATTGTTCGGTTGATACGCCTCTACCGTTTGTAAGTCTTTTATTTTGATGTGATTCATATACACAACCACATCGCCATTCATGTATTTGCCTGGCTCTTTTTCTTGTGCTAGATTGATGTCCATTCGATACTCCGAAAAGTCGTTTAGGGTGTATTGGGTACGCGGTGAATTACAGGAAGCCTGATCTGATACATCAGGCTTCTTCTTTAAAATGAGTGAAATTTGTGCTAAATTTGAACTCATATTCATTCCACCTCGTTATGGATATAGGAAAGCCTGGGATATGAGCCTCAGGCTTTTTCTTTTTCAGGGCCTGACGTATATCTCTTCATTTGTTTTAAAGCTGCTTGATCTACAGCTGTCGCCAATTCAATTAGATGCAATGTCAATTGATGGATCTCTTCATATTCTTGTGGTGTTACTACACCATCCTCATACGCTTCATATACAGCTTTGTTGGTCTTTCCTGACTTAATGTTGTGCTGCATCATTGCCTCAAAAATCGACAATTCATGATGCTTACTGCGGTCACATGTCACAGGAACTAAAGCAAAGCCAAGTTCATGCGCCCAAATTTTTAAAAGCGCTGGGTTTTGGGTGTAATAAAGAATTGCTTCTAATTTTTTAATACTGGGTAAATGGTTCGGCATATTGATATTTGCGTAATTGCAAATTGTGTTATGTGAATCCCCAAGTACCTGCGCAATATCTTTAGGCGTAAATCCCGGTGTATTACTTATCATCTGCCAAATTGCGTTTTGGGCTTCTCGGCTTAAATTAATTTCCATATGTGAATCCTTAAATTTATTCACGTTTACCTTTTCGTACTTTAGTAAGAAATTAGGCTTATTAAGAGCTCATGCTATTTAATCCTTTGCGATCAGCAATCAACTCTCCATTGGTTTTAATTTCAAATACAGCTTGAGTTTTAAGAGGGATTTTTTTTCGCCAATAACTTATTACGGATCTATCTTTATTAAGGATTCGAGCAAGTTCAGCATCGTTTTTAGCCTGAAAGTGATTTTTAAGATCATCAACAGTCATGTTTAGTTTCCAGAACAATTTGTTTATTTAATTGAACTATAAGTTTAGGAACATGTCAATTTTATTGTTTAGTATTTTAAACAAATATTAGGTTTATCAATTATGCAAACCACGTCTGATAGAATTTCTTCACGAATGCGCCAACTTGGTCTACAGCATAAAGATTTAGTTGCTGCGACTGGAGCAAGCAAGGGAACTGTTACCAATTGGATTAGTGGTGTGAACAATCCAACTGGTAACCGATTAGTTCAGTTAGCTCAAGTTTTAGGGACTACATCTGAGTGGTTGTTAAATGGCACTTCCCCTGAGATTAGAGACTCAGAAAGTATTCATTTCGCACCAGTTGAATTTATAAGTGCAAATACAAAAGGTCGCCTAACGAACGTACGTATTCCAATATACAAAGATGTTAAAGCTTCATGCGGCACAGGAATTCAAAACTTTTTAGAGGATGCTAGTGAGTACCTTGAAATAGATCCGCAGATATTAAAACTAATGGGTATTCAGACCAACCCAGTTAATTTGCGTATTATTTATTCAGCTGAATATAGTATGTATCCAACCATTGCACCTGATAGCCCTTTATTTGTTGATATTTCTGATAAAGATCCTGATGCATTAAAAAATGGAAGTGTTTACGTTTTCACTCATAATCATGAATTACGCATGAAACGAATTTTTGTAAGTTATGCGGGTTCAAAAACAGTTAAGCTAACAAGTGATAATCCTGATAAAAATAGATATCCCGATGAGTTTATTACAAATGAACAGTTGAATGAGATCAACTTTGTTGGGCGTCTAGAGCTAGCTCTGGTAAAACCATAAATACAACTAAAATCTTTAAGAGAGAAAGTATTATGATAGCAACACTTAATAAGTCTAAAACTGCGCTAACAATAAATCGTCAAGAATTTAAATTAGCTTTAGCTAAAGTTGGTACTGGAATTGATAAACAAATAGCTTCTTTTAAAAAAGCCAAACAAAGCTACGATTCTTCTGAAATTGCAAATGAGATCATTAGTGAAGCAAATATCTTTGAAGCCATTATTCAAGGGTTTAACGAGGCTGAAGAAACTAATTTAAAATTAACCGATATAACCAATCTTGAATTAGCACAAGGATGGATAGATGAGTTTTTGGAAAAATATTCAAACGATTAAGTACTATAATAATTTTTAATTTAAACAATGAAATAGGCCCACAATATGAAAGATATAATATTTAAAAACTTTGAAGAGGCTGGACAAACTGTTTTAAAATTTTTATCTCAAAAATTTGGATTCAATTTATGGATGATCACTCGTACAGAAGGAGATAATTGGATCGTCCTTCAATGTGAAGATAAAGGCTATAATGTTATACCAGGACAAGTTTTCTCATGGGCGGATTCATTTTGCTCTCATATGGTTTTAGGAAAAGCTCCTAAAATAGCTCCTCATTCAGAAAAAATCCCCTTATACTTAAATGCGCCAATAGCCAAAAAAATTGATATTAAAGCTTATATAGGTCAACCACTTATAAAAGAAGATGGAACTTTATTTGGTACTCTTTGTGCTATTGATCCCAATCCTCAATCCGAATCACTACTACAGGAAGAAGAATTAATTAATCTTTTTGGTAAAATTCTAAGCTATATTTTGCAAGTTGAATTACGGGAAAATGAACAGAAACGTCAAAAAGAGTTTTTTGAAGCCGTAGCTTTAAGTGATTCTTTAACGGGATTATTTAATCGTAGAGGATGGGATCAACTTCTCGCACAAGAAGAAGCCAGATGTAAAAGTTACGGTCATCCTGCTGCTATTTTTATGATTGATCTAAATAATTTAAAAATTGTAAATGATCAATTTGGACATTTTATTGGAGATGAATTAATAAAAAAGACAGCAAATCTATTAAAAATTTGCGTCCGTAATAATGATATTGTGGCTCGGATAGGTGGTGATGAATTTGCAATCCTCAGCATTGAAAATACAAAAGAGGGAGCAGAGCTTTTATTTGATAGAATTCAAGAAATTTTTGCAAATGCTAATATCAGCATCGCTGTTGGCTTCGCAATTCGAAATCCTTCTTTTAGTTTATTAGAAGCGGTTCAAGAAGCTGATGAAAAAATGTATGAAAATAAACGCATGATCAAAAAATAAGATTCAACCACTTTAGTAAACTTCACCTCCCACTCAGCATGAGATTTCTTTTGCTCAAAAACCTAAGAAGAACCTACATTATGGAAACTGTATCATTTATATGTTTGTTAACTCTTTCTATATTTGGTTGCGATAATTCAGAACAAATATCACCTGAACGCGAACACCTTATTGAAAAATTTCAAGAAGTTGATTTAAAAATGACTATGTATCTTGCAACGCTAGCAGGTCCCTCTACCCCATTAGAAGAACGCAAAAAAGTTATTTGCGAGGATTTCCCTGTTACCTACGAACATGAATACCTTCCAATTTATTTAAAGCTGGCTGATCCAAAAGATCTCAATACAAGTACGGATCTTCAAAAAACAATAGATTCATATAAAGCTAGATACAATATTGATTGCTAATACAAAATTCTAAAAAAAGAAAACCCACCCTGTGTGGGTTTTCTTTTGTCTATAAAGTACAGAAGTATAAACATAAATAATAAAAGTTTATTTTTATAAACAAACCTATTGACCAATTTTGTTTAGTTTACTAAACTTAATTTCATCAAATAACAAAAAAGCACATCCGACCTCGAAATCAAATGTGCTTTTCCTTACAACAGGTGAATTATGAACACAAAACCAAATTCAATCAATCCCATTGTTACACATCGTGTACAGCCATCCAGCTTTATTAAAGTAGCTGCAATTAGTGGTTTATTCACAGTAGGCGTTATCGGTCTTACATATGATCAAAAAGCCACTGAATACAAACCTGCAGTAGCTGTTCCTAACACTGCCCCTTCTTCATATAGCATTCAAGCACTAAAAGTCACTTCTAATTCATCTGGCATGGCCGTTGTTAAACTTGATAGCTTCTTACTTAAAGTTAGCTTTGATTTTGAAACTCATCCCGATAACTACGGAGTTCCTGGTTCCGAATTTACTGCAGTTGATATCACCAACTTAGCAATTGATGAGATCCACGACATTAACGGCAAGGAATATAACGACTTCACTGATTACAACGATCACCGAATGATTAATCAAATTATTGTCGGATATATAGAACGTAATAAATTAGTGGAGGCAATCTAATGAATACATCTACTCCTAAAAAATCAGAATTTATAAGCGATGAAAACGGCGAATTTCGCATGCGTATTTATTCATCTGAATATTTACAGAAAAATGGCGAAATTTACCGGGTTAGCAAATCAGGCTATTTGTTTCTTATCGAATTCGCTGAACACTTAGAGAAACCTTGGATTAGCCTTAATTTTGAACGTGAGCGTAAATTTCAAAAGCGTAAAGCATTGGCTATTGGGCTTCAAAATTCAAATATCCCCTCTTATGAACGTCGCGCATATAAAAAGCGTATGGGCTGGTCTGGAGCATAATCATGACAAATTCAAATAATTCAAACATGGATCTTTGGAATTCTTTAAGCATCACAGATCCAAAGAAAGTTAAGCCGATTACAGGTAAATCTTATAAAGGCTCATCACCTCAACCGTATTGGTTAGTTCAACGAGCTACCGAGACTTTTGGCCCTTGTGGCCAAGGTTGGGGAATTGAAATAGTTCAACAAGGTTTTCAGCAATGTAATGCCGAAACAATGATGCATTATGCGACAGTCCGCGTTTGGTATATGCAAGAAGGTAAAAAGTGTTCAGTGGAACATATGGGCGGAACAATGGCCATGTATAAAACCAGTACAGGAAAAATGATATACGACGAGGACGCCCCTAAAAAATCAGTCACAGATGCAATGGTTAAGGCGCTTAGTTTTATTGGTTTTGCCGGTGATATTTTCTCAGGTATTTGGGATGATTGGAAATATCAAGAAATGGCTGCAGCACATTACAATGAGCAAAAACAACAGCCCTCTCAAAATCAAAATAATCAGCAAAACTCAAGACAGGCTCAACAACCGAATCGCAATCAAAATAACCAAGCTAGTGGCCAGCAACAAAAGCCATTAGCTCAGCGTTATAACGATGCACTTCTAGCTATAAAAGATGCTAAAAATCCTCAAACCCTTGATAAAGCAATTAACACATTCAAAGGCACTCAATACGAGTCAGGTATATCAAAAGCCTGCCGTGCTCGAGCAGATCAAATGGGATGGAATGAAGCGCCACCGATAAACCAAGTTCAACAACAAAATCAAATGCAGCACTGAGGTAAATAAAAAATGAATTTATTAAATAGTAATGAAGCATTTTCAGCACTCATGGCTGGTAAAAATATTATGTGCCGCGCTGTTGGCGAATTGATGGACTTTGATGACTTAAATCAATTCCCTGCTACGATCTTTGCTTTACCTGGTTATGAGTTCTGTATCAAACGTGAATCGTTAACTTTGGCAGATATTCAATTTACTAAGCCAGTAGAACCACACGATCTGGAGAATGGCCAAGAAATTTTTATTGTGATGCCAACATGTATCTTGCGTACTAAATACGACCCAGAACATGGTGATATATGTTTGAGTGTGGCAAATGGATTTGCTCAATTAGATGCTGAAAATGCACAACTGCAGCTTCAGGCGTTTGGTAAAACGTTTGGCAATATGATTACTGAGATTGAAATTAAAGACGGTTTCAGTGAAAAGCCTAAAAAATCTAAAGCTCCTCGTAAAACTAAAGAAGCTTTTAAAACTGAAGATACCCCAGAAATTGAAACAGATCCTGCCTTAATAATTGATAAATTTGCAGCGAAAATTGCAAACTGTACGACTACAGAAGCTGTTCTTTTATTACGTCCAGTGTTTTTTGCTAATGGTCATCTTGAGCGTGAACATACTCAACATCTATGCAAATTGACTGAGAATAAGTTGATAGAGATCGATCCTGAGCAATATGCACCAAAACAAAGTTACATTGATCATCAAATTTATCTAGATGGCATTAATGCATGTGTTTCAGAGGAAGAAATTAAAACCACGCTACACGATGTGAATGATCAAGGTTTTAGCGAAGAACAGCTCTCAGAAATTAATCTTGCAAAATGTTCTAAACTTGCTGAGTTTCAAGCGACTGCATTAAAGAATATTCAGGATAATCAATATGACAATCTGTTAAAAGAACTATTAGAACGTGCTCAAAAATCAAAATTACCTGCTGAAGCTAATGCCTTGTATAAATATACGGTCAATTGGACTGAAGAACAGCGTAAGCCATTGATGGATGCAATTAATAAAAGATTGAGTGAATTAGGTGCGACCGCTCCACTTCCTGAACAACCACCATCATTAGTGGTTCAGATCCAAAATGCACCTGATTTAACAGCCTTGGATATTTTAGAAATTGATGTTGCAACCCGTCATCCAGACATTCAACCGAAATTAATGGGGCTGGTTCGTAAACGTCGATTGGAGCTTGAGAATTCAAGTTCAATGGCGGTGCAATCATGATCAAAATTCCTGAGTTCGAACTTGAAGGTACATCAGAAGAAATTGCTGAACAAGTATTTTTAAAGTTGATCTATCCGATTTATGAAGAGCTAAAAAAGACTAATCCAATTTTGGCGCTTAGATTTGGATATTGTATTTCTGGTAATGCAATAGCGAGTTATTTAGGTAGCCATGCAGATGTTAAGCGAGCAGAAAAAGTAATGATTGATTTAACGCAAAAAATGGCTGCTGGAATTGCTTACAAAAAAAGAAAAGCTTGTTGAGGAGCAAAGTCATGACTGAAAAAACATTTAATCAAACTGGTGACTTTGCTGCTCTGCATGCTGCAAGAAGATGGGTTGAGGATCAAGGTTATAGCGTTGGTTCACTGTGTAGAGATATGCCTATTGGTTTACTTAAGGGAGAATGGACTATAGCAAAATGGAGAAACCTAACCTCTAAAGAGCGTAATCAATTAGATGGCCAAATGACCTCAATTGATTTCAGAAATGGTCCAGTTACTGTGTTTCTTAAAGAAATGCCAACAGATGAGGAAATTAAATCGGGTGAACGGATTAAGCAAGAAGAAAAGGAGGAAGGTTAAATGGGTGCTATTAAATACATTATCACTGTCGAAAGTGATACCCCTCCGCAGGTAATGCTTGGTCAAAATATTGGTGGCGGGATTGTTAAAGAGTTGAAGGAAGTGGATGTTGAATTAGTCTCTGCAGCACAACTTGCCGAAAAATATAATCTATCATCCACAACAATTAGAGAACGGCTTATCTCAATAGATCAAGGTACCCCTGGAAAGGCCTTGTATAATCCACGATTAGCCCATGATCTACTCACCACTAAAAATAAAAAAAGAGGCAGACCGAGAGCTAATTAGCTCTCACTGTCATTAAACATCTCGACTAAATCCTGTGCATCTGGATTGTAATAAGTATTGATTAATATCCCGATTGTCTTATGTCCTGTAATTTTTGCCAAAACCTCAACTGGTAATTTACGAACCTTAACCATCCTTGTGATTGCCTCATGTCGAGAATCATGAAAGTTAATTTCAGGCAGCTTTGCTTTTTTCTTAACCCTCATCCACATGGCACAAAATATATTCTTATCAATCGGTAATAATTTATCATTTTCTGGAGGAAGCAATAAGAGCAAGCGCTTTGCTTCCTTAGAAAGGGGCACGTTACGAGATTCACCATTTTTAGTCATCGGTAGATGAATAAAACCATCTCTTAGGTCTTCCCTGTGCATCGCCAATATTTCACCCTGCCTCATTGCAGTTTCAAGTGCAAATAAAAAAGCCCATGCGACATACTGTCTAGAATTAATTGGCGTGGTTGAACCATCCCACTCCATCACTTTTAGTAAAGTATCTTGATGTTCAGGAGTAATTCTCTGATTTCGTGATTTTTCTTTGCTAGGCATTGATACTGAGTGCCAAACGTTAGACTCAAGCAAAAACAACTCTTTCATTGCATATGTAAAAACTGCTGAATATATTGCATGCTCATTTCTTAAGGTAGCCACCTTAACTTCTTTCTTTCTATTATTACGCCATTCTGCAATGTCGGCTGGCCTAAAGTCATAAATTGACTTGTCTGCAAGGTTTGGTGCGATATGGTCTAAGTTTTTTAATTTAAAGTTTATAGTACGAGCCGATCGCATATGGCGACCATGTTCTTCATAATATTTATTACATAATAGTCGAAATGGATAAGCTGGTTTTATTCCTTGTTCAAAATTAGCCTTCCCTGTTTTAAGTTCAAGTAATTTAAGGGATGCCCATTGTTCACATTCTTTTGCAGTATCTCTAGTTGCTGAGTATCTCTTATTATCAAAAGTTACAGTAATACGCCAACTTGATCCACGTTGTATAGGTTTTGGTAGTTTCATTGTTGGTGCAGATTTGGTGTAGATTTCATTTTATTTTATCAATTTTATGGGAAAAAGGAAGAAAATACAGGTTATTTCATGCAGATTATATAAGAGATATAGTGACTTAATAATTCTAAAAATCCAATAAGATACTGTTTATAAAGGTATTTTATTGAGTGATTTTTTTGATTTTAGAGAATATCATAAAAATGTCACCTAAAATCATTGTATACTACCTATCATTATCAAGTTTGAATGTTGCAAACTGTCCATTCTCCAAGTGAATCGCCATCAAATGAGTACTTTATTACTAATCACCGCAGCACCGACTTCAATCCATGCATGGCATGCATTGGGTTTAGCTCAAGCACTGCAAGCTGAAGATCAAGAATTTCGTGTTTTCTTTTATCAAGATGGTGTACAAGTTGCGAACAACTTGCAATGGGTTCCTGACGATCAACGTAATTTATCTGTAGAATGGCAAAAACTCTCAATTCGACTTCCTGTCTGTGTGAGTGCTGCATTAGCGCGGGGGATAACAGATCAAGAGAATGCCAAACGTCACCAAATTCCAGCCAATAATCTTGCAAAAGGCTTTGAGCTTGTGGGTTTAGGCGAACTTGCAGATGCTGTTCAATCTACAGATCGTATCATTCAATTCTAAGTTGATCATCCCATTAGCGTGTTGCATTTAAAAGGTAATTTGTGTGAATACTGTGCTCGTTGTGATAACCCAAGCAAATTTAAATACATTGCAGGTACATGAAAGTCTGTCAGCAACCATGGTGCTTGCAACTTTTGGCTGTAAAGTCAAAGTGTTACTTAAAGACGCTGGATTAAGCCTACTTAAATCAGAAATGGCTTTTAGCCAATTAAATCACGTATTTAAGCTTGCTTCAAATCTGGTCGATAGCTTTGAATTCTATGATTTAACACCAGTTTTAGTAGAAAATATGAATAAATCCTCGACTTTTGTTACTCAATCACAACAAGAGTTGGAATTTGTAGAACTGAATGCTGAATTTATTCAGTCTTTTGATCATGTGTTGTATTGGTAAGCTGTGGATGGAAAGTTCAAATGTCAGATAAAACACTTTATTTAATTCAATCTTCTTTTATACATACAGACCATATATTGAATCAGTTGGATCAACTGTATGGTTCTCATGATCACATTGTTTTAATGGGTGATGCGGTACTGTTTGCAGCAGATCAGCGTTTAACAAACAAACAGAATCTTTATCTTATTGAAAATGATGCTGAAATTTTATCTGAATCCATTCCTGAAAATTTTAAATCAATTTCTTACCCACAATTTGCTCAGTTGGTTTTAGACTTTAGCCGTTGTATCAGTTTAAAATAGTGAGCTAGGTTGTCAATTATCTTCGATTTTTTAAAAATCAATCTTTGATGTTTTGTTGATCAAAAGTTACATTATTTCAGTTGTTTTGTTTAGGTTATTTTATGAGCTTTGAGTTAGACCAAGATGGTCATTTAGTAGATTACACCATTTGGAATGAACAGGTTGCCCAAGAGTTGGCACAAAGTTTAGATCTACAACTGACCCCATGGCATTTTGAAGTGTTGCATGCAGTACGTCAATTTTATACCCAGTTTGGCCACTCTCCTGCAACTCGTCCACTGCTTAAATTTTTAATGAAAACGATCAACCCAGCAATTGATAATGCTGTTCTACAAGATAAGTTTAATACAGGACTGGTTGCCCGCCATTTAAGCCGTTTGGCAGGTATTCCTAAACCTGCAAATTGCTTGTAATCTATTTATAGACAGTGATCCGTTCACATATATGTTAAGGTGAACGAACCCCCTCTAGATTAGGGCTTAGATAAATAGATTATTTCACTCTTTTTCTAAGTAAATCCCATTGGTACTTGAAAAAATAGCTCAACGAAAAAGTGGGATTGGGTATAGCCCTTGACTTAGTCTTACTATTTTTTTCTTTCTCATCAATTTTTATATGATCATAATCCAAAAAATTACCTGTCAAACCCCGTAAAAACTGAAAAGACTTGCCTTGGGGATTAATTTTTTGGGAGTCAAACAAATGAATCAAGCCAAAACGATGTCCCAACTCATGTACAACAACTTGATTAAATATATTCTCAGGACATTTTAATAAGACAACACTTTCTCCCCCACTACCAACGCCTTCTTTTTTAGAAACATTTGTTACAAAAACATAGTTTTTTATTGCTAAGTTTTTATCTTGATATTGTTTATAAAATTTACTTAAATCACTTAAAAAATAACTGGTATCATTGATATTAAGTTTGTTTAAAGAAATATTTACATCAACATCATTTTTACGATACTTTCTAAAATCGAATGCTGGAGCATTTATTATTTCTACATTAATTAAAGCTTGGTTAAATGATCTATTTTGTAAAAAATCCTCATAATCATATGAACGTATAGTTTTTTCTTCATTAGTAATCACATCTACAAATATAAGTTTTAAAGTCGGAATCACAGCATTATGGTATAGCATGAGCTGACCAACAACTTCTTTACAACCATTTTTTTCTGCATAGACTAAAATCTCTTCATGGTTTTCCAATGCACTTTTACATACAATATTAACTGCATTTGAAACTAAATATTTCTGATCATTTTCTTGATTTGATAATTTTTTGTTATTTCCAAAAGTACTAAGAAATCGATTAATATTCATTTCTGAAGGATCAATGACAATATTTGGGTTTGATGCTTCAAACTTAAGAATAGTTCCATTATTTTTTAACTCAAATTCTTTATTTTTATCAATTGGATTTAATTCACCGTCATCTTTGTCTTCAATTAGATTTAGCTCTAAATCTAGTGCTACACTATAGTTCTCACCTTGACCCGAACGATGAACATTAAGCCACTCTGTTGAGTAAATAGCCAACCATGCAGGTATATATTCTTTACCATAAGGCAAAATTTTTGTTTTTTGCCCATGTGTATAAGTGCTTTTGAGTGTATCTATATCGCCAGTCACTAAAGCAACTTCAATCCTTTTTTCACTAGATGTTAAGGGTTGATAATAGGTCATTTTTTTAAAAAATTCTGGACGGTACCAATCAAAACCATAACGACCATCATACACTCTGTCCTCTGCACGTCTAAAATGAATTGTAAATTCTTGAAGACAGGTTTGACTTGTTTTTCCAACTTTTGGGCTTGAACCAATTCCCATTCGATTACTCCATATTAAATATTTTATAAATTATTAAAATTTTACATCAATTAAATAAGTATATAAAAATGAATAGCTTGATCAAAATTATCTGTTAAAAAAATCGCCTAATTCTTTATCAAGCAATAAACCTTATTTTCTAAACTAAGATTACAGTTACTGTTTTTCATACTTTTACTTATTAATTTAAATTATATATTTTTTAAATTGAACAATCACATATTTTATATCTTGTTAACAAAAATCAAAACAATATCAGTAATTAAAATTTCAAATTACTTACTACGCTTCATCTAAACATTTTCACAAACACTAAAAATAATAAGTGTCCATGTCTTTAGATTTTTATGATATTTACCAACAACTTAATCTAAAATTAATTCATGATAAATATTGAAAATCATCTAAGGAATAGCAATCAAGCTAATTTTTTCTGCGCTATGTATTGAAAAAACGCAGAGCTAACGATTGGCTTCACTTGTCTCGCATTCACCGCCTGCTGACATTCTGAACATACCAATACCGGAGTAAACTCATGTCCACAGACGGTATGTTGATACACCATAGGTGCACCCAGCCCCTCATCCATCCATTTATCCGCCCATGCCACCATGGTTAATAAAATAGGATATAGATCTAAGCCCTTTTCAGTTAAGCGATATTCATAACGCTCTTGTCGATCGACATAAGCCACTTTAACCAGTATTTCATGCTCAACCAAACGTTTTAGCCGTTCAGACAATACATGTCTTGTCACACCTAAATTTTCTTGAAAATCATCAAAACGACGTAAGCCCATAAAAGCATTACGTAAAATAAGCATGGTCCATCGATCACCCAATACAGATAATGTACGCGCAATTGAACACGGTTGATTGCCTATTTCTTCCCATTTCATACGAAGTTCCAAATTACATTTGTAAATTTAAAATACCATTAGTGAATACTATGAAATAAACAGAAAAAGAAAGATAGTATTTCAGGGATTTTTTTTACATTCATTAAAATTAAGCGACAAGTGCCTATGCTTTAATAAGGATGACTCACAACTAAAAGTAGCGTTAGTCAACATTAAAAAATGCTGGGATATTTTTAATGCTCAAAAACAATAAAAGCCCAATTCTGGGCTTTTATCTTAAAATTAAATTTTACTTATTCAACAACTTGTCCACGACACCAAACTTTTTGAAAATGCTTGCTCGGCGTTTTGGATAAATACTGGCCTTATTTAAATCACCCTTGTAATGATCAAATACCCGCTTATCCATAATTTTAAACCACCACGACGGGATCATCGCTGGCAACAGCATACTTGCATAACCGCTTGGCAATTCAGGTGCTTCATCGAAGTGACGTAATGCTTGGAATGGGCGTGTCGGAAAGGCATGATGGTCTGAATGACGTTGTAACTGATATAAGAATAAATTAGTTACGATGTTGTTATTGTTCCAACTATGCTCAGGCATTGTGCGTTCATATTTGCCATTTTCATCTTTCTGGCGCAACAAACCATAATGCTCAATATAATTGATGATCTCAAACAACGTAATACTATAAGCTGACTGGGTTGCCAAATAAGGCAAAATACCTTTACCAAATAACCCGACCATGGATGAATGGAATGCTGCGGTCATTGTCCAACCTTGCAATAACTCATTATCTTTAGACCAGAATCCAAGGCCCTTACGTTTAAGACGGTTAGTTTCAATTTCAATCGCTGATTTAAATGAACCAATGACGGTACGTGGTAAAAACTCATAGAGCGTTTCACCCATTTGCGATGAGGCTGGATCTTCAGGCGTTGCAGCGCGTTTATGGTGTCCATAAGGATGTTCGATACGGAAATGGTTATAACCTGATGGAACCAATGCCAAATGCGATAAAATATGGTCCATACGGTCATGCTTATGGCTTAACTCATGTGCTGTGTTAATGGCAATACCATTAATTGCACCCATTGAGACACCTAGCAAAATCTTATCTAAAAGAGATGTTTGTTTACGTCCCACCAAATAACAAGCATATACATTGGCGACATATTGAATCGGAATAAAGGATTTAACCAAACGTGAATAATATGGATCTTGCTCAAGTAATTTTACATCTTCACTGGTCGGATTGTTTTTATCCTTACCAATCAATGAATCTATGGCTGGAATAATCACATGCAGTACCAGTGGCCCACCCAATGCAAAAACTTTTTTCAGTGGCTTAGGTGCAACATGATATCCCGCTAAAATTCCTAACCCAATCACTGGAAGTGATGGACTAATCATCCAAAGATAACGCTTTTTATCAAGTGCCAAACCTGACTTTGGTTTTAATTGTTGCAATTGCTGCTCTGTCAGTTGAACTGGTGCATTCATGGCTATATCTTCCCTATCTTTCTACTTAGTTATATATTTATGTAAAATTCAACTTAAAGACAGTTGTAAGCGTCCATAAAACCTATGAAAAAGTCTTTGGCATCTTCAACATAGAGTTTGTCCTTTGCGCACATGTTTTAATAGCATGAAACATTTTTATTATTTGAGAACAGGAAATTTGAACTGAATCTATGGATGCTTTAAGTAAAATTTTTGATGATATTCATCTCAACCATTCAGAATATATTTACCTTCAAGCACAAGGTGATTGGTCATTTCAGAGCCCAAAACAAGATGCCGTGATCGCACATATAGTTCTGTATGGAAATGCTTATTTAGAATTTTCACCCAAAATGACTGTTGCACTACAAACCGGCGATATGTTTTTAATCCCAGCAGGATTAGCACACACGGTAAAAAATCATTTAGACACGCAGTTAGTTGAAAGCCTCAATATAGAATCACTATTTGATGGATTAAGACAAGACGCAATCGAATTTGGTCAAGGAAGCTCAGAAAAGACCCTTATCCTTTCTGTACGATGCCATATGAATGCAATCATGGCTCGTCCATTGATCAATGCACTGCCACCTTATTTGCATATTCAAAATGCCTTGAGTGATGAGGCACCTGAATGGCTTAAAATTGGATTATATTTTGTTTCTGCTGAAACACGTAGAACCATGGCAGGTAAAAATAAAATTATGGACCACGTCGTCAGTATTTTGATGATTGAGTGTGTACGTGACTATATTGAGCAAATGCAAGATCACAATAACTGGTTAAATGCCCTTGTACATCCAGAACTTTCAAATGCACTTGCAGCTATTCACAGCCGTCCAGAACAGAGCTGGACCGTAGAAAGCTTAGCAGAAACCTGTTGTATGTCGCGTTCTAAATTTGCCAGTTTATTTAATCAAATTATTGGGGAAACACCTTTAGCCTACTTGCAACAACATCGCTTACGTCTTGCCAGCCAGCTAATCAAACAGGGACAACTGCCTATTCAGCAGATTGCACACCAAGTGGGATATTCATCTGAAACTGCATTTAGCCAGGCGTTTAAGAAACAATTTGAACTTAGCCCCAGCCAATATCGCAATCAGATCTAAAAAAGATTAGAGACATCCGCTAATCACATCTTACTGATATAGCTCCTGTACTCACGCTATATTTCATTTCACATAAAAAAAGCGCCGAGGCGCTTTTTTTATCAGAGAAGATCAATTATTTAATTTTTGCTTGTGCTTTTAAATAACGCGAATAATCATCTAATAATTGTTCACCACGGAACTTCTGATACATTTGCGTAAGTTGCTGAACTTCAGCAGGATCCATCTGAGCAGTATCTACTTTTTTCACATTCGCTACAGCCACAACAACTAACTCATTTGGCAGTTTCGCAGTGCTGACAGACCACATGCCTGCTTTAGGTACTGGCTGACTAAAGGCAACACGCTCAATCTCACGCTTAAGGCCTTTTGAACGAGTAAATGTTCCTGCATGGACAAAGTTAGACTGATATTTCGCAGTAACCTCTTGCGCTGGCAATTTTTTGAAATCCGCAATCATGGCATTTAATTTTGCATGCGCAGCATCAAACGCTTTTTGTTCAATCAATTGTGCTTTTACACGCGCAGTTGCTTGCGCTAAAGGCTGTACACCGGCTGGATGATACTTACGAACTTTAACCCAGACAACATCACCATTGGCAGTTTGGATATTACTTGATGCCGTCGTATTTCCGCTTTTCACATCATCATTAAACAGTTTAGATTTAACAGCAGGATCAGCAAGAACTGGATTGGTTGTCGTTAAATTCACATTATTTGCAGATTGAACTTGAACAGTCTTCACTGCTTGTGAAACCACATCCAATGCATCACTGTTGACCACTTGCTCATTTAAACTATTTACAGTGTCAGAGAAATAGTTAGCAGATTTATTCTTTAAAACTTCAGCAGTCAATTCAGCTTTTTTTGACTCAAACGATGGTACTGAATCTACTGGTGTATTCACTTCAATCAAATGATAACCGAATTGAGTTTTAACAGGCTTAGACACTTGACCATTGCTGGTTGAGTTGACAGCTTTATCAAAATCATCACCAAAGGCACCAGGCGCATAGGCAGCAAGTGCACCACCTTTCGCTTTAGAATCAGGGTCTTCTGAATATTGCGCAGCAGCTTGAGCAAATGATGTACCTGCCTGAATTTTTGCATACACTTCATTTGCAAGTGTAGCAGCTTGCTCAGGCGTACGAGAATCAGTCGTGATCAGAATATGTTTAACATCACGCTTCAAACTTTGCTTATATTTTTCTACAAACTGAGTATAAGCTTGTTGTAATTCAGCATCAGTCACTGCCGCATTTGGCTGTGTCAATGTCGCTGGGCTGAGCACCACATAGTCCACATCCACTGAAGCAACTTGTTTAAACTTATTTTGATGCTTGTTGTAATAATCCGCAATTTCCTGATTGGTCACTTTAACATTGGCTTTATAGTCATCAAGTTTAACGCTTGATAAGAATAATTCACGTTGTTCAGATTGCAAATTGGCAATTTGCTGGATATCCAATTTACTGATCAGTGCATTATCCGAAATTGTAGAGCTCAAAATGCTTAGGGCAAAATCTTGGCGAATATTTTGGATAAATGCTTGGCTAGTTAAACCCTGTGAACGTAAATAGTTTGCATATAGCGTATTTGAAAATTTACCATTTTCCTGAAAAGCAGGAATTTGTGCAATTTTCTGTTCAATTTGAGCATCGCTCAAAGTCACACCTAACTTATCCGCTTGTTGTCTTAAAAGACTTTGGCTAATTAGGTAATCAAGTGCTTTATTTGCAATAAATTCTTTGTTCAACAAAGACTCATCCCCATGTATAGCAGGATTTGCCAATAATTGATCTGTATAGCCTTTTGTAACCGTTTCTAACTCTTTTTTAGAAATATCTTGACCATTAACAGTTTTAGCTACGTCTGCTTTTTGCCCACCGCTGAAATAGCCTTCAATACCAACCACAGCAAATGGCGCTAAAAATAACACAAGGAGAACTTTACCAAACCAGCCCCTTATGAGAGTGCGAAACGATTCCATGAGTATTCCAATATTATATTTCGTAAGGATTCTAACTGAAATTGTGAAATGAATGAACGAGCAATCACTGATAATTTAATATATTTCATAAAAAACGCGCCACAAAGGCGCGCTTTTAACAAGCTCAGATTAAGCTACTGAGTCTTTTAAGCCTTTACCAGCTTTAAAGCTAGGTACTTTGCTTGCTTTAATCTGAAGCTCTTCACCAGTTTTAGGGTTACGACCAGTACGAGCAGCACGGTCTTTAACACTGAATGTGCCAAAGCCGACTAAAGTCACTGTGTCGCCTTTTTTAAGCGCTTCACCAATTGAAGCAATAGTCGCATCTAATGCTTTACCAGCATCGGACTTTGACAATCCCCCTTTTTCTGCAATCGCATCGATTAATTCTGATTTATTCATGAAGATTACGTCCTCTTATATCGTTCGTTTAAGTTCCAAGGCTGTAGATCAAAGGCCATGACGACTTTATAGCAATGCTTTGGGGGGAAACGCAAGACTCCAAACACGCTTTTCACAAAAATTACGACTAAAATTTACGATTTTTTTGGATTAATGGTAATTATTTCATTTTTTTTAGCAATTGGTCGCGTAAGTTTTGGTTCTCTTCAGCCAATGCATCGACCTTATTGTGGAGTTGCAGGATTAGGTTTTCCAAATGCTGAAGATCTTTAGCAGTCACTAAACCAATTCTGTTTAATGAATGATTTACACGCTGATCTAAAAGTTTTTCAACCTTGTCTTTGGTTTCTGCAACTGACTCTTTGGTTTTTTCAGTGACTTTATTGACTGTCTGATCTGTGACTTCAACTGTCTTAGATTCAAGCTCCTCACCCACCTTGACTAAAGAATCAAAGAGTTTATTGCCTTCTTCTTCAGCTCTGGAGAACGCTCCCAACCCTGCCAACCAGATTTGTTTTGTATATTTTCTGAAATCTAATGCTGACTTTTTATGATTTCTAGGCTTTATTTGAGATTCATCAAATTCATTTTGATCTTCATAAAGATCCGTTTGTTCTTTGTTGCTCTTTTTCATATCTTGCTCCATTTACCCCAAACTCCAGCGTGTAATGACCTATATGACCAAATTATGTAGAAAATATTGCTATATTATCAAATAAAACTATTGAACCTTTTGCTAAACTGTTCTACAAAGCAAAGTAATTGTTTTAATGTTAAGGAACACTTGGCAATTCGACAATGGTTATTAAGATAATTTTTATATCATTGTTGAAATATTGTGTTTCCAGTCATGGATGAGATTGTTTCAAATTTATTTAGAGATCGGACTCTCTGTTTTGCTATAGGAATTTTTTATGAATGAATCGCAACAAAAGCAAGGTCATTCTCGTTTGTTGCTAAACATTGTCATGATTATATTGGAAACCATTTATTCTTTTGTATTAAAACATGATCGTGTTGTTCGCTTACAGGCAAAAAAATTCGTCGGACAGCAGATTACAATTAAAATGAATAGTTATATTCCTTATTTTGACTTTTATGTTCAATTTACAGATCGTGGTATTCTTTTTGATTTACAGCCTCCAGAAAAAGCCATTGACCTTTCTGTGAGTAGCACACTCATCGATTTCATCCAAATTTTTGTCTTTGCTAATCGTCGTAGCATGAAAAAAATGCGTCTGGAAGGCGATAACCTGCTCAAGGAACAGTTCCGTGATCTGGTTGTACACTTAACTGCACCTAAATTGCTTTCAGACTGGAAGCAATGGTTAACCAATCCAGATGATGACAGCCAGACAAAAGCATCAAAAAAACGCATTGCCCCTTTGCTTGAAAAGATTGATCAGCAACGCTCTAAGATCAACACACTCCAAGTTGAAGTGAAACAATATCAAAATCGTGTTAAACGCTTGCAGCTCAACCAACAACGTTTATATACGGCTTTAGGCGTATTGGGCTTCCTATTTATGGCATTAGTCGTGTATAATCTTTGGCAAATATTTTCATAAAACTTGAACAAAAATTGAAATTTTCCAGTAATTTTTGTTCAAATAATAAATTCTGACTAAATTAGTCAGAATTAAACTTAAAAATACTTGACTATTTTAGTCAGGATTCATAAAATTCATACATCTAGTCTAAAACATGTGTATCGAATCATGCGCCTAACTACTCGCGGTCGCTATGCAGTGACTGCACTACTTGACTTAGCATTGCAGCCACCTGAACAAACGATTACGCTTGCAGAAATTGCAACCCGCCAAACGATATCTGTCGCTTATCTTGAACAATTGTTCGCTAAACTTAAACGTCATGGCTTAGTTTCAAGTGTTCGTGGAGCAAATGGCGGTTATCACTTAGCGCGCCATGCTGAAGAAATTACTGTCTTAGAAATTATTGAAGCTGTAAATGAAACCGTTGATGCGACTCGTTGTGACCACAAAGGCAACTGCCAAAATGGTGCAATGTGTTTAACTCACGATTTATGGCAAGAACTCTCTCTCCATATTGCCGATTATTTAGCTAAAATCACCCTTGCGGATTTAGTAGCTCGTGACAACGTACAAACCGTTGCGGTTCGCCAAAATTCAGCACCTCTTGATTCAGCCCTTTTATCGGTTACAGGTATTTGACATGAAACGTCCGATTTATCTTGACTATGCAGCAACTACGCCTGTTGATCCTCAAGTAGCAGAACGCATGATGGAGTGTTTAACCTTTGATGGTACATTCGGTAATGCTGCTTCTCGCTCACATGCTTATGGATGGCAAGCTGAAGAAAAAGTTGAATATGCACGTGAACAAGTCGCAAATTTAGTAAAAGCCGATCCACGCGAAATTGTCTGGACTTCTGGTGCTACTGAATCTGATAACCTTGCCCTTAAAGGTGTTGCTCAGTTTTACGGTTCTAAACGCAAACACATCATCACAAGTAAAATTGAACATAAAGCAATTTTAGATACTTGTCGTGAATTAGAAGAAGAAGGTTTTGAGATTACCTATCTTGAACCTGAACCTAAAACTGGTTTAATTACCCCAGAAATGGTTCAAGCTGAACTTCGTCCAGATACGTTACTTGTTTCATTGATGATGGTGAACAATGAAATTGGTACTGTGACAGATGTTGCTGCAATTGGTGAGTTAACACGTGCTAATAAAACATATTTCCATGTAGATGCTGCACAAGCTGCGGGTAAAGTGGAAATCGATCTTTCTACCATGAAAGTTGATTTGATGAGCTTCTCAGGTCATAAGGTTTATGGACCTAAAGGCATTGGTGCTTTATTTGTACGCCGTAGCCCACGTGTTCGTATCAAAGCACAAATTCATGGCGGTGGTCATGAACGTGGTATGCGCTCAGGTACACTTGCAACTCATCAAATCGTCGGTATGGGTGAAGCATTTGAACTTGCTGGCAAATCTTTACAGGCTGAACAAACTCGTTTACGTGTACTCCGTGACAAACTCTGGAACGGTTTACAAGATTTAGAACAAGTCTTCTTAAATGGCCACCCTGTATACAATGTTGCAAACTACTTAAATGTTAGCTTCAACTTTGTAGAAGGTGAATCATTGATGATGGCGTTAAAAGATGCTGCTGTATCTTCTGGTTCAGCATGTACATCTGCAACACTTGAACCTTCTTACGTACTTCGTGCCCTCGGTCTTTCTGACGAGTTAGCACATAGTTCAATTCGTTTTAGCTTTGGTCACTATACGACTGAAGAAGACATTGATCATGTAATTAAGATTACTAAAGCTGCTGTTGAGAAATTGCGTGAGCTTTCTCCGCTTTGGGATATGTACAAAGAAGGGATCGACTTAAATTCAGTTGAATGGGCTGAACACTAAGTTCCTTGAAATCAAAACGCGGCATTTTATTGAAAATCAGTAAAATGCCACCAAATTAGATTGTAGAAATACATATTATCAACGCTGACCCCGAGGTTTGGAGAAGCAACATGGCTTATAGCGAAAAAGTAATAGATCATTACGAAAATCCTCGTAATGTTGGTGTGTTGGATAAAAATGCAGAAAATGTTGGTACAGGTATGGTGGGTGCACCTGCATGTGGCGATGTAATGCGTTTACAAATCCAAGTGAATGACAGTGGTGTAATTGAAGAAGCTCGCTTTAAGACTTATGGCTGTGGCTCTGCAATTGCGTCTAGTTCACTCGTAACCGAATGGTTAAAAGGTAAAACGCTTGACGAAGCACAGGCGATTAAGAATATCGACATCGCAACTGAACTTGCACTTCCTCCTGTAAAAGTACACTGTTCTGTACTTGCAGAAGATGCAATTAAAGCTGCTGTTGAAGATTACCGTAGCAAGAAAACTAAAGCCTAATATCTGTTCGTCAAATTTAGCAGATGATTTTTTAACGGAGTTTTCATGATCAATCTAACTGAAAATGCTGCAACTCATATCAGCAATTACTTAAAGAATCGCGGTAAGGGTGAAGGTATTCGTCTTGGTGTGAAAACTTCAGGCTGTTCTGGCTTAGCTTATGTACTTGAGTTTGTTGATGATATCGACACTCATGATCAAATGTTCGAGCAGTTTGGTGTAAAAGTTTTTGTAGATCCAAAAAGTTTGGTTTATCTCGATGGTATGGAAATGGACTATGTTAAAAATGGTCTCAATGAAGGCTTCGAGTTTAATAACCCAAATAAAAAAGGTGAATGTGGCTGTGGTGAATCTTTCACTGTATAATCTGCCCTGCTTTTTCTCATGTTAAAACAGTGTCTTGCACTGTTTTAATCACATTTAATTACACCGTTTTCCTGTAAAACATCGTGGATGAGTATCTCCCATGAGTCATTTTGAGTTGTTCGATCTCCCGGAAGCACTCGATATTGATTTAGCGACATTAAAAGCTAATTTCCTAAAACTACAACAGCAATATCATCCTGATAAAGCTGAAGATAAAGACAAAGCTTTGATTAAATCAAGTGAAATTAATCAGGCATATAAAGCTTTATCCAATGTAGACAGTCGTGCTGCTTATCTACTTTCACTCAAAAAGCAAGATCATCACTTAGATCAATCAATTAGTGATTTTGAGTTCTTACAATCTGCTTTAGAAATTCGTGAGCAGCTTGATGAAGCAACCAATACTGAACAATTGCATTCTTTAAAAAAAGAAGTCCAACAATGGATTGATGGCTTAGTTCGTGAATTCAAAATTGATTTTGAGGATGAAGATTGGGCTGAAGCACGCGACACTGTGCGCAAGTTACGATTCTTCCAAAAAGTCATGAATGATATTGATAAAGCCGAAGATCAGCTTTTAGATGATGAAGATTTTAGTTTAGATGATGATTTCTAAATTTTAACTTTCATTATATGTTTTACCCGAATTTGTTTTTAGTTTTTATTTTAAGGATGTGACAAATGGCACTCTTGCAAATTGCTGAACCAGGACAATCAAGTGCGCCACATGAACACCGTATTGCGATTGGTATCGACTTAGGGACAACCCATTCTCTTGTTGCTACGGTATTATCAGGCAAAGCCAAAGTACTGAACGATGAGCAAGGTCGCGTGTTACTTCCTTCTATTGTACATTATTCTAAAAATTCAACCGAATATGGCGATGCAGCAAAACCGTTTATTACTGCTGACCCTAAAAATACCATTGTTTCTGTTAAGCGCTTTATGGGCCGTTCTAAAGCAGATGTTAAATTTCAACACCCTTACACGCTTGCCGGTGCTGATAATGAAATGCCAGCATTTGAAACAGCGCAAGGTCGTAAAACACCCGTAGAAATCTCCGCAGAAATTTTAAAACAACTGAAAAATCGCGCTGAACAAAGTTTAAGCAATCCGGTGAATGGCGCTGTGATTACGGTTCCAGCCTACTTTGATGAAGCGCAACGCCAAGCTACACGTGATGCAGCTGAACTCGCGGGTTTAAATATATTACGCTTACTCAATGAACCTACCGCTGCAGCTGTTGCATATGGTTTGGATCAAGAGAGCAACCTAACAACAGACCGTAACTATGTCATTTATGATTTAGGTGGCGGTACATTTGATGTATCTATTTTGCGTTTTTCTCAAGGTGTATTTGAAGTTTTAGCCACAGGCGGTCATACCGCACTAGGTGGCGATGACCTAGATCGCCTTATTGTGAAATGGGCAAAAAAACAACTCAATATTGAAATTTTAGATGATGCAGAATATGCGCACTTTATTGTTTCTGCGCGTAAAGCCAAAGAAGCACTCAGTGATGCAACCTCTGTTGATATTAAAGTTCTAACACATCATCTCACGCTAGATCGCACAACATTTGAAGAAATCATTCAAGTGGCATTAGATAAGACGATCAATGTATGTAAACGTGTCATGCGTGATGCAAAACTTGAACTCGATGATATTCAAAATGTAGTTCTTGTTGGTGGCTCAACCCGCTCTTATGCTGTACAAAAAGTCGTGCGTGAAGTATTTAAGCAAGAACCACTTTGTACCATCAATCCTGATGAAGTTGTGGCGATTGGCGCTGCGATCACTGCGAATCAGCTCATTGGAAATTCTAAAGATGGTTCATTACTGTTAGATGTTACCCCGCTGTCCCTTGGTCTAGAAACTATGGGCGGTTTGGTTGAACGTTTAATTTCACGCAATACAGCCATTCCTGTTGCACGCCGTCAAGAGTTCACCACCTATCAAGATGGTCAAACTGCCATGTTGATCCATGTCTTGCAAGGCGAACGCGACTTAGTTGAGCATTGCCGCAGCTTAGGTCGTTTTGTATTACATGGTATCCCACCAATGACCGCAGGCCAGGCACGTATTGAAGTCACTTTTCAGGTCGATGCAGATGGCCTGCTTACTGTTTCAGCCAAAGAAACCACATCAGGGGTCAATGCGCAAATCGACATTAAACCCTCTTATGGATTGTCTGAAACCGATACTGAACGTTTGCTTTTAGAAGGTTATAAATTCGCTGAAGAAGATAAAAATCTTCGTCATCTCAATGAAACTAAAGTTGAAGCACAGCGTGAACTTGAAGCCTTAACACAAGCATTAAAGGTTGACTCCAATCTGCTCAGTACTGAACAACTGACTGCACTGACCCATGCCGCTGAAGCTTTAAAAGCCCAGCTTGAAACAAACGATATCAAATCGATTGAGCATGCTGTTGAACAGTTAAAAACTTATAGCGATGCCTTTGCTGCAGAACGTATGAATCAACACATTGATCATGCACTCAAAGGCACCAAACTTGATGATTGGTCTAACTCAAACTAATTTAAGGTAACGACTATGCCACGTATTAAAGTACTACCTCATGCAACAATTTGTCCAAATGGTGCTGAGTTTGAAGTTGAACCAAACGCCAATCTGTGCCAAAGCTTGCTCGATAATGGTATTAAAATCGAACATGCCTGTGACATGTCTAAAGCATGTACCACTTGCCATGTGATTGTACGTAAAGGCTTTGATGAGCTCGAAGAGATGGATGATGTTGAAGCAGACTTACTTGATCGTGCTTGGGGCTTAGAACCCGATTCGCGTCTATCTTGCCAAGTTAAAATCACAGACGAAGATATGGAAGTTGAAATTCCAAAGTATACAATTAACCACGCTTCTGAAAACCACTAAATTGCTTTTCATGTAGGCAAAAAAACCACTCTTTATGAGTGGTTTTTTAATGTCTTGATAATTTTTAATGGCTTAGGTATTTAATTTAATATTTAAGGATTTTACAAATAATTTGAGTTGACTTCATCTTCAATATTAAGCTTTGCAACGCCTTGAGAGTTAGTAAGTTTTTGCTGAACCTTAATCCGTTCTACCATTTTTTCTAATACTTCAACCAGCTCTGGATATTCAAAGTTTTGCACTTCTTCTAAATTCAGCACCAAATGGAAGCCCTTATACTCATAATCAAACCATTGCTGATTTTCATTCTTGGTCGCTGAATATTTTTCCATCACTTGCCAAGTGCGCACCTTACCTTGAATTCCTTTCAGCTCAATCGGAGTTTTTGGTGCACAGAGATAATCATTTTTAATCAGCTTATAGGTTTCATCTGAAACCAAAATTTCATCGATATCCGCAGCATATTGCAAACGCGCTGCTAAATTGGCATCACGCCCCACAATGGTATACGCCATACGATGCACAGCACCATAGTTCCCAACGTGACAATAACCGGTACTTACCCCCATACGAATATGTAAAGGTGCATAGCCCATTTTCACCCAACGTTCACGGAGAAATTTCATCTGCTGGCGCATTGCAATGGACATATCAATACAGTTTTTCGCATCCTGCTCCACACCTTGTGAGTCAGGATCACCAAAGAAAATCAGGATTGCATCACCCATAAACTTATCAATGGTTGCACCATATTGTTTGGCAATTTCAGTCATATGACTTAAATAGTCATTTAATACAAAGGCCAAATCATCTGGAATCAATGTTTCTGATAATTCTGTAAACCCTTGAATATCAGAAAAGAAAACCGTCATTTTTTTACGTTTATATTCAATCTTGGCTTCTGTATCACCACGCATGATCGCTTGCCAAAGCTGTAATGGCGCATAACGACTGAGTTGATTTGATAACTCAATATAGCGATTCATTTCATTGAAATAGGTGTTTTTCTTGGTTTCTACACTTTTGATACGGCGATTTTGATAATAATTTCCGATGTTTACAAACAAAATGATGCTAATAAAAGACAGGACTGATAGCTCTGGGCTGGTTTGCTGAAAATAATCATAAAAACCAAAGATAAAAATAATATTGGTATAAAATACAACAAAGGCAACTAAAATTGCCAGAGAGCCCATCATAAATGAAATTTTGTTGTTAATCGCTGTATAGATCAGTGCAAATAACAACACAAAAGTAACCACGAGGCTTAGATGTACAGCAGCCAATGCGGTAGAAACTACGATGACATCAATTAAGAAATAGATGTTTTTCCGAATTTTAGAGCCATATGAATATTCTAGCCAGCGCGATAGCTTAGGGCTAACAATAAAAATAAAGCCTATAAAAAAAGGAACATAAAATTGATAATTTGCAATTGGGGAGGTGAAATAATAAACCATGACCACCAAAGCAATAATCAAATACCCCATAAATCGCTGGAATATCTCAAATTGCTTTGGCTCTTTATCTAACATACGTTCAAATGGCAAAATATTTTACCTCGAATGTCATTTTATTAAACACTTCCCTTGTGCTGTTTACACTTAATCCATACGCCAATCGAATGGCATCTCACCTTGACCACGTAACGCCAACATCAGAGTTTGACGCATGTGAGCTAATACTTCATTGCTATAAGGAACTGCTTGCAGGCCAAATACAGGTTTAGGCCAAGCTACATCATTCTGATAACGAACTACATGATGAAAATGTAATTGCGGAACCATATTTCCAAGTGCAGCGACATTCATTTTATCTGCACGAAAAACACGAGAAAGCTGACTAGACAACCAGCTTGATTCACGTAAAAACTGCTCTTGGTCAGCTTGACTTAGTTCATATAACTCAGTGATACCAGGAACACGTGGAATAAGAATCAGCCACGGGAATTGCATATCATTCATTAAACGACATGTTGAAAGCGGAAAATCGCCTACAAAAAAAGTATCTTGAGCAAGTTGTGGATGCAAACTAAACATATCTTTATAAATGACGCAAAATTAAAAGGATGGCTAATACTAACACATCGGTTTTCGTGTGAATATTGGTTATCTTGTGTTTTGGTACAAATAAACACAGTTTGTTTTGAACCTGATCACAATTACACTTTAAAGAATCACAGAATTTTTTCAAGTGATTTACCTGAAAAAATTCATAAGCACTTTTAATCTCAGATTGAGCATTTTTTAAGCTCAAAATCCTGATAAATTAACGCTTTAATTCTGTCAGTAAATTGTTTAACAAATCCTGAATAAACTGAATTCGCTTGTCATTTTCTTCAAGCATCACCATCACTTTTAAACGTTGTCCACCTTCCATACGGAACCAAGTTGGATGCTTCTGCATGAGTTGAATAATACTGATCGCTTGCACAGGTGTATCAGGTGAAAATTCGATCACCCCACCATTAGCCCCAATATCAATTTTGGTAATTTCTAAGGCTTCGGCCTTAACCCGAATTTGATGAACACTAAACAGTTGTTTTACTGGTAATGGCGGTACACCAAAGCGATCAATCAACTCCATACGGATGTTGTCAAGTTTATCCTGAGTATCGGTATTACTAATACGTTTATAGAACATAAGACGCTGATGTACATCTCCCAAATATTCATCTGGGATCAAAGCAGGCATATGCAGGGTAATTTCAGAAGTAAGTGAAAGTGGTGTATCAAAATTAGGGGTCTTGCCCTGTTGAATTGCTTTGGTCGCTTTGGCTAACATTTCCATATATAGGCTATAACCAATTGCATTCATTGAACCGCTTTGTTGTTCACCCAGTAATTCACCAGCCCCACGGATCTCTAAGTCTTCCGTAGCCAGCATAAAACCAGCGCCAAGATTTGAAGCTCTCTGAATGGCATCTAAACGTTTTTCTGCATCACCTTTAAGGCCTTTAATCGATGGCACCATCAAATATGCATAGGCTTGATGATGGGAACGTCCAACACGACCACGTAATTGATGTAATTGTGCTAGGCCGAGTTTGTCTGCACGTTCAATAATAATCGTATTGGCATTGGGAACATCAATTCCCGTTTCAATAATCGTTGAACAGACCAGCACATTAAATTCTTTGTGATAGAACTGTTGCATGATTTGCTCAAGTTCACGTTCACGCATTTGACCATGTGCAACCGCGACACGTGCCTCTGGTACAAGTTGACGAATATTTTCCGCAGCACGTTCTATGGTATCTACTTCATTGTGCAAGATATAAACCTGACCACCACGTAACAACTCTCGCAGAATTGCCTCTTTCATAGTTTCATTGGTTTGTTCATTGACAAAAGTCTTGACGGCTAAACGACGTGCAGGCGGTGTAGCAATAATTGAAAGATCGCGCATTCCGCCAAAAGCCATATTCAAGGTACGAGGAATTGGTGTTGCAGTTAAGGTTAACATATCAACATCTGCACGCATGGCTTTGATACGCTCTTTATCACGTACCCCAAAACGATGTTCTTCATCGACAATCATTAAACCTAAGTTTTTAAACTGCACATTTTCCTGAAGAATTTTATGTGTGCCGATGACAATATCGACTTTACCATCGATTAAATCTTCAATAATTTTGGTATGACTTTTATTGGTTCCAAAACGCGAAAGTACCTCTATACGAATTGGCCAATCGGCAAAGCGATCTTTAAATGATTCAAAATGCTGTTGCGCCAATAAGGTGGTAGGTACTAAGACAGCCACTTGCCTATTATTTTGAACAGCAACAAATGCCGCGCGCATCGCCACTTCCGTTTTACCAAAGCCAACATCACCACAAACCAGTCGATCCATTGGTTTGGCTTGTTGCATATCATATAGAGTCGCTTTGATGGCATTTTCCTGATCCAGTGTTTCCTCATAAGCAAAACCACTGGAAAATTGCATATATGCACTTTGATCCAGCTCAAAGCTAATCCCAGGTTTAGACTGACGACGTGCTTGAATATGTAATAATTCAGCTGCCACATCATGAATCTGTTCAAGTGCTTTACGTTTTGCTTTATTCCATGCATCTGTACCCAATTTATGTAATGGCGCTAAATCAGGATCACCACCACTAAAACGGCTAATCAGGTGTAGATTGGTCACAGGAACATACACTTTTGCATCATCTGCATAGTTTAATTGCAGAAACTCATAGTCTTGTTCATCAATATTTAAGGTGACTAAGCCTGCATAACGCCCAACACCATGATCAATATGCACCACTGGCGCACCAATATTGAGTTCCGTCAGACTTCGGATCAAAAACTCTTCTGAAACCTCTTGTTGACGTTTTCTACGGCGCTGTACTACACGGTGTTCATACAGTTGGTTTTCAGAAATAACCGATAGATCATTGCTGATGACCAATCCACGATCCAAAGGCGCATTGGTAATCGCCACAGAGAAATTAGATTGTTGAAATACAGCAAAACTTTCAACAACTGGAATTTCACCTAAACTTGCACGTAAAGCATCTTTTAAAGTTTCACGACGTCCAGCACTTTCAGCCACCAGTAATACAGGATGATTGGCCTCGTCCACATATTGTTTAACTGCTTTAAATGGCTGGTCTTGTTTAGGATCTACAGGCAATCGTGGCGGCAATTCAACCGACAAATTGATACAGCCTGCTTTTAATTCAATGGCTTCTGTTGAGGCAATAATTCTTGAAAACTGATTTAAATACTCGAATAGTTGATTCGGTTGTATAAAAATTTCTTCAGGTGGTAATAGCGGTTGATCAGCATTATGGCGTCGGTCTTCGTAACGACGCATCACATCTGTCCAAAAACTCAACAATCCTTCATCAATGTGTTTATCTGTAATGACAATCGCATTGCTTGGTAAGTACGATACCAAACAACTTTGTGTTTGCATGGCTTGTTGTGAAAAGAATAATGGGAAGTAGAAATCTAATCCTGGAGAAGCAATGCCTTCTAACACATCTTGATAAATAGGGTTTTTCTTGGGATTTGCAGTTGGAAAACTTTCTGCATAACGATCACGAAATGTTGAACGCGCTTCTTTTAACGGAAATTCTTTTGCAGGAAGTACGGTAAAACGTTCTAACTTTGTTGTTGTTCTTTGGGTTTCAGGGTCAAAGAATTTTAAACTGTCTATTTCATCATCAAATAAATCAATACGAATAGGTGCATTTTGCCCAGAAGCATAAATGTCCATGATGCTACCACGTACCGCAAATTCCCCATGATCATAAACGGTATCAACCAGATGATAACCTGCCTGAACTAATTTTAATTTTTGTTGTTCTAATTCAAATTTCTGACCAACGCGGATATCAAAATGCTCACCCAACACCCATGATATAGGGGCAACACGTTGTGCCAAGGTGGTTGCAGAGACTAATAAAATACCTTTTTGTGGCATATTGGAAAGTATTGACAGTCTTTCAGAGACAATATCTTGGTGCGGAGATAAACGATCATATGGCAATATCTCCCAATCTGGAAATATTGTTGGTTTTACTCCATAAAATTCTAATTCACTTTCCAACTGTCCCAAGTGCTGATTATTTTTTGCAACCAATACAAAGAGCTGATCCGATTTCTCTGCGATCTCCTTAAACAATAAGGCTGCAGATGAACCAAGCATTGTGCCAATCCAACGTTTTTCGCCTGCTTTCAGTTGTTTTAAATTGAGGTCAGAGATTTCTTGTTTAAACATAATCGCATAGGGTCTAAAAGACATGAGCAATAGTTTAACATGATGACTTTATTCAGTTGAGTGATTTTGTTTATTCTATTTATCTGCGCAGTGACTCAACAGCAGTATTTTCTTCATCAGGATAGAATTCACATCAACCTCAAGACAAACTCACAGGATCATAGACCTGTGGAAGCTCTTGCAAATGAATTGAGAATAGTCATTTGTATAACAGAGAAAAAACTAAGCAACATCACACATTATTCTTTGGTGAAATATTCTGATTCCACTAAATGTTATCCATGCCTTAAGTTGATTTATTTTTCTCGTTTAAACGCTTTATAATAATCATTGAGTTTTCGAATAATTTCTTTAAATTGTTTTAAATTTTCTTCTGTATTGCCAAGCCTTTGCACATAGTTGTTTGTCGCGATTTCTAAATCAATCTTTTCATTGATCAAAATTGTTTTATAGAACAAAGCCTTTAAATCATCAAAATTATTGAGTTTTCGGTTAGAAAAGTATTCCAGCCGTTCAGATAACTCACGATTTAAAACAATACCATCTACTATAAAACCATGCTCAGCATCAATTTGAATATTATTTTCTTGTAGAAAAACTTGTTCAGGACCATTTTTATTGCCCTTAAATAATGCTGTAATTTTATCAAACATCATTAAAACTCAATTAAATCAGAGATTCATCATAACAAAGATGACAAAGTTTCGCAGTAAAAGGCCGTTTTAAAACGACCATTTACCTGAACATAAACCATCAGCGTTATTCGTCACCTAAATCATCTAAGAAATCGACAGTAGGCACAAAGAATAAGGTTCCTGTCACTGCTGTACTAAAATCTAATAAACGATCTAAATTACCCTCTTCATCACCTTGAAACATATGCTCTAACATTTGTCGGGTCACACTAAATTTGCGTGCATAACCAATAAAGAAGGTGCCATATTCATTTTTAGATGGATTTGAAAACGGCATATTTGCACGCATGATTTTAATTTCATTGCCATCCGCATCATGCGCCTTACTCACTACATTGTGTGCTGTTTTAGGCTTTACATCATCACTCAGTTCAACATCATTAAACTTTTTACGTCCGATGACTTTTTCTTGTTCTTCATCACTGAGCGCACGCCACTTGTCCATATCATGCATATATTTTTGAATAAATGCATAGCTGCCACCTTTAAAGTCTGGATCTTCATCACCCACCAGTGCATATTCAGCTGCAATTTCAGGCTCTGGGTTTTCTGTCCCATCGACAAAGCCAATAATCGCTCTACCGTCAAAATATCGAAAACCATTCACTTCATCCACTGGATAACTTACGGCTTTTAATTGCGTATTGATCATATCTGCCATTTCAAAACACAACGCTTGACGATCAGCACGAATATGGAAAAACAAATCACCTTCTGTTGAAACAGCCGTATATTTTGGCCCTTTAATTTCTTTAAACTGTTCTAATTCTTGTGGTTTAGCCTGATCAGGAAATAAACGCTCCCACGCATTTGCCCCAAATCCCATAACCGCACTAAATTGTGCATCTGGATAACGGTTGGTTAAACTACGTGTTAATGCTGAAAAATTTGCTGCAAAATCGATTACTGTATCTATTACTTCAGCCCCAAGCCTTAATCCTAAAACAATAAATAAGGCATTTTCCCCTGGACGATTCATAACAGGTTGAATTCGAGTTGAAGTCATAATTTATCTCAAAATATTCTATTGGTTACAATCTAACATAGGCTGTTTTAAAGCTTAAGTTTTTATCGTTAACAATCCACTAATTCACAATATTTATATGGATAGAAATGTTGCGAAAAATGATTAAAGCAATCAGTTTTGACTTATTTGTTCAGACACCTCTATTGTCATTATTTTTAAAATTACTTTGAGTAATAAGCATAAATTTTAAAACAACTGTTTTTTTCATCAAACACAATATTCAAACGCTGCAACAAAGTACGAAATTGATCTGTTTGATCTAAAATCAAATCACTGATCAATCTTCCTCTCGGTTTGCTTAGCATAGGCTTTACAATTAAATATTCAATTGCAATAAATACAGGCATAGCATCGTGATAGAAAGGATGCCAATCACCCAAATACCACGGAATTTTCTTCACAAATTGATCTTCAGCTTGTAGATCTTTATTTTCAGTCACCAATTTGACAATAAATGCAGGTGGAAAATCCAAGTCTGTCATTGCATGCAGAAGTTTGAGCCATTTTGAATCACTCATACAAGATACCAACTGCCGTTGATGCACGACCTGCTGAATTTTCAAAATATACTTTATATAGCCTTGGTCAGTCTTTAAAGTATTTATATGATTTCGATATTCAAGATAATTTTCTTGTAAACCCACATTTATCCTTCAATTAAAAGCACCTATGTTAGGTGCTTTTAACACATAGAGTTAACCATATTGTTTCTGTAAATAACGTACGATTGCTGCTGACTCAAAGAGTTTTTCACCTGTATTTGGATCTTCTAAATAAGGCACTTGAATATCTTGCTTTGCACGCGCCATAACAGGAATAATTTTTTCACGTTTGCCACCGACCAAAGGAACATATTTACCAGGTTTTAAACGTAAAACTGCTGGGCCTAGATCTTGCCAACACTCTTTAGCCACATTATGAAAGATAAATGGAATTTCTAATTCAGTTAACACAGCACGCACAACTCGTGTATATGGACTTGCTTCAAACCCCCATAATTCCAATAATTGCGCTGGACTTGCACGATCAACAATTTTTTTATTTACCCAAACCCCACGTGCACCATTAATAATAGTTCCCACCATGGCTACAGTTGGGTATTTAGGATAATGAAAATATTTCTTTGGTGTTTTGCCAGTTTTACCATAATGTTTAAATAAGTAATCAACAATCTTTTTCGATTCGTACATTGCTGTTCCCGTATTTTCATCAATGAAATACGGAAAACGCAATTTTCCACCTTTTTCTTTTACAACCTGACGATATTTGGTCCCACCTTTAGGGCATGGATAGACTTCATAATCCAAATTGAGCAAGGTCATTACTTCTCGTACACGGCGGCAAAATGGTGAACCCTCAAACTCATATAACTTTAAAGCCTTTTCTGGCTGGTTTGGAAACGGAGTTCCTGTTACACCACGGCCTCCCTCAGTCAGTGATGAAGCCAAAGCTTGTACAACTTTAATTTGATGATGCACCATTTTATACCCCCTAGACGATTGTTTTCGCTTAAATAAAGCTTTTTATAAATCCACTAATTTTTCTTTTGAAACCACAATGCCATTGTTATCTGCATAGATATATTCACCAGAATTGAAAGTGACACTACCAAAATACACAGGAATATCGACCTCACCTATGCCTTTACGATTGCTTTTTTGTGGAATTGAAGCCAATGCATGGACACCTAGATCAAGTTCAACTAGCGCATCTACATCACGTACACAGCCGTAAATCACTACACCATTCCAGTGATGCTTAACCGCTGACTCTGCAATCATGTCACCCATCAAGGCACAACGCATGGATGCTCCACCATCGACAACCAAAACCTTGCCAGTTCCATCTGTAGCAAGTAACTCTTTCACTCGTGAGTTATCTTCAAAACACTTGACTGTCACGATTTGACCACCAAAGGTTTTACGAGCCCCATAACTTCTAAAAAATTTGCCATCTAGAGATGGAATCAAGGTTTGAATGTCTTGGTCTGGGTGATCATCTAATAAATCACAAGTTACAAAAGGTACTGTAGTCACGTTATCACTCCATTATTTGCTATTTTGTATACGCAAATTATCATAAATTTCAATTTTTTGAGTTTGTGTTTGAGCAGCCTCGACCATAGTATGAGCGACTTGTTGTGCTGTCACTGGCTTATATTTAAAAGAATTGGGTACCAAATGCGAAAATTTGCCATACAACTTTTGCGTTACATCTTCCAAGAATCGCTTTTCATTTCGATCACCAAGGAGTAACGATGGGCGAATAATTGAAAAACGATATAAATTCAACTTTTGTATATAGTCCTCAAGTTCACCTTTCACTTGATTATAAAAAATTGGCGAGCTGGCTTTTGCCCCCATCGCACTGACTAAAAGTAAATGGGTTTCAGTCATTTCAAATAAATCTGCAAAATGTGCATTGATCTCAAAATCAATATTATAGAAAGCTTCTTTAGAACCTGCCTTTTTAATAGTCGTTCCCAAACAACTGAATGCATGGGTGTAACCGCTGACATCTTGATCATTGAGTAGAAGGAAGTCATCCAATACAAATTGTTCAACTTTTTTAAATTTTGAAAAGTCGGGATTTTCTCGTCGCACAACAACTGTAATTTTTTCACAATCAGTCAATAAATCGAGCTGTTCAATGAGACGCTGCCCCACTAAACCTGTTGCTCCAATCACAATCGCATTTTTTATCGAATTAGTCATTTTTTAAACAATCTCCTAGATTTATTACTAATCTAACGTTTTATTTCAAATTTTTCTTCAACAAAAATGTTGTCAAAGCATGTCAACACTTGACTTTACTGGCCTCTTTAATCACAATATGGCACTTGTTTACGGGCTGGTGATAATCCTCTGATGTGGTTTTCAGATGTGGTTTCAGCCCGCCCAGACCCATCTAATTCAAGGAGTGCACGAGTGGCAAACTCTGCTCAAGCAAAAAAACGTGCTCGTCAAAACGTTAAAGCACGTAAACACAACGCAAGCTTGCGTTCAATGGTACGTACTTATATCAAACGCACAATCGCTGCTATCGCTACTGGTGAATATGCTGCCGCAACTGAAGCTTATAAAGCTGCAGTTCCAGTTATTGACCGTATGGCGGATAAAGGTATCATCCATAAAAACAAAGCTGCTCGTCACAAGAGCCGCTTGAATGCACAAGTTAAAGCGTTAGCTAACTAATTTTTGCATGTGAAAAGAGCCCTTTAAAGGGCTTTTTTTGTAGCTAAAATTTGACTATAGCGCTTTAAAATCAGAAAACATCAAAACTTATCTACCACCTCATCAATATTTCTCAGTAGATAGATAAGTAAGAGTTCTAAACTATAAAAATAATTACTTTGCTAAATGAGAAATTAAGACTGTTGCAGTGGATAAAATACCTTCCTGACGACCAGTAAAGCCCAATTTCTCTGTGGTTGTTGCTTTAACACTAATTTGAGTCACATCAACATCTAACACATCTGCAATACTTTGACGCATTTCCAAATTGTGTTTGGCTAATTTAGGCCGTTCACATGCCACAGTAATATCAGCATTATTTAATTTATAACCACGGTCTAAAATTAATTGATAAACATGTTTTAAGAGCTTACGGCTATCCGCACCTTTAAATTCAGCATCTGTGTCTGGGAAATGCTGTCCAATATCCCCTAAAGCCAATGCACCCAATAAAGCATCACATAATGCGTGTAATACGACATCACCATCAGAATGTGCTTTTAAACCATGGGTATGTGGAATTTGAACGCCTGCCAAAGTTACAAAATCACCTTCTTCAAAAGCATGTACATCCATTCCCTGCCCAATACGAATCGGTATGATCATTCTTAGCTCCTTTTGCAGTTTTTAAAATTTAAAAATCTTGTATTCGTACTTTCTCTTTCGCTATAGTACGTATGCAAACATTGTGAAAGTATAAGCGATCATGCTGTTGAATACAGAATTTAATCAAATTAAAACACTCTTGTCTGGTCTCATTTTGAGCTGTATCAGTACATCAGCAGTTTACGCCCTGCCTCTTGACTGTAAGCACCAAGATTCATCACTTTTAAAAAAGTTATGTGGTTCGCAGTATAGTGAACTACGCGCTCAATTAAATGAGAGCTATCTCACTGCATATCTGGTGACAGATGCACCAATACGCTTAATCAATGATACACATCGTTTGTGGCTCAACCGTTTAAGTCAATGTAAAAGCAACGATTGTTTTAAACAACAGTTCGATATTCGCCTAGAAGACTTAAATTTTTACACCTCAATGAATCAAAGTTTAACCCAACATTTCATTAAATATGAACATGGTAAAATTTCGAAGCAACCCGCCCATTTACAAATCCATCAACTGACTAAAGATCGGATTAAAGTTGAAGGCATCGCCTACCGAAATCCCAATAACCGTAAAGATAGTCAAATTGTCTCATTGTTGGCTTACACCACGCCTGAAAAAAAGAATCAAATTTTAGACAATGAACATGACTGTAAATATGTGCTTAATTTCCAAAAAGCAATTTTGTCTGTGACGACAACACAAAAAGGCTGTGAGCGCTTTACTGGAATTTACCGTTTATATGATTAAGATTTATCATTAAATTTGGCAAAATCATGAGTATAAAATTAGCGTTAAGTGAAGAAAGATTAAAAATATTATCTGAATGCATGCAGAATTATGATGTGGGTGCTGATACAGATGAATGGCCTAACAATATCATTTCGCGCTTTACCAGCGTTTATAATGATGGGTCTATTTCAAAGCACAATATCCCATTGCAGCATGAAATTGATCCCGATGAATTAAAACTTTGTCAAAAATTAAGCACTGAAATCGCCAATATCATGGCAAATATTGAAGTTGGCATGGGTTCAAACTCGGGTGATTATTTTCAAGATTTTTATATCATGCATCCACAAAACTCAGCTAGCCAAAAAATTACGCCTCAACTGATTCAACAATACTTTGCCAATACTATTTTTCCTTTGGCGAACATTACGACTGAACCGCTTACAACCAATACACAGTGGTGGGAAGAAGTAGAACAAGATGGTGAAGAATCTCCGGCAGAATATTTTCAGCCTTGGCACAAGATGATGGATTGGTTTGCAGCACAACACGATTTTATCGACTGTGCATTTGTTCGGATTGGTGACTCAGCACTTTTAGAACAAATCAATTCGGATGATTACCCAAAAGGAACAATCATTACAGGTTGTGTCTTACCTCGACTTGCATTGGGCTTAACCCAGAATAGCAGCTTGGTTGGAATCTTTGGATATGTTGTACAGAGTTAAGATCTAACACCCCCAGAGCTAAATTAGAAATAAAATAAGGTATAAACATGACTCAACTGTTAATTTTAGACCAAATCTCACAACACCTTGATCAAACTTCTTTTGGCGGTCTTCCTGTTAAAACGATTGGATTATAGGTTGAATGGTTGTTTGATTGCCCTCAGGGTAAAACTGCTAAATTTCTATGGCAATGCTAGCCTCCACCATGGATATATCTAATGGATAAAAAAGTTATTTCCAAACTATTACAACATCAATTTTATCCCATTTTAAAAGCACAAGGCTTTATAAAAAAAGGCGATGTATTTAGGCAGGTTGAGGGAGAAGTTATTCGAATCGTCGATATACAACACTCCATTAAAAGACATTGTTTCCAAGTTAATCTCGGTATTCATCTTATCCCATTAGGTGAATATGTTATGCGATGTACAGGTAAAGCTTTAGATATTGAAAAAATGCGTGATTATGATTGTGCATGGCGTAGTTCGATCCTACCTTATTTAATCAATGATCATGACAACGATTGGTCATATACCTCAAATGAACAAGATGCTAATGAAATGGTGCAATTTCTAGTATCTGAGTGGAATCGTCAAAGCCAAAATTTCTTTAATGAATTGGCACATTGGCCTGAAGATTTTCTCAAGAAAGCGCATCAGGCCTGTATAAATCCCTTACATCCCACACATATGTGTACCCTATGCTATGTAGCTGGTGCTGCTGGTGATTTACAATTGGCCAAGAGACTCGCTGAGATTGCAATTGAAGCGGTTCCTGAACGAGCCACCTCATTAAAAGAACGATTAGCATCATTTATCCAAGATCCAAGTTCGGCAATTCCGCAAATTATAGATGAATGACGAAATGAAGCTGTCAAATGCGCTATTCACCAAATTGAAATATTTGTTATATTTTCTAACAACTTTCACGATCCGATTTAAAGTTTTACGCTTTATTTCCTGACTTAATTAACTTATAAATAACTATATATAAATAGTCTGATGACATATTTGTTGTAAATACCGAACACCAAACAATAGAGGATCAAAGGTGTTGCTATGGATTTGAACATGTATCTCACCAATAAATTTAAGAATTTTAATGAGTTTCTAGAAACGCATTGGCATGACTACCCCAATAAATACAAAGAAATCCAAACACTGCTGTTTTTTCAAGCCTATACCACTAAGCCACTTTCTGAGAAATTTGAAATTAATATTGATCAGGCCTTAAAGTACCCAACCTTAAGATATTATTTCCTACAGATTGAAAAATATATCCATATACCGCCCAAGCAACTGTTTCCTAACTCATTTCATCGCCCTTATGAACATATTTTAAATGAGTTTAAATATTTAAGCTTTTACCAAGAAGCTTTTGAATTTCACAAAAACTTAGAAAAAATAAGAAATACCTTTAATAAAATTTCCATTCCAATTGCCAGTCATGCTATTTACACAGAAATTTTACAATATCTCAATTTGAGCTTTGAATACCTTGCTGATCCAGACTTAACCAACGAGTTAAAGATTAAATTAATTTACCAATGGCAAGATATTCATAATTTAGAAACTGTTGCCGCATATAAATCATTAGAAAAAATTAAGACCACACTCAATCATTATCGGCAAAATTCCTGTTCAGAGTACTATTTTAATTTAATTCAACTGGGTGAAAATCAACGGATTGAATTTAAAGAACGTACCACAGACCTATTAACCAACCGCAAATCAGATAAATGGGTCAAAGCGTGCTTTGCATTTATGAATACCCGCAATGGCTATGTCTTTATAGGCGTTGCTGATGATTTAACCATTGTAGGGATTGAAAATGAACTTGCGGAACACTTTAATAATTCACTCGACTTAATGAAACGGAGTTTGATTGATAAACTGGCACACGAAAGTAACAAAATTTCAAATATTTATACCACACTAGAAGAAATACAGATTCAAGGAAAAACCATATTGGTCTTTAAATGTAATAAATCGGATCGTCCGTTATATTACAAAGGCGAATTGTTTATGCGCACCAATGGACAAACTACACGTGTTCCACCTGAACTAATTGAAAGTTTTCGTGTAGAATTTTATTGTTAGCATTCAATAGTTAAAATCTCTACCTAGAAGAATCAAAAATATGAATTATCCTCAATTTAAATATCATCCCAATGCATACAAACTAGATCTGTTTGAAAAAGAAGATGGCATTTGTTCAATTTGCAATCAACAACGCGATTTAAAGTACGTATGTTCTTTCTATAGCATAGATGAACCCGATTATATCTGTCCGTGGTGTATTGCCAATGGTGCGGCAGCGCAAAAATATGATGGAGAATACAATGACTATTGTGGCATTGAAGGTATTTCTTCAAACCCAAATGATCCATCCGAAAAAATCAACCCTGAATTTTTAGATGAAATCTGCTTAAAAACGCCAAGTTATCATAGTTGGCAACAAGAAGTTTGGCTGGTGCATTGCAATGAACCATGTCAGTTTATTGCTTATGCGGATAGTGAAATGCTTAAACCAATTTGGAATGAGGTCAAAGCCGATATCGAAGAAAATGGTTATCCAGTAGAGCTTATCCAAGATCACCTCTGTATCGACGGTGATTTAACAGGCTATCTGTTTCAATGCATTCATTGCCAACAACATCGTTTGCATATAGATTGTAGTTAAATAATGATTAAAACTTATAGGTCAAAACTTATAAATTAAACCTTATAGCTTTGGCTAAGTAATTGGCTTAAATGCTGTTTAATGCCCTGCCATTCATCTTTGATTATGCTGTATATAACAGTATCGCGGACAGTTCCATCTTTTCGTAGCGCATCTTGACGTAACACACCATCATAATGCGCACCTAGACGCTCAATGGCACTTTGACTTTTAATATTGCGAATATCCGTCCTTAATACAACCGAGTTAGCTTGTAGTTTTTCAAATGCATACTCAAGCAACAACAACTTACAACTGGTATTGATATGACTGCGTTGTGCTGATTGTGTATACCATGTATAGCCAATCTCAACACGGCGCACCTCCCAAATAAAATCGCGAAAACTGGTGGTTCCTACAATACGACCATTTCGCTGATTTAAAACAACAAAAGGTACGCGTATTCCCAAAGATTTTTGTTCAAGTGCCTTGGCAATATAAGCCTTGATCTGAGAATAATCTGGAACCGATGTATATTCCAATTCCCACAAGCGGCCATCTTTACATACCTCAACTAAAGCATTTTCATGTTCTGTTTGTAGTGGTAAAAGCTGCACTTTATGGGTTTGTAATGATGTATAAAGCGTTGAAAAGATATCTTGATTCATAGCAATTACACCAATGTAAAGAATGCTCCTCCATTGTCCGCTATGTTTTTGAAAGTTTTATGATCAAAATATGAAATCACCATGACGATCTTTCAAATGATTTCAAAGGCATTTGCATGCGCTTGAATCGAATATAATTCAACAAAATAGTTATTTTTTATAATGTGCCAACATGTCTTGTAAATGTGCTTTTACATTGTTCCACTCACCTTGAGCAATACTGTACAACACCGTATCTCGAATCGTACCATCTTTACGCATTTGATCACCCCGAATAATGCCATCTTTTTTAGCACCTAAACGTTCAATGGCTTTTTGGCTTTTAAAATTAAATTGATCAGTCCGCAACGCCACGGTATTGGCTTGAAGTTGTTCAAAAGCGAACCCTAATAGCAATAGTTTACAGCTTGTATTGACATGGGTTCGCTGTGCCGATTGTGCATACCATGTATAGCCAATTTCAAAACGTTTTACGTTTAATAAAATATCGTGATAACTGGTCGTTCCCAAGACTTTCCCTGAGCTTTGCTCTATGACAACAAAGGGATAACGGCTGCCCTGTGCTTTTTGGATTAGTGCTTTTTCAATATAATTTTTAACTTCTGTGTAATGTGGTGTAGAGGTAATTCGTAAATTCCACAATTCACCATCACGACACGCTTCAGCGAGTCCTTGCTCGTGTTCAAAAGACAGTGGTACTAAGCGAATATTATTTAGTTGTAAATCTAAATGAATAAATAATTGTTCAAATGCATCCATCTCATATCCACCAAGTTAATCTATAAAGTTACCGTTTGATGTCATTGTAAAGTGATCAGCATCAATCGTATTAACAACGAAGCTTTCTTACTGTTAAGTCATTATATTGCCAAGGCTAAACATACCACTCCAGCCAAACCTAAAACCAGTCCTAGAGCGGTAATCACTTTAAGCTTTTCTTTAAAAATTAACAGCCCTGCAATGACCCCAAATAACACCACAAGGATATTCATCCCTGCAAAAACAATCGCTGGAGAATCTTTTAATAAAATATGCGCCTTGACATATAAAGCAATATTGGCAAAATTTATGATCCCCAAGGCCAAACCAGCAATACAGTTCTGAAGCTTCCACTGAGTTTTTCGAATCAGTAAGTAACCGACAGATAATAGGAATGAACAGATAAACATCAAGGTTAATGTAACTGGAAACTGTAAGCCCAGGCTGGTTGTATATTTCAATAAAACATCAACCAAAGCATAACCTACCCAAACACTGAGTAAATAAAGGATCCCTTTCTGATTGAGGGATGAATTTAATGGACTCGACTGGGAAAGTACAATACATAAAACTGCCACGATACCCAAACCGATACCAAGCATTTTTAATTGGTTAAATTGTTCTTGGAATAAAAAATATGCAGCCAATAATGATAAAACCACAGATAATCGCTGTGCAATTTCAGTTTTTAAAATTCCTGCACTATGTAATGATTTTGCTAGACATAAAAAAATACTGGGTAATACAACACCTAAAGCAAGAATCAACCACCACGGCGTATTTGAGATTGAAATATGGGCCAAATCAGGCGTAAACCAAATATAGCTCAATACACTGGCGATTGCATAATTCCAAGCAATCATTTGCAATGCATCAAAACCTTTTTGTTTGGTCCATTTTAAAAGCATTGAAACCAGCACACTACAAAGTGCTGCTGAAAATATGAGTTCCATAATTTACTTCTTATCTCACCAATCATTGCAAAATTTATGCGGAACCGAATCCCTATGATTCAATAAAAAGCCCACTAGTATGAGTGGGCTTTTAGGTGATCAACAACCATCAAAGATTATTTATAACGATCAACCATTTTTTCTAAAGAAATTGGGCGAATCTTGTCTGCGTTGCCCGCAGTACCAAATGCTGTATAACGATCTACACAGATTTGTTTCATTGCTTCAACAGTTTCACCGAAGAATTTACGTGGGTCAAATTCACTTGGTTTTTCAGCCATCATACGGCGCATTGCACCTGTAGATGCTAAACGTAAATCTGTATCGATGTTGATTTTACGTACACCATGCTTGATTGCTTCAACCAACTGCTCAACTGGAACACCATAAGTTTCTTTGATGTCACCACCATATTGGTTAATAATCGCTAACCATTCTTGTGGTACTGAGCTTGAACCATGCATAACAAGATGAGTATTTGGAAGTGCCGCATGAATTTCTTTAATACGGTCAATTGCCAAGATATCGCCTGTAGGTGGACGAGTAAACTTGTACGCACCATGAGAAGTACCGACTGCAATTGCTAAAGCATCAACATTGGTATCTGCAACGAATTGACGAGCTTCTTCAACAGAAGTGAGAAGTTGAGAATGATCAAGTACACCTTCTGCACCAACACCATCTTCTTCACCAGCCAAACCTGTTTCAAGGCTACCCAAACAGCCAATTTCACCTTCTACAGAAACACCACATGCATGTGCCATTTCAACAGTACGACGTGTTACATCAACGTTATATTCATAAGACGTTGGTGTTTTACCATCTGCACCTAAAGAACCATCCATCATTACAGATGAAAATCCAAGCTGGATCGAACGTTGACAAACATCTGGGCTTGTACCGTGATCTTGATGCATTACCACTGGAATATGTGGCCATTCTTCAATTGCAGCTAAAATTAAATGACGTAAAAATGGAGCACCCGCATATTTTCGTGCACCAGCAGAAGCTTGCACAATTACAGGTGAATTTGTTGCGTCAGCGGCTAACATAATTGCGCGCATTTGTTCTAAGTTGTTCACATTAAACGCTGGAACGCCGTAACTATGTTCACCGGCATGATCCAAGAGTTGGCGCAATGAGATAAGAGCCATAATATCCTCCCAAGTAATGCCCCATATTCTACATGTTGCTTTATTTCAATTCAGCAACAATATTGACTATTTCATAAAAAATCCCCGCGTTTGCAGGGACTTTTAACAAATAACAACATTTAGAAAGATTATTGAGCTTTAGGTGCTTCTTCTTCAGTCGCTGGCGTAGCCGCATCTGCTGGAGCATTTGCTTTTTCAGCAGCTACATCTGTATTTTTTTCATCCAAAACAGGCTGATCAAGCGCATCAATCACAGCTTGTTGTTCTGCAGATGTGTTTGCTGATTCTGCTGAAGCGGCTTCAGAAGAAGATGTTTGTTCTGAGGCTGGTGCTTTTTCTTGTTTAGAACATGCAGTAAATGCCAAAGGAGCAATAAGAAGTGCTGCAAGTGTAAATTTAAATTTCATCACATTTCCCAGTGTTGGTGATTGGATTTGATCAAGGGTCTGTTAACATTTCATAAATGGCTTGCGTTGTAGGCTAAAATTGAGCAGGCAAGGCAGGAAACGAAGAGAATAGCGAGACTATTTTCGAGTTTCATAACGAAGGCTGAGATAATTTTAGCCACAACCCTTCGGGACTAGCGTGTTTTTTGCCGCTACGTCGTTACGAACTACTCATTTAGAATGACTAAATTTCGTATTTCGCGCCTCGTATCATCTAAAAAACACACGTAGTCGCAAACGTAGACGAATTGTCAACAGACCCTATTTTATTGCAGTTATATTTCATTTTTATTACTTTACAATGAATCTCTCAGATAAAAAAGGCTGACACGAGGTCAGCCTTTCATATAAACGTCATAATTAAAATAATTTTTCAATTAAGCACGTTCAAGCAATACTGCTACAGCAGGAAGTGTTTTGCCTTCAACAAATTCAAGGAATGCACCACCACCAGTTGAAATATAACCAATTTTGTCTGCAACTTGGTATTTATCAATTGCCGCTAAAGTATCACCACCACCTGCAATAGAGAATCCTTCAGATTCCGCAATCGCTAAAGAAAGTGTTTTTGTACCTTCACCAAATTGATCCACTTCAAACACGCCAACTGGACCATTCCAAAGGATCGTTTTAGAAGTTTTTAAAATTTCTGCAAAAGCTTTTGCAGTTTCAGGACCGACATCTAAGATCATGTCATTGTCTGCAACATCTTCAACTTTTTTTACTGTTGCTTTAGCATTTGCCAATGAACCTAAGAAATCGGCAAAGTCGATTGCAGAGGCATCTGCCACAACAACATCTGTTGGAAGTGGAACTGATACTTTTGCCGCAATCGCTTTCGCTGTGTCAATCAAATCATGTTCACACAATGATTTACCGACATTGAAGCCAGCTGCGGCTAAGAATGTATTGGCAATACCACCACCAACAATCAATTGATCACAAATATCAGAAAGCGAAGTTAAAACATCAAGTTTAGTAGAAACTTTAGAACCAGCAACAATTGCAACCATTGGTTTTTCAGGTGTTTGCAACGCACGACCTAAAGCATCTAATTCAGCTGCAAGCAAAGGGCCCGCTGCTGCAACTTTTGCTAAGCGTGCTACGCCTTCAGTTGATGCTTCTGCACGATGCGCTGTACCAAATGCGTCCATCACAAATACATCACAAAGCGCTGCATATTTTGCTGAAAGTTCAGCATTATTTTTCTTTTCACCTACATTGAAACGACAGTTTTCAAGTAATACCACTTGCCCTGCTGCAACTTCAACACCATCTAAATAATCTGTAAATAATTTAACGTCTTGACCAAGTGCCTCAGTTAAATAAGCTGCTACAGGAGCTAATGATTGTTCCGCTTTTGGCTCACCTTCAACGGGACGACCAAGATGAGAATACACCATGACCGCAGCACCTTTCTCAAGTGCCAATTTAATTGTCGGTAATGCAGCACGTAAACGTGCATCACTTGTAATCACACCATTTTTAACAGGTACGTTTAAGTCTTCACGAATAAGTACACGCTTGCCTGCTAAATCGAGGTCAGTCATACGCTGAAAATTCATGTATAGCTCTCTTATAGATATTAAAAATCGCGTAGATTCTAAATGATTACACAAAAAAAGGTTAGATACTTTTGTAGAAAAGCTGTAGAAAAGTTGAGATTTGATTATTATAGGGCGAACTTTTAAATTCTATACGCTTATGTCTTTTCATCCCGATCCTAAAATCAATGGTTTAAATGTCTTAGGTGAACCTTTAGCAAGTTGTTGTTTTTCTCCAATCACAGGTTATTTTCGTAATGGTTTCTGCCATACAGCAACAACCGATCTCGGTCAGCACACTGTATGCGCTGAAATGACTTCAGAATTTTTAAATTTTTCACAAAAAGTGGGAAATGACCTAATTACACCGCTGCCAGAACACGGCTTTCCGGGACTACAACCTGGTGATTTTTGGTGTTTATGTGTGACGCGTTGGGTTGAGGCCTATCAAAACGATATGGCACCTCGTGTAAAACTACAAGCCTGTCATCAAGCTGTTTTGGCGTATGTTCCCTTAGATCTCTTGATGGAATATGCAGTATAACTAGGCATGAATTATTCAAAGATGAATCACCCTGAAATTATTTTGGCTTCATCCAGCCAAACCCGTAAAGATTTAATGAATCGTTTGCGCTTAGACTATCATTGTATCTCTCCTGAAATCGATGAATCACCACAGGGCGAGTCTCATGCCGATGACTTGGCTAAGCGCTTGGCTTTTGAAAAAGCCCAAGTCATTGCACAAGATCATCCAAATGCAATTGTGATTGGGTCAGATCAGGTGGCTTGGCGTGAACATGCACCACAAGATTTTATTGGTAAACCTCTATCTGTAGAAAAAGCCATTCAACAGCTACAAGCCAATTCAGGCAGAAATGTCTTTTTTAGTACAGCCTTAAGTGTGCAACATTTGGCTTCTGGTTTTGAACAAACCTTGGTCGAGCATTATCATGTGAAATTTCGTGACTTAACTTTGGCTGAAATTGAGCGTTATATCGAAATTGATCAACCTCTGCATTGTGCGGGTAGCTTTAAGTGTGAAAGTCTTGGTATTGGTTTATTTGAGCAAATGATTGGGCAAGACCAAACCACTTTGATGGGTATGCCAATGATTCAGTTATGTGGAATTTTAAGGAAGTTGGGAATCCTGCTACCTTAATTTCCACATTGTATAATAAGCTCGATCTTATTATAAATTTTCATAATTACATGGACTTTGTGTTATTTGCTCATGCATTAAAAAAGGATGAAGACTTTTTGAGTTAATCCCATAAATCCTGATAATGCGTTGCAAATAACATAAGCCCTTCTTTAATCTTAGCCTTAGATTCTGTTTGGCAGTCCCCCATCAAGACCAAATCAAAAGCAAGAATCATCTTGTTTAAATACTCTAACCAAATTTGATTTAATTGCGCCTCACTAAAATCATTCACTTGCGCTTCATTCACCACCCAAGTTGGAATAGACATATTTTTGCCTTTGATAATCAATTGTCGATACGAACGCAATACTGAAAGTGTTTTGTTTGCAATTTCTTTTTTGGGGTCAGAATAATACGAAATAGGAACAAATCCATATCCCTCAATCCAATTAAAAATGCTTTCTTTTAAATCTAGGCAAATCTCGAATATATTATGAGATATTTTTTTTAAAATCATGACTTTTATAACTCCTTTAATTTTCAAAAAGCATGGCTGTTTTTATATAAATATATTTTGAATAAATTTACAAATACTTGCACCACCTGTCATCTCATAAGACAATAGCCACATTATAGATTCAAATTTGCTTAGGCTATTTTCATGTCCCTACCTTTAGATGTTCTTGGCGGAATTACTGCTGAACAATTCCTCTCAGAATACTGGCAAAAAAAACCTTTATTGGTTCGTAATGCTTTACCTGAAATTGCCAATATCCTTGTTCCAGATGATGTCATGGAGCTTGCTCTGGATGAAAACATCACAGCACGCCTAATCAAACAAAAAGACAAAGATCCAAATCAATGGTCAGTAAAATCATCACCACTCATCAAAGGTGATTTTCAAAAAATGCCAAAACTTTGGACCTTATTGATTCAAGCTGTAGATCACTATTCATTTGATTTAGCAGAGCTTTGGAAGAAATTTCCTTTTATTCCACAGTGGCGTCGTGATGACATTATGGTCTCTTATGCTGCTAAAGGTGGTTCTGTAGGTCAGCATTTTGACTTTTATGATGTATTTCTTGTACAAGGTTATGGACACCGTCGTTGGCAACTTGGACAAATGTGTGATGCTGAATCTGAATTTGTTGAAGGGCAGCCGTTAAAGCTACTTCCAGAAATGGAGATCAATTTTGATGAAGTTTTAGCGCCAGGCGATTTACTTTATGTCCCACCAGGATTGTCACATTATGGTGTAGCGGAAGACGATTGTCTAACCTACTCTTTTGGTTTCCGTATGCCGAATATTGCCGACATGATGGATCGTGTCAGCGATAAATTTGTCGAAGATCAACAACTACGTAATCCGCTTCTCGACATCTTACGGAATAAACAAAACCCGATTGGGCAAGTGACACAAGCTGAACTCGATTATTTAAAGACTGAATTGTTGGCGAAATTAAACAATTCTAAAGTGTTAGAAGATGCCATTATGAGTCTAATGGCTGAAGCAAAGTACCCTGAAAATATTCCTGATGCTGAAGCGATTGGCACTGGAGATTTAGAAGAAGTTCTTGACCAAGGCTATTTACTACAAATTGAGCCAGCCTCTCGATTAATTTATCTTGAACAGAATCATGAATTATTATTCTGGGCAAATGGTGAATCGATCTGTATTTCTGAACAATTTGCACCCCATTTAAAGCAGATTGCAGATGGACAAAGTGTCAAACTCAATCATGAATTGTCTGATGATGAAATATTAGAAGACATTGCTGGATTGTTGAATGAATCTATCTTGATGCTTGTTCCAACTGACGAATAAAATTCGCAATCTAACTCTAACAATGTAATGCTTAAATAAAGCCTGAAAATTCAGGCTTTATTTCTATCAATTTACTTTCAACATAGTTTTAAGAAATAATTCCCTCATCCTTACTCAAGCTGATATTTGAATGAGCTTGAGAATTTAACTGATGCTTTAATGTCTCGTTTTCCTGCTTTAGATTTTTTATTTTAAAAAACTGGAAGAACAGCCCGATATACGCAATAACAACGATCACAGAAACATAAATGGCTAAAAAACTGATACTGGGGTTTAACAATTTTGTCAGAAACTCTTCAAACATTTTCGATTCCTTTTTGTTTTCATCGAATATTGAATAAATATTTCAGTTAAATTAACTCAAATTGTTTAGAAAATAAATCATTCAATTATTAATCTAGAACCATTCTCAAGTCTAACAAATCATTACTTGAGCTTTTTCATCAATTTGGGCAATTTAGCGCTATATAAAGAATGAGATATTTACTTCATGGCAAGTCCTGCTCAAGCAATTCGACATCAACTTCTCAATACTTTTTTCTCCCGTTATTCCGTTTGGTTCCTTTGTATATTTGTATCTTTATATTTGACTTGGATTATTTTCTTTAACGAAGGTCATTATATTTATTACTTTTTTTCAGATACTGTACTGAATTTAGCTTGGATTATTTCATCCATATTGGCCGCAATTGGCTTTGCCGATATCATCCAAACACAGCATTCTATTTTAAGAAATTACCCTTTAATGGGACATTTCCGATTTTTCTTTGAAGATATACGTCCTGAAATTCGTCAATATTTCATTGAATCTGATGATGATGCCTTACCTTTTTCACGTGCACAAAGAAGCTTAGTCTACCAACGTGCTAAAAATGAAAATGCAGATAAGCCTTTTGGTTCAATTATTGATGTCTATCAAGATGACTATCGTTTTTTAACCCACTCGATGACACCCAAAACACCTGCTGATTTTAATACATTTAGAATTAGTATTGGTAATGATCAGTGCTCACAACCTTATAGCGCTTCGATCATGAATATCTCAGCAATGAGTTTTGGTAGTTTGAGTGCAAATGCCATTCTTGCTTTAAATACTGGTGCAAAAAAAGGCAACTTTTATCATGACACAGGTGAAGGCAGCTTAAGTCCTTATCACCTGGAACCGGGTGGTGATATTGTTTGGGAAATTGCCAGTGGCTATTTTGGTTGCCGTACTTTAGATGGGAAGTTTGATCCTGAAAAATTTAAGCAACAAGCGGCTTTGCCTCAGATCAAAATGATCGAAATCAAATTATCACAAGGGGCAAAACCAGGGCACGGCGGTATTCTGCCTAAAGATAAAATCACCAAAGAAATTGCCGAAATACGCGGGGTTTCTATGGAGGTGGATTGTATTTCTCCAGCAACCCATTCTGCTTTTAGCAACCCTATTGAAATGATGCATTTTATTCAGCAATTACGTGAGCTATCCAACGGTAAACCGGTTGGTTTTAAATTGTGTATCGGGCAACCTTGGCAATTTATGAGCATTGTAAAAGCCATGCTGCTGACCAAAATCACCCCAGATTTTATTGTAGTTGATGGTTCAGAGGGCGGTACAGGTGCTGCCCCTATTGAACTGATTGATCATATGGGTACGCCTTTACGTGAAGGCCTGCTATTTGTAAACAATACCTTAATTGGCGCAGGTTTACGTTCGCAAATCAAGATTGGCGCAAGTGGTAAAATTATCAGTGCCTTTGATATTGCCAGTACGATGGCTATGGGTGCCGACTGGGTCAATTCTGCACGTGGCTTTATGTTTGCGGTGGGTTGTATCCAAGCACAAAGTTGTCATACCAACCAATGTCCTGTTGGCGTTGCAACGCAGAACAAAGAACGTCAAAAAGCACTTGATGTGCCATCTAAAGCAGACCGTGTGTTTAGTTTCCAAAAAAACACCTTAAAAGCGCTTGCGGAAATGATTGCTGCAGCTGGCTTACAACATCCTGCTGAGATTAAAGCACATCATTTGGCACAACGAATCAATGACCGTGAAATCAAAAACTATGCTCAATTGCACTTTTGGATGAAAGACGGCGAATTGCTCAGTTGTGAAAATAAAGATGAAGAAAACTTCTATTTTAGAATGTGGAACTTAGCAACTGCTGAACATTTCTAATTATTTGCAAGCGAAATTTCATTAAGGAGATCATCATGATCTCCTTTTTTATATCTAGCATTTATATAGTTAAAAGAAGCCTAATCTTCTGTTTTTGATTCTTCCGCATTTTTTAAGTTTATATTGGCTTTTATTTTTACTCAAACACCATTTTAATCTAAACAATATTTAAGCAAGATATCTTAAAACACATCAAGAATATTTGCGGATGAAATTTCTAAAACACATAACCGCCACCACTATCCTTACAACGTCATTACATTGTTATGCAACTGTCGGTGGTGGACAAACAATAGAAGTATTGGGTTATGAAGCAAAACAACAAAAACTTTATCTGTTACGACACTATGAAGATGAGCGTGGGCGCTTGCCACAGTTATACTATTATCAGCTCAGCAGTAAAACACCTGACAAGTTGATTGAAGTACAATCGTTATATATCAATCCCAAAACGCATCAAATTGACTATGATCAAGATGCTATCCAGTTTAAAAAAGACCTAAATAAAATTAAAAAGCGTTTAACACCGTTACTTATAGGAAATGCCAATACAGCAAAAATTCAAGTGGTGCAAAGTCAAACTCATTACGTCCCTGCTTGGCATGATCAATCCCAAAAGATTCCTCAATATAAAACCATATACAAAGTTACAACAGCTGCTTTAAAAAGCAAAAACCAACAAGCTGTACAGTATGCTAAAACAATAAAAATCACTCAGAACTATGTCGTACCAAATCAGAATAAGCGGCTGATTGTGGTTAAATATTTCGGCATTCCAGAAGAAACAGGCTATGATGTTGAAGATGCTGTTTTGCTCTTACCAATAAAATAATGAGGATAAATCGTGTTAAAAACAATCACATCAACGCTCTTATTCAGTTTTAGCGCTCTCGCTTTTGCAAAAAGTGATAGCAATATTTCACTTGAAGTCCTCGGCTATGATTCAGATAAAAAAGCGGTTTTAATTCTTGAAAACTCAGCAAGCTATGACATTCCAAGAGTTTATCGCTATTCACTGAGTGAAAAACGCTATGATCTGCTCAAATACGATGAAAATTTTACAGGTATTACAGATCAACAAAGCTTTCAGCAAAAACTTTCAAACATAAAGACTCAGCTTAAACCGCTTAAAAAAATCGCGCTTCAAGACTTTAAAGTTAATCTACTCGAACAAAGACCTTCTGATACTGAAAGCTCTGACTCATTTAAAACAATTTATGCCTCGATATTTACAATATCCAGTCCGCAATATCAAAGTTTTCAACAGAATTTAACCAGTTACAGTCCAGAAATTAAACTTAAACAGGCTTTTGAACTGCCAAAACATAAAGGTGCACTGATTACTTTTGAATCACTCAGCTTACCTTTTGATGAAGGATATAGCCGTGAAGAAGCTGTTGTTTTATTTCCTACCGGTCAACTTCCCCAATAAATAAAGCCTCTTAGGAGGCTTTATTTTTACTGCTTTTATCAATCTTGATCAATGCATTACGCCGCTGAGCGCTCAGTGATCGGTACAACTTTGCGGAGTTCTGGACCAGTATAATCTGCGCTTGGACGGATAATACGATTGTCAGCACGTTGTTCCATTACATGCGCTGCCCAACCCGTAACGCGAGACATCACAAAGATTGGTGTGAATAATTTTGTTGCAATATCCATGAAATGATATGCAGATGCATGGAAGAAATCTGCATTACAAAACAATTTCTTCTCACGCCACATCACTTCTTCACAACGTACTGATACTGGGTAAAGCACTGTATCACCAACATCTTTTGCTAAACGCTCAGCCCAAATTTTGATGATGCCATTACGCGGGTCATTGTCTTTATAGATCGCATGACCAAAGCCCATGATCTTTTCTTTACGTTCAAGTTTACCCAGCATTTCACGTTCGGCTTGTTCTGGAGATGTCCAGTTTTCAATCATTTCCATCGCAGCTTCATTTGCGCCACCATGCAAAGGTCCACGTAGTGAACCAATTGCGCCAGTAATACACGAGTGCATATCAGACAATGTTGAAGCGCATACACGTGCAGTAAATGTTGACGCGTTAAACTCATGCTCAGCATAAAGAATTAATGAAACATTCATTACTTGTTCATGTAATTCATTTGGCTTTTCGCCACGTAGTAAATGCAAGAATTGTGCACCGATTGAATCGTCATCGGTATTTTCTTCAATACGTACACCATCATGACTAAAACGGTACCAATAACAAATGATCGCTGGCAAAGTTGCAAGAATACGATCTGCCACATCTTGCTGTTGATCAAATGATTTTTCAGTTTCCAGATTTCCTAACATTGAAACCCCTGTACGCATCACATCCATTGGATGTGAATCAGCAGGAATACGTTCCAACACTTCTTTTAAAGCTTGCGGTAACTGGCGAAGTGATTTTAATTTGGCTTTATATGTCGCCAACTGTTCTGCTGTAGGCAATTCACCAAAGAAAATAAGGTATGCAACTTCTTCAAATTGGCAATTTTCCGCAAGGTCTTGCACATCATAACCACGATAAGTTAAGCCTGCGCCACTCTTACCTACTGTAGAAAGTGCTGTTTTACCTGCAACTTGACCGCGCAATCCAGCGCCTGTAAGTACTTTTCCTTCAGCCATTTTATTATTTCTCCTGCGTGAACAGTTTGTCTAGGGTGTTTTCGAAAGTGTGATAATCAAGGAATTCGTAAAGTTCTTTTCGTTGTTGCATGCTATCCAGTACATTAACTTGTGTACCATTTTCACGAATTGAACGAAAAACTTCGAGGGCTGCTTTTTGCATTGCACGTGTTGCAGACAATGGATATAGCACCATGCTGATGCCCTGTTCAGCTAACTCTTGGGTGGTGTAATAAGGTGTATCACCAAACTCTGTAATATTTGCAAGAACAGGAACACCTACTGCATCACAGACTGTTTTATACATGGTAATGTCAGTCATTGCTTCAGCAAAGATCGCATCTGCGCCAGCTTCGACACATGCACAGGCACGATCAATCACGGCTTGCAAACCTTCTTTTTGCAATGCATCTGTACGTGCCATCACAACAAAGTTCGAATCTGTTTTTGCATCAACTGCTGCTTTAATGCGATCAACCATTTCTTGTTGAGAAACAATTTCTTTATTTGGACGATGACCACAACGTTTTTGTGCAACTTGATCCTCAATATGGACAGCTGCCGCACCCGCACTAATCATTTGTTTAATTGTACGTGCAATATTAAATGCACCACCCCAACCTGTATCGATATCAACAAGTAATGGTGTATCTACACGTTCTGTAATACGACGAACATCTTCCAATACGTTGTCTAAGCTGGTCATCCCTAAATCAGGTAAACCATAAGAATAGTTTGCCACACCAGCACCTGAAAGATAGATGGCTTTATAACCCACCTGTTTCGCCATCATCGCTGCATAAGCGTTGACTGTACCAATGATTTGTAATGGTTTTTCCACTTCTAGAGCTTGTCTAAATCTTAAGCCTGCAGACGTCTGTTGTGTCATATTCCCTTCCACAGTGGTCACTTGTTTATTGAGTTTTGAGTATAGCCATAATTTATATTTCGCATATGACCATTTAGGTATATTACTCTAAAACTTTAGTCAAAGAAAAATGAATTTTGATTCATTTTTTCATTTTTATGCACTTTTTTTAATCATTTTTTCCAATAGCACGTTTGCTAAGAAATTTATTGACATCTTTGATATAATAGTGACAACCCATTTTTCCTCAGTAATTTATGAACGAAGATTTAGCACAAGTTGAAGCTACAGGATGTGATTTTCCACAAACTAAACGTGGGCATGAACGTCGCTTGGCATTACTGATTAGTGCAAACGATCTTTTTTTAGAGCACGGTTATGATGCGGTATCTTTAGATGACATCGTGAATCATGCAGGCGGATCAAAAGCCTCGATTTACAAATATTTTGGTAGTAAAGAAGGTCTATTTACAGCGATCTGTGACTATCGTCGTGATTTATTCTTTAAAGATATCTGCATTCCATTTAACCCCGCGTTGAATGAGCTCAGAGCATATTTGATCAATACCTTGATTAACTTTTATAAGCATATGATCATTCCTGAAAATATTGCCTTTATACGCTTGGTACTAGAACGTTCACAAAAAGACCCTCAATTGGCCGTCTATATTCATGAAAAAGGACCAAAGCAAGTACAACACTCTATTGCATGCGCCTTGGAACGTTGTGTAGAAAATCAAATATTAACCTGTGCAAATCCTTTATTTTCAGCACAATTTTATTTTGGAATTCTTAGAAATTTGGAATGGCGAATTTTAATGGGGATTGAAATCAAAGAATCTGATCAAGAAATATTCAATTGCGTAAGTTATTGTGTAGATCGCTTCTTAGAGGGCCATCAAAAGGTCTAATTTTTTTGCGTTTTCATATTCATATAGTATATTAGCTGATTCTCCTTTTTATTTTCATCAACCACCAACAATGAATTGTTGGTCAATTTCCCTATTGGTTTTGACTAAACAATTATTGTGGAGTAACCATGGCTCTACGACATTTTCTTACTTTACGTGATTTATCCACTGCTGAACTTAACCGTATCATTGAACGTGCTCAAGAGTTAAAGCGAAAACAACACAACAACGAAGTATTTCAACCCTTTGTTGGAAAAGTCATGGGGATGATTTTTGAAAAGTCGAGTACCCGTACTCGTGTATCTTTCGAAGCTGGTATGAGCCAATTTGGAGGCAGTGCAATTTTCCTTTCATCACGCGATACTCAATTGGGTCGTGGTGAGCCAATTGAAGATTCTGCACGTGTGATATCGAGCATGCTTGATATCGTGATGATTCGTACATTTGGTCATGATATTGTTGAACGTTTTGCTGAATATTCAACAGTCCCAGTTATCAATGCATTAACTGATGACCACCACCCTTGCCAGCTACTTGCGGATGTACAAACATTTGTTGAACATCGTGGTTCGATCAATGGCAAAACTGTGGCTTGGATTGGCGATGGCAACAATATGTGTAATTCATATATTGAAGCTGCGCATATGTGGGGCTTTAAGTTAAAAATCGCGTCACCAAAAGGTTATGAACCAAAACCTGAATTTCTTTCAGAATTTGCACATTGCGTAGAACTTTTTGAATCAGCAGAAGATGCAGCGGTCAATGCAGATCTGATCGTGACAGATGTTTGGGCAAGTATGGGCCAAGAAGAAGAACAAAAAATTCGTGAAAAAGCGTTTGCTGCGTATCAAGTGAATGAAAAATTAATGGATTTAGCACATCCAGATTGTCTATTTATGCATTGCCTACCTGCACATCGCGGTGAAGAAGTTTCTGAAAATATGCTGGATCACAAAAACGCTGTGGTTTGGGATGAAGCAGAAAATCGCCTACACGCACAAAAAGCCTTGGTTGAATTTTTAATCAATGAAAATTTAAACAAAGACTAATTTGTTTTGTTTTAAGATAAATAAGCACCAACTATGGTGCTTATTTTTTGTTTCAGTATAATAAAATCCATATTTTTAATATTTGTATAATTCAAATGAAATTTAAAATAATTCCTTTATTCGTAATCTCAGTGTACATGCTCATTTCTCAAAGTAGTTATGCAACTGAATTAGATGATTATTTGATTCAAAAGAATTTGATTAGACAGGATTATAAAATTATAGATCAACAAAATTTAGATGATGTTTTAACGGCGTTAAGTGAAGAAGACTCTCGCGTGCTTCCTGTACAAGTCGACCAAAACACTGTGATTGAGAAAATTCATATGTATCATGATCATGTTGATTTGCAAGGTTTAATTACATCTAAAGATTTTAATCAGTTTTCCAATAGCATGGGTAAAGAAAAAACTCAGCAACTTTTGATGGAAGGAATGCTTGAAAATTGTCATTTACTTTTTGAAAATGAATTCCAACGCCAAAATCCTTATTATGTAAAAATAAAACTGATGTCTGAACAGAAAGCATATGAGCTAAAACTCAAAAATGAGCAATGCAAATTTTAATTTGTAATAATATTGTCTTGGTGCATTCTATCAGTTCACATTTTGTCTAAGCAGATTCGTTTTTTTTCAAGTTGATCTAACGATTAAAAAATTAATATTTTTTAATCGTTTAAGATTAAGACAATTTTCAAAATTTTAACTATCTGTAACAATTTTGTCATGTAGAATACTTACTATGCCCTTCAAGGTCGTTAAGACAGTTTCAAATGACGCAGATCATGCCCGCTTCAAAAAGTTTAACCACGCCTGAATTTCAACATAGCTCTAGCAGCTATATTAATCGTGAAATTTCCTTACTGGAATTTCATAAACGTGTGTTAGCCCAAGCAAAAGATGAAACTCATCCTTTGCTTGAACGGTTGAATTTTCTCATTATTTTTTCACGTAATTTAGATGAGTTTTTTGAAATTCGTGTCGCTGGATTAATGAAACAACTGGACTTCAAAACCATTACCACAGCGCCAGATGGTATTCCAAACGAAGTCATTCTTGAGCAAATTTCACATAACGCACATCTTGCGATTCAAGAGCAATACGACACCTTAAATCATGTTTTATTGCCTGAGTTAGAAAACTATGGCGTCAAATTCATCCAATATAATGATATTTTAGAAAAACACGCCGAATGGATTAAAAATTACTTTTTTAAACAAGTACAACCTGTTGTAACACCAATTAGCTTAGATCCTGCTCATCCTTTCCCACGCTTGGTCAATAAAAGTTTAAACTTTATTGTCACCTTAGAAGGAAAAGATGCTTTTGGTCGCCAGATTGAACTGGCCATTGTACCCGCACCTCGTTCCTTACCACGTGTTGTACGCTTACCAAACGAGCTCACAGACGGCGCAGAACATTACATTTTATTGTCAGCGATTATCCAACAGCATATCAGTGATTTATTCCCCGGCATGACAGCAACAGGATGCTATCAATTCCGTGTTACCCGTAATGCTGACTTAACTTTGGCAGAAGATGTCGATGATTTGGCAGTCGCATTGAAAGATGAATTATCTTCACGTCGTTTTGGTCGTGCAGTTCGTTTAGAAATCGCAGATAATTGCCCAAATTCAATTAATGATTATTTACTAGAACAATTTGATTTAGATCCACAGCATCTTTATCAAGTGAATGGTCCTGTCAATTTAACACGTCTGATTACTGATTTTGATATTCCAGAATTAAGGTTTAAGCCTTATCAAGCCGTTATTCCCAAAGCCTTAAGAAATTCAAATAAAATATTTGAAATATTAAGCAAGCAAGATTTGCTATTACATCATCCATTTGATTCTTTCCAGCCCGTTATCAATCTACTCAAAGAAGCGGCAAAAGACCCCAATGTTTTAGCAATTAAACAAACCTTATATCGTAGTGGCCCAGACTCAGAAATTGTACAAGTGCTGGCAGAAGCTGCTCGCAATGGGAAAGAAGTTACAGCGATTATCGAATTACGTGCGCGCTTTGATGAAGAGTCAAATATTATCGTCGCAAATCTTCTACAAGAAGCTGGCGCAGTTGTGGTGTATGGTATTGTCGGTTATAAAACCCATGCCAAAATGATTTTAGTTGTGCGACGTGAAGTCGATAAACTCAAACGTTATGTACACCTTGGCACAGGCAACTACCATGCTGGAAATGCACGGATGTATACCGACTATGGTTTACTGACTACAAATGATGAAATTTGTGAAGATGTACATAAGATCTTCCAAGAGCTGACAGGTATGGGTAAATTGTTAAAGTTAAAAAAACTCTTTCATGCTCCCTTCACCTTACACTCTCAGCTGTTACATTTGATTGAGCAAGAAACAGCACATGCAAAAGCGGGTAAAAAAGCCCGTATCATCATTAAAGTCAATGCATTGACTGAACCTAAGCTCATTACAGCTTTGTATAAAGCATCACAAGCTGGGGTTAAAATAGAGCTGATTATCCGTTCAATCTGTTGTTTAAGACCACAAATTGAAGGGCTTTCTGAAAATATTAAAGTTCGTTCTATTGTCGGGCGCTTCCTAGAACATACTCGTGTTTATTATTTTTATAATGATGCCAATGAGGACTTATACTGCGCAAGTGCTGACTGGATGGGTCGAAACTTATTTTCTCGGGTCGAAACTTGCTTTCCAATTGAAGATAAAAAGCTTAAAAAACAGATTATTGAATATGGGCTGCTCAGTTATTTAAAGGACAATATTCGTGCTTGGGAACTCGATGCCAATGATCAATGGCATGCAGTTCAACCCAAAGATGATGAAAAACCTTATATTGCCCAACAGGTGTTGATGCAACAACGGATTATTCCCACTACAGCGTAATTCTTTCATATTGTTATTTTCAATGACTCACCCCCCTTTTTTTTGAAAGGAGGGTTTGGATGATTAATGCGGCATTGAAGTATCGTAATTAAGTCATAACTTTGATTGATCCTATGCGTTGATTTCAATATTTTTTAAAATCAGCCAACTATAAGCCAATACCCTCAATAACCCCTTGTTGCTTTAACTGTAACAATTCTTCATCTGAACAAAATTCTTCTAAAATCGCTTTGGTATGTTCTCCTAAGCGTGGTGGCGCATTACGATATTCAACAGGTGTTCCTGTCATTTTAATCGGTGAACCAATCACATTAAAATCAGGATTATCTGTATGCGGAATATTGACCACCATTTTACGATATTGAATTTGGGGTTCATCTAAAGCATCTGCAACTGAATTAATCACGCCAACAGGTACTTTCACCGCATGAATTGCATCGACCCAATGCTTCGCGGTATTTGATAAAAAATATTCAGACAACAAAGCAACCAATTCTTGACGATATTTCACCCGATCTTGATTACGAAGATAGTTTGATTGATCTAACAATTCAGGTTTTCCAATGGCAATACATAAATCTTTAAATTGTTTATCATTGCCACAGGCCAGAATAAACTCCTTATCTTGCGCTTTAAAAGTCTGATAAGGCACAATATTGGGATGATGATTACCCATTCGTTGAGGTGCGATACCTGAACTTAAATAGTTCATACCTTGGTTGGCGAGTCCAGCAACCTGTACATCTAACAAAGACATATCAATATATTGTCCAACACCTGTTTGCTGTCGAGAAATCAGTGCCGCCTGAATCGCAATTGTTGCATATAGCCCAGTCTGAATATCAACCACTGCCACACCAACTTTTTGTGAACTTGCCCCTAACTCACCTTCTTTTTCACCAGTAATACTCATCAAGCCAGACATACCTTGAATAATAAAGTCATAACCCGGTTCTTCTGCACGCGGCCCATCTTGACCAAAACCAGTGATAGAGCAATAGATCAATTTTGGATTAATATGCTTGAGGGTTTCATAATCCAATCCATATTTTTTCAATGCACCTGCTTTAAAGTTTTCAATCACAATATCTGCGGTTTTCACCATGTGTTGTAATAATTGCTGCCCATCCTGCGTTGCCATATCAATTGCCACTGAGGATTTATTGCGATTCGCAGATTGGTAATATCCAGATTCTCGCGTCGCTCTACCCTGTTGATCAAGCATCCACGGCGGGCCCCACATACGGGTATCATCACCAACTTTAGGGCGTTCAATCTTAATCACTTCGGCGCCTAGATCTGCAAGAACTTGTCCACACCACGGACCTGCCAGTACTCGACTCAGATCTAAAACTCGAATTCCTTGTAATGCACCCATATGTTTACCTCTATGTAAGGAGTAAGTGAATACTCCTCAATTTTACGATTTACTGAATCTGTCTAAACAAGCGTTGACTATTGTTGTTGGGGATCATATTGACGATCTTTGATAAATAAGCCAGGTAATACTCCTGCAACAAAATAAGCTGCGCCCATCACGATAAATGCCGTCATAAATGTACCTCCCGAAGCAAGAAAACCAATGGTTGCTGGGGCAATTGCAGCGCCTACTCGCCCAATGTTATATGCACCACCAATTGCTGTACCTCGGACATCGGTAGAAAATGATTCCGCCATATAGGTCGCATTTACACCATAAGGGATGCCATATAAGAAACCAAAAGTGATCAATAAGTACAAAATATTGTCTGGTGTATTAAAGATAATAATCACAGGTAAGAAGACAGCGCTGGCTATAGTACCGAACACAAATACCGCACGACGATTAAATTTATCTGCCAAATATCCCGCTAAGATCTTGCCTAGAATCATTGCTGTATATGAACCCACCATATAGCTGGTCATGTTTTTAAAGTTCATATGCACTTCTGTTTCTAGATAACTTGGCATCCAATTGTTGATTCCGTAGTAACCAAATTGTAAGAAGAAGGCCGTAGTCATCCACAATAAAAACATTTTACGGTGCTTAAAGTTGGCAAAAATTTGTTTATAAATACTGCCACTTTTTGCTTTCTCGGGAACTGTAGCTTCAACTGGTTTTTTGCCTTGAAGTTGATTGATTTTGTTGAGCTGCCAAGACTTTGGTTCAGGTACAAAGCGTTGCAAGAAAATATTGATAAATGCTGGAATAACCGTGATAAAAAACAAGACTCGCCAACCATGATCAGGAATAATCGCACCAGCTAATAATGTAGCAACAATATATCCAACGGTTTGCCCTGTTTGTAATGTACCCAATACCGTAGTTCTATACGTTGTAGGAACATATTCAGCCATAAGGGTATTGCATGCCATATAAAGCGCCCCAATCCCTAGTGCACCAATAAATCGTAATGCCATAAATTGTTCAAAACTTTGGGTAAAGCCTAACAAACATGTTGCAACTGAGAAAAACGATACAGAATTGGCAATGGTACGTACGCGGCCAAACTTATCACATGCCCATCCACCTAGAATCCCACCAATCCCCATACCTGCCAGAGAGGCACTGCCTAAGGCGCCAGCCTGAAAAGTAGATAATGCAAACTCACCCTTTAAACTGGTTAAGCTATAGGACAACAACATGATATCTACGCCATCGACGACCATAGCGAAATAGGCGAATAAAAGTGCCCATTTCCAAGTATTTGGGCCTATTTTTTCAAAGGTTCCAATATTGGATGGCATGGATAATTTTGTTGAAGTTGTAACTGATCGAACATCATTGTTCATTTTTCCTCTACCTCATTTTCCCAAATGAGTCATCGGTCACTTTTTATCTTTCTCTCTACTTATTTCTTTGTTATTTTTATTGCATCAATCTAGAGTTAAGTATCAGAGTTAAAAGAATAATCAGATATTTTTCACGATGAATCCTTTTATCATTGATTTATTTTTACCTTAGTTTTTATAAAATTTAAGGCAAAAAATCCTACAAGGGATGCTAGCTAGATTTAAGCATCCCTGTTTTAAAACAGTGGATTTTAGTTACTAAAGGCAGCAATACCAGTTTGTGCACGCCCGAGAATTAAGGCATGTACATCATGGGTACCTTCATAGGTGTTGACCACTTCCAGATTGACCAGATGGCGAGCAACACCGAATTCATCACTGATGCCATTGCCACCCATCATGTCACGAGCAACACGCGCAATATCTAAAGCTTTACCACAATTGTTGCGTTTAATCAGTGAAGTGCCTTCAACAGAAGCAATACCTTCATCTTTCATACGACCAAAACGTAATGCGATCTGCAGCCCTAAAGCAATTTCAGTTTGCATATCTGCAAGTTTCTTTTGCACCAATTGATTCGCAGCCAGTGGGCGTCCAAATTGTTTACGATCCATCGTATATTGATGTGCGGTGTGCCAGCAAAACTCTGCCGCCCCCATCGCGCCCCATGCAATACCATAACGTGCACTATTTAAACAAGTAAATGGTCCACGCAAACCACGAATTTCGGGAAATGCATTTTCTTCAGGAACAAAAACATTGTCCATCACAATTTCACCAGTAATCGATGCACGCAAACCGACTTTGCCATGAATCGCAGGCGCAGAAAGTCCTTCCCAACCTTTTTCTAGGATAAAGCCACGAATTTCACCGACATTGCCTTCAGCAGAAACTTCTTTGGCCCAGACCACAAATACATCAGCGATTGGACTATTGGTAATCCACATTTTTGCGCCAGTTAGACGATAACCACCTTCGACCTTTTTGGCACGGGTGATCATACTGCCTGGATCTGAACCATGATCAGGTTCTGTTAAACCGAAACATCCAATAAACTCGCCAGTAGCTAATTTAGGTAAGTACTTTTGTTTTTGCTCTTCAGAACCAAATTCATTGATAGGCACCATCACCAATGAGCTTTGTACACTTGCCATTGAACGATAACCCGAATCTACGCGTTCAATTTCACGGGCAATAAGACCGTAACTGACATAGTTTAGACCTGCACCACCGTATTCTTCAGGGATTGTCGGCCCCAGCAAACCTAACTCACCCATTTCACGAAAAATAGAAGCATCTGTTTTTTCATGGCGGAATTGTTCCAAAACTCTTGGCATCAGTTTGTCTTGTGAATAGGCATAAGCAGCATCACGAATCATGCGTTCTTCAGAAGTAAGTTGCTGTTCCAATAAAAATGGATCTTGCCAGTTAAATTGAACACGTGCCGTTTTTGTAGAATTAACCATTTGATTCATAGCATCCTTTGCTGAACATATCTTGTTGTCTTAGTAGTGATGTTAGGTGTGAAAATTCATACTTTCAAACGATTAATTCTCACTCAGATATTCCATTTACGCATATCTTGTGTTTTTATAATATGGCTCGCTCAATGACTACGGTTCAAGTATGCGGGTATTAAACGAGGCTTTTTAACAGATTTTTATCATCTTTACATCCTCTTATAAATTTTCATTCGAGGTAAAACCAAGTGGTTTGATGGAAGATTCATTACATACATCTGCTTTGCTTTAAGTTCTGTTTGCTAGATATGAATAGATTAAATTTAGTCTTAACTAAACTTTGATATTCAAGGAATGAATATGCGTAGAATGATTCCCTCATTACAATCATTGATATGTTTTGAAGCGGCTGCCAAGCATCTAAGCTATACCTTTGCAGCTCAAGAGCTGCATCTTACTCAAAGTGCCATCTCTCGCCAAGTACAACAACTCGAAGATTTTTTAGGACTCAATCTATTTAACAGAACACGGCATGGCGTTGAATTAACACAAGCGGGTGAACATTATTATAAAAACATCAAAGCTCATTTATTGGGTATTGAGCAAAGCACACTCGATTTAATGAGCCATAAAGGTTTAGGCGGTACGCTAAAATTAGGGGTTGTACCGACATTTGCAACACGCTGGCTGTTACCCCGACTGTATAAGTTCAATGAAATATACCCTGAAATTACCATTCATTTAGAGACCAGTACCAAACCCTTTTTATTCAGTGAGCATATTTTTGATGCAGCAATATATACAGGTACACCTGCACAAATTGAAAATTGGCCGGGTGCAAAAGTCCACTATTTAATGAATGAAGATGTTGTTCCTGTGTGTTCTGCTGAGTTAATTTTTAAGCATTTTCCAGAGCTAAGAGGGCCTTCCGGAGATTTACGTCGAAGCTTAACGGCGGAAGAGATTGCCACGCTGCCCTTACTCCAACAAACCACACGCCCCTATATTTGGAAAGAGTGGTTTGAAGTTTCTGGTTATGAGCATCCTTTTGCATTAGAAGGACAACGGCATGAATTATTTTCGATGCTTGCGGTGGCAGCCATACATCATATGGGGGTTGCGCTTATTCCACAAAAACTACTGGAAAAAGAACTGCGCTCAGGTGATTTAATTATCGCCTCAGAAATTAAGCTAAAAGGTTCACGTGCCTATTATTTTGTCTATGCAGAACAACAGCAAACACCTCTCATTGCTAAATTTGTTGAATGGTTATTGGCAGAAGTTGAACAATCACAAAGTACTTTTTTAAAATAACGCGATTTCAAGTTAAACAATAGTTTGTTGAAGATTTATAGAATGCAGTTTAGCTTCTATATTGTGATGAAAAAACTCAGCTTGTAGGAGATGAAAAGAACAGCACCTACAACAGAAAATACAAGCCTACTCCGCCATTTTTAATACCTATACAGTATCTTTAATAAGAGTAGGCTAAAAAACAAATGAATGACTACCGATCTTAAAATTTAAGCGCTAAATCCAATATAACGATAAAAATCTTGATCCCCTACAACACCTAAGCTTGTTTTATAAATCAGATAATCAGGATAATTACTCTCAGATAATTCATTGAAAATATTCAATCCCTGATCATCATGAGCATGGATTTCATCGACGCTACGGGGCATGGTCGCTTCAAATTCATCTGAAATATATTCAAAGCCCAAATCCATCGCAATAAACAAGGTATGTATACACGGTTGTAGATATTGTTCTTCATTCCAATCAATGACCGCATGTTGGCAATGTGGGCATGTAACATTTTCTTGAGAATTTTCTAAAGTGATCAGTTGAAATGGCATACGCTTTGGAACAGAATAAAATTGTATTTTAAACGAGTTAGGGAAATTAAACACTCGTTTTAGATAAATCTAAAATTGCTTTTCATATTTTATAAATACACGAAACAAAGCTAAGGATATTATGTCAACGATTGAAAAAGCGATTGCTTTAGCAGCTCGTAAACACGCAGGCCAAAAAGATAAAGCGCAACAGCCTTATATTTTTCACCCTCTGAGGTTGATGTTCAAAGTTAAAACACCCAATCAACAGATTGTTGCTGTATTACACGACATCTTAGAAGATACCGACACCACTGTGGTCGATTTAATCTCACTTGGCTTTAGTCAAGAAATTGTCGATGCCGTTGTTGCCTTGACCAAAAAAGAAGGTGAATCTAGAATCGAAGCCGCCTACCGTGCAGTAAAAAATCCAATTGCACGTGTGGTAAAACTGGCAGATGTTGCTGATAACATGGATATCACCCGTATTCCACATCCGACCACTAAAGACCTTTTAAGATTAGAAGAATATAAGCAAGTTCAAAATATTCTCATGACAGGCAATGCCTAATCTTAGAAAATTTTCACAATTAACAAGTTGACTTGATGCAACAATTAAGTTTAATAGTGCGTCATTGTTGCAATTATGGAATGTATTTATGCTCACTGATTTGGATGACTTTTACTGCTTTGGTTTGGTTGTAGAGCATGGGGGATTTAGTGCGGCTGAACGTGCAACGGATATTCCTAAATCCAAGCTCAGTCGCCGTGTATATAATTTAGAAGAAAAATTAGGGGTTCGTTTAATTCAACGAAGTTCACGTCATTTCGCAGTTACAGACATTGGCATGAATATTTACCGCCATGCCCAAGTGATGATGAATGCAGCACAATCAGCGCATGATCTGGTTGATCATCTCAGTGAACAACCACGTGGTGTGATTAAAGTCAGTGTACCTGTGACCGTTGCGCAAAGTGAATTGTCCAAAATCCTTCCTGACTTTTTAAAAACTTATCCTGAAATCAGAGTACAACTTTTAGTCAGTAATCGCCGAGTAGATATCATCAATGAAGGTTTTGATGTTGCCTTGCGTGTGCGCGCAAATCTGGACGATGACCCGAGCTTAGTGCTGAGAAAGTTTGGACATATTGAACAGCACCTTCTTGCAAGCCAAGCCTATTTAAATGAATTTGGTATGCTCAAAAAACCAGAAGATTTATCTGAACACCGAATTTTAAGTATGGTTGATGAGCACTTAGATCAACAAATGGTGTTACATGATAGTGAAAATCAACAGAAAAAAATTAAAGTTAACCCGATACTCATGGGGTCGGATTTAATGATGCTGGCAAAATTAGCCAGCCAAAATTGTGGTATTGCCTTACTTCCAGATACGATTGCTAATGATTTTGTCGCCACAGGCGAATTGGTTCGTGTCTTACCTGAATGGAAAGCACCACACGGGATCTTTCACGCTGTTTACCCTTCTCGCCGAGGCTTACTTCCTGCGGTAAGAGTCTTTATTGACTATTTGGTTAAGCACTTAAGTAAGTGTTGAGTAACTTATCTTCATCGTCACTTTGATTAAAGAATCCTAGGATTATTTCAATAGACAAGCCGATCTAAATAAATTGACAAAGATGGACTGCAATCTGGTGTCCATCTGGTGCTATTTTTGATACCATCGCTACTGCTTAATTCCAATGTTTTTCTGATTTATATGACTTCATCTTATCAACAACAGCTTGATGCCAAAATTGAACGAATCCAAACTCAATTCGCAGAATTTAATCCACCTTCGTTAGAAGTATTTGCTTCACCTGAACAAAACTTCCGTATGCGTGCAGAATTCCGAATTTGGCATACTGACGATGATATGTTCTATGCCATGTTTGAACGAGATGAAAATCAACAGAAAACCGTTGCTCGTATCGATGAATTTCCGATCGCAGATCAAAGTATAAATCAGCTTATGCCAGTTTTATTGGCTGAGCTAAAAGCCAATTCAATCTTATCAAAACGGCTTTTTGAAGTGCATTTTCTAGCAACGCTCAAGGGCGAAATGCTGGTTTCATTGATTTACCGTGCGCCACTGAGTGAAGAATGGGAAGTTTTAGCAAAACAATTGGCTGATAAGCTGAATGTTAAAATTATTGGTCGCAGTCGCGGACAAAAAGTTGTCTTAACCGATGAATTTGTTGTTGAAGAATTACAAGTCTTTGAGCGTAAATTTCAATATAAGCAAATTGAAAGTAGCTTTACTCAACCCAATGCACAAGTTTGCCAAAAAATGTTGCAATGGGCGTGTCAGTCAGTAGAGGGTGAAAATAAAGACCTACTCGAATTGTACTGTGGTAATGGTAACTTTACCCTTCCCTTATCCTTGAGTTTTAACCGTGTTTTGGCAACTGAATTAGCGAAATCTTCGGTCTATGCGGCACAGTGGAATATTCAACAGAATCAGATCGACAATATTCAAGTTGCACGCCTGTCAGCAGAAGAATTTACTCAGGCCTATAACGGAGAACGTGAATTCCGCCGTTTACAAGAAGCAGAAATAGACATTCAGGGCTATGAGTTTGATACAGTTTTTGTTGATCCACCACGTGCAGGGATTGATGACGATACGTTAATGCTATTGCAAGGTTTTCAACGTATTCTTTATATTTCATGCAATCCAGATACATTACACGACAATTTAAAAACCTTGCTTAAAACTCATAAAATTGTGAAATTTGCGATGTTTGATCAATTCCCCTACACCCATCATGTAGAATCTGGGGTTCTTCTCGAAAAAATTTAAACAATTTATTACAAGATTAGACTGCCATGTAAATTAGTGTGGCAGTTATTTCTTTAAATTATTTATTGATATATCATTAAGTTATAAATCATTTAAAACATGGCCTTTTAACAAACCGTTTAAAACATATCAAATCATCGAAAAAATCAGCCTATAACTCGACCATCTATTTCGCTCAGATCTTGTATTTTATTAAAAAACGGCTATATTTCGAACTATGTTAGGTTGTGTATGAAGGCTCTATGAGTTTTTGGCAAAAGCTGTTTACGGCTGAAGATACATTGCAAAATGAACATAAAAATCAAATTGCATGTGTTGAAAATGATTGCTCTTGTAAATCCAATGATCAACTTTTATCAGCGTTGATGAAAGCGACAGATCAGGATGTAATTACTGGGATTAAAAAGGTACTTATCTCTAGAGGTTTCAGTAAAAAAGAGTTAAACCAATTACAGCATCCACCTATTCAATAGTCATGGATGACCGCTAAGAAAGAAAAAGCATTCAGTTTACTGGATGCTTTTTTAATTCCAATAGAACAACTTTTGATGTTTTTCCTTGGCTTGTATACAATTATTTCAAAGAATAGATAAACGCAGAATCAACAATGAAAATTAAAATTGTTATTTTTTTATTATCACTCAACGCTTCAATTATCTATGCAGATATCAACGATGATGAGATTCAAGCCATAGAAGATTTAACTGATCAAGTATTAGCAACCAAAAATCTTGCCAAACTTGAACCACAGATTAAGGCTCAAATCCAGAAAGCCCAACCCAATGTGCAAAAACTGTTAAAAGCCAAAGACATTGAATATAACGATTCCGTCTATTTACACAACTATGCGATTCTGACTTCTGGATATGCTGAATATTTGCTTGAACAACACTGCACCACGCTCTCTCAGCCTTTTCAAGAATTTACTGAGCAGACGTATTTTGCGTTAAAAAAACGTGATCCTAACGATACAATCGCAATCAATAATTTAGGTTTATTCTATGCACAAATGTCAGTGTATTATCGGAAAAACATAGACCCAACGCCACGTCTAAACTATTTGCTAAAGGCTGAACAATTATTTGAGACCTTAATGAAGTTGCAACCAGACAATGAGGAGTATGAGAAAAATTATTATGCTGTACTCAGTGACAAGCTGATGCTGTTACAGAAATATCATCGTGATGAGAATGAGCAAAAACGCCTCATCAATATACTTAAAAAGCCTTTATTTCACTATTTATCTGATCCCAATCAAGCGTTCGATGCAGGAAATTTTATTATTTTAGCTCAACAATATTTTAAATATCTCAATCGTGAAGACCCGAAACTTGCTGAAAAATGGTTGCGTGATAATCAGGCTAAAATTGAAGCTGTGGTGAATAAGAATCGTAAGCAAACTCAGCGAGAAAAGGAATTTCTCGCTGAATTCTATGCGCTGCTTGGTCAAACGGATCGAGCATTGTCCTACTTAAAACAATTAGAATTTTCTGATGAGAACAATACAGAACCATCCTCATTTGAAAATGAGCCCAATCTTGCCAATTTAAGGCTAAATCCTGAATATCAGAAATGGTTTAAACAATATAAACAGGATTATGCTGCATACCGTAAAGCAATTCCCAAAGTATGTAAGATCAGCCAGCTTGAAACAACACAAGATACTTCAGGATAATGCTGTTGGAGACTTAACGAATCAACCCTTGCGGTTGCAGAATAATCACCAAAGCCCCAATGATTACAATACATCCACCAAACAAATCCCAGCGAGTTAGGCTGACTTGATCGACAAATTTCAGCCACATCAGTGCACTAAAGATATAGATACCGCCATATGCAGCATAAATACGCCCTGAAGCAGCCGGGTGCAAGGTCAATAGCCAGACAAATACTGCCAAACTTAAAACGGTAGGTATCCATAACCAATGGCTTTTATTTTGATTCAGAATCAAATAAGGAAAATAACAACCTAAAATTTCTGCAACAGCTGTGACAAGAAATAATAAAATCGTAGTTAAAATTTTAGTAAATGCAATGTCCATTGATACTCAAAGAATAATCATGAAGTTAGAGTATATGTGATTTTCACGCGAGCTAAGTAATAAAATTTTGAGCATACTAAAACAACTAAGCTTTTATCTATAAATTGTAGTTGTTGTTTGCCTCATCCACAAAAGCATACATTTTTAAAATATGTTGATGAATTTGCCTTGTTTAAAATAGGATAAAATATCAGTATCTACATTTTTTTGGTTTTTTATGGATGAAAATAAATCATTTCGTGTTTAATTTCTTCATTTTCCTCTGGCTTAGCCAAAATGTAGATGCAGCAACACTGAGTCTTCCCCTGTGGCCCAATAGTGCAATACTGGCACCATCCAGTGAACAATATACGATAAATAAGCATGGTGCTATTGAGCATATCACCTCTCCTCAACTGCGCGTATATTCCCCCAAACAGAGCAATCACATCGCTATTTTAGTTATTAGTGGTGGGGGTTATGCCAGAGAGGAATTGGCCAAAGAAAGCACGCCAACTGCACAGTTTTTACAAGAACAGGGATTTACCGTATTTGAATTAATCTACCGCTTACCTAATCAGGATGGCAATAATCTGCTTGCGCCCTTTCAAGATGGCCAAAGAGCCCTGCGTGTCATTCGTTATCATGCACATCAATTCAACATTGATCCAGACAAAATTGGTGTACTGGGTTTCTCCGCAGGTGGGCATTTAGCTGGAATCATTGCGACACAATGGCAACAACAATTTTTGAGTTTAAATGATCCGATTGATCAAATTTCCGCTCGGCCTAATTTTATGGCGCTACTCTATCCAATCATTAGTATGCAAGCGCCGCTAGATCATACCCATGCTTATAAAAGCTTATTTGGATCAAAACATGATTTAGCCAAACAAATCTTGCTTTCAGTAGATTTACAAGTCAAACAGAATACACCTCCAACCTTTTTAGCCCATGCCATTGATGATCCGATTTCACCTGTTCAGAATAGTCTCAATATGCAAACCGCTTTGCAGCAACACAAGATCACTTATGAATTACATCTTTTCAAAAATGGTGGACATGGTTGGGGCTTAGGCAAAGCCAATACTGAAACAACACAATGGCCAGCATTATTCCTAGCTTGGTTAAAGAAAATTGATATTTTATAAGCGTCTAATTCAAAAAATAACCCGCAATCAATGCGGATTATTTTAAAGCTCATTCACAACTATGCTGGTTCAGCAGTCTGATCTTCAAAGACTTCTAATGTAAGCCCTACCGCCTTACCATTTTCTTTCTTCACAGAGACAGCAACGTTACCACCATGATCTGCAAGCTCACCAAATAGAATCATCTCAGCAAGTGGTTTCTTCAAATGTTCTTGAATCAAACGTTGCATTGGGCGAGCACCCATTAAACGATCATAACCATTCTCAGCCATCCAATCGCGAGCAGATTGATCAACTTCCAGTACCACTTTTTTATCATCTAACTGCGCTTGGAGTTCGGTTAAGAATTTATCAACAACAGACTCAATCACTGTGGTAGGCAATGCTTTAAACTGAATGACACCATCTAAACGATTGCGGAACTCTGGTGCAAATGCACGTTTCATCGCTTCTTGATTGTCATTACTATTGTCTTGCTCAGTAAAACCGATACTGTTACGAGAAATACTTTCAGCACCGATATTGGTAGTCAATACAATAATCACATTACGGAAATCAGACTTACGTCCATTGTTATCGGTTAAAGCACCATGATCCATGACTTGTAATAACAAGTTAAAGACATCTGGATGTGCTTTTTCAATTTCATCTAATAACAAGACACAGTGCGGATTCTTATGAATCGCGTCAGTCAGTAAACCACCTTGATCATAACCAACATAACCTGGAGGCGCACCAATCAAACGAGAAACCGCATGTCGTTCCATATATTCAGACATATCGAAACGAACAAGCTCTACACCCAACAATTTTGCCAGTTGCTTGGTCACTTCAGTTTTACCAACACCTGTAGGACCTGCAAAAACAAAACTACCCACTGGTTTATCTGGCGCTTTCAAACCTGCACGTGACAGTTTAATCGCAGAAGCCAAAGCTGTAATCGCTTCATCTTGACCAAATACCACACGCTTAAGATCACGCTCTAGATATTCAAGTACCGATTTATCATCTTTAGATACTGTTTTTGGCGGGATACGTGCAATCTTCGAAATAATATCTTCGATATTTTCAACTGTAATCAAGGTATCATCTTGTTCAGCTTTTAAACGACGCTGTGCACCAGCTTCATCAATCACATCAATCGCCTTGTCTGGCAAGAAACGATCATTAATAAATTTAGCAGACAACTCAACCGCTGAAACTAGCGCAGTATCTTCATATTTAACATGATGGAAATCTTCAAACTTGCTTTTCAAACCACGCAAAATATCAATTGTCTCTGAAATAGAAGGCTCATTCACATCAATTTTTTGGAAACGACGTGATAGTGCATGATCTTTTTCAAATACTTGGCGATATTCTTGGAAAGTGGTTGAACCAATACAACGTAAACTACCATTCGCCAACGCAGGTTTGATTAAATTCGATGCGTCCATGGTACTGCCCATACTTGAGCCAGCACCAATGATCATATGAATTTCATCAATAAATAAAATTGCTTCTGGTTTCTTTTTCAAAGCATTGAGAAGCTGTTTCAAGCGTTTTTCAAAGTCACCACGGTATTTTGTACCTGCAACCAATGCACCGATGTCTAAACTAAACACTTCAGCAGTCGCAAGTGGCTTAGGTGCTTTACCATTCACAATCAACCATGCCAGACCTTCAGCAATCGATGTTTTACCCACACCAGGATCACCCACAAGCAATGGGTTGTTTTTACGGCGACGGCAAAGAATTTGAGCAGTTCGTTCAATTTCTTTTTCACGCCCAATTAAAGGATCAGTTTTGCCTTTTTGCGCTTCAATATTCAAATTCAAAGTATAAAGTTCAAGTGGTCCAGCATTTGCTGAAGCATTTGATTCACCTTCTAAATCATCAGATTCTTCTTCAACTTGAATTTCTTCTTTACGCGCACCGTGTGACAAATATTGGGTTAAAGTCAAACGATTGATTTGATGTCGTTTTAGCAAATAAACGGCAAAAGAATCTCGCTCAGAGTACATCGCAACCAGTACATCTGCACCCTCTACTGTGCGATCACCGCCACTTGACTGAACGTGGAAAATTGCACGTTGTAAGATACGGTCAAAACTTTCAGTTGGATGAGGGGCTTGGTCGTTGTTTTCTCCTAGTTTAGGGGTATGTTGTTCTACATACTCCTCTAACTCTTTGCGCAAACTGATAATTTCAGCACCGCATGCTTTTAAGGCATTTACCGCTGAATCGTTATCAAGTAAAGCCAATAATAAATGTTCAACCGTAAGAAACTCATGTCTCTTTTGACGAGCCATGCTAACAGCCAAACGGAGTGAAACTTCTAATTGACGACTGAGCATGAAACCCCCTTATTCTTTTGGCTCAATCTGACAAAGCAATGGATGACCTTGAGATCGAGCGTAGTTATTAACTTGGTTGGCTTTAGTCTCCGCAATGTCTCTTGGATAAACACCAGCTTCACCTTTTCCTTCATAATGTACTGTTAACATTACTTGAGTGGCTTGGTCAAGATTCAAAGCAAAGTATTGTTGTAAAATTTCAATAACAAAGTCCATCGGAGTGTAATCATCGTTCAATAAAACGACAGAATACATCGGTGGTCGCTTCACTTCAGGTGGCGCAGTTTGTACTGCAACATCTGCTTGATCATGGTCTGGATGGTTTGGATCTTCTGAATTACTTATACGAATACTCAAGTGCCAATCTATAAATCCTGAATCACGGAATGATGATTTCACTTCATTTAAACTCATTTGACGTTTATTAGTTCGCATATTTTTCAAAATACTTATGATTTATTGAGAATTAGCCGCAGCTTGAGGAACCTCTGCTGCAAACGCAGCTGCACTGTCTACAGCTTGCCCACGTGACCAACTAAAGCGTTTAACCACTGGCGTGGCACCATTTAGGCGGATTTCGATAAATTGTGGATTAAAGCCCTTAGGCATGGTCCAACGTCCAGTCAAGCGCTCATAATCAGTAAAGTTATAATTCGCATCTGCCATTGGCACTGTTAACACCTCAGTACCACTAATCAAACGAATTTCAACAGAACCCGTCGCACGTCTTGGGCTAACTTGAATAAGATCAAGCTGATATTCATAAGCGTTTTCTGGTAATGGCTTAACCGCCAAGTTTTGAATGGTTAAACTCAAACCGCCACGTTGTTTTAACACTTCACGATAAATCGCACTCATCACATCAACTTGTGATTTTTCAGCATTGGCTTTGTTCAATGACTCTAACAAATCGTTAGAGTTCGAAACAGCCACATCTCGTTCCTGTACAGCAGCATTTAAGCTTTTATTTAAATTAGCCAGCGTTGTTTTTTGTTGCTTCACAACTTCTACCAACTGTTCTGCATCTGCATCAAAACCGACTACCGTTAGCCCTTGGCGATGTCCAACCGTATAACCTAAAAGTACACTGCCAGCACATAATACAACCCCACCGATCACCAAAGGCATATTCCCTTTTAAAAAAGGCTTTTTCGGTGCTTGAGCTGGTTGTGACGCGGTATTTGTTTCTGTGTTCTGCATCATCATCTCTAAGTATTATTGATAGAATCAAAACACACATTTAACCGCAAAGTTATATGTGTGTGAAGCCATAAAGCGTTTTTTATGGTAATAATCCGATACCTTGTAAACCAGCATCTTCAGCAAAACCAAACATTAAGTTCATATTTTGTACAGCCTGTCCTGCCGCACCTTTGACTAAATTGTCTTGAACAGACAAAACAATTAACTTGTTCGGATGCGGTTTATACAGTGCAATTCTGAGTTGGTTTGCACCACGTACAGAACGTGTTTCTGGTGAACTATTTGCAGGCATTACGTCTACAAATATTTCATTTGCATAAAATTTTTCATAAAGACTTTGTAAATCTGCTGCTGCACCTTGCTCTGTCAAATCAACATAGATTGTACTGAACATACCACGAATCATCGGAACCAAATGCGGCACAAAAAGAATCTGATCAAATAGATTTTTTTGACCCGAAATATTTTCTAATGCTTCTACAATTTCAGGATGATGACGATGTCCAGCAACGCCATAGGCTTTAAAATTATCAGCATTTTCTGAATAAATCATGCCTAGACTAGCTTTACGCCCCGCACCTGATACACCAGATTTCGCATCAATGATAATACTTTCTGGTTTAACCAATGTTTCAGCTTGCTTAAAAAGTGGCGCTAATCCCAACTGTACAGTGGTTGGGTAACAGCCAGGATTACCGACAACATTGGCATTTTTAATCTGTTCACGATTAAGTTCAGATAAACCATATACAGAATCTTTCAGTACTTCTGGACAAGCGTGCTGCATCCCATACCATTTTTCAAACTGTGCTAAATTCTGCAAGCGAAAATCAGCGGCTAAATCGATAACTTTGGTATTTGCTGCCAAGAGTTGTTGCGCATGTTGCATTGCCACACCATGCGGGGTCGCAAAAAACACAACATCACATTTTTTTAATTCATCAATGTTTAAATCTGAATATTTAAGCTCGGTGTGTCCACGTAAGCTTGGAAACATATCATCTACACGGCGACCATCTTCGGTACGTGATGTCAGTACATTCACTTGAACATTTGGATGTCGTAGTAAAAGACGCAACAATTCAACGCCTGTATAACCTGTTCCACCGACAATACCCACTGAAATCACGTTTTTTACCTCGATTTAAAAGTATCCATTTTGTAGTGCTGTAGTATGACAGGAAGTTGATGCTTTCTAAACTATTTTACTGGGTTTTTATGATATTTTAGCATTATGACAAAGTTAAATTCGCATAAGTTCAATTGATGCATCTTGCGCAATACAGTTGCGCCCTCTACGTTTGGCGACATACAAAAGTTTGTCAGCAGCTTCTATACCGCTGGCTAAATTACGATGTCGCACTTGTGTTAAACCAAAGCTGGCTGTCAATAAGATGGGTTGAGTTAAAAATTGCTCAGTTTCAATAGCAGTCCGCATACGCTCAGCAATTTTATAGGCATCACTGAGATCTTCAACTTGTAATAAAACAATAAACTCTTCACCACCAAAACGCCCCACTAAGCCCTTTTCACCAACATGCTGACTGACAAGACGACCTACACTCTGCAAAATCTGATCACCCACCAGATGTCCATAGGTGTCATTAATTTTCTTAAAATGATCGACATCACACATCAACAAAAAATATTGCTTTTCTGGTAAATCGATTAAATTTATTTTAGCTGCGTCATAAAATCCACGACGATTGAGTAAATGTGTTAATGGATCTCTGCAACGTTCATCATTTAATTTAAAAATAATATCTCGAACTAATGTTCCCAAAAGTACGATCGCAAACCACATGCTCAGGATAATACTGGCAGCAAGCATCATTAACCACCATACAGAATCCACAAGCATACTGGCTTCAATATTTTTCAAAAAAAAGAAAATAATAATGACACGGACAAAAGTATATACAACGATAAAAAGATAGGAATAATCGACCAGCTTATTTAACCAATCACTTTGCTTATCATCTTTAAAAATAGATACTAAAACTAAGGATTCAACTGTGGCAATGCTCAGGTTTAAAATCAGCATCCGGATCCATAGCTGTTCATCAACAAAAGCATAATAGACCAACAAGCATATTGTGATAAAGATCAAGAAAAAAGCGACTAAAGCGTGTGAACTAGCATTCTTTCTCAATGCCATAGTATATGCACTGGCCCACGCGCCAAATAGGTATAAACCACCTAAAAGTGGAGCAGAAATTGTTAATTGTAGGTTAGACATAAAACTTTGTGCAGTTAAAGAAAAAGATGGCACGATATATCCAAGACCCAACCAAAATAAATAAGTAGGTGCTTTAAAAAAGTAATGGCAGATCAAAAGTAAACTGCCCATTAATATCAGGCAGACCGGTACAATCAAAATAAAGTAATGAGTATCTGCAAAATTCACGTCTGATATCTTTATGATAAGAAATAGGAAATATTGGCAAGTCGCCAAGTTTAGAGTATTTTTTAATTCACTCCCAACTTATGCTTAAAATAATCAGACTATTTTGTAATTTAACTGCTTTTATTAAGAAATACTTTTAAGGCATTATACCATCACTTAAAATTCATGATGATAAATACACAAATAAACATGTAATTTAATGACATCGCCTATAAAATCATCAAATTAAACCTCTAAAAAATGATAAAAACAAACCTTTTCATTTTAAATCTTGTTTTGGCATAAAAGACTATTCAAACAAATTCAAAGAAAACGGTCTTGTCTTGCTAAATGATCTATGCATAATAATTTAGAGTAATTACTCTAAAATTAACAAAAGGACGTATTGGTCATGATTGGATCACGAACGTGGATGAATACAAGTAATGGAAAACTTAGCTTTAAAGAAAAAACTCAGCTTATAAAACAAGTTCTCATTCCTGCCACACTGAACTATGGCAAAACATTTCGAAAGGCGAATCATGATTCAACTTCATTTACATTGGATAGTTTTCAGATTCCTGACACAGCAATTGTCAAAGAAGCGATGAACGAATTAGAACAAACAGCCTCTCAAGCGATCATCAATCATTCTTGGCGAAGCTATTTTTGGGCTGTTGCTATCGCCCACACCAAACAGTGGCAATTTGACCAAGAGAGTCTTGTTATTTCATGTTTGATGCATGATTTAGGATTGGTTAATCATTTGGATCAATATGCATGTCAATGTTTTAGCTTTGAAAGCGCCTTAAGAGCAGAAACCCTCTGTAGCAAACACTATTATCCCATAGACAAAATGGATAATATTTCAAATGCGATTTGTTTACATATGAATGGCAGCTTAGATGAAAGTGATCACAACCTTTCTAAAGAAGTGCTATTACTACAAAAAGCCACTTCATGTGATGTAATTGGGACTGATCTCAGCTTATTTTCAAACAGTTTTAAAAACAAAATTTTAAGCCAATATCCGCGGGTACATTTTAATTCAGAAATGCGTAAACTTATCTCAATTGAAGCAAAAAGAAACCCTCAATCACGAACTGCTTTAATGCATACACTCGGACTTTCAAGCATGATTCAAATGAATATTTTTAAGGACTAAATCATGAAAAATACATCTTTCACCCAAAAGAATATTGATTTTGGGCAATATCCAATTGTAGTCGATATTTATTCCAACCCTGAAAACAGCCATAGTGTTATTTTGCTGGCTGCGCTTGGCATAGCAATCAATAAATACGAGGTGCTCATTACCGCTTTAAGCCAAAGTGGCTTGAATGTTATTGTGGCTGATTATCCTCATTGTGGGCGTAATACTCCGCCTGTTTCAGCAAAGATTGATTATGGTTATGCTGATTTACTCAATGACTTTATTCCTCAACTGGAAAAGCTGGCCTTAGAACTGAACCAACAAGTTCCAATCTTATTTGGACATAGTTTAGGTGGACATTTAGCAACACTTTATGCACAAAATCATGCAAATAAAGTCATTGGTGTTGCCACAGGCAATATCGGTTTAAAAAATTGGGACTTAAAAGGTAAAATCAATATTTTAAAAGCAGTCACGGTAATCAATGCCATGATTTTAAAAGATGGTTATTTTGCAGGCTATAAAATTGCTTTTGGGAATAAAGAGACAAAATCCTTAATGCGTGATTGGTCTAAAGTTATCTTTACAGGAAATTATGCACATATTATTGGTCAAGAAAACGTGGTGAATAACGCTGCCTTATTTGTCTATTTAAATGGCGATGATTTTGCACCAATGTCTTCAATGCTTGCCCTAAGTGGTTATTTTAAAAACCCACAAATAAACACGCTGGATTTGACCCATAAAACTAAAGGCAATCAACATAGTGCATGGATTAAACAGCCTGATGAAGTCGTCGAAATAATTATAGAATGGGTCAATAGTTTTACTGAATAAGTTTTGCTTTTGACATCAATATATATCCACCTTCTTCACTTTCTCCAGTGCTGATTGCTTCCCAGCTATAATCTAAATAAAAAGACAAAGCTTGTTTATTTTCAGATAAACATTTGAGATAGCCTGTACCCGTAAACAGTTGTTCTGCTGCGTGTAGCAATGCTGTCCCTACACCCTGATTTTGAGCATTTGGGGCAATAAATAGATGATGTAAAAAGTTCTCTTGCAGGTAAATAGATGCAAATCCCAAATATTCTTGGTCTTTTTCAGCCACTAAAATCATTTCATTTTCGGTATATTTTTCAAAATCACTCAGCTCCCATTTTGAAGAATCTAACCACGACCAACTTAATTTTCTGGTATTTAAAAAAAGTTCACTCAATGGTGCTCGGTCATGATTTTGAAAAGATCTGATGTGCATCGCTGTATCTCAATTAAAGTCCCTATAACCTTAGCTTATTTAAGCCAGCCTTATTTAATCTAACGTTATTGCTCTTTCTCCAATCACCTCAACAATTCGTAATAAATAACCATCTGGATCTTGAACTAAAAATTGCTTTTGTCCATGCTCTATAGTTTCTGCACGGTACCAACGTTCTTCTAACGCTGCAAATAGCGGCCATTGTGCGACATCCAAACGATTTAAAATACTGTCGAGTTGGTCTACTTCGAACTGAAAGTTAATCCCTCTTCCCAATGGGTAGGCCAATACTCCGGTTAACCATTGCCCTTCTTGTTGTTGCTCCAACATAAACTGAACACCATCAAGTTCCACATAGATAAATTTTTCTTCAGTCCGTTGATACATTACAGAAAAACCCAGTATTTCCACCCAAAACTGATAACTCCTCTTCAAATCGGTGACGATCAATTCTGGAACCAATTTATTCCACTGCATTTTAAAATCCCACTTAACTCATTAATTTTTAATATTCAATATGTTGTAAAATATTTACAACCTTTCCAAATGGATCTTTGACATAGAATCGCCTAACACCCCAGTCTTCATTGGCTAATGGATAGAGAATGTCTAAATCTAATTTTTTGGCTTTTTCATAAAGCTCATCCACATTGTCGACCTCGATTGAAAAATCGGGTACATCTGTATTATTTCCCCCTTCCGAAGCAATACTGATTTGTGGATGCATGATTTCCTGACTGGCAAATGTTTTGATCCAGCCATGATCCATCACCAAGTCCATCGCTAAAAAATCACCATAAAAAGCTTGGGCACTGGCTAAATCTAAAGCTTTAATATTACTTATGATTCTTTTTACAGTCATACGCTTTTCCTCATTTTTTATTTTAATGCAATCTAGAAATTTACTTATTTTATTACGCCCACCACCAAGGCATTACACTACTTTTTAAAACTTTACGATGCTGCTGATAGTGTTGATCATGCTTTTCAACTTCAGACCAAAAAGCAGCGCTATGATCAAAATGTTTGGTATGTGCCAATTCATGTACACAGACATAACGGGTAATTCGTTGATCACATAAAACTAAGGCACTATTGAGCATAATATCATGATGGGCTGTACAACTTCCCCAACGCGTTTTCGGGTGTCGAACAGCACACTGTCCAAACTTTAAATGGGTTTCATCACTGACTTGCTTTAAATAAATCGGTAAATAATGCTTTGCATAAGCAATCACAAAAGCTTTTAAATAGCTTTCGGGCTGACGCTCGCTGACAAATAACTGATGCTTTTGCTCATCTAAAATATAGCTATTTTTTTGAGTTTTATAAATAATTTCTAAGGGCTGTTTTAAATTAAACAGTTGCAAGCTTGTCGGTAATACCTGATCAACTTGCTGTATTTTTTCCTGCTGTTTATGCCATGTCTCAATCATCCATTGTTCAGACTCGTGTAAAAAATGCTGAATCTGACGTTGGGTACAATATTTGGGCACAGTTAATCGAATCTGCGTGGGTTCAACACGTAAACGTAAGCGTGTTGCCCGTGCATGATGTGTGATTTTTATTTCAGGAAGATTTGCCATCTTAATACGCTTATTTTTAGAATCTCCCCCAACGCTTACTTAAAAAAGGTAGGTAGTAAACCTCGTCTTTACTCAAGCAGAAGTTAGGGGAAATTTTTTCTTATCCTGCGGTACGCTCTTCAATACCATGATTGGTGGCGACTACAGCGACATCAGCTTTATTGATCGCAAAAATACCATTACACACCACACCAGGAATATCGTTAATGGTTTTTTCGACCTCTAATGCATTCAAAATATTTAAGTTATAGACATCTAGAATGACATTACCATTATCCGTTACTACACCTTCACGATAAACTGGGTCACCGCCTAAAGATACGATTTTACGCGCAACTGCTGAACGTGCCATAGGAATCACTTCGATAGGCAATGGAAATTCACGGCCTAATTGATCAACCCATTTCGAGTCATCAACAATACATACAAACTTTTTCGCAATAGATGCCACGATTTTTTCACGTGTGAGTGCAGCACCACCGCCTTTAATCATATGTAAATGACGGTCAATTTCATCGGCACCATCTACATAAGCATCTAAACCACCAACATGGTTCATATCAACCACTTCAATGCCTAATTTCTTAAGACGTTGAGCTGTTGCTTCTGAACTGGCTACGGCTGCTTCAAGTTGTAACTGAGGTAATAATTCAATTAAGAAGTTCACTGTACTACCAGTACCGACTCCCAAAATGCCCCCTCTTGGTAAGTGTTTTAAAGCGGCTTGGGCTGCAGCTTGTTTTTTCTCGTCCTGGGTTGCATAAAGGCTCATGACATCTCTCAATAAAATTTCAATTTCCTGCACATTTTGCATAATTTTAAAACGCAAAGGTACAACGGTTTGTTACAATGAGCGCTCATTTTAAACTGTTAGATGGAAAATTAACATGCTGTCTCGTTTGGTTCGACAAATATTACAGGCAACGGTGTATGACGTTGCAATCGAAACCCCACTCGAAGCAGCGCCACGAATTAGTGAAAAACTAAACAATAACATTCGCTTTAAACGCGAAGATTTACAACCTGTCTTTTCCTTCAAACTACGCGGTGCGTATAACCGTATTAGTCAATTACCGAAATCTCAGTTGGAACGTGGCGTTATTACTGCTTCAGCAGGTAACCATGCTCAGGGCGTGGCTTTATCTGGTCAAAAGTTAGGTATTCGCGCCATTATTGTGATGCCAAAAACCACCCCTGATATTAAAGTTCAAGCAGTAAAACGTTTGGGTGGTGATGTTGTGCTTCACGGCGACTCATTTGATGTTGCTAACAAATATGCCATTCAACGTGCAAATGACGAAGGTTTAACCTTTATTCCGCCTTATGATGATGAACTGGTTATGGCCGGCCAAGGTACAATTGCCAATGAAATATTGCGTCAATGGCGTGATGTTGAATACGTATTTGTTGCTGTGGGCGGTGGTGGTTTAATTGCAGGTGTAGCGGCATATCTTGGTGATGTTGCCCCGCATGTCAAAGTTATTCCTGTCGAATATGATGAATCTGCATGTTTAAAAGCAGCATTTGAAGCCAATCAACGTGTAATACTCCCTTCTGTAGGATTATTTGCAGATGGTACAGCTGTTGCTCAAATCGGTGAAAAGCCATTTGAAGTGATTCAACTACAAAAATCTGATAACTCAGGTCCAATTGTTGAACGTGATGTGGTACTGGTCAATACAGATGAAATCTGTACGGCAATCAAAGACACTTATGATGAATGTCGTAGTATTGTTGAACCATCAGGTGCTATGGCACTTGCAGGTATCAAAAAGTACGTCGCTGCACATGGTCTTGAAGGCAAAAACATGGTGTCAATTGTTTGCGGTGCCAACATGAACTTTGACCGTTTACGTTATATTGCTGAACGTACCGAACTCGGTGAACGTAAAGAAGCCATTTTTGCAGTGACCATTCCAGAAGAAAAAGGTTCTTTCCTGAATTTCTGTCGTGCTTTGCAAGGCCGTAATATCACTGAGTTTAACTACCGTGCCAGTGACGCATCTGCAGCTCAAGTCTTTGTCGGTATTAGCTTAAAGGCTGGTGAAAAAGAACGCCATGACATCTATGAAGCCATGAAATTACATTATGATGTCGATGATTTATCGGATGATGAAGTTGCAAAATTGCATATCCGTTATTTGATTGGGGGTCATGCCGATATTGCCAATGAACGTTTGTTCCGTGTTGAGTTTCCAGAACGCCCAGGCGCTTTATTAACATTCTTGGAGCGCCTTGGTCCAACCCATAACATTAGCTTATTCCATTATCGTAATCACGGTGCAGCAGAAGGACGTGTTTTGGTTGGCTTGGATGCAGAAGATGCTGTACAGAATCCAGATGGACTGATTGAGACTTTGGAAAATATCAATTACCCATATCAAGAAATTACCAATAACTTAGGTTATCAACGTTTCTTAAAATAGAAATAGCTTCAAAATCGAAATAGCCTATAAATTTTTTATGGGCTATTTTTTTATAAAATCAGAACAATTCGAAAAAGTTAACTTAATAAACCGCCATATTTAAATCACCATCATCATTAAATGCGTCATTAAAAGCATCCACAATTTGATTTAATTGTTGCTCATCTTGTGAGGGTACAAGCATCCAATACGGATTTTCACGATATATAACCAATAAAGAAAGCTGATACTGATTTGCAACCAGTTTAATTTTATCGAAAATGATTTCTTCTGTTTGTTGCATTGTGTCCATTTGATCATCAAATGAGACCTCATCATCTTCTTCGTATTGATCAAATACTTCAGCTATTGCAACTTCAATCTCATTTTGCAATTGCTCAGTATCAATATTGTGCTGGTTAAAGTAGAAATCATCTTCAACTCCATTGTCATAATATTCTTTTAATTCAATATAATGCAGGAAATCATGCTGTTGATTCAGCCATTCACTAAAACTATAAAATTTAGTATCTTGAGGAATTTTTTGTGCATTTAGCTCTGGAATTAAATGTTGAAGCAATAAATATATTTTCTGTGACATGGATATCTCTCTATTTTATTATCAATATGTTGAATTAATTGCAAAAAACTAAGTCGATCTTGAGCAATCAAATAATGCATAATGTTCTATACTGACATCTTCATCGTGAAATTGTTTATTAAAACACTTGCAGAATTTTTCAATTTTATATTCATGATTTGGTACGATCAACCAATAATAATCTTCAGCATAAATCAGCAACAGTTCATGATCATGTTGTCTGGCTTGTTTTAATATCTCCTCGAATACAACATCATAAACTTGATCTTGAACATTGTAATAGCGTCCAATAACATCTTTGTGTACTTCATAATGATCAAATAAAGGCTTCGCTCTTTCACGAATTTGAGTTTGAATTCCCAAGCTATCTACTGCATATTCATGAAAAACCGCACAACGCTCAATCTCATTTTCATGAAATTGCATACGATCAATTTTCATTAAATATCCACGAAATCGCCCACCAAACTTTTCAGCTTCGATCCAATTGAGAAACTCGACAAAACGTTTACGATGTTTCTTTTTAGGAATATCTCTTTGCTCCAACGCTGGGAACCAATGTTGGAGAATTTTAAAAATTTTCTTATCGTCCATTTTTTTATCATCCATTTTTTATTCTTGGATCGAAAGCCCAATCTTGGCTTTGCATTTTGAAATTTCAAAGCAATGATATCGGATCAATTTTAAGTTTTTATGACATAAATCTGGTTTTATTTACATTTATCGCTTTTTATTCTCAGTTTGTAGATTGGCGTTGCAATACTTTAAAGATAAAATATATAAAAATTGAATATGATCATACCAACACAAAATCAGTGTCGGGATAAGGACTTTGTAGAATGGCGCAATTCGCTGTCATCGGTTTAGGCAGTTTTGGTGAAGCAGTTGCACTAGAACTCACCAACTTAAATCACGATGTAATAGGTATTGATACATTAAAGAAAAATGTAGAAAACATTGCAGATAAAATCAGTCATGCAGTTATTGCAGATGCTACCGATGAACATGTGTTAGATGAACTGAATATCAAAAATTGTGATGCCGTGGTGGTTGCCATTGGTGAAGATATTGAAGCCAGTATTCTATGCGTACTGCATTTAAAAAATTTGGGTATCGAAAAAATCTTTGTAAAAGCCAAATCTAAATCACATCATATGATTTTGTCTCATTTAGGCATTACAAAAATCATTCACCCTGAAGAAGACATGGGGATTCGTGTTGCACAATCACTCAGTTATCCAATGGTGAGACGTTATATGGCGTTAAATAATGATCGCTATATCGTCAAAATTGAAATAGGTGCAAATTTACAAGGCGCACAATTTCAAACGGTCATGGAAAATACCCCCGAACTTACAACCTTGTTATTACAACGCGGCTCGCATGTACTGTATGATATTGCACCGGGGACGATTTTACAGGAAAAGGATATTTTAATCCTTGAAGGACCTGTAGAGATGTTAAGACAATTTTCGATTCGTTTCTTATAGTTATAACTATGCGTTTATCTAAAAAAGAACTAATCAACAAAAAACACAATAGTATTAATCTCAGCCCACCGAGCTTACTTGCTTTAGGTTTTTTAAGCTTTATTATCATCGGAACATTGCTTCTTAAACTTCCTTTTGCTAATCAAGGCAATTTGACATGGCTAGAGGCCCTGTTTACTGCCACGTCTGCTGTAACCATTACTGGGCTGTCTGTCGTCAATATTGGAGACTCCTTAACCACCTTCGGTCAAGTTGTGGTGATGATCCTGATCCAATGCGGCGGCTTAGGTTTTATGACATTTGCAATCTTAGCTGCTTTGAGTCTTTCCTCAAAAGTTGGTATTCGGCAGCAAGTTATGGCACAGGAAACTATTGGTCAAACCAGTTTGGCCAAAGCGACCTTTACAGTAAAAGGGGTTTTTCTTTACTCATTGTTCTTTGAAGCAATTGGTACAGGGATTCTAACTATGGCTTGGTCACATCACTATGACCTTGAACATGCATTTTTTTATGCGCTTTTTTATAGTATTTCTGCTTTTAATAATGGTGGGTTTTCTTTATTCCCCAATAGCTTAATGAGCTTCTCTGACCAGTATATGGTGACATTTACCATCAGTATGCTGTATATCATCGGTGGGATTGGTTTTGTTGTGTTGATGGATATTAAAAGAGCCAAGCGTTGGAAGAAACTCTCCACCAATAGTAAGTTAATTCTGTCTACAATTGCGGGCTTAAACCTTTTTGCTTTTATTGTTATTTGGGCAATCGAAGCATCCAATCCTTTAACACTGGCTCCGATGTCTGTTGGTGATCAAGCTTTAAACGCGTGGTTCCATGCCACTGTACCTCGTTCATCAGGTTTTAACAGCTTGGAAGTCAGCAGCATGACCAATGCATCAACCTTAATTACCATGGTATTGATGTTTATTGGTGGCGGTTCTTTAAGTACCGCTGGTGGAATTAAAGTTGGCACATTTATCATTATGATTTTAAGTGTCATTACCTTCTTAAAACGTTCAGATGAGATTACCATTTTTGGGCATTCTGTTTCTCATCAGGCGACCTTTAAGGCAATGGCGGTCATTTCAATTACTTCACTGCTGATCCTGATTGGCTTTTTTACCCTACTGATCCTTGAGCCTGATAAAAAGTTTTTAGACCTATTATTTGAAGCCGTTTCTGCGGCTTGTACTGTCGGCTTATCACGCGGAATCACTGAAAATTTACATGCTGGCAGCCAAATCGCTTTAATTTGTCTAATGTTTGCTGGACGCTTAGGACCACTAACACTGGCTTATTTGATTGCTACACCGAATAAAAGTCGTGTTCGTCATCCTAATACTGAAATTCAGGTGGGTTAATTGTTTTTAGTCATCAAGCGAATACAACTGAAACAGCTTTGGTTTTATGAGATTGTTTAATCTTATCGTGTATATTTAGAATAGGATGAACACCCTAAAATAGTTTGCTCACACAGTCCTTACAAAATGCATACTGATGACAATATCCCCCATAAAAAAGCGATCTTATCAATGATAGGATCGCTTTTTTACATCTTTCTAAGGATGATTATTCTACTTCTAACTCACTATTGCCTTTAATCAAACGATGCTCTGACTGCAAATATTCATCTGACTGCATTTCAAGTAAACGAGAACGTGTACGTTCAATTTCGAAAGCCAGCTTCTCTCCGCCATAAATCTCAATAATCGAGTCTTGTGATGTCAGTAGCAGTTTTACGCCACGGTCATAAAACTCATCTACCAGATAAATAAAACGACGTGTACCTTCTGACAGCAAATCAGTTAAGTGCGGAACATTACTCACCAAAACGGTATTATAGATATTGGCAATTTCAATAAAGTCCGATGGGCTACGCGGTTTCATACAGAGTTCTCTAAACTCACACCACAATACATCTTCTGTATGGCCTAAAGTTTCAACAACACGGTTATTAATCGTAATTGGTTCTTCTGACACTGTTTGCGATGTGGTTAAGGCATTAAAACGCTTTGCCATCCAGACTTTATTGTCATCTGTCAGTGGCGATTTAAACAATTGCGCTTGTTTTAATACCCGTAAACGATAGTCAACACCCGCATCAACATTCAATACCACACAATGTTTTTTTACCATTTCAATCGTTGGAATAAAACGATCACGATGGATTCCATTCTTATATAAACCATCTGGGGCAATATTTGATGTGGCAATCAAGGTAATGCCACGGGTAAATAATTTTTGGAATAAATCACTGAGAATCATTGCATCAGTTACATTCGATACAAAGAACTCATCAAAACAAATTACCACAGCTTCTTTATAAATTTGATCTGCAACAATATCTAAAGGATTACGCTGCCCAGAAAGCTTGTTTAACTCTTTATGCACAAATTGCATAAAGTGATGAAAATGCATACGGGTTTTACGGCGAAAAGGAATCGAATCGTAAAATTGATCCATGAGCCATGTCTTTCCACGCCCTACACCGCCCCACATATATACACCTCTCGGTGCAGTTTGACGACGGAATCGACGAAAAGCTTTCTTCGATGCTTTATAACGATTGATCAATTCTTGCCATACCCGCTCCAACTCATGTACTGCTTGAGCCTGAGCATCATCTGGTAAAAACTGTCCAGATGACAATGCTTTTGCATAACGCTCAGCGGGTGATACGGGAGTAAATGCTGTTGAAGTTGTATTCTGATCTAACATATCATTTTGTTACTTTTAAAGGCTAAAGGAAGTATATCGAATATTCATTTTTGATAAATAAAACTTTGGGATAATTCTAACTCTATATCTCATATCAGCACTACCTGTTTATTTACCATATTGACGCGGGCTTTGCCCAAACCAACGTTTAAAAGCATGATTAAATGCAGCGGGTTCTGAGTAGCCGAGTAATTCCGCAATCACCTCAATTGAATATTCCTTATATTCAATCAATCGCAAAGCTTTGTGCTTAATCAGCTGTTCCCGAATTTGTTTATAGCTGGTATTTAATTGCTGCAACTGATGGCGTAAGGTTCTTTCAGGCACATTCAACGCCTGAGCCACTTCGGCCATCGAAGGAATAATCCCTTGCTGTAATTCCAAATAATCATTTACCCGTTGAATCAACGGCGCAATTTTCTGTTCTTCGGCATTTAATCGCTCGATTTCAGCAATACATTTGGCTTCGTAAACCCGATGTGTAATTGGATCTGCGGATGGAATCGGCAGTTGCATCACATCTTCATTGATCCAAAAAGCGGCTTTTTCACAATTAAAATGTAAATCTGCACCGTAATACTCATGATATTGCTTTAATACACTTAAATCCTGAGGCTGCTGAAAGGGTAACTCGATTCTCACGCTGGGCGCTGTAAGTCCCATCATTTTATAAATATCATCCAGAAATTTATAAGTTCCAGAGATTTCACATTGCGCTCTCAACAAACCCATTTCTGTTTCTAAGTCTACAGGCTTGTAGGTTAATGCGACTTGATGATCGCCTTTCTCAAGCCCTAAGACACCGTATAAATAGGTTAAACCCTGATAATGCACACCATTTTGAATCGCATCACCAACATTACTACATGTCACCAAGAGCATGAGTAACGGGCCATAGCCCGCCAAAGAATAATGCTGACCAATAAACAAGCCTGTTTCTGGCTGTACACCCTGCCCAATCACTTTTTGTATATCCCACTCTAAGCTGGGGTGAATGATTGAACTGGGATCAAGTGCATCTGCTTTGATCCCAATACTAGCAAGTCGTGAATCTACATCGATTCCAGCATTACGCATACCATGAATTAAATACATTAAACCGAGAATCGAGCGTTTCATTGGATCATCATTTGATTTCTACCCAAACTTTGTACTACAAAGTCGGTTTTTTGCAAATTGCCGAATATATCAATTTTTGTGTCAGTGCAATCATATTTCAAGCGCTGCATTTCCGATATTCTATGCAAAACTGGAAAAGTCAGAGCGAACAAAAATGAGTACAGCCCCTACGACTGAAGCAAAAACCCAATCAACGCAAGTTGCAATTATTGGATCTGGATTTGGTGGTTTAGCCATGGCAATCCGCCTATTGCAAGCCAATATTCATGATTTTATCATTTTAGAAAAAGCAGATGATGTTGGTGGTACATGGCGTGAGAACCAGTACCCAGGTGCGGCATGTGATGTTCAATCACATATGTATTCGCTTTCTTTTGCACCTAAAACGGATTGGTCAAAACGTTATGCTGAAGCGCCTGAGATTTTTGACTATATTCAAGATTTAATTCAACAATTCAATTTAAAGAAATACATCCAATTTAATCAAGAGGTGGTGTCTACACGTTATGATGAGCACAATTTCAATTGGCATTTAACACTAAAAAGTGGGCAAAAAATTGAGGCTCAATTTGTTATTTTTGCATCAGGGCCATTACATGTACCACAGATTCCTAAAATTAAAGGGATTGAAAAATTCAAAGGTGAAGTTTTCCATTCATCACACTGGAAGCATGACTATAATTTAAATCAAAAAAATGTAGCATCTATTGGTACTGGTGGTAGTGCAATTCAATATATTCCTGAAATTGCTGCAAAAGTTCAAAATCTTTATGTGTTTCAAAGAACCCCTGCTTGGGTGATTCCTCGTGATGAACGCGCCTATAATGCGCTTGATAAAAAACTATTTAGTCGCTTTGAATGGTTTAGAAAATTACACCGTGCTCGCTTGTACTGGTCAAATGAATCACGTGTCGTCCCCATTGTAAAACCACAAATCATGAAATATGGTCAAAAACTTGCGGAAGCTTATATAAAATTCCAAGTTAAAGACAAAGAAGTCGCCAGAAAACTGACCCCTGACTATATTATGGGCTGTAAGCGTATTCTAATTTCCAACAAATACTTTCCAACATTTAATCGTAAAAATGTCGAATTAATCACCGATGGAATTCAGGAAATTACAGAAAATAGCATCATCACCAAGGATGGCAAAGAACGTCAAATTGAGTGTTTAATTTATGGTACTGGTTTTATTACAGACCCACGCATCTATTTAAAATCATTTGATTGCTATGGTGAACACGGCGTTGAATTAAAAACCGCATGGAAAGACGGTGCAGAAAGTTTTTATGGGGTCAGCACCAAAGGCTTTCCTAACCTATTCCAATTACTTGGTCCGAATACCGTACTGGGTCATAACTCTGTAATTTTCATGATTGAATCTCAAGTGAATTATATTTTGCAATTGATTCAAATGGTTGCAAAAACACAGACGCAAGCTGTGGCGGTAAAAGCTGAAGTACAAGATCAATTTAATGAAAATGTACAGCAACAGCTTGCAGGTACGGTATGGCAATCAGGCTGTGTCAGTTGGTACCAACAAGATGGCGGAAAAAACTTTGCATTATGGCCAACCTATACATGGAAATTTTGGCTCAACACCCGCAAAGTAAACCCAGCAGATTTTCGCTTATTAGGCCGTGAGCAAAGTGCCAAGCAAAAGTCAAAAGCTGCATAAACTTGCTTGATATTCTTCTATAAATTTTCAACCGCTTTTCTGCGCTTCGACTATAATAGATAGGTATCCATTGCCTATCTATTTTTCATGCAATCACTTTGGCTTATTTTCCAACTTTTATTTTGTTTATGCTTAGGTTTTATTTTAGCCCGCAGAATTCCACAATCCATTGAAAAAATAGCTTTTAAAATACTGCCTTATTTTACCTATATTCTTTTAATTGCGATTGCAATGGAGTTTTCTCAAACAATTCATAATATTGCCAGCCCTGCACAAATTCTCACCAGTTCAATCACAATTGCATTCACCACATCAATGGGTGCATTTTTTTGTTGTTATCTAGTATTTACAGCGATTGGCTACAAACCATCACAAGGTAAAGTTTCTGCTGAATTATTGATGGGTTCATTACTCAACATCAGCTATGCATTTATTGCACTGGCTGTAGGTTATGGCTTAGCAGAGTTGGCCCACCTTTTCCATGTTCCACTACATGTCAGCACATGGAATTTACTTTTAGTTTACATGTTACTGATCGGCTTGGATCTGGCTTACTCGCCACTGGATCGTTCTTGGTTAAACTGGAAAATTATGCTGGTACCGATTGCCTGCGTGATTGGCTCACTATTGGGTGCTGTTGCGGCATTTTTCTTGATTCAAGACATCAGTATGAAAGATTTAATCATGCTATCGCAAGGTTACGGCTTCTATTCGATGACAGGGATTGTGGTGACGGAATTAAAGAATGCCCATCTGGGAAGTATTGCGTTAATGAACGATTTATTTAGGGAGATTTTTGCCATTTTATTTATGTATATGATTGGATGGCGTTATCCACGTTCAGCAATTTCTTCTGCTGGTGCAACCGCAATGGATGTCACCTTACCTATGGTGAAACAAGCTTGCGGCAATGATTATATTCCACATGCAATGGTCAGTGGTTTTGTTCTGTCGGTATTGGCGCCAATTGCGGTAAGTGTTCTGGCTGCACTTTAAAATTAAGCGCAGAATATCGTACTTTATCTGACGAGATAGCAATACTGATCAATAGAATCATTGGAATAAAAAGTTTTTTAAACTTCTGAAAAAAGACCTAGTAACGCAGATACACTACAGTGTATACACAGCAATTTTTATTATATAAATCAAAGAAATCACCCTCTTGATCAACTGAAAAAGAGGGTTTATTTTTATAGAGTCGCTAAAATATCTTGCAGGGTTTTACTTGGATGTTCAGACTGAGTAATTGGACGACCAATCACTAAATGAGTAGAACCGTCAAGCATGGCCTGCTTAGGCGTTACAATACGCTTTTGATCATCTGCATTTGCACCAGCTGGACGAATCCCTGGTGTTACCAAAGCAAATTCAGCACCCAAATCCTGACGTAACATTTTGGCTTCCTGAGCCGAGCATACTACACCATCCAAACCACTCTGTTGCGTCAATTTAGCCAGACGTTTCACTTGTTCAAATGGCTCTATGTCTAAACCAATATCACGCAAGTCTTCACGTTCCATTGAAGTAAGTACAGTAACCGCAATCAATTGAGTTTTATAGTTACCTGCTTTTAAGCGTTCTACGCAAGTTTCCATCATTCTACGCCCACCTGAAGCATGGACATTGACCATCCATACGCCCAAATCAGCCGCAGCACAAACTGCCTGCGCAGTTGTGTTCGGAATATCATGAAATTTTAAATCGAGGAATACTTCAAAGCCCTTATCATGTAGTGCTTTCACAACCAGAGGGCCTTCATGGGTAAATAATTCTTTACCGACTTTTAAACGACATAGTGATGGGTCAAGCTGATCAGCAATTGCTAGGGCGTCATATTGACTTTTTGCATCTAAGGCAACAATAATACTCACGAATCTCAGTTCCATCACATAAATTTGCGCTCATTATAAAGTGATTCACGCCATGTACAAAGCCAGAAAATCGACTTCAGCACAAAACAATCAACTATTCTTAGATCTTGCTCATAATTTATCTCTGCTCTGAGATCAAAATTGCACGTGTGTCTTGCTCCAGTGCTTCAAAAATATGTGCTTGATCTGCTGGATAGGAAATATAGTCCCCTGCTTGAAGTAACTCAGCACTGTCTAATAAACCGACTTTGGCAGAGCCCTGCATAATAATAATATGCTCCACACTGCCAATAGGATGCGGTTTACTGCAACGCGGCTCACCCGGTTGGGTTGTAAGGATATACACGTCTCGTCGTGCATTGGGTGGGCATGTCGCCAACAAAACAGCCTGATAATTTGATATTTCAGAAACAACTGAAGCGCCCTCGCCATAACGAATCACTTGTGTAGCTTGGGTTTGTGCTTCCATAAGTTTGGCAAATGGAATATTTAAAGCCACGCAAAGTGCCCATAAAGTTTCTAGACTCGGATTGCCCTGCCCAGATTCAAGTTGCGAAAGTGTGGATTTCGCAATGCCTGCACGTCGAGCAACTTCTCCCAAAGATAATGCAGCACTTTTTCTTTCTTTTTGCAGATTATTTGCAATGATTTCAATTGGTATAGACATTATCCTTCCAAAAAATACGATCGTTTGATTTGACGAACCACAATAATAAAACTATTATAACAAATGATCGTTCATTTTATCGAACGATCTTATTACCCCAAGCAAGGCTCATCTCAATGAAGTATAAAGAAATAAAAAATTTACCCAAGCCCCTGATAAAATCAATCGTGATTCTCTGCATCGCAACCGCACTGATCGGGATTTCATTAGGTACGCTTGCAGTCAATTATCAACTGCCGATCTGGATACCTTTACTACTTTCAATCTGTGTCTTGGCTGGTGCTGCCGAGTTTACTTTCATTGGCATGATTGCTGCTGGAAGCAGTCCGATTACAGCTGCGATTGTCGGATTACTGATTAATTTACGACATCTGCCTTTTGGTTTAGCAATTACCCATTTTATAGAAAAAAATAAATTAAAATATTTTGCTACACATATTATGAATGATGAAAGTGTTTTATTTGGTTTAAGCCAATCTTCAAATGAGCTAAAACTGAGTGCTTATTGGCTGTGCGGCGTCGGAATTTTATTTGCTTGGCCCATAGGCGTTTTAAGCGGTTATATATTGGGAAGTCATTTAGCTTATGCAAAATTACTGGGTATCGATACGATTTTTCCTGTCGTACTGTTTGCACTTACCTTTAAAGCATTAAAAAGAAAATCTGCTCTAAAATCGGCAATGACTGGTGCAATCATCAGCCTCGCTACTTTTCCATTTCTCCCCTTAGGGATTCCAATACTCATGTCATTATTTGGCTTGCTTGTAGGAAGAAAATAACATGCATCAGCAATTTATCATTTTAATCGGGATCATGCTGCTGGCGATGGGGACTTATCTGATCCGATATGCAGGACTTTCACTCGGCCAATATTTTACGATCACTCAACAACGCGAGCAACTTTTTAATGATGCCGCAACAACTTTACTGTTTTCTATTGCGATTCTCAGCACTTTTTTTGAAGGTGCGGATTGGGCAGACTTAGGCAAAATCATGGGGGTATTGGTAGGCTTATTTCTGATTTGGAAAAACCACTCACTTATCACGACGATCGTAATAGCAATGCTGGTCACCACAATATTCCGCTTTGCTGAATTTTTCTGGTTAGCCCAATAGAATTGTTAAAGCTTAAAAAAGCGTTTTACAACAATCAAAGCGCTTTTTTAACAGCATAATGCAAGTGACTACGCATGCTTAATTATTGATTGAATATACTGTTTTAATCTCTATGCTTATTTTTTATGGATACTTAATCAATCTGGAAGTGGTTAAAATTCATTTTATATTTGATCATTGTGAAGCACTTCACTCACTCCAACAAATAAAACATTTCACAGAACATAACCTTTTATTTATCATTCTTTATTCTTACAGCAAACAAATTCTTTTTCATGTATTCAAAAAACCTATAAAACTTAAAACAATATTAAATTAAATTTATATTTTTCTCCTTCATTGCATCCATGTTTATACTAGAGTTTTATCTTTAATAAATCTATCCACTCTATTTCTAAATATATTCTTTATAACTAAACACACATTACATCATAACTAAACAATAAGTCTCTTTGATAAATCAAAAAAGTAATCATATTAAGTGAAGCATAGTCACATTAAAAACACCTTCTGCTTTTGAAATAAATCTAGGGCGAGAAAGATTTCATGTTGATCTATGCCTTTAAAAGAATTTACAAAGAAGTTAAATAAATACTAAAAAATCATTTAAATTCAAGTTAATAATTTTTTTTAATTAAAATGCAGCGTTTTAAAATAAAATCCAACATTTAATTAATAATGATAATAAATTATTTTAGAAAATCTTAAAAACTTATTCTCGCTTAATATAAGCAGATCAAAATAATTTGCTATAATATGACGCTATTCACAAAAAGTGACATTTTTTGTCACTTTTTAGTAAACAGAAACAAATTCTTGTTAAAATAAATAAACATATTAATTATAAATATCCTATTGTATTTAAATAATAAAAAATAAATCAAAAACAAATAACGTTATATTGTATTTGTAACACAAAAATAATGTGATATTTGTCTCTTTTTTTCATTGTTTTTATTTAGGAAAAATTTATAGTAGCCCTTATTGTTTAGCTCCTAAACACTTCCCCTTTATTAGGAAAGTACCAGTAAAGGGCAAATCAACGCAGTATTGAGAGAAATTCTATGAAAAATATTCAATTGGGTTTAGCGATCATTGGCTTAGGTTTAGCATCTTCAACAGTTTTTGCGGCTGCTGATGGTACAGTAACAGTTACAGGAAAAATCGTTGATCAAACCTGTACAGTTGGTGGTACTGCTGGTAACTACACTGTTGTTTTACCGACTGTAGGTAAATCAACTTTAGCGACAGCGGCGACAACAAATGGCGACACTAAATTTACGATTAATTTAACAGCATGCCCTGTAGGTAATGTGGGTGTTTATTATGACAACACCAATGCAAATATTAATACTTCAGGTCGTTTAAACAATACCGTAACCACTGGCGGTGCAACAAACGTAAATATTCAATTATTAAACTCTGCAAAAGCAGTGATTGACCTAACTAAAGATCGTACAGGTCAAAACATTGTGACTTCAAATGTTGCAACTGCAAACGGTTCTGCAAATCTTGATTTTTATGCGCGTTACTATGCAACAGGTGCAACAACTGCTGGTGATGTAAGCACGACTGCAACTTACTATGTTGTATATCAATAAATAAAAATTTGGGTCTGTAAGTTTTTTAAACAGGTCTGGTTAATTTTTACATCTTAACCAGACTTGCATCTCCCCAAGGGTCTTTCAATGAAAAAACCATTTTTTATTTCTAGCTTGTTAATGCTCAGTACTTTGATCACATCCGCGCATGCTGGTATTGTGATTACAGGTACCCGTGTAATTTACCCAAGTGATAAAGAATTTGTATCTGTGCAATTAACCAATGTAGGTGATCAAATTGCATTAGTACAATCATGGGTGGACAGTAAAGACATTATTGCAGATCCAACCACAACCCAAGCCCCGTTTATTGTTACCCCTCCGATAACTACGATTGAAGCTGCGAAAGGACAATCTTTACGTGTCATTTTCAATCAAAAACAAAAGCTTGCTACTGATCGAGAAACATTATTTTGGCTTAACGTGCTTGATATCCCTGCCAAGCCAACAGCTGAAGCAAATTATTTACAATTTGCGATACGTAATCGCTTAAAACTGTTTTACCGACCAACTAGCATCAAAATGGAACAGCAACAAGCGTTTCAAAAAGTTGAAGTACAGCGTGTAAACAACCAACTACAAATCAACAATCCAACACCTTATTACTTAAATTTTGGTAAATCGAATCTGGTTTTAAAAAATGGTACGCCAAGCGAAATTAAAAATCTAAGCTTCATAGAACCATTTTCAAAACAACAAATTGAGGTCGAAAATTTATCAGACGCTAAGTCCGTACAGCTTTATTTAATCAATGACTACGGCAGTTTATCGACAATAGAGAAACAGTTTTAATCTAAATTATTGGGAGAATTGTGCTTGAAACATTTCACACTTAGGTATAGTGTTTTGGCGCTAAGTCTATATCTATGCAATCAAAATGTTATAGCGCAAGCACCACAATTCGATAATAGTTTTTTATACGGCCAAAACTCTAAAACAATTGATCTTGAAAAGTTTGTTTCAAGCGATAAAGTCGCGCCAAATGATTACATCCTCGATATTTACCTAAATGATCGTTATATCACCCGCTCTATTGTGCATATTTCAGATGATCCTGAATCACCTGAAAAGCAACGTTATTGTATTCCACGCAGTACTGTTAAGCAGCTTGATTTCAATCATAAACTTATCGATTTAGATAAAGTCACTGGTGACTGTATCGATACACGCTTAATGAATCATGTCGTGTTCTGGAAGCTGAATATAGCGGAACAACGAGTGGATGTTTCAAGCCCTCAATCGATGTTAAATGAACGACCATTTGGCTATATAGATCCATCACTTTGGGAAACTGGTGGAAATAGCGCTTTTCTCAAATATTACTACAATTACTATAATTCAGATTATGGTCAGGACAATAAACAAGATTCTAGCTTTCTGAATATTAATTCTGGTATCAATATTGATGATTGGCAATTCCGTCATTCTGGTAGTACTAGTATGGGAGACAGCAATCATTCAGGCCAATATACCAGCTATGAAAACAAGCTTATGCGAGTACTACCTAGTTTAAAAACTCAGCTTACTCTTGGTGATTTCTATACCAATACCAAAACCATCAATAGTAATTCGAGTATCGCCATTCGTGGGGTACAACTTGCCAGCGATGACAGAATGCTACCGGTTTCATTGCAAAGTTACGCACCCACAATTTCAGGTTATGCAAAAAGTAATGCTTTAATACGCGTGCGCCAAAATCAACAAATTATTATGGAACGCACTGTTCCTGCCGGCGCATTTAATATTACAGATCTCCAAACACCTGGGACGGGTGGTACATTAAATGTAGATATTATTGAAGCAAATGGTGAAATCCGCAGTTTTGATTTGCCTTATAATAATTTTATTCAATCTATCCGCGCAAAGCAGTATCGTTATCAAATTGCAGCAGGTACTTTTCGTCAAAATAGCAAATCCTATGATGAGAAGTTAATCAATGCATCTTTTGATTATGGATTAAATGATTTTATCTCAGTGAGCAGTTCAGCGCTGGTCAGTGATCATTATCAATCCTATATTCTAGGAACCGCGTTAAATACCAAACTCGGTGGTATCGCTTTAGAAAGTAATTTTGTTAAAGCAGATATTAACCAATCCAACCAAAATTTAGACAGTTCTTTGCTTACGCTGCGCTATAACCTTGCTCTAAACGGTGCAAAAACAAATATCAGTTTAAACAGTACTGTTTATGGAAATGATCAATATTATTCCTTCGATGAAACCATGCAGAATCGTTATATTCAAAACAACAGTTCTGCATTAGTACTTAATGGTCGGCCCAAGTCATCAAACTATATTCAACTGAGCCAGAACCTAGGTCATCAGTTTGGTGCTGTTTCAGCCAGTTTTTCACAGTATGAATTCTGGCATCAAATCAATACACAAAAATTTTATCAAATTAGCTATAGCAATAGTTATAAAGGCATCAGTTACTATGTCGGTATGCAACATACTCAAAATGATCAATACAAATTAGATAAAGACACTCAATACTTTGTCAATGTGAATATTCCTCTATCGTTTAAAAAGAAAAATAGTAATTTACGCCTAAGTAGTGAAGTCTATCCTGATAATAATGCACTCAATACCAACCAAGTCGGCATATTTGGAAATTTAGGTGAAAATCAGCAGTTCGGCTATAACTTCAATTATTCAAATAGTAAAGATAAAGATCTCTTCAGCAGTTCTTTGAGTTATCGAACCAATCCAGTTTATTTAGCATCGACTTATGCAACCGACTTTGACCAACAACGTCAATACTCTTTACAAGCACAAGGTGCAATTGTTGCACATCAACACGGCATTACCTTAGCCAATGATTTAAATGATACTTTTGCAATTATTCATGCCAAAGGTTTAGAGGGAACCAGCCTCTCCAATGGAAATAATATTAAAATTGATCGCTGGGGCAATGCGATTATTCCCTATCTAAATCCTTACCAATACAATAGTATCAACTTAAACCCAAATACAATTCCATTAAATACCGATGTTGATGCAACCCAATTGCAAGTTGTACCTAAATCGAACGCAAGTATTTTAGTGGATTTTAAAGCGTTAAAAACCACAAAAGCCTTAATTGAACTTAAACACGCAAATGAGGTGCTCATTCCAATGGGTGCTCAAGTGAAAGATGCTTTGGGTAATGCAGTGACTACAGTAGGACAAGGTCAGCAAATTTTTATGCAAAATATAAATCCTGGACGCTATAGCGTCTCTTGGAGTAATACTGATTCTTGTCAATTCGATATTTCAAAAGAAATATTGGAACAAAGTAAAACTCAAATCCCTTTTGCAAGCTTTAGCCTAAATTGCAAATAAGCACGGAGTAATTTTATGCTGAAATATAAATTGTTATTTATGTTATCTACACTCCCTGCAAGTTTTGCAGTATTTGCAGATTGCAGTGTAGGCAGCAATTTCACCAGCGGCTATAGCATGCCAACGATGAATGCCAGTACCATGAATATCAATAAATATGAAGGGACATCAGTACAGTCCAATGTATATTCCCGCGAAGTTGCTTCAGCAAATTTTGATATTTTCCGTGTTTACACTGGATGTACTGTTGGCACAAATAGAACCATTTTTGGTAATGTTTTTGCCACCAATGTGACGACCTATGATGCCAATATTTCGCGTTTAAATGCTTACCCAGCTTTAGGGATTAAAGTTGAAATGGGCGATGCACCGGCGAGTGGTACATTAAAAACACTAAATACCACTGAATTAGCAATTTATAGTTATAGTGGTGATACCCATGGTGTAAAAATGAGGGTGACATTATATGTTTTACCTAGAACATCAACAATGACCTCATACCCCACAACGATCAATGTTTCTAATCTACGAATAGCAACCATCAGTTTAAGACGTGTTAGTGATAATGGTCTTATCCCTGCAAATACACAAATTCCCGTATATTTAAATGCAACAGTCAATATCTCTGAATCCACATGCTCACTGAGTCAAAGTAGCTACACCATTGCACTGCCTGATATTAGTGTACGAAACTTGGGTTTAGTCGGAAATGAGACCGCATTAAGCTCAAGCAATACAGCAACCCTCAGTATAAATTGTGCAAATTTAAATGATGGCGCAGGTCGTGAAATAAAGGCTTATACCACGGACGCCTTAAATCAATCCAATGCAACAAATATATTAGAGAATCAAGTCGGTGCAGGTTATGCGACTGGTGTAGGTATTCGTTTACGTGATAAAAATAATGCGATAATTAGTTTAGATCCAAACCAATCAAAGAGCACCAACAAATGGACCTTTGGTAATTTAAGTACTGCTCAACTGATTCAACATGTGATTAAAGCCAATTACGTGAGAACCGCAAATACAGTGACACCTGGTCTGGTCAGATCTCAAGCTTATTTAAATATCGTATATGATTAAAAAATAGCGAACTTATATTCTTTTTTTGTTTGATGATATTGAACAAAGTTTTTGATGTTGAATAATCGACACAGTCAAAAAAATCAGTACCAATAAAAAAGCGCTTTACACTGATGGTAAAGCGCTTTTTTATCATAATGATTAAAGCGTATTGATATTCTTATTTTCTGGTTGAATATCTAATACTGTCTTTTCATGACGAGCACTTGCGGCAGCTTCAGCAGCGGCCAATTGTGCTGTCTGTATTTGTTCTTTTCGGAGATGATCAATATCTTTACGAAGACGCTTAACTTCCCATGCATTTTGGAATACACGGAACACCTGTACACCAAGCAACAATCCAAGAACAATCCCAAGCACTAAAGTTAATAGTAGCAATAACCCTAAACGCATTGCTGGTACTTGAGTAAACAATAAATCTACAGGTAGTTCAGCTGGATTCTGCAAGACTAATGCTAAAGCATAACCAAAGACTACCAGTAGTAATGCAACTAAGAAATAGCGCATACTCACCTCATTCGAATTTTATTAATTAGCAGATTCGTTTACTGCATCACGGAGTGCTTTACCAGGTTTAAAGTGAGGTACAGCTTTTGCTGCAACTTCTACTGATTTACCTGTTTTAGGATTACGACCCACACGTGGCTCACGGTGATGTAAAGCAAAACTACCAAACCCACGAATTTCAATACGGTCATCTGAAGATAATGATGCAATCATTTGATCGATCATAATCTTAACTGCTTCTTCGACTAATGGCTCTGCTAAATGCGGATTTTTAAGAGCAATTCTTTCTATTAAGTCAGACTTATTAAGTGCTTCAGTTGTCATTTAAGACCTCATTAATTTTAATGCTAATTGATATACACCAGATAATATCCTTTTTAAATACAAAAAGGTAGCGCAGTAATCATATACTACGCTACCTTTTACACTATTTGAATAAAAAATATTAATTAATTACATTAAATAATACTTCTTAACAATCACTTAGTGGTTCATCTGTGCTTTGATCAAATCACCAATTGTCTTAGGACCATTGTCTTGACCAGTAGGCGCAGTTGTAGTTTTCAAGTTTGCTACAGCTTCTTTCTCTTCAGCTTCGTCTTTCGCTTTAATCGACAAGTTGATAGAACGTGATTTACGATCTACATTGATGATTTTAGCTTCAACTTCTTGACCAACTTCTAAGAATTTAGTTGCATCTTCAACGCGATCGCGGTTGATTTCAGATGCTTTCAAAGAAGCTTCAACTTCGTCAGCTAACTTAATTGTCGCGCCTTTAGCGTCAACAGCAGTTACTGTACCTTTAACCAACGCACCGCGTTCGTTAGCAGCTAAGAAGTCATTGAACGGATCGCTGTTCATTTGCTTGATACCAAGACTGATACGGTTGCCTTCAGCATCTACAGACAAGATAACTGCTTCAACTGTATCACCTTTCTTGTAACGACGAATAGCGTCTTCGCCTTGTTCGTTCCAAGAAATATCAGACAAGTGAACTAGACCATCGATACCGCCAGGTAAACCGATGAAGATACCGAAGTCAGTGATAGACTTGATCGTACCAGAAACTTTTTCACCTTTGTCGTGTGACTTAGAGAACTCTTCCCATGGGTTCGCACGAGTTTGCTTGATACCCAATGAAATACGACGACGTTCTTCATCAACTTCAAGAACCATAACATCAACTTCATCACCAATCTGAACAACTTTAGATGGGTGGATGTTTTTGTTAGTGTGATCCATTTCTGAAACGTGTACTAAGCCTTCAACGCCTTCAGCGATTTCAGCGAAACAACCGTAGTCAGTTAAGTTTGTAACACGTGCTTTAACGATAGAACCTTTAGGATAACGGTTCATGATCGCTAACCATGGATCTTCGCCTAATTGCTTAAGACCTAAAGATACACGATTACGTTCTTTGTCAAACTTAAGTACTTTAACAGTAACTTCTTGACCCACTTCAACAACTTCTGAAGGGTGTTTGATGCGTTTCCAAGCCATATCTGTGATATGTAGAAGACCATCAATACCGCCAAGGTCAACGAATGCACCGTAATCAGTAAGATTTTTGATCGTACCAGTAACTGTTTGGCCTTCTTCCAATTGAGAAAGAAGCGCTTCACGGTCAGCTGAAGATTCAGCTTCCATTACAGCACGACGAGATACAACAACGTTGTTACGTTTAGCATCAAGTTTGATTACTTTGAATTCTAACTCTTTGCCTTCAAGGTGAGTTGTATCACGAATAGGGCGAGTATCTACCAATGAACCTGGTAAGAATGCACGAACTGGACCGATGTCAACAGTGAAACCGCCTTTAACCTTACCAGAAATAACACCAGTAACGATTTCGCCGTCTTCAAAGATTTTTTCAAGTTTAGTCCAAGTTTCAGCACGTTTCGCTTTTTCACGTGATAAAACTGTTTGACCCATACCGTTGTCAAGCGCTTCAACAACAACATCAACTTCATCGCCAACTTGAACTTCAAGTTCGCGTTGTTCGTTTAAGAATTCTGAACGTGCAACAACACCTTCAGATTTAAGGCCAGTGTCAACAGTAACCCAGTCAGAGTCGATGCTAACAACGATACCTTTAATAACGGCACCTTTGTCGATATTGAGAGTTGATTCGCTTTCTTCAAAGAGGGCTGCAAAAGATTCGGTCATGATATACCTAGTAAAGTCAACGGTCTTGGATCAGACAAGGCCGGTTTAGTTAAGCCATCCACATAGTCCGTATAAACTGATCAAGCTATGCTTTGGCTAATATTTGGTTAAATATTCTTTATTTAGCTAAATGTAACTCGACATAATCAGTCATCAGTTTAAACACTTCATCGATGTTCATTTCTGAGCTATCAATGACATAAGCGTCTTCTGCTGGCTTGAGTGGAGCGACTGTGCGTTCCATATCTCTTTTATCTCGAGCTTGTATATTTGCTAAAATGTCGCTTATTTTAACATCCAGCCCCATTCCCTGCAACTGTTTTACACGACGCTCTGCACGGGACTCAGCTGAGGCAGTGAGATAAATCTTCGCTTGTGCTTGTGGAAAAATAGAAGTACCCATATCACGCCCATCGGCAACCAAGCCAGGCAACTGGGCAAAAGCATGTTGTCGATCTACCAATGCCGCTCTAAGCGCAGGAATTGCTGCGACTTTTGAAGCAAATTCACCAACGCGTTCAGTACGAATCGTTTGTGAGACATCTTCACCATCCAACAAAATCATGATTCCGTTGTCAGCACTCTTAAATACGATATCTAGATTTGTTGCAATCGTCACACTTTGTTGCAATACAGATTCAGTGTCTAATGCGTCCAACAATTCTTTTTGATGCAATGACAATCCAAGCAAACGATACAGCGCACCAGAGTCTAATAAATGGAATTGATAGTGATGCGCAAGTTTTGCTGCAAGTGTTCCTTTACCAGAACCACTTGGCCCATCGATTGTGATAATTTGAATTGTCATTGAATTTCCAATTAAGCTACAGACTTAGCAAGTTTCTTAAATCCAAGTGTAATCGCTAGTTTAAGCTGTGCAAGTATTAATTTACTCACAAATGGTGCACGTGCTTGTAATTCGATCGTATAGTCAACACGGGTTTTGTTTTCAGCAAGCGCTGTAAACTCAATAATTCCAATATGATGTTTAATCAATGGATTGTTAATTAACTTATATTCGATACGTTTATTGACATCCAGATGCGTAATTTGCTCTTGAATCGGCTTGATCGGACCGAACCCCATACGACGGATAGAACCTAATCCATCTGGGCGTTCAGGATCAGCAGCATCTTTTACCCGTACAACTTGAATCGGTGCAAAAGCCACATTATAGGTTGAATGTTTTGATAACAAGTCAAATACCTGATCGATTGGTGCATTAAACTCTTGTTTTACTTGAATAGAATTCATTGTTATACCCTTTTAAACTTTAACTATATTTTTTAAACCCTTATTTTGACAATTTTCATTGTCAATAAAATCTTGTGTATTCTAGATCATTTTAATGAGTCATTTAAGGTCTTTTGTTGTAACTTTAATTGTTTTTTTTGCTCACGGCGCATTTTAAAAAAATCAGACAGTTGGCTTGAGCACTGCGTTTGCAAACAACCACCTTCAAACTGAAATATATGATTGTAATAGCCAATCTCTAACAGTTGACGACTACTGATGAGTGAACCCGCTTTAGGTTCAGTCGCGCCAAAAACCACACGTTGAATTCTTGCATGGATTAATGCACCGACACACATGGTGCAAGGTTCAAGTGTGACGTATAAAGTGGCGTCTTCTGGTAGGCGATAATTTTCAATCTTTTGACACGCATTGCGCAGTGCCAGAATTTCCGCATGGGCTGTTGGATCATGCTGAGCAATCGGTTGATTATAACCTTCACCGATCACTTGCCCCTGACTTACAATCACAGCTCCTACTGGAATTTCACCGATAGATGCAGCAAATGCAGCTTGCTCTAAAGCCAGCTGCATCCATTGTTGATCTATGTAGTGTTGAGTTTCTTCAGTCATACAACCTTAAATGATACCGTACTGGCTTAGCAGCGCATTCCAACTGTCAATTGTTGTGACAGGTGGATTCTTCGCAAGGATTCCACGCAATGTTCGCGACTCAACCTGTTCCCACTCTGGTGATAAATCTTTATCCACCAAACGTGCGCGTACACCTTCAACAAAGTCAGGATGACGAATTTTCCAATCAGAAATTTGTTTTTCTAATTCAAAAACCTCAGACCAAGGATGAACTTGACGTCCCCACTGCCATAACAACCAGGTAATCGCAGCAGTACTTGGTGAACCTTTTTGTAGATTCTCACTGGCTTGACGCAACCAATCACTACGCGCATCACTTAGACCAATAATCGCCTCATAATCATGTTCAAAGTTTACACCACGACAAACACTATGAATCACATCCAAAGAGTTTTGCAACGGTCCAGGTGAAACAGGACGATGTAAACTATTTAAGGTGTCATCTAAAGCACGGAAATCACCAGCAGGATAATGATCCCAATCGATATCAATCAGTTTCTGTAAAACCACATCACGTTGTGCATCACAAATATGGGTTGCCCAACCAATCCCATAACCACCCGCTGCAGTCATGATCGATCCAGTTAAACCCGTAAATAAACCAATCGGACCACGATCTGCCAAGAAACGTGTAGCACCTACATCTGGATATAGACCAATATTCACTTCAGGCATAGCAAGACGCGAATACGGTGTAACTAAACGGAAAGGCGCTGCCATGAATAAGCCTAAGCCACCACCCATGACATAACCTTCACCCCAAACCACTACAGGTTTAGCATAATTATGCAACAGTAAATCTAAAGCATATTCCGTTTCAAAAAACTTATTGGCTGTTTCAACTTCATTGTTGATCACCAATTGACGCAATTTACGAACGTCACCGCCTGCACAAAAAGCTTTAGGCGTGGTTGAATCTAACCAAATTGCCTTAACTGAGTCATCATGATGAAAATCCTCAAACAGCTTCAATAATGCCGCAACGATAGATTCATCAAGTGCATGAAGCGACTTAGGACGATTTAAGCGAATAATTCGCCATCCCTTTTTCGCTTCTTCGATAATCAGATCTGGGTGATAATTATTTATTTCGGGAGAGTTTGTCATGCGTCCAGCTGCCAGTCGATTGGCTCAATGCCATATTGTTTCAGATAATTATTTGTTTTTGAAAAAACCTTACAACCAAAAAAGCCACCACGATTTGCTGCCAATGGAGATGGGTGCGCAGCTTTTAATACCAGATGCTTCGTTTGGTCTATACGTTGTCCTTTTTTCTGAGCATATGCGCCCCAAAGTATAAATACAATGTGCTCTCTATGCTCATTCAACACATCAATCACATGATCTGTAAAATTTTCCCAACCGCGTTTTTGATGTGATGTTGGTTGCCCAGCTTCCACTGTCAACACACTATTTAAAAGCAATACACCCTGTTGAGCCCATTTGGTGAGATCACCATGTCGGGATACAGGTACAGCTAAATCTGTATTTAACTCATGAAAAATATTACGTAAAGACGGAGGCAATGCAACGCCTCTTTGTACGGAAAAACTTAACCCATGGGCTTGATCAGGGCCGTGATAAGGATCTTGTCCTAAAATCACCACTTTTACGTGATTCAATGGCGTTGTGTCTAATGCATTGAAAATAAGTGAGCTCGGTGGGTAAATGGTTTTATTTGCATTTTTTTCAGCAACTAAAAAAGAACGCAAATCATCCATTTGCTGACTCAAAAGAAACTCAGCTAAACCTTCTTTCCAACTTTGATCTAACCGAACTTGATTTAATTTTGTTTGTTCGAGTTCAGATAATTGCATCAACTTTCATCCTAAATTTCATTTTCCTAAAAATTTATTTGTCCTAAAGATGGATTTCACTCAAAAATCATCATTTAAAGTTTAACCTGTAAATCCACTTCAGGGTTTTGAAACGGAATACCTTGTTTCAATTTTTCATACATTTCTGGGTCAGACCATTCAGATGTGACCTGCTCAGAAAAAATAATTTTATCCAGACTCAACAGTCCCATCTGAGCATTTTCAATATCTTCTTGAAAACTTTGCGCATAACCTGTATCGGTTTCATGCACAATCACAGAATAGACTTCAACATCCCCTTCCCCATTTTGAGTAATGGTTGATTTTAAAATCTGTTGCGCGAGGAAAAAGAATATCCGTGAAAACTGTTCAGCCGATGGAGAAACTGGCAAAGCCACCCAACGAGCACTAAAAGTTTTACACGCCTGAATATATTCAGGGTTATCTTCTTGCCAAAAACAGATCGCATGGTCAAAACTGTCGAAAATTTCTTTGATTACACCTTTAAGCAATCCAAAGTCATATACCATTTGACCATGATCAAGTTTTGAAGCTTTAAGTAGTAATTCAACTTTATAGCTGTGCCCGTGTATAGACCGTTTGCAACGATCTGACGTGCAATTGCGCACAATGTGTGCATTTTCAAACTTAAATAACTTACGAATTAACATGAGCCAAATTTTATAAACAAATCGGTAAAGAATCTCGATTATAAAGCAAAACTCGAACCCTGAGCATTAATTTTCACGTTGATTGCAATTAGCAAAAAGGATGATCTCATTTTTTAGGCTTATTTAGCCTATCGAATCATGTTTACTCAATCAACCAACCTTTTAGCTACCTTTTAACTATCTTTTATAGTTATTTAAAATCATATAGTTAAAAAAATACTCACTAAAATTTTCAAAATGGTGCAAGGCTACGTGAATAAACATAAACTTGCGATTTATCATTACGCATAAAGCGCGTAGTAAATTGACGCTTGCGATTGCTTAAAGATACTTCGATCTTGGCTTTAAAATAACTGGATGTTACTCCAAAAATCTTGTCTGCCTCGGTTTTACTTGCAGCGTTCAAGCTGTCAAATGGTGCGATTTTCATTAGCTCGCCCACATTGGCAAAATGCTCTAGTTTTTCTTGTCGCGCTTTTAAAGCTGTTTGTACGCTATTTACGTCTAGTTTTTCATCCATGGCTGCTAAAACCATTGCAGGTGCGGTATTGACATTAATTTTTGTTGCAATATCAGGCAGTGCCGATATATAAGGTGCAATTAAATCATACTTTTTTTCTTCAAAACCACGTACTTGTTTAAGTTCTTCAACACTGGAAAATTTTCGATTTGCAGCCAAATATGGTTTAGGTAAACCTTGGTAATAACTTGTTTCAGCACCGAATGAACCTATGGTTTCATTATCTGGATCTTGCCAATCAATCACGGCTTGGACAGCATCAGCAGGTAAACCGACACGAACCAAAAGCTTAGAAAAATATTTCTGTGCTGCATCATTGGGCTTACCTTCATTGGTTAATAAACTGTTTAAATTGAATTTACCTGACTCATCTTCCAACACACCTGTGACATACCCATCTTCAACTGGAAATGCTGGCATCGGTTTTGCCCATGTTTCCTGTAAGTAATCTGCCTCTTTGCTGTTTTCGCTGTCTTGTACCAATATCTCAGAATAAAATGCTTCCGCACTCTTTGCATAAAAAAGTGCTTGGCTTTGCCGTTTTAAAAAACCTGTACTTTCATTGGTGTAATTTTGACGTTTAGCAATCGTCGCAGCAATGATGGTTGCCAAAGCGACCATCACTAAAATCGTAATTAATGCGATACCCTTTTGCTGCTTTAATTGCATGAATGATTTACCTAAATTTATTGATCCGCATCGACCACAATACTGATTTAATTATCTGCGCCGTTATTGATCAGATAGTCTGAATTGAGCAAACTAAAAATCCATTCATATTCTATATCACGAATCGTGACTTTAATTTTAATCCCACGCGGTAATTGCCTATCATTTTTAATCATATCATTTGGCCAACGATCTAATTCTGTTGGATTTAAAACATCAATACGATACTGATCAACATCTGCCAATAACACACTCGACAAGGGCTGTTCTGAATTATTTCGATTTAAATTTGAATATTTTAACCGATAAAGTTTTTTCTCTTGTGCATTGTAAACATATTCAATTCGTTCATAGGGCGACAACCCCTGTTTAAGCGGATCGGTTACACCCGTTTTACTGAAAGAAAGTTTTTGATTATCTAAACCTAAAGCAGGTTCAATTTCCTCACCGCTTCTTGCAGAAATAGGAACAATCTGTAAGGTATCACGCTGAATCTGTTGATACGCACCTTGTAATTGGCCTAAATTTTCCTCATGTATGATATTACGATCTTTAACTTTAATCAGGTAGTCAAATATTTTCCAGCCCAATGCTGACAAAACAGCAAAGATTGCTATGGCCACCAAAAGTTCAATTAAGGTAAAGCCTGTGCTTTTCTGTGCATACACAGTTTGATTTTTTTTATGCTTGATTAGATTCATCATTATTTTTCTTTGATCGGATAATTAAAGAACACCATATTGGTAATCCCTGCTTCTACTTTACCCGTATCAGGATTAAAAAGGCTCACTTGCACATCTATTTTTTGTACATTTGGGCTCAGTGTAGATTCTGCTTTTTTATCTACCTGCCAAGTTTCACCTTGTGTGGTGACTTGTTTAGATGACGTTCCTGACAGCCATTCACGATTAATCATCATCATTGAGATTTCATTCTGTGCAACAAACTGAGCCTTGGTTCGTAAAATCGCATTGGCTGTCGACTGCGTATATTGCATCGCGACTTTGGTCAAAGCCATTGCTGCGACTGCAAAAATCGCCAAAGCCACAACCACCTCAATTAAAGTAAAGCCTTTATTTTTCTTCATCTACTTTACCCAAATAATCAACTCGAATTACCCCACCCACTGGCTTTTGCTGATAATACATTTGAATTGTGACAGGTTTGACTTCACCATTTCCAAACCAAATCAATTTAGGTGCATTATTTCCCAAGAGTTCTGAGTTATTTGCATTTTGGAATTGATGATCTTCTGTTTCAATAGAAAATGAAACGTATTCTGGCAACGCTCTTTTAGGAAAGTCCGTCACTTCTTTCCATGGTTTATTGTCAACCACTCGAATACGTTGCTCAGCATCTTCTTTGACTGGAATATATTCAATAACACCATACTGTGCAGCTGCAACATCGGTAGCATTGTGTAAATCGAGTGCATAAATACGCGCTTGATCATTGGCTTCACGATTAATCTGTTTTAAATCAAGCAATAACATCTCACGTGCTTGCATAGCTTTACGCTGATCTACGCCATCAATATTTAAAATGATCAATGAGGCAATAATACTGATGATGACGATCACCACCATCACCTCAATTAAGGTAAAACCTCGTATTTTTTGAGATGATCGTAGATTTTTCATTGCAGCTAAGCCACCTGTTCTGAGGCTTGTGGATGTTTTGGCACAGCCAATGCCTGATCAATCAATGCGACACGTAAGGTATCTCGACAACCTAAATAACGCTGATAGAAGCTGGAATTCAGTATCGCTGCTCCACCATGCGTAATCGACCAAATCGAAGCCAAATAATCACGTACCGACATCAAACTTTGAATCGATTCTAGATAGCTTTCTGTCATGCGAATAATGATACGTAAACGTTGTTTACGTACTTGATAGAGTTCGCTAAATAAATGATGGATGCCTTGTCCAGTGGTGGATAATCGCTCTTCGATCTGATGGAATAACACTGCACGTTCAGGATGGTGTAAATGGTGCAACATAAAAAAAGCCAAATGCTCAGGAAATGCTTTTTCAGTATCACGTACCATTTCAAGTAACATACGTTCATTACGAATGATGAGCAGTATATACAACTCATCCTTACTCTGAAAATGCTTATAAAGTGTTCCCTTGGCTAGATCTAATTCTGCTGCTAGGGCATCCAATGTCATCCCTGCTTCACCATTTTCTAAAAGCAGTTGTTCAGCAACCTGAAAAATCAATGCTTCTCTTGCTCTAAACTGAGCCTGTCGATCCATCTTCACCCGATAAACTCTCTTGTTAATTCTATCCGTTAATAAATTGACGCACTTCTATTGATTGCTTTTTAAATCAGTGCTTTTCAATCACTTTTGTTGAAGCAGATTTTCAAAATTTTGTGTAGTAATGAAAGCGATCTCTTCAAGCGTTTTATCATATACATCACTCAGCGCTTTGGCTACATAAGGAACGTATTTTGGTTCATTCGGTTTTCCACGATAAGGCATCGGTGCCAAATAAGGACTATCCGTTTCAATCAACAAGCGATCTAAAGGCACTTGCTTAGCAACATCTCTTAAATCTTGCGCATTTTTAAATGAAACAATTCCAGAGAAGGAAATATAATAGCCACAATCTAAAACAGCCTTTGCAGTCTCCCAATCTTCTGTAAAACAATGCAAAATACCATGTGTTGATTTTTCAGCCCGAATAATATCTACGGTTTCATGCTTTGCTGAACGGGTATGTACAACTACAGGTTTTTTAAGCTGCTGCGATGCGTGAATATGTCGTGCAAAACAGGCTTTTTGTTCAGCAATAAATTCAGTACTATGAAAATAATCCAAGCCTGTTTCACCTAAGGCCCAAACTTTTTCAGCTTGTGCCAGTTCAACCAGTTTTTCAACACTTGCACGTTGCATTACTGCTGGATCTTCACATGGGTGTACACCGACACTATAACCCACATCTGAATGTCTTGCGGCAATTTCTGCAAGTGCGATATGGTCATCCAAATCTACAGAAATCCCCATAAACTTGGACACACCAGCATCTCTTGCTTGTTGTAATGCGGCATCGAGATCCCCAGCATAAGGTTCAAGATTTAACATGGTTAAATGGCAATGCGTATCAACAAACACAGAAATTCCTAAATAATATTGAAAATTGGCTTACATTGTAAAGCTAGGACGGTCTAAAGACATACTGCCTGCGAGTAATTTTTCTGCTTCCATTTTGTAATAGATGCCTTTTTCACCAGTGAGTTGAATTGCAAAACCTTGTGGCTTAATTCCATTTTGCTTTTGCGAAATCCAAATCACTTTCCCTGTTAAAGGAACTTTCTGTGATTGATCTGGCAAACCTGCCAATACAAACACTTCATCGCCCATTTTTACAGGATTCTTTGATGGTACAAATAAGCCACCGCCTAAAATATAAGGCATATAACTGGCTTGTAAAGTTGCACGATCATTGATGTTGACTTGAATCAAACCGCCCATACGTGGTTGCATGATTATTCCCCCTGAATATTCAAATTTTATGTCACATTCATTAACTGAATCGACAATTGATCAATAATTAGATTTGTTTGTACATTTTGATCAACTTTTAGCTTCGATTGTTGTAAATCTTCATAAATAGAGAACAAGCTTTGCAATTGATACTGCGCGGCAAGCTCATCTAAATGCAAGTCTGAATTCTTTACAACTTGATTCAGCTTGACACAAATTATATCTGACAACAAGTATTCAAACATTTGTAAAAAATCATAAAAGCTCAGTTCTTTATTCCATTTTGAAGCAAACTGTAAAGGCATGCTTTTTTGACTGACCAATTTTTGCCAATCTTGTAAAAACTCCCCACGTCGGTTTACCCAATCCAGCTTAGCAAGCGCCAATGCTTGCAATGGCATATTATTGGATAAATTCATCAACAAGTTAATTTTAGAATGCATTTCAGCGGGTAAATGTTGTTGCAAATATTGTTCTGAAAGCGTGGGGCTAATACGATCCATGGCAAAGTGCTGTAATCGACTACGAATCGTTGCTGGGAGCTTTAGATAATGTTCCGCAAGTAAAATAATCTGTACCCGATCACCTGGCTCTTCTAGCGTTTTTAATAATGCATTTGCAGAAGCAATGTTTAAAGCTTCTGCAGGTTCAATCACAATAACGCGCCAACCATCTACTGTTTGCTGCACAAATGGTAGTAAATCACGGATCTTCTCGATCTTAATTTTCGCGTTTTGCTTCTTATTCTCTTCATCAGTCGTGATATTAACATAGTTAGGGTGGGTATCCGATTTGAGCCACTGGCAACTTGCGCACTCGCCACAAGCACCTTGTGGTGTTTTATTTAAACATAAAACCCATGACAAAAAATGTTGGGTAAATGCATGTTTACCACAGCCTTTTTTACCATAGAACAATAAACCATGCCCTAATTTTGGAAAGCGACCAGTTAAGGTTTCCCATGTTTGTTGCTGCCAAGGATAAACCTGAGAATTAGAAGCATCCATGAATCAAAAACCTAAATACAAGTGAGGTAAAACAAGTGACGCAAATATAAATAACGCAAAGACAAACTATTCAAAAAACGCTATATCTAAGGTGTTTAAGCGATCCAAATCTGCTTGAGTATCGACACCGGGTGGTAAGTTTACTTGTGCGATATCAATCGCAATACGATGTCCATTTTCTAAAACACGTAATTGCTCTAAGCTTTCCAACTGTTCTAAAATCCCCATATCCCAAGTGACATATTCTTGTAAAAGCTTGACACGATAAGCATATAAGCCCAAATGGCGATAAGCATGCTGATGTAGCTTTTGCTCAGCCTGTTTAACACCCTCACGATCATAAGGAATTTGTGCACGACTGAAATAAAGCGCTTCGTTGAACTTTGACATCACTACTTTCACAATGCTGTCACGCTGAAACTCGTCAAGCTGATGTATCGGCTCACATAAGGTCGACATTGAACAATCCGCTTTCTGTGCCAGCAACTCAGCAACTTGAATCACCAATTGTGCAGGCAACAAAGGCTCATCCCCTTGTACATTCACAATAATATCCTCTGCATCCCAGCCTTTGATCCGAGCAACTTCACTTAAACGGTCTGTGCCCGAAGGATGATTCGGATCAGTCATCACAACATCCACACCTTCTGCTCGGCATAGCGTTGCAATACGTGGGTCATCTGTCGCCACACAAAGATCATCAAAGCCCTGTACTTTTTTTGCTTGATCGACCACACGTAAAATCATGGCTCGCCCATGAATTTCTAAAAGAGGCTTACCAGGAAGGCGTGAACTGGCAAAACGCGCAGGAATAACAATATGTTTCATCAAATTAACCTTGTATTAGATCAATACCAAGTTGAGTAAGTTGTTGGTTGAGTAATAGATAACATTCATCAGACAAGACCGCTCCCACCGGAACCACCCAAATCTCACGACTAAATGTAGAATGATTTTTCAATAATGGTAAAAGCTTTACCGCATCTTTTTCAGTGGTAATAATTGGATTGTTATCTTCAAACTGCAAATCATCAATTTCATAATCATAATGGTCTGGAAATTCATGACATTGAAATTGAGTTACACCGATACTTTCCAAGGTGTTATAAAAGCGTTGCGGAAAACCTATTCCAACGACTGCATAATAATCAAGTGTAGGATCAAACTGTTCAGATTGGTCAAAACTTGGATTTAATAGATAAGGTTCAGTCACTTCTAAATGCATATTGAGAGCTGAATGCGGCTGATGCGCATGCTCAATCACAGTACCGTGTTTTAAACGGCTCACAGGCTCGCGTAAATAACCTTCAGGAAGTAGCTTCTGATTGCCCAAACCTCGGTTATTATCCAGTACAATCCATTCGATTTGACGCGCTAAAGCCCAATGTTGTAAACCATCATCACTGATGATTAAATCAAGTTCATAATGTTGCAGTAGTAACTCAATATTGGCTTGGCGATTACCGCCCACTACCATGGGGACCTCAGTAGACTGAACAATTAAACAGGGCTCATCGCCCACTTGATCAGGCACAGAGTCTAAAGTAACCAGTGCAGGGAAAGGCCCTTGCCCCCCATAACCACGACTAATCACGCCCACACGAGCTTGGTGATGTTGCAAATATTTCACCAACTGGATCAATAACGGTGTCTTTCCACTCCCGCCCACAGTAATATTTCCAATAATCATCACTGGGACAGGTGCTTTATAGGTTTTTTTTATACCTTTTTGATACAGTTGTTTATTTACCGTAAAACCGAACTGATATAACCATGACAATGGCCGCAATGCAATCAACCACTTGGACTGTTTATTCCAAGCATCTTGAATGATTTGCGCAATAGACATGTTCGATTATTCCTCAAAGTTACGTTCATACAATTGATAGTAAGCGCCATGCTTCGCCAATAACTCAGTATGAGTACCTTGCTCTATGATACGCCCTTTATCCATAACCACAATCTTATCAGCTTTCTCAATCGTGGATAGACGGTGAGCGATTACAATCGTGGTTCTATTTTGATCAAGCATCGCTTCATCAAATGCTTTTTGAATAAAGTGCTCAGACTCATTGTCCAAAGCACTGGTGGCTTCGTCTAAGATAAGAATCGGTGCATTTTTAAGGATTGCACGCGCTATGGCAATACGTTGACGTTGACCACCCGAAAGACTTAAACCTTGCGCACCTAATGGTGTGTCATAACCTTTTGGTAATTCCATAATGAAGTCGTGTGCATAAGCCGCCTTAGCTGCTGCAACAATGGCTTCATCGGATGCTTTTTCTAACTGACCATATGCAATATTTTCGCGTACAGTTCGATCAAATAAAACCACTTGCTGGTTGACCATCGCAACTTGTGTGCGTAAACAACTGAGTTCAATATCCTGAATAGGCAGTTGATCTAGATAAATTTGCCCTGCACTAATTTCCTGAAAGCGCACCAACATATTCACCAAAGATGACTTACCAGCACCTGAACGCCCAACCAAGGCAATCGTTTGGCCTGCTTGTATGTCTAGTGAGAAATCATCAATTGCTTTTACATTATTTTTATAAGTTAAAGACACATGTTCAAACTTAATATCACCCAATAATTTTGGGGTTAAAGTCCCAGTATTCTCTTCTTGAGGTAAATCTAAAACTTCAAATACAGAATATGCAGCAGCAATACCACGTTGTAATTTTTCATTGATATCGGTTAGGTTTTTAATCGGCTTCGCCAGCAACCCAGCCGCTGTGATATAAGCAACGAACTCGCCTGCTGAGGTATCGCCTAAAATTTGTGGACGTAATGCCAACCAAATAATGATACTTAAAGCAAAAGCCATAACCAGTTGTACTAGTGGGCTATTTAAGTTCTGTACAACCACCATTTTCAAACCACGTTTTAAGTTTTCTTCTGAAGACTTATAAAAACGCTTTTGTTCATTTTCCTCACCTGCAAAACTCTTTACAACAGCATTACCACTGATTGTTTCCTGAACAATATGGTTCACATCGCCCATGGTATTTTGTACTTGAATGGAGAGTTTACGCATACGTTTTGAAGCTTTTCGCACCAATAAGCCAATAATCGGCATAAAGATGAAAATACATAAAGTTAAACGCCAATTGGTATACAGTAAATAGCCCAACAAGCCTAAAGCAATTGCACCATCACGCACTAATATTTTTAATGATTCAGATGAAGCTGCGGTTAGCTGCTCCACGTTATACATTATTTTTGCTGTGATATGACCAGATGAATTATCCAAATAATACTGCGCTGGAAGTTTTAGGAGCTTGGCGTAAACTTCTTGACGAATACTAAACACCAAACTTCTTGAGATGACTGCTGTAAAGTAGCCACCCATAAACAAGCCTAAGCCACGGAAGAATATCAATAGAATAATCAGTGCTGGAAACCAGTCAAGATCACCACGATTACCACCTTGAATTGCATCAATAATATATTTAAGTAACTTCGCTACGGAAACTTCAGTTGCTGCATTTAAGCCAAATCCAACAATAACGAGTAAGGCTGCCCCCCAATACGGCTTTAAATATGCCAAAAGACGGACATAGACCTTAAAATCCTGATTCACTAATTAATAACCTCGAGATGGAACTTTGGTACTGATATTGATGTTAACGAAACCGAGCTGTCCTGCGACGTCCATCACTCGAATGACATCTTGATGCGTCGCTTTGGCATCTGCAGCAATCACAAACATCAGATCACGATTGTCATTTGCTGCTTGCTTAATTGCAGTACTTAAATCAGCCGACTCTTTACTCGAAAGTGCCTGCCCATTTACTGCATAATGCCCTGCTGAGTCTACCATGACTTCAATTTTATTTTTGTATTCTTTTGGCGGAACACCTTGTGCATCCGGTAAAGAAAGATTGATCCGACTTTGCTGGTTAAACGTGGTGGTCAGTAATAAAATCACCAATATAAATAACAAGCAATCAATCAATGGCGTAAGATTAATATGAATATCTTCAACTGTTCTGCGTCTAAATTTCATGAAACACCCCTAAAACGGATTTAACCAGCTTTCTTTTTTTCATTTTCAAGGTGTTTCTGAAAAAATAAGGCAGCATGAAATAAAGTCGACTGTTGTTCGAGTTCAGCCACATATTCTTGAACTAGGCGCTGAAAATAACGGTAGGCAAATAGTGCTGGAATAGCAATTACCATACCCGCAGCTGTGGTAATTAATGCCTTAGAAATACCTGGAATCATCATGGTTGGATTGGCATTCGTACCTAAATCAATCACCAGAAAAGACTCGATAATTCCAATCACTGTACCCAATAGCCCCAATAACGGTGCAACAGCGCTCAATGTACCTAAGAAATTAATATTTTTTTCTAAATATCCAATTTCGCGTGAAGCAGTCGCTTCCATCTGAGCACGTGCAAATGCTTCACCTTGAGCATAAGCATCGATACCATCTTTAAAAATATAGCCCAATGCTGTTTGGCAAACCGCTTGATCTTGTTCCATTTCATCTAAAACATCGTCAACACTGCGGCCTTTTTGCATCATAAGCGACTTAGGTAGAACTAAAGATCGTTTCAGCCGTATAAATCTCTCGATTGAAATCGCAACAGTAAAAATTGAACATAAAACCAATGGCAGCATTAACCAACCGCCGGCTTTAACAAGTTCCCACATCTTTAGTTCCCCAAATTAATTAAATCGCTTAAACATTATTGTTCTGGTAAACAGATATTTAAAATTCCATCTAACTCATCAAGCGAGTTATAACTGATGACCAGCTTGCCTTTACCCTGTTTGTTATAGTCTAATTTTACACTGGCACTAAAGCGCTCTGACAGTTTCTGAGTCAGTTGTTGCACATCTGGCGCAAGTGGATCTTTAGATTTTTCCTGCTTTGGCGTATTCCAATCACGCACCAACTGCTCGGTTTGACGAACAGACAAACTCTTATCAATCACGATTTTTGCAATTTGCAATTGATCTTTAGCTTTTAGGGTCAATATCGCACGGGCGTGCCCCATGTCCAACAGACCTTGTTGCATTAAATCTTTAATTTCATCTTCTAGACTTAATAAACGCAATAAATTACTTACGGTAGTCCGTGCTTTACCTACAGTGTCTGCAATTTCTTGATGACTTAAGCCAAATTCTTCATGGAAGCGTTGTAATGCCAGTGCTTGATCAACTGGGTTTAAATCTTGACGCTGAATGTTTTCGATCAATGCCAAGGCAATCGCAACTTGATCGGTCAAATCACGCACAATTGCAGGAATTTCAGTCAAACCCGCCAATTGAGCCGCACGCCAGCGACGTTCACCTGCAATGATTTCATAGGGAGTTTCGTCATTTTCAATCGGACGAATCACAATCGGCTGCATTACACCATGTTTTTTAATTGACGCTGCAAGTTCTTGTAAATCTTGCTCACCAATAAAACGACGGGGTTGATATGCGCCGCGTTTTAATTGGGTTACATCCATCTGTTTTAATTGGCCATGATCCAATGCTTGAACTTCAAGTTGTAATTTTTCTTTTTGGATTGAACCTAATAATGCATCTAAGCCACGACCCTTTGCCAACCCTCTTTTTTTCACGGTCATGCTTTATTTCCTTTTTTCACTTTACTCTTTTTCAACATTTCAGCTGCTAAATTTAAATATGCAATTGCACCCTTAGAGCTTTTCTCAAAATAAATAATCGGTAATCCATGTGCTGGCGCTTCGGCCAAGCGCACATTACGCGGAATCACTGTATCATAAAGTTTCTTACCAAAATACTGTTCTAATTCAGCAGAAACATCACGAGTGAGTGCATTACGTGCATCATACATGGTACGAAGCACCCCAATAATTTCCAATTCAGGGTTTAATGCCTGTTGAATTTTATCAATGGTCTGGGTCAGATCTGCCAATCCTTCTAATGCATAATACTCACATTGCATTGGAATAATCACTGCATCGACTGCGGCTAAAGCATTGACCGTAATTAAACTTAAACTTGGTGCACAATCAACAATTATATAATCAAAGTCTTTTTCAATTTGCTGTAAAGCGTTACGCAAAATAAACTCACGTCCATCTTGCTCTGCAATTGCCAGTTCAACACCTGCCAAATCACGATTTGAGCCAAGTACTTTATAACCGACTTCAGCTTTACTAATTGCAGTTTCAATCGGTACTTCACCCAGAAGTACATCGGTGACTGAATACAACAAATCATTTTTTTGAATACCTGATCCCATGGTAGCATTACCCTGAGAGTCCATATCCACCAATAAAACACGCTTTTTCAACACTGCCAAAGAGGCAGCCAAATTCACGGCTGTCGTGGTTTTACCTACGCCACCTTTCTGGTTTGCGATAGCAATAATTTGAGCCATGGTAACCCCAACCCTTAGTCTGTTTTAAATCTGTTTTAATAAAAGTAAATGACGTTGTTCGTCCAACCGAGGTACATGCAATTCAATAATGTCACAACTCCACTTGTCTTTTAAAGCATCAACTTCTTCAGTGGGAATCAAACCTTTCATTGACGCAATAATACTGCGTTCATGCATATAAGGTTTTGAAGCCGTCACAAAATCTGTCAATGAAGCAAATGCACGACTGGTGATCACATCAAATTGCCCTAGATCATGGATACTATCTTCATTTTCTACACGTGTCTGAACTGCGACAACATTTTTTAGTTTTAAATCTGCAATAAACTGTTTCAGAAAACGAATTTTCTTACCATTTGAATCCAACAAAACACATTGGCGTTCAGGTTGGCACAGTGCAATGATCATCCCCGGCATACCCCCGCCTGTACCAATATCGAGTAAACGACCAGCGGGTAAATCATTTAAAATACTTAAGCTATCCAATAAATGTTTAACCAACATTTCTTTTGGATCGCGAATCGCCGTTAAGTTATAAGCTTTGTTCCACAGGACGAGCGCATCTTGATATTGCAACAATAATCCTAATGCTTCATCACTAAGTTTTAAGCCAAGCTTTAGACTGCCTTGCTTTAACTCTTGAAAAAATGGATGCATGATCAAATAACATCTCTAAAAAGTTAGCTGAAAGTATACCTATTTCTCGCCCGTGGAACAGTAGTTAACGATGAGTTAATACGCACTTAAGCGTATTTATCCTCACTTAACTATACTCACCCTGTCTTATTTGCCAATCCAAGGCTGTTAAACGCTCAGGTGTACCCACATCAACCCACGCTGCCTGCATTTTCTCAGCCGAGATTTTACCGTCTAGCATGCCTTGTTTAAGCAAAGGTGCAAGCGGTCTTTTACCCTGTTCCAGACCATCAAACATTTTTGGGTTAATCACAGCGACACCACTATACGTTAAATTTTCACCTTGCTGATTTTGCTCAAAGGTATAAGCACGACCATTTGCCAAGGTAAAATCGCCCTGAGGATGCTGTTCAGGATTATTGACAAAAACCAAATGTGCAAGATCATCGGCAAGATTGATATCTAATAATGATGCAAAATCAAAGGTGGTCCATACATCACCATTGACCAGAATAAAAGGTTGATCACCGAGAAGTGCTAAGGCATTGATAATCCCACCTGCGGTTTCCAAGCCCTCATCTTCACGCGTCCAGCGTATAGTCACACCAAATTGTGAGCCATCACCCAAGGTACCAATCAGAATATCTGCCAACCATGCAGAATTAATCACAATTTCAGTCACACCAATTTTTTTTAATTTTTCTATATGCCATACAATCAGTGCTTTGCCGCCGACTTCTAATAAAGGCTTTGGCTTATAGAGGGTCAAAGGTCGCATTCTATTGCCTAGCCCCGCAGCTAAAATCATTGCTTTCATGCTGCAATCACCTCATATACACCATATTTTTCTTCAAATTTTGGTAAAACCCGTGCATGAATAAAATGCATAAACGGTTGTAATTCTGAGTAAGGTTTTGATTCTTCCAGTAAGTACCACATGACACGAGGCAAGTCTTTGAGATAACCAGATTTACCATCACGCTCAAACAAACGTACAAAAATACCTAAAATTTTGATATGGCGCTGAATTGCCATAAAGTCAGCATCTTGTTTGAATTGATCAAAATCACGATCTTGCTTGGCAGTTTCTGGTAATAAGTCATAAAACACTTTAAACCATCCATACACACGCTCAGGACCCCACTGTACGTAGGCATCACGGGTAATCGAAATCAAGTCATAGGTGTCCGCACCAATCACTGCATCTTGAAAATCAATGACGCCTTGGTCTTTCTCAGCTTCAAGAATCATCAGATTACGACTATGGAAATCACGATGTACGATTACTTGAGGTTGTGCCAAAGCTGCATTGGCAAGAATAGCAAAAGTTCGTTTAATTAACCCAAGCTCATCATCTGTTACTTGGATAGCTAATGAGGGCAACAACCAATCCGTTAACAATTCCATTTCTGAGATCAGCTTTTCATAGGTATATGCTGGCAAATGCGATGAATCAGCAGCAATAGACTGCAACTGCACCAACTGCTTAAAACTTTGCGCATAATGTGCATCTACCGTTTGATCATTCAATTGTGTAGATAACAATACATCGCCAAAATCTTCAAGTAACAACAAACCTTGATCTAAATCCTTGGCAACAATATGAGGTACACGCACCCCATTTGTGTCAAAGAATTCATCAATCGCAACAAAAGGACGACAATCTTCCTTCTCAGGAGGTGCATCCATAAGCATAAATGTTTTATTATTCAAGGTAATTCGTGCATAACGACGGAAACTCGCATCGCCTGCTAAAAAATTGATTTCAAATTGATCTGAACTAAGTACAGATGTTAACCATGTTTGTATCAATTGTTCACGTTGTGTATTCATTTGCAATTTAATCTAATTCAGGCTGAATTTTTGAAGTGCTAAGTGTAGCTACTTATCGACTTTTTCTCTATGATGCGACAATAATTAATTGCGATTAGCATATTTGGTTAACGAGACAAATGAAGCATCAGTTTAAATTTAATCCTTTAGCGACTGCTATTTTGACACTTCTTTGTGGAAGTTCAGTATCCAGCTATGCTGAATCGACAGACACTGTTTCTGAAGTTAATAATAAGCAACTGAATGCAGCCATCAAAGAAAGCTTTGCAGGGCAAAATTTCTTTGAACAATATTATGTGGACAAAAACTCACCTGAAGCACAGGTACGTGATTTAAAGAATCCAAGTACCCGTTATTGTGAAGGTGTCTGGGTTACACCTTTTAGCACTCAAGCTAAATCAACAACCCCAGAAGAAGCGTCATCTGTGATTACCGCAGATAATGGTTATTACAATCCCAATGGTGACTCTTTCCTGTCTGGTGATGTAGTCATTGATCAATCTGGACGTATGATTCGTGCCGATGAAGTGACCATTGATAAAACACAAACTTTCGCCAAAGCGAAAGGTAATGTACAAATGGCACAAGGTGGTATCATCGCGCAAAGTGATCAAATCGATTACAACCTGAAAGATGAAACTGGTCAGTTAAATAATAGTTTCTATATTGCAGAATTGACCCACGCACATGGTCATGCAGAAAAAATAGAAAGAACTTCGCCAACCAATATCGTCCTTGAAAATGCCACCTACACCACCTGCCCACCCGATGAAAAACCCACTTGGAAAATTCAGGCCAATAAAATTGAATTGGATCAAGATACGGGTCGTGGTGTAACACGTGGCACCAAACTCTATGTTAAGGATGTGCCTGTACTCGCAGTCCCATATTTCAACTTTCCAATCGATGACCGCCGTACTACAGGGATTTTAAATCCTAGTTTCGGCTTTACCAATGATGGTGGTTTTGAACTCGCAGTTCCCGTTTATTTAAATTTGGCGCCCAACTATGATGCCACCATTACACCACGGCTAATTACTGACCGTGGTCTTATGGCTCAAGGTGAGTTTCGTTATTTAACTGAAAACTTTGGTGCTGGTAGCGTTTGGGGAAGTTACTTACCTTCTGACCGTGATTATAATGATGAAGATCGTAAAGACCTGCATTTTCTGCACAAGTGGGATATCACTAAACAATGGTCAACCAACTTAGAATATAACTATGTTTCTGATAAAGATTTTTTCTCAGATCTAGATAATAACCCAAACACTCGTACAGAGCTGAACCAACGTCGCGCTTGGGAACTCAACTACAATCACGGTATTCCAGGCTTAAAAGCTCAGCTTAAAGTTGAGGACTTCCAAACCCTTGATAAAACCATCAAAGATGTAGATAAGCCATATGCCCGCCTACCACAGTTTTTACTGAACTATGTCGCTGGAAATCCGCAAGGTTTGGAATACGAATTTAACAACGATACTGCGTATTTCCAAAAAGACATCAATGATGCCGATTATAACAACCAGCCAAGTGGTACACGTTTATATAACCAATTTGCGACACGTTATAATTTCCGTAATCCATGGTCTTTTGTGATTCCCGAAGTCTCTGTTCGGAGTTTAAATACTTTCTATGATCAAACCACTGTAGATCAACTTAATTTAAATAACCAAAGCCAAGATAGCAAAAACAAATCCGTTGTTGTTCCTCAATTTACTTTGGATACGGGTTTAACTTTTGAAAAGGATGGAAAATTCCTCCAGACCATCACACCTCGCGCTTTCTATGCGTATGCACCATATAAAAATCAAACAGGTTATCCAAACTTTGATTCAACAACAGCTTCTATCAGCTATGATCAATTGTTTAGCCCGTACCGCTTTTATGGACATGACCGTTTAGAAGACAATAACTTTTTATCTCTTGGTTTAAGTTATAGCTTATTTGATACAGTCGGCTTAGAGCGCTTAAGAGCCAGTATAGGTCAAAGTTATTATTTTGATGATCGAAAAGTTACCCTACTCAATAATACAGATGATTTAGACAGAGAAAAACATACTGGCCCTGTGCTGAGTCTTTCTAGCCAACTTTCACAAAACTTCACACTGAGCACCAATTCAGCGTGGATGTCAAATGGTGATAGCGCTCAACATGACTTCCAATTGTATTATACAGGCCAACGCGGAAACCTTTATAACGTTGGTTATTTTTATCGCAATAACCTTCCTGACCGTCAACGTGCATATGATCAAGCAGTTGCATCATTTATACAGCCTGTAAAAGACAATTGGCGTATTATGGGACATGTTCAATATGACCTTGACAACCATGTCGCACGCGAATATTTATTGGGTGTGAATTATGAATCTTGTTGTTGGGGAATTTCCGTCTATGGTCGCTCGTACTTTAATGATCTAGATGACGTTTCTCTTCCTGATACAAAGCCAAAACGCGCAGTGATGGCTGAGATCACACTAAAAGGACTTGGTGGTTTGAACAACAAGTTAAGTTCATTACTTGAAAATCGTATTTTAGGTTTTGATAAAGCTAATCAATCTTGGACACATTAATGAAGACGCAAAAATTTAAAAAATTATTTAAAGCATCAACCTTAGCTTTACTCATCTCCACCTCGGTATCAGTTTATGCTGCTCCGCAGGACCAAATCATTGCAATTGTTGGTTCTACAGCAATCTTAAAAAGTGATTTAGACCAAGGTGTTGCTGAAGCGACGCATCGACTTCAGGCACAAAAGAAAGAAATTCCACCACAAAACATTCTGCAACAGCAAGTACTGAGTCAGCTCATTACTCATGATGCGCAGCTTGAACAAGTGAAGAAGTATGGCTTAAAAGCAGATGAAAAAAGCTTAAATGAAGCCGTATTGAAAGTTGCCCAACAATCTGGTGCAAATTCTTTAGAAGCTTTTCAAAAAAAATTAGATGCGGTTGCACCTGGTACCTATGAATTACTTCGTAACCGTGTTGCGGAAGATTTACTCATTCAACGATTGAGTCAACAACAAGTAATGTCTCGTATCAAAATCACTGACCTTGATGTTGAAAACTTCTTAAAATCACCTGAAGGCCAAGCTGCGGTTGGTAGTCAAGTCCATGTACTACATATGCGTATTTCAGGAGAAGCACCTGCAAGCGAGTTAGAAAGTATTGCAAAAGCAGTTCGTACTGACTTAAAAGACAGCAATGACGTTAAAGGCATAGAAAAGAAATTTAGCACAGCCCAAGTTAAAGTTGATGGTGCTGATATGGGCTTCCGTCCGCTTTCAGATATTCCAACAGATCTTGCTGCACGTGTTACTACCCTTGAGCCAGGACAAACCACTGACTTAATTCCAGCAAAAGATGGCGTTCATGTTTTAAAGTTATTAGAAAAAAAATCGAATGAGCAAAAAGCTTTAGTTCCGCAATTTAATACGCGTCATATTTTGATTAAAACATCAGAAGTTGTTAGCCCTGAAAATGCAAAGCAAACCATTGACAGTATTTATAACCGCTTAAAAGCGGGCGATGATTTTGCTACGCTTGCTTCAACCTATTCAAATGACCCTGGTTCTGCTCGTGATGGCGGAAGTCTGGGTTGGGTAAGCCCTGGCATGATGGTTCCTGAATTTGACAAACTCATGCAGAGTTCGCCAGTCAACGAAATCAGTAAACCATTTCAAACTCAATTTGGCTGGCATATTCTTCAAGTTACAGGTACACGTCAACAAGATATGACCTCAGAGTACCAAAAGCGTATGGCTCGCCAAATTTTAGGTGAGCGTCAATTCGAATCAGAATATGACGGCTGGTTAAGAGAGCTGCGTGCAAATACTTACATTGAAATCAAAGACCCAAGCCTAGATCCAAAGAAAAATGAAAGTTAAGTCTGTGCTACGTCGTTAAATTAAAAACCAGTGCATTGCACTGGTTTTTTTATCTCTAAATTTAGCAACACCAATAAAAAAGAGACGCCAATTTGGCGTCTCTTTTACAATCGTTCTTGTTAAATCAAGAAATTAACGATTGTTTTCATCTTCTTGTGAATCTTCAAATTTTGTTTCGCCGCCAAAGTCAGTACCTTGACCGCCGAAGCCACCTTGACCACCGAAGCCGCCTTGACCACCGAAGCCACCTTGACCGCCGAAGCCACCTTGGCTACCGAAACCACCTTGACCACCGAAGCCGCCTTGTTGACCACCAAAGCCACCTTGTTGACCACCAAAGCCACCTTGACCACCGAAGCCACCAGCTTGACCGCCGAAGCCACCAGCTTGACCGCCGAAGCCACCAGCAGCGCCTTGAGCACCAGCAGGAGCACCAGCTGGACGTGGATTACGTGCAGGTACTACAGTTGAAATAGCATGCTTATAAACCATTTGGCTTACTGTGTTTTTCAACAAAACAACATACTGGTCAAAAGATTCAATATGACCTTGTAATTTAATACCGTTTACAAGAAAAATAGAAACAGGAATACGTTCTTTACGGAGAGAATTTAAGAACGGATCTTGTAAAGTTTGACCTTTAGACATTTTATACTCCAAAAAAAATTAAAATCAGCGCAAAAACTACCTTTATTTTTCAATTAAAATTTATAAAAAAGGTAGTTGTTAAATTTTGCTTTATCCGTATAAGTTTCGCAAGTCTTCTTGTGCTTGGTTTATCGTAAAAAAAGTTTGAAAAGAGTGTGTTTCTTGCAAAGATCGTAACCATGTGTATTGACGTTTTGCTAATTGTCGTGTCGCAAATAGTGCTTTATCCTTCATTTGACGCTCACTTTCTTGACTCAAATCACTGTTTTTTAAAAAATCTATCGCTTGTCGGTATCCAACAGAGCGTGAAGAAGGTAAATTTTCTTCGAGATCGTATTTTTTCATAAGATTTTCAACCTCATTTAAAAATCCGATTTCCCACATTTTTTCCAAACGAAGTTCAATTCGCTTGTGCAGCTCTAGGCGATCAGGCAATAAAGCATAATTATGAAAATCATATCGGTACGGTTGATTCTTTGGTTGTTCCGCCTGTAGTTGAGTAATCGGACGACCAGTAATTTTATACACTTCTAAAGCGCGAATGATTCTTTGCTTATCACTGACTTTAAATTTTTCACCTGCCAATACATCAACAGATTTTAATTCATCATACACCGATTGCCAGCCTTCCGTTTCACCTTTTAACTCAATCGCAGCACGAATCGCGTAATCAGCACTCGGTAAATTTGTAGAAAGTCCTTCAAGCAACGCTTTAAAATATAGCATTGTACCGCCAACTAAAATAGGTGTTTTACCGCGTGCATGGATTTCATCAATCAGTCGACAAGCATCCTCGACAAATTCAGCAGCGGAATAAACCTCAAGTGGGGTAATAATATCAATCAAATGATGCGGATAACGCTCCTGCTCCGCTTTGGTTGGCTTTGCAGTACCAATATCCATATCTTTATAGACCAAGGCAGAATCTACAGAAATAAGCTCATAATTCCCATGGTCATACAATTCACATGCCAAAGCAGTTTTACCGCTTGCGGTTGGTCCCATTAAATTGATGACGGGCAATTGATTTGACATGTACAACTACTCTCCTCGAGCAAATAATTTATCTAATTGGGGCAATGGAAATGCACGCCATGTTGGTCGACCATGATTACACTGACTGGCAAATTCTGTGTGTTCCATTTGACGCAACAAAGCATTCATTTCGGAAAGACTCAGCATTCGATGAGCACGCACTGCACCATGGCATGCCATGCCTGCTAAAATTTGATCACGCTTTTGCTGTAGCGCCTGCGCTTCATCATTTGGATCTAAATCATTGAGTAATTCAGGTACCAAGGATTCAAAATCTGCTTTATGTAAAATCGCAGGCACACCACGTACAATCACTTGATCATCACCATATTGATCGATTTCTAGGCCTAAGCGTTCCAACTGTGGTTTTAAATCATCAACACGGGTTGCCTGCATACGGGTAATCGAAATGACTTTAGGAATAAGCAATTGCTGTGAGGTCCAAAATTCTGGTTTATCCCATGCAGATTTCATTTGTTGTAGCAAAATACGTTCATGCGCTGCATGCATATCGACAATAATCAGGCCTTCCGTATTCTGTGCAAGAATATAAATTCCATGTAATTGCGCTATTGCAATTCCCAACGGATATTCATCAACCTGATGGGCATGTTTATTTTGAATCTCTTGTACAGATCGCTCATAGGACGCTTGATCTGTTAATTCTTGATCAGCATCCCCAGACTCACGTAAGGGGGCTAAATAGCTTTTCAAGGCGTTATTGAGTTGTTGAGTGCCACGATACTGCTGTTGTGGTTCATAGTGGGAATAATTGACTGTTTGAGCTTGTGTATCACTAAAATCTGTTAAACCACTATGCTGTATAGCCCCATCTGAATTGCTTCGGCTATTTTGATCACTTACATGTTGCTCAGCTGGCGCATTGCGATGTAAAGGAAATTGTTCCTGATAGCGTGGCTGCGCTGACAATGCTTGATTTTCTGTTGCTCCATCCTGCTTCATTGCAGAAGATAAATCCGCAGTTGCAGTTTGGAATTGAGATAAGGTATCTTTAGCAAAATGTCGTACAAACTCATGTACTTCACGCTGATTAAGGAAGCGGATTTCATGCTTAGTTGGATGCACATTCACATCAATATTTTCAGGATCAACTTCTAAAAACAGCAAATACGCAGCATGTTGATGCCCATGCAAAATACCATCATATGCCATACGCAAAGCATGAGAAATGGTTTTATCTTTGACGATACGGCCATTCACATAAACATATTGCAGATCGGCTTGTGCACGCGCATCTGAAGGATGTCCTAACCAGCCTGATAAACGCATACTAATACTGTCTGCGTCTATCCAGTAAGCATTTTCAGTAAATTGGCGCCCCAATAATTGCTGTACCCGTTGAAATCTTAGCTCACCACTATCTGCAATCGGCAAATTAAGACGAATGTTGTCATTATGTTCTAAAACAAAGCGGATATCGAAATGCGTAAGCGCCATTCGACGTACAATTTCTTCAATATGACCAAATTCAGTACTTGGTTTCTTTAAAAATTTACGCCGTGCAGGCACATTAAAAAACAAATCCTGAATACGGATATGTGTACCTTGTTGAGTTGCTACCGCTTGAATATCTTGATGGTCAAATGCTGTACCATTGACTTCCAGTTGGTAACCGACACCTGAATCATCCTGACTACTGGTTAAAGTTAAACGCGAAACCGCTGCGATAGAGGCAAGCGCCTCTCCACGAAAGCCCAAACTCACAATTGCATGTAAATCTTCAGCAGATTGAATTTTACTGGTTGCATGACGGGTGACTGAAAGTGCTAAATCCTCAGCGTGAATACCCCGACCATTGTCAATAATTTCAATCAGGGTGCTACCCCCATTTGCCACACGAATAATCAGCTCAGTCGCACCTGCATCAATCGAGTTTTCAAGCAACTCTTTCACTACAGATGATGGTCGCTCAATCACCTCACCTGCAGCAATTTGGTTGGCCAGTGCTGGATCTAAGTTTTGGATACGTCTTAAACTGATATCTTCACGTTGCATTCAATTAACCTAAAAATTTAAATAAATTAAAATATATGATGGGCTTAAAATGCTGAAAACATTGATCAAGTCAACGCTTCAATCAATTCAGCAGAAATACTTTCAATGACCACTTCTCGTGCAGCTTCATCTTCTGTTTTTAAAATGCGAATGACGTGATCTGGCTGTGGAATTTCATCACCGCCCTTAGAAGGCCATTCAAATAAGAACAAAGCATTCTCGACCTCTAAATAATCACGAATACCCATCAATTCAAGCTCATAAGGATCATTTAAACGGTATAAATCAAAATGAAACACCTCTTTCGCATTGATATTATAAGGTTCCACCAAGGTATATGTTGGACTTTTAACCGCACCCTGATGACCTAAACTTTGCAACCAATAGCGTGTGAGTGTGGTTTTACCTGCCCCCAAGTCACCGATTAAATAAATCACGCCTTTTGCAATATGTTGAGCTAACTTTTGTGCCAACATTTGGGTGTCTTGTTCATTGCTCAGACTTAATTTATATGAATATTGCATAACGCTCACGACATGATTCAAACCAGACAATATGATAGCATTGCGTGACTTTAAAACCTATGTTGCATTGTTTAGAAATCATGTTTTGATACTTTCCAACACGCTTAGACAACTCACTTTAAACTTATCTGCATAAAAAATACGCTTATGAAACCCGCCACCCCTGTTTCAGAATATCAACCGCCAATGAGAGATGGTGTAACTGCATCAAAAGTTTATCTCCCCAAGCGAGCAGATTTACCTAAAAATTTATTCAGTTATTTATGTGAGCATTTTCCTCATATTTCAGCCAATGAATGGCAACAACGTTTTCAAGAGCAACTCATTATCGATATGCAAGGTCAAGCATTAACCGTTGATCAGCCTTATCTAGAAAATACCCATCTTTACTACTATCGATTTCTACCCCATGAAATTCATGTGCCATTTCAAGAAAAGATATTGTTTGAAAATGAGGATTTAATCGTGGTAGACAAGCCTCACTTTTTAACCATTAGCCCTTCTGGGCAATATATACAAGAAACCTTATTAGTTCGTTTGAAAAAAACCACAAACAACCCAGACCTTACCCCAATCCATCGCTTAGATCGGGAAACTGCTGGCGTTGTATTGTTTTCAAAACGGTCTCAAACACGTGGTTTATATCAACAAATGTTTGCTGAGCGACAAGTCAAGAAAACCTATCAAGCGATTGCTCAATTCAATGCTGATTTAAAATTTCCATGTGCCGTGGACTTGAGAATGGAAAAGGGCGAACCCTTTTACACCATGAAAGTTGTTGAGGGAAAATCAAACTCATATACCGAAATTGATCTGATTGAGCACAATCCAATTTGGGCAAAATACTTACTAAAGCCTACTACAGGTAAACAACATCAATTACGAGTGCATTTAAATTGGTTAAATATTCCAATTAAAAATGACCCTTTTTACCCGCAAGTTCTGCATAAAGATGCTGCTGATTTTTCACAACCTTTACAGCTATTAGCCAAGAAAATTGAGTTCCTTGACCCGATTACACAAGCCGAATATTGCTTTTGTTCTGACTATGAATTGACACTGTAATTTTGACGTAATGACAAATATATGACTTTTTGACGATTAAGCATTGAAATTCCGAAAGCTTTGATTAAAATAAGCATTCAAACTCAAATTTTGTTTGGTCACTATTCATGAGAAAAACCGAAGTCTATCAAGTACGTCTTGATTCACAAGAAAAAAAACTAGCATTTGCTGTTTTTAAACAATTGGGGATTACGCCTGCACAAGCAGTTCGACTGTTTTTTAAACAAGTTGTCATCACAAAATCCATCCCTTTCGCCATAGAAAATCAAAATATCAATATGGATCAGTTATTCAAGCTGAGAAAACTTAAGCAAGACCAACAAAACGGACAACTCAATTCTTCTGTTGATTTAAATGATGACGACGAAGATCTATTTGCAGAGCTGAATGCCATCTTGGGTGAAAGTGACAAAAAATAACACTGTCGCATTTTTAAACAAATAATTAAGTTTACTTTTCTATTTTTTGGTTATGCTCTTTTGCAAAGATAAAAATCATTGCAAGGAGTAATAAATGATCGTTAGACGAGCGACCAAAGAAGATTTAAATCAACTTGCTACTTTATTTGATGAATATCGCCAATTTTATGGTGCATCTTCCAATATCCAACAGTCCTTTAATTTTTTAAAACAACGTTTTGAAAATAAAGAAAGCGTTATCTTCATCCATGTAAAAGACGATGTTTTTACAGGCTTTGTGTTGTTATACCAAGGCTTTTCATCTGTTTCTTGTTCAAAGTACTATATTTTAGATGATGTATATGTAACACCTGTTTTTCGTCGACAAGGTTCTGCCAAACAACTGATTGATACTGCAATTCTGTTTGCACGCCATGAAGATGCGCAACGAATCAGTTTAGAAACCCAGAAAAACAATTACCATTCACATCAGCTGTATGAGCAAATGGGCTTTGTTAAAGACAATGAATTCCAGACATTTCATTGTTTCCTCAAGTAGTTTTTTACAATGCATTTTTTGATCAATTCAACATAGGTTTCCACATCTTTGCGAATTTAAGTACATTGGGTATCGTGTCCTGTGAAATAGGAAAAACCACAGCGCAGGATTTCTTAGCATCCAATACTGTACTTTCATGCCCTAAATAACACTTTAATTGAGCAATTTTATCAAACTCTTTTTGATTCACCTTGACCACAACTTTACGAAAAGAATGTTCTAACCAATTTTTATAACTTTCGGCATCAGCATCTTGAACAAATTGTAAATGTGCAGCCAAGACTGCATGCGCAACAAGGGTTGGAACCATAAAGTCTGGCATTTCATCTAAAACAGCAATATAGAGCTTTAAAGCCATGATCAAATTACTATTTGTTCATTTTGACTATTTCTAGCAGCATTCACCTGATCTTCTGTCAAATAAACCCACTCACCTTCAACTAAGTCTTTGAGTGCTAATTGCCCGACTTGTGCACGATGCAAGCTTTCAACCTTATTCCCCACAGCAGCCAACATCCGTTTGACTTGATGATAAACCCCTTGGTGCACAGTCATTTGTAATGCATATTCAGCCAAGCGCTGTACATCTGTTGCTGCAAAGGTACCCTTTTCATTGCGTAATTCTACACCCTGTTCAAGTTGTTGAATCTGATCATCTGTAATCGGATCTGCTGTTTGTATTTGATAAACTTTAGCCACATGCTTTTTAGGATGAGTCAATGCTTGCAAAAACTGTCCATCATCCGTCAGTAGCAATAGCCCCGTCGTGTCCTGATCTAAACGACCAACAGTTTGTAAACCACGGTTCATAAGGACATCATCGAATAAATCAAAAACACTAAAATGGTGTGTTGATTGATGGGAACATTCGTAGTCCTGCGGTTTATTTAAGGCAATATAAACTTTTTCACGGTATTGAAATGTTTCGGTATACACTGAAAATACTAGATTTTGGGTATCAAGTTTAAATTTAGGGTCGGTAACGACCTCGTTTTGGATTTGAATTGCACCATTTCTAATGAGTTGTTGGCAATGCTTACGTGAGCCAAAGCCTTGTGATTGCAACATTTTTTCCAAGAACATAAATCAATACCTTAAAAATTCACGATACATTTTAAAGTATCGTGAATTGAAACCCAAACAACATTCAGGCTTTTTTAGCCTTATTGATTAATCAATAGATGTTTTTATCAAGTATTAAAGATAAATGACTTATGTACAGCAACACCCACCAGTGCTCCATCTGCGACTGAGAAAGCAACTGAACCACCTGAACGGGTAATATCACCACAAGCATATATCCCTTTAAGATTGGTTTCTTTCATGGCTGTGGTTTGAATGGCTTCGCTATATTCATTTATATCAAGCGCTATCCCCAGTTTTTTAACCCAAGGGGCGTTGATGCGCATAAAAGTGGAGACGAATAATCCATCTAATTGAACCTGCTCACCATCTTCAAAAACTAAATCACAATGATTGTGTATTTTGACAATTTTGCGTGTATCCAATTTCACATTTCTTTGTTTAAGCTGCTCAAGTGTGACTGGATCTAATTCAGCTTGTGAAATTACATCATTTAAAAATAAAGTGGTATTGCCCCAGTCGGGTAACATCAATGCCATATGGATCGAATGTAGACCTGAACATAACATTCCAAGCGTTCCAAGATTTAACTCATAGCCATCACAGTATGGACAATGAAAAATGCTTTTCCCCCACCGTTCTGCTAAACCATCGATTTCTGGTAAATCATCTTTAACACCTGTAGCAATAATTATTTTTTTGACTTGAATGGTTGTACACGTCTCATCGGCTTGATCTACTTGAATCTCATATTGCTCCCCGACAGCCCTCACTTCGGTGACGGATGCGTTGATACATGACAAAGTTTGGTATTTGTCTAACTGTAATTTTGCATCACGAATAATTGCTGCTGGCGTATTGCCATCTTGGGTTAAGAAATTATGCGAATGTTCAGCAAAACGATTACGACGCATGCCTGCATCAATCATTAACACTTTTTTTCTAGCACGAAGCAATGGTAATGCTGCTGATAAACCTGCATAACTCCCACCAATAATTACAACATCGTAGTTCATTTTCAACACCAATAAGTAACTTTTAAGGTTACTATATTGAGTTATTTTTATAATTGCAACTTTTAATGTTACAATTAACAAAAGAGCGTTGACTTAAGAACTATGCGTAAAGACAGTAAGCTTTCTCGAATGTTGCATGTGCTATTACATATGGCCCGTGAAAAAAAACCGTTCACCTCTGAACAAATTTCAATCATGTTAGACACCAATCCTGTCGTAGTACGTCGTACCATGTCTGGTTTAAAAAAAGCAGGCTTTGTCCATGCAGACAAAGGCCCCGGTGGTGGCTGGACCTTAGTACAAGCTTTAGAGCAAATATCTTTATTTGATATTTATCAGGCTGTTGGAGAACCTACTATTTTTGCCATTGGCAATGAACAAGAAACACCCAACTGTCTGGTTGAATTGGTGGTGAACAAGGCTTTAAACCAAGCCATGCAAGAAGCACAAAGTATTTTAATACAACAGCTTAAATCAACAAATCTGTCTAAACTGGCCCAAGACTTTGAGTATGAGTGGAATTTATTGGGTGCTGAAACTGAAAAATTTATTGTTCACTAAATCCACACTCGACTGAATTTAAATGTGAATCATTGCCAGACAAGGCAAATTCACATACCGCTTTTCAGTATAATGGATGGATATATTAATTTTTAATGCTGAATATTGATGAGTCTTTCTAGTCTAGACCTAAATTTAATTGTACTCCTTGTTTTATTGGCCTGCGGCATTTTTAGTCACAATACTGCGGTCACTATTGCAGCTGGAGTTTTGATCGTCTTTAGAATCACACCATTAAGTGAATTTTTCCCATTATTACAAACTCACGGTTTAGAAGTTGGTATTATTATTTTAACTATTGGCGTACTTACTCCAATTGCCAGTGGCAAAATTCCCGGTGATGTCATCTTAAAATCATTTATGCACTGGAAATCATTAACAGCCATTGCGATCGGTTTATTGGTTGCATGGTTAGGTGGGCGTGGCGTTTCCTTAATGAGCAGCCAACCCAATGTTGTTGCAGGCTTATTGATTGGAACAGTCGCTGGAGTTGCACTGCTCAGAGGTGTTCCTGTGGGTCCCTTGATTGCTGCAGGAATCCTATCTTTACTGATTGGAAAAACTTAAGGTATTTTAAAATCAACAATTGTGTATCTAAAAATCATGTGCTCGCTGAATTTTATCAATGGACTTACTTTCGCCAGTAATTCTATAGATAAAGCACAAATTTAGAATTCTTCACGCATCATTGATCATCCTTCCACTGCTTTAATAAGATTAATTTTTTTAAATTTACTTATTATATTTGGACTCTTGCATAAGTCCTTTTTAAAACCAAAGCTCAGCATAAAATCCCCCTCATCCTAGCCTTCTCCCAAAGGGAAAAAAGAACGTTCAACCCCCATACAACTCACTTTTCATGATCACTTTCTGAATTTTAAAAGATCTTTATTCATCAGATAAATAACAATTTGTTATCATAAAATAAGTGAACAAATCACCGTTTTCAAAATAGAAACTCAAGATATTTTAATCAAACAATTACAAGTCATCGCTATACTTGTTTTTTCTTAGACCATTCATCGGGTTTATCATCTTGTATAGATAAGCTAATATATAAGCTTGTATAAAAATACTTTTTAAAAATCAGAATCAATACAGAAACATTTTTAGATTCGTTCACCTTACCATTTTTTGATTTGCTCAAATAAAATGAGGAACCATATTGGACATGAAGAATAATGCAAATTCGATAGAAACACAGTCTTCTACGCTGCAATCAGCAAATTATAAGACACAAATGCAAAGCAACATTGTCGATCATAATGGAAATACTTTATTTAGTATGATTTACCCAAATCCAGACAAAGAGACACTAATTTTATTGCATGGAGGACCCGGTTTTCCAAGTGATCTCTCTGCCGTTGCCGATCTTTTAAAAGATCATTTCCAAGTGGTCACATTTCATCAAAGAGGAACCAAAAAATCTCCTTGTCTTGATAAAGACTATTCTATGCAGGCTTATTTAAGCGATATAGAAACTGTTCGAGAGTTCTATAAAATCAATAAGTTTCATTTATGGGGCCACTCTTGGGGTGGACTTTATGCACAAATCTATGCTGAAAAACATCCCGAAAACTTACTCAGTCTTTTTTTATGTAGCCCAGGTTCAGGTACCAATACGCAATGGAAACAAACTGAAAAAGAAGTCATGCAACTCAACAAGTCCAAAACAAGTGCTTGGGCATGGACAAAAATGGGATTAAATAGCCTTTTAGGCGCACTTGGAAGCGATGAAGCTTATAAACGTCTCTTTAAACAAGTCATGAAAAACTATAATGAAGGATTTATTGCAACAGATCATCCAGATCTCACTGATGATTTTGATTTACTGAAAGCAGAGCCGATCAATAAAACCAGACCTGAAATCATCAAGTATCCGCTGTTAACTGGATTAGAAAAACCAGATTTTAAAATTACCATTGTCTATGGAGATCAGGACATCTATACAACAAGTAAAAACTTCGTGATCAATCGATACCCTACAGCACATTTATTTACACTTTCAAACTCAGGGCATATTCCTTGGTTACATCATCCAGAGGCTTATAACAATGTAGTGATGAGTCATTATCAGTAATTAGTTATTATCAGCGCTAATATGTATAGCTCAAACCTGATCTGACAGTTACCGATATTTGATTGAGACTGTCAGGTTAAATTTGAGCTACATTCAATTCATAAAATTGATAAATGCGTGTACATAATGATTGCAGATACTTTCAATGCATATACTCAACATAAATGATATTGATGAGATCTAAACCTCACTAAAACTTATTTCCTATCAAAGATTTTAAATTTCAAGTGTTTAGATTAATCATTTTTCTAGAACGTTTATGTTCATACATTTTAAGGTCTGCAAATTCAATCAACTTATTGAGTTCAATACCATCTTCAGGAAATAAAGCCAGACCGACACTTGCACCCATAGTTAATTTGACATTTTCAAATACAAACGGTAATCCACACGCCTCAACAATACGATTCATGACTTTTTTTGCCAGCTCTTGATCGCCAAGACTACTTAATATCACTGCAAACTCATCACCACCTAAACGCGCAACCAAATCATCGTGTCGGGTAATATTGACGATACGTTTACCTATTTCTTTTAATGCCTCATCACCTAAACGATGTCCATATTGATCATTGATTGGCTTCAAGCCATCCATATCAATGATCAAGATTCCAAGTAACTTTTGTGTACGTTTAGCTTGTTCAACACCTTGTCTTAAACAATCGAGGAACAAGGCACGGTTGGCAAGTCCTGTTAACTGATCCTGTGTCGCAAGCTTATAGAGTTCTTGAGCACCAAACTTACTGGCATGATACATTGCTGCAGCAATCAGCTCAGACATGAGTGTAAGTAAATTGATATCACTTTCTTTAAAAGCATTTACCCGTTCTGAATAAATTTTTAATACACCAATCGGTTCATCACAATGAATTAGCGGTACAACAGCCATAGAACGCAGTCCAACCCGTCTACATGCTTCACGATCTACACGCTCATCAGTTTCACTGTCTTTACAATATAAAGTCGTATTCTGCGCGATACAAAGCCCTGAAAGGCTAGAACCCATCTTTAAGCGTAGACCTAGAAATTGATTTGCACCATTTGAAACGGCACGATAGACCATATCACCTTCTTCAGCGAGCTCTACAATTGCACCTTTTGCATGGGTAATCAATTGAACTTGCTCTGCCACTAAGGTCATGACAGCATTGATATCTAAGCCTAATTTTGCAATTGCTGTCTGTGTTTGAATCACTGACAGTAATTGTTTTGAGGTTGGTTGTTTCGTTTTAGACATACATCATCCTAGACGAGTGTGATCCAATTTAAGTATATAAGCTCAAACTCTACACTGATGAAATAAATGCAAGTGTCTTGCGCTGACTTAATTTCAAAGCTTGAACACGTAAAATATATCAAATACAGAGTTTGTGGCATACATATTATGATGATTCATATTTAAAGTATATTACTGTGTTCATTAAATTTTTGAGTAAAACTTCAATCCGTTACATCCTTTAAGCGTTGATCTCGCTCAAATATTCAATTCCTCATCTAAGCATTTTTGAAGGTTTAAAGTCACCAACAGAAAACCTTAGTCTAAATCACGACTCATTGCAGCCATATGAATTGTATAAAACAGTGTGAGATTCAAAAGAGTAATGATCAAACTGATTTAAATACAAAAAAACAGCCACTTTTTGAGGCTGTTTCCCAAATGCTTAAGTCATCACATCGCTTTTTCTAAAAAAACATTTAAAAGAACTTAGTAATGGTTTGAATAACAACGGCATTCACAATATCAACAAAAAATGCACCAGTTAGAGGAATAATTAAAAATGCTTTATGCGATGGCCCATAAGTATTGGTTACAGCTTGAATATTGGCAATAGCAGTCGGTGTTGCGCCTAAATTTACCCCACACTGACCTGCACACAATACTGCTGCATCATAATTTTTACCCATAACTCGGAAAGTGACAAAAAACAGATATAAAGCAAGAAAAACCGTCTGAACGATCAGAATGATCACCAATGGACCAGCTAAATCAGCAAGTAACCACAATTGCAAAGACATCAAGGCGATAGCTAAAAATAAAGCCAACGAGGCATTACCAAATACATCGATACAACGGTCAAACAGTTCAATTTTAAATACATATTCCAGTGTATTCCGTAAAAACACCCCACAACCCAATGCCCATACAAAAGTCGGTAACTCAAACCATTGTCCTTTGGCAACACCGGTCATAAAGTTAGCAAAAACAATACACAGTGCAAACATTCCTATGGTTTTAACCGCATCATCAGCTGTAATCAAACGGGTTTTTTCTGGATATTCAAATGGCGCTGTTTCAGCAGAAGGAGGAGCTTGCATACGCGCTGCAGATGGTGCTATTTCTTCAGCCAATTGATAACGACGAATCAGAAACTTTGCAACTGGACCACCCATCATTCCACCAATAACCAAACCAAATGTCGCACTCGCCATTCCTAAGACAATCGCACCTTTGATACCATAATTTTCTTCAAAAATACTGCCCCATGCTCCAGCTGTACCATGCCCACCAGTTAAAGTGACGGATCCTGCAATCAAGCCAATCAAAGGGTTTAAATCGAGTGCTGTTGCCAAACTTATCCCAACAGCATTTTGCAGTAGCACATAAATCACTACGCAGACCATAAAAAGAAGCAGCGACTTGCCCCCTTCTTTTAACTTAAGCAAACTTGCACTCAGTCCAACAGAAGTAAAAAACATCAACATAAAACTTTGTTGAATATTGGCATTAAAATTTACGGTTAAATTAAATTGCTTAAAAAGCACAAAAGTTACAGCAGCAGCAATTAACCCACCTACTACAGGTTCAGGAATATTATATTGCTTCAATATACTGATCTTATTTACAAGAAAATAACCAATAAAAAGAACAGCTACAGCAATTGCAATCGTGCCAAAAATATCAACATTAATGTTCATTGTTAACCATTCAAAACTTTTATGGCGTTATTAATACTTAAATTTACTCAATAATTCATTAAAAAATATGTAAAAAATAAATTTAAAACTCTTATTCGACTATTCGTTGGTCAAAATATTTAGAAGAATTTTCATCATTATATAGATTGAATTTATCGTTGTTATTGTGAAGCACTCAGCGCAAATAAAGCGAGCATTGATTCGTCTCAGCCAAATTAAGAATGGATAGTGCTATGTAGATGATGACCTAATTAAACCTTGATAAAGGTAGATTAAAATAGAAACAAGGAAGCACTGCGCTTCCTTGTTTCTATTCTTATAAAGTATTTATCTATTTTTTAACTTCTATTTCAGCTGCAGAACTTGAATCATTTTTATAGTCGGACATTGTCAATAATTTAGAGCTTTCTAAACGATCATCAGCATCAAAAACCATTTCATAAGAAGTTTTTTTTCCATTAAAAGCTGATTCTGTTGGTGTGCCAATAATTTCCCAAAGTCCAAAAGTGACAACATCTGCCGCACCATGCCAAACCGCACGGCTTATTTTATTGGCCTTTGAATACCCTTGCATAAATGTGTAAATTTCATAACGTTTACCATTTTTAAATTCAGATGTAATAGGTGCCCCAATTTCAGCAATAATTAAACTACGATCTACACCTTTATTAAATATTGATAAATCTTTTTTTGTCGGTTGCTTTGTTGCCATAACAGCCGCGCAGCCTGTATTTAGAGAAATTACAGCACATAAAACAATTTTTGATAAACTTTTAATTTTCATACTTCATTACAATCCAATGCGTTATGCGACAATCCATTCTTTTGTTCAGTTGTAATTGCCTGATCATTTACATTGTATCTGAAGTGTAACTTTAGAAAAAGTTATTTTTAATCGTTACACTTCACTTTCTCATTTATTTTTGATCGTATAAATTCCTTTTGAATCATACTCACTCAGGTAACTTATAACCACAATTTGGACAGAAACAATACTTGTTTTTTTCTCTTTCCAATTCCTGTTCTTTACGTTCACGAATCAGTTGTAAAACAATATCTCGCGTCTGTTCAGCAGATAAGCCAACATCTCTACGAATATCATCAATCTTGTCTTCATCATGAATAATGTCAATTTCACAGCTTTCTAACAGATCTCGAAACTTTAACTCCAGTTGTTGCTTTCTTAATTCCAACTCATTGGCTAAACCATTTGCCAAGATACCAGCGGGTAAAGCAGCCAATCCAACACCGAGTATGGTAATCAAAGCACCAAGGAAACGTCCAAGTGGGGTAATTGGCGTTACATCACCATACCCCACAGTAGTGAGCGTCACCACCGCCCACCACATAGATGCAGGGATTGAGCTAAAGACATCGGGTTGCGCACGACCTTCGACAACATAAATGCCTGCTGCCGCCATCACGATCATAATCACCAAAATAAAAATCACAGCTTGAAATGAACCCTTTTCACGTTCTATAACGCGCAGTAAAATCTGTAATGAAATAAAATATCGGGTAAGTTTTAATAAGCGCAGTAAGCGCAGAATCCGCAAAAATCTCAAATCAATATGTACAAAGAAGTTGATATATGCAGGTAAAATCGCCAGTAAATCGATAATCGCAGCACCACTGGTCACATATTTCCAGCGTACTCTCCACTCAGAATCAAACGGTTCTTTTTCTGCAACACTCCAAAAACGTAGAATATATTCAACGGTAAAGACAATGATTGAAAAATCCTCAAATGCATCGAAGTAAAGCTGATAGGCTTTATAAACATCATTGATTGACTCTAAAAGTACCGCGACAACATTACCAATGATTAGAAAAATCAAAGAGAAATTGATCGCACGACTAAACCACGTTTCATAATCTTCATTATGCAAATTGTCATATACAAATTTTCGGAGTGTGTACCAAGCTGTGAATCGCATGCATTATTCTTTATTTTAAAGATAAATCATCTTAATACTTCTCGATTTAATTGCACATCTTCAGCTGCCTGAGTTTACAATTTTGTTGATTATTTTGACTGTTTAAGCATCGAACTCAAAGTATAAATATATCTTATTCATTGCATAATTTTTTGTTATACAATAAATAAGATTACAATGTCTTATTGAATCATATGCAATTTGTGAAGGCGCGGTTGAATTTTATCGTTTTAAAACTATTTTTATAATTTTTTTAAAGCGTAGAATAAGGTCGCGGACAGTATCGTTAAAGGCACCCTTTCCTCTAAAGATACTATCCGCTAAATCAAAGCCAGTCTCCCAAATGTCTTTGATTTGATAAGTTTATTCTAGCGTTCTACTGAATAGAATGTTTCCCGTATTTAATATAAATCTCCAGTATTTTCGGAATGATTTTTCATATATTCGATTATTCTCGAAAATATTTTCTGTGGTAAAGCTCATGAATGAAAGTCAGTACACTTTAGATAGGATTGATCGCAAAATTTTATCGGCACTTCGAAAAGATGGTCGTTTAACGGTCGCTCAGCTCTCTGAACTGGTTGGACTCTCCTCTTCGCCATGTTGGACACGTGTTAAACGTCTAGAATCTTTAAATGTCATTGAAGGCTATACTGCAACCATAAATGCCAAAGCCATCGGGATTAATGAACTATTTTTTATTGAGATCACCTTAGAACGCCATGATGACGAGATCTTAGAGCAATTTAGTGATGCACTCAGTCAAATGCCTGAAGTTGTAGAAGCGCACTTGGTAACAGGTGATTATGATTATTTGGTCAAAGTTGCGGTGAAAAATGCTGAACATTATGAGCGCTTTTTACGTAAAAATTTATATTCAATGAAAGGTATTCGTCATACCCGCTCTATTTTTGCTTTACGTCCTTTAAAGCTTGAAAATAAATCAGACCTCATGATGATTGAATAAGCAAAAAAATCTTGAGAAGAGTTTTCATATTGAGGCTGGAAAACTCTTCTTTTCAGCATATTTTTTAGCCAGCTTAAAGCTACAAAAAGCTTAACACCTACAAAAAATAGTACTTTAGTCTAAGACTTTTTTGAATATTTATTACACAAATATACTAATCAAATTTTAATCTGATTGTTTTTTGTACACATCTTTACAAATTTAAAAACAAATTATTTCATATATTTAAATCATTTACGAAAAAAATCATTACACAAACTAACATTTATGTAACTTTTCTACATTACAATATTATTAAAACTTGATGAAACAGGAAATATATGAAGAGATTTTTTAAATACCTACTGATTGTCATCGGGGTTATTTTTGTTATTGGATTGATCTTTTTATTCAGACCAATTGCTTCTAAAAAAGTCAACACAACAGCAGATGAACCAGTTGTAGATGTGGTACTTGTTGGTGGCGGTATTATGAGTGCAACCTTGGGGACTTACCTCAATGAAGTTGAACCAGACTGGACCATCAATATGTATGAACGTTTGGATCAGGTAGGTCAAGAAAGTTCTGCGGGATTCAACAACGCAGGAACGGGACACTCTGGCTTTATGGAAATGAACTATACCCCTGAAAAAGACGGTAAAGTTGATATTAAAAAAGCCATTGATACTGCTTCACAATTTGAAGTAAGTAAACAATTCTGGGCTTATCAGGTCAAAAATGGCGTGTTGGGTCAACCAAACAGCTTTATTAATCCTGTACCACATATTGCCTTTGTTTGGGGCGATAGCGTGAACTACATGAAAAAACGTTATGAAGCGATGAGCCAAAGCCCAATGTTCGAAGGATTAAAATATACTGAAAATCCTGCTGAAATTAAGCAATGGGCGCCTTTAGTTATGCAAGGCCGTGATGCAAATCAAAAGGTTGCTGCAACACGTATGGACGTAGGTTCTGATGTAAATTATGGTTCAATTACGACTCAATTAATTGATCATTTGAAAAAACAGCCTAAATTCAAACTTGAAACTTCATCTGAAGTAACAGGTATTAGTCAAAATGCAGACAAAACTTGGACTGTATCGTTTAAAAATCTAAAAACCAACACAACCAGCCATGTTAAAACTCGTCATGTGTTTATTGGTGCGGGCGGTGCTGCGATTAGATTATTGCAAATGACAGGTCTGGAAGAGACTAAGCAATATGCTGGCTTCCCGATCGGTGGTATTTTCTTGATGACAGACAATCCAGCTGTTACATCACAACATACTGCAAAAGTCTATGGTAAGCCTGAATTAGGTGCACCTCCAATGTCTGTACCACACATTGATACTCGTTATATTGATGGTAAAAAGTATGTATTGTTTGGTCCATTCGCAACCTATTCAAACAAGTTCCTAAAAAATGGTTCTCAGTTTGATTTGATTGATGCGACCAACAAAAATAATGTGATTCCAATGGCAACCATTGGTATGGAAAATCTGGACTTGGTGAAATATTTAGTCAGCCAAGTGGCGATGTCTAAGCAAGATCAGTTCAATGAATTGAAAAAGTATTATCCAGATGCAAAAATCGAAGACTGGACTTTAAGCCAAGCTGGCCAACGTGTTCAAATCATCAAAAAAGCACCGGGTAAACCTGCAACACTTCAATTCGGTACAGAGATCTTCACCTCTAAAGATGGTTCAATCACTGGCCTTCTTGGTGCTTCACCAGGTGCATCAACCTCTCCATACATTATGTTGAGCTTGATGGAAAAAGCATTCCCTGAGCAAGTGAAAGGTAAATGGAATCCAAAATTGCATGAGATTGTGAAGTCTTATCAACAGGATTTAAATACTAACCCTGCTCTGCTTGATCAAGTGCGTACATATACCAGCTCGACTTTAGGTTTAAACTACACACCTACTCGTAAAGCTGCAAATGATGCGACAGCCGCTGCTGCACCTGCTGTAGCAAATGCACATTAATTTTCTTGTGTAAAAAAAGATGAGCTACGGCTCATCTTTTTTATGGCTGAATATCTCATTTTGTGTTTTAATACAACCAGTATGAGATGAGCCTTATATAAGTATAGAGTGATCTATACGACTAGCCCCTGAATAAGGGGCTTTTTATTGTCTGATCATTTTATCTATAAGTTAAATGAGTATTATTATTTTAAAACACAGTGAGAATATAAAAGTGATAAATTTCAAAGACACATACGAGATGATTTCAATTATATCAAGTTAGATTAAATTGCTTAAAATCATTATGCATAATGAAATAAATAGAAAATGAAAATCAATCGTAGAATATTAATAAATATGGAGATATAGGATTAAGACTTATTTTTAATCAAGCTATGTATAAGCTGTTTTAAATTATCTTGAATATCTTTAGGCAGTTGTATAAATAGTGCATCTATGGGCATCTGATCCCAGTTCTCAGCAATGTTTTCATCATCATCTAAGCTTTCTGCCAATAAAAACAATTGCGCTACAGTGCAATTAAAAGCCTCAGCAAGGTACTGAAGTATTGCAGGACTGTACCCTTGATTGCCATTCTCAAGATTGGAAATATTACTTTTTGAAGTATTGGAAAAATCGGCTAATTGCTGCTGAGTCCAGCCTTTCCGTTTTCTCAAATAACGTATTGCATGACCTATATTCATTCTTTGATATTAGCTTAACAAAGTATCTTAGACGTATTGCAATGCAATATATTCTGCACCATAAGTATTGTTTTACAAAACAATAGTTTTGCAATACAATACCCATTGATTCACTAAAACTTAAAAAAATGATGCCTTATTCTAATATTATTCAAAATTTATCTGCGGACTTAGCAAGTTCGTTTACCTTGATTCAAAGTATGCTTAAAAACTATTTTATCGATTTAAATATTTTAGTAGTTGATAAAGATGAGTTTGACTATTTCTGCATCGCATTATTATTTACCATATGTTCAAAAAATCTAAGCAATGATGATCAAGAACTCATTCTATCTGGTTTTAAATACTCAGAATATGCAAAAATAAAAGTTAATTATTATATTGAGTATTTTAATTTAGACTCATCTTGTCCTGTCGATGACCTAGAGATCAACTCACTAACAAATGCATTATTTGATTCCGTGAACACTGATTTTGATCCATCGAGCATCAATCATTATGTGGTTATTTTAGATTTTAAAAAGATGATGACTGATATTATAAAAATGTATAGTTAAGCATTTTCTATCAATAACATATTAAAAATATGAGTATTCCATATTTAAAGCAAAATACTCACCAATACCTTTTATTTTATTAATATTTAATAATTTATAGCAACAGAAACTTTAGCCTCAATTTCTCCAACAATTTTAATTGGTGCGATTACAAAAAGAAGCATTTCCAGTAAATATGGCTTACTGCCTTTTCCATAAACCTCAATTGATAACTCTTTCATCAATTTACAATAGTCTTGGTAAGCACTTTTATTACCTCTGTACACATATTTTTTCTTACTTAATCGAAAAATCGTTTGCATGTCATATTTAGCTAACTCAGAGCTTCTCCCTAAAGGTTGATAAAACAACTCTATTTCAGGTGCATAATTAAAAATTAACCAATTTAATGCATAAATCACTCTTGAATCATAAATTGCATGATCATCAGGATTAATAAATGATGCAACTTTAGAAAATGAAGAAATACAATCAAATGAATTTTTAGTTAATTTATCTTGCCCCATTTCAATTATAAATTTTTTGATTCTGGCATCATTAACGTCATTTTGCTTAAAAGAACCTATGCCACCCCACTGTTGGATAATCCAATAATAACAATCTAAAGATTGCTGTTTTAATAAAAAATCTTTTAAATTTTCTTTTAGGTATCTATTTTTTTCAAAATTAGAGTCATTTAGTTCTGGAATTTCTATTGGACAACTACTTGGAATTCCCCAGTCATAATGTTCGAGATTAAACTCTTCTGATAAATCCTTTAAAACTGTGATTAATTTTTGCATCATTTCAATTCTATACACACTATATCTAAAAACTAAGGGCTGAATAATCAGCCCTTAGTTTTAACTCAATTTAATCTATTTTTCAATAAATTAGCTTAATTGAGCAGCAGCAATTTTCTTAGTATCGATGTCTTTAGCAGCATCTGTATACTCGCCCATCTTGTCGAAGTTCAAGTATTGATAGATGTCAGCAGACATGCTGTCGATTTGAGCAGCATATTGTTGATACTCTTCTGGAGAAGGTAATTTACCAAGTACCGCAGCAACAGATGCAAGCTCAGCAGAAGCTAAGTAAACATTTGCGCCTTGACCTAAACGGTTCGGGAAATTACGTGTAGAAGTCGATACACAAGTAGTGTTCGGAGCTACACGTGCTTGGTTACCCATACATAATGAACAACCTGGCATTTCAGTACGTGCGCCAGCTTTACCATAAATGTTATAGAAACCTTCTTCCATCAATTGATGCTCGTCCATACGTGTTGGTGGAGCCAACCATAGACGAGTAGACAATGAACCACCTGGTACTTTATCAAGTAATTTACCAGCAGCACGGAAGTGACCAATGTTCGTCATACAAGAACCAACGAACACTTCATCGATTTTAACGCCTTGAACGTCAGAAAGAAGTTTAGCGTCATCTGGATCGTTCGGGCAGCAAAGAACTGGTTCTTTAATGTCAGCAAGATCAATTTCATACACTTTAGTGTATTCAGCATCAGCATCAGCTTGAAGAAGTGATGGATTCGCTAACCATTTTTCCATGTTCTCAACACGACGAGCCATAGTACGTGCATCGCCATAACCTTGAGAAATCATCCACTTCAACATTGTGATGTTAGAGTTCAAGTATTCAGCAACTTTCGTTTCAGAAAGTGTGATTGAACAACCAGCAGCAGAACGTTCAGCAGAAGCATCAGAAAGTTCGAATGCTTGCTCTACAGTTAAGTCAGTTTCCATTTCTGTTAAGTCGATTTCTAAAATACGACCAGAGAAAATGTTTTTCTTACCTTTTTTCTCTACAGTTAAGTCACCCGCTTGAATCGCGTAGTAAGGAATTGCATGTACAAGGTCACGTAGCGTGATACCAGGTTGCATTTTACCTTTGAACTTAACAAGTACAGACTCAGGCATATCTAATGGCATAACACCAGTTGCAGCAGCAAACGCGACAAGACCAGAACCCGCTGGGAATGAAATACCGATTGGGAAACGTGTATGTGAGTCACCACCAGTACCAACTGTATCTGGAAGAAGCATACGGTTTAACCAAGAGTGAATAATACCGTCACCTGGACGTAATGAAACACCACCACGGTTCATGATGAAATCAGGAAGCGTATGTTGCATTTGAACATCAACTGGTTTTGGATATGCAGCTGTGTGACAGAAAGATTGCATCACAAGATCAGCAGAGAAACCTAAGCAAGCTAAGTCTTTCAATTCATCACGAGTCATCGGACCAGTCGTATCTTGCGAACCAACAGTCGTCATTTTCGGTTCACAGTAAGTACCTGGACGAACGCCTTGACCTTCTGGAAGACCACAAGCACGACCAACCATTTTCTGAGCTTGAGTAAAGCCTTTACCAGTGTTTTCAGGTTGAACTGGAACACGGAATAAAGTAGATGCTGGAAGACCTAAAGCTTCACGCGCTTTAGTTGTCAAACCACGACCAACGATTAAGTTGATACGACCACCCGCACGAACTTCGTCAAGAAGAACAGGTGTTTTCAACTCAGATTCAGCGATTTGCTCGCCTGCTTTAAATGCAGTGACTTTTGCTGCAGCATGATCAATTTTAAGAACGATTTCATCGCCCATGTTCATGTTAGCAACATCAATCTCTACAGGTAACGCACCAGCATCTTCCATTGTGTTGAAGAAAATTGGAGCGATTTTAGAACCTAAGCAGTAACCACCGTCTTTTTTGTTCGGGATGTGAGCAATGTCATCACCAAAGAACCAAAGCACTGAGTTAGTCGCAGATTTACGAGAAGAACCCGTACCAACAACGTCACCAACATAAGCAACTTGGTTGCCTTTTGCGATGAGTTCTTTGATTTGGTTTAATGGACCAACTTCACCAGGAACTTCTGGGTTGATACCATCACGTACGTTTTTAAGCATTGCGTTTGCATGCAATGGGATATCTGGACGGCTCCAAGCATCTTGTGCAGGAGACAAATCATCAGTATTTGTTTCGCCAGTTACTTTGAAAACAGTAAGTTTGATTTCTTCTGGAACGTCTTTACGGCTAGTAAACCATTCAGCATCAGCCCAAGATTGCATAACGGCTTGTGCATTTGCATTACCTGCTTTGGCTTTTTCAGCAACATCATGGAACGCATCAAATACAAGAAGCGTTTTTTTCAATGCTTCAGCAGCTAAGCTTGAAAGTGCAGCATCGTCAAGTAATTCAACCAAAGGTGCTACGTTATAACCACCAAGCATAGTACCTAGTAAGTAAACCGCACGCTCTTTAGAAACCAATGGAGAAGTCGCTTCACCTTTAGCCACAGCAGTCAAGAAAGCAGCTTTTACATATGCAGCTTGGTCAACACCTGCTGGAACACGGTTTTCAAGCAAATCTACTAAAAATGCTTCTTCACCCGCTGGTGGATTTTTTAGTAATTCAACCAAGTCAGCAGTTTGAGCATCGTCAAGTGGCTTCGGTGGGACTCCGAGTGCGGCACGTTCTGCAACGTGTTGGCGGTAAGCTTCTAGCACGGTGTAATTCCTCTTTTTAAAAATTTACCTGTGAATTCCTGCTTATTAAAGCTTCACAGGCAATATGGACTGTCAAATTTTACTAAAAATCAAGCCAAAAGTTAATGCAATGAGCGTATTAATTCGTGATGACCATTATTTTATAAATAAATACTCATCACTTTTCGCTTCATTTAACTACAGATCTACACAGTACGCTTTCATCAGACGTTTATGTAAATTATTTCTCAAATTAATTTGAAAAAGCTCTAAAAATACAGGGTCTGTTGACAATTCGTCTACGTTTGCGACTACGAGTGTTTTTTAGATGATACAAGGCATGAAATATGAAATTTAGTCATTCTAAATGAATAGTTCGTAACGATGTAGCAGCAAAAAACACTCTAGTCCCCCCGCTGCGCCTTGCGCTGCAAACAAAGCAGTGCTTTGTTCTTGCTCAGGGTTGTGGCTAAAATTATCTCAGTCTGCGTTATGAAACTCAAAAATAGTCTCGCTATTCTCTTCGTTTCATGCCTTGCCTGCTCAATTTTAGCCTACAACGCAAGCCATTTATGAAATGCCAGCAGACCCTTATCTTTGTAAAACATGAACTTCACTTTACTAAGATTGAAGTTATGCTTACCTTGCCTTTAGACTATTTCAGCCATAAAAAAAGCAACATATGTTGCCTTTTTTTTAGAACAAAGTACATTCCACCTTAGTGGACTGTCGTACTGTCTACATACTTTTGGAATTCCGTACGACAACCTTCAAATTTCATTTGCACTTCATCTTCATGAAACATTGAATGTTCAGTACACGCAAATGAAATTTTCACTTGGTATAACTTCGCTCGTTCATCAATGACTTCTTGAAAAAAAACTTGATCGCCTAAACTCAGTACATAATGACTTCCGCTAATCACAGCGACACCATTGTCATCTTCTAAGAGCAAATCTGCATTATGTAAATAAGCAACTACTTCCATTGTCTCACTCCTATGCTACTTTTTGTTTTCTATTTCTATAGTGTATATATGCTTTTCAATTTTTATGCTAATCATTTTTTGTGACGAGGCTTGCCGATTACTTATATTTTTTCGATAACTCAACATAAAAAACACGCCATCGTGAACTTCATGCCAAAAACACACATAAACGACTTAAAGGAATGGACACTCAAAAGTGTGCATGTACTGATTACTCAAACTTCACGTTTCTAATGTACACAAATCATATTCTTTCATTGTCTGCTGATCAGGTATATCGCCTGCTGTTGTGCTTTAAGCCATAAAAAAACCGCTCCTTAGAACGGTTTATAATCTGGCATTTTTTTCGGATCATGCGGTGTATTTAGACATTGTTCAAATGCTTCGTTCTTAAACTTTGCTTGAACTGCATCTTTATCCGCTTTTAGCTCTGCATCTGATAATGCATAGACTTTCTCTAAATACTCAAGTACAAAGCCCTTAGTTGTTGGATCAGTGACTTTATTTGCATACTCAATTGCTTCTTTCTTGGTAATCCCATTTTGACGATCTAAAGTAATAGAACGTGCAGCATTACCAATACTGGTACAGTAACCTTTCCAAATTTCTTCAGGAGTTGCAGGCTTTTTCTCAGTACAACCCGCCATCAATAAAACAGTGCTTATCGCACCTAAAATTACGAACTTCTGCATTAAAAAATCTCCAATTCCACACTATGATACTTAATTTTTCAGTAAATTGGAGAGTTTCTTGCTTTGAAATCTCACATTCCTCGCCAATCTACACGTGCATTGCGCTCAGTGGCGTAAATTCTTTTCACGTATTGCCCTAAAGGCAGTTCTAACAAATGTTGGCTAAATTCGGTAAATTCTTGAGAAATATTCTCTGCATATTCCTTTTCCCACGGTGTCGCAGGTAATTCTAATAACGGTGCAAGGATTGAACATACCGAGATATCTGCCAAACCAAGGCGATCACCAACAAAATAACGGCAACCGTTATCAATCAAAATCTTATTTAAACTGTCGATAGTCAGCTCTAAATTGTATTTAGATTCTTCGACTTTCTCTTTATCTAATTGATAACTTTTTGAAACCATGGTTTTTAGAATAGGCTTTGAAATTTTTTCAAATTGACGTAAATAGCCTTTTTCACCAATCATAATTTCTAGCGGTTCATCGCCTTCTGCTAAAGCATGTGCCAATCCCCAACGTCGTACATGAATACCTAACTCATTGGCAATCAAATCAATTTCTAAGGTTTTTTCGCGAAGCGTGTGATCTGTACGAAGCAGTCGATGTTCAGGATAAACGTCATCTAGATACAATGCGATTTGAGTCGATCCCGCAATAAAGCGTTCTCCATCTTTTAAAATAGGCAACTTGTTTTGCCCTGTTTTAAGTTGTGCAAATGCACGATGGACACCTGGGATTAAATTCTGCGCAACAAAATCCAATTCTTTATGATCAAGCAACCAACGGGCTTTTTCACAGTAATGCGAGAGTGGGAATTGGTACAACGTACGCATGTAATCTCCAAATTATTTTTTTAATTAAAAGCTTAGATAAATCTAAAAGTTAAGATTAATCCTGAGTAATCTTGTGTACTTTAGACATTCATCGCTTGAATTACAATGTACTTTTTACTTCAATCGCTCGTCATATGACCCAATGCTTATTCTATGGTTATATCTGTTTCTTTATTCTTTATTCGTGATAGGAATAACAAAGCTGCTTCAGACTAAGAGCTCGACCAGAGGAATTCAAAACAAGTTATAAATTTCAATTATTTAACATATATTCAATATTAAAAAACTTTGCGATTTTTATCCTAACAATAATTTTAGATAAGTTAAGCACAATAGTTCGTTTAATTTTTACCACAATATTGCTTAGCGTTTTGGTATCTATTGAAAGGTGCCAATATGTCTAGTTTGAATTCTTCTACCTCAGCCTTTGTGATCCAAAACGATCAACAAGCAATAAATGCAGCTTACCAAGTTGCTGATTTTGCTTTGGTAGAACGAAATATACGTGATCAACAACGAATTTTACCTGTTGATGTCATTCAAGAATTAAGCCTCAAAGGATTAGGCGGAATTCGTATTGCCAAAAAATATGGTGGCGCTCAAGTTTCAAATAAAACCCTTGCGCATGTTTTCCGTATTTTATCCAAGGCAGATGCCAGTGTTGGTCAGATTCCTCAAAATCAATTTGGCCTGTTAAATGCCATTGAGCATATTGCCAATGAACAGCAAAAACAGTTTATTTATACTGAAATTTTAAATGGTAAACGGCTTTCTAATGGTGGCCCAGAACGCAATACCAAAGATACCCGCACCATTGAAACACGTTTAGAACAGATCAATGGTCAATACCGTTTAAATGGTGAAAAGTTTTATTCAACGGGTTCATATTTTGCCGATTGGTTGGCGATACGTGCAATTCATCCAGATGGTCATATTGTTTTAACAATTATTGATGCAAAAGCTGATGGTGTTGAAATTGTTGATGATTGGGATGGCTTTGGACAACGTACAACGGCAAGTGGCACAGTGCGTTTAAAGAATGTTGTGGTTCACCCAGATCTTATTATGGATGAAAAACCGCTTGCCGATGCGTCAAAATATCGTGGGGCGTACTCACAACTGATTCAGGTTGCGATTGATGTAGGTATTGCAGAAGCTGCCTTTGCTGATACTTTATCTGCAATCCATAAAGCGCGTCCAATCATTGATGCCAATGTGGATAAAGCCAGTTTCGAAGCGTATACCCTACAAGAAGTCGGTAAGCTCAATATCTTACTCGATGCATCCATTTTATTGCTTGATGAAGCCGCAGAATATTTAGATCAGTTAGATTCACAAGACATCGTCAGTCCTGAACAAGCCAGTAAAGCCTCAATTATCGTTGCTGAGGCAAAAGTGTATGCCAACGATGCAGCACTACTTATTTCTGAAAAGCTACTTGAATTAGGCGGTAGTCGCTCAAGTCTAGAAACTCATAATCTCGATCAACACTGGCGTAATGCTCGTGTACATACCTTACATGACCCTGTGCGTTGGAAACTTCATGCCATTGGAAACTATTACTTAAATGGTACGCAAAATCAGCGCCATGCGTGGATTTAAAGTTAAACGACTTTGTTACTCATCAGGGAAATATATATGACAACTTATCAAGATATCAATAAAACATTGGATGTACACAATCATCCCTTTGCACAAGCACATATTATTCAAAATGATCAAGAAGCTTTAGAAATCGCGCAACAGTTGAGTCAACAATTTAGAGAGAATGCGGTACCCCGTGATGCTGAAAGAATTTTACCTTTTGATGAGGTTGAAGCTTTTAGTCAATCTGGGTTATGGGCGATCACAGTACCGCGGCAATATGGTGGTGCAGAAGTATCTAGCCATACTGTTGCTAAAATAATTGCATTATTCAGTGGCGTAGATGGCTCTATTGGTCAAATCCCACAAAACCATTTTTATGCACTGGAAGTATTACGTAATACAGGCACCGAGCAGCAAAAGAAAAAACTCTATAGTGAAGTACTTCAAGGCGCTCGTTTTGGCAATGCCCTCGCTGAATTTAAGACCAAGACTGCGGCACAAAAGCATACCCAAATTAGTCAAACTGAACATGGTTATGTGGTCAATGGGGAAAAGTTCTATTGCACAGGCAGTCTATTTGCCCATCGTATTCCAACATTAGTCCGTGATGCTGAAGAACGTGAATATTTAGCTTTTATTTCGGCCGATGCACAAGGCTTACAACGTATCAATGATTGGTCAGGCTTTGGACAAAAAACCACGGGCAGTGGCACCGTTAAATTCAATCAAGTTTTTGTTGAATCTGAATACGTCATTCGTTTTGACACCGCATTTTCTGAACCCACCCTCGTTGGACCATTTGCACAAATTATGCATGCTGCGATTGAAACAGGCATTGCGCGTGCAGCATTTGAAGAAACAATAGAACGGGTTAAAAAAGCACGCGCATGGATTGATGCCAATGTAGAACGTGCAGACCAAGATCCACTGACCATTTATGAATTAGGTCGTGTTGCTGCGGATGTAAGAGCAAGTGAGGTTTTATTAAAACAAGCTGCTCAATCTATTGATGCGGCAAAACCACTACCTACAGTTGAAAATATTGCCAAAGCCTCACTAGATGTAGCTAAAGTCCGTGCACACAGCACAGAAACAGCATTAAAAGCATCTTCAAAATTGATTGAGTTGGCTGGAAGTCGGGGTAGTCAACGTGCCGATGGTTTAGATCGACATTGGCGCAATGTACGGGTACATACACTGCATGATGCATCACGCTGGAAATATTATTTTATTGGAAACTATGTATTAAACAACATCCTTCCACCACGCAGAGGGACATTGTAATGACAAATACATCTCAACATACAGCATCCAAAAAACAAATCTTACTCAATGCTTTTGACATGAACAGTGTCGGCCATATCAATCACGGCTTGTGGACCCATCCGCGTGATGAATCTCATCGTTTTAATGAGCTCAATTACTGGACTGATCTCGCTAAGACCTTGGAGCAAGGTTTATTTGATGGGCTGTTTATCGCAGACATTACCGGTGTTTATGATGTCTACCAGAATGGTATAGATTTAACCTTAAAAGAGTCCATTCAACTGCCGAGTCATGACCCATCTACCCTGATTTCAGCAATGGCAGCGGTAACCCAAAATCTAGGTTTTGGCGTGACCGTGAACCTTAGTTATGAAACACCGTACCAATTCGCACGGCGCTTCGCGAGTTTAGATCATCTGACACAAGGTCGGATTGGCTGGAATATTGTCACTGGTTATTTGGACAGTGCTGAACGCTTGATTGGGCAAAAAAGTCTAAAAGATCATGACTTACGTTATGAGCAAGCTGAAGAATTTTTAGAGCTTTGCTATAAGTTTTGGGAAGGTTCTTGGGAAAATGATGCAGTACAAAAAGATAAGCAAAAGCGTATTTTTACTGACCCGAAAAAAGTTCATCAAATTAACCATCAAGGGAGCTTTTATCAAAGCCAAGGTGTTTTCCAAGTCTCACCTTCACCACAGCGTACCCCTGTGCTCTTTCAAGCAGGTGCTTCACCACGCGGTTTAGCATTCTCCACACGTCATGCGGAATGTGTATTTATTGGAGGGGACCAACCTGCAAAAATCAAACAACAAGTGGATAAGATTCGAGAACTGGCTGTGCAGCAAGGCCGTAATCCAGAAGATATTAAAATCTTTGTGGGAATCACAGTGGTTACAGCTGAAACAGATGAGTTAGCTCAAGAGAAATTAGCTGAATATGCTCGCTATGCAAGTCCTGAAGCTGGTTTAGCACATTTCTCAAGTTCAGTCGGTATCGACCTATCCAAATATGCTGATGATGAAGCCATCCCATATCAACAAACCAACAGTATTGCTTCAGTCAATAATAAATTTAAGGAAAACCAGATCACACCTAACGATCTTAAAGCACAGCATCAACTCGGTGGTCGTTATCCACTGATCGTTGGAAGTGGAGAAACAATTGCTGAAAAATTAATTCAGTTGATTGATGAAACAGGTATTGATGGTTTTAACCTAACGCGTACTGTTGCGCCTGAATCACATCATGACTTTATTCGTTTTGTGATTCCTGAACTGCAACAACGTGGCAGATTTAAAACCAAATATGAAAATGGTTCTTTACGCAACAAAATCTTTAAACAAGGTGATCATTTAACCCAACAACACCCTGCTGCTGATTTTCGATGTCAAAACTCAAATCATAACAACAGCATCGAAACGGCAGATCGGCAAAAGCAAACTGCCTAAATATCCTAATCAGCAAACATGATGAATTGAATAATTTCACTTTAAGGGGTGTCACATGACTCAAATAAACTCACCTGCAAATGGTAATCCATCCAGAAAATCAGGCTCCAAGAATAAATTTATTTTGCTTGGCGTGATCATTATTGCCGTGATTGCAGGACTTTTTTATTGGAACCAACATAAAAAAGCCGGTTCAGAAGAAATCACCATTGGTATTAGCCCACCCTTTGCCAAGCCTTTACAAGTTGCAGCAGAGGAAGCCAAGAAACAAGGGATTCATATTAAACTGGTGGAATTTTCAGATTGGAACACACCGAATATCACACTGAATCATGGTGATATTGATGCAAACTATTTCCAACACCAACCATTTTTAAGCAATGCGTTAAAAGAAACTAATTTTAAACTGAAACCGATTGCCACAGGTGTTGCAACTCATGTGGGCTTATATTCTAAAAAATATGATTCTTTAACGGCTGTACCTGAAAATGCACGTGTGGTGATTCCAAATGACCCAGTCAACCAAGGTCGCGCACTGTTGCTTTTACAACAGGCAAAACTCATCACCTTGAAAGATCCGAATAACCATTTATCAAACTTACAAGACATTACCTCAAACCCTAAAAACTTTAAATTTATTGAAGTTGAAGGACCTCAAACTGCGCGTGCTGTAGATGATGCTGATTTAGTATTTAGCTACCCACTTTATTTACGTCTTGCAAAAACCATTGATCCAAACAAAGCATTATTACTCGATGATAATACCAATACACGTTATGCCATCTTGTTTGTTGTAAAAGATGACTATGAGCAAAAGCATCCAGAAAAAGCCAAACAGTTAAAAGAATTTGTAAAAATTTACCAAACTTCGGACAAGGTCAAACAGGCTTTGAATGATGATATTGGTGAAAATTTATGGTTCCCAGGTTGGAAATAAGGAATAACTCATGTCCCAAGTTTCCAAACTCAAAAACAAGAACCTGCTGATTGGTCTTGCTGTTGTCATCGTATTATTAGGACTTTTTACCTATCGTTATGTACAAAATCAACAAAAGGATAATGTACTCACGATTGGCATTAGCCCACCTTATGCCGAATTACTACAAACGGTTGCCAAAGAGGTAGAGAAAGATGGTATCCATGTCAAACTGGTCGAATTTTCAGATTGGCAAGCACCCAATGTTGCGGTACAAAACCGTGACATTGACGCTAACTTTTTCCAACAAAGTGTTTTTTTAAAGAATGCCATTAAACAAACCAATTACGATTTGCATGCTTTTGGTATAGGTAGCGGCAGCCATGTCGGTTTATATTCAAAACAATATAAATCCTTAGCGGCTTTACCTCAAAATGCTCGTGTTGTCATCCCGAGTGACCCCGTCAACTCTGCGCGTGCTTTGATCTTGTTACACCGTGCGGGGTTAATTCAAATCAAAGACATCAACAATGAACTTTCCACACTTCAAGATATTGTTTCAAAACCAAAACAGTTGAAGTTTTTAGAAGTTGAAGGTCCACAAACAGCTTTAGCTTATGATGATGCAGATCTAATTTTTGGTTTTCCGCATTACTTAAATATGGCAAAAAAAGCCGATCCGCATAGTGCCCTGTTTTTAGATCCCGTTGATAAAAAGTACGCCATTCTTTTTGTGACACGTACCGATTATCAAGACAAAAATCAAAAGTTAGAGAAATTTATTCAAGCTTTCCAAAACTCACAGCAAGTTCGAGATATTTTAGATAAAGATTTCGGCAAAGATATGTGGTTTGCAGGCTGGAAATAAGGAGAATAGAAATGGTGAGTTTCGGTTCGCATGTTGATTTTTCAGTCCCTCATATCAAAATTCGTGATTTGAATAAATACTATGATGGGCAAGATCAACAGATCCATGCATTAAAAAATATCAACTTAGATATCCCTCAAGGCAAGATTTTCGGCATCATCGGTAAAAGTGGTGCAGGTAAATCTTCCTTAATCCGAACCTTAAATGGTTTAGAAGGTATTTCTGAAGGCAGTATTCATATTCATCAACAGAATTTGGCTGAACTCAGTCATGCTGAGTTGATTCAAACACGTCAAAGAATTGGGATGATTTTTCAGCATTTTAATTTAATGTCTGCCAAAACAGTTTGGGACAATGTGGCATTGCCTTTAAAAATTGCCCATGTTGATAAAGCTGAAATTGAAACACGTGTCAACGATGTTTTAGATCTGGTCGGATTGGGAAATAAAGCGCATAACTACCCTTCACAACTGTCTGGTGGTCAAAAGCAACGTGTTGGTATTGCTCGTGCGCTGGTACATCATCCTGAAATTTTATTGTGTGATGAAGCAACATCTGCACTTGATCCTGAAAGTACCTCGGTGGTGTTATCCTTGCTGAAAAAAATCAATCGAGAATTGGGGATTACCATTGTTTTAATTACCCATGAGATGCAAGTGATTCGTGAAATTTGTGATCAAGTGGTGGTAATTGAACATGGTGAAATCGTTGAGTCAGGACAAGTCTGGTCCGTGTTTTCACAGCCTCAGCAGAAAATCACACAAGAATTGTTAAACCTAGAACAACTCGATTTGCCCTTTCCTGTGCATACAGCGTTGCAACAAGATTCAACCCATAGCATTTTAAAACTACGTTATGAGACCGATCCGAAAAACTCACCTGATTTAGTTGAACTTTTTCAGGTTTTTGAAAAATCGGTACATTTATATCAAAGTCACATCGACAATATCCAAAACCATTTGATTGGAACGCTGATTGTCGGTACTGAACAAACCCATTTAGACTTGCATAATTTACAAGAAAGGTTAAAACATCAAATTGCACAAATAGAGGTACTTGGCTATGCAAGACCAACTCATTGATTTATTGCTGACAGGAACCATAGATACCTTACTGATGGTTGGCGTATCTGCCATTGTTGCCTTTTTGATTGGCTTACCTTTGGCAGTGATTTTGGTCAATACATCTGAACAAGGGATTTATCCATCTAAAAAGATTAATCATGCATTGGGTACGGTGATTAATATTACTCGATCTGTTCCCTTTTTGATTTTAATGGTGGCGCTGATTCCTTTAACCCGATGGATTGTCGGAACCAGTTACGGAGTCTGGGCAGCTGTTGTTCCATTAACTTTAGCAGCGACACCATTCTTTGCCCGTATTGCAGAAGTTAGCTTACGTGAAGTTGATCAAGGTCTAATTGAAGCTGCACAAGCGATGGGCTGTAACCGTAAGCAAATCGTTTGGCATGTACTTTTACCTGAAGCCCTTCCCGGTATTGTGGCTGGTTTTACAGTCACAATTGTCACCATGATTAACTCCTCTGCAATTGCGGGTGCAATTGGTGCTGGTGGCTTAGGTGATATTGCTTACCGTTATGGTTATCAACGCTTTGATATGCAAATGATGTTTGCTGTGATTGTGGTCTTGGTGGCTTTGGTCATGATCGTTCAAGCATTTGGTGACAGTTTGGCAAGCCAGTTGGATAAGCGGAAGATTTAAGTTTTTCCAATTAACTTAATTCGCATCAATATAAATAAAATAGATTCAGCTTTTGCCTTGTTGAATGATACAAGGCTTATACATCTGTAGGGCGACATGGATGTCGTTGTTGGATGCAGGACAGTAACTTTACTTAATTTGATCCACTTATAAAAATCATGCTAAATCAATTGTCACCCCCTAGAATGCTCATTTTGTTCAATAAAAGTGCTGATCTCAGGCAAATATGTAGCACTTGATATATTTGAGATGATCTGATTTTAAAACTTATAGGTCGCAGACCTGACTTTGTCATGGCTTTCATGTAAAATCATCCGCAATTTTTATATAACACTTTGTGAGTTATTTCATGGGTTTTAATTGCGGTATTGTCGGCTTGCCGAACGTTGGTAAATCTACACTTTTCAATGCATTGACTAAAGCTGCTATTGCTGCGGAAAACTTCCCATTCTGTACCATTGAACCAAATACAGGCATCGTACCTGTACCTGATCCACGTTTAGACAAATTAACAGCCATTGTTAAGCCACAACGTGTTATTCCAACTACGATGGAATTTGTAGATATTGCAGGTTTAGTTGCGGGTGCATCTAAAGGCGAAGGTTTGGGTAACCAATTCCTTGCAAACATCCGTGAAACTGATGCAATTGCACATGTTGTACGCTGTTTTGAAGATGAAAACGTAATTCATGTAAATGGTAAAATTGATCCATTAGATGATATTGCAACGATTAATACTGAACTTGCACTTGCTGACTTGGAAACTGTAACTAAAGCCGTTACACGTTTGGCAAAATCTGCAAAAAGCGGTGATAAAGAAGCGCTTGCAACAAAAGCTGTTTTAGAAAAAATTCTACCTTTACTTGATGAAGGCAAGCCAGCTCGTGCAGCTGATTTAGATGATGATGAGCGTAAACTTGTGCGTGGTTTTGGTTTAATGACATTAAAACCGACCATGTATATTGCAAACGTTGCAGAAGATGGTTTTGAAAACAATCCACACCTTGAAGCTGTGAAAAAGTTAGCTGCTGAGGAAAATGCAATCGTTGTTCCGCTTTGCAACCAAATCGAAGCTGAAATTTCATTGTTGGATGATGAAGATCGCGCTGAATTCCTTGAAGCATTAGGCATGGAAGAACCAGGTCTAAATGTGGTAATTCGTGCAGGTTATAGCTTACTTGGCTTACAAACTTACTTTACAGCAGGTGTTCAAGAAGTTCGTGCTTGGACTGTAAAAGTGGGAGCAACTGCACCTCAAGCTGCGGGTGTAATCCACACTGACTTTGAAAAAGGCTTTATTCGTGCAGAATGTATTGCATATGATGATTTCATCCAATACAACGGTGAAAACGGCGCTAAAGAAGCAGGAAAATGGCGTTTAGAAGGTAAAACTTACATCGTTCAAGATGGTGATGTATTGCACTTCCGTTTTAACGTATAAACGGATCTCATGCTTTAATGAGACAGGTTGAAGACTTCTTCAACCTGTTTTTTTTCGTCATAGAATCTTTCGCTGGTTTTCGTTTAGTTTATAAATGTCTGACGAATATTTAAAACTTGTTTTCTAAATGTAGATTCAACGATCTGTTGATTGATTTGCGGACTATTTCGATCATTCATCTCATCTCTATAAGGTCAGCCCTGTTTTTAATGAAACACGTATTCAGGTTTTTATAAAAAAATCAACATTTAAAATTACAATATTCCAGTAAATATACGCGATATTTATTTACATCTTAAAACGCGCCAAACGTCTATCGCTAAACCCTGCCTCAATTGATCATCTCTATTTTGAAATCAGCTACACAATAATAAAGTTAAGTAGGTTGCACTTTTGATGTTCATATATAATAATGATAATTATTAGCATTACCACTATACTTAACATCACGGGATTAATTCATGGCTTACTCGCTTCCACAACTGCCTTATGCATACGATGCACTTGAACCTAATATTGATACAAAAACAATGGAAATCCACCATACCAAGCACCATCAAACCTATATCAATAATATCAATGCCACAGTTGAAGGCACAGCATGGGAAAAGTTGTCGATTGAAGAACTGGTTTCAAAAGTGAATGAAGTTCCTGCTGATCTTAAAAATAGCGTGATTAATAATGGTGGTGGTCATGCCAACCACTCTTTATTCTGGACAGTAATGAGCCCTCAAGGCGGTGGAGAGCCAATTAAACAAATCGCTGAAGCAATTGACAGAGATATTGGCGGTTTTGAAAACTTTAAAGAAGCCTTTACCAAAGCAGCACTGACACGATTTGGTAGTGGCTGGGCATGGTTAAGCGTAACCCCTGAAAAGAAAGTCATCGTAGAAAGCAGTGCCAATCAAGATTCACCACTGATGAATGGCAATATTCCGATTCTGGCTTTAGATGTCTGGGAACATGCTTATTATTTAAAATACCAAAATCGTCGTCCCGAATATATTGCGGCATTTTATAATGTTGTGAATTGGGAAGAAGTGAATCGCCGTTATTTAGAAGCAATCCAATGAAATACTATACAGACCATATGACGATTCCAATGTTCAATTCTTCACTGATTAAAAAAATAAAATTTTATATTGGTTGCGCCATTTTTTTCTTTGGTTTAGTGATATTTATCAAAGAATTCTTATTCTAAAACAAACAAAAATATAGAAGTCGATACCCTTTAAGTCATTTTAAATTACTGACTTAAAGGGTTTTATCATGAACTAGATTCTTTATCTTTCAAATTATTTCGCGTGTAAAGCGTCTAATGATTTTTCATCCATTGCATTACGTTGCTTTCTGGCTTCTGCTAGCATTTTTTCTTGTAGATCTTTACGAAAACCCAGCAAGAATACAAACTCAGCTAAGACAAATAATGGACCAATCGCTAAACCGACTAAATCATCAACAAATGCAGGTTTTTTCTTTTCATAAAAATGCCCTACAAATTGGAATACCCATCCTACAACAAAAGTACCAATGCTGATACTTAGCCAAGTTCCCATGCCTAATTGAGCAATTTTATAGGCAAATGGATAGGCTACTGCATAAATAAGCAACATTAAAAAGCCGAATGATTTATCCAGACTTAAATAATAAATCACACTTAAAATCAGTAGAATCAATGCCAAAGTGATTTCAAAACCTGAAAGCATCACCCCTGCTCTAGCCGTTAAACACATAATTGAAAATACGATCATCGGGATACCAATAAAATGCGTAAATACATTTTTATGATCTAAATGATAAGCTGCGTACTGGCTAAGAAGTTGTTCTAATCTGTTCATTTTCAGCGTCCTTGTTAATCTCTTCATTTCACTATATAAAAGCGCTAAGATAAAAGTTGTCGTCTAGCTGACAAGTTGAATTGATTTTTCATTTAAATTTGCAAAGAAGTAGATAACAACAGCTTTCACAATAAATTTATTGATACATTATGGCCAGTGACTCTGTCATATTCACGCTAAATTGCTGCCCTTAAAGGAGGATTGTAAATGGTTCTACTCAGTGCTTATCGCTACTAATTTTATCTAAGGAACTTTCTATCCTACTGACTATGTTGTTAGATATATTTGAAAATCAAAGCAAAGATTATCAATGATACATAAAAGGACATATTGTGCTGAATTCAACGGACCTTGAATTATTATCAAAGAATTTATGGTATTCACAACTGCCTATTCCTTTTCAACAATTGATTCAACAACAAGCCCATTATCAAAAATTTGAGCGTGATCAAGCGATTTTCAGATCAGGCGATCTATTTAATGGTATCTATGCGGTCTTAGATGGTCGGGTACGCTTAGGCTATATTGATATTGAAGGAAATGAATCCGTTGCTGCTATTGCAGAACCGATTATGTGGTTTGGAGAAATTTCTTTGGTGGATCAGCAACCACGTTCTCATGATGCCATTGCTGTTGGAAAATGTTTAATTTTACATCTCCCCAGCCAAGCGATTCAGAAAATTTTAAATGACTATCCACAATATTGGTTCCATATCGCCCAATTGACCAGTCAAAAACTTCGCTTTGCTTTTTTAGAACTCATTTCAATTCAAACCCAGCATATACGACAACGATTAGCTCAGCGTTTGATGTTTATCTTAAACGGCTATGGCAATCATATCCGTATTGAAAATAACATCATTCATTTATCACAAGAACAATTGGCATTGCTGCTCAAATGCTCACGTCAGACCATTAACCAAGAATTACATTTACTCGAACAACAAGGCGTTTTAAAAATTGCCTTTAAAAAAATAGAAATTTTAGATATCAATCAATTACATTCTATCGCCCACTCACTCGGCCAACTCTAATTTAACATATCACTTTTCCACTTTTAGACAAATATTAAATTCACCTTAAACGGCTGGAATATATAATCATTTTATAAATAAAATATACAAATTATTTATTCTACTTTGTGAAAAATACAATTATATTTTAGCTAGGCGCTAATGCCATCTCAATAAAAGTTGAAATAAATGAAAAAAATCACAACATTGCTCACAGCGGGATTATTCACTGTACTTAGCGCTTCTGCATTTGCATGCCCTAAAGGTACAACATTGGTTGGTGGTACAGGCCCAAACCATAAAGGCGGCAAATGTGTTGCGGCAAATCCTGCAGCTCAAGCGACTCAAAAAGCGACGGCTGCAAGCACAAAAGCCAAAGCTGATGCAACTCAAGCAAAAGACAAAAGTGTAGCTGCAACAAAAGCTGTTGAAGCGAAACCGAAAGAAGCAGCGACAAAGCTAAAAACTGAAACTGCTGCAAGCAAAGCAAAAGCTGAAGCAACAACCAAAGCAGTGAAAAATGACGCTGCTGCAAAATCAACTGCTGCTAAAGACAAAGCAGTGAAAACAGCATCGACCAATCCGTTAAAACCTTAAGTAACACCGAACGTACTGAACATAGATCTGTATCAATAAAAAATGGCGCATATTTGCGCCATTTACTAAGATCCTTTAAAAAATATTATTATTTGCCTTGGTATTGCCTAAACTTGGATTTTCAATTGCATCTTTGCACTGGGCTTTATCACGCTCATATTGCGCTTGATTTTTTTGCATTTCACCATCTTTTTCCAATGTCGATCTTGCCCAAGTATCTAGACTGGTCATGGCTTTACGACACAAAGCGTATTTACCTTCTGTCACTGAATCGGTCATTTTGACATTGATACGCCAGTCGGTACTTAATTTCCGTAAAGGTTTACGTACATTGTCTTCAATCAAATTCAATTGCTTACGGTAGACAAAGGGTTCCACCTGATTAATCAGTTTCCATGCTTCATTGGCATAGGTTGTCGCATCATTGGTTAGTTTTGGCGCAGCTTTAATTTCAACTTTTTCTTTAGGTTCAGAAGATGAATTACCACATGCTTGTAAACCTAAAACACCTAACACCAAGGTCATACTCAATAATAATTTCGACTGATTTGCGAACATAAAGTTACGCCTAAATAAACATTTCGCTACTATGCTAGTAAATTCGGGTAGAATACACAATCTTGATTTTACCTTTTGTTTTACTCTCGTTTTAGGTGTCCTGTGTCAGAGCACAATCCCTCAGTCCAAACTGCTGGCTTTTGGCAAGGCGCTAAAGACAGTCAAGCCATCATCTTTACTTATCTGCCTGTATCTTTTGCCTTTGGTGTATCCGCGACCCAATTTGGTTTTAGTGCATGGGAAGCCTTATTTCTATCTTGCTCTATGTACGCTGGTGCTAGCCAATTTCTTGTGGTTGCATTATTGGGCAGTGGTACATCTATTTGGATGACAGCACTTACAGTCATTGCACTGGATATTCGCCACGTACTTTATGGGCCAGCCTTACAAAACCTGATTCAAGACCGTTTAAATCTAAAAAAGACCGCAGTATGGGCCTGGGGTTTAACCGATGAAGTTTTTGCGGCTGGAATGATTAAACTTTCCCAACGTCGTCAAGAATGGTCAGAGTCTTGGATGCTAGGACTCAGCTTGTTTAGCTGGATGTCATGGGCCTTGGGTTCATTTTTAGGTGGTTTATTTGCAGATCAAGTCAGCGACTTGCCGCAATTTTTACAAGCTGCTTTAGACTTTTTGTTACCTGCATTGTTCCTAAGCTTCTTACTGGCAGCCTTTGAGAAAAAACATACTTTTGTGGTTGCCGTATCTTTAATGGTTTCCGCATTGGCTTGTTATTTTATCAACATGTCGGCAGCAATTTTTATTGGGATTGCATCTGGGATTTTAGCGGGATTATTTAAACATTATGTTTTAAAGCAAACTGATGAAGTGAGTATTTAAAATGGATTTACAGATTATCTTGGTGGGGATATTGGTCGGTATTGCAAATTTTGCTTCACGCTTTGGTCCATTCTATCTGCTGCAAAAAAGCCAACAACACACACAAACTCGTGGTGCAACATGGTTAAAAATTGCATTAGGCAGTATTGGAATTGCAGCAATCAGTTCAATGTTAATTGTCGCCACTCTCCCACCATTGATTGAAACCCCAAATAAAAGTTTTGCGATGTTGGTGGGCTTTATTGTACTCACAGGATTATATTTTAAATTTAAAAGAATTGTTTTAGCGACACTCACAGCAGCATTGGCCTATGGTTTGGTCTATACCTATCTGTAGTTTTGTTGATTAAAGCATATTTTAATGCATCAGCAGATCAGCGTGTAAATTTAAAGTCTTTCGGATTTAAAATGCTTTCATCTAATTAATTTACAATAAAAAACCATGTGAATTAATTAGTTGTGTATGATTGCTTTCAAATAAAATATTTAAAATACGCAACTTGATATGTTTATCGCACACTTACCTTCTGGCTATATACTGGCTAAACTTTTACTCAAGAAATTTAAACAGACAAAAATCACCAATAAAGCTTTCTTTACGCTGATTATGTTTGGTGCAGTTTTTCCTGATATTGATCTATTCTATTTCTATTTATTCGATCATAGATCAGTACATCACCATAAGTATTTTTTACATTGGTTTTCATTTTGGATTCCAATCTTTCTAATCGCTTTATGTTATTTCATCCATTCAAAATACACTGCTAAACCTGCCCTGATGATCAGTCTTTTTTCGGGTGCTGCCCTGCTACATATCGGCTTGGATACTTTTGTAGGTGATGTTTGGCTTTTTGCACCGTTTATTGATCAACCCTATGTGTTTTTTGAAGTCAGCTCACGTTATCAGCCGTGGTGGCTAAACTTTATTCTGCATTGGTCGTTTTTTGTAGAATTACTGATCTGCCTAATTGCGTTGATTCTGTTGGTTCGTAAAAAGAATTGATCAAAAATTATTGATCTGTTTTCTTGCGCAAATTCAAAGCCACTTCATTTGTAGTGGCAAACCGCCTATAAGCTAAAAACTTTATAAAAAAATCTGTTAGACAATATCATTATTTTATGTCAATCAGCCCTTAACACACGCCTGAGTTCTGCTATGCTAACAGTCCAAAAGACAAGCATGGAAGAATAGCATGAGCGTTACTATTGGTACCCCACTTCAATCATCTGCATTTAAAGTTTTACTGTTAGGTTCAGGAGAGCTTGGTAAAGAAGTGGTGATTTCATTACAACGACTTGGTGTCGAAGTTCACGCGGCAGACCGCTACGAAAACGCACCTGCCATGCAAGTTGCTCATTTCTCTTATGCCTTAAACATGGCTGATGCAACAGAATTAAAAGCTTTAATTGAAAAAGTAAAACCCAATCTTATTGTTCCAGAAATTGAAGCGATTGCTACTCAAGTATTAGTCGAAATCGAACAACAAAATATTGCAACCGTGATCCCTTCTGCAAAAGCAGTGAATTTAACCATGAACCGTGAAGGGATTCGTCGCTTAGCGGCGGAAGAACTTGGTTTACCCACTTCCGCTTACCGTTTTGCCAATACCTTAGAAAGCTTCCGTTCTGCATGTGATGACATTGGTTATCCGAACTTTGTTAAACCTGTAATGTCTTCCTCTGGTAAGGGGCAATCTCGTGTCAAAGAATATGCAGAAGTAGATGCGGCTTGGGAATATGCTCAAACTGGCGGTCGGGTAAATCAAGGTACAGTCATCGTTGAGTCACAAATTGACTTTGATTTTGAAATCACCTTACTCACTGTACGTTCGAAAAATCCAGAAACAGGTGAAATTGAAACCGCTTATTGTGATCCAATTGGACATCGTCAAGATTCAGGCGACTATGTAGAAAGTTGGCAGCCTCAAGCAATGACTGAAACAGCTTTAAATGAAGCCAAACGCATTGCCAATAAAGTCACTGTAGCACTTGGTGGCTGTGGAATTTTTGGGGTAGAACTGTTTGTAAAAGGTGATAAAGTATGGTTTAGTGAAGTATCACCGCGTCCACACGATACAGGCTTAGTCACACTTGCATCACAATTCCAAAGTGAATTTGAATTACATGCACGTGCAATTTTAGGTTTACCAGTCAATACTGAACGACATAGTATTGCCGCAAGTGCTGTAATCTATGCAGGTATGGATGCAAACAATCTTTTATACTCTGGCTTAGATCTTGCTTTGCAAAATCCTGCGACAGACTTACGCCTGTTCGGTAAACCTGAAGGATTTAAACGTCGTCGTATGGGCGTGGCAACAGCACGTGCTGAAACAACAGACCAAGCACGTGAACTTGCACAAGAAACGGCTGCAAAAGTCACTGTTCATTTAAACAACTAGCCAATATATTTGCGGACAAGACATCCATGATCAACACCTCTCCTCTGTTGGAATATGTAACTGATATACATGACATTAAAGCGATTAATCAATGGCGTAGCGATGTCGAACAACAGTTAAATGAGGCCTATGATCATGGTACAACGATACGCGAAATTGTGCGTACCCGTTCAAATGTGGTGGATGAAGCCCTTATGTTTCTATGGAAGCATTCAGGGCTAGATCAAACAGATCTCGGTTTATTTGCTGTTGGTGGCTATGGGCGACGCGAAATGTTGCCCTATTCCGATGTCGACATCATGATTCTTTCAGAAGAAGACCTTTCTCCTGAACAAGAACAAACGGTGACGCAATTTATTTCTACACTTTGGGATGTGGGAAATTTTAAACCGGGTGTCAGTGTACGTACCATCCGAAGTTGTTTTGAACAAGCCACCAATGATCTCACTGTGGCAACCTCGCTGATTGAAGCGCGATTAATTATTGGCAATCAACATCTGGCAAGATGGCCTCGTCGTGTCGTTTCCCAAACTTGGACAGACAAGACTTTCTTTGATGCCAAGATGGATGAACAAGCGCAACGTTATGCGCAACATAACAATACTGAAAGCAATTTAGAACCCGATATTAAAAATGCACCCGGCGGTATTCGGGACATTAACCAAATTGGCTGGATTGCCAAACGACATTTCCGAGTCAATCGTATTTACGACTTGGTTCATTTGGGTTTTATTTCTGAATTTGAATTGGGCGTCCTAGAAGAAGCTGAAAACTTTCTTTGGGAAATCCGCCATCATTTACACCGTTTAACCAAACGTGATGAAAATCGCTTATTGTTTGATTATCAACGTGATATTGCAGCTAAATTTGGCTATACACGAGAAGATGATCATCATCCAAATTATCCAATTGAACAGTTCATGAAGCGTTATTATCGAACCGCGCAACAGGTTTCGACCTTAAATGAAATGTTATTGGCTTATTTTAATGAATCGGTGATTACCCCACGCTTACCCGACTATGAACGTAAAATCGAAAATATTAACGAACATTTTAAATTGGTTGATGGCAAGCTTGCCGTTCAACAACATAAAACCTTTTCCGAAAATCCAAGCGCTATTTTAGAAATTTTCTATATCTTAGCGAATCGCCCTGAAATCGAGGGTATTCGTGCACGTACATTGCGTCTTTTGACTTTAGCTGCAAAACGCATTGATCAAGCATTTCGTGATAATCCGACCCATCAAGCATTATTCATGGCGATCATCCGCTCTCCATATCGTTTATATGAAACCATGGTGGCAATGAAGCGTTATGGTGTATTAGGAAATTATATTCCTGCATTTGGTCAAATCATGGGGCTGATGCAATATGACTTGTTCCATATTTATACCGTCGATGCACATACCTTACTGTTAATTCGTAACTTAAATCGTTTTAAAGAACCCGGCTTTGCCAAAGACTATCCTGTTGTCAGTTCTGTATTTCAACGCTTAGTCCGTCGTGACATCGTATTCCTTGCTGCATTATTCCATGATATTGCCAAAGGCCGTGGTGGAGATCACAGTGAACTTGGCGCTGAAGATGCAATTGAATTCTGTCTTGCACATGGGTTTACTGAGCGCGAATGTAATCTGGTTGCTTGGCTCATCCAAAATCATTTACTGATGTCGATGACCGCACAGAAAAAAGATATTTCTGACCCAGATGTGGTGAAAGAGTTTGCTGAAAAGCTTGGTGATATGGAGCATTTAGATTATCTCTATACGCTGACAGTTGCCGATATCAATGCCACCAATCCAAAACTTTGGAATACATGGCGCTCTTCTTTGATGCGTCAACTCTATACCCATGCGCGTGATGTAATTCGTTCTGGTTTGGGTCGACCTGTTGATTATCAAATGCTGATTGAAGATACCAAATTCTCTGCAAGCGAAGTCTTGGTGGATGAGTTTCCACTCGATCAAGTTGAAAAGGTTTGGCAAGAGCTTGGGGACGAATACTTCCTTAAAGAATCTGCAGATGAAATTGCATGGCATACCCGTGCAATTTTGCAACACGGTGACAATCCTGCACCATTGGTGCTCATGCGTGCGCACCGTAAAGCAGCACAAGATGCTGTACAGATCTTTATTTATACTCAAGACCAACCCAATCTGTTTGCCACCACAGTGGCAATTTTGGATCGTATGAATCTGGATGTCCAAGATGCACGGATTATCACTGCAACCAAAGCCTTTAGTTTAGATACTTATGTGGTCTTGGATCGTTTCGGTACCTTATTAACCGATCCTGAACGTGAAGAAACAGTCAAACAGGCGTTAATTAAAGCCTTAAGCGAATCAGATAAATATCCGGGTTTGATGCAACGTCGTATTCCACGTCAACTTCGCCACTTCGACATTGAAAATACTGTGGATGTAACACTTAACGAAGCTTTGCAGCAAAATATGGTAGAAATCTCTACCCTCGACCAACCGGGCTTACTTGCACGCGTTGGTGGTTTATTTATGATGCAAGGTTTAGACATACATTCTGCTAGAATCGCCACACTGGGTGAAAAAGCAGAAGATATTTTCTTTGTCACCAAAAAAGATGGCACCCCCCTCACTGAAGCTGAGGCTGAAGTCTTTACCGCAAAATTAAAAGCGGCATTAGATGAAGCATCCAATCAAATCTGTGGGCAACATTAATCTTACTTTCTATCGTGGTAATTGTTTCATGAACTCTAGTTTGTCTTTATTACATCCTTATCCATTTGAAAAGTTAAGCCAGCTTTTTCAGGATGTAAAACCTGCAGATTTACCTTTGATCCCACTTTCAATTGGAGAACCAAAGCATCCTGCTCCTGAGTTTGTGAAGCAATCGATCATTGATAATTTTCAGCACCTTTCAACTTATCCAAACAGCAAAGGTTTACCAGAACTTCGTGAAAGTATTGCTCAGTGGCTAACCCGTCGTTTTAAACTGAATGCGATCAGTGCCGAAGATCATGTCCTTCCAGTAACAGGCACACGTGAAGGGATTTTCTCTTTTGTACAGGCCTTGATTAATCGTGATGATGTACCTTATGTGGTAATGCCTAATCCGTTCTATCAGATTTATGAAGGAGCGACTCTTTTAGCTGGCGCCAAGCCATACTTTGTCAACTGTACCGAAGACAACAATTACCTCGGTGATTTTGATGCTGTACCTGCTGAAGTTTGGGAAAAAACTGCACTTTTGTTTGTTTGTACGCCGGGAAATCCTACTGGTGCGGTACTTTCAAAAGCTCAATTCAAAAAGCTAATTGCACTTTCTGACCAATATGACTTTGTGATTGCCTCTGATGAATGTTACTCAGAATTGTGGTTTGATGAAGCACCTATCGGTTTATTGGAAGTCTGTGCTGAATTAGGTCGTGACGATTATAAAAATTGTATCGTATTCCATTCACTGTCTAAGCGTTCAAATCTACCGGGTATGCGCTCAGGTTTTGTTGCTGGGGATGCAAACTTACTTAAACCTTATTTAAAATTCCGCACTTATCACGGCGCTGCAATGCCAGTCCAACATCAATTGGCTTCAATTGTTGCTTGGAACGATGAAACACATGTTGAAGAAAATCGTAGACTGTATCGTGCTAAGTTTGATTTGTTCCAAAATGAACTCAGTCATCTTTTACCCTTACAAAAGCCCGATGCAGGTTTCTATTATTGGTTAAAAGTCGATCATGATGAAAACTTTGCCAAAATGTTAATGGAAAAAGCCAACATTAAAGTTTTACCAGGGCGTTATTTGTCTCGTGATACTGAACAAGGCAATCCTGGTGAAGGTCATGTTCGTATGGCATTGGTCGCAGATATTGCTCAATGTGAGCAAGTGATTCAACGTCTAAAAGCTATTTTATAAAAATATACTGTTATAAAAAATGCCCCAAATTTGAGGCATTTTTTATGGGGTTTAAAAATCAAAAGCTGCACTTAACATGAATGTACGAGGTTGCCCAGCAACCAAGTACCCGTTATTGGTGTTAGAAGTACTGTTGATGTTGTCGAATAGACCAACTGATGACCAATAATTTTTATCGAAGACATTATTTACGCGGAAATTAAAAGTTGTCGGTGTTTGCCCCAACTGAGTTTTATATGTCGCACCAAGATCTAAAGTTGTCCAATCACCTACTTTCAATTTGTTGTCTAAACTTGCATAAGTCGAACCTGTATAAGTGACTTGAGCATTTAAAGACACATCTTGAACTGTTGGTAATTTCCAATCAGCACCAACATTTGCTTGAAATTCTGCAACACCCACTTCCTTTTTATTATCGTAGTTAACATTTCCTGTATTTTTTTGCTTTGCATCAATCCAAGTTGCACCACCTAACACTTTTAAAGAATCAGTCAATTGACCAAAAGTATTGAGTTCAACACCACGATGTACATATTTACCCGCATCACTAAAAATACTGTTTTCAAGTACTGCGCGCTGCTTATCGATATCAAACAAACTTAGGCTTGCACCAAACTGATCATTTTCATATTTGGCACCAATTTCTTTTTGTTTAGCAACGAATGGTTTGAGTGTTGTGGTTTCTTTCGTTGTTGAATTGGTATTACTCAAACCTTTAGCTAAAGATTCAATATAATTTGTATAAACTGAAACTTCAGGCAGAATTTTATAACTTAGACCTAAAGCAGGGGTAAACTTACTCTCATCATATTCGCCAGACTTAATTGAAGTTCCATAATTATAATTTTCTTGCATGATGGTTTGATAACGTCCACCGAGCATAACTGTTAATTTATCATCTAAAGCTTTGAGGTTATCGCCAATGGCAATACTTCTTAAACGCGTCCGAGTGGTTAATTTAGGCGTATCTAAGTTATTCCCAAACAATGCATTTTGTGAATAAGCAGGTTGATCATACTGAATTGGATTATAGATATTGTTGGCTAATGTATTTTTATAGTCCATCACATAAGCATTGCGGGTATTCTGTTGAAATGCTGATGCAGAAAGCACTAAATTATGTTCAATTGAACCTGTGTTTACTTTGCTACGCACACCAACTTCACCAGTATTGACCATATCTACACGTGCATTGTCAAATCGATAAATGGTCCCCGCGCCTGTTGTCTGATTGGTCAAGGTCATATTTGCTAAACTGTTTTGCTCTTCGCCATGTCGAAAACCATAAGCAGCGTAAGCCGTTAAATTATCAGCTAAATCATATTCAGCACGATAACTTCCAAAAACATCCTCTTCATTTGAATACGTCCATTTTTGTGCAAAGTTATCTGAGCCATCAATTGCTTTCGGAATCTCAGTAATACCCGCGCCTAAAGTCACGTTTGGACGAGTCGCTTTTAAACGATTATTCACATAACCCATATCGCCAGAAAGACGTAAACGATCACCGCGGTAATCCAAGCCTATAGAAGCTAAACCTAAAGATGCTTGTTCATTATCAACAGCCGTATCACCACCATGATATGCTGTGTTTACACGTACACCGAATTGTTGATCTTCACCAAAACGGCGAGAAATATCATTGGCAATATAACCGCCATTAAAATCCGTACCCACTGTGACACGATTGAGTGGTTCGTTACTTGCACGTTTCGGCAATAAGTTAATTGCACCACCAATCCCACCATTACTTGGCATGGCGCCATTTAAAAATGAGGATGCCCCTTTTAATACCTCAACACGTTCAAACAGCTCCGCAGGAATATATTGACGTGGTAAAATTGAATATAAACCGTTATAGGCTGTGTCGTCTGAACCCAAGTTAAAGCCACGAATATAATAGTTTTCTTGGAAATTACCAAAACCGCGTCCGACACGAACACTTGGATCTGCTTTTAAAACATCCCCAACACTTTTTGCTTGCCGCTCTTGAATATATTGATTGGTATAGCTGGTTAGATTAAACGGCGTATCTATATTTTTCTGATTGCCAAATATCCCAACTTTACCGCCAGAAGCCACTTGTCCGCCGGCAAATGCTGGCATTAAACCCTCTGCTGATGCATCTGCACTTGCGACTACTGTAATCGTACTCAGTTGTTTTGCATTGCCATTGCTCGATTGAGTCGATGAAGCATCTTGTTGTTCAGCATGCGCAATTGCAGCACTTGTCGCCACTGCCATCATCACAATTAAGGGTTTAATTTTTCGCATAGGAGGCTCTAAAACAGTCATCTAAATTAAGCCGCCATATTAAATGATAATCACTCTTACTTAAACTTACTTTCTCATTTTATAAGCGTGATTTTTTAAATAAAAAAGCAAGATCTCATGGTATTTATTTATTAAAAAATATTATAAATCTCAATTAGTCATGTAGTTTTTATATAAAATAATGCTTGTTTTTATCATTTTTATATTAAAAACATATAAATAATTTTATTCATTCACGTGATCTAATAATCAAGGCCTTAAAACAACAAATATCACTAAATTCAACGGGCTCTCTATAGCAAAATTTAACCGCTTAACTTTCAAAAAATCACATTAAGCGCTGTATTGCAACTTGACCAAACATAGAGCCTTTAGAGATACTCAACTTATCTCTACTCATTTAAAAAACTAAAATGAAATCGCATGACCCAATGAAAAAAAAGCGCATAAACTCAAAACTCGGGATCATTATTGCAATTATTTTTATTGTGCTAATCGTGGCTTTTATTGGATGGAAATCTTCAAATAAAAAACAGCCTTCTCCAGAAAATGCAGCAACATCCGCTTCTAGTGCAAAACCAGCACTGACTGTAACGGTGATACAACCCGAGCTACAAAACTGGAAGCAAAACTTTACAGCCAATGGCAATATTGCTGCATGGCAAGAAGTGGTGATTGGCAGTGAACTTTCGGGGCAACGAATTACCAAAGTCAATGTTAACGTTGGAGATAGCGTACAACGTGGGCAAGTTTTAGCTGAAATTAACAGTGAAAGTATTCGTGCTGAATTGGCGACAGCAAAGGCCAATTATGCAGAAGCGAAAGCTGTACTAGCTGATGCCAGTATCAATAATCAACGTATTCAACAACTCAAAAATACTGGTGCAATTTCACAACAAGAAGCGACAAAATATTTGACTTCTCAAAGTACAGCACAAGCCCGCTTAGATGCAGCCAAAGCCCAAATTGACAGTAATCAGCTTCGTTTAACGCAAACTCAAGTGATTGCACCCGATCATGGCGTTATCTCAGCACGTACAGCAACAGTTGGCTCATTGGCACAAACGGGACAAGAACTGTTTCGCTTGATCCGTGATAACCGTTTGGAATGGCGTGCCGAAGTCACCTCGACAGACTTATATAAACTTAAAAAAGGTATGACAGCGCATATCACCTCACCTGATCCTAGCCGTTCAGCCGTTTCAGGTAGCGTTCGCATGATTGCACCAGTCATTGACCCGCAAACACGTTATGGCTTGCTCTATGTGGACATACCAACCACTGATGCTGTTCGTATGGGTATGTTTGTCAAAGGTGAGTTTGATCTAGGCGAAAAGCCAGCACTAACAGTGCCTCAAACCGCAGTACTTTTACGTGATGGTTTCTCTTATGTGTTTATTGTCAATAAAGATAATCGAGTAACTCAACAGAAAGTCACACTTGGTCGACGTTTAAATGATCGTGTTGAAATTGTTGATTTAGCAGCAAACACTCAACTGGTTGCATCTGGAACAGGATTCTTGTCAGATGGTGATTTAATCAAACGTGGTCATGCCATTCCAGATACACCATTGACCAAACAACTCGTTAGCACGCAGGAGAAATAACATGAATTTCTCCGCTTGGTCGATTAAAAATCCGATTCCCGGTATCTTGCTTTTTATCATGCTCGGTTTAGCCGGTTTGATGTGTTTTCATTGGATGAAAATCCAACAATTTCCCGATATTGAATTACCAATGGTTACTGTTACTGCAGCTTTACCCGGTGCAGCACCACCGCAACTGGAAACAGAAGTTGCACGTAAAATTGAGAACTCGATTGCAACTTTACAGGGACTTAAAAATCAATATACCAATATCCAAGATGGTGTAGTTACCGTAACTGCCGAGTTCCAACTGGAAAAACCACTGCAAGAAGCTGTTGATGATGTCCGTAACGCGGTTTCACAAGTACGTTCAGATTTACCTGCAGATCTTCGTGATCCGATTGTCAGTAAAATCAATCTTTCAGGTTCACCGATTCTCACCTACACCATCCAATCCCCTCGTATGGATGAGGAAGCACTGTCTTGGTTTGTAGATTATGACGTTGCACGTGCAATGTTAAAAGTCAAAGGCGTTGGTGCGGTTTCTCGTGTAGGCGGTGTCACGCGTCAAGTTGAAGTTGAATTAGATCCTGAAAAACTCTTAGCGTTAAATGCCACTGCAACAGACATCACCCGACAATTACGCCTTGTTCAGCAAGATGCTTCTGGTGGGCAAACCAAAATAGGCGGCAGTGAACAGTCTATTCGTACCATTGCCACAGTAAAAACTGCTGCTGAAATTGCAGCAATGGATATTGCCTTGAGTGATGGTCGCCATATTCGGCTGGATCAAGTTGCCAACATTCGCGACGGCATTGCTGAACGACGTTCTGCTGCACTGTTAAATGGCCACCCTGTGATTGGCTTTGAAATTACCCGCAGTAAGGGTGCAAGTGAAGTTGATGTTGAAATCGGAGTAAAAGAGGCACTTGAAACATTAAAAGCGGCGCATCCCGATATTAAAATCACTGAAGCATTTAACTTTGTAAATCCTGTGGTTGATAACTATAAAGGCTCAATGTCCTTGCTATATGAAGGCGCACTTCTTGCAATCTTAGTGGTTTGGCTGTTTTTACGAGATTGGCGTGCCACGATCATTGCGGCAACTGCCCTGCCTTTGTCCATTCTACCTGCCCTAATTGGCATGTATTACTTAGGTTTTACTTTAAATATTGTCACACTGTTAGCCATGTCGTTGGTTGTGGGAATACTGGTTGATGATGCCATTGTAGAAATTGAAAATATCATCCGGCATCTTCGAATGGGGAAAACACCTTATGAAGCGGCCATGGAGGCAGCCGATGAAATTGGTTTAGCCGTGATTGCCACCACTTTCACCTTGATTGCAGTGTTCTTACCCACTGCCTTTATGAGTGGTATTGCAGGTAAATTCTTTGTGCAATTTGGCTGGACAGCGGCTTTGGCTATTTTTGCCTCACTCTTGGTGGCACGCTTACTGACGCCTATGATGTCAGCCTATATTCTTAAACCTTGGGTTGGTAAAGTTGAAAGTCATCATGACAATCAAGTATTAGATGATCAAAGCCAACCAATCAAAGATCATGGTGATCTTGAACTTCAACATGATCGTGCCAAAGATGGTCGGGTGATGCGCGCCTATATGCGGATGGTCACGTGGTGTTTAAATCATCGTTGGATCACCTTAAGCAGTGCCATCATATTTTTTATTGCTTCACTGATGCTCATCCCATTACTCCCTACAGGCTTTGTTCCACCACCTGACACTGGGCAGACCCAAGTGCGTGTTGAGCTTCCACCAGGTTCACAATTTCCAGATACCTTAAAAGCAGCAGAATACGCGCGTAGTTTAATTAAGGATCATCCTGAAATTAAAAGTGTCTATACCACGATTGGCGGTGGATCAGCAGGTACAGATCCTTTTGCGGGTGGTGCATCAAGTGAACCAAGAAAAGCAACCTTAACCATTCAAGTCACAGCACGTTCAGACCGCGCTGCAAGTTTGCAAAAAATTGAAAATGACTTGCGGCAACGTTTAGCTCCACTGCCTGGTGCACGAATTCAAGTTGGTATTGCAGGCAACAACAGCCAATATCAAATTGCGCTGTCAGGTGATGACCCAGATGTATTAATCAGTACAGCACGTCAGGTAGAACGAGAAATCCGGACTATTCCAAATATTGGTAGTATTACCTCAAGCGCAGCACTGATTCGCCCTGAATTGGTGATTCGCCCTGACTTTGCAAAAGCTGCGGATTTAGGCATTACCACACAAAATATCGCTGAAACTGTGCGTATTGCCACGGCGGGAGATTTTGATCAGAACTTGGCAAAATTAAACCTCTCGCAACGACAAATTCCGATCGTCATCAAACTGCCCCTGTCTGCACGTCAAGATCAAGATCTGATTAAACGCTTGATGATTACTGGTAGTAAAGGTCCAGTGATGTTAGGCACCATTGCACAAGTCAATATTGAAAGTGGGCCTTCACAAATTGACCGTTTTAACCGTTTACGTAACATCAATTTTAATATTGAGCTCAATGATCAGCCTTTAGGCGATGTAGCGGCTGCTGTAGATAAACTTCCAACCATCAAAAACTTACCTCCGACGGTAAAACGTACCAATCTGGGTGATGCCGATGTGATGGAACAGCTCTTTGCAAGCTTTGGTTTAGCTATGCTCACAGGCGTATTGTGTATCTATGTGGTCTTGGTGCTCCTGTTTAAAGACTTCCTGCAACCGATCACCATTTTAGTGGCATTGCCTTTGGCACTGGGTGGTGCGTTTGTGCTACTGCTTTTAGCAAAAAGTAGTTTTTCGATGCCAAGTTTGATTGGTTTAATCATGTTGATGGGAATTGCCAGTAAAAACTCGATTCTTTTGGTCGATTATGCAATTATCGCCCGCAATGAACGGCAGTATTCACGTATGAATGCGCTCTTAGATGCCTGCCATAAGCGTGCACGACCCATTATTATGACCACTTTAGCGATGGGCGCAGGTATGTTTCCGATTGCCTTAGGAATAGGTACAGATCCAAGTTTTAGAGCACCGATGGCAATCTCTGTAATTGGTGGACTGATTACCAGTACCTTCTTGTCGTTATTGGTTATTCCTGTTGTGTATACTTTTATTGATGATATTCACAACATGTTATTCAAACGCAATAAAGCTAATAAATCAAAAGAAGCAAGCGTATCTCATTCTTAATTTTTAAAATTGAATCAGATGACAACATAATGTAAAAGAGAAAGCCTATCTAGATCTTTATTAGACTTCTTTCATAAGTCCTTTTTTAAACCATAAATCAACATAAAAGCGCCCTCATCCTAGCCTTCTCCCAAAGGGAGAAGGAACTTTCAATACCAATATGATTCACTCCACATGATTATTTTTTGATTTATCAAAGATCTTTATTAGATAGACATTTTTTTATTTGGGCTAATTTTATTTGATTAATTCAGCAACAAAGCTGCGGCAAATAAGCCAAAGCATAAGGATGAAAGATAATAAATATATTTGATTTTGGTTTTAAACCAATGCATAGCTTTATTTTGAGTCATCAATCGCACCAGAAACAAGTTCCAGATCAAAACTACACTCACCATCCACAGACAGGTTAAAGTCAGTTGAACAACATTATAGTGTTGATAAATTGCCATAATAATACTGCTATAAAACAGGATATTTTTAGGATTTAATAAACTCGACTGTATCCCCAGCAAGACATATTTTATCCATGCAAAGGTGGGTTTATTTTGGTGTTCTAGATGGTAATCCACTGTTAGCTTTGCTTGTTGTGCAAATATAAAACATCGATAAGACAAATAGCTTAAATAAGCAATACAGCCCCATTTTACCAACTTTAAAATTTCATCATCAAATTTGCCAAGAAAAAACAATGAGCTCAAAATAAGGCCAATCACGGCAACATTTCCCAAGACTATCCCTAAACAAACAGCTCTCGCCGCATGTGGCCCATTTCGAAACAATGAGGTTAAAATAAGAAAAAAATCAGGGCCCGGTGAAAGCAAAGCAATAAAATGGGCGACAATCACAATAATGAACAGTTGCATTACTCGATCCAAAAAATATTTAGATAAGCTTAAATATTTTTAGAACCTATTATCTTGTAGATAATTGCGCAGTTAGAGCGTGACAAACTGAGCTTGAAACTGCTTCGGTGTGATTCCAGTATGGGATTTAAACACATGATGAAAATGACTTTGGTCTGTAAACCCCAAATCATGTGCAACTTGAATAATTGCTTCTCCAGACTTCAAACGCTTTCTGGCTATATTTATTTTTTGATTTAATTGATACGCATGTGGTGTTAAGCCAAAATTATTTTTAAACAAGCGAATAATGGCATAACGACTAATCCCGAGACTTTGACTGAGATCTTCTAAAGAAAGCATCTGTTTACTGTGATTCATATCATCAATCATTGCACCCAAATGCTTTTGAAAATAATCAGACTGCTTTAATAACGTAAATTCAAAATTGGGCAATAATATTTCACTCAGCACTTCAATTAATTGTTGTTGTTTGAATAAAATCGATATGGTTGGATCAAATAACAGCTGATTTAACTGCGTAAATGCTTGGTATATATGTGAGTTTGTTAAAATTTGTGGTTTTAGCAATGGAATATGATGGGGATAAAGCTGCTCAATATCTTTGACTAATTCTGAAAAAAGTTGAGCAACCCAATGTGCATCTAAATGCATCATTTGATAACTCCATGCTTGATTTTCCAGTGGATTGCATGCGTGTTCCACCTCAGCAGGAATGATCACTACGCTTCCTGTTTGAATTTGCTCCTCACTGGCAAAATAGCTACTAAAGCGGCTTATTCCACAATCTACGGCACCAATCGAAAAGGTCGGATGGCTATGTGATTTATAGCAAATACGGCTTTGACATGCCCTACGTGTTTCGACATAGGGCATTTGCGGATCAGTCCAAAATTCAACTATAGTGTCTAATTGCATTATATCCTCAGTCTTATTTTGGTCTTTACAACAGGTTATTCTGCTAAAGCTTTTTCAATATCCTGTTCTATATCCTCAGGCTTCGTGGTTGGTGCATAGCGGTTAATCACTTCGCCTTTCTTATTAATTAAGAATTTGGTGAAATTCCACTTAATACCACTACCGAGTATGCCCTTACTGTTATTGGTTAAATAACGGAATATCACATGTGCTTCAGGTCCTTTTACATTTACTTTAGCGAACATTGGAAAAGAAACACCATAATTGCGTTGGCAATAAGCGCCGATTTGCTCATTTGTACCGGGGTCTTGTCCACCGAACTGGTTACAAGGAAATCCTAAAACTTCAAGACCTTGGTCTTTATATTTCTCGTAAACCTTTTCTAATCCTGCAAATTGTGGAGTAAAGCCACATTTACTTGCAGTATTTACAATCAATAAAACTTTTCCTTCATAATCAGAAAAAGATTTATTTTCACCCTCTAACAGCTCAGCCTCAAACTGATAAATGTTGGTCATGGATACGTTTCCTCGTCGCCTTTTTCTTGTGATTTTAATTCTAAAGAAGCGGAATTTACGCAGTAGCGTAAGCCCGTTGGTTGTGGTCCATCTTCAAATACATGCCCCAAATGAGCGTCGCAATGATGGCATATAATTTCTACACGTTCCATACCATGCGAATGATCATCTTGTTCTTCTATAACAGTATTATTGATCGGTTTAAAAAAGCTCGGCCAACCACAACCACTGTCATATTTGGTTTCTGAAGAGAATAATTCTTCCCCACAACATCGACATACATAAGTTCCATGCTGCTTGGAATTCCAATACTTTCCAGTAAAGGCAGGTTCAGTGCCCTTTTGTCGAGTGATTTTAAATTCCTCTGGTGATAACTCTCTTTGCCATTCTCGGTCTGTTTTATTGAGTTTTCCCATCATTAAACTCCTTTAAATCTTTGACATTCAATGTCATGCTTCAGTACTTCCATATTTACGCTAGAGCTTGGAAAATTTCTAGCTAAATTTCAACATAGATTGTGATATTTCAGTAATCTATTTTTTTAACTCAAAATAATTGGATAAAATTATGTCCGTTTTAGGTAACACAACCCCACGTGAAATCAAGAAATCGTCAAAGCTAGAGCATGTTTGCTACGACATTCGTGGACCAGTGTTACGAGCGGCCAATGAGATGGAAGAAGCCGGTCATAAAATTATTAAGTTAAATATTGGTAACCCCGCCCCGTTCGGCTTTGAAGCCCCTCAAGAAATTATCAATGATGTGGCTTTAAATTTGCCTAATGCTGTCGGTTATACAGATTCAAAAGGGATCTTCCCTGCGCGTAAAGCCATCTGTCAGTATTATCAGCAAAAAGGTATCTTGGATTTACATGTCAAAGATGTGTATATCGGAAATGGTGTATCTGAACTGATCGTTATGGCGATGCAAGGTTTATTGGATGATGGCGATGAAATGCTGGTTCCAATGCCAGATTACCCATTATGGACGGCAGCCGTAAATCTATCAGGTGGTACAGCGATTCACTATAAATGTGATGACCAAAACTACTGGTATCCTGATATGGCGGATATGGAAAGTAAAATCACCCCAAATACCCGTGGTATTGTGGTGATTAACCCAAACAATCCAACGGGTTCAGTTTATCCACGCCATGTTTTAGAACAGATCGTCGCATTGGCAAAAAAACATGATCTGATTTTATTTGCAGATGAAATTTACGACAAAATTGTTTATGACGGTATCGAACATGTCTCTGTTGCAGCATTAGCAGGAAACCATTTATGTGTTTCTTTTAATGGTTTATCTAAAGCCTATCGTATTGCCGGCTACCGTTCTGGTTGGATGGCAATTACGGGTGATAAGTCTCGTGCAATGGATTACATTGAAGGCTTGGACATGCTTGCCTCTATGCGTTTATGTGCCAACCACCAAGCCCAATATGCGATTCAAACCGCTTTAGGTGGCTATCAATCAATTAATGATTTGATCCGCCCAGGTGGTCGTTTATATGAACAACGCAATATTGCTTGGGAAATGCTTAACGATATTCCTGGCGTGTCGTGCGTAAAACCAGAAGGTGCAATGTATTGTTTCCCTAGGCTGGATCCTGAAATCTATCCAATTGAAGATGATGAAAAATTCATGTTAGATTTCCTCAAAGCTGAAAAAGTTTTACTGGTTCAAGGAACAGGTTTTAACTGGCCTACACCTGATCATTTCCGTGTGGTATTCCTTCCTGCAGAAAATGAATTACGTGAAGCAATGAACCGCTTAAGTCGTTTCTTGGCAAAAATGCGTTAATCTTTATAAAGTAAAGATAAGCTCAAAAAGGCATTCAAAATTGAATGCCTTTTTTAATTGCTCAATTCATCTGTACAACTAAAAACTTAGTCATTGACGTTATATTGCACAACATCTTCATTGAATGCTGAAAAAACGCACTGGCAAGCACTTTATCCAGTTTTAATAGTATGTAACTATAAATTTGAGTGATTATTTGAAAAATTACATTTTTAAATAAGTATGGGCAACAGCTCAGTATTTATATAGATTTAAAAACTGGTACAAAAAATGCTTATGACCAGAACAATGATTGAAAAGGATAGTTTATGAAAAAGACGGTTACTGCACTTACACTTGCAATTGGCATGCTTTTACCCTTTACGAGTTATGCAAAAAATAATGTCGTTGTCGTCGCAACTGGCGGTACGATCGCGGGTGCTGGAGCAAGTTCTACAAATAGCGCAACATATACTGCTGCGAAAGTTCCTGTAGATGATTTGTTGAATGCAGTTCCTCAAATTCAAAATCTTGCTAATGTTACAGGCGTACAGGCTTTACAGGTTGCTTCAGAAAGCATCACTGACAAAGAGCTTTTAACCATTGCACGTAAAGTAAATGAATTGGTTAAAAAGCCTGATGTGAATGGCGTGGTAATTACCCATGGTACAGATACTTTAGAAGAAACTGCTTATTTTCTAAGTCTTACAGTTCATACAGATAAACCAATTGTCGTTGTTGGTTCTATGCGTCCACCTTCAGCACTTTCAGCTGACGGCCCTTTGAACCTGTATAGTGCTGTTGCGCTTGCTGCCGCAGACAGTGCCAAAGGCAAAGGCGTTTTTGTGTTAATGAATGATGATATTTTTGCAGCACGTGATGTGTCAAAGACCATCAATATTCATACCGATGCTTTTGTCAGCCAATGGGGTGCTTTAGGTACACTGGTTGAAGGTAAACCTTATTGGTTTAGAAATGTTGCAAAACGTTTTAACAATAGCTCTGAGTTTAATATTGAGAACATTCAAGGTGATGCGTTACCAATCGTTCAAATCGTTTATGGTTCAGGCAATATGCTTCCAGATGCCTATGTGGCCTATGCGAAAGCGGGTGCTAAAGCCATTATTCATGCGGGTACAGGTAATGGTTCCGTTGCGAATTATATTGTTCCGACATTGAACCAACTCCAGCAACAAGGTGTACAAATCATTCGTTCTTCACGTGTTCCACAAGGTTTTGTGTTACGTAATGCTGAACAGCCTGATGATAAATATGGTTGGGTGGTTGCTCACGATTTGAATCCGCAAAAAGCAAAACTTTTAGCTGCTTTGGCGCTGACCAAAACCAAAGATGCAAAAGAAATTCAACGGATGTTCTGGGAATACTAAATTTAATCTTTGAATCAAGCTTAATACTTGAATCAACTTTAAAACCAGCACAAAGTTAAGCGTGAACTATTGATTAAACCGTCAAATTAATTTGGCGGTTTAATTTTATCTTGATTAGATAATGATTTAATCCGCTGTTAAATCCAATTGATCAAGGATATAAAGTGTATTGCCATCAATGATATTTTTATCGTGATCCAAATACTTTTGTTCCAATACTCCATCCGTTTCAGAAAAAGCATAATCATCATCATTGAGCACTGCTAAATGCTGTTCATCAGTCACCCATAGACCTTCAATTTTATCGTGCGGATACTGTAAACGTGCAACCAAATCCACCACTAAAGTCTTTTCTACCGGGTAGATACCCTGTTGAGCCAGACCACTCCAGCCTGCTGTTAACACATATTGTTCTAAGGTTTGTTCCGCTATCAACAGACCGAATTGTTCATCTTGCCGAATCGTTGAAGTTGGCTTTAGCTTTTCCAAATCAGTGGCATGTTGCAGATTGATTTTATAAATCCTTTTAAATGCTTGAGGATTATCTTTATAGAAATCATCATCACGTTCTGCGACTAAAAATTGTGAGGCACTCAATGCGGTTATTGCCGTATTTGAATAAGCCTTCGGACCTCCTTCTTGTTGATACAAATACTGAGAAACGACTTTGCTTTCTAAATCAATCATCACAATACGCACAAGATCTGATTTGCTTACCGATGCATCAGGATTGCTCATGGTGGATTGCATGATGCCCACCAGTTTTTTTTGATCGGGTGTAATGGTTAAACCTTCCATCCCTCGATTTTGGCGTCGATTGGCATATTCTTGGGGCAATAAATACCCCGATGTTCTGCGCTCATCTAAAACATAGGCATTGATACGGTCGATTTCTAGCCCGTCTGCATTAAAATGCACAATATGAGGACCATATTCATCACTGACCCAAAAAGTACCATCTTTGAGTGCAACCAAACCTTCAGCATCCAATCCAAATTCATCTGTCCCTATGGCTAATTTCTTTCCATCTTGGTCATAGGCGATTTCTTTACTTGCACCAAAATGCTGATTAGGCAAACCAGTAATATTTCTGCCCGTTGGATCTTTTAATAAAATTTCTTTTATTTTCTGAATAGTTCCATCTTTTTTTAACTCAAATAATCCAATCTTAGGGGTATAGTCAGGCTCTAAAAAGATTTTGCCATGATCTTGATTAACGTTATACGTGGTATTCGGCCCACGATCTGTAAGTGCATAGAATTGATACTTTTCTGTAGGGTGTGCTGAAATTTCTGAACCAAACCCACCACAACGAACCTCGATAAAATGGCCAGGTTTTGCACCATCAGGAATATTGTGAATGTTTAAAACTTCATAAGGTAAACGCACGCCTTGGCTAAATTTTTTATAAAGCTGAGGATCTGTATCAATATTGTTTGGGTCGATATGCTGTTCAGAAGACAATAAGTCCATGTTCCAATCTCATTTTTTAATATTCTGATTATTTTCTATCATGAAATCAGATAAACCACAGTAAAAGAAATGCGATAAACTGTGTAGAAATACCTTCAAAGTCAATATAAATGAAAAGATTTTTTGCCCTATCACTGATTGTTTGTTCTGCATCGCTACAATTGGCATATGCTGGGACGACGTTTAAAAAAGTTTCTGAGTGTCAGAGTGATTATTTTAATGGCGATTATTGTTCTAAAGCCAACCTTGCTAAATATAAAAATGCGCTTAAAACAATGCAGCCCAATTTTGATAAAAAATATATTTTACTCAATACGGGAACTTCAGATTCTTTAGAAATGTTTGCTTTAGATACCCAAACAGGGATTGCTTATCCACTCAATTATCAGTTCACGGGTTGGGAAGATAATGAAGGCAATGTCAAAAAGAAGCCCACTTATACATTTGCATTGAATGACGCCAAATTATGCTTAATGGGTTCACAATTCGATGGTGATCACCCTGGCACACATGAAACCTATAGCAATATTAAAAATTGTTTTAGCATCAGTCATCAATATGGCCATACAAAATTTGAATCAAATTACGATGATCAGGTTCAATATAACTATGATAACAAAAGCAAAACATGGAAGCCTTATTCGCGTTAAATTTTAAATCCATAAAAAAAAGAGGCTTTCACCTCTTTGCTAAATTTAATGATCCGTTCAATATCGGACTTAAACTAATTCAGGTTTCGTCAATTCAGTCATTGGCCAACGTGGTGTTGTTGTCACCGATAAACCATCTTTTTGTCCAGCTTTTAAACGCTGATAACCTGCAAACGCAATCATTGCGCCATTATCTGTACATAAAGCAGGTTCTGCATAATAAACTGTTGCTTTAATTTTAGCTAAGTCTGCTTCTAAGCGCTCTCTTAAACGTTTATTGGCACTGACACCGCCCGCAATCACCAACCGTCTTAAACCCGACTGTTTTAAGGCTTTAATCGACTTTTTAACCAAAGTATCCACTAAAGCTTCTTGGAATGAAGCTGCAATGTCTGCATCACGTTGTTCTTCACCTAATTTTTTTAACTGCACTGAAACAGCAGTTTTTAGACCACTAAATGAAAAATCTAGCCCTTGATGCAACATTGGACGTGGAAATTCAAACGCGTTTTTGTCACCTTGTTCCGCCAATTTTGAAATATTTGGACCACCGGGATAAGGTAATTTCAACATTTTTGCGACTTTATCAAAAGCTTCACCAGCGGCATCGTCAATCGACTCACCTAGAATTTCATACTCACCAATTGCGTGTGCTGCCATCAATTGAGTGTGTCCACCTGACACTAATAATGCGACAAACGGAAATTCAGGTGGATTTTCGGATAATAATGGAGCAAGCATATGACCTTCCATATGATGCACGCCAATTGCGGGTTTATTCAGCGCAAAAGCCAAGGTGCGACCAAATAATGCCCCTGTCATCAGTGCGCCCATTAAACCAGGGCCGCGTGTATACGCCACTGCATCGATCTCTGATTTTCTTACACCGCTTTGCTCAAGCAACTGATTAATCAGAGGAATTAACTTCCGAACATGATCACGAGAGGCCAATTCAGGGACCACACCACCATACTCTGCATGCAATTTAATTTGACTATATAACACCTGTCCTCTTAAGCCGACTTCATTGTCATAGAGCGCTAATCCTGTTTCATCACATGAAGTTTCTAAGCCCAGAACGATCATTAAATTGCCTTTTACCCATTTCAAAATATTGCTAAAGCTATTATAGACTTGTGGTATGAGATGTAAATGAGTAAAATACTGACCTTCACTTGTGATCTAGGGTAATTCGACCCTGATCTTATCCATAACTTAATGAGGATTCTTCATGCCACAAGTTAAATTGAAAGAAGGCGAACCAGTAGACGTAGCTATCCGTCGTTTCAAACGTTCATGCGAAAAAGCTGGTGTTTTAGCTGATGTTCGTAAACGTGAATTCTACGAGAAACCTACTCAAGAACGTAAACGTAAAAAAGCTGCTGCTGTTAAACGCTACCAAAAGAAATTGGCGCGTGAATCAGTACGTACTACTCGCCTTTACTAAGATTAATTTGTGATTGATTGACTCACCTGGACAGATAAATGACTACTTTAAAAAACCAAATAACTGATGTTTTAAAAGCAACAATGCGTGCTAAAGAAATGGGTAAGTTAACGGTAATTCGTGGTCTACAGGCAGCAATCAAGCAAATCGAAGTCGATGAGCGCATAGAGCTTGACGATACTCAGGTTCTTGCGGTCATTGAAAAGCAAATCAAACAACGTAAAGAATCGGTCAAAGCCTTTGAAGGTGCAGGCCGTGAAGATTTAGCTAGTAAAGAACAAGCCGAAATTGAGGTGTTATCTCAGTTTCTACCTGAAGCTATGTCAGAGGACGAGCTTGATTCTCTCATTGCGCAAACTATTACTGCGCAAGGTGCAACTAGCATGAAAGATATGGGTAAGGTGATGAATTCTCTACGTCCGATCATAGCCGGACGTGCCGATCCAGCACAAGTTTCTGCAAAAATTAAAGCAAAACTTGGCTAAACCCAACGTTCTTAAATCTGAATTTCTGTTTGATTTGGTCTATTTAACAACTTAAATAAAAATTATTTTGCAATGAAATAGTTTCTTGTTAAATAGCCCAAAATCGTCAATCTACAATATCACTTCATTTATTTTCTATCTGATAATGGCAAATATCTCTAAAGCCACCATCGACTGGATTTTGTACAGATTGATATTGAATATCTTTAAGTAAAAACCCTGCTTTTTCACATAATTTTCGTGCCAATATATTTTCTACATCGACATAAGCATTTAAACCCAAAAAATTCCATTTCGAGAATAAACTACTTACAAATAGTGTTAGCGCTTGTGCCATATAACCTTTTTGTTTAAATTTTGAGTTTCCCCAAAACCCAATAGATGTAGTATTTTGCAACCAATCAATTTCATGGATATCAACAACCCCTAAAAAATCATCAGTTTCTTTTAAACGGATAATAAATACAAAGTTCTCTTTATTTAATAACGCCACCAAACGAGATTGGCAGAATGCCATTGAAGCTGGCAAATTAGGTTCTTCCAACGCCCACACTAAACTTGCTGGAAACCTTCTAAGCTCGGTTAAAGTATTTTTTATTGCACTATATAAATCTTCAGCATCAGATACTTGAATGATGTTGAGAACAATCTGATCATTCTCAATTTGAAATTGGTTAAAATCCATAAGTGATGTGGCTCAGATGTAAGATGTTAAAGATAAATCTATTTCAAATCACACTGAATATTATATTTTTTAAGCAGCTGCATTTCAGGTGACAACATCACTTTATCAATTACATTTTGCTTGGTCATAGATTGTGCAGATAGAGGGAGGTATTGGCGATTTTCATCTGTCGTTTTATACATATCATCGACATATTTTTTAACAATGCCACAGAATTGTGACTCTTGTTGCGGGTTAAACTGGCTCAATTTCGGATCTAGACTACGTAAAAAAAATTTCATATCGGCACTGTATTGCGCCGAAATACGCTCCACTTCTCGAACATAGCTTTCTGGTACTGCTGCAAATGTTGAGTGAGCATAGAAAAAAATGCTGCATGCGATTAAAATTTTCTTCATGTGAATCAAATACTTTATTATAACTTTAAGTGATTTTAGCTTAACCTGTTCAAGCAAGAATAGAAAGTAAATTTTCTTTAATGGCACATTTAAAATCACCCATTTTTTTTAGTTTTTTAACTCAAGTTTTAAGTTCTTTAAATCAAGCTTTTAAATTTTTAACTTTCGTTCATCTTGCATCACTTTTAAGCGTGTATCGATACGAGCACTCATCGCATTATTTTCTTTAGCCAAACGCTTGGCATGTAAAAGTGATTTAATTGCATTTTCTTCATCACCAGACCAATATTGAACTTCTGCCCGATTTCTCAGCACATTGACTGTACGCATTGGATTCTTTTTATCTAAATTTGCCGCTTGTTGTAACAGTTGCCAGCCAATAATATCTTTATTATTTTTATTTACAAAACGATTAACCAATTGCTCGGCTTCTTTGGGCTTCTGCTGTCGAATATAAACTTCGGCTAATTTATAACTTAATGCGCGATTTTCTGGAGTTATGATTTGCTTACTAATGATGGTTTGATAGGCATCATCTAATTTATTTCGCCCTAAATAAATATCAGTTTGAATCAAAGTGACCAAAGTATGCTCAGCGTTGACCTTCTTGGCTAAATTCAGCTGTGTTTGCGCATTGTCATAATCACCTTGCAGCAAATAAAACTCACTTAAAGCCAATAAACCCGCTAAATTATTCGATTGTGCTAAAGCCAGCAATTGACGGTCAGTGGCTTGCCCCGAAATCACTGCGGTATACCATTTAATAATATCAAAATCAGATTGCTGGGCACGAAAAGGAACTTTTGGAAATTGATTTGCCCTTAATCTTGCTTCACTCATACGCTCTGTTGTTAAGGGATGGGTTAACCAAAAATCAGGTAAAAAACTTAAACGACTGGTAGAACGATGCATGGTTTCAAAGAAATCAGCCATACTTTCTGGGTCATATCCAGCCCCGTACATAAACTGCATCCCGATCCGATCAGCTTCACGTTCTTGATTTCGGCTATAACTGAGCTGCTTGTCCATCAATGCAGCTTGTGTACCCATCATCACCGCACCACCAATATCACCATCCGCTTTGGACGCCAATGCAGCACCGACGATAATTCCTGCAAGCGCCAATAAACCTTGACCTTTAAATGCTTCCTGCGAACGACTGTAATGACGTTGTGTGACATGGGCAATTTCATGTCCCATTACACTGGCAACTTCATCCATATTACTTGAAGCTGTAATCATCCCACTATTTAAGGCAAACATGCCCCCAGGTACTGCAAATGCATTGATCTGAGCATCTTTGATCACCACCAAGCCTACTGGCTGTGAAAGCTGAGTCTGACTGAGAATTTTTGAAAAAACCAGCATAAACTGGTCTTCAAGCCAAGGATCTTGCAGAACTGGCATTTGTTGTTGAACTTGACGATAAACTTTTTCACCAATGGTTTTTTCTTTTTGTTGATCAATAAACCCCACCCCACTGCCAATCTCAGGTACTTCAAATTGAGTACTATTTTGAGTTTGCAGAAAATCATCAGCTGAGCTAATTGAAGTGCTTAAGCAGAGACAAAGGCTGAGGAAGGTCTTGTTCAATTGATCGTCCCAATTATTTTAATATTCTAAATATAACATTGAATTTAGTACAAATTCGCAATGAAGTGTTAGGGGGCTGTAAACATTTCATATGTAATTTGCATTGTCAGCAAACATTCAACATCAACTAGAAGTTTTCATTGACTAAATATCTTGGTGTGCGTTGTTCCAAAGCATCGACTAAATTTTGAAAAGCCAGTTCCGCCATTTTCTTGCGCGTCTCTACGGTTGCTGAACCGATATGCGGTAAAGTCACGACATTATCCAACTCGAACAATGGCGATTGTTGCAACGGTTCTTTTTGGTATACATCTAGACCCGCAGCAAAAATTTGGCGGTTCTGTAAAGCCTCTGTTAATGCCTCTTCATCCACCACCGAACCACGTGCAATATTGACAAAAACAGCATGCTTTTGCATCAAAGCAAATTCTTGAGCACCGATTAAGGCTTTAGATTGGCTATTTAAATCTACCGCAACCACAACAAAATCAGCTTGTTTTAACAGTGCTTCAAGACTTTTATATTGCGCATTAAACTGTTGTGCAACTTCGATTTTTTCACGGCGATTATGATACACAATATTCATATTAAAGCCATAAAATCCACGTCGTGCAATTGCTGCACCAATATGACCTAGACCAATTATTCCTAAAGTTTTACCAAAAATTTCTTGACCAAATTGTGCCGCATTGACTGTACGTTGCCACTCACCTTGTTTGGTCCAGTGATCTAGACTCGGTACTTTACGTGCAGCACTCATCAACAAAGTAAACGCTAAATCCGCGGTCGTTTCGGTTAATACGTGTGGTGTATTCGACAACCAGATTTTCTTTTGATTTAAATAATCAACATCGTAATTATCATAGCCCACACTGACAGAGGAGATAATTTTTAATTTTTCTGCAGTGGCTATATTGCTTTCATTAAGCAAACGACCCGCACCAATCATTGCATCTGCATCAACAACTGCTTGACGAATTTGTGCATTGATATCGCCTTGCTTAGGATTCAATACAACCAACTGATATTTTTCTGCTAATTTTGCTTGAACTTCTGAGTCGATTTGACTAAATACAACCACTTTTTTATTCATATCCCAGAAAACCTCTCAGTACAGATCTTGAAAACTAATTCAATTTATTTTGCATAAATTGCCATAGACGGCGCTTTAATAAAGGTTGCTCAATCATCTCTTGTAAACTTGCCAATTCAAACATTTCAGTATTGTTTAAATATGGCAATTGACCAAGACTGATGACTTTACGCTCTTGCCTTAAAGCATCAACAAACCCTTGGATATACATCGCTGCCCCTCTTCCATCTTGAAGCTGCAACATTGGAAAAGGCCATTTTAAATCATAAAATTGCCCTACAAGCGCCTGCTGTATATTACCCCATAGTCCTAATTGGTCAGCGCTGATTTGAGTACAATCGACAAAGATGACACAGCTTTCAATGCAATAGGCTTGGATTTCAAATGGCGCAATTGGTAATGCAGGCTCGACAATAAAGTTTGTCTGTTGCTGAATTTGTTCAGGCGCTGAAATTTCTTCAGTTTGCTGTGTTTCTGGATTTCGTTTTAATAAAGAAACTTCAGGCTGATGTGCTTTTTCAATCTGTGACGGCTGTACATTTTGATTTTCTAATTTTGCATCAGATTGAGTTGAATGCGTGTTCAACTCAGGCACAACAGCAATATCCCGTTCAACTTGAGCAATATCACGGTATAGCGCATTTTCATAATGACGTGTATGAACATCAACCTTGGGGATCCAAAGCTCTATTCCCATCGTAGCCAAAATGCTACGCTGATGTTCTGATACGTTCATATTCATTATGGATTCAATACACACTATTCAAGCTATATTTTAGCTGTGTTTTGACTTTTTTGTCGCACTAATCAAAGTAAAAAAACACGATAAATTAAATTTAAGCGCAAGAATATGTTACATGCTGATTTTAGCGACAATCGTTGAGCACCAATTCACTATAAGGATGTGATTAAAATTCCGTACTTTGCCGTAAGATACATCCCCTGACGAATGATATCTGTACCATTGGCATGATGAACTTTGAGTTCTTGAGTCAACACATCAAATTGAAAAGCATCATAACAATCTTGATGTTGGCATAGCCAATTTAAAGTATCAGCAAGATGTTCATCGACAATATAATTTTCAGCTAAAAAATCTTTAGACATTATGATTCAAAGACAATAAAACAAGAATAGCATTATTCTAACGTAAATTTAACCATACTGAAAAAACCAAGACAGCCTTAAGCAATAAAATAAAACAGCCATATGCAATCAAACGAGGACATCTATCAGCATAAGATTGAATGAATCAGCTTGCAAAACTAGATTTTTATTATTTTCATTTAGAGATATAACACTTTCTAAATATCACCATATTTTATCAAATGATCATAATATAGTGATATTTTGAGATCGCTTCTAGAAAATTAATGATGAGCACCACACTTACGGCACTCTTTAACCACAATATTATGTCCAATTTCATATTCAAAACTGTGGATACACAATAATTTTCTGATTTTTTGAAACATTGTAAAACTCCTTTTAATATTTCACATCAATATAGTTTCATCCTAAAAACATCAATGCCTTAACAGGACATATAATATGTTTAGCACATATAGATATATCTGAGTAATACTTTCCCCTAGTTCTTTAGTCTGATACCCCGCATTTCTTGATCAAATTTTCAAATCGTGATAATCCAACTAAGCTATTGTTTTTTATTGGTTAAAATAATAAAAATGTTGCAAAAATATATTGTTTTTAAGCTTGATTTAATCTGACTTTTATATAGGATGAAATGATAGCTTTTTCTATTTAACAATTTTTTTCACTTAGAAAGCTTCTGAGAAAAATACAATTTAAGCCTATCAACAAGATTATAGAGGAATTTTATATGCAAGGACGTATGATGCAGCAACCATTGTTAATCAGTAGCCTCATTGAGCATGCTACGCGTTATCATGGTGATACTGCGATTATTTCAAAAAATACCGATGGCACGATTACAAAGACAGATTGGACACATGTAAGTGAAAACGCGAAACGCTTTGCCAATGCACTTGCTGGACTGGGTTTAGGCTTAGGTGACCGAGTTGCAACGATTGCATGGAATAATCATCGTCATCTTGAATCTTGGTATGCAATTTCCGGAAGTGGCTTGGTCTGTCACACTATCAACCCTAGACTTTTTCCTGAACAATTGATCTTTATTATCAATGATGCTCAAGACAAAGTGGTGTTATTTGATAAAACCTTTTTACCGCTAATCAAAGCAGTGAAAGCCCTTACCCCTAATGTAGAACATTTCGTCTATCTGGGTGCTTTTGACCAAGATATTGCTGATGCCCTCCCAGATGTTAAATTCTATGATGTGCTGATTGCAGAACATTCTGTACAGTACGAGTGGCCAAATTTTGAGGAAAATACCGCAAGTTCGCTTTGCTATACCTCAGGAACAACGGGCAATCCAAAAGGTGCTTTGTATAGTCATCGCTCAACCATTTTACACACCTATGCGATCGCACTACCCGACTCACTAAATTTATCTGCAAAAGATATTATGTTACCTGTGGTTCCCATGTTCCATGTCAATGCTTGGGGTACACCTTATGCCGCAGCAATGGTCGGTTGTACATTGATACTCCCGGGGCCGGGTCTAGATGGTGCCAGCTTAGTACAAATGATTGATGAATATAAAGTCAGTATTGCGCTCGGTGTACCAACGATTTGGCAAGGCTTACTTGCCGCAGCAAAACAATCTGGTAGCGCTCTTGAAAGCCTTAAACGCAATGTCGTTGGCGGTTCAGCTTGCCCACCTGCGATGATGAAAGCATTTAGAGACATCTATCATTGCGAAACTATTCATGCATGGGGCATGACTGAAATGAGCCCATTGGGCACAGGCAACCAACTCAAAGCCAAACACCTAAATTTAAGTGAAGAAGAACAATTTAAAGTTCGCTTGTCTCAAGGTCGCCCACCTTTCGGCGTAGATTTACGTATTACCGATGAAGAAAATGGTACACATGAAGTTGCTCGTGATGGACATAGTACGGGGAATCTACAAGTAAAAGGCCATTGGATTATTGAATCTTATTATGGAAAATCTGAAAAAGCATTAAGTGCCGATGGTTGGTTTGATACCGGTGATATCGCCACGATTAATGAGGACGGCTATCTACTGTTAAGCGATCGTGCCAAAGATTTAATTAAATCAGGTGGTGAGTGGATTTCTTCTGTTGAGCTTGAAAACATTGCCATGAATCATCCTGAAATTGCGATGGCTGCTGTGATTGCAGCAAACCACCCGAAATGGGATGAACGCCCAGTGGTGATTGCGATTAAACAGCAAGGTAGTCACATTACTGAACAAGATCTATTGGATTACTATGCTGATAAGATTGCGAAATGGCAAATCCCGGACAAAGTTATTTTTGTTGAATCCATTCCTTTAACAGGTACCGGTAAGATGTTAAAGCGTGATTTACGTGAACAATATGGTGATGTGTTATTCACTGAATAACACCATTGAAGCGTTTTAGCGTGTAACACCATCTTCAAATCGGTTTTAAAAGCCCAATATTTTATTGGGCTTTTCTACTTCTAAAAAATTAAATATTCAACCCATGATCAGTCTTAAACAACCAGTATAAATCAGCAAGACAAGTGCAACATAAAGATCTTTAATATACTCGCCTATTGGCTTTTAATAGCTATGTACAAGATCGTTGCGCTGCTCACATTCCAAGCATTTTACCATGCGCTTTGTTTAGCTCAATGATTCATCTCATTTGATATAAGCATAAAAAACTCGGATCGTAATCCGAGTTTTTCAATATTGATCAACTACATTTCAATGCCGATTGCATCTAAAATGTTTTATCCATGGCTAGAATCTCCAATGATAGAACACGTCAATAGCTTTTTCTAAAGACTGGCTGGCTTCCAGATATAAACGTTTATTCATTTGATAACGTAAAGTCAGTTTATTCACCGGTGTAAATACCCCCACACCATAGCGAATATACAGGTCTGGGGTAATATAACCCGTCAAACTAACCTGCGTATCATCGCCTGTACCTTGTGCATCAAATGACAAACCACTTAAACCAAATGTACGTCCAATTTGGTTGGTAAATGCACGTGTTCCACCTAGCCCCAAACTGATCCCTGCTGCTGCAATCGTATTGTTTACATCCGATTTAAATCCTTCAGCATTACTTAAACCACTGGACCCTTCATTAATACGTCCTGTAATTAAAGCATTCATCGCTTCCTGATCAGACAAACCAGCATCATTATAAACTTGAATGTTTGGACTAGAAGCTGTGCCTGTAATACGTAGGCCTACGGTACTTCCAGAAATACTCTTATTGGTATCGACATCCAATGTAGGATTAGACAATGGGCCATTAAAACGAGCAATGGCACGATTTAAGTCTAAGCGCTGACCATAAGCCTCAACGGTTACTTTTTGACTGACACCAATCGCACCATTGGCACGCATTGCAGTTTCCAAACCACGTTGAGAAAGGTAAAGACGACCCACCAATGGAATACGACTGTTAAAGCCTTGGAAAATAACCTTATCACCCAAGTTTACTGAAACATCTGCACGTATAGACCACGGCTGTGCTGCTTTAAGCACGGCCAGCTGATTTTGACCTTCTTTTACTACACGGACATCAGGTGACACATTGACTACTGTTGCACTGGATTCAGGCATTGAAATTAATGCACTAGGTACATCAACTTTACCTTTCACGGTCAGTTTCTTACTTAAAGGTAAAGCATCCAATTCAATATCGGTATCGACAACTGCTGTGATCAACGGTGCTTGACGAATCAGCAATTTATCGCCATTGAGACGTAATTGTATATGTGGATCATTTTTCCAATCGATACTGCCATTAATTTTACCGACACCACGACCACTGTTAAATGCACCATTAATTGTTGCAACGTCTTGACGAATTGAAGTGTAAATCTGAACATTATTCAAACTCACAGGCAGTGAAATCATACTAATTTCACCATTTTTCAAGCGCATTTCACCATCAAACAATGGTTGTGTCAGCGTACCGTTAATTTTTCCTGCAAGTGATAAAGTCCCATCGAGTTTACGTACATCAGCAATAAATGGTTTTAAAATTTTCAGCTGAACTTCATTAAATGCCACCTCACCACGCATCGGCTTAGACTCAACATATGGATTGACAATGACACTGGCATAGCCTGTTCCAACATTCGGCGCCTTTAAATCAACACGTAACAACAAACCATCTTTTATGCTTTTTGCAATTACACTGGCTTCGTCATAGTTCATTGAAGTTGAAGGATCATTCGGATCTTCTGCCGCAATACCAATTTGCCCATTACGAGTAACCAGCTTAGCATCTAATTTAGGCTGTGCACCTTTCGCCCATGATGCTTTTGCATAACCATTTAATTTCCCCGTCAGTGCCAAACCTTCTGGCATAAACGCAGCAAAATCATTCAGATCTAAATTTTTAGTAACAAAGGAAACATTACCATTTTGCTGACTTGCGCGGATCGGTTGATCAAAACACAATTGGCTTTGCTGACTTGACCAACAATGCTGCCCAACATATAACTCCGATTTTGACGCGTTAAAAATAACCGGTGCATTTTGTTGTTGTAATAAGTGTGCTCTTACTGAGTCAAACTCACCTTTTTGAATCTGACCCAACCAATCATTCTGCGCATTAAATCCACCTGCAAGCTGCACATAGAACTTAGAATAATAGTTCCATGCCTGAAGCTGTAATAAATGTGCTTTACGTGTTCCAGAAAGTGTAATCCCTGCATGCTGAATTTCACGGTTTCCACTGCGCAAAGTATCCATTTGCGCCACCATTTTCGACGCTACAGTTTCAGAGGTTGGTAATTCACCTTTTAAGCTTAATTTTTTAATGCTTAGGCTATCATTAAAACTAAAATTATCGACTGTGAGGTTTGCAGTTGCACTCAGACGTGGCTGTGCTTGTAGATTCAAATAACCATATGCTGTGCCACGCAATCCCGGATAAAGCTCATATAATGCAGGTGCATTGACTTTTAATCGTAGATTCTGTGCATTTCCTGTCGCCTGAACTTGGTTATTGGCATAAGACAAAAATAAGTTGTTGGCTTCAAATTGCTGTGGCATCAAGCCTTTTAAATCAGAATTTAAAACAACTGCAAGGTTACCGCGTCCTCTTAAGGGTTTGTTATTGATCATGCCTGCAATATTCAATTGTTGAATATTAATTCTCTTCAGACGATCTGACCAATTCCCCTGAGTCTTCACATTCCCAGAAACTTCACCACGGACAGAAGAAACAAAATATTGTGGTTTAAAACGCACCAAAGATGCGTTGATATCCCAACCGATGCCATTGCTGATATGCACCAAGCCATTGGCTAAGATTTTTCCTGCAACACCATCATGCTGTAGCTCCGATATTTTTATTAGCTCTGGTGTACCCGCAACTCTGATCTTTAATAAGCCACTGCCTTGTTTTAGCTGTGACGCATTTAATGCCCCGTCATAATTCACAGCAAAGCCTTTAAACGCTCCACCAGCATTAGCATCATTGAAAATAACTGCGGCTGTACTTTTACCTGTCAATTGGATTGTTTCAGGGTTGGCTTGATTTGCAAGTCGCCCAGTTAAATTAATCGCATCAAAATTAATCAATTGTTGATTTGGTTTTGCAAAACCATTGGCTTTTATCTGCCCATTGATTAAATCTACTGGTGCTGTTGCGACAATACTTTGTGGATTAAAATCTTTTGCATTGAGCAAGGCATTCCATTTTAACTGGCGTTTTTCAGTAGGTAATTCAACGATTGCATTTCCAGATAAACTACCTTTCGTTGCCACATATTCAAATGCTGGTACGTGTAGATCATTGCCTTTTAGGTCTAACTGAGCTGTGTATTTGCCCTCAGGTAAACTGCCTTTTTCATGTTGACGTACAACGGTTGCCACATGAATATTTTGCTGATCGTCAACCAGTGCAACTTCAACCTGACCTTGTTCACTGCTTAACCAACCCACATAAGGCACTGCTCGGTCAATATTTTTCCAGTTAACACCCAATAACATCGGTTCAGGCTTTTTACCCTTTTGTTCAGCTTGATCTAATTTAACCTTCCAAGCTTCATATTTATCAAAATCAACATTGGCGGTTAAATGCATGCCTTGTTTTAATTCGCCCACTGAACCAATTTTGGCATCAAGGGAAACAGGTAAAAAGTCTTGAATCACTTGTGGGATAATTTTATCTTTTGGATTGATTCGATCTAAACGGCCTTGTACATCCCAATGCACATGATCTTGCCAGCTGACCAAACCTGCAAGATTTAAAGCACCACCCATCAATTGACCATTTAAATTATTAATATTCAACTGATTGGTTAAATCGGTATGTGCTAAAGCGGTATATTGACCTTGTGGGATATTTTTACCACTAATGTCTGTGTTGATGTCTAAGCTTAAGCCTTTTACATCGCCTTGAAATTTCGCCAAGCCATTTTTAGACAGTAATTCTTGTTCCTGCAACAACGGCCAATGATAATCTTTAAAAACCAAAGCACCATTCATTGGAACATCATGACGCATCGGATGGATCACCGCCCAGCCTGTTAAGAGATCAGGCGTTTTAGTCGCAACACCCGCTTTAATCGTGTCGAGTGAGCCACGCGCATGTACATAAATATCTTCAACATTTAGACTTTTTAAACTTGGGATCCGCAAAATTGCCTTAGCATTCAGCGGATAATCGCCTTGTTTAAAGTTCATATTACCTGTCGCATCTTTTACAGATAAATAGCCCATGTCCATTTTAGAGTTTTCAAACTTCAGCTCTGTACCCGACCACAATGCATTTTCTAAATGAATATCGTTAAAGTCAATTTTTGTAGATGCGGTTTGAAACTGCATATGATCTACATTTGCTTCATCTAAACGTAAAACAAAGGGTAACTTGATTTCGCTAAACTTAAAGGGTTCATCGCTTGGTGGTGTTTTACTGATAATTCTTAAATTGTTAACATCAGCATGACTCAGATGAATTTCTTTATCTAATATTGCGCGCCAACCCAAGGAAACATCCGCACGATCAATTTTGACATCAACCGCAGCGAGAGTGACCAAAACATTTTTAAGTATGATCCCTTGAAGCAAGTTACCGCCTTCATATTGGTAATCAATAATTTTCTGGCTGGAAGCAACCCGATCCAATAAAAACTTACTGCCTTTATCGGTACTAAACATCACAGCCAATGCAGCAATCAATAAAATAATGACCAAAAGCAATGACATCAGAATATTACGCAATATATTACGCTTCTTCGGTGTCTGCGCTTGCTTTAGTTGATCATTTTGCTGTTCATTTTGAACATCTTGATGTTCTTCATCAGCCATAATATTTCCAGTATTTCTCTTATATTTTTAGTTAATTAAAGTTGTGAACCAATAAAGAAGTGCAGTCGAATTGGGCGAGCAGGATCTGAAACACCTGATGCAACATCAATTCGAATCGGACCAATTGGTGACTTCCAACGGATTCCTAAGCCTAAGCTATATTGGGTATCGTTACTAAATGATTTATCGTAAGCATTACCAAAGTCACTGAATATTGCGCCACGCCACCCCTCTTTAAATTGGTAATTATATTCCAATGAACCGACAGCCAAACCTTGACCACCGACTTTATAGCCATATTCCGTTGGGGATAGACTCTTATAATCGAAGCCTCGCAAACTCTGATCCCCACCAGCGAAATATCTTAAATTATAAGGAACTTGTTCAAAATCTTTGGCAAAAATATAGCCGACATTCAAACCACCAACCACCTGATGATTATCATTTTGACCAAAAGAATATAAGCCTTTCCAATCTGCACTGGTAATCGCCATATCCGTATCTGAAAGTAAAGATTTACTGCCAAGCTGAATTTTATAACTTTGCTTATATCCGCGTGTTGGATTGATCCGATTATCACTGGTTGTTTTGGTTGCTTCATAACCCAACAACAATGATTGCTGTTCTTGATTTGAACCAGGAATTAAAAAAGCATCAGGAATATTGGCAATATCTACAGGACCATTTTGAGTAACACGGTCTAAACGATAACGCACACCAAGAATATGCTGCCACTCTTTTCTGGACCCTTTAATAATACGGTCTACCCCAGCTACCGCAGACTCAATAACCAAATCCATGTCATTACCAATACCATCACGGGTTTCTCTCTCATAACCCGCAACCAAACTGAAGTAATCATTTAATGGATGTTTATAAGGAATGTTATAGCGAGCATCAATGGCTTGACGAATTTGTGACAATTCCATATTGGCATCAAAAGAATGCCCTAAATGGTTGACGATCGCACGTCTATATTGGCTACGTAAACGTACCCCTGTATCAGTCCCATAACCAATACCAGTTTCTAAACTGTTTAAGCGATCCGCATTTAAAGTCACAATCACAGGAATCTTTTTATTCTCACGTGCCTGATCTTTTAATAGATCATCATCGGATTCTTTTTCTTTCTGTTGTGCTTGAAGCTGCTTTAAGTTCGGATTGACCTCTTCACCTTGCGTTCCAGCAAACTGATTTTCATTGACCACATTTTGGGTCACTTCTTTATCTGACAAATGCACTTTATCGGCATTGGTTTGCGCAGACAATGTTGTTTCAGTGATTTTTTGCTGATCTACCAAAGCTTGCAGATCCGCGGGAAGCTCAAGTGGTTTTACAATTGCATCCGGTTTAATCGCATCAACCAAGGTATAGTTAAAATAACGTGAGTTGGTTAAGTTATTTGCTAAACCATTGACACGCCATGCAGTGTAATCCGCACCATCTTCCCACGGCGCTAAGGTTTTTAAGATTTTTAAATCGATCGGAAGTGGCTTAGAAGGGTCACTCATTCTAAACTCAACATCTTGCAATTTATAACGATCGCCCGTTTCGTACTTTAAATCAATTTTGGCTTTGTTTTGCGGTTGTTCAACTTTGACATCATGTAAACGCCAATAACCATCAAAAAATCCATTATTCGATGCTGCATCTACTATTCGGCTTTTTGTAGATTCATAAGCACCATGATTGAGAATATCACCTTCTTCTAAATCAGGAAGTACGCCAATAACTTGGAACTGTGCCAGTTTAGAGCCAGCCCCTGTAAACTCAATATTTTGTTCAGCCACTTTGACTGGATCATGTGGGGTGACTTTAACCCCTAAATGGGTATCATCGATTTTAGTAAACTTAAATTCTGCATTGTAATAACCTACTGCTTGAGCAGCCTGTACCGCCAGTGTTCTTAACTGTGGCACCGAGCCATTAAAATCAGAATATGCTTCTTGGGTAAAGGTTCCTAATTTTGCTTTTAAGTTAGTTGCTAGGACCGTAGGTGCACCCGTCACGGAAACACCAATTTTTGGAATTGGTACACCGTTGTCTTGCGGCCCACGGATTTTATTGACTAAACTTTTAAAGAAACCAGGTTTAGCCTTTTCTTCATCGCTATTACTCTGTGTATTATCAACCAAGGTTTTACCCGATTGATTTTCCTCTACAGAAATTTTATTGTCCGCACGAATGGTTTGTATAAGCTGATCAACATTGACTGGCGCTTGCGTAATTTCATTTAATTCTTGTTGGGTCGCATTAGTCACTTCGACTTGAGGTGCTTTGGTCACCCCATTACGAAAATTCTGCGCATCTGTTTTTGCATCTTCTGCAACTTTATAAATTTCATTTGCTAAAGACTGATCCACAGCAACAGCAGGTAACTCTTCAAGATCTTCAAATTGGATCGGCTTAAAATCATCTTGCACCCCCATATTTTTTTCTTGTTGTTCAAGCATTTTAACACTATCGACTTGATCAGTTTGTTGAGCTTGTTGAATTTTCTGATCTAACTGGTCGATCTTTTCGTTGGGTACGCCTTGTTGAATGGCTGCAGATTCTAATTGTTCTTGAGTATTGCTGATTTTTTCAGAACTTGTACTGATGGTTTCAGAGCTTGATGGCACGTTCTGATTGCTTTGTATTTGATCGGCATAACTGACAGGGATCGCAAAAACACTTAAAAAAACACTTGAACATATCAGTTTATTGATATGATAACGGTCAAAGTGTAAATGTACACTATGTGAAAGCACAGATTTTTTAAAATTAATTTTTGCTGGCATACCAAGCTCGAATGACCTAAATTTATTTGTAGAAAGATCAATTATTAAAAATCTTTCAAATACCCAAACCAATTGGTTTTACACATGATTTAAGTTAAAAACATGATACATGATTTTGAGAGATAGTTACCATTTCAACACATTTCTTATATATAACTAAATGAAGTCGTCTACAATGGAAAAAAATGAGCATATTTTAGGGACACGACGTTTTTTACCGATGTTCCTTACCCAGTTTTTTGGCGCCCTGAATGATAATGTTTATAAACAATCATTATTACTCGTCATTACCTATGGTTGGATTCATCATCAGTCTGCCAATATCAGCACACTCAACAATCTCGCTGCGTTACTGTTTATTCTACCCTATTTCATCTTCTCTGCGACCGCAGGTCAAATTGCAGATAAATACGAACGCTCATTTTTAGTCCGAAGTATTAAAATTTTAGAAATCATCATCATGCTGATCGCCTCGGCAGGTTTTTTATTGGGCAATCTTTGGATTTTACTCTTCGCCTTATTTTTAATGGGTACGCACAGTACTTTTTTTGGGCCAATCAAATATGCGATTTTGCCTGAAATCTTAAAACCCAATGAACTAATGTCAGGTAATGCCCTGTTTCAGTCAGGCACATCGATTGCAATTCTAATTGGGATGATTTTAGGCGGTGCAGTCATTTCGCTATCACAAGGCAATATGATCTGGATTTGCTTAACCATCGTCTCTATTGCAGTGGTGGGTTATTTATCCAGTCGTTTTGTTCTTAAACAATCTACTTCAAATGAAGATTTAGAAATCGATTGGAATTTCTTCCGTACAAGTTTCCAAACCATTCGTTATGCTAAAAGTTTACCATTAATTTTTATCGTACTTTTAGGCAATTCTTGGTATTGGTTTTATGGTGCAACATACCTCACACAAATTCCCCAGCTAACACAGCAAAACCTGCATGCCAATGAAAATGTTGTTAGTTTATTGCTTACATTTTTTTCTGTCGGTATTGGCGTGGGCTCGTTACTGTGCCGTAAAATTGGCGGTGCAGAGGTGAATATCAAAATGGTACCGCTTGGTGCGATTGGTTTAACGCTATTCGCACTCTATTTAGCAGCTAGTTTGGCTTTTGTTCCAGAACGTACCGGTGATCTGATTGCGATTTCTGATATGTTTAATTCAGGGGCAATTTATTATCATGTCATGCTTGCAGTGACCTTATTGGGTATAAGTGGAGGTTTTTACATTGTTCCACTTTATGCCATGATGCAAGCCTATGCCCCAAAATCACACCGTGCGCGTGTGGTTGCGGCTAATAATATTTTTAATGCAATATTCATGGTTTCATCGGCAATTTTTTCTATTCTCATCTTAAGTATTTTGAAAATAGATATTAAAATCTTATTCTGTATCACAGCTGTGCTGAGTGCTATTTTTAGTACTTGGTTATTAATTCGTTTAAAACCATTAATAGCGACAACTCAGGTTTCTTTGGAGGACTAATATGCGTCAATATACTGGCATCGATAAATTGATCAATTCATTTGACCAAGCTTTAAGAAGTTTAGTACCTGGTGCAACTTCAGCACAAAGAAGCAATCCGTCCAATGCAGTCGAAACCAAACTGGCTGTCAGTGAAGCACGCCATGTTGCAGGCTTAATGCGCGTTAACCATAGTGGTGAAGTCTGTGCTCAAGCGCTTTATCATGGGCAGGCATTAACGGCCAAACTTCCAAATGTACGTCGTGAAATGGAATTTGCAGCAATTGAAGAACAAGACCACTTGGCTTGGTGTGAAGATCGTTTAAAAGAGCTCGACAGTCATACCAGTTTGCTGAATCCTGTATGGTATGGTCTTTCTTTTGGTATGGGTGCGCTTGCTGGCATTGCAGGCGATAAATACAGTTTAGGTTTTGTGGCTGAAACTGAACGCCAAGTCAGCTTACATTTACAACACCATATCAGTCAGCTTCCAGCTCAAGACGAACGCTCACGTAAAATATTGGTGCAGATGAATGAAGATGAGCTACATCATCGTGATACAGCATTAACTGCTGGTGGTGTAGAGCTGCCTATTCCAGTCAAGATCACCATGACTGCAATTTCTAAACTGATGACCAAGACCAGTTATTTTATCTAACAGTATGATTTAACTGATTTACAAGCCCACTTGCTGGGCTTGTTTTTTAGCATTTTACTAGGGTCTGTTTAACCCACATTTTGATATAGAGCTGTGGGTTAAAATAAAAAACTACTCAGCAACACCCAAAAGTAATTTAGCTGTATTCGGTGCCAATTTTGCAGTTGCGACAGGCAATAAAGATGGATTGAGCGGATATTGAGTTCCATCAAATTTCAACATCACTTGCCCATGCTTTCGGCTATAAACCAGCAATTGCTTCCAACCATTATGCATATATGTTGTGGCGTAGACAGGCGTATCCACCAAGGTTGTTTTACTTAAAAAGTCAAACTGTTGATTAGGTTTTCCTTGAAAGATCAGCATTGTACAACCACCTGACCCACACCAATCTTGCCCTTTTAAAAGCACGATGGCTTCATCTTGCCCATCTTGATTGAGATCATCAAATGCCACATCAAATAAAGCTTGATCTTGTGTATAAGCATTCACTTTTTGCTTAAGATTGTTATCTCGCTGTTGTAAGGTTTGCACTTCACTTACAGCTTGTGCTGGTGTAACGGATGATTCAGGTAAATGGCGACATGCACTGAATAAAAGCACACAACTGAATAATGCCAAGGGCTTAAAATACATTGTTTTTAACCTAGTTATTTTAAAGACTATAAAATGATAACTGGAAATTGATCTGCGGAATGTTTGAATAATGCATCTTCCCAAAGATCAGACATCGGCACTTTAACATCCAACGCCAATGGTAGTTTCTTTGGATTAAATTGCATTGCAGTTAAATGAAATCCCCATGCAATGAGATCAATATCCAACGAAATTTGATGTGATGGGCGTACACGACCTGAGTCTGCTTCCATCTTTTTTAATAAAGACAGCATTTCATCTACCGACAGCTGACTTTGAACCAAACATGCAGCATTCCAATAATCTGCACCAATTCCATCACGGCATGGAATCAAATAGATTGGAGAAAATGACACCATTCCCAAATGGGCAATCTGAGCAAATGCTTTTTGAAAATTTTGTTGTGGATCGCGATTACTCGCTAGAGCTAGGGCGAATATCATTTCGGTGTCGTTCAAGACGAATTCCTACAGAATTTGCTTGCGGGATAATGGCAGGCTTACGGATCGTAATCATAATCGATTCAATAGGCGGAAAGGTAGAGAAAAGCGTATTCAACACCAATTTGGCCGCATGTTCGATCAATTTTGGCGCAGCATCCTGAATCACTTTGGCAGAAATTTCACAAATTTCAGCATAGTTCAACGTATCGACCAATTCATCTGAGTTAGACGCTTGTTCTAAACTGGTTTGAATATGGAGATCCAACATTAAAGGTTGAATAATTTGCCGTTCCCAATTGAAGCAGCCAATCACCGTCTCAACTTTCAGCCCTTCAATGATAATTGCATCCATGACGTTTATAAATTCTCAATGTAAATAAAAAATGCTCTTTTAAAAAGGGCCAAGTAAGATTTTACAATCAAACTCAGCCAGCTTTTCACAAAGGGAAAACATCTATATCAATGTTTTAACAGCGACACAGGATCAATATTTTGCACCATCTGTAAACGTTGGTCAGCATAAATATCGGTATATGGCGCAAGAACACGCATAAAACGATCAAAATAGAGCATTTGCTTAAATAATAAAGCGAAGTCACGTGGGAAACGAATACCATGACGCTCGCCTACACCCACCATATCCATCATGATGTCATTTAAATCCGATGGATTCGACGTCATAATTTTTTGTGGATCCGCAAGCAGTACCCCACTAAATAAACGCTCTAAATCTTCTGCCAAAACCTGCGTATCGACTTGAGTACTGGTCATACCCATACCCAACATATTTTCAGCCATCAACTTGTAATCAGTCTTTTGTAAAGCATCCATAAATGCCATACATGCTTGCCAAACTTCAGGTTTTAACTGTCCAACGATACCAAAATCAATAAAACCAATACGGCCATCTTCAAGCAACATCAGATTACCTGCATGCAAATCAGCATGGAAAGACTGGCATAACATCAAACTACCAAACCAAGTATTCATGGCGGTAATCAGCACTTGAGATGGATCTTTTGCGACCTTTCTCACCACATCAAAATCAGTCAGTGGCACACCATACAGGCGTTGCATGGTAAGTACACGACGTGTTGAAAATTGATGATAGACCTTTGGTGCTGTTGCTGCGGTGTTTTGTGACACATTAAGATAATTCACAAAATCATCTAAATTTTGTGCTTCTTCAATAAAATCAACTTCACGTACCATACGTGTTTTAATTTCATCAACAATATCTGCCAATGAAGCGAATTTTACTTTTGGAATCGCTTTTTCCAACACCTTTGTTGCCCAGTGCAAAACATTTAAATCGGTATAAAGAATAGTTTCAACACCTGGTTTTTGCACTTTAATTACAACATCTTCACCAGTCACCAATTTGGCCGCATGAACCTGAGCAATAGACGCTGAAGCAAGAGGCTTTTCATCAATAGATGCAAAGATTTCACTTAAATTACGTCCAGCAAATTCTTGTTCCAATACGTCCTGAACATAGCTAAAAGGTAAATAAGGCGTTTGATCTAAACAGCCTTGAAACTCTTCAACATATTCACGAGGAAATAAAGATGGTGTACTGGCAATAAATTGACCCAATTTAATATAAGTTGAGCCTAATGATTCAAAGGTTTCACGCATCAGTTTGGCATTACTTGGTTTTTCAGTGGCGTATTTAATGCCAGCTTTGGCAGCGATAACAGCAGTTTCCCCAACTCGGGCAACTGAACGCAGACCATCTAAAAAGATATTATTTTTCATAATGTCAACATTGAATTGAATTTGTATAAGTGTAGCAAATTAATCAGCATTTGCAGTATGGCTTGCCTGACAGTTTGTACAATCTCTATCTTTTTCAAAGGCTAAAATTCGTTGTTTCATTGTTAACCCATCCCAAAGCATCAATTTTTGTTTCAGTGGGGTTTTTGCCAAACCTAAATATAGAAGTGCATGATGTGCCTGTAAACTTGCCATGACATTGGGTGTGGTGGCCAATACACCAGAGTCAGCACAACGCAGACTTTCATTATGCTGTTGCGCTTTGGGAAATAAGCATTCATAACAAGCTGAATCACCGTCAACCATAAAGAGCTGGCCTTGGAAACCAATCGCAGACGCGCTAACCAGTGGGATATGTAGCTGAGTACAGATGTGATTCACCAGATAACGGGTGGTAAAATTATCGCAACCATCTAAGACTAAATCTTGCTGAGCAATCAATGCTTGCGCATTATTTTCATCCAATTTACTGGTATAGCTTTCCACTTGGATAAAAGGATTAATTGTTTGTAATCTCTTGGCCAAGATCTCCGATTTATAAAACCCGACATCTTGAGCAACGTAGGCAATTTGTCTTTGTAAATTACTGATTTCAACCGTATCAGCATCAATCAGACTAATTTTCCCAACACCAGCACGTGCCAACAATTCGGCTGTGGTACACCCTATTCCACCGCAACCAACAATCAGTACATTGGCGAGTTTTAATTTTTCTTGCGCCTCAATATCCCAACCATCCAGCAGAATTTGACGGGAATAGAGATGCATTTCAGATTCGGTAAGTTCTAGATCGTGTTCAAGCATGGGTGGATAAACTTTTCAATTTTAATCAGTATAAAGTAAAAATTTTATAGAGGAGCAATAACTAAAAATAATCTTTAATCCTCTGGGTTAGGTTTTATCGATTCGCTCAATGTTTTCAACAGGTCATTTGCAAAATCATCATGATATGGTTCAACACAGTATGCCATCAGATTTAAACTGCTTTATTTTCCATAACCTAGCGTTTTATGATATTTATTCTCAAAAATGATTCAAATATTGAAAAACTATAAAAATCAATCTACATTAATACAGAAAATTTTTTCAAGCTGGATAAAAATATGGAACTGGATCGTTACGACAAACAAATTTTAGAAATTTTAACCCATGAAGACATCAATCTAAATGAATTGTCAGAACGTATTAACCTGTCAGTAAGTTCTGTCCATCGTCGTATCAAACACTTGATCGAAACTGATATCATGACCAATCTAAAGCGTGATATCAATTTTGAAAAATTAGGCTTTAAATTACATGTCATTTTACAAATTTCCCTAAGCAAACATGACACCGATACCTTTGCTAAATTTTTAGAAGAACTCGAAAACATCCCTGAAGTGATTAACGCCTTTTTAGTGACTGGGCAAACCGCTGATTTCCTTGTCGAAGTTATCGCTAAAGATATGGAGAATTACAGTGAAATTTTACTCAAACGGATTGGTAAAATTGAGCATGTGGTTGCACTACATTCAAGCTTTGTGATTAAAGAATATAAACGCGTGTTTAATTGTACTGGCCTACTCAATCGAATTTAAATAAAGATATCAGATTGTATTTGAATGGGTCTTTTTTATGAGATTTTATTTAGCCGAAGAATATCAACCACTATGTCATGCACGGTTTGCGTATTATAAAACTCAAATCAAAGCACTTTTAACCAATGCAGAGATTGAGCACATTGGCGCCTCTTCGATTCCAAATGCAATCTCTAAAGGAGATTTAGACATTTATATTGCAGTGGATCAATTTGAATTTAATGATGCAATTCAAAAACTTTATGGCTTAAATTTTCAAGAAAAATTAGCAACACTGAGAACGGATCAACTGTGTATGTTGGAATCGCTCAATGGTGATGATGTCGCCTTTCAACTGGTTGTCAAAGGTTCTGAATTTGAGTCATTTATTAAGTTTAGAGATAGACTTAGGCAATCGCCTGAACTGGTGCAAACGTACAATGATCTAAAAAAACGTTGTGAAAATTTAGATATGATCGATTATCGGATTGAAAAAAATAAATTTATTTCCGCTGTTTTAAATCAGCAATAAATTCTCTCAATAAAAAACGCACCCAAAGGTGCGTTTTATCAACTCGAATCAGACTTAACTGTCTAATTCAGCCAATACTTCATCTGTGAATTCAACGTTGGTATATACGTTTTGAACATCATCAAGATCTTCAAACATATCAATCATTTTCACAATGAGTTTTGCTTGATCCACATCAGCAATCAATGCTTTTGTTGATGGGCTCATAACCACTTCTGCATTATCAGATTTTAAACCAGCAGCAGTCAAAGCATCTTGTACATCACCAAAGCTTTCTGGTGTAGTGATTACTAAGATTTCATCTTCGTTCACTTCGATATCTTCAGCACCAGCTTCCAAAGCCACGTCCATGATTTTATCTTCCAAAGAAACATCTTCAAAAGTAATCTCACCACGTTTGGTAAACAAGTATGCCACTGAACCCGCTGTACCTAAGTTACCATTGGTTTTAGAAAAACAATGACGTACATCAGGCACAGTACGATTAAGGTTATCTGTCATGGTTTCTACGATAACCGCAACACCACCCACACCATAACCTTCATAAGTGACTTCTTTTAAGTCATCGTTATCTTCACCACCAGCACCACGCTGGATAGCGCGGTTGATCGTGTCACGTGTCATATTCACTGAAAGTGCTTTTTCGACAACAGCACGTAGACGAGGGTTACTTCCCACATCAGGACCGCCAAGTCTTGCTGCTGTGGTTAATTCACGAATATATTTGGTAAAAACTTTACCACGACTTGCATCTTGTTTTGCTTTGCGATGCTTAATATTGGCCCACTTGGAATGACCCGCCATGCGAAATATGCTCCTGTAGATTGGCTTCATGCCATATCAAATTGCGACAATTCTACCATAAGCACTTTTTTATGAGAAAGTGCTTATTTTTTAGATTTAATGCAAATTAAGATTTTTTTGCTTCAGGAATCACAATATCGAGCCCTGTATGTTGTTTATATAGACGTTTAATTTCTGCTAAGTCTTGATCTAGATCTGTTGGGTAAATTTTTCCAAAGATCCCACCCTGTTTTGTTTTTGAGTTTGCATACATTAAAACAATAGGAACACCAGCTGCTTTTGCGATATGCCAAAAACCAGTACGGATCGGTTTACGTGCTTGCCCACGTTCTGCGCGAGTCGCTTCTGGCGCAATCACCAAATTAAATTCTTCATTACTCTGAAACAGATCAACCATTTGTGAAACGATGTCTTTGTTTGACTTTCGATCTACAGGAATACCACCAATTTTTTCTAAAATCGGTTTCAACGGCCCTTTAAATAATTCTTTTTTAATTAAAGTATGGATTTTAATGTCATGAATTTGAAAAATTGCCAATGACAATACAGCATCCATCATGGATGTGTGTTCAAAACCGATGATGACTTGTTTTTTTTCTAATACACTTTGATCAACTTCATATGACCAACCTGAGAGCTTAAAAGTAAGTTCTCCCAACATCTTTTTCATAAATACCTAACATCATAAAATCATAATTTGCGAATTGTCCGAGTAAAAGCTTAAAAAGACAATCTCTATTGTGCTTATTTTTTACATTTGTATATTTATTTTTGTCATTTTAAACCTTTGTTTTGCTACACCGAAATGTATGCTTAAAATAGGAAATCGTTAATCGCACCAATATCATCTAACTTCCTCTAGGACAAAATATAAATTTTTCATAAAAAACATCCATATAAATCATAATCTCAATAATAAAACTCAAATCAATATTTTTTATCATGTTAAAATCATTTAGACTTTAGTCTTAATTGCGCCATAAGCTCCAAAATTTTATCTGCAAAAGGATTGCAATATGTTGATGCCCCTATTTGGCGTAAGTGCCTTAGTCTTTGTTTTGATTTGTACATGGAGCGTATTTGAAATTTATTTAGAAAAACGAAAAAAGTGACACTGCATATTATTCCCACTCAATAACCACAAATCTGACTAGATCATCGTATAACTCAACACACTCAGCAGCAGCTCTCATTGACTCAAAACTTAGATCATCGTTAAAAGCACTCGATTAATTTTCAATTATGGTTAAATTTCTAATTATTCATTTTTATTTTACCTCCCCTCCGAAAATTAAATCAGAGTCATAGAGCATTAAAACTGCTTCTAAAAATTTCGCTCGACAAAGTTTAAAAATCACTTTAAATAGATACACTTACTTCTAAAGCATATAAAATAAATGGGGATCTATGAATAATCTACTACATATCTATGCATTTTGTGTGGTTTTGCTTTTTTTTAAAATGCTTGCAATCTCTTGTTATCAAGGATTTTATCGTATAAAGAATAAAGCGTTTAAAAATACCGAAGATGCTAATTTTGTTAGTGTTCAAGCCAGACCCGAAGAACTACCACAAGTGACCAGAGCCAGCCAAGCTTGGGCAAATGATCTAGAAAATATTCCCGTGTTTTGGGTGCTTGGAGGGCTTTGTATAGTATTAAATCTTAGCAGTGATTTTATTGTCTGGATCTTTTGTATTTTTACGATTGCAAGAATCACACATACAGTCACCTATCTCCGTGCAATTCAACCATGGCGCAGTATTTCTTATGCTGTTGGAATAATCTGTCTTATTATTTTGGCGATTCAAATTGTAATCACATGTATTGGATTTTAAACAAATGCTAATCAATAGGCATTAACTGATCATTTTATGCTTTATTCGCTATTTTATAATCGTTCATTTCTTTATAAGTTGTATTTTATAGCGGGAAAAATAATACAACTTATATCGATAATTCATCAAAAATATTCTATGAATAATAATTAAATTTAGATCTACTAATTTATCTTATAATTTTTTCAATATAATCAAAAGTAAAGTAAATTTATCAAAAAGTAAAACTATGTCACTATTTTGTAATACTTTATTTATATGAAAAATATACTTAAAAATACATTATTTTCAAACAACTCTATGATTTTATGTTTTTTATATTACTTTTCAATCATTATTAATTAACTTTTAAGTCTTAATACTGTTTTTAAATTAGAGTTTTTACTCTACTTATTGGTTATTTTATGTAATTTTAATAATCTCATTGTCAAGAAGACAGTGATTGTATTTAAAAGGATGAATCAAAGTGAAAATAAAAAAGATCTTTCAAAAAGCCATCGTTACAACCTCACTCTTGTGTATTGCGGGAATAAGCCAAGCTGAAGATTTTAAACGCTTCTCTGTTTCTTCAGGTTGGTTGCATATGTCATCAATGGGGAAAGCACAACCTTTTAGGATTAACACCTCTGTAGGTAATGGTACTAAAGCTGCTGTGGGTGTAATTACAGGCCAAACCATTTTAAACAATGTCGATCAATCTCGTATTGATGCAATGAATCCCGACCTAATTAGCTTGCTCAATGCACCAAGTAATGAAGAAGGACGATATTTATTTGATGACCTGCTAGATGTAATCATGGCAGACGACCCAACCTTAATTGACCAATTAACAGGAATTGCTGAAATCAATGGGATTGCCAACTGGTCAGCGGATGCTGGTTTGGAAGTTGAGGATGTAGACACGCTAGGTATGATGTTTACTTATAATGTCACTGACAATGTTGCCGTTCAATTGATTGCAGGGATTCCACCAAAAGTTGATCTAAAAGGGAAAGGTACTGTCTATGCACCCTTTTCAGCAACATCTCAGCCACTTCAAGGCTTAGTAGGCGATTTGTATTTAAAAAACAATCTTTTGATTACAGATTTGGATAGTTATAACACTGCTGCATCTGCTAGAGCTTGGACGCCTGCAATACAAGCGCAGTACTATTTTGGTAAATCTGGTGTCAATAAGTTCAGACCATTTGTAGGTGCTGGTTTAATGTATGCCTACTTCAACGAGATCGAAATTAATTCAGGGATTGAAAATGATTTGATACGTGCTGGACATATGATTCAAAACATTCATGATGGTAAAGCAGGCGCTTCTCTAGAAGGAAAGCCATCAAGCGGCAACATGAAAGTTAAGGTAGATGCTACTGATGCCATTGCACCGATTGTTACTGCTGGTTTTACCTATGACTTTAAACAAAACTGGTTTGCGACTGCCTCTATTTCGTATGCGAAGTTAGACAATACTGCAACCATTACCGTCCTCAACACCAACAACAATGCAAAGCTTATTCAGGCTAAAACTAAAATTGAGATCGACCCGCTGATCACTTACCTTGGTGTAGGTTATCGTTTCTAAGTCTATCTGTTAAAACCTGAAGCCATTACAGCAACTTAAATACTGTAATGGCTTCATTTATCATTAATTTCAAAAAATTACCATGTATAAAATTTAATTCATTAAGTAATTATTTTGGCTGTCTTGTAGCCTTTTCATTTCAGACCAAGACTCACCTACCTATTTCATATAAGGTAAATATTCAAATCACATTTCAATAGGAAAGTATCAAATGACTTCTATCAATGTTGAAAGTATTAAGAATCATGCCGATGTTATTGCCTCTTGTGGAACCAAAGTTGGTGAGGTAGATCACCTTGTTGGAGCAGACCAAATTAAGCTGACTAAACATGGCGATGGACATCACCATCTCATCCCAACATCTTGGGTTGGTGAGATAAAAGGCGAAAAAGTTATCTTAACTAAAGATTCTCAAGAGGTTAAAGACACTTGGCTAGAAGTATAGATTTGGCCTATTACAACTGAGTTATATTCAATTTTATATGTGTCTCGTTCTGAAGTAGATTGACACTTATTTCATATAAAACGCTCGATGAATTTCATCGAGCGTTTTATATTTGATTAAATCTTATTTTTAAGACTTTCATATCTTCATCTAACCTTAATTGGCGTTGTCTTTCGCCTTCATTGATAAGATCAAGGCGCTTGCCCCAGTATTGAATTGCATATTGATATTCACTCTTTTCGCTTGTTGATATATTTTCTATTCTAGAATTTATAAGTAGTAATATGGATAATGACTAACGGTGTAATATTTCAAATAACCCTATAAGTAAACTTTAAAAATCATCTTTAGGATGCTCTCATTGAGTTTTTGGAAATTAATAGTTTATTTAGCAAATAAAAAATCCACCGAGGTGGATTTAATCAGTTAAGAATGCTGCGTTTTTCTTTTCCCACCACCATCCTGCTTATTTACAGTCGCCCAAGCAATACGTTCTGCATCTTCATCTGAGCGACCTTGTTTTTTCTCACTTTCATAAATATGTTGCGCTTGTCTTTTCTGCTTTGCTGTATATGCTGATTTATCACCTACAGACATAATCACTTCTCCATATAACGTTAAATAAAAGCATTGTTTTTATAGCATAGATTATTTTATTCGCTGTTTAGTGTTGTAAGTACTTGTGAATTTAAGCCCTGCTTATTTATTTTAACTCAATATAGAATACCAATTAACACTATGTTTTTATTTTAAAAATAACTAGCCCTTATTTTAAAGCATCATTTCATTTAATACTTAATCTTTCATTTAATCTACATTGATCACTTTTGAACAACATTTATTCACACAGTATTGATGAGATTAGTCCACCATATAAATTAATCACTTGATAAATCTTAGAGGTTAAGATGCAACATGATAACAACCCTTCAACCGCTCAAGAAAGATCTGAAAAAGCACAAGAAAAGCGTAGAATCCCTAAATATATTTTACTCTTAGTGGGTCTATTTTTAATTGCGATTGTGATCTATATGCTTGCAAGCTGGCAAAGCTAAGTTAGAGTAATGTGTAGCTATTTTTAAATGATCTATTTTTGATTATATAATCCATAATTGATCTTGCTTGAAGAGACTTTAAATTGAGGTAATCCATAAAAGCTTAGTTTGCTATAGCTGCTGTAGACTACTTTTTCTCGATATTTAATTGTTGTTGCTGCTCTAATATTTTTTGCTTTTTTATGGTTGGATTTATTCCTTATGCCATTTGTAGCAATTTCCCCTGTGCTAAGTCATACGCTTTCCCTAGACTGATATTTCCATATATCCAAAGTCGTGCGCACAGATCTACCAAGAAATTTCTTTCAGCGACAGTAAGTTTTATCGCTGTTATTTACACTTACAACAAAGCCAATCAACTCCTTGTCTCGATAAATCTTGTCTCGATAAATCGTAGATCTAAGCTCCAATTGATCAATAAATGTCTTTGTCAGCTTTACTCTTGGTGTAGACCTATATAGAATCTCTAGCTGTCGCAATGCTAAACACTATATCAAGCTATTCTCTACAGTCTACTTGTAAAAAAAACTTGATAAACTCTAAAATCTTAGATAGTATTGCACACGTTCCAAGTAGTTGATAATTAATCAATTCACTTGATGAAGGGCCTGTAGCTCAGTTGGTTAGAGCAGCGGACTCATAATCCGTTGGTCCCCAGTTCAAGTCTGGGCGGGCCCACCAAATAAGACAACCACTTAGGTGCATTAATCCTAAGTGGTTTTTTAATATCTGCTTCTTTATTAAGTTATCTATAAGCAATTCTATAGGCTCCTTTCATAAGTCATTTCTAAACCATAGATCAACATACGCCTTGATCCTAACCATCAATACCAATATAAATCACTCAACATGATCATTTTTGATTTATGAAAGATCGAATAAAATGCGCATTAAATTTTTACGCAAAAAAAAATAATAATATATGCAAGACTAGTACTACGCCTACATAAAACAACAGCTATATTTTATCAATGAGAATGCTATGGTTAAGCTATGTGGTCAGTTAATCTGTGTTTCTGAACATGAATTAAATATCGTAATCAAGTATCTTCCAGAACATATCAAGTTAACCAGACAAGAACAAGGTTGTATTTCTTTTGAGGTCAAACAAAGCCAAAATCCCTTAATTTGGGATGTGCATGAAGTTTTTGAGAATCGACAAAGTTTTGAAAATCATCAACGTAGAATATCAGGTTCTGTGTGAGGAATTAAAACCCAACATATTCAAAGATTGTATGAAATAACCCTCGATTAAAGGGCTATCTCAAAAACTTACACTTTGCCTAGCCTACTCTATTCACTTATTCCAATTCTTTTAATATCGCCTCATTAAAGGCAGGAATATCATCTGGACTACGCGATGTAATGAGTACCCATCCACCCGTATTACAACGATGAACTTCTTCATCTATCCAGTTTGCACCTGCATTTTCTAAATCTATGCGAATACTTTTATATGAAGTCAAATTTTTATCTTTAATTCTTTCTGCATTGATTAAAGCCCATGGTCCATGACATATGGCAGCAATCGGTTTCTTATGATCTATAAATGATTGAATGATTTTCTTAGCATTGTCATCAATTCTCAATTGATCGGCATTGACCGTTCCCCCTGGAATAACCAGCAAATCATAATCACTTGGATCTACTTTTTCCAAAATCGCATGCGGACTATATGACACCGATTTTTCATCATCATGAACAACGGTTCGTACATCTTTTAATTCAATCGCAGCGTGAATGCTTTCTATGCCCTTGCTCGTCAAAAAGTCTAAAGGTTTTTTAAGCTCATCATGCTCAACGCCAGAATTTGAAGTGATGAATAGTACTTTTTTAGTCATTTTCCTACTCCAACAATACGGTATATTTCAAGCTAACAAAAAATACGATTGCAGATGTACAAGTTTTAGCTTCTTATTGTTAAATGTTTTAGGAGATTCTTTTAAGGCTTGTTATATATCCTTTTTATTTTTTAATCTATAAATAATCGAATACCGCATTAAGTAGCCTATATATCAAACAATCAAATAACACTACAACAAAAACTACAGAAAAGACCAAAAATTATTCATTCAAAAAATGGCATAACTATTGCTTTTTCAAGTGACCTTTTAGTTATGAATCTCCTCAATGAAGCTCATTAAACGCTCTTTATTTTTACAAGTGATGATTGCATTGGTGATTGGCTGTTTATTCGGTTACTTTTTGCCTCATATTGCGATCAATTTTCAAGTGTTTGGTAATGGCTTTGTCAAACTTGTCAAAATGTTGATTGCTCCACTTATATTCTGCGTCATTGTATTAGGAATCTATGGTGCAGGAGACTTAAAAAAAGCTGGGAAAGTAGGAATAAAAACACTGATTTATTTTGAAATCATGACTACTATCGCTCTAATTTTAGGCTTAGCCGCAGCCTATATATTTAAACCTGGGCATGGTATGCACGTGGATATTTCGACTTTAGATGCGTCCCAAATGAACAAGTACAATGAAAATATCCATGCAGTTACAGGTGTAGCTGATTTCTTTTTAAATATGATTCCTCAAACTGCTGTGGGTGCATTTACAGGAAATGATATTCTGCAAGTGGTTGTCTTTTCAATTTTATTTGGCGTTGCATTATCTATGCTGTCTAAAGATGTCAGTGAACCTGTTGCCTCTTTTATCGACAAAATATCTCAAGTTATTTTTAAAATCATGTCCATCATCATCAAACTGGCCCCTATCGGCGTTTTTGGTGCAATTTCTTTTACCGTAGCAAAGTTTGGAATAGAAACTTTACTTAATCTGGGCTATTTGGTTTTAATTTATTATGCAACTGTGATTTTCTTTGTGATCGTAATACTTGGTCTGGTATTAAAACTCTTAGGCTTCAATATTTTTAAGCTTATTCGCTATTTTAGAGAAGAAATCACCATTGTATGTGGAACATCATCTTCTGATTCGGTATTACCGCAAGTGATGTATAAACTAAAAAAATTAGGGATAAAAGACTCTACAGTAAGCCTCGTCATTCCTTCGGGTTACTCTTTTAACTTAGATGGCTTTTCAATTTATCTCACCCTTGCTGTTGTATTTATTGCGCAAGCGACAGGCGTTCATCTAACAATTTCAGACCTCATCATGATTCTTTTAATCACCTTGTTTACCTCAAAAGGAGCACATGGTATTCCTGCATCAGCAATCGTTATACTCGCTGCGACTTTATCCAGCTTTCCTGTTATCCCTGCGATTGGCTTGGTATTGATCCTTTCAGTGGATTGGCTGATTGGTATTTTAAGAGCAGTAAGCAACTTGATTGGTAATTGTGTCGCAACTTTAGTGATTGGTGTATGGGAAAATGATGTTGATAAGAAACGTGTACATCAAATGTTAGATGATCCGAACTGGGCAAAAAATGAATTGGGCAGTTAAAACGCAATTAACACATAATGGGGAAAAATTAGAGTTTTATCTTACAGCAAAACGAACGCGCTATTACCAAATATACTATAACCAACAGAATACGCTTTAGATAAAATCCTTTAACGCTATCTTAAGCACACATATTTCATAAAAACCATTTCCGCATTGAGTCGCTGAAATGGTTTTTTATGAATCATGGCATTTACTTAAACTAAAGTCCTCAATTGAAGACCACTCCAGAAAGCACAGCAAAAAGAATCATACTGATCATCATGATGGATCATTTGATATTGCTATGCTGTCATTACCCATACGGTAATGTCCCCATAACACAACCACCAACACCATACCCCCTGCGCATAATGCAACGAGAAAACCCGATCTTAGCCCATAGCCATCAACCATTTGTCCAGAGATTGCTGCGCCTAGTGCCACGCCAACATTTAACCCAGCTAGTAACCATGTCATACCTTCCGTCAGGCGATGTTTTGGCACAATGCGCTCAACCAGTGCCATTGCGACGATCATCGTCGGTGCAAAAAATACCCCTGCAAGTAAAACACTACTTGCCAGCATCGTAATACTATTCACCCATAATAAGAGTAATGTGCTTGCTGCAGTTGCCACGCCTCCGAGTAATAAAAGATGCTGTAAAGACATTTTCAATTTAACTGCACCAAATAATAAGCCAGCTAAACATGAACTTAACGCATATGCAGAAAGCACCAAACTGGCAGCTGCAGGCTGACCAAGATGTTCAGCAAAGGCGACACTAACGATATCAATCGTACCTACAATGATTCCCATTCCGACCATTAACAATGTCAGCAAGCGTATCTGAACAAGCATAATGATTGAGCCTAAATGCTTATGAGTTAAATCTTGTGTGTCGATTTGGGGTTCTGTACCCCGTTGTAACACCAATAGAAATACACCGATAATCAACAACAATGTTGCAACCAGTAAACTTGCTTGTGCTAACACTGCTACCGATAAACCAACAGACAATGGCGGACCGATAATAAAGGTGACTTCATCTAGGACTGTTTCTAGTGAGTAAGCGGTTTGTAATTGAGCTTGTCCAGCATATATTGCTGTCCAACGCGCCCTTACCATGGCAGATATACTGGGCATAAAACCCGCCAATAATGCACCCACAAACAACGTCCAATCAGCTGCCCGCCACCATGAAGCAAATACCAATACTAGTAAACCAATACTGCTGATCGTTGTTACGATAGGTAGTATGCGGCTTTGTCCATATTGATCAACTAACTTTGATACTTGGGGCGACACTAATGCGTATGTCAATACGAATACCGCAGACACTGTACCTGCCAGCGCATAGCTCCCCCTCAGTTGAGATAACATAACAATGATACCAATGCCGGTCATCGGTAAGGCAATCCGAGCCAATAAGCCAGCCAAAGCAAAACCTTGGGTACCCGCGACACAAAATAGTTCTCTATATGGACCAATCATCAGACTCTCCTGAATACAATCTCTTGCAAACATATAAGGATTCAGCAAAAATACATACACTGCGTATGAATAAAGCATACATTCATACGCAGTGCATGTAAATAATCATACGAAACGTATGTAAGGAGAAATTGATGGTTCGTCGTACTCGTATTGAAATGGAAGAGACCCGTGCTGCACTCATTACGATGGCTCGAAAAGTCTTTAGTGAACGCGGTTATGCCGATACCTCAATGGATGATCTCACCGCACAGGCAGGTTTCACTCGTGGTGCGTTGTATCACCATTTTGGTGATAAAAAAGGATTACTGGCTGCAGTCGTTGCACAAATCGATCATGAAATGGATCAACGTTTAGATGTGATCTCCGAACAAGCTAAAGATATTTGGTCAGGATTTAGTCAGCGTTGTCATAATTATCTAGACATGGCAATAGAATCAGAATATCAGCGCATCGTACTGCGCGATGCACGAGCGGTATTGGGTAGTGCATCGATAGATTCGCAACAGCACTGTATTGATTCGATGCAAAGACAGATAGCGCAACTTATCCAGCAAGGAATCATTGAGCAAGCTGATCCGCAAGCACTCGCCTGCTTAATTTATGGCAGTTTAGCTGAAGCCGCGTTTTGGATAGCTGATGGTGAAGACCATAATCAAAGACTCAACTCGGGAAGAACAGCACTAAACCTTTTACTCCGCGGGTTATTGATTAAAGTAAATCAATAAAAATTCTGATTGCTATGAATACAGGATTTAAATTGAAGCTCGATATTCAAAATAGAATTAGAAAATTAGAATCGACATCCCTATTGTTGGCTTCAATTTAGGATTGGTTTTTAGCTTAAACTGATCCTGATTTTAACCATGTACCTTTTGGCTGCTATACGATAAATTAACTGTAATTTTGAATTTTCGAGGTTTTTTTGAACTGGAATAATATAGAGATCCATTTTTCTCAGGTTGTTTTAAAACCATTTACATCTTTAGATGCTGATGAGGTATTTCAGCATATTACTCCCACCTTAACTCGATATATGGCTTGGGATCCTCCGCAAAACCGTCAAGAGTTTGATGAGATCTGGCATAAATGGCTAGAGAATATTAAACATGGGAATGAGTTAATTTTCGTCGTCAGAAACATTGCTAATTATGAGTTTCTTGGCCTTGCAGGACTGCACCAAATACAAACTGAAACACCTGAATTAGGCATTTGGATTCGAGAAGATCGACATAAGTCAGGATTTGGTAAAGATGCGGTAACAAGCATGGTTCATTGGGCTTCAGGCAACTTGAGTTTTAAAAATTTTATTTATCCTGTAGCTGTTGAAAATTATCCCAGTCGTCATATCGCAGAATCTTTAGGTGGAGTTATTTCTGAATATAAAAATAAACCTAAATATGATTCAGTGACTTATGTTATTCCTCCTCATACTGAATAATACAAATATATAGATTAAATTGTTTATGATTAATTGATGCAGGATATAGAGCATCTTTGCAGTTTTATCATCAACTCTCGCGGTAATAGTGGCATTTTCATGTAAAAGCCGATACGATAATGAGAATTATTGTTATTTATATGGAATAAATCATGGCGCTGAATGCACATCGCACTTTTATTCAAGTGAAAGAGAAAATATATCTAGGTCCAAACTATGTTCGTATTATTTTTGACTGTGCAGATGTAGAGAAATTCAAATACACCAGTATTGGTGATAACAATAAAATTTTTATTCCAAGGCATGATCAAACTGCGATAGAAATTCCTGATTTTGATTTTAATCAGCGTAAGTGGATTGTCAGTAATCCTGAGATGATGCCAGAAATTCGGACTTATACCCATCGAGATATTGATTTAGTCAACAAAACCCTAACCATCGAGTTTGCAATGCATGGTACAGATACGGTGGCTTGTCACTGGGCAGATCGTACTCAACCTGGAGATCAAATTGGCGTAACCATGTCTACTGCCGCTAAAAATTCAATCCCTACAGGGCTGAATCATTATCTCATTATCACTGATGGGACTGGACTTGCAGTTACTCAAGCGATCTTAGAAAAATTAACAGCTGATGCCAAAGTATATGTCATTGCAGAAGTGGCAACTGTAGAAGATCAAATCGAACTAAATACACAAGCTGATTTAGAGCAAATATGGCTGTTCAATCCAAACCCGCTTCAGCAAAGTTTATTGGCTGACGAATTGTTACGCCATCCTGAATTCATTAATTTACCAGCAAGCCGTTTTGCACATATTACCGCTGAACTACAAGCTGTACGCGCATGTCGTAATATCTTAAGAAAGCAAAGTGATTGGGGCAAAGAAGATTGTTATGCTTGTTCTTACTGGCAGATTGGGAAAGCAGATAATGAACGACTGTCTAAAGTGTTAGATGATTAAGTCCAAAGTGAATAAATGATCAATCCCGAAATCTGATTTATATTATTCTGAGTAGATGCGTTAAAACCTTATAAACTAGGGTTTATAAGGTTTTTGATTCCGAAAAAAATCAATTGAAAAAACACGAGTCTTAGAAATATAGAATAATCAGAGAATCTTATTTAATACCTAAGAACTGACAAATTTCCAAACTCATTCATAAATGTAATGTAGAAAGCCCGCTAGACATCAAAACCAAAACTATATTATTCAAGATCCAGCTATAGATACAGCCCATATTATTGATTTAAAAATATTTAAATCGTTTTCTCGTTCATATAGCGCCAATATCGCATTGGTACATATTGAATATGTAGTTTAATGTTTTTCCGCGCTGAAATATTTACACTGTTAAAATAATCTTTCCAAAGCTGATCATATAGAACCTCTTGATGATCTAATTCAACACTAAAATCTTGACTAGAGCCTTGATGAATATTTTGATCAATCTCTAAGACATTCATATTGACATGATGAACCTGTCTTAAATCAAAATAGATTCCAAAATCTCGTTTTTCATCATAAATAAGCCAGCGCTGGTCTTGATATCTGGCTTTAAAATGCTTTTCGATCAAAGGCAAAACATTGAAATCTGGCTTAACCAAGCTTAAAAATAATTCATCTTTACATTTTTTAAAGCGAACAAAAGCTTCCATACGGTGCTTTTCTCTTCCCACTTGTTTGGCCCATTTTGACAGTGCCAAAACATCTGGATGACCAAAATCTCGATCAATCGCTTTTTGAGCGAAGAATGCATAAACACTAAAATTAAATAGATGTTGAAAAGCATCTTCCTGTTCAGATAAAAAAGTATAGTAAAAATTACGTAAACCACTTGCTGAAACTTTTAACTTTAAGCCTTGCCAAACTCTATTGGCTTGAGCGTCATTAGATTCAACAAAAATCGTTTCATCAAATAAAGCGGCTTGAGTGCTGTTTTCACTTGAGACAATGGCATCAAACTCTTTAAATTGAAATGCACGAAATACACAGCACAAAATCCCTGTCATGGTCCCATCAAAAATATATTTCGCCATTTAGAATAACAAATCCAATTGTGGCGAAAGTTGTTGAGTATATTTTGAATGCCCTGTCTGTAATATTTTCTGGCGAATTTGGCTGGGTAATTGATCTTTTAAAAATGGAGGGGTATCAGCACAACGAATAAAATGCATTGCCCTGTTATACGCAATCCCCAATTTTTTGATTTGATCAATATGAATTTTACCAAAGCGACGTGCTTGAACAATTTTCTTAGCTGAACGGACCCCAATTCCAGGGACTCTTAAGATCATTCGATATTCAGCTTGATTGATATCGATAGGAAATTGTTCGGGATGACGTAGCGCCCAACTCAGTTTGGGGTCGATATCTAAATCTAAATTTGGATGCTTTGCATTGACAATTTCAGTTGCTTCAAAGCCATAAAATCGCATTAACCAATCCGATTGATACAATCTATTTTCACGCAGTAATGGCGGTGCTGAACCCACCGAAGGCAACGCTTTTTCTTCATCATTAATCGGAATATAGCCCGAAAAATATACCCGTTTGAGTTTAAATTCTTTGTAGTGACGATCAGCCATTAAGATAATATCCTGATCCGTTTCGTTATGTGCACCCACCACCATTTGAGTTGTTTGTCCTGCTGGAACAAACTTCGGCACAGTTTTTATAATTTTTCTTTCATCTTTAAATTGAATCAAACGATCGCGAACAATGCCCAAATCTTTTTGCACTTCGTCATGGGTTTTTTCAGGGGCAAACTTTTTTAAACCTTCTGCGGTAGGCATTTCTAAATTGATACTCATTCGATCTACATAAAGCCCTGCCTCATGGATAATCTCCTGTGAAGCACCTGGAATTGTTTTCAAATGAATATAGCCATTAAAGTTTTCTTCTAATCGTAGCTTTTTAACGACTTGTAGCATGCGCTCCATGGTATAGTCTGCTGACTTAAAAATTCCTGAACTGAGAAACAGCCCTTCGATATAATTTCTTCTATAAAAATTAATAGTTAAATCAACAACTTCTTGTACCGTAAAAGCAGCTCGTTTGACATCGTTAGAACGGCGAGAAACACAATATGAGCAATCAAAAATACACACATTGGAAAATAAGATTTTAAGCAACGATACACATCGACCATCTTCGGTATAACTATGGCAAATTCCAGCCCCCGTATTGCCTAGCCCACTGTCTTTATTTTTGCGGTTACTGCCACTGGATGAACATGACACATCATACTTCGCAGCATCTGCTAAAATTTGCAGTTTTTCTCTAATACGCTCTGTCATCACTCACACCTAATTTTCCGAATGAACTTTAGTGATTATATAAATTATGAGCGGTCAACAATGGCGATTTCTTTATTGTTGCGACATCAGCTGTCGTATAAATTTAAAGCATTAAATAGAAATTATTGTGCTAGAAAAAACCTAAATTATTGCCCATTCAATTGAATGGGCAAATAACTTAAGCAGAAACATTTACATTTTTAAGCTTGAGCGGAAAGTGGAACACCAAATAATCGATCAAAAGACCAATTAAAAATAAAGGTATAAATTGGAATGATAACAATTAAAGCCGCATCTAATAAAAATGCCTCTAGAAAACTAATATTCATCCACCATGCAATCAATGGAATAAGAAAAACTACTAAGGTTAATTGAAATCCGATCGCATGAGCTACACGGCGTTTTACTGTACGTTGACGTAAAGTTTGGCGTTTTTCCCATGCTTCAAAAATTAAGTTATAAATAAAGTTCCAGCTCACAGCAATCGTGGTAATCAGGAAAGCCAAAGGCCCTGTATGGTTTAATTGTGTACCCGAAAGTAGTGCCAGCCCCAAAGAAGAAATACCTAATCCAATGATTTCATAGGTACTTACATAAATTACTCTACGTTTAAGACCTTGCATAAACTTACCCAAACAGATTTTCAAAAAAGCCATTTTAATTTCAGCTATAATAATAGATAAAGACAATAGCTTTCAGTTTGACTGATACCAATTATGAATTTCACCAGCGAAAATATAGAATTATTTGTAAAAGTACTGGATACAGGCTCTTTTTCTGCTGCGGCTCGTGCCTTAAATCGAGTACCATCAGCCGTCAGTATGGGTATCGCAAATATTGAAGCAGAATTAGGCTTACAACTGTTTGAAAGAACACCCCGCAAAGTGATTCCAACAGCGTCAGCACTTGCCTTAGCCCCACAAGCAAGAATCATCTCAGAACAATTAAAACAATTAAGTAAACATGCTTATGAACTGTCCTTAGGTTTGGAGAGCACCTTAAAAATAGGGGTTGTATCGGATGTAAATAATCAAAAGCTTTTACAATCTATTGATAAACTTGCATCAAAATACCCACTGCTCAATATCGAAATCATTACTGCACCACAAGATGATATTTTGCATTTACTGTATTCAGAACAAATCACAATTTGTTTAGCGGGTTCAGGGCAACATATTAAAATGCAAGAACATTTACAGTTAGTCAGCATGGAGGTTGTTGTTGCAACGATATCTGCAAATCATGCTTTGATGAATCAAGCAGTTCATCCTATTTATATCGAGGATTTGGTTAATGTTCGGCAAATTGTTGTTGCGAGTAGTGCGCTTGATATTGCAGATTTGAGATCGGTAATTGCTGCATCTTATTGGCGAACCAATGATCTACAAACGGCGATTGATATGGTTGAGATCGGCTTAGGATGGGGAAATTTCCCATATTCATTGGTCAAATCACATATTGATGCTGGGCATTTAATCCAAATTGATTTTAAAAATACCTACAATCAACTTTCTGTCCCGATTTATCTGATTTGGTTAAAAGATAAAGCGCTACCTAAAGCATCGCGTGAATTAATCGAGTTAATTAGACAAAGTCTAAATGAACATAACGACGTATTGAATAACAAGAATAGTCTTTGACTCAGTGCTCGATAATGATTTTATCCAGTTTTCATTGTAAATTTATTAGAATTGAATGAAATTCTATAAAAAATTTGACTTGCGAAGCTCAGCACTTACAATACGCCTTTTAGATTTCTAGTATTACCTAAATCATGTCAAACGATCAAATTGAAGCACAAATTGTAGAATTAGACAATTTGCAAGAACACCGTGAAATTGTGACATTTATGCGTAGATCGTCACCGCTCAATACTTCACAACGTACTGCGCTTGAACAACATCGTGATTTAATTTTGGAATACCCTGTCGGCGATTTACGTCAACACTTTGAACATCCTGAACGCCCACTTACGGTAGAAATTGGTTTTGGTATGGGCCGCTCTTTGGTTCTGATGGCAAAAGCCAATCCTGAACGTAATTTTGTTGGAATCGAAGTGCATGTGCCTGGTATTGCGCAATGTGTTTATGAAGCCGGTATGGCAGAAGTTAAAAACCTTCGTGTTTTAGATGCAGATGCAATCCAAGTTCTGCGTGAAATGCCTGACAATAGTATCAATACAGTTCAACTTTATTTCCCTGATCCTTGGCAGAAAAAACGTCATTTTAAACGCCGTTTTGTTTCTCATGATCGTATGCCATTGGTTGAAGAGAAACTGGAAATCTGTGGTACATTTCATGCTGCAACAGACTGGGAACCGTATGCTGAATGGATGCTCGATGTTTTAGACAATCGTCCTCGTTTAGAAAATTTAGCAGGCAAAGGCAATAGCTATCCTCGTCCTGAATGGCGTCCACAAACCAAGTTTGAACGTCGTGGTATTGAGGCAGGTCATAAGATTAATGACTTTATTTTTAAGAAAATAAATTAATCCAAATCATCCTCATTCTAAATTTATCTGTAGCATTAAATATCAAATATTTAATGCTATTTTTTTTTGTCTAATGTTGTCTATTTAAATTGGACTCATCCTAAAATATTTTAGCTAGATTTTTTATGCTAAAAGTTAAGCTTTGTTCCCAATGCCAAGACCCAAGCATTGTTGACATCATGTGTTGCACCAGGATGAACGATATATTGCAGGCTTGGACGTAACATCAGCCATTTTGTTGGATAATAACTATAATTTAATTCAATATTATATTCGGCATCAGCATTAAATTGTTTCTTGTCTTCTGCAAAACGATCATTGATATGAATACGATTCAGTGCAAAACCCAAATTATCCTCAGCTCGGCTGCTTATCACCCCATAATACTTTAAACCGATCTGTTGAGACTGATCCACCTTGTTGGTGGTTCGGCTATGGAATGTAAAATTGGCAAAACTGTGTAAGCCCTGCTTTCCTACACCAACAGAAGTAAGCTGCTGGTCAAAATTAAACCAAGCGCCATAAGTATGATTTTGTTGCTGCCCCGTCCGTATATCCTTTTGATTTTTAGCTTCATCTGCGCTGTTATACATAGCTCCTACACGATAAGTTCCTGCTAATCCATTGATCAATGATTTCGGTTGCCAGATCATCTCTAATGGAATGGTGACACCATCGGCGTGATGGGTACTCAGATTCCAGCCATGACGTTCTAAAGCATTTTGAGGGTTATATTCATAAACGCCGATTTGTACGGCCAGATCTGGGTGAAATTGATATTTTAAACGACCACCCCATTGAGAAATTGGAGAGTTATACCAAATTCCGCTTTGCCATTTCCCCATTTGCGCAGCACAAAATGAATTATTTTGAAATTCACAAGACATCACATTGAAATCTGTACCTATTCCCAAACGCCCTAATTTAATACTGAGCTCCTGTTGTTTAAAGTTTTTCTCCAAAGAAAACTCGGTCAGTCGACTTTTACTGTTACCACGACCATAATTTGCTTGAACATTGGCAAGCTGTGGTGCAGATGGATCAGAAATATCTTCCGAAGATAAACTTTGTCCTTGTCTTGCTGTGATTGTTACTTTTAATGTCATCCCCTCCCAATTTGCCAGCTTTTCTAAATCTAAAGTTGAACCAATTAAAAATTGACTGGCATATTTAGGATCATTCCCCGAATTGTAGCCACCATCGGCTAAATAAGCGCTGTCTACAATCAAGTTTGCATCTAATTTAATCCCTTGCGTTAAAAGTTCAGTCCTCATCCCCTGCCAATCACCAAACAAATAAGGACTATTTTTGTCTAAGCTGTGTTGAGCAGCATGCAACTGCATACTGAGCAATGAAACAAAAGGAATCATACATTTAATTATATTTGACATAGGTTTACCTTAATTTTGCAAAGTCCATAATTAAAATAAATGACAGATGCTGGCTTTGCTGTTTGACAAGACATGGCTTAATTTCTGGATTTTTCAAAAATGTGAATGATGAATGCGAGTTAAATCAATCAAGGCTTGATTTAACTAAAAAATGATTGTTCCAATAGATATTTGAAGGAATTTTTAAGCGCCCACGTGGTCACAATAATCATGACAAAGACGCCATCAAGTATGATTACTCATTGAAGTTTATTCATCATTAAGCCACTAGCTTGGTTGGACAAATCTTTGCTGGGCTGCGAGATAAGATAGATACAACACAGGTGCGACAAAGAAAGCGACACTCCAGAAATCTAGATACACATATAAAAAAGCACCTAAAAATGCGCCAATCACAAAACCCACCACAATGCTGAAACTATGCTGTAGCTTTTGCATATTGCTATCGCTCCGATCTCTTAAATAATTAGAAATATCTATACCTAACTGTGTTGTATTTCCCGTCATCATGGTGCTCGGACTAATATGTTTAATTAAGGTTTTACTTGAAGTGTTACGAATAGCTAAGGCGATCAGCCCTAAACCACCTGTAATTGCGACAGTGACACTATTGGCATCTTTAAACGGTTCAAAATATAAACCCGTAAGCATAAACCCAATTAAAAAAATTGCTTCCCCCAAAAATAAATAACTTAAGGTGGTATGTTTTTGTACGCTACGATCAATCCAATATTTGGTGATGGCAACAGTCAGAATAAATAAGGGAATTGCCCCAAGCTTAATCCAAATCCCAGGCCCACCTTTAACCCAAGCAGCACCAGCTAAGACTAAGTTTCCTGTGACATGTGCAGTAAAAAAACCAAACAGTGCGATAAAGCCAATGGTATCAATTGCGCCACCCACAATTGTCAATAACAAAGGATCTCGACATGTTTTCCAAAACCCACTCGGTGGCGTCGTTTGTATATTTTCCATGTTCTACTCGTCATTCAATAATTAATTAGAATTAGGATCTGTCAAAACCTAAGCTTTTTTATAGTTGTCCCGATTGATGTAAATCATCAGCAACAAAACTGGGGGAAGCAAAAATAACCACAGCAATGCAAATTTATATACGATTGCAGCAACTGCGCACCCCAGTGCAAAACTCAACATGGTTGGAAAAATTGCAACAATACTCTGTCGAATTTGCAGTCTTTTTTCCTGAGAAGGTTTGGAAAAAAGCTCAGCAATATTTAACATCAATTGTGTTGTAGCACCCGTCATCACAGTTGTTGGTGATTCTTTCGTCCAATGGATACGATGCATCGCATTTTGAATCGCCATAGCCGCCACCAATAACATACCGACAGTGAAACTCATGATGGTATCGTATTTAGGAAAGGGCAAATAAAAGTAGGAACATACAGCGACAATACTAAAAAGCAAAAACATCAGTTTGAGAAAAAACGCATATGAACTGTTTTGGTGGCGGATAAACTTTTGATCCAACAATTTGACTGATAAGACTGTAATACAGAACATCGGTAATGCCGCCAATTTGGCCCAAGCACCTGTTTGACTCTCAGAGACTAAAGCCGCGCCTAATGTTACAAAATTACCTGTCACGTGGGCAGAAAATAAGCCATGCAATGCGAGAAAGCTTGCAGTATCGACATAGCCTGCATTGAAGCTCAATAACTTACTTAGTCTGAATTGCATCGTTTGCCCCTTTCTCCAGTTATTGCATCACCCTATCGTTAGGATAATAAGTTTTTAATCATTGGCATGAGCTGTTCACCAATAACCATTCCCAATAAACCACATAAAGCTACAAAAGGTGGTGCTGGAGATTTCACATTTAATAGGTAATACAACACGCCAACCAACAACCCAACGGCCAAAGAGATCAGATAGATTTTCATAAATTTCTCCCCAATAAAATTCCACCTAGTTTCAGATGGAATTTTTTAGGTTGGTTTTAAAAAGCAAAACAAGAACAGCCTAATGCGCCCCAAAATGATTTTTTATCCTGATCATTGATAGGAACGTCAATCATCCATGCATGCGAATGTCCATGCATGCCACAGCTGCTAGAACATGCACACACTGCTGAATTTTTTTGTAAGGGTTGTAAGGAAGGCGCATTACGATTTTCAGAGTGGCGCCACTGCCCGCCAAATCGCTTGACTGGTGACCAATCAGGCGATGCTGGTGGAATCGGTGGATCTTGTTGCTTAAATTCGGCACCCGCATAGACCACTTTACCGTCCATCACCGTCATGACTGATTCAATAAATTGAATTTCATCGCCCTCAACAGTGAGATAGTCATCTGAAAGTACAACAAGGTCCGCATGTTCACCTGCGACTAAAGCACCTTTATTACTTTGCTCGCCTGAAAACCAAGCCGATCCTTTGGTCCATAGTCTTAGCGCTGTCTGACGATCAAGTAAGTCTTTCTCATCATATAAAGCAAAGCCACCCACAGTCTTACCTGTGGTTAACCATGCCAAACAGACCCATGGATTATATGATGCAACACGCGTCGCATCTGTTCCTGCTCCCACTGGTACACCCAGCTCAAGCATTTTTTTTACCGGAGGCGTGTCTTTGGCTGCATCGGCACCATAACGCTGAACAAAGATTTCGCCTTGATATGCCATACGGTGTTGAATGGCAATTCCACCACCAAGTGCACCGATCCGTTCTATGTTTTTTTCTGAAACCGTCTCTGCATGGTCAATAATAAAACGGGTTTCAAATGGCTTTTTACCATTGACACGTTCAAAAACATTGAGCAATCGACTAATGCTTTCATCATAGGTGGCGTGAATTCGAAACGGCCATTTCTTCTCAGACAAATGTTCAACAATGGCTTCTAATTCGGTTTCCATTTTTTCTGGAAGATCTGGGCGAGGTTCATAAAAATCCTCAAAATCACCAGCTGACCAAGTCAGATTTTCCCCCGCACCATTCATCATCAATAATGCATCGCCATCACCGGGAAACGTCATTTCTGTCCATCGTTGATAATCTTCTAACTCTTCACCGGCTTTTTGTGCAAAGAGGTTATAAGCAATACGAACGGTCATTTGATCTTTTTCATGCAATTGATTGATCACTGCATAGTCATCTGGATAGTTTTGCCCGCCCCCTCCGGCATCAATCGCAGAAGTGACACCGAGTCGATTTAACTCACGCATAAAATGTCGGGTAGAATTCACTTGATCTTCGACGGGTAACTTGGGTGCCTTACCCAGTGTTGAATACAGAATTGCAGCAGAAGGCGTTGCCAATAATAAACCTGTTGGCTCGCCTTTTTCATTGCGTTCTATTCTGCCTCCGGGTGGATCAGGAGTATCTTTATTAAAACCTAAGACATCTAATGCTGCTCTGTTCAGCATTGCGCTTGCATATAAGTGCAGAATAAAAACTGGGGTATCAGGTGCAGCTTTATTGATTTCAGCTAAAGTTGGTAAACGCTTTTCTGCAAATTGGAATTCAGTCCACCCACCGACAACACGGACCCACTGTGGTGCTGGCGTATTTTCTGCCTGCTCTTTGAGTAAGTTTAAAGCATCTTTAACAGTCGGTACCCCTTCCCAACGCAACTCCATATTATAGTTAAGCCCACCACGGATAATATGGAGATGGCTATCATTTAAACCGGGAATAACGCGACGACCATTTAAATCAATCACTTTTGTCGAGGCTTTAGCCAACTTCATGATGCTATTTTCATCACCCGTGGCAAACACTTTTCCGTCAACGATCGCAATTGCATCTACTTCTGGTTGTTTCGGGTCGAGCGTAGTAATTTTGCCGTTCTTAAGAATTAACTGTACATCTGTCATGATCATCTCCATGTAGATGAATATTTATATCCATAAGGTTTATTTTGCTGACACAGGTGCAATAACTTCATGTTGCGTTGTGGTTCTTTCTGGCGCTTTATGTACCATGGTATATGCATAATCTACGCCCATACCGTATGCACCCGAATGTTCACGCACAATGTCCATCACTGCATCATAAGTTTCACGATGCGCCCAATCACGTTGCCACTCAAGTAAAACTTGTTGCCAGGTTACAGGAACCACGCCTGCTTGAATCATCCGTTGCATCGCATAATCATGTGCTTCTTTTGAAGTTCCACCTGAAGCATCGGCAACCATATAAATTTCATAATCACCTTCCAGCATCGCGCCAAAAGCGAATGTAATATTGCAAACTTCAGTCCATAAACCAGATACGATAATTTTTTTACGATGATTGGCTGCCAATGCATCACGAACCTTTTGGTCATCCCATGAGTTCATAGAGGTTCTTTCGAGTAAAGGTGCTTCAGGGAACACATTTAATAATTCTGGAAAAGTGTGTCCCGAAAAACTTTCTGTTTCTACTGTTGTAATGGTGGTTGGAATATTAAAAACCTGAGCGGCTTTAGCCAATCCCACCACATTATTTTTTAACGTTTGACGATCAATTGACTGTACGCCAAAAGCCATTTGTGGTTGTTGATCAATAAAGATGATTTGACAGTTTTGAGGTGTAAGTTGTTCTAAAAATGCTTTATTCATTTTGATTCGCAACACATTTATAAAGGAATTTATATAAAAGCAAAAATACACGTAAACCACTAGACACTATTTTAAATACAAACTGTATCCTAAAAAGATACAATGATTGATCAGTATAGAATGATGCGTTACTTTAATCATTCAAGTGAAGAGTACTTTAAAATTAAATGGATAAATTAGACTGTATTAATACGTTTATTAGTGTCGTTGAATATGGAAATTTCAGCAGTGCATCACGTCACTTAAACATTACTAGAGATCAAGTTGCGAAAAGAATTTGTCATTTGGAAACTATTTTTAATACAGTCCTGTTCATCCGCAATACCCGTAAAATGGATTTAACTCATTCAGGTGAAAAATTTTATCAACACTCTAAAGTCATTATGAGTGAGTTTGAATGGGCAACCAGTGACTTTACCCATGACCAGAAATATCCTGTAGGTAAACTCAGAATCAACGCACCTCATTCATTTAGACATGCGAATCTTACCGAGATCATTTCTAAATTTATGACACAGTACCCCAACATCAAAATAGACTTGTTTCTTTCAGATAAGTTCTTAAATATCAGTGAAGATCAATATGATATTGTGCTCAGAATCAGTCAGGATATTGATCAGCGTAATGCCCACCTGTTTAGTACCTATCATCGACATTTTTATGCAACTACAGCTTATTTTGGAAAATATGGTGTACCCAATACAATCGATGAGTTAAAACAGCACAGCCTATTGTTGTATTCACAAACGGATTCAAGCACTAAAATTGTGCTAAGCAAGAATAAAAAAGAAGAAACTATTTACTGTACGCCGAAATTGACATGCAATAGTGGCGATTTCCTTTTAGATTTTTGTAAACAAGATCAAGGCATTATATTTTTGCCCGATTTTTTAGCAAAAAAAGATCAAGATGCCGGAAAAATTATGCGTTGTTTAGAAGATTATCATTCAAAGCAACTTTATTTTTATGCAATTACGCCATATCAACAAAAGATTCCAAAAAAAGTGAAGCTCTTTTTAGATCATCTCAAAAAACATTTATCTGATCGCTAATATATAAAGCTTTAGACCAGACTTTTACCTAATAACTAAGTATTCACGGCTCATGTTGTATCTTTATACAATACATAAAGCACTTCAATAAAGCGTTGTGTATGCAAATACTTAGCATCTAAGCTTGCAAACTTGACACAGATTTGAATTTTGGACTAAACACATTGTTTTGTAATCGTGTCTGCATATATTCAGCATAAACCGATAGTTTTTCATAAATATGTTCAGAATAAAACATATCTTCGACTAGGTTTTGCGCTTGAGCTAGATCATAAAGACCTGATAAATTTAAAATTTTAGCATTCATTTCTGAAAATTTACGACATAAAGCCACATGAAAATCATCTTTATATTTAAACAAAAGCTTCTGCATGTTTAATTTATGATCATGATGATCTAATTGCAGATTTTGATCATCTTGATCATTTTCGGGGTTTACCAAGAAAATTCGAACCTTAAAAAAACATTCTATTTCAAACAAATAATCTGGATTGATCGGTTGATCTGTAATTAGAAAGATACGATCAACTTCTGCTTGAGTCAGTGCTTTGAATAACTGAAAATAAACAAATTCCTGTGCATCCCATGTTTGATCTTGTAGATCTAAAAATAACTTTAAACTTTCTAGAACGACATCATCCTTGGTCAAGTTCATGGTTTTTTCAACCTGATAATAAGGTTTTAAAATATCTTGAACTTGTGCAGTCAAAAGCGTTGAGTAAAGCACTGTTTGATTTAAATTCGCCAAAATAAACGGTGAAAACAAATAAGCCAGACTTAAATGATTTGAAGCAATTGCAGATTGGATAATCGCTGTACTTTTCTTTTTTGAAAATTCACGTAAGACTTTGGCACGCAATAATGTTGCTTCTAGATTTACAAATCTTTGATTGAGTTGCTCTATCACATTTTCAGAGCAATCATGCTCACATAAAACTTGTGTGAGCACATTCAACTGAGTCGTCACAAACATATCCCTGCCTCATTCTATACTGCATCGCGTGCGAGTATTTTGGAAAGAAATCAAAAAGAAATATAGCCACAAAATTTTAGAAAAAATATATAACAGATAGAGCTGTAATGATTGCTTCTGTTATAGTTATTTTAAATACCCACTTGCATTGACCTATGTATAAATCTGAACAACTGGCCCATAGCCTAAAATTATTGATTGAAAATGGGACGTGGAAAGCACATGAAAAGTTACCCTCACTACGTCAACAGGTTGAACAATCAGGTTTAAGTCTGATTACGGTTATGAATGCTTATCAAGAGCTCGAAGCGCAAGGTCTGATTTATTCAAAAGAAAAGTCAGGGTATTTTGTTGTAGAACAAAGCTCAGATCACCCCACCACATTACATGTGATTAATGAAACAGTTGAAATTAACTCCGTTGTTTTCAAATATTTAAAATCAACCCAGTCTGAACACATTATCCCTTTAGGTTCTGCCTTTCCTAATAGCCAATTGCTCTACTCTGCTAAACTGATACAAACGCTTGGACAACTTGCTCGACAACGGCGTAGCTATGAACAAACACCCAGTCTACCACCCGGAAATTATCAACTGAGAAAAATTATTGCTCAAAAATATGCTATGCAAGGCATCCCCACGGATCCATCTGATATTGTGATTACGTCTGGAGGTTTAGATGCATTAAATCTTTCATTGCAAGCACTTACACAAGCTGGGGACTATATTTTATTACAGCAGACGATTTTTTATGGGGCATGGCAAGCGGCTGAACGACTTGGATTAAAAGTAATTACCATCCCAGAACATCCTGAACATGGTATTGATTTAGACGCATTCGAACAGGCAATTTTAAAATATCCAATTAAAGTATGTTTGATGATGTTAAACGGTCAGAATCCTATTGGCTTTACCGTGAGTGATGAAATTAAATTAAAATTGGCAAAGTTACTCAACCAATATCAGATTTATTTGATTGAAGATGATGTCTATGAAGAACTTTACTATGATCAGAAAAAACCCCTCTCGATGAAGTATTTTGATCAACAAAATTGGGTACTACATTGTTCTTCTTTTTCCAAAACATTAGGTGCAGGTTTTCGTATCGGTTGGGTCTATGCAGGTAAATTCTCTGAACATATTCAGCACACTCAACTTATGAGTACCCTTTCAGTCAACTCATTTATCCAAAATGCTTTGGTTGAATATCTTTCCCATCGTCATTATGAAAAACATTTAAAAACTTTACGATCCACCTTACAACGCTATAAAAAACAATATTTTAATTATTTAAAAACTCATTTACCTGAACAATGTCATGTCAATTATTATCCTTCAGGGTATTTTTTATGGATTGAATTACCTGAACAAGTCGATAGTAATGAGATCTATCAGCACATGTTAGAACACGGTGTCAGTGTCGCGCCGAGCAGCTTATTTAATATTAGTAATCAACAAAATCACTTTATTCGGATGAATTGTTCATTTGAAATGAATGAAAAGATTCAAAATGCATTAAACCAATTGATTTATATTATTGGTAAATCAGTGACGACATAAGCTGAATTTTTATAACAGATTCATCATTGCTTACTTATCTGTTATAGTTTTTTTCTAATTTTTTGTATCTACAGTGTGAACATGTTTCTATCCATAATGAACCTATATTAAGCAGAAAGAGATTTTGCGATGAATGATGACAAAAGCCCTAAAAAACCACAATATGCTGATAGCTCGATTTCAGACAAAGCCTTTAAACGCATGATCATCTGGTTTTTTATCTACTGTAGCCTGTTTTGTATTGGTGTTATTGTCACAATCGGTGCAGATCACGCTGCTTTAAACTAGATCTCAATTGATTTAAAAAGATACGATTCATAAAACACTCACTTAATCAAGTGAGTGTTTTTTCTGTATCTGTTGGCTTAAAAGTGTATAGGCATCTTTAAGATCTTCCCGCCCCATATCCTGTAACATGTGTTGATGCATATCTAAAATATTCACATCTCCACGTCTTGCAGGACCCGTCTGCATTGTTTCAGGATCATTTTGAGTGGCTTTTTTTGCTGTTTCCAAAATTAATGGATACAGTAAATTAAAATCGACCTGCTGTGCATCAACCACTTGTTTAGCCATGTCATAACAATAATTTGTAAAATTACAGGCAAATACTCCTGCCAGATGTAAGCTCAGCCGCTGCGCTGAATTATATGAATAAACCTGATTACTTAGACTATTTGCTAGCGTCGTTAAAATAGACAAATCCTCTTGCAAAGCCGTTTCAATAAACAACGGGGTATTCTGCCAATCCACTTCACGTTCAAAGCTAAAAGTCTGTAAGGGATAAAAAACCCCAGATTTTACATGGTGTTCAGTCAATATATTGAGATTGGTACTGCCAGAAGTATGAACAATCAAAACATCCGAAAGTTGTGAATGAATCGTTTGGATGACTTGAGCAATGGCCTGGTCACTTACCGCAATAATTAATAAATCAATTTCAGGTTCTATACAATGCACAGCATCAATAGCCTGAGCATTCACCTGCTGGGCTAAGCGTTGTGCATTGTTTAAATCACGACTATAAATCTGAACAATATGATGTTGTTTTGACAGTGCTTTTGCAAAATGTGTAGCAACACGACCTGAACCAACAATACTAATACGCATATCGACATCTAAAACTTTAAATATACTTACAGCATGCCAATAAAAAAGGGATGAATCAATTCATCCCTCTCAGATTATGATGATTACATCAATTTAATGCATTGTTTAAATAAATAATTCGCTCAGCGGTACGTTTATTAAAACACTTGGTATATTGCATCTCTTTATTTTGTTGAGACATCGCATCATCCCAATATTGACGTTGTTGCTGATAGGTTTCAATTTCACTGTCTGGAATATCACCAAAACTTTTCTGTGAAATGACTTTACAATCAACATCACGTTTTTCAAACCATTCTGTTTGATCTTGCTTAAATTGTGCTTTTTGTTCATCACTCAAACTGTCCCAAGTCTGGTTTAAACGATCAACTTGTTTAAGCTTTTCTTCATCTAGCTCTTTTTTACGGATGTCCATGGCTTTTTGTGCAAGTGCTGTTTGCTCTGCATTTTCAATTTGGTTGACCTGCTCACGTTCACGCATATCTTTATTTTCTTTCATATAGGCTGCGTATTGCACCGCTTTTACCGTAACAAAAGTTACCCCTTGGATAACTGCATCCTGATTAAGCACATCAAGGGTTAAACCATCTTTATCTGTTTTCACAACATTGTAATTAAACTTGCCTTTTAACTGATCATTGGCTAGTACCAATTTAGATTCACCAGCTTCGATATACTCACGTATACTGCGATAGCCATCACCTTCACATCCATCCTCACAATCTTGCCCAAATTCTGCATATGAATTTTCAGCACGCTGTTGTAAGCCTTTCGGGAATTGAACCACTAACTGACTTTCACATTCCAGTTGATTGGTTTTAGATGAGTCTTCAGTGATCGTACGAACATTCTTCACTTCAAACTTTAAAGCATTGTTAATTTTCTGAAGTAAGGCTTGGTCAGCTTCATAACCAGAATTTTTAATATTGTCTGCGACTTCACGCAAATACTCATCTTTCAAATATTTTTGAATTTGATTGATATTATCTTGATTGGTACAGCTCCACTCTGCAAGTTCAGCATTACCTTCATCTTTTTTCTTTTTGAAGTAATCACAGCCTGACAGCATCAAGGTACTAGAAATCGCAGCAATCATAAATAATGGGTTTAATGATTTATTCATTGTTTATCCGATCATATTTTTATGTGGGTCATTTAACCAAATAATTGAAGAATTTTCGAGTAAAAAATAAAAAGCTTCTGGATATTCAGAAGCTTTTTATACAATTTATGCCTGTTTTAGCACCGAACATACCACTTTAAAAGATTATTGTGTCGTTGCACCAAGTACTTCAAACTCAATACGACGGTTTTTAAATTGCCCTTCTTTGGTTGAATTATCTGCAATTGGATTGTCTTGACCATGTCCTTCGGCAGTTAACTGTGAGGTATGTACGCCCTTTTCAACCAAATATGCAACAACTGATTTTGCACGTTTTTCAGATAATTTTTTGTTTGAATCCGCATTCCCAACATTATCGGTATAACCTTTAACCACGAGTTTTGCATCTGGTAGTTGTTTTAACAAATTCGCAGCTTTATCCAAAATCGCTTTATTGGCGTCTGGAATTCCTGAAGAACCAGTCGCAAAATTAATTACCTGTAAATTCAATGCAGCTGCAATATCATTTACATTGGCTTTATCTGCCTGAATGCTTGACAGTGCTTGGTCTGCTTGTGAGTTACTTGTATCTACATTTGCAGCACTGCTTGTTGCAGCTGCATTTGCATCGGCTGTTTGCTCTACAGAAATATGTAGATTAGGAGCAATAACTTTTAACTCATCTGCTAATTTTTGTGCTTGTGCTAAATCTGAAGTTTGAATGGTAAGTTGATCACCGATCCAAGCCAGTGAAATGCTTGGAATGCCTTTAATTTTAGCCAACACCTGATCTACAGCATTTTGATCCGGCAAATCAGCCGCATAAGCACTGCTGGCTGTAAGTTGACAATGATCGGTTTGACCAAACACTGAGGCAATACTGGTTTTTAAACTGTCCAATAAAGATTGACTGCTCGATTGTGCCTGACAGCTCGCTAATTTACCTTCAGCATCTGTAGAAATTTGCAGTTCAGCGGCTTGCACATCAGCAACAGCTTGTGAAGCACCACTGCTTACTGGATCACCCCCTACTGGTGGTTTGCTACTGCATTGTTTAAATAACAATGCGGCCAATCCAGCAATCACCAACAAAGCAATAATTGGCAATAACCAATTGGATTTTTTAGGTTCATCTTGGATCGAATTTGTTGTGATTGTAGACGTATCAAGGGGTACTGGTGTTGGAGATACACTTTGTACAGGTATCGGTGCCACAGGTTCTACAGGCGGGATAACTGCCTCAGCAACAGGAGCAGCTTGCGTTGTGGCTGCGAAACTAAGACCGCCTACACTTAAGCCCAATGTAGCAAATAATCCTGTTGCCCAAGCTGGCAAAGCATCTTGAATATTGTTCCATTGCGCTTTGATAAAATCAAAAATTTCATGCTTACCATCTGAACCTGCTTGATCTGCAAGCAATGATAAAGTTGGAGCAATAGAGTGGTTTAATGTGCTTTCAATTTCTTGGGTTGGTGCATTGCCCGCAACCAGTCCTAAAAAATGCGCGACTGTTTCTGGTTGGTGACTGAAAATATCACCTAAGCGAGGATTTAGATTTTGTTGAAGTGTATTAATAAGTTCTGGTTTTGATTTTAAAACTGAGAGGAGAATGGGATAAAAGGCACTTAAAGCACCGATTTTTTCATCTTGAAACTGAAGATCACCTTGTAAAACTTTTGTGGTCACCCGTTCTTTTAGAAGCTCAATAATATTCATAATTTTGGACACTCCGATTTCATTGTTGTATTTGTCACATTAAAAATCATTTTATTGATCATTTTTTATTCTAGTGATTAAATTCTAATAGTTATAATAGCTTTTTGTAGCACAGCGTGTTCAATATCTATTTGAAAAGCCAGCTTATGCTGGCTTTTTGTTTCAATTTTTGCGCTTATGTAAATTTTACAGCTTAGGCAGTAAACGTTTGCAGTACTTTACCGACCATTTTTTGATTGATTAATGGCGTATTTTTTCCATGAGATAAAATACTGTCATTGCTAACAATCCATTCTAGGTCTGGATCAACCAAAGCCCAACCCGATTCTTTGACCCAACGATCCGTCATATTGGCCACTTTTGCAGGAGCAAGCGTAACTTTTTCAACCCATTCTAAAGGTTCAAACAAACCTTCACGAACCAATTGCACCCCAAAAGACACATAGGTATCAAATGCGCTAATACCGGGTAAAGTCTCAGCAAAAGGCGCTAATTTCGCAGAACCACTCAAAGGTTCATGATGGGTACAAATCGCATCAATCACACCGTCTTTGACGCCTTGGCGCAGTAATTCTTTGTCTTTTTCAGCACGTAATGGTGGGCGCACATGTGCCAAAGAATTAAAACCATCAATCAAGTGTTCTGTTAAATGCAATTGATGCATTGCAACATCTGCCGTCACAGGCAAACCTTTGTTTTTTGCAATTTTAATCAACTCTACAGATGCACCACTTGAAAGCAAACCAAAGTGCGCTTGGACACCTGTTGCTTCAATCATCAATAGGTATTTCGCAATAGCAACTGTTTCAGCCAGTGCTGGAATCATAGGTAGTCCCTGACGTGAGGCAATAAACCCCTCATGTACACAACCATCTTTTGCGATCTGGTGCTCTTCTGGATAAAACACTACGGTCATGTCTAAACCAGCCGCATATTCCAGAGTACGCAGAACCACATCATCATCTTTAAAAGTAGCATAGGCGTTTGAAACGGCAGTACAACCACCCTTTTTTAAACCTGCCATATTTGCGGGTTGTTTACCATTTAAACCTTGGGTTTGCGCACCAATCACTTGTAAATGAATACCACCATCTAACATGGCTTTTTCTACAAGTCCATGAATCAAAGCACCATTGTCTTGCACGATCGGCTTTGAATCAGGCGGGGTAAATACATGCAAAATACCATTTTCACGTGCCGCTTTACCTTCTGACTTCAAGGTACCATGCTGTTGCTGACCTGGCTCACGTAACCGTGCACACAAATCAACCATGGTCGGTATCAACCATTTGCCTTGTCCGTCAATGGTATCTACGACATTGGCAGATGATTCGACTATTTTTCCATGTTCAACATAAACCGTTTGTACAGTGTCAGTTTTTTTAATTGGGTCTAAGACACGTACATTTTCAATTTTTACACTACTCATGACTTTATCCTTAAACCTTAAACCACAATCGCTTCTAACAAACCTTTCTCTTGCAACTGACCTTGCATTGCCAAAGCCAAAACAGCCATTCGCACTGCAATACCATTGGTCACTTGATGCAAAATTACCGACTGTGCACCATCAGCAATACTAGAATCAATCTCTACACCACGATTCATCGGTCCCGGATGCATAACAATACAATCAGGTTTAGCCATGGCAAGACGATCTTTATTTAAACCATACATTTTGTAAAATTCAGCTTGTGATGACAAAGCTGGTGAATCAATACGTTCATTTTGAATACGTAAAGTAATGATCACGTCACAGTCTTTAATGCCTTCATCCATTTTATTGAACAAGCGAACACCTTCACCATACTCATCAAAACCACACGGAAGCAGAGTGTTTGGTGCAATTACACGAATATCTTTACAACCTAAAGTCTGTAACGCTGCGATATCTGAACGTGCCACACGCGAATGCTTAATATCACCAATAATCGCCAGACTAATGTCTTCAAAATTCTTTTTCGTTTCACGGCGAATGGTTAACATATCTAACATTGCTTGTGTGGGATGAGCATGACGCCCATCTCCAGCATTGATGATTGCAACGTGTGGACAAACTGTTTCAGCAATAAAATGTGCTGCGCCTGATGAAGAGTGGCGCACAACAAAAATATCTGCTGCCATCGCTTCGAGGTTCCATAGCGTATCGCGCAATGTTTCCCCTTTTGAAGTACTTGATCGTGCAATATCAATATTCAATACATTTGCAGATAACCGTTTTGCAGCCGCTTCAAAAGTAGTTCGTGTACGTGTCGAATTTTCAAAGAATAAGTTCATCACTGTACGACCTTCTAAAAGTGGTGTCGTTATCAGTTGATTTTGATCATTTATAAAGGAATGGGCTGTATCTAGAATTTTGGTGAGGGTTGCTTTAGAAAGACCTTCGATGGTCAGGAAATGCTTTAAGTTTCCGTCATTATTGAGTTGAATCTGACTCGGTGTATGCAATGCCGCCAAGTGCATGAGAGATTCCTTAGAGGTTAAGTTAACGTATTATACAGATTTTCTTTTTCTTTGGCAGTTGAAGTTTTGGACAAATAGTCATAAAAGTCAGCGATCAAATTTTAAATTTGATCTGCTTTAAGTCTGCAAGTTTGAGTGTTAAGTTTATCAATTTTTCTCGAAGTTGCTGAATCATATTGAGGTAGTCAATATCTGATTGATCTTTTAACAGCTCAATATAAGCATCTATTCGCAGCAAGGCTTGATTACGCCATTTAAGTAATTCTGCTATTGGATGGTACTTTTGTGAATCAAAATCATGCAATTGATATTCCGATATTTGTATATTGGTTAATGTCACATCATATTCTTTTACACGTTTTAAGCACTTTAAGGTATCTTCTAAACGAAAGCGGATCTCGTGTTCACAAAGAAATTTTAAATGTGGCAAATCCTGTTGAGCAGCAAAATATTGTGCTAATGGCAGAGTAAAATCCTCATAAGGATACCAACGCCCATGTGCACAGGAGATTAATTCTTTATATTTTTTCTGTTCAATCCACAGTTTAAACACAGCAACCTTTGCCTGATGATAATGACTTAATCGTAGCTCAGTTTGTTGTGCCGACTCATCAGCCGTACCCACGTAAATCATTTGGTGGTTTTTTAAATATTTGCTAATTTCTGCATTGAATTTCGTATAACTCAAGTGATTGTCTCACAGCTTATCCTCAGCTTAAAAATACTATAAATGAGTTTTTATTTTAATCACACTGTATCAATTAAGCTCTAACGCTATAGTTAGAGCTTATTGCCCGACTTATCTCAATGCACCAATATAGTGATGTGAAACTTGCGCTCGATAAATTTCTTCTTCTGTTGCACCAGAAACATATGCTTCCTCGCTTTGTTCGACTTGCGTTGTCGTTACTGTATTCACAGAGGAAGCTGGTTGTTCCTGTTCTAATAAATGCTGTAAGCGCAAGGCATGACGATTTAATTCTGGATCTTGAGTCGCCAATGACATATCAATCACATACTGTGCATAGCTTTTATTATCCACTAAATACATCACATCAATCACACGTCCTGTCACACGTCTTAATCGCGTTAAGATTAATGCCCCAATGGAAAACGCATCTGCATGTGCAATAAATCTGCTGTTGTTAAGATCTTGCATAGAAATCCCCGTATTTATTAATTCATTAAAAATTCAATTAAATTTCTGAGCCAATACGATGGATAATTAAGCAAATTGTGTACCAAAATCACGCCATAAAATGAATTAATAATGCATACACATTATTCTCTATTTAAAAGTTTACCGACTAGAACTCGACCCACACATTGCGGACCTTCAAATAGATCTAGAAATTGTCCCGTATGCACTTTGCGCTCATCATGAACTATATTCAACCTGTCAAAAAACTCAGGCACAAGAATATAATTTCTCTTAATCAATATTTTAAATTAAATCAATTACATGAGAAAAATAAATTGTTTAATTCTAAAAATCTTGCAATGCCACATCTTATATTCAAAGTTTAAATAGCTTTGCGTAGGCGATGCCTCACTTTTCAGAGATGAAAAGTGACAAAAATCTTCCGTCGTGCGAGGGGTACGTCCTTTACCCCCGCCCAACGGCGACATCCCTGTCGCCCCACTATAGGATCACCATCTATGATTCAAAAATACAAAAATGAATTGATAACCAAGAGTTTCTAAAAGTTCATACAAAAACATAAGCTTCATTTATGATCAATGACTTGATGCAAATCAGTAATACTTCAAATATTTCAGAGCTTTGCTCAATGTTTCGATTTTTTTGCTTTTTAGTCATTTGACCTAGCCTATAAACTAAAGCATCATGATTATCAGCGACACTATTCTGTTCAATACATCAGTGCAATTGTAAAAATAAATCCATGTTTAAGCCTTACATTGAATGTAAGAAAGTTAAATCAAATTTTAATGATAAAAATAGCGCCAACACATTTCCAATGAAATCAAAATTAATAACACACCCATCACGATATTAAAAAGACGTGCTCGATTTCCTGTATTTAAAAAGCTTGCTAACTTTTCACCAGCAATCCCCCACAGTACTAAAGATAGATAACAGACAACAAAATAAATCGCTACAAAAACCAATAAAACAGCATGGATATGCCCCGTTGAAAATAGCCCTGTACCTGCCACTGCGGCAATCCATGCTTTAGGATTTAGCCATTGCATCAACGCACCTTGTATAAAGGTTGGTATTTTTGCTTCATCATGGGGTTGACTTGAGATAACGGTCCCTTTTGCACGTAGAATATTGAGCCCAATCCACAACAATAAAACTGTACCTAAAATCGTGATCACATCAAGAAGTACAGGATAGATCACAATCATTTGATACAAACCAAAACAGACTGATGCCAATAACAAGGTAAAACCAATGGTCGCCCCTGAAATAAATGCAAAAGTTGCTTTTACACCATAATTCATACTGCTGGTTAAAATGGTCAAATTCACAGGTCCCGGTGAAATCGACATAGACAGCGAAAAAATAAACATTGAAACAATAAGACTGAGCATTTTTTAAATTCGTTATTTGATCTTATCTACATATTGATATTTGAATATATTTCAAGCAAAAAACCCAAATTTTTAACTGAATTTGGTACTTTTTATAAAATTTCGGACTTAAAAGGCCATTCTATAAGTTTTCGTCATCAAAATACGCTAAAATACGCGATTGCTTTTTTAATGTCTTTGGAAATATTCATGAATTCGAAACCACGTCTTTCTACATATTGGGTTACCTGTGCAGATGGACTAGAAACCTTACTGCAAGAAGAAATTCAAGGTTTAGGGATTCAAGATATTGAAAAATTTCCTGGACGTTTAATCTTTAAAGGCAAACTCGAAGATGCATACCGTGTTTGTATGTGGTCACGTTTGGCTTCTCGTGTACTAACACCGATCCATGTTCATGAACTTGAATTTACCCATGACGCACGTGACGTTGCAGAAGAACTTTATGAAGGTGCGATCAATTTTGATTGGTCACTTATTTTTGCACCACAAAGTACTTTCGCAATTCGTCTTCACGTAGAACGTGATATTAAAGTCAATACACAGTTTGCGACTTTACGTGTTAAAGATGGTGTGGTTGATTCTTTCATGGAAGCTGTCGGTAAACGTCCAAGTATCGACATTAAACAGCCTGAAATTACCCTGTACGTGCTTGCTGGAAAAACTGAACATACCTATTGTTTAGATTTATCTGGAGATTCTTTACATAAGCGTGGCTATCGTCGTTTTATGACAGATGCCCCAATAAAAGAAAATCTAGCCGCCGCTATCCTACAAAAAGCACAGCTTAAACAACGCAATCCAGAAATAATTCTTGACCCAATGTGTGGTTCAGGAACCTTTATTATTGAATCATTGATGATTCTGACTGATCGTGCACCTGGTTTAGTGCGCCGTTTCGGCTTTAATGGCTGGAATGGACATGATCATGAGTTATGGATGTCGATTAAAGCTGAAGCAGCTGAACGTCATAAAGTTGCCTTAGAACAACCTTTACCTAAATTCTATGCCTATGATGCAGATTGGGAAGCAGTAAAAGCAACCAAACAAAATATTATTGCTGCTGGATTTGAGCAACAACTGGATCAAATTCAAATTGAAGAGCGTACTTTAGCAGATTGGCCTGATTTCCAAGCAGAAGGCAAAACTTCATTTATTGTCACCAATCCACCTTATGGTGAGCGTTTAGGGGAAAAAGCCTCTAACCGAGCTTTATATCTGGGTCTGTCAGCACTTCTACAAAAGAATTTCCCCAATCAGCATGCTGCCGTTATCGCAGCGGCTGTTGAACAAGCTGATGTATTGGCATTTAACAATCCACAAATCTTACGTTTAATGAATGGTAAATTGCCAATTTATATTCGTTTTGGTGATATTAAGCCAGCAGCTGTGGTTAAACCTTTCCTTGCAGATTGGCAACCTCAACAATTTGAAAAAATTGAAGGCGCAGAAGACTTTACCAATCGTTTGCAAAAAAATATGCAAGCTTTGAAAAAATGGGCTGTAAAAGAAGATATTTATTGTTTACGTCTCTATGATGCAGATTTACCAGACTTTAATGTCGCTGTAGATTTGTATGGTGATCGTTTACATGTTCAAGAATACGCACCACCAAAAACCATTGACCCTGAAAAAGCCAAAAAACGCTTTAACCTTGCTTTGGCTTCAATCCGTGCTGTAACAGGTTTAGGTCGTGATGCGATCTTTATCAAAACCCGTGCCCGTCAAGAAGGTAAAACTCAGTACGCAAAACAAAGCACAGCATCTAAACGTTTTATCGTACAAGAAGGTAAAGCCAAAATTTTAATCAACTTGACTGATTATTTGGATACTGGATTATTCCTAGATCACCGTCAAATGCGTCTACGTATTGCAGCTGAAGCTAAAGGAAAACATTTCCTGAACCTGTATAGTTATACCTCTACAGCAAGTCTACACGCTGCTTTAGGTGGTGCTGCAAGTACGACAAGTGTTGACTTATCCAATACTTACCTAAATTGGTCTAAAGAAAACTTTGTCTTAAATGGCTTAACGGTTGATCACCCAGATGAACAGCATCAATTCTTCTCAAGTGATTGTTTTGAATGGTTAAAAGAAGGTCATGAACAATATGACATGATTTTTATTGACCCACCAACCTTCTCAAATTCAAAGAAATTCTACGGTACTTTTGACGTGCAACGTGACCATATTTCTTTACTTAAACGTGCAATGAACCGTCTAACCACCGAGGGAACGTTGTATTTCTCAAATAACTACCGTGGTTTTGAGATGGATGAAGAAATCGATGCAATGTTTGATGTACAAGAGATCACCAATGAAACGATTGGCTTAGATTTCAAACGTAATCAAAAAATCCATAGAGCATGGAAAATTAAACACTTCCCTGTTTAATCATACTAGACCTCGGGCTTATTTATAAGCCACGGGGTCAATTTCATGTCCTATATAAAGTGTGACACGATCTTGAGTTGTTATTCTCACATCATGGCGTTGATATGGATTATAGCCAATCTCAATTATTCTATATTTTTCAAGTGGTTTTAAATATTTATCCCCAGGTTGATTTGGATCTGGGTCTTTTTTCTGCCACTCGAAATCAGTTAATACGGTAGAATAAATTTCATCTTTTTTAGCATCGTCTGACCTCTCCTGAGCAACTTGTTTATGCAGGTTATTTTGCTCTTCGACAGGTTGTTGTGCATTATCCTTGACAGCTTTAATAATAATGGGGGACAGTTTAACCACACCTACAGATTGCTCCGCAAGATCTTGATCATCTAATTTATCTGCCAATGCCTCTATCGAACTAAATGCCATCAAGAGAAAACCGAGTATTTTTAAATAATCAGATTTGTCCTTATCTTTGATCATCATGATCAACTTTTCCTTTCTTATTATTCCTCATTGAAAAACTATCAATTTTTGACCGTTTTTTCAATAAATTCATGAAAAACCCGATAATAGGTAAAACCTAAATAAACACGCATAAATATCTGATGATTAAAATAATACGATAAAAAGCCAAGGCTATGCCGATTGCTTCTTTTAAATGGTTTATAAATCTATACATCCCTATAGCTCTGGATGCTTGATTGGGGGAGTTAAACAGGCTTTAAACCTTTGTATTAATTCTGCGATATATAATGTTTTCGCTATAATGCAGAAATTATTAATCTGGCATCCTACTACTCAATCAACCTCAATTACCCTTCACAAGTGCTATCCATCAATATTACTTCCCCTTGCACCAATGCTTACACTTATGCAGAACGCAAAAGTCCTACTGATCGGAATCTGTAACACGCAAAAATATAAATGCGTATCCAATAAAAAAGCCAACCACCTTACGGTAGTTGGCTTCGGTTATACTGCTGGGTAAATTAACTTAATTTTAATTTACCAAAATCAAGTTGACCATTTTCAGCACTGATTAAGATGGTATCACCTGCTGCAAATTGACCAGCAAGGATTTGCTGAGCCAATGGATTTTCAACCTGTTGTTGAATTGCACGTTTAAGTGGACGCGCACCATATACAGGATCAAAACCAGCATCAATCAGAATATCAAAGGCCTGATCATCGACTTTCAATCCAATGTCGCGTTCAGATAAACGTGAACGTAAACGATCCAATTGAATATCCGCAATGCCACGAATTTGTGATTTTTTCAACGAGTGGAACACCACCAATTCATCGATACGGTTAATAAACTCAGGACGGAAATGTTGTGATACGGCATTCATCACCGTTAAACGAACATCTTCATCACTAGCACCTTCACCGAGTTCACGTACATCACTTGAACCTAAGTTCGATGTCATCACAATCACGGTATTTTTAAAGTCAATCACACGGCCTTGTGAGTCTGTTAATCGACCATCATCCAACACTTGCAATAAGATGTTGAATACATCTGGATGGGCTTTTTCAACTTCATCAAATAACACCACACTGTACGGTTTGCGGCGTACTGCTTCAGTTAAAACACCACCTTCTTCATAACCCACATAACCCGGAGGCGCACCCACCAAGCGACTCACCGAATGCTTTTCCATAAACTCTGACATATCGATACGAATAATCGCATCATCACTGTCAAATAAGAAGTTACCTAAAGCCTTGGTTAACTCAGTTTTACCCACCCCTGTTGGTCCAAGGAATAAGAACGAACCACTTGGACGATTTGGATCAGATAAGCCCGCACGTGAACGGCGAACTGCATTTGAAACAGCTACTACAGCTTCATCTTGTCCCACCACACGGTTGTGTAAGAAATCTTCCATATGAAGCAATTTCTCACGCTCGCCTTGTAGCATTTTTGACACAGGAATACCGGTTGCAGCACTAACCACTTCTGCAATTTCATTTTCAGTCACTTTGGTACGAATCAGTTTCGGCTCTTCATTGACTTCCGCAACCTCTTCTTCATTTAAGCGTTTTTGCAACTCTGGAATCACCCCATATTGCAAACGACTTGCTTCTGCCAAATCACCTTCACGTTGCGCTTTTTCAAATGCAGTACGTGCTTTATCAAGTTCGATTTGCGCCTGATTTGTACCATCGACTAAACGCTTTTCTGCAATCCAAATTTCTTCCAAATCACTATATTCTTTTTCAACATCTGCAATTTGTTTTTCCAAATGCTCAACTTCAGCTTTACTGACTGAATCTGCATCTTTTTTCACCGCTTCCAATTGCATTTTTAATTGGATTAAACGGCGGTCTAAACGGTCAAGTGGCTCAGGTTTTGAGTCAATTTCCATTTTGATACGTGATGCTGCTTCATCGATCAAATCAATCGCCTTATCTGGCAATTGACGGTCTGTAATATAGCGATGTGACATTTTCGCGGCTGCAATGATTGCAGAATCGAGAATTTGCACACCATGATGCGTTGCATATTTGTCTTTTAGACCACGTAAAATTGCAATGGTGTCTTCAACACTTGGTTCATCCACCAGAACTTTTTGGAAACGACGTTCCAAAGCTGCATCTTTTTCAATAAATTGGCGATACTCATCCAGTGTTGTTGCACCCACACAACGTAATTCACCACGTGCCAATGCAGGTTTTAACATATTACCTGCATCCATTGCGCCATCACCTTTACCCGCACCAACAAGCGTATGTAGCTCATCAATAAACAGGATGATTTCGCCATCAAATTTAGCTAAATCTTTGAGTACTGCTTTTAAACGTTCTTCAAACTCACCTCGGTATTTTGCACCAGCCAACAACGAGCCTAAGTCTAACGATAAAACACGTTTACCCTTTAAGCCTTCAGGTACCTCACCATTGATAATACGCTGTGCCAAACCTTCCACAATCGCTGTTTTACCGACACCCGGTTCACCAATCAATACAGGATTATTTTTAGTTCGACGTGACAACACTTGGATGGTACGACGAATTTCTTCATCACGGCCAATTACAGGGTCGAGTTTGCCTTCCGCAGCACGTGCCGTAAGATCTACAGTATATTTATTGAGTGAATCTCGCTGATCTTCATGGTTATTTGCCATAACTTGTTCGCCACCTCGAATATTTTCAATTGCTTTGCGTAGTTTGTCGGTTGTTACACCTACACTGGTTAACAATGTTTTGGTTGCACCTGTTTCAGCAAGTGCCAAGATCACCCAATCCGTAGATAAAAATTCATCTCCTGCTTTTTGAGCAAAACTGTCTGCCAAATTAAGCGCACGCACAGCTTCAGGATTTAAATTGATATCCCCAGTCGGTGTTCCAATTTTTGGCGCATCTGTTAAGGCTTTTTGCAGTTTTGTTTTTAACTCGGGTAGATTGGCGCCTGACTGTTGCAACAGGCTAAGATTGGATGGTTCTTCCAATAAAACAGAAAGAATATGAATACCCTCAATTGCGGTATTATCATTACCCATTGCCTGAGATTGTGCATCAGATAAGGCTTGCTGCAGGCGGTTCGTAAATTTTTCAAATCGCATTCTTGTTATTCCTCACAACAAATTTTGTACTTGAATAATAAATGGGAACGTTTTTTTCGATTTCAATAGCAATAGTGAATTAATTTATATATTTTTCAAAAGCTTACCAAAACACTTGGAATAGATTTCAGTATTAATATCTGTGCTGAAACGTTATTTTTCAAGTAAGCTGATGGAAAAATATAGAAGATTAGTTTTTTAAGCGTTTGTATTTTCAACGATATGCTTTTAGAGTAAGGAGTATTGAGAGATTTTAGTATAAGAACAATGTTGACTTTCGGTAAATCATTATCTGTATTAATTGCAGTATCTGCACTGTATGCCTGTGGCTACAAAGCGCCAAATAGTGAAGAATTTCCGCACCAACATATCCAGCAATTAACACCGAATATATCAGGCATAGAATTCACATGGTTTAAAACGTCTGATGATATGAATAGAAAAGCCATCAATGAAAATTTTATTGTCTACAATTGCCCTGAAAGTCATGTAAAACAAAATCCTGTAAAGAATTTTAAAATATGTACTTATGATCTAAATCATGATCAACAGATTCAGCCTCATTTCATTGCTGCGCAAACAAATCAATTGATCGATAAAATTGTCACCTTAAATCACAATCACTTTCTCATCACTATAAAAACCTTTCAATCTGGTGTGAATGATCCAATGCAAGCTTATTTGTTCAATGCACAGACACAAAATTCAACGGCCATGACTTCATTTTCCTATACCGCATTTGCTCAGACAATTTTAGAGCAAATGGTGCAAGAAAAAACATATCAAAAGAAAGTCTTAGAATATGGCACAACGGTTTATTTTGATCCTCAATATGTTTCAGCCAAAGCAGCCGCAGAAGCTCAAAAAGAACTTAAACAACAGCAGCAATCTGTAATCGAAAATTTCAAAGATATTTTTAGAAACAAGCCTGAACAACCAAAACGTGATTTTTCACCAGATGATTACCCAGCTCAACCTGCCGAACCTTTTAATTTAAAACTCATTCAACAGTTAAAGCTTTACCTACAACAGCACCAAGCAGAATGTTATTTAATTCTTGATCACGAAACACAGCTCTTAAAAACACCTCAAAGTTATCTCTATAGTCGCGATTTTTCCAAATTTCTGCCACAGTTGGAAGATGAGATAAGACTGCCTGAATGCAAAAAGCCAGTAGAGTTATCCACTGTAAATGCCAAATATCTAAAATATCAAAGTATTGATGATGTGCAAGGTTCAGGAAATCATTATATATTCTGGTTTACACCTATTGGCTATGACGTATTTGAAATCAAACAACATGGGCAAAATAAACAATTTAAGCTGCCCATTGACACTGCTTGGATATATCAAATCAGAAATAAACTGATCATCTCGGTTGATCAGACTTACTACATCATTCCACTTTCTTAATGAAGCATTTTAACCCAATAAAATTTTAAGCTAAGCTACTCATTAAGCTTTCAATACACTTACACTTCTGACTTGGTTGCAGAACTTTGAGAAACTGCACTATTTGCTGCAACACTTTGGGTAATCCATACATTTCCACCGATTACAGCACCCTGACCAATGGTAATACGCCCAAGAATAGTTGCACCTGCATAGATCACTACATTGTCTTCTACGATTGGGTGACGTGCATATTCTTTCTGTAAACGCCCAGAATCATCAATTTCAAAACGTTTAGCACCAAGCGTTACGGCTTGGTAAATCCGCACATTTTTACCAATAATACAGGTTTCACCAATCACCACACCTGTACCATGATCAATAAAGAAACCTTGATCGACTTGTGCGCCTGGGTGTATATCAATGCCAGTTTTTGAATGTGCAATCTCAGCAATTAAACGTGCCAACAGTGACAAGTCTTTTTTATAAAACTCATGTGCAATACGATGGTAAATAATTGCCAAAATACCCGGATAACACAATAAAACCTCATCGACACTTCGCGCTGCTGGATCACCATCATAGGCCGCAATCACATCTGTATCTAAAATACGGCGTAAATCTGGTAATTTTTGCGCAAATTCACTGACGATACTTTGTGCCAATACCTCAATCACATCGGCATTTTCGTTGTGCTTTTTATATTTATAATCATAGGTTAAATTAAGTTTGACTTGCTCCAATAATGAGTGCAAAGTTTTCTCAAGTGCATGTGCAATATAAAAATTTTCACTTTGTTGGCGTAGGTCAGGTGGCCCCAGTCGCATAGGGAACAAGATGCCACACAGATCATTCATGATTTTCTTAATTTCATCTTTTGAAGGTAATTCCCTACCGCCAAAGTCTTTTAAGCTTTTACGTTGAGTACGCCATTCATTTCGAGCTTGTTGTAGCTCATCCACAATATTGGGGATATTCCATTGGGTCATATATTTACCTACTGAAATGACTTTTCACAATCCATGCGCTTAACATGAAATTTTATTATTCACTTTGAATGAACAGGGTCTGTTGGCAATTCGTTTATGTTTGCGACGACGAGTATTTTTTAGGCGATCCGAGGCACGAAATACGAAATTTAGTCATCTAAATGAGTAGTTCGTAACGAAGTAGTGGCAAAAAACACTCTAGTCTCTCAACTACGCTTTAGACTGCAAACAAAGCAGTGCTTTGTTCTTACTCTCGGTTATCGTTAAAATTATCTCAGCCTACATTATAAAACGCAGAAATAAGCTGGCTATTCTCCTTATCCCATGCGTTACGACATATACGCCTCGTGCTCATTTTAACTTACAACGCAAACTATAATATGAAATGCTAGCAGACCCTTGATACTATTTTATTAGCAATCTTGTAGATAAACATTCTTCGTATAAAGATATCTTTAAAAATCATTTAAACCTTATTTCAAAATAAGAATAAGCAATTCAATTTTTATTAATTTATTGAATATATAAAATCATTATAGTTGTTATCAATACATCTGATACATGATGACTTAGACGTGATTTAAGTCTCAAAAAAGGCAATTGAAATGACGAGTTTAAATCAGCAACACTTTACCGAATTAACAACGGCTCAAATTGAAAATATCTTTGAACAAGCAAAACAACGTGTTGAAGATCATTATCTAGAATTTACTGGAACGATTTTACCTCATGAAGCATGGGCTTTGTTTAAAGCAGGACATGTGGTGATTGTCGACGTACGCACCAACGAAGAACGTAAATTTGTGGGTTATGTAGAAGATACCATTCATATTCCTTGGGCAACAGGAACTGCACTAAACCGCAATCCACGCTTTGCCAAAGAACTTGAAACTAAAATTGGAAAAGACAAGGTTATTCTTCTGCTTTGTCGCAGTGGTAAACGTTCCGCTGCTGCTGCAAATGTGGCTTTTAATGCGGGTTTTGAAAATATTTACAATATCGAACAAGGCTTTGAAGGCGACCTTGATGAAAATGATCATCGTGGTTCTTTCAATGGATGGCGTTTCCACAACTTACCTTGGCGTCAGGAATAAGGCTTTCGCTTTATTCCCCTTATGATTTTTATCAATCCTCGAAAATGGCAATAAAACGCACGCAATAAACCTCAAATTAATCCAATAAATATACAGCGCAATTAAACCCCAAGAGCAAAATTTTTACTTTATTGGAGAAGATAACAACAGCATTTTTAAATCAAACCAGTAATCAATAATTAATTTCCAATACCACCAAGGATTAAAACATGGCTAAGAACCAAGAAGTCACACGCCAAGCATTGAATGATCAAGCAGCTCGTCAACTTGCCAATGCGACAAAAACAGTACCGCAACTCTCCACCATTACACCACGTTGGCTAACACATTTATTGCAATGGACCCCTGTTGAAGCGGGTATTTACCGTGTCAACAAAGTCAGCAATACCGATGACATTCAGGTGGCGTGTACACAACGTGATGAAGCAACACTTCCACAAACTTTTGTCGATTATGAAGTTAATCCACGTGAATATTTTTTAAATGGTGTTTCCACAGTTCTGGATATTCATACCCGTGTTTCTGACTTATATAGTAGTCCTCATGATCAAATCAAAGAACAGTTACGCTTAACCATCGAGACCATTAAAGAACGTCAAGAAAGTGAATTGATCAATAATCCTGAATATGGCTTGTTGGCAAGTGTTGCAGATGAGCAACGTATTTCCACTTTGACGGGTGCACCTACACCAGATGATTTTGATGATTTATTGCGCAAAGTTTGGAAAGAACCGGGCTTCTTCTTAGCACATCCCGATGCGATTGCGGCATTTGGACGTGAATGTACCCGTCGTGGTGTTCCACCACCAACCGTAAGCCTATTTGGTTCACAGTTCATCACTTGGCGCGGTATTCCACTGATTCCTTCAAATAAAATTCCAGTTGAAGACGGCAAAACTAAAATCATCCTGTTACGCGTTGGTGAAAAGCGTCAAGGTGTTGTTGGCTTATTTCAACCCGGTCTTGCAGGTGAACAGGCACCAGGCCTATCTGTACGCTTTATGGGCATCAATCGTAATGCAATCGCCTCTTACTTAATCTCCTTATATTGTTCTCTTGCTGTGTTGACAGATGATGCACTCGCTGTGCTCGAAGATGTGGAGGTAGACAAGTACCATGACTATCCAACAACTTACAAGTAATCAATCTACTCCAGATATTTCTTCTGATCATATTGCTGATGCACCCATCAGTGAATCTGTCCTTGCACAATTGGCTGCTGAATTTTTTTCGGCTTTACCCAAACAAAACCCACAAGGTTTTAACTTTGATCTACCCGATCAACGATCTCAAGGTATTAGTCATCAACCACAGCCTAAAGACCCAATTACTGCTTTGTCTGGGCGTATACCTGCCATTGTGCAACAGGCAAATTTAAATCCAGATTCTACACATCACTATGTAGAACCGACCGCCGACCATCCTGAGCGTAGAATTCTATCTTCCTCGCCCATTGTTGGGGGTGCAAATACTCCTGATCCACTTGCGGTCGGACAAAAGCTAGATTTGTCTTTGAATCCTACACCAATCACACAACACACTGCACCATCAAACCTAACAACGATTGCGCCACATCAAGCGCAATCGAGTTATTACTTTTTGGATCTGCCTCACCCTGAAGTTGCCAGTGCCCAAACAGTAAATACCAATACTGCTCAAACTGATGTGCTTAAAAATCCATATGCTTTTGATGATTATCATGTGACTGATGACCAGCAATTAAAAAGTGTATTACAAGATCGTAACGACAAACCTGCAACCGCAGCATCTGGTTATTATTTTCTTCAATCACCTACCATTGAAACTGCTCGTCCGCATTCAGATGTGCAAATACCAGCGAATGCTCAGAACTATCAACCCATTGATATTTTGCAAATCCGTCGGGATTTTCCCATCCTACAAGAACGTGTAAATGGTAAGCAATTGGTTTGGTTGGATAATGCAGCCACCACCCATAAACCTCAGGCGGTCATCGATCGAATTTCATATTTCTATCAACATGAAAATTCGAATATTCACCGTGCAGCACATGAACTTGCAGCACGGGCCAGTGATGCTTATGAGCATGCACGTGATGTTGTGGCTCGCTTTATTGGGGCCGCTTCAGCAAAAAATATCGTCTTTGTTCGAGGTACAACAGAAGGCATTAACTTAATCGCAAAATCGTGGGGTAAACAGAATATTCAAGCGGGAGACGAAATTATTGTGTCCCATCTTGAGCATCATGCCAATATTGTGCCTTGGTACCAACTCAGTAAAGAAACTGGAGCAAAACTCCGTGTAATTCCTGTAGATGATACTGGTCAGATTCAGATTGAAGAGTTTGTAAAATTGCTCAATCCTAGAACCAAGCTGGTTTCAATTACACAGGTTTCTAATGCCTTGGGTACTGTAACGCCTACTCAAGAAATTATTGCATTGGCGCATGCAGCAGGTGTGCGAGTTTTGATTGATGGTGCTCAGTCTGTTTCGCACATGCCCACCAATGTTACTGCCTTAGATGCCGATTTCTTTGTGTTTTCTGGGCATAAAGTTTTTGGCCCAACAGGTATTGGCGCTGTCTATGCCAAGTCTGAATTACTTGATAGCATGCCTGTATGGGAAGGCGGCGGGAATATGATTCAGGATGTGACGTTTGAGAATGTGGTCTATCAACCTGCACCAAATAAATTTGAAGCAGGTACGGGGAATATTGCAGATGCTGTTGGCTTAGGTGCTGCTTTAGAATACGTAGAAAGTATTGGAATCCATAACATTGCACGTTATGAACATGACTTGCTTGAATATGGTCAACATGCACTACAAAGCGTTTCTGGACTACGCCTGATTGGTACTGCATTAAATAAAGCCAGTGTGATGTCTTTTACACTGGCAGGCTATGAAACGGAAGAGGTCGGGAAAGTACTCAACCAATATGGTATCGCCGTGCGTACTGGGCATCATTGTGCTCAACCGATCTTACGCCGTTTCGGTGTTGAACGTACGGTACGCCCTTCTCTTGCGTTTTATAATACCACTGAGGAAATTGATTTATTGGTTTCAGTATTGCATCAACTGCGCCGTGCTAAACCTTATAAATCTTAATTTTAAACTTTAGCTTTTAAAGCTTAGTTTTCAAAGGCTTTATTGATCGATCATAATCACATGCTTAATTAATTAGGCATGCGATTTTTCGAGGTGGTGATTGTATAATCTATTTTTGAATGGAGTCTGTAATTCATCCAATGACTAAAAATATCCTCTCAATTCGATAAAACACTACACTCCAACAAACTAATTAAGTCGCTAATTAGCTTAAATCAGATTGATTTACCATTATTTTTATCAACCTATTTTTGCAACATTTTTAAGACTATATTACTCATAACTTTAAAATAAATATATCGGCTGTACCTGTTAGTAAGGACAGTAATTTTTAACGGATGTATTTTTGCCAAAATTTTTACTAATATGCTGGCTCCATATAGCACGCTTTTTATCTAGCCACTGCAATGCTTCAATATCAGCTAAAGAGGGTTTTGGAGCAAATGGTTTGTAATCTGTCACAAATTTCCCCATCCAACAATAACCAAAAAAATTCTTAGGATCCGTATGGTCTTCTACAACATACTTTTCAGGAAATTGTTGTTCATACGCATACATTGAAAACAGTTTTGCTAATGAGGATTTATATATTGCATCAGAAACCACATTTTCTTTGGTTACATCAGCAGCTCGATATACTGGAATATCGTAGCTAATAAACACTTCACTTGTTTCAATATATTTTTGTACAAAGTCCACTTCTGACTTATTTGCAGAACAACCCAGAGTAATAAAAGGTAGTAAAGCAAAGAGAGTTAATTGTCTAAAAATCATATTATTCTATTCATCATATCTTGGGATTAAATATTAGTAGGGACAGTAATTTTTAACAGACGTATCATTCCCAAATTTTTTACTAATATGCTGAGCCCATATAGCGCGCTTTTTATCCAGCCATTGCAATGTTTCAACATCTACTAAAGAAGGCTTGGGGGCAAAGGATTTATAATCATTGATGAATTTTCCCATCCAACAATAGCCAAAGAAGTTTTCAGACATCATCTGGTCTTCCAGATTGTAAATAGGGAATAGCTCTTTCTCATAACTTTCTAAAAAATAAAGCTTAGCTAATGATGATTTATAAATTGCGTCAGCCATCGCATTTTTCTTAGTCGTGTCAGCTAACCTATAAATAGGTGTATCAATATTGATAAATACATCACTTGTTTCTACGTATTTTTGAATGTCTTTTTTTGTTATTTCATTAGCAGAACATCCTATCGATACCATTGGTATTAATATTAGAATTAAAAATTTAAATTTCATAATTACCTACTCCCTTATATTAAGATGGTTATTTTCATTGATCTAATTTTAGATCATTTCTAAAATTAGATTACTCATAACTTTGAAGTAAATTATGTAAGCAGTACCTGTTAGTAAGGACAGTAATCTTTCAAGCTAACAAATCTTGGATCAGCATAATTCTTTTGAATGATAGCCTTCCATTTAATACGCTTATCTTCCAGCCATTTAAGCGTCTTTAAATCTTCCTGATTTGTAGTGGGTCTAATCTTGCTATAATCAGATACAAACTTCCCTATCCAACAATAGTCGGAAATTAAGCTAGGCAATGCATCATTTTCTATTTTTCCATTGAAAAGACTTTGTTCTTCATAAGCTTTTAAAATAGACACTTTCATTAATGCTGAATCATAAATAGCATCAGATACTTCACTCTTGATTTTTTTATCTATTACCTTATAAATTGTTGTATCCAAAGAGAAATAAGCACTTGAAGATTCAAATGATTGCTTTAATTCCTTACTGTCTAATTCAGTAGCATTAGAACAAGCACTTAAACTAACAGAGATAAAGCAAATAAAAAGTATTCTTTTTTTCATTTTAATACCTATTTGGTGGAAATGGGGTGAGAGGACCTTCCCCTCTATAGGTTCTGTCATCTGTTAATTGTTTGACCATTCCTGCATGATAGTCTTGTTTAAAAATTCTATTAAAAGTTTGTCTATTAATATATAAAGGGCAATAATTATTACGAGCCAACGCCCTTGTATTTAAGAGAACTTGCTTAATATCCATGGCATTTTTGATTCCCAAAATAAGCATAACATCTGTAGGTGAAAAGCCAGTTTTCACTTTTAGACTAAATGCTGTTTTTTCAAATTCATGAATAATCTGAAAAGCTTCTTTTTGAGCATGTTTTTTAACGTACCGGCTGAATTTTATATACATTTGAGTATTAAATGAGAGCTTGCTAAGCATGCCATCACCTAATTTATTAATATCATATTCTAGTCCAAAACGTACAGCTAACAAAACTTCAAGTTTATTAGTAAGTTCGGCCTGTGACCAATACCAACTATCAAAAAGAAATTATATGGTGCTGCCTTGTAATAATTATCAACTTTTAAAATTGGGTTACAAGTTAAAGAATTATACTTACATAGCTCTACATCTTCAGGAAATTGACCATTCGGTAACCCTATACTATCGCTCATAGCTTACTTCCAACTTTCCATAGGTTCAGATAAGACAGGGATAATGAATTGTATCTGTTCTTCTTCATTTCCTGAGTTGATGGCTTGTGTTTTTCCTTCAGCATCCGTGATGCCTTCAATAACTTCACCTGAAGCTCTTATTATTCTATAAGGTAATTCTGTGATAGGTTCATTCGTAGTTTCATCTAATAATTGATACTGCAAACCAAAATTTGTTGAGATTACTTTATCTATAAAGCTATTTTGTAAAGGCTCTTTTGAGCTTGAAGAACTTCTATAGTTCTCCCCCTGGCTTGTTCCAACAACATGATCTTGTTTAGGTAAAATTTTAGCTCCACAAGTCAATAAGTCATCAACATAAGCAACAGCTTTGCCATCCATAATAATATGATCATGGCTTTTAACAATTTCAGACCAACATTTGCACTTAGGGCAAAAGTGACCATCCCCTGCACATAGAAATAGATTTCCCATTTGGGATGTTCGCTGTTGAGTTGCTTGAATGATGCCTCCATGATTTGTCATAGAGTTATGAATTGCAAAACCTTTAGCCATGATTAACACCTTCTTGGCACAAAAAGCCTTCTGGGGTCTTATCACCAATAAAGATATTTATAGCTACAGAGATGTTAGGGCTATCTACAATCTCATCACCATTCTCTAAGGAGCTTCCCACCAATGCAGCGGACTGACCATTTATAAGGCAACCCTTGCCAGCTCCTGAAATGATTTTAGAAATTGTCCCATCTGCGTAAATAACATCGTCACCAACTAAAGCAATAGGCAATCCACCTATTCGGCTTTGCAATGCACTCGCTTTAACTAACCCACCATTTTTAGTTTTAGCCCCATTTACCGCAAGGTAATAGATTTTTTTGGGCCTATGTCGAAAATAAAGCTGCTCTGCTTTTATTGTTTGCTTTATGTCTTCTTGAGACATCTGTTTTAACTGTTCAATTGGTAATTCATGTAAAAAATTAGGTTTTGTCATACATAGTCCAATTATTGTTATTGAATGAAGAACATAGCGATTAAAACATAAAATCAACTATTAAGACAAATTTAATAGAATTATTAATTATATTTAATAATTTAAATTTATTTACTCAAATTAACGACAGTCTTTTATGGCACTTCTGTTTTAATTATCTGGCTTATTATGTTTATGACCAATCGCATAAAGTAAATCACATACATCTTTCTTGTCTTATAATTTAACAATCACATGCTTGAGCATCTGAATAAAAAAGCGAGATACTACAAAAAATTAAACCCTGTATGTTATTTATGCCTTCAATCAAAAAACTTTTCCTACTATCTAGCTTAATTATAGCAACTCAAGCCTTTGCCTTACCTCAAGACTCACGTCGTGCAGGTGGCATAGCGGTTATTCCTGTTGCTAAAACCGTATTAAATGTCACTTACCAAGACAAACCTGTCTTGATCGTGGATGGTGAAAATTCAGTAAACCATATTGTTTTTGGTATTCCGCTTTCAGCACCATTGGGTACACTGCAATTACAAAGCTCTACAGGCCCAATTAATATTGAAGTGAAGCCATTTAAATACGCTGAACAGCGCCTCAATGTAAAAAATCAGGATTATGTCAATCCAAATCAGGAACAACTTGATCGTTATAGCCTAGAAGCGAAAGAACAAAACAGTGTTTACAGCTCATTTAGCCCTGCACAATGGAAAGACTTTCCCAAATTTATCCGTCCTACAGCAGGAAAATTTAGTAATTCATTTGGTCGTAAGCGTTTTTTCAATGGTGAAGAACGTGCTCCACATTCTGGTTTAGATATCCCTGCCCCAATCGGACAAAAAGTTGTTGCGCCAGCTTCGGGAACGGTGGTTGCGACAGGCAGTTATTTCTTTAATGGAAATACTGTCATGATTGATCACGGACAAGGTCTGATCAGTATGTTTTGCCACCTCAGTAAAATAAATGTAGAAAAAGGCCAAATCTTGAAACAAGGTGAATTATTGGGATTGGTGGGTAAAACAGGACGAGTAACAGGTCCACATCTACACTGGGGAATGAGCTTAAATAATGCCAGAGTTGACCCACAATTATTTTTATCACCTTAATTTAGCAAGAAAAATGCTAAGAAACCTTTGAACGCTTGTTTCAAAAATGCTTATTTTTGAACAAATACACATTTTGTAATAATTTATTTTTTTTAATTTTGATCGGATAAGTCACCAAATTAAGCAGCCAAAACGCGTTAAAAAAAAGCCAATCTTTTGATTGGCTTTTTTAAAATTAAGTCAGTTATTCAGCAGAAATAATTTCAAAATCATGGGTGATTTCAACACCACCATCGGACAGCATTTTACTTGCTGAACAATACTTTTCGGCTGATAATTCAACAGCTTTAGCCACTTGCTTCTCTTTCACATCATGCCCTGTTACCACAAAATGTAAATGTATCTTCGTAAATACAGCTGGAATCGTGTCTGCTCGATCCGCTTTGAGCTGACAAACAACATTTGTTACATTTTGCCTAGATTTCTTTAAAATGGTCACAATATCGAATGAAGCACACCCACCAAGTCCCATTAATATGAGTTCCATAGGACGTGGTCCACGGTTTTCACCACCATATTCAGCAGAACCATCCATCACAATTTGATGACCACTTTCTGATTTTGCTTCGAAAGCAACATTCTCTAACCAATGAACGCTAGTTTGCATTGCAACTACCTAAAAAAAGCTATAAATTTACGGGGTACCTGTACACTAGCATAAAATGAGTTGATAAGGAATTTCATCTCTACTGCTTCTACGTGACGAGTTCAATTTAGATCAACAGATCTAGTTATTATCCAATTCGGAATTTTTAAGCATGTCTTCTAATTTTGCACAACTTAGTACAGATGCTTTGTCTCCTGGTCAACTACCTGAGTCAGTCAAAGCTTTGCTCAAAAGAGCCCACATCAATCGTTTTCCAAAACGCTCAACGATTATTGATGCAGGTTCAGAGTCAAAATCACTGTATTTAATTTTAAAAGGTTCAGTTTCAATTATTTTACGTGAAGATGATGAACGTGAAATTGTTGTTGCATATTTGAACCCTGGGGACTTTTTTGGGGAAATGGGATTATTTGAGCAGAATCCACAACGTACTGCGGAAGTAAGAACCCGTGACGTATGTGAAATTGCTGAAATTTCATATGATAATTTCCACGAAATTAGTAAACAATATCCTGACTTAAGTTATGCAGTATTTGCACAACTTGTTCGTCGTTTAAAAAATACAACACGCAAAGTAACTGACCTTGCTTTTATTGATGTATCTGGTCGTATTGCGCGTTGTTTAATTGATCTTTCAGCACAGCCTGAAGCGATGATCTTGCCAAACGGCCGTCAAATCCGCATTACTCGCCAAGAAATTGGTCGTATCGTGGGTTGTTCCCGTGAAATGGTTGGTCGTGTTCTAAAAACACTTGAAGAACAAGGCATGATCGAAACCGACGGTAAAGCCATCCTTATATTTGATGTATCTTTGGAAGAATCTAATTTTTCTGAAGACGAACTAAGCACAGATGATGAATAAAGCTTGAGAACAAATTTGAGAATTTAATTCCTTAAAGAATTATGTTGAATGGGATAAATATCAAATATTGTCAAAAAGTTAAAATATAGTTTAAAAGCAAACTCCCGAGTTTGCTTTTTTCATGTTGCGATAAATACACAGAGAATTACTGTGAGCTAGTCTCATGACCATGCTATAAAACAAGACCAAGCTAAAATGAGCATTTTATAAAAGAATCAGATAACTTTATCTTATTTTGATAATTAGAAACATTCTTTCACTTAGTTATCAAATTTAAATTACGTTATTATTCTCATAAGATACTGAATATTAATTTTGAAGGACATAAAATGAAGTCAAATCGTTTAGGGCATTCTGATCTTGTGGTCCCTAAAATTTGTTTAGGTACCATGACCTTTGGTGAACAGAATAATCAGAATGAAGCATTTGAACAACTTGCTTATGCACTCGATCAAAATATTCATTTCTGGGATACTGCTGAAATGTATCCCGTACCCCCTAAACCAGAGACACAGGGATCGACTGAAACCATCATAGGGAATTGGATTGCTCAAAACGGTCAGCGTGACAAACTTATCATTGCCACAAAAATTGCAGGCCCCCAACAAGGTGGCAGTCAAATTCGTGATGGGCATACCAAGTTTATAGAAGCAGAGATCAGTAGTGCTATTGATAGCTCGCTCAAGCGCTTACAAACAGACTATATAGATCTTTATCAACTGCATTGGCCACAACGCCCTGTTAACTTCTTTGGCACGCTGGGCTACAGCAATCAGCTTGCGGCACGTACACAAGACATCACCCCGCTTGCTGAAACTTTAGAAGCACTCTCAAAAGAAGTTAAAAAAGGGCGTATTCGTCATATTGGCTTATCCAATGAGACACCTTGGGGTACCTTAAAGTTTTTACATTTAGCTGAACAATTGGGCTTAGAAAAAATAGTGAGCGTACAAAACCCTTATAGTTTGCTCAATCGTACTTATGAAATTGGAATGTCTGAGATCGCACAACACGAGGGCGTTGGCTTACTCGCTTACTCCCCCTTAGCCTTTGGTTACCTAACTGGCAAATATCGCCACGACGCACGCCCTGAAAAAGGACGTATTACACTATTTTCTCGCTTTAGCCGCTATAGCAATCCACAGAGCGATTGGGCAACTGAACAATATGCACAGCTTGCAGAAAAACATGGTTTAACACTTACCCAATTGGCTTTGGCATTTATTAAACAACAATTTTTTGTGAGTAGTACCATTATTGGCGCGACTACGCTCGACCAACTAAAAGAGAATATTCAGGCCTTTGATACCCAATTGTCTGAAGAAATCTTATCGGAAATAGATGCGATTCATCAGCAGCAGCCAAACCCCGCACCTTAAGTACTGGTTTTAAAACACGTGTTGTTCTACATTGTTTTCAATAAAAAAGGATGCATAAGCATCCTTTTCTATTCGATAGGTTTTATCAAAAAACTTATCTTCCGCCTCGCGCAGTATAAACTGCCATTGCAGCAGGTAAATTCTTTTTCATTGCATTGATACGATTGACATCAGATGGATGTGTTGACAGTAATGCAGAACCTTTTCCTCCACCCTGTTTCGCCATTTTTTCCCATAAGGTAATTGCCGCTTGAGGATTATAGCCAGCTTTCGCCATCATCATTAAGCCGCCCTCATCTGCACGGCTCTCTAAACTACGTGAGTACGGTAAGCCTACCCCAACTTGGCTTCCCAAATCGAGCGCTGCATTGCCTAATTCACCAATTTGACTGCCTGCATAAGATTTACCAATACCAACTGCAAGATTGGTCAACGCTTGCGCACCTAATTTTTGTTTAGAATGTTCCTCTAAAGCATGGGTCATTTCGTGGCCCATCACCGCAGCAACTTCAGCTTCAGATAGATTCAGTCGATTTACAATCCCTGTGTAGAAAACCACTTTACCACCTGGTGCAACATAAGCATTGATTTCATCTGACTTAAGTACTGCCAATTGCCAGTCAAATCTTTGACCCGTTTGGTTCATTTGATCTGCAAAAGGTTTTAATCGAATAAATGCTGCATTCACTTTTTTATAAGTTGCAGAAGTTGTATCTAGAGTCTTATTCAAACGTGCTTCTTGCACTGTTTTATTAAAGCCTTGCGTTGCATTTAAATTAAGCGTTGCAGAATCAGCACCTGCCATATCTGCGATAGTTGAGCACCCTGAAATTGAAATGGCAGTCGCCGCACAAAGACTAAGCATTAATTTATTGTTCATTATAATCAACTCCATGGAGAACAAATAAAAGCATTGTGGATTATATGCAAATGTTACATAAGGATAAATCAATAAAATCCATTAATTCATATTAATTATGTAAGTGAAATATCACAAAAATTGAATCGCCAACCAATATATGAGACAAATCACATTCAGCGTCAAATATATGTTTTTCAATGGAATAATCTTTTGTTCTAAATGTTGATCATTTCTTTTGATAAACAAAAACGCATTCTGGATCAAAATAATAGGAACCAGTACACATGCAACCATCACACTCAGACCAAGCAATGCATTATTGATGATATTCAGATCATTGGTTTGAGCTTGAATAATCAGCATTGCGATCGTTGGAGCACCGCCCATAGCAAAAATCAGAGAATAAAATATCGTGCTCGATATATTCTTTTGCATCCTACAAACTCAATGTGTATCTAAAAATACATTTTAACAAGCTAAACTTGAAAACCTAGTCTAATTGATATCGACTTTAGTCTTTTTAGCTGTCAATAAAAAGCCCGATTTTCATCGGGCTTAGCGTTCTGCGATCAAATTACTTTTTAACAACAGACTGATAGATTTGCTTTGCTTCAACCATGTTTTTGTTTAAATCTGAAATACGATCATTATTTGATGGGTGTGTTGAAGTGAACTTCTGTACACCATTATTACTACCACCATCAATCTTGTTCATTTTTTGCCAAACGCTGATTGCTGCTTCAGGATTATAGCCAGCTTTCGCCATAAGCATTAATCCACCACGGTCAGCAGACGACTCTAAACTACGTGAATATGGCAAACCTACACCATATTTACTTCCGATATCTAAAGCTTGAGTGCCAACTGAGCCCAATTTATCGCCTGCATAAGTTTTGCCCATTTTCACAGCAAAATCTGTAATTGCAGTTGCGCCAGCACCACGTTTAGAATGCTCTTCTAAGGCATGGGTCATTTCATGTCCCATAATGGCAGCAATTTCAGCATCAGTCAGTTTCAATTGATTGACAATACCTGTAAAGAAAACAACCTTACCGCCAGGCATGACAAATGCATTGAGTTCATTGGATTTAAGCACGCTCAATTGCCAGTCAAATTTTTGACCCGTTTGATTTGCTTGATCAGCAAAAGGTTTCATCTTTAAGAAAACAGCATTAACTCGTTTATATGTTGCAGATGTTGTATCAAGTGCTTTTTGTGCCTTTGCATCTTCAACAAGAAGTTTATAATCTGCTGCTGCATTGAGGTTTAACGTCGCGGAATCATTACCCGTTAATTCAGCAACAGTGGTACACCCTGTTAAGCCTATAGCCAACCCTAAGCCAAGTAATAGTTTCTTGTTAATCATTATTTTCACCAAATTTCATAGATCTTATTGCAAGCTTCAAAACGAAGCTCAGCTCTTAGCGGCTGAATTATGTTGTATTTTACAAAAAAAATCAAAATATAATCACACTTTATTTAAAACACCTAAAAATAATAACAAAAAAAGCTCCCGAAGGAGCTTTTTAAAGATTGAATCAATTAAGCATCAAATGGATGACGCATCACAATTGTTTCATCACGATCTGGACCTGTTGAAATGATGTCGATAGGACATTCAATCAACTGCTCAATACGTTTTACATAGTTAATTGCATTTTGTGGCAATTGATCCAATGATTTCGCACCAAACGTAGACTCAGACCAACCTGGCATAGTTTCATAAATTGGTTTTAATGTTTCAAATGCAAGTGCATCTGTAGAACCTACACAACCTGAATCCGCAGCTTCATAACCGATACAGATTTTCACTTCTTCCAAACCATCTAAAACATCAAGTTTAGTTAAGCAAATACCTGATAATGAGTTTACATCTACAGAACGACGTAAGATTTCAGCATCAAACCAACCACAACGACGCTGACGACCAGTCGACGCACCGAATTCTGAACCCACAGTACCCAAATGTTTACCAACTGCATCACCAACATCATTGGCAGCATCATAAACAAGCTCAGTTGGGAATGGACCTGCACCTACACGAGTTGTATAGGCTTTGGTAATTCCCAAAACATAGTCAAGATGCAATGGACCAAGACCTGAACCAGAACTTACCCCACCAGCGGTAGTGTTCGATGAAGTTACATACGGATATGTACCATGATCGACATCAAGAAGTGAGCCTTGCGCACCTTCAAACATGATATTTGCACCATCTTTACGATAGTCATGCAATGTTGTAATCACATCTAAAACTAATGGCTTAACCACTTCGCGCCATTGATCACAAAGTGCCAACACATCTTCAACTTTAACGGCTTCGACACCGAAGAATTGAGTCAATTGGAAGTTATGGTATTCAAGAAGCTCTTCAAGCTGTGCTTTAAGATGTTCGCCACCGCGAACTAAATCCGCAACACGGATCGCACGACGTGCTACTTTATCTTCATAAGCAGGACCAATACCACGCCCCGTTGTACCGATTTTGGCATTACCACGTTTCTTCTCACGCGCTTGATCAAGTGCAATATGGTGAGGAAGAATCAACGGACAGTTTGGAGAAATACGTAGACGTTCACGAACGGGTACGCCCTCTTTCTCAAGAATATCCATCTCTTTGATCAATGCTTCAGGTGAAAGTACAACACCATTGCCAATTAAGCAAAGTACGTTTTCACGTAAAATACCTGATGGAATGAGGTGAAGAACTGTTTTCTTACCACCAACGACGAGCGTATGCCCTGCGTTATGTCCGCCTTGATAACGTACTACCGCAGCTGCTTGATCTGTGAGCAGGTCAACGATTTTACCTTTACCTTCGTCGCCCCATTGGGTACCGAGTACCACAACACTTTTGCCCATAATAGCCTCATTACATCATGCTGTTAAAATAGAAAACCAAATCGAATGACATGAACATTCAATCTGATACTTAAATTGTTTCGATTTTCCACTCACCAGCAACATTCACCATCTGGTGGGTTGCATTTGGAACTGAGTTTAAATCGTCATTACCCAATAACTGAATTACACTTAAACCTTGTTGACGTGCTACGGCAATCGCATCCAGCAAAGTGGATTCGGTACCTTTCGGTGCAACCACTTTTTCAATCTGTTGACGTTGACCCGCACTTAAGGAATACAAGTCACAAGAAAAACCCGTTGCAGGACGCGCGCGTCCAAAGTGTTCACCAATACCATCATAACGACCACCTTGTGCCAACGGCGCAGCACGGTTTGGCGCATACACGGCATACATTAACCCAGTGTGGTAATGGTATGAACGAAGCTCTACAACATCGATACCAATATTGAGTTTTGGCCAACGTGCTTGAATTTCTGTATATGTTGTTTTAAGTACCTCAAAAGCATTTTTAAATGCTTCATCAGCAAAAATCTCTGCGCTAATATTCGCTTGCAATGCATCCAGATCACTTGCATAACGACCTAAAGCATAAAAATCAGAACCAAATTCTAAATCTTGAGTGAATTCAGCAAGTTCTGGTAGTGCTTTGCGCTGATACAAATCAGATAAGTGGCTTTCTGTTGATTTGTTTAAACCCACATGTTTTACCAGACTTCTAAACAGTCCTACATGCCCTAAATCAAGATGGATACCATCAGCTAAACCCGCGGTATTAATCAGATTGAGCATCACGTCGATCATTTCAACGTCTGCGTCAATACTGTCTGAACCAAATAACTCTGCACCTAACTGAAGTGGTGCACGTGTGGTATTAAAACCTTGTGGTTTAGTATGAAGTACAGTTCCTGCATAGCAGTAACGCGCCACACCTTGTACTTGATGTACATGGGCATCAATACGAGCCACTTGTGGTGTCATATCGGCACGCACACCAAGTAAACGACCTGAAAGTTGGTCGATGACTTTAAAAGTGGCTAAGTCTAAATCTTGATTCGATTCGGAGAGAGAAGAAAGAGATTCGATGTATTCGATGAATGGCGTATACACCAGCTGATAACCTCGTGATGCGAGGAAATCTAAAGCTTCACGGCGCAATTTTTCAATTACTTGCGCTTGCTCTGGTAATACATCAGCTACACCATCAGGTAATAACCATGTCTCTGAAATGGGCATGTTGTAAACCTAAATCCTGTCAGCGCGGAAGTAATCCGCATAAAAAAATCGGGAACACACCCGATTTCTCTTATTTTAGCACGATCATCTGCGCCATGCATTAATAAAATAACTTTTGATGCCTAGATAATTTGACCACTTATGCATAATTTAGGCAAAAAACCATCTATTACACACTATCCCACTTCAATTCTTTGTATTTATTTAACTTTTCACACAAGTGATGATTGCTATTTGCGTTGTTGAAAATATAATTTATTCGTTTAGAAAAACAGCATCTATTTAAAGCAACTGAAATACTAAAAACTGGGGAAGTATGGAACTACATAGCAACTTATATTACACGCATCCAAATACGGAAATCATGCAAAAGCTAGGCCGTTTATTTCAAGAGCATCGCGGTGAACAAGACAAATTTATTGCTGTTGCAGTTGAGCTCAATTCACAATTGGGGCAAGAACTTGCAGAAGATCTTTTAAATACAGTTGACAATATTGAGTTTGATTTGGGTCCTGAATCATTACACGCTATTGCAGGCTATTCAGTTGCCCATTTTGTGCATGGTTCTTCAGGCGATGAGTTTATCGAAGCAATCTTACTTTTCTTAAAAGCATTGCTCCCTGAAATTCACACACTGGCTTGGGGTTGTGGGGATGATGACCCGTGGGAATTCTGGTTTAAATTTGAAGGCGATGAATTGATTCGTGAAGATGATGAACCTTTCAATGATCCTGAACAAGATGAAGAAATAAAATCCTCCATTTATACATGGTGGCATACAGGCTTACCTGAAAAAATCAAAGAAGGTTTCTTAAACCAAGCATAAATTTTTATTCAGATTTAAAGGGAAGTACAAAATCGAATCGCTGTACTTCCCTGTTATTTTAACTCTTTCAACTATTTTAAATAGTCCTCGATACTGACTACTTGTGAAAACATTTGAAAGGCTGACAAACAGGCTGTTTGTACATCTTCTGCTTCAACTGTTCTGCCTGAATAGCTCAATTGACGCGTCGCTGTAGCGTCTGCAATGATCGTCGGTTGATAAGCAAATTCTGCCGCTGCACGTGACGTCGCATCAACACACATATGCGTCATCATGCCACTAATCACTAATTTATCAACATTCAGTCGCTCTAATTCTGCTTTTAAAGTGGTTTGAAAAAAGCTATTGGGATAATGTTTTTCAATCACAATTGAATCGGTCTTAACACGTAAACCCGAATGTAGTGCTACACCCTGCGTTCCTGCTTCAAAAAATGTAGCATTGGGTTGATTGGCAATATGCTGAATATAGATAATCGGCTGCTCACGCTTTATAAATAGATCTTCCAATCGATTGATGTGTTTTAAAGCCTGTTCCGCACAGAACAACTCCATCTTCCCTTGAGGAAAATAATCGTTTTGGACATCTATTACTAATAATGCAGTTTGGCTCATGGTGTTTTCCTAACCCTTGTGTTGATGTTTTTATAAGATTAATCAAAACAACTGGCGATTTGCAGTCACTCATGAAAGAATAATCGATTAGAAACTTTCAAACTGAAAATTTGTTCAATTCACTATGTTGCCAAATGACCCAATTGACCTCAAAATTTTAAAAATACTGAAAACTGATTCTCGGTTAAGCAATAAAGAGATCGGAAAATTAGTACACCGTACAGGCCAAGCTGTAGGAAGTCGCATTGCTCGAATGCAAGATGAAGGCACAATTCAGAAATATACGATTACGCTACAGCACCAATCAACACAATTTATACGTGTGATGATGCAGACTAATGAATTTGAACAGTTTGAAGCATTTATCGCTCAATTTGAGTCAATTGAAAGTTGCTATAAAGTCTGTGGTTCCGCTTGCTATATGCTGGTTGCGCATTTTGATAGTCATGCAATCAATCTATTTATCGAGCAACTCTCTGAATGGGGACAATATTCAGTAGATAGTGTCGTAAGAGCAATTGAAACTCAGCCTTAATTTTATATCCAAATCCATATCATGTAAGAATAACAAATGAAATCTTCAGAAAAAACATTACGCGAACATAGTAAATTTCTAAGTTTAATACTTCGACATCAACCAGAAACCATTGCAATCCAACTCGATTCTGAAGGCTGGACGGATGTACACATCCTTTTACAGCAAATGATCAAATACAAAAGACCGCTTAAACTCGTAGAGTTGATCGAGATTGTTGAAAGTAGTGATAAAAAACGCTTCCAGCTCTCACCTGACCAAAGCAAAATCCGCGCAGTACAAGGTCACTCTAGTGCTCAGGTTCAACGGGAGTATGCTGCTATCACGCCGCCCGATACCCTTTTTCATGGCACAGCAACTCGCTTTGTTGACAGTATTTTAGAAAAAGGCTTAATTTCAGGTAAGCGTCATCATGTGCATTTATCTGCTGATTTAGTCACAGCACAAAAAGTGGGACAACGGCATGGCAAAGTCATCATTTTCATCCTAGACACCAAACAGATGCACCAAGATGGTTTCCAGTTTTATTGTGCTGAAAATGGGGTTTGGTTGACGGAACAAGTGCCGATAAAATATTTAAAGTTATTCGAAAGCGAATCAAAAAGCTAATCCAGCGGTAAGGCTGTGGTCTGTTTAATCTTCTGTAAAGGGATTTCAGTTTTGACATTCTGGATCCCTGGAATTTTATTCAAATGATTAATTTGAAATTTACGATATGCCTCTAAATCAGAAACCACAATACGTAAGAAAAAATCACAATCACCTGCCATAAGTTGACATTCAACAATTTCAGAAATATTCATAATGCTTTCGATAAATCGATTGACCGCTTGTTCATCCTGACTCTTTAACCAAATTCGTGCAAATACTGTCAAACTAAGATCTACTTTTTGTGGATTGACCAATGCAACATATTGGTCAATGATCCCCTCATCCTCCAGTTGCTTTACTCGTCTTAAACAAGGTGAAGCGGATAAACCGATCTGTTCTGCCAATTCATTATTTTGTAGTTTTCCATTACGTTGTAATGCACACAAAATACGCCGATCTATCTGATCCAATTTCATAAAATTATTTCTAGTAGATAAAACCAAAAAATAACATATTCCAGCAATAATATTGCAAAAATTATTTTACAAGCAGCAAGTTTAGCGAAATATAGCGAATCATTTGGCATAAAATAAAAATCACCTTGTTTTAGCGACCATTGAGCAACTCATGTTAAGTTTTAAGAACACTACGACTGAACTGACCTATTCAATTGAATTTAAAGAGTTTGTACGTGGACTTAAAACCTCTATTCCAATGCTACTGGGTATTATCCCTTTTGCACTGGTTTTAGGTACACAAGCAGCGCAAAAAGGATTTTCTGCCTTAGAAGTTCCTTTATTAACAGGACTCAATTTTGCTGGTGGTTCTGAGTTCGCCATTATTGAAGTCTGGACGCAACCACCTCAATTATTGTTTTTAATTCTGATCACTTTTCTGGTCAACAGCCGACATATTTTAATGGGTGCAAGTTTAGCACCCTATATTCGACATTTGCCCAATCGTAAAGCCCTTCCATTATTATTTTTTATGTGTGATGAAAGTTGGGCCCTTAGCATTACGGATGCACACAAACAAAACCCTCGCAATCCCTATGCAGGATTTAGTGTATTTTTTTATATCGGCCTTTGTTTTGCGTTATATGTCATGTGGGTGGTTTTTACCACGATGGGAGTCGGCATTGGTTCTTTCCTAGGCGATGTCACAAAGTTTGGTTTTGACATGGCATTTCCCGCAGTTTTTCTGGTGCTTTTACGTGGAATGTGGAAGGGCTTTAAACCCGCTCTGCCTTGGTTGATTAGCCTGATCGCGGCAGCACTGGCCTATTATTATCTACCCAAAGGCTGGTATGTATTGATTGGTTCTATTTCAGGAATTATTGCTGCGTTCTTATTAATTGGAGATGAAGAATGATTCATATGACGACATTCATCGCCATTGTTTGTGTGGGATTAACAACCTATTTAACTCGAATCTTAGGTTATTTACTGTTAAAAAATAGACACCTTAGCAAAAGAACCACACGAATTTTACAGGTGATCCCCGGCTGTGTTTTGATATCAGTGATTGCACCTTACTTTGTTACGGATCAACCAGCCAACTTGATTGCAATTATCATCACACTGTTCGCAGCTTGTTATTTTTCATTATTACCCACTGTACTGATCAGTATCATTGCAACAGGGATCTTGAGATACTTTATGCTTTAAACGTTCTCAATAGCCTGTCACTCCTGACTTGATGCAATTCAAAACCTCACAATTAAGGTTTTGAATTTTGCTGTAATATTTTAATTAATTCAGCATTTTGAAACTCAACTTGAGTCAAACGTGTTGAGGTATTGTCTAAAACTTCCTGCTGTACATGCATTTTTTTAGCCAAATCTTGCATAATTTGTAAGGTCTGTTTGAGATGTTGCTCTTGTGCATGGATCTGTTGCTCATGATTCTGCACATGCTTAAGCCATTCAAGGTTTTCTTTCTTTAACTTTCCCATTTGCCAAATCACAAACATCATGGCCAGATAAAGAATCACAATAACCAAATATATAAAAAACATCATTTACCCCCAACAAAACACGTCAATCTTCGTCTTGATTAAACTCAAGTCATTAAAGTTATTTTAAAGTGATGAATATTTATAATAATCCATGAATTTTTCATCACAGTCTGATAAATATTAGATTAATAAAATGATTCACACAAATCTAACAAGCGATTTGCATAGCCCCATTCGTTATCATACCAAGCAAACACTTTCGCCTGTTGACCTACGACCATAGTTTGAGTCAGATCAACAATCAGTGAATAAGGTGAATGATTAAAATCACTTGAAACCAATTGCTCATCTGTGACAGACATAATTTCAGCATAATCATATTTTGCTGCTTGAATTAAGGTTTGGTTAATTAAATGAGCTGTTACTGGCGCTTTAGCAATAAATGTTAAATCAATGGCGGCAACATTAATTGTTGGTACACGGATTGAAAAACCATCAATACGGTTTTCCATTTTGGGCATGACTTGTTTTAATGCACCCAAAGCAGATGATGTGGTTGGAATAATATTTTGTCCTGAAGCACGTGCGCGGCGTAAATCTCGATGTGCATGATCCAATACAGATTGATCCGCAGTGACCGCATGGATTTCAGTCATTAATGCACTGTCAATTCCAAATGCATCATCAATAATTTTGACCAAAGGGACTAAAGCTTGTGTGGTACATGACACACCCGAAATAATTTGATCACTAGCTTTAACATCATGATGATTTACCCCATAAACAATGGCAGCATCAACAGTATCAAAAGGTGCTGCACCAATAATGACGCGTTTTGCACCTGCTGTTATATGTTGTGTTGCAGCGGCTCGTGATCGAAACAGTCCTGTACATTCTAAAACAACATCAATATTTAAATCTTTCCAAGGCAATAATTCAGGATTGGCTTGTCTTAAAATTTGCACTTTCTGTTTAATTTGCCGTGCGTCAATCGACATATAAAGCTGCCCATGTTCTTGTACGATATTCACTGCACCGTCAAAGCGGCCATGGGTAGTATCGTATTTAAATAAATGAACCAGCGTTTCAACATCTGCAATATCGTTAATGGCAACAATTTCAAAATGGAAGTTTTTCGGATTTTCAAACCAAGCGCGTAATACATTCCGTCCAATTCGCCCGAATCCGTTTATTGCCACACGTTGCATCAGATGTCCTTTTACAGCCAAACTACTTTATGCGCTATATGTTATAAGATTTAGCGTGACTACTGTTAGAATATGCTTTATTTAGTCATAAAAATTTCTCAAAAATAATTTTTTGATTCAGCTAGGATAAAAATAAATGTATCCATCCATTAAAAATATTTTTAAATTAAATCAATTGTTTTATCTTTACTGCATGATTTTACTAGCCTTTCTATATACACAACCAACACATGCACAAAATCTCTATTCAAACTGCTCAGAAACACTGACTCAACAACTCATTCAAAAATTCAACTTAAACACACAACAAAATTTAGATGCGCGTTATCCTGTATTCCAAACCTGCTTAACGATCAGTAAACACCAACAGATTATTGCAATCAGCGATCCTGTTGCTATGCAATCTGACTTTGCGGATTATGATTTAAATTTATATTTGATCGATACCGCATCTTCAAAAATTTTAAATCATTATACTTATCCAAAAACCATCTCTTCCGATACCAGTCAGTTTGAAAATTTAAAATTTGATATCAATCCTTACTCTAAAACTCCCCATACTCATGTTATTGGATTAGCCTTAACTTATGGGCATTCTGGAGGAATGTATTATACAATTCGTGAATTAAAACTATTTCAAATCAATGCTGCTAAAGTTCAGCTCGTTTTAGATAATTTTATGACTAATTTTTCAGGTGGTAATACGCCGTCTAGATGTGAAACTGATGTACAAACCGAGACTCAAATTTTGCTTAATCCCTTAAAACAGCAAAGTCGTGGTTTAGCAGATATTCAATTAACTGAAAAATCCGAACGTATAACGCTTGATGAGAAAAACTGTAAAACACACCGTATCGTCAAAAAACAAAACCATATTATGAAATTCGATGGAAAAAAATATCGTTTTAAACATCTAAATTTTTTAGACTTTGGAATTTGACTAAATTTTGCAATTAAAAAGGTTAGATCATGAAAACATTACAAATTGTATTGAACACTGCACTGCTTTTGATTACTGGAAATAGTTTTGCAGCACCTTATCAAACTTGCTCAGAACAATTACAAGACTCTTTAATTCAAAAATTTAAACTAACCAACCCACGTTTTGCCAATACTGAAGCCAAAACATATCAAAGCTGTATCCATTTAGACAGTACACAAAGAATTCAATTGATTGCCATTAGCCAACCGATTGCTTATAAATCTTATGATGAAATGGAACATGATCTGAATTTATATTTAATTGACTCTTCTCAGCATAAAATCCTGCAAAAGTATAAAGCACCAGAAACTTTTTACTCAGATGCAGATCATTATGATGGTGCACAACTCCATACGACCCGTTTTTCAACATTAACTGATATTGATGTCGTGGGAATTGAAACTTCATCGTCGCATCAAGGTGGTTTCACTTATAGTCACAGTAATTTAACTATATTTAAAGTTAATCCTAAACACCCCATTAAAGAAATTGGCGGTATCAGTATGAATGATAGCGGCGATGAACGAATTGGAAACTGTCCAGAGAATAGTAATTCAGAGGTCAGAAGTATCCTCATTTTATCAAATAAAACGACACATGGCTTACAGGACATGATTTTAAAAGAAACCAAAAACCAGACCAAAACCAACTATAAAACCTGCACTTCGGTGAAAAAACAATATAAGCAACAACAAACGCTTAAATTTAATGGTCAAGTATATAAATTTCAGCATCATAACTTTTTAAGTATTGATCCTTTTTAAGCAAGCTTAAATTCGATAATGGCAATGTGGCTATGTTTTAAATTTATACAACCAAAATTTACCCCAGACGAAAGTTGAAAATGTATAGAAATACCAATAATTCACCTTAAAATCATTGGTGGACACTACATTTTCCGTTATACTTTGGCGTTTTTAAAAATAAGCCCGTGTGGTGACTGAGCGCAAAAATCAGACTCAGCAACGCACTTTTAGCCAATATGAAAATTAAGGAGTGACTTGGTTGTGAGTACTCGTTTTATGACAACTGCTGAAATACGTGAAGCATTTTTGCGCTACTTTGAATCGCAAGGACATACACGTGTCGCGTCAAGTTCACTTGTACCTGCCAATGACCCTACTCTGCTTTTTACCAACGCAGGGATGAACCAGTTTAAAGACTGTTTCCTTGGATTAGAAAAACGTGACTATGTTCGTGCAACGACGTCGCAAAAATGTGTCCGTGCAGGCGGTAAGCACAACGACTTAGATAATGTCGGTTATACAGCACGTCACCATACATTCTTTGAAATGTTAGGCAACTTCTCTTTTGGTGATTATTTTAAGCGTGACGCGATCCGTTTTGCTTGGGATTTTCTTACAGGTGAAGAATGGTTAGCACTACCTAAAGATAAATTATATGCCACTGTTTATCATACAGATGATGAAGCGTTTGACATTTGGAACAAAGAAATTGGCTTAGCTGCAGATCGTATTATCCGTATTGGTGACAATAAAGGCGAAAAATACGCTTCTGATAACTTCTGGGCAATGGGTGATACTGGCCCATGTGGCCCTTGTTCTGAAATTTTCTTTGACCATGGCGATCATATTTGGGGTGGCTTACCGGGCACACCAGAAGAAGATGGCGACCGGTTTATTGAAATCTGGAACAACGTTTTCATGCAGTTTAACCGTACTGCTGATGGCGTACTGCATAATCTTCCTGCACCATCTGTAGATACAGGCATGGGCTTGGAACGTATTTCTGCTGTTTTACAGCATGTCAATTCAAACTATGAAATTGACCTATTCCAAGACCTATTAAAGTCTGCTGCTGAAATTATTGGTGTTGATACATCTGAAGCGGTTGCAACTGCTCAAGCAAACAATAAACCTATTGAATACCCTGCTTCACTTAAAGTGGTTGCAGACCATGCACGCTCATGCTGCTTCCTGATTGCAGATGGCGTTAACCCTTCAAATGAAGGTCGTGGTTATGTATTGCGTCGTATTATCCGTCGTGCAGTACGTCATGGTAATAAAATGGGCGCAACGGGTACATTCTTCTACAAAATGTTGCAACCATTAATCGATGCCATGGGTACTGCTTATCCTGAGCTTGAACAACGTCGTAATGTGATTGAAGCGGCTTTGATTCGTGAAGAAGAGTTATTTGCCAAAACGCTTGAACAAGGTTTAAAACTGCTTGAAGGTGAGTTAGCCAACCTCAAAGGTAAAACCATTCCGGGCGAAACCGTTTTTAAACTTTACGACACTTATGGCTTCCCTGCTGATTTAACCGCTGATATCGCACGTGAACGCGAACTGGAAATTGACGAAGCTGGTTTTGAAGTTGAAATGGCAGCACAACGTCAACGTGCACGCGATGCAGGCAAGTTTGCAGTTGACTATAACAGCATTGTGAAAGTAGATAGCGAAACTCAATTTGATGGCTATGAAGCAACTCAAGGTCAAGGTCAAATTATTGCGATCTATAAAGATGGCGTACAAGTTGATGAAGTCGTTGAAGGCGATGAAGCACTAATCGTATTGAACCAAACACCGTTCTATGCAGAAAGCGGTGGTCAGATTGGTGATACAGGTCTGTTCAAAAACGATACTGGTATTTTTGAAGTTCAAGATACTAAAAAATCTGGTGGCGCTTTTGTCCACCAAGGTATCGTGACAATGGGAAGCCTAAAAGCGACTCAAAATGTTGAAGCAATTGTAAAAGCAGATCTTCGTGAAGCAACTGCACGCAACCACTCTGCAACTCACCTTTTACATGCCGCTTTACGTCAAGTATTGGGCGAGCACGTACAACAAAAAGGTTCTTTGGTCGCTTCTGACATTTTACGTTTTGACTTTGCCAATGACCAACCGGTGACATTTGAACAAATTCAACAGGTTGAACGTATTGTAAACCGTGAAGTAATTGCAAACACCGCCGTTTCTACTGAACTTTTAGACATCGATGCTGCAAAAGAAAAAGGCGCAATGATGTTGTTCGGTGAAAAATATGGTGATGAAGTTCGTGTACTTTCTATGGGTTCAATCCAAGATGAGAAAAATTTCTCTATCGAACTTTGTGGTGGTATCCATGTAAAACGTACTGGCGATATTGGTCTGTTTAAAATCACCTCTGAAAGTGGTGTTGCAGCAGGTGTTCGCCGTATTGAAGCTGTTACAGGTACCAAAGCACTTGAAATCGTTCAAAAATTTGATGCAGATATTTTGCATATCAACGATTTATTAAAAGCACAGAAAGATCAAACTGTTGAAAAAGTTCAATCAACGCTAGAAACAGCACATCAATTGCAAAAACAAATTGAGCAATTGAATCAAAAATTGGCGAATTTCCAAGCCTCTGATTTAATCAATCAAGTGACCGAAATTGCGGGTCGCCAAACACTTATTGCCACAGTTCAAGGACAAGATGCGAAGTCTGTTCGTCATCTTCATGACAGTGTCAAATCAAAATTAGATAATGCAGTGATTGTGCTTGCGGCTGTAGAAGGTGACAAAGTTAGTCTTATCGCATCTGTAGCTAAAGATTTCACTGCAAATCTAAAAGCGGGTGACATCATCAAACACTTAGCAACTGAGCTTGGTGGTAAAGGTGGTGGTAAACCTGACTTAGCACAAGGTGGCGCGCCACTAAACGAGAAGTTTGAACAAGTGATGGCAGATTTAACTGCTTGGCTTGCTCAAAAATAATACTTCACTTTTGTGTAACTGACCCTAATGCCGATTAGGGTCATGGCTTATATGGAACAACTATGGCATTAATCGTTCAAAAATATGGCGGTACTTCTATGGGTACTCCCGAGCGCATTTTAAATGTTGCTCGTCGTGTAAAGCGTTGGCATGACCACGGCCACAAGGTTGTAGTGGTTGTATCCGCAATGAGTGGTGAAACAAACCGCTTATTGGCTTTAGCGAAAGCCATTACCGAAACCCCTGATCCTCGTGAACTAGACCAAATGGTGTCTACGGGTGAACAGGTAACGATTTCAATGTTAGCAATGGCGCTCAATTCAATTGGTGTTGAAGCTAAGTCACTCACAGGTCGCCAAGTTGGTATCAAAACTGACAGCGCATTTACCAAAGCCCGTATCGAATCTATTGATACAGATGTGATGACAAATCATTTGGATGCAGGTCGTGTCATTGTTGTTGCAGGCTTCCAAGGTTTCGACATTGATGGCAATACAACAACTTTAGGCCGTGGCGGTTCTGATACTTCTGGTGTTGCACTTGCTGCGGCTTTAAAAGCAGATGAATGTCAGATTTACACAGATGTGGATGGGGTTTATACCACTGATCCCCGTGTTGCACCTAAAGCAAAAAAAGTTGATCGTATTTCATTTGAAGAAATGCTTGAAATGGCATCTCTCGGTTCTAAAGTATTGCAAATTCGTTCTGTTGAATTTGCAGGAAAATACCAAGTGCCTTTACGCGTATTATCAAGTTTTGATAATGACAATGATGGCGCATTCGACGAAGATTTCAAAAACAATGTCGGAACACTAATCACTACTGAAGCGGAAGACAATATGGAACAGCCAATTATTTCTGGTATCGCATTTAACCGTGACGAAGCTAAATTAACAATTTTAGGTGTACCTGATGAACCAGGTATTGCGTCTAAAATCTTATCGCCTATTGGTGCTGCAAACGTTGAAGTGGATATGATCATCCAAAACGTTGAAGAAGATGGCACAACTGACTTCACTTTTACCGTGAATCGTGGTGAGCTTAAAAAAGCCAAAGCAATCCTAGAAGAAACGGCTACAGCGATTGGTGCGCGTGAAGTTGCTACGCGTGATGACATTGTTAAAGTGTCAATTGTTGGCGTAGGTATGCGTTCTCATGCAGGTGTTGCAAGTAAAATGTTTACTGCTCTTGCAGATGAAGGGATTAATATCCTGATGATCTCAACTTCTGAAATCAAAATTTCTGTGATTATTGAAGAAAATTACTTAGAACTTGCGGTTCGTTCACTCCATACAGCCTTCGGTTTAGACCGTGAACATGGTGAATCGAGTGCGCGTGCATAATTTTTGATCAAATATAGCTACTTATTCGCTGTTTTGACCAAGAAAAAATCAGAGCCACTATAGTGTTTTCTATAGTGGCTCTGTTATATTAGTTTTTGAGGTTTTAGAGAAATTTCAATAGAGCAACGTGAAAATGAAAAATTTGTCACATTATTCTGTTAAAATTATCGGTGCTATTTAAAGTTGTGTTTTCTAGTTTTTAGAAATTCATCGCAGGTTTAGCGTTTAAGCAAGGAGATAAACATGCTGATTCTGACCCGCCGTGTCGGAGAAACTTTGATGATTGGGGATCAAGTCAGTGTTACTGTGCTTGGTGTTAAAGGCAACCAAGTTCGTATTGGTGTAAATGCCCCAAAAGAAGTTTCTGTACATCGCGAAGAAATTTATCAACGTATTCAACATGAGCGTGCTATGCACGAGCATTTGCAACATATTGATCAAGATTATCAACCTTCTTTTGAAGATGATAATTCGCAAAACACCTATAATCGTTAAGATTATAGTGGTTTTGGAAACTAAAGCGGCTTTTAAGCCGCTTTAAATTTTTATTGATCAGTAAAAAACATCATCCGTTTTATTCAAGACCTAGTGCTTTTCTGACTGGTGAATAGCTACGACGATGTTGATCAATCACACCATGTTCAGCAATGGCTTCAAAGTGTGCTTTGGTTGGATAACCTTTATGTTTTGCAAAACCAAATTGCGGATATTGTTTGTCTAATTCAACCATTTCATGATCACGCGTTACTTTGGCCAAAATACTTGCCGCACTAATCTCAGCATGTAAAGCATCCCCGCCTACCACCGCATCACAGCTCATGCTTAAGCCTTTAGGAACTTTATTGCCATCTACAAGCACATGTTCTGGTCGCGTTTTAAGTGCCTCTACAGCACGTCGCATCGCCAATAATGAAGCTTGTAAAATATTCAGCTCATCAATTTCTTGATGTGTTGCTTCAGCAATTGCCCAAGCAATCGCTTTTTCCTGAATTTCAATAAATAACTTTTCACGTTTTTTTTCAGTTAATTTTTTAGAATCATTTAAGCCTTGAATTGGCTTGTTTGGATCTAAAATTACTGCAGCCGCAACCACAGAGCCAACCAATGGACCTCGTCCTGCTTCATCTACACCAGCAACTAACATTTTCTTTCCTATCATAAAAGAAGCTCAACAGGTTTTATCTGAGTTCATAGATCATCATCTTGAAATGATGACAGATTGAAAGCCCTTTTCTTTGTACATAAATTCAATCGGCTGATCAAAATTTAGAATATTTTACTTCGCGTGAATGACGCCATATAAAGAAAACAGCATTAATCCTAAGACCATGAATTTATCAATATAGAAAATCTGTATCAATAAATTCATATGCCTTTGATGCTTTAATGCAATTATCTCATCGCTTCCGCAACACATGCATTAATTGTTTTTGTCACCACATTTGAAACAATCGTAGCACGCGCTTGAGGGTCTAAAGCAGCTGTTGCCAAATCTACAGTGCTGACACTTTGTGGTGCTTTTTCACTGACACAACCACAAATTTCACTTTGTACATTGTTTTTCTGATCTGCAGTCATGACTTTTGTTGCAGTCTTCCAAGCAGGTAAATTATTCAGTTCAGTTGTACATTTCGCATTGATCGCAATTTTAAGCGCAACACCACCTAACTGCTGAGTTGTTGATGCTGCTGCTGCACCTGTTGGGTCATTGGTCGCGCAAGCCGATAGAGCTAAAGCGATTGAAGCAAGAAAGACAACGCGTTTTTTCACAATTTTTTCCTTTTTATGAGATAAAGCTGGGCTATTTTGCCTAAACTTATACTTGGATTAAACTAAAAATTTGAATAATCACCTCATTAGACGCTAAATGGATAAATATTTCACAATTATTGCTTTAAGCGTTGCAAATTTAAAACAATACGTTGAGTTTTTAGAACTGATTTCTTTTAATAAAATCCATATTATAAGCACTAAATTAAATCGGAATCTGTGTCATGCAACAAAAATCACAATACTATACAAGGACAGCACAATGGTTGCATTGGATTATGGCAATCATCTTTATTACCGCTTGGGTCATTGGTTTTTATAGTGGCAATTTTTTAAGCTATGATGTCGATGGGCCGTTTAAAGGTGATGTCATTACCTTACATAAGAATATTGCATCGGTGATTATCTTTTTGGTGATTATCCGTATCTTTTGGCGTTACACTCACCCTGCACCTGAACTACCTGAAACCATGTCACCATTGATGAAAACTTTGGCTCATTTAGGTCATTTGGGTTTATATTTCATGTTATTGGCATTGCCAATCACAGGATGTTTATTTAGCTGGAGTGCTGGTCATCCCGTGCCTGTATTGTACTTATTTGAGATTCCAAGACTTGTACAAGATAACCCCGATTTAACAGCGATTGTAAAACCTTTACATATTTATATTTCATGGGCTGCAGGCTTACTTCTTGTCGGACATGTTCTGGCTGCGCTCAAACACCATTTCATTGATAAAGACAATGTATTGAAAAGTATGACACGACAAGGTTAGTTGAATATAAATTAAAAAATCTAGCAAAGCACATCAAAACGGTGTGCTTTTTTATATTTTTATTGTGGTTTAAATTTATGCTGCTTAAATTCTAGATCTTTACTTTAATGCTTCTTTTGCACAACCTTTTAAACTATTCATCACCGCCTGTTGAATCAGCTTATTTTTTGCAGCTTCATTAAACGTTGCCATAACCAGCTGTTTAGCAGGGACATCATTCAAAGCATTCTCACTGACACAGCCACAGATTTTTTGCTGTGCATGTTGCTGTTGTGTAGCTGTCCATAAAAATGAGGATACTTGCCAAATCTTTGACGCTTTTAATTCACTAGCACACTGCTGTTCGATTAAAGGTTTTAACATCTTATGCGTAATCGTTTCTGTGCTTGAGTCTGCACATGCAACAGTCACAGGTAAAATAATGAATAAGGTTAGATTTGTTAAAAATTTCATTCTATTTTCCTCATGAAAAAAAGCAGTGTTCACACACTGCTTTTATAGGCTTAAAGAATATAGCTTGATTTAAGCCAATTGATCAATTTGATTGTTCCATTTTTGCTTTTCTTCATTTGAAATAAATGACGCTTCAAATGAATTTTTTGCCAATTGCTTTAACTCTGTATTGGAAAGATCTAGCGCTTCAGCAATCGAAATAAAATTATCATTCATATAGCCACCAAAATAAGATGGGTCATCTGAATTGACAGTCACATGCACACCCTTTTGCAATAAACGGTGAATATTATGTTGTGCCATATCATCCACCACACACAATTTTAAATTGCTCAGTGGGCAAACAGTCAAAGGCATCTTTTCTGCGATTAAACGTTGCATCAGTGCTGGGTCTTCTTCTGAACGCACCCCGTGGTCAATACGGTTTACTTTTAATAAATCTAAAGCTTCCCAGACATATTCAGCAGGCCCTTCTTCTCCCGCATGCGCAACCACCAAGAAACCTTCTTTGCGTGCTTGAGCAAAAACCCGTTCAAACTTAGCTGGTGGATGCCCAACTTCGCTTGAATCTAAACCTACAGCAATAATTTGATCTTTATACGGCAACGCTTGCTTTAACGTTTCAAATGCTGCTTCTTCACTTAGGTGACGCAGGAAACACATGATCAAATGAGAGCTTATACCCAACTTTGTTTGAGCATCATCGCATGCACGCTGTAGGCCATTGATCACCGTTTCAAATGCAACACCACGGTCGGTATGTGTTTGTGGATCAAAGAACATTTCAGTATGTACAACTTTATCTTCTGCACATTTTTCAAAATATGCCCAAGCTAAATCATAAAAATCTTGTTCATTGATCAGTACATTGGCACCAGCATAATAAATATCAAGGAAAGACTGTAGATTATGAAAGTTATACGCTTGTTTAACTTCTTCTACAGATTTATACGGGATATCAATCTGATTACGCTGAGCTATCGCAAACATCAGCTCAGGCTCAAACGTGCCTTCGATATGTACATGGAGTTCTGCCTTAGGTAAGGCACGAATAAGTTCTAATCTATTCACGTTTTTCCTCAAACTTATTAAATTAAATTTCAATCATCCAAATCGCTTGGATTCATTTCAATCTGATTAAAACAAAAAAGGGTGCAAACCTGAGTTTACACCCTTTTCTTACTTAAATTTATTAACCACCAAATGCAACGAATTTAATCACCCAGAGCACAGCAATGATCCAAACCATATATGGAACTGTTTTTGCTTTACCTGTAAATAATTTAACCAATGCATAGCTGATAAAGCCCATTGCGATACCGTCTGCAATAGAATAAGCAAATGGCATAAATACAATGGTTAAAAATGCTGGAACTGCCTCAGTAATATCATCCCATTCAATATTGATGATGCCTTGAATCATCAACACACCAACGAATAATAATGCTGGAGCAGTCGCAAATCCAGGAACAGATTGAGCCAGTGGTGCTAAAAATAAACACGCTAAAAATAAAATACCGACAACAACTGCAGTTAAACCTGTACGACCGCCTGCAGCAACACCCGCAGATGACTCAATATAAGGCGTTGTTGATGATGTACCCAAAGCAGCACCGGCAACAATTGCAGTTGAATCTGCAAATAGCGCTTTTTTCAAACGTGGTAATTTACCGTCTTTCAATAAACCAGCACGATGTGAAACCCCGACCAATGTTCCTGTTGAGTCAAATAAATCAACCAAGAAAAATACGAAAATCACGCCGACTAAACTTACCGTAAATAAGTTTTCAAAATTCATTTGCATGAATGTCGGTGCAATAGAAGGAATCGAACCAACAACCCCTTTAAATTCATTTAAACCTAAAGCTGTTGCAATACCAGTGATTGCTAAAATACTGATAATAATTGCGCCACGAATTTTATAGTGGTGCATAATCACGATTAGGAAAAAACCCAATAAAGTCAGTAAGACTGTAGGTTGTTTTAAATCACCCAAACCCACCAAAGTTGCTTGATTTGCAACAATAATGCCTGAGTTTTTCAATGCAACCAGTGCAAGGAATAATCCAATACCACCACCGATTGCAAATTTCAATGACATTGGAATCGCATTGACAATGGCTTCACGGATTTTAAACATGCTAATTGCAATAAAGACAAGTCCGGAAACAAATACAGCAGCCAAAGCGGTTTGCCACTCAACGCCCATACCTAAACAAACGGAATAGGTAAAATAAGCATTCAGCCCCATACCTGGTGCAAGTGCAATCGGATAGTTTGCAACAACCCCCATGACCAAACAACCAATCGCAGCGGCTAAACACGTTGCCACAAATACGGCGCCATGATCCATACCTGTTTCTGAAAGAATCAATGGGTTAACAATGATGATGTAGCACATTGTTAAAAATGTCGTTAAACCTGCCAGTATTTCGGTTCTAAACGTTGTTTTGTTTTCGCTTAGTTTAAATAAGCGTTCAAGCAAACCCGCTGAAGGATTTGGATTCGTCATTGTTGAGCCCCTGTTAAGTTTGAGCTATTCGTTGATAAAATCGAGTTCATTTAAAAAATGCTAAATGCCGTCAATTAAGGCCATAATTCAGCATTCAATAAACATACCAAAATGACATTTCCGATAAAAAACTTGAATTAAAAAAGCTGCAGATTAGCAGCTTTCATTTTCTAGAAGGTTTAACGGTCGTTATCGATTACATATTACAAATTATAACATACAGTTTAAATAATTTTATCAATCTGACGCTTTTAGTCATCCAATTCATGTGAACTCAGAAGTTTAATGCTTTAAGGATATACAGTGCCTAAATCAAATCACGGTATTACTTACTTTGAAATGATTGTGATTATTAGGATTAGACTCAATTTTCCGAATGGTTAAATTCGCATCTTTAATAATATCTTGCATTTCTTGTTGTTTTTTTTGTTGCGAATCGACATAAGAAAAATAGCCTAGAAATATCACACTACTCAACACGAAAAAAGTTACAAGCTTTACCATTTCAAAATCAAATCAAGGTATAAATTTCGCTGATTATACACATAAACGTGACATAAATAACACTTTAACAATAAAATTGTATGACAAATCACAAGTATTAACTTGCGCTTTCATAGTGCATACTAAATTTTAGAGCCTGCTATACATCTAAAATGGTGCTATTTATTTTAAATAATGATTAAAAAACAACATTAAACTTAATCAATCAAACACAGCTTTTAAATACATAAAATTTTCAATAACAAGAGTTTAGACGGCTTAGCTTACACACTTTAAAATGCATGTAAGCTTTTAAAGTGTGTAAGCTTTTAAATCAGTAATGTTTAAATACACTATTCAAAGATTTAAGCCAAGTCACTTAAGTTTTTACATCGTGCCTTCAACTTATATTGCCACCTAAGGCTGCAATCAGTTGGGCTGTATTTTTTAACTGCAACTGTTTGAGCTGTAAAGTTGCCTGTTCCGCCTGTAAGGTTAAATTCTGTGCGGTAACCACTTCTAAATAACTGACTAAGCCTGCATGATAACGACGAGTTACAACTTGTTCATTTTCTAAAGCAAGTTTAAATAGTTGAGCCTGTTCAGATTGTTGCTGTTTAAAACTGGATGACTGTAAAAGCGCGTCTTCCACCTCTTTCCAACCCGTTAAAACAGCCTGTCTATACGCTGCTGCTTTTTCAGCATAACTGGCTTGTGCTTGTGCAATCTCAGCCTTACGTTTTCCACCGTCAAATATCAATGCCGTTGTTTGTAAGCCCGTCGACCACAAATACTGTGGTGCTTGAAACAGTTGACTCAACACGCGGCTATTTAATTCACCCGTTAAACCAATACTGAGATCAGGTAACCATGCTGTTTGAGCCAAGCCCAATTGGGCATGTGTTGCCGCCAATTCACGTTCAGCACGGATCACATCAGGACGCTGGATCAGCATCCGACTTGGTAGCTGAGTTGGTAATAGTGGAACTTGAAAGTGCTGTTTCTGTTTGGCCAATTGAAATTGAGCAACTGTTTTACCTTGTACCACAGCTAAAATATTTTCTTGTAAATCACGTTCCCGCTGGGTTTCTATCTGCTGGATTTGCACTTGCTTGAGCTGTGTTTCAGCCTGTATCACATCCGCGCGCGCGATCATTCCAGCAACATATTGGTTATTTAAAATTTTGACGGAACGCTGATAACTGTGTTGGGTTTGTCGTAAAACATCCAATTGTGCATCCAGTACTCGGATATTCCAATAGGTTTCTGTGCCCAATAATTGTTGATTGAGTTTGACTGCGGCTAAGTCAGCCTGTGAAGCCCCTAAGTTTGCCTGTTGTCCTTCAATCGCTTTGGCGACTCTGCCCCATAAATCAGGAATCCAACTGACCTGAACACCCGTCGTAAATTGGTTGTTTGGCGTACTGTCCTTTGTTCCACTACGTTGTGCAGAACCATTTAACTTTAAACTTGGCAAACGGTTAGCGCGTTGCTGCTCAAGTAAGGCATTGGCTTGTTGATAGCGTGCTTCAGCTTGTTTCAGACTCAAATTTTCTTGATTCAATTGTTGCATCAATTGACTGAGAATAGGGTCTTGATAGATTTCCCACCAAGTGTTGGCATTGACGTCTAAGCTTGAGGTTTTTTTCCAATTTAAAACAGCATATTTATAATGATCATCCGTTTGAAGGACTGGCACTTTATATTCAGGCGGATGCAACACAACAGTAGAATTGCATGCAGTCAATATCAATAACACACTAAGGCACATGACATTTTTAACGATTAAACTCTGCATTATATTTTCCTATTTACCTCAATGAAGTGCATATTTATTTTTCAATTTCAAACAAGATTCAGCACATTTTTCCAACACCAAATACAAGACAGGCGTTGTATACAACGTCAATAATTGACCCAAGGCTAAACCACCCACAATGACAACACCCAAAGGCTGACGTAGCTCTGCCCCTTCTCCCCAGCTAAGTGCCAGTGGAATTGCACCCAGCAACGCTGCGGTATTGGTCATCAGAATTGGACGAAAACGGAGTGCTGCGGCAGACAAAATAGCCTGATATGCAGTCTTGCCTGCTCTTCTTTCTAATAAAGTAAAATCAATTAAAAGAATGGCATTTTTTACAACAATTCCGATCAATAAAAACATGCCCAAGAGTGCAATTAAGGTGAATTGGAAATTAAATAACCATAAAGTCAACAAAGCCCCCAAAGCCACTGCGGGTACTGTCGATAAAATCGTCAATGGATGAATCAGACTTTCATAGGTAACCCCAAGAACGATATAAATAAGTAAGATCACCACACAGACAAGTAACGAGGTCGATAAACCAGCCTGCAAACTTTCCGCCTCGACATCTTTATCTGTCATGATAAAAATTTCATTGGGTAACATCACTTCGGGTAAAACACTACGAATAGCTGCATCCGCTTGTTCATAGCTATAGCCTTGTTTAACCACATAACCAATCCCCATTGCAGCATATTGGTTGCGTCGATAAACCCGATCATTGGTAATACCATAAGACCATGTGGCAAAATTACTGAGTGGTACAGCAATCCCTTGTTGGTTTGGAATGCGTACATTTGCCAGCGCTTCAGGATGTTCAGTAAAGTGTTTATCGACTTCCATCACCACATAAAACTGTTGGGTTTGATCATAAATAGTCGAAATTTGGCGCTGCGAAAATGAGTTATTGAGTACACTTGAAATATTGTCTATATCCACACCCAAACGACGTGCTGCTTCACGGTCAATGTCTAAAGTCACATGCTGAGCACCTTCATCACCCATAGTTTCAACTTCTTCTAACTCTGGAAGCTTCTGCATTGCCTGAGCAACTTTAGGCACCCACTGACGTAGTAACGCAACATCATCAGATTGCAGTAACAACAGATAATCTTGCCCACTTCCACTTGAAAATGGATCATCCAATTCTAGCTCCTGTTTGACTTGTGCAGAAAAAATCGCACCTGCCAGCCATGGGGCATTTTTTTTAATTCTGTCTACAATTTCATGTGAAGATTTGCCATCTCGCTCTGCTTTGGGTTTTAAACTCACCATTAAAAAAGAATTGGTGATTCCGCCAGCACCACCAGACGTACCGATCACATCTTTGACTGCGGGATCCTTTAATACACTTTCACTAAAGGTGGCGATTTTAGGCTGCATAATTTGAAAGGAGAAGCCATCATCCCCTCGAATAAAAGCTTCAACCCGTCCAGTATCTTGCTCAGGTAACACCCGTTTGGGTAATGTTTGATAGACATATACAGAGGCAGCGATTGCACCGCCCCATAGCAGAATGACCAAATAACCATGTTTAATCATCCATTTCAGTGAATGCAAATAGAGTTGACTCAAACCCTGCATCAAGCGATGGCTATAGCGATATAAAGCCTGGTGTTGATAACGCTCCAATGGTTTTAAACAGCGTGCAGATAAGCTTGGCGTAAGGACTAGGGAGACAAATACAGATAAAATAATGATAAAAATCAGTGTTAAAGAAAACTCCCTAAATAATCGTTCGATCACACCACCCATAAATAGCACTGAAATAAAGATCACCACCAAAGCCAAATTCATTGCCAGCAAGGTCAGACCAACTTCTCGAATACTATTTAAGGCAGCTTGTATAGGCTGTTCACCTTGTTCTATATGACGTTCTATGTTTTCCAAAACCACAATTGCATCATCAACCACAAGTCCAATCGCAACAATCACCGCCATAATCGACAAGTTATTCAATGAAAATCCAGCGAGATAAACCAGACTGCATGCGCCAATCAAAGTCACCAGCAAAGCAATACTTGGTACAAGAGCACTTTGCAGACGACCTAACATCAGAGCGACCACAATAATCACCAAAAGCATGGAAAATAATAAAGTATCCCTTGCCTCATTTAAGCCTGCCCGAATAATTTCCGATCCATCCATCACTGTGGTCAGTTGTGAATCTGCTGGAATTAATCTGCTTAACTCTGGTAGTTTTTCTTTGATCTTTTCAATTGTGGCAACGGTATTTGCATTGGGCTGACGGCTGATTTTGATAATGACCGCGGGTTTACCATTGTGAAAACCACTTACATAACGGTTTTCAACCGAATCCTGTACCTCAGCCACATCTTTTAAACGGACAACTGTCTGACCATTTTGATGTACGATCAAATTGGCAAAATCATCCGCTTTTTTTAAACGACTTGGAAGCTCAACTTGCCAACGCAACTGTTCAGTTTCAATTACCCCTAAGGCTTGTACTGTATTACTTTTTACAATCGCTTCCCGAACTTGCTCCAAAGATACCCCTTGTGAAATCAAGGCATTTGGATTGAGTTGAATTCGCACAGCAGGCATAGATGCCCCGTCAATGACAACTTCCCCAACCCCATTAATTTGCGCAAGATTTGGCTGCAACTGATTGCTGGCAATTTCATAGAGTTTGCCCGCAGAAAGATGTTCTGAACTCAGTGCCAAATAAAAAATTGGACTCTGGCTTGGATTGATCTTGAAATATTCAGGAGGGCTTGGCATTCCAGAAGGCAGCTGTGACATCGCAGCATTGATTGCAGCTTGGACCTCTCTGGCGGCTTCATTGATGTCAGTTTTTAAATCAAAATGCAAAACCACTTGGGTTGCGCTTTGGTTACTTGAAGAATTAATCGCTTTTACCCCTGAAACACCCATCATGGCACGCTCTAACGGCGTCGCCACGGTAGCAGACATACTTTCAGGACTTGCACCCGGTAAACTTGCTCGCACCACAATCGTTGGAATATCTGCCTGTGGTAAAGCGGCTACAGGTAAGCGAAAATAGGCCAATATACCCAATAATACAATTGCGATTCCGAGTAAAATACTCGCAACAGGTCGGTGAATAAAGGTCGAGAGAAAAGTCAAAACTCTCTCCTTGTCGTATCCTGCTCTGCGGGTAAATCATCTACAGATAAATCTGAATTGGTGTGTTGCAATGAATATTGCAGACGATCAAAAAATAAATAAACCACTGGTGTAGTAAATAAAGTAAGGACTTGACTTAAAATCAAACCACCCACCATGACGATCCCAAGAGGCTGACGTAATTCAGCCCCTGAACCCGATGCAAGCATCAATGGAATTGCCCCAACCAGTGCCGCAAGTGTAGTCATTAAAATTGGGCGAAAACGCATCAGTGCGGCTTGAAAAATCGCTTGCTGTGCTGACAATCTGTCATTACGTTGTGCAGCCAAAGCAAAATCCACCATCATGATGCCATTTTTCTTGACCAGACCAATCAATAAAATGATCCCAATCAAGGCAATCATGTCCAGTGGTCGATTGACCATAAACAATGCCAACAAAGCACCAATTGCAGCAGATGGCAAGGTAGAAAGAATGGTTATCGGGTGAATAAAACTTTCGTACAGAATGCCCAACACAATGTACATGGTCACTATTGCTGCAATCACCAACCAGAACGTATGTTGTTGCGAGTTCTCATAAGCAGCAGCTGCACCTTGCAGTTTGACTTTGACTTCTGTTGGTAGATTTAGAAGCTGTTGTACACGATCAATCGCTTTGATCGCATCCCCGAGCGCAACCCCTGATGCAAGATTAAAAGATACCCCATTGGCCGGAAATTGTGATTGCTGTTGCAGAATAATAGGCACGCGTTTTTGCACAATATTGGCAACAGAACTGAGTAATATCGGCTCTCCACTTTTATTATGAATATAGGTTTGCCCTAAAGCATCTATACCTTGAGTGAATGTTGGGTCCAGTTCTAAAACAATACGATATTGATTAGATTGCGTGTATAAAGTTGCAATCTGACGCTGCGCAAATAAATTTTGTAAAGCTAAACTGATATCTTCAATGTTTAAACCCAAACGTGCTGCGGCATCTCGATTGACATCAATAAATGCTTGTAAGCCTTGTCCACCCTCTTCACTGGTGACTTGTGCAAATTCAGGTTGTAGTCGTAAAGCATCAACAAATATAGGAGTCCATTCGGCTAAATCTGTCGTTTTAGCAGCGCTTATACTCAGTTGATATTGAGTACGACTAATTTTATCTTCAATACTCAGCTCTTGTACTGGTTGCATCCAACCTTGAATCCCTTCAACTTGAGCGAACTGTCCTCTAAGTCGTGCCATAATTTGATCTACAGGATCTCTTTCAGCATGCGGCTTTAGATTAATTAAAATACGTCCATTACTTAGTTTTGGATTATTGGCATCTATACCAATAAATGAAGACAAACTTTCCACAGCAGGATCTTTTAAGATCTGCCCCGCGAGTGTTTGTTGACGCTTACTCATAGCTTGGAATGAAATATCATCAGGCGCTTCAGTCACCACCTGTATGACCCCACTGTCCTGTACAGGGAAAAAGCCTTTGGGAATCATCCAATACAGCAGACCCGCTAAAATGACGGTACTCAACATCACCGCAAGAGTCAGTACTTGATGCAGAAAAACCCACTGTAAAGCTTTACCGTATTGCTGGATAATTCGGTCTAGACTCCAGCGACTGTGAGAAGTTGAATGTTTGGCATTTTTTAATAAATATGCGCACATCATTGGCGTCAATGTAAGCGACACCACCAATGAAATTGCGATTGCTGCTGCTAAAGTGACAGCAAATTCATGGAACAGTCGCCCAACCACATCCCCCATAAACAGTAATGGGATTAATACTGCAATCAGTGAAATCGTCAGGGAAATTAAGGTAAAGCCGATTTCTTTAGATCCTTTAAGTGCGGCTTGTAATAAGCTTTCTCCTGCCTCACGATGTCGTGCAATATTTTCCAACATCACAATTGCATCATCGACTACAAAGCCTGTCGCAATGGTGAGTGCCATTAAAGTCAGGTTATTAACAGAGAATCCCAAAAAATACATGACGACAAAAGTACCAATAATCGACAGTGGTACGGCAATACTAGGAATAATCGTAGCGGATAAATTTCTTAAAAATAAAAAAGTCACCATCACCACCAAGCACACGGCAAAAACCAATTCTTTTTGCACATCATCAATGGAGCTGCGAATACTCTCAGTTCGATCGGTTAACACTCGAATTTTGACATTTTCATGCAGATTTTTTTGTAGCTCAGGCAATATTTGCTTAATCTGATCTGCAACTTGAATCACATTAGCATTCGGTTGGCGCTGTACATTAACCAAGATTGCAGCTTGACTGCCTGCCCAAGCCGCCATATAGCGATCTTCGCTCCCTTCTATGACTTTTGCCACATCTCTAAGACGTATCGGTGCGCCATTGTTCCAGCGTAAAATTAGATTTTCATAATCTGCAATCGAACGAATCTGATCATTGGCATCCAACATGGTGGTGCGATATGGTCCATCAAAGCTGCCTTTGGGTTGATTTGCATTGGCAGAATCAATTGCAGAACGCACATCCTCAGCACTCATTTTATAGGCGGCAAGTGCCGCAGCATTCATTTGCACGCGTATTGCTGGACGTTGCCCACCCGCGAGGCTGACCATCCCGACACCTGAAAGCTGAGAAAGCTTTTGTGCAACTCGGGTATCCACCATGTCGTAGACTGTTGTTAAAGGTAAAGTTTCTGAACTGATAGCAAGGGTAATCACAGGAACATCAGCAGGATTTACTTTACGGTAAACCGGTGGTGCTGGTAGATCATTGGGTAATTTACTGCTGGCTGTACTGAGTGCTGACTGTACTTCTTGTTCAACGACACCAAGTTCTGCGCTCAGTTCAAACTGCAAGGTAATAACGGATGCGCCCACTGAACTACTGGAAGACATTTGCTTTAAACCAGCAATTTTGCCCATTTCTCGTTCGAGTGGTGCGGTGATTGTGCGTTGTACCGTATCGGGATTGGCACCAGGTTGAAAAGTATAGACTTGAATAATTGGATAATCGACCTGTGGCAAAGCTGAGACAGGCAACAACCGCCAAACCAAGAAACCACTCAACAGCAGTGCTAACATCAATAATGTGGTTGCGACTGGACGTAAAATAAAGAACCGTGAAATATTCATGATTTATCCAGCAGTTGGCTTGGCCGTAGAAATTGGCTGTTGATTTTCTGCAACAATTTGAACTTCTTTGCCTTCCGAAAGACGATCTATTCCTTCAAGTACTACTTTTTCGCTCCCCTTTAATCCGTCTAAAACTTCAATTTGACCATTGGAGGTCATCCCCAGTTTTAACATGCGAATTTCGGCTTTGTTTTGCGGATTGATGATATAAACATAGCTGCCTTTTGCACCATGTTGTACAGCATCACTCGGGATACTGATTGCATTTTGAATGGTTTGAGTCTTTAAACGCACATTGACAAACTGATTTGGAAATAAAGCATCATCCTGATTTGTAAAAATTGCTTTTATTTTTAAAGTTCCAGTACTGATATCAATCTGATTATCTATTGCTTGTACATGCCCTAGCGCAAGTTGTTTTTGTTCTGTTTTATCCCAAGCACTTGCCAACACCTTATCGCCATTTTTTAAGGATTGACGCAGATTTACTAAATGGTTTTCTGCTACTGCAAATTGCACAAAAATTGGATGAACTTGAGTAATACTGACTAAACCAGCACTTTCATTGGCTTGAATAAGGTTGCCAGCATCTTTCTGTCTAAATCCAACCCGCCCATCAATAGGTGCATAAATTTTAGTATAAGACAGCTGTAGTTTTGCAGCATCTACTTGCGCCTTGTTCGCCTGTATTTGACCTTTAAGCTGGTTGACCAGCGCCAGTTGCTGTTCTACTTGTTGTTTCGCAATCGAATCTTGTTTAAACAATAATTGATAACGCTGCAACTCTGTTTCAGCATTGTGCAACTGTGCTAAATTCTGCTGCCGTGTTCCTTCAGCCTGTGCAAGTGCGACCTGAAACGGTGCTGGATCAATTTGTGCAAGGAGCTGACCTTTTTTTACGGTTTGCCCTTCTTTAAAATAAATCTGCTGTAAAACCCCAGCAACCTGACTTTGTACATTCACAGTATGCGTAGGAATGACTGTACCAATTGCTTTGATTTCAATCTGTAAATCTTGTCGTTGTACTGGTACAGTTCGCACGGGTACAGGTTTACTCCATTGGCTATATTCCTCTGCGGGTTTGGATGAGGTTTTTTTCCAATAGAAGCCTGCTAGTCCGAAAATAATCAGCAGCATAAATCCAATTAAATATTTAAACTTACGGCCAATAAAACTTTTTTTTGGGTTTACATTTACAGATGGCTTACTCATAAAAACTCTTATTCATACAGTCGCAGAACGATCAAAATTTACAATTGCGAAATAAATAAAGTGAAATTTCAAAGTTATTTATCATTTATCAATTAGATAATAATGTGAAATGTCACAATTACCAACCACCCATCTCATTAATAATCAAGAAGAAATAGTCTTTTAGTTCGCTAATTATCATGTTGCATTTTGTAATTCTTATTATTGCATTTAATAATCATTATCACTATCATTATTTTCAACACCTCCCTTTAATCAATAAACTCCATGTTGTTGGCTTTTCTAACAGGCAACGCTTATGAATTTGAACGTACAAAAGCAGCAATGGTTTGATCATATTTATCAAGACCATCAAAATACTTTACTTTTGTGGTTCAAACATAAACTTCACAACCATCACCACTCTGAAGATCTTAGTCAGGAAGTTTTTTATCGTGCATTAAAAAGTAACTACTGTTTTGAAAATATTAAAGAACCCAAAGCATGGTTATTGGGAATTGCGAAACATGTGATTATTGATCATTGGCGCCACCAACAAGTTGAACACTTATATCTAGATGCACTAATACATACACCACAGGATGGCTATCCATCTGTAGAACATGAAATATGTATTCGAGAAAGTGTCTATCAAGTTCAACAAACGCTAGAAAAGCTACCCGAACGCGTCGCACAGGTTTTTTTATTATCACAAATGGAAGATATGACTTACCGTGCAATCGGTGAAAAACTTAATATTTCTGAAGCCACAGTAAAACGAGATATGAAACAAGCTTTTTTAGCCTGTTCTAGTATTTATACTACGACATTTAACTCATAATTTTTTTACTTATAAAACAAACGATTCAATAAAAATAAATAGATAAAGCCGATTAAGTATATTTAAAAATCCATCTCGAACTTTCATGACATCGATCTATTGATCATACAGATAGTTATAACCCTCTTCCCTATTCGCGCCTGCTCGCTATTGTTGTTACATCCAACGATATCCCTCATTTAAATCATAAAAAAATGAGCTTTTTTTAAAATAAAAACGACTAAGTAGATGAATATGACTCATACGAGAATCTAATGAAGGAACATCAAAGCAAACATGCATTAGCAATTGCAATTCGAACTGCACTTTGGGGCGGATCTATTTATTTAATACATGGATCTGTATTTGCAGCACCGAATCCATCTGATGGCCAAGAACAAAACTCTACTCAGCTTCCTACCATCACTGTATCTGCCAATAATACCAATAGCCTTACAACCGAAGGCTCTGGTTTATATACCGCTAAAGCTACTACCGCATCAACAGGCTTAGCACTCAGCCTAAAAGAAACACCGCAATCAGTTAGTGTCATGACCCAGCAAAGAATGCAAGATCAAAACCTTACACAACTGACTGATGTTGCAAACCAAGTTGCAGGATTAACCGTTAGCCAGTCTGGAAATGTAGGTTCCGATACTTCACCAATTTATTCACGCGGTAAAAGTGTAGATAGCTATTTACTTGATGGTGTAAAACTCCTAAGTACCTACTCTTCTATTTTTCAAAGCCAAGACACTGCACTTTTCGATAGAATTGAAGTGGTACGAGGTGCGACAGGTTTAATGACTGGTGCAGGTTCCGCCAGCGCCAGTATTAATATGGTTCGGAAAAAACCATTACAAGATTTTAAAGCATCAATCAGTACAGATCTTAGCTCATGGGATTCATACCGTTTCGATGGCGATATCTCAACACCTCTTAATCAATCAGGTACGCTTCGTGGACGTGCTGTCGTTGCTTATCAGAACTCGGACTCATACATAGACCGCTTCAATGAAGAACGCAAAGTGGCCTATGCGGTTGTTGACACTGATTTGTCAGATAAGACTCAAGCAAGTCTAGGCTTAAGCTATCAACAAATTTATATTACTGGACAAGCTCGTGGTGGTTTGCCTGCTTTTTATAGTGATGGGACACGAACAAACTGGTCGCGATCAGATTCAGCAGCACCCAGTTGGTCTTACTCAGATCGAACAACCACTTCACTCTTTGCCGATGTCAATCATCAATTTAATGATAACTGGAAATTAAAGGCTTCATTAGCACGTATCATTACGGACTCAGATGAATTAGTTGGCTATGCAAGTGGTGGAACACCCAACAAAGAAACTGGTAGTGGGGTTTCGATTTATTCTACTCACTGGGCTTATAAACCAATTCAAGACTTGTTTAATGTCAGCTTAAACGGCTCATTTGATTTATTTAATCAAACCCATGATGTGATCTTTGGTTCAACATTAACCAGAAGTGAAAATAGCCAGCCGTACTTTACCAATTGGTGGATTGATGGTTGGAGTGGAAATATTGATAATATATATAAATGGGATGGGAATACGCCTGCACGTCCAAATAATCCTGCCGTAGGATGGACCAAAGAAAATAATACAAGTTCATCATTTTATACCGCAGCTCGGTTTAAATTAAGTGATGATTTAGCACTGTTGTTGGGATCACGCTTAGAAAATTGGAAGTTAAAAAAAGAAGATAATGACTATAAAGAAAATAAAATTACAGTCACAACCCGAAAAGAAGAAAATAAACTCATTCCTTATCTTGGCTTAGTTTATGATCTCACCCCCAATTGGTCTGCTTATGCGAGTTATACAAATATATTTTCGCCACAAGATCTAAAAACAAGAACTGGGGATTATATAGACCCATTAGAGGGAAATAGTACAGAACTTGGAATTAAAGGTGCTTTTTTTGACAATCAACTTAATCTAAGTGCAGCAATTTATGAAAATAAAGAAGATAATTTTGCGGTCGCGATTCCTGAACAGCCAGATGGCTCGCATTTAGCACCTGATGGATCTCAAGCATATATAGCAGAATCTGGAACCAAGAGTCGCGGTATTGAATTAGAAGCCACAGGAAAACTCACAGATGCTTGGCAAATCTCCTCAAGCTTTGCCCGAAATTTAAGCCGAGACCGTAATAGCAAGCTATTAAACTCTAATATTCCAAGTAATACTGCCAAACTTTATACAACCTATAAACTTCCTTATCTTAATGAAGCACTAACCGTTGGCGGAGGTATTCGTTGGCAAAGTGAAATTCAATCAGCAGATCATAAATTTACCCAGAGTGAATACAGTGTTGTTGACTTAATGGCACGTTATAAAATAAACAATAAATTAACAGCCAATCTCAATATAAATAATCTTTTTGATAAAAAGTATTATTTAACAACAGGTAATAGCTACTACGGTGCACCGATTAATTTTAGAGTGGGATTAAAATACGATTGGTAATTCTGAAGTCTATTTATAATTAGTTAAACATTAGATTTCTTTCATAAGCCTATTTTAAAACATAGATCGAGATAAAATCCCCCTCATCCTAGCCTTCTCCCACTGGGAGAAGGAACTTTCAATACCAATATGATTCACTCTACATGATCATTTTTTGATTTATGAAAGACCTTTATTGATTTAGCTTAAAATAAACCAATGAGTTAGATGTAGAGAAAGTTAGCTTAAAGGTGATTTTCTCTACAAATTCAAATGTTATCAATATAACTAAAATTAACTCCTCTGCTGGTCTAGTAGTAAACCTCATCTATTGTTTTTCCGTTGATTGTTAAACTAGCTATATGGCAGTGAACATTTGATTAGCTGCCTGTGACACATTGCCCAATTTCTAAGCTGCCTATATGGCAGTGAACCCTTCTTGCAAAATTTTTGTATTGGATGGGGTTTTCTAAGCTGCCTATATGGCAGTGAACTATAATTTTAAATCAAAAAACACCCTGATAACAGCCAGTTAAATATAAAAAACATATATAACCAACTGATTTTATTAAACTATAAAATTATCGAAAAATATTGGGGGAAATTTTGGTGCGAATAAAAATGCTTAAATCAAGAAAATCATTGCTTTACTATTTTATATACAGCACTTAACTCATCGAAATAAAATCACTTTTGCTAATAAAAACACATAACAAAAAAACCATCCGAAGATGGTTTTTATAACGCATGATTTATTACTGAAGTAAGTTTTCACTTCAGTATACTTGATTAAAATTTAAAGGTTGCGCCTACAAATACTTTTTGACGTTCTACCAAATAGTTATCTCCACCATTTGACAGCTTTTTATCAAATAGGTTAGTAAAGCCACCACGTACAGTCAATTTATCATTCACTTGATAATTACTTGCTAGATTTACAATCGTATGTGGTTTCTGCATCGTAGGAGTAGCACCTTTATCGGTCAAATATTGCTTACCTAAATATTGCGCAGACAACTCCACATTGAGTGGATCTGTTGGCTGCCAATTTAGAGCTGAATTTACCGTTAATTTTGAAGTGGTTAGTAAAGTTGTACCAGTATCTTCATTTTTTGCTTTTAAGAAATACGTTGCATTATTATTCCATTTTAGATTGTCTAAAATCGGGAAATTTACAACCATTTCTATACCACGCGTTACCGCTTTTTGAATATTCTCATTGCGAGTAAACCAAGTACCGTAATAATAACCTAATGGGGAGTAATCAATTTTATTTTTAAAATCTGTATGGAAAAACGTCAAACCTAGGTCTGTACCAAAACCAGTATAATTTACTCCAATTTCATAGTTTGTACTTTCTTCTGGTTTAAGGTTAGGATTACCTGTCATAAAACAACTACCACCCGTATATTCATGTGGTTGTTTATTCTCATCATACCAAGTTCTACCTCTTAGCCCATTACAACCATTCCCACCAGATTCAGTTGCCCCACCAGGAGATGATTCTTTCACTGTTGGTGCACGAAAACCTTTTGAGATCCCGCCTTTAATTACCAAATCATCTGTGGGGCTATACACTAAATAACCTCTTGGACTATGATGTGCACCATATTTATCGTCATGATCTAAACGATTCCCTACTGTTAATGTCAAATTATCAAGCAGTGAAATATTGTCTTCAAGAAATAATGCCCAGCTCTTATTATCTACCTTAGGATTATTATATCCTTGTCCATCCCAACTCCCGCCTGGTAGAGTCCCAATCGTGTCAGTATTGGTTAATTCTTGTTTTTTCCATTGGCCTCCGACAGTTAAGACCTGCTTAAACATTGCCTCAAATGGCATAGTTAAACTACCTTCAACAATCATTTCATTTGATTTGCTCGTAACCTCACCTATACTCGAGTCATAATCATTGTAATAAGCATTTAATTTGGATTTACCAATCTCCCATTCAGCTTCATGCGATATGCTATATGTATTATGTTCTAATTTATTTGCGCCCCAACTGGTCTCCTGTTCAGCACCTGTTGTGGCGTTAATTTGAGAACCTTTTTCATTCTTTTGAATACTGTGTCCTGCTTCAAAACTGAGTGACTGTTTATCTGTTGGCTGATAGTGCAACATCGCATTGTAGTTTTGATCTTGAGAACCTGTAGTCCCATTTCCTGCTTTATATTTTTTATCTGCCTCTCGTTCTGTCATCCCTGCTGTCAAGCGCAGACCTAAGGTATCAGTTAATGGGCCAGCGGCCATAACACCTGTTTGTAAAGACGTACCTAAATCTGAAGAAGTCGTGGGCTGAATATAATTTAAAGTGACATTACCTCCCCAAACACTGGGGATTTTCTTTGTAATAATATTAATTACACCACCCATGGCATCTGAGCCATATAAGGAAGACATTGGACCACGAACAACTTCAATTCTCTCAATCATGTCGGGTGTAATCCAGTTTAAATCCTGACGACCTAAATTTGGACGATAACTGACATCTCTTGAAGACCCGATGCGTTTGCCATCAACTAAAATCAATGTGTAATTGTCTGGTAAACCACGTAATTTAATCTTAGAACCTTCCTTCGAAGGACTAATTCCACCCGTTACCCCGGGGACTTTACTTAATAACTCTCCAAGACTACCGACAGGTTGTTTTTCAATATCTTCACTTGTAATAACACTAATACTTGCTGGTGCTTCTTTAACATCTACAGCCTGACTACTCGCAGTCACCACAATTGTTTTTAACTTTGTCGCATCTTCAGAAGAATCTTTTGCAAATGCTGAAATTGACATTGCTGTGAGTATGGAAATTGACAGCGTTTGAAATCTTAATTGTTTATTCATGTTAATACGCAACTCAAATTAAGGAGGAATTGTGAAAGAATTGTTGCGCATTGTATTTGAGCAAAACCTCAAATGCAATTGCTAATAATAATAATTATCATTTATTTAATTTTAATTTATAGTCAATTAACAGAGAAATACTCAATCATAATCATATGAAAAACAACGCTATAAAAGTCAAAACTAAGCTGAAGTTTTGTCAAAAATAAATTTAAAAAAAATCTATTTATCATATTGTTTCTAGACTTTCTTTTCAAAAAAAGAGAGCTTACAAGCCATAAAACTGCTTGTAAGCTCTCTTTTGCTTATTTTACTCAATATCATCAAGCTCAAATTGGTCAGCTTTACAGAATCAAATATATTAAAAATTTATAAATATCAAAGTCATCAATAATTAGTACAACATTTTTGATCAATCTTACTCGAATTTTTCTGATTCAAGATAAATAAGACCCGCTTTTCCCCCTAAAAAGCACAGTCCCGTTTCTTGATAAAATTGATAATTTAAATATTACTTTTTTGGTAAAGTCGGTTTAGTCGCGTAATCAACACCATGCTTTTCTAAATACTCACGAATCAGTTGGCGAACCACTTGTGAAGGCTTTAGATCCTGACGGTTGCACAATTCTTCAAAAGCTTCCTTTTTATTCGGGTCTATCAAAATAGTTAATCTTGCTGTTTTATTTTCCATATCCCCAATCTCTTAATTTATTTAGAAATAGAATTCTAATAACATTTATGAGATTTTCAATGATATTTTTTTATTTTATGGTATTCATATTTATAACTTTACATTCATAGACTTAAGTCGACTATTTCACTCAAGTTTTAACATCTTTATATAGCCTATATTCGGGCTATATTTATATGCTAAATATGCATTCTATTTTATTAGTATTGATGATTTAAAATGGCTATTACATCGTATCCAATATAATAGCCAATTGCTGCTTTTAAGAAAAATCTAACTCTTTTTCAAAAATTCGAAGTTCATGTCTTGCCATCGCTAAGTTCGATTTTTGGCGGTCCAATACCAGATATAAAAATAAATCGCTATTCTTTTCAAGTGGACGTAATAAATGGTACTGCTTCCCGAGTGTGATCAAAACATCATCAATCGTATCTTTCAAATCTAGGGCTTTTGCTGTTTTAATTTTTGCTCTTAAAACTTCCGTATTTCCAGCAGCAGCAAGCTCTAAATCGATCCCCGTTCCTTGAGCGGCAAGTGATAATCCGCTTGTATAGTCTACAAGTGCTGCTGCTGTGAAGCCATCAATCTCAGCCAATGGATTTAAGTCAATTTTAGCCATTATTTTTTACCCCTTTTATTCAATATAAGATGATTTATATAGATTTATAACGCTATATAACAACATAAAAATATCATAAAATGATAATAAAATATTATATTATTATAATAATATGTGATTTTTTTAATGTTTTTCAGCACCTTGACACACAAAAGCCCTCCAATGAGGGCTCTATCAAGCTTTTGTACTTTTTAACTCCGTACTTACATTCCTATAGTAAAATTAGATCTTTATTTTTTAGCGACTTTTATAATTTTTGTTTGTTCTGTTTTTCACTGGAAAAAGTAAGCAAGAAATCTGTAAAACTAATTACAGTTAAAAGATATCCGATTAATTTTTAAATTCAACACCATGATTGCATAGCATTTTTTGACAATAAAAATTAGCCAAAAGTACTCTTGGTTAAAACCACAAAATTAGTCGTCATTCTGCTTGAATGATATTTTCATTTGTTTAAAAACCAAACCCGATGCGATAAAACCAAGGCATCCAATAACGATAAACTCAACAATAGCTTCCGTTAAACCTAGAACCAAAAAAACTATGGATAAGACTACCGATACAGCAAAAACGATCTTCCCAAACATTAGAATTAAGCCACTTTAAAGATCAATGTAAATTTAACTATAAAATCATAGTATATAAGTTTTATGAAATTAAATAAGTAACTATAAATTTCTGTGTAATCGTCACTGCACTGAGCTCAATGATTGTCTATGTTTTGGATTTGTAGTCTTGCTTTAATCCACTTTATTTTTATAGCGTTAGATGAAAAATCCTATTTTTAGAAAAATCTGAACAAATTATCAATCTATTAAATTTAACTGTCCATCCGTTATTTTTAAATTAAATGAAGTTAAGAATTTAGCAGTTCTGTTCTCTTGAAGGTCGATCCCAGAAATAACAACAGTAAATTTTCCTGTAGACAAACTCTTAGTTTCTTTAAAGGTTTTATAGTTTTTTAAAATAATGCCATACTCCAAACATTGTTCTGATTTTAAAATGAATTCGTTTCCTATATTTTGAGTAGGCACATAGATGCTCCAAATAGCATCACCTTGGTATTTCAAAACACCAATACTTTGTAACGCTAAACCTTTACGGGCAATACTTCTACTCTGAAAGATTGACCCTTTAGGCTTGTATTTATCAACTGCGAAACATAAGTTATTGTTTTTTGTAGTCACGATTACAGGACCATCACCAACCCGATCAGCGATTGCGTTACTTGTAACTGTTAAGCTCAATAAAAACGTAAATAAAACTAATCTTAGATTATTTCTTTGGAAGATTGCTAACATCACTAGGATCCTTTAGAAACTCAGACAAGGTCAATAGGAAGGCACTTTGAGGGTAATTTTTACCATAAACTCCAATTTGAAAAATATATAACATCGCATAATCAGCAATAATATCTGGTTGCTGTTGCATATTGTAATCACATAATTTTCGACTAGCATCTAAACTATAATCATATGGATTATATAATAATCCCCACAGACTTTTTGGATGTAAAAGCAATCCTTTTCTTTTTACAGGGTAACCTAATTGATATTGCCAAACATGCCCCATTTCATGAATAAATAAATGCATAAAATTGGGATCAACCGAATAATCATCCACATACACTTCTATAGCATAGTACATTTGACCATTAGGTGTCATTGCTGCATTATTTGGTTGTAGACCTAACCAAAGATATTCTTCATTATGAATAAATATTTTTGAATAATCGACACTTCCCTTAAACACTTTTTCTGCAATACTGACTTCGCCCTTTGTTAAAGGTCTTTTCGAAATCTCTAATATACATGTCTCTAATGAACTCCCAAAAGCCTCGGTATTTGTCGTAAAATCAAGTTCACTCCTTTTCTTTGGAATAAGTGGATTTTCTTCCTCATCATCGAATGTAACTTTCGTTATTTTAACAGATCCAACAGTTTCAATTCTTGCCGTTTTCCCTGCCGCATCTGTTATACCACTTCTCGTAGTCCCATCAGCTAGCTTTAATTCATATTTAATATTTGCAAAAGGTTCTCCTTTTACAGTTTAAAATTGAATTTGAGTATCATGATCAGCACTCTTATTATTAAAAAAACTTTCTTCAACGTTTTTTGTACTATTATTCGGTAAAAAGTTAGAAAAACTGCCTAAGCCACCACCATTATCACCAACAACTAAATTCTGTTTAGGTAGTAATTTACAACCACATGATAGTAAATCATTTGCCCTTGCAGCAGACTTCCCGAAAACGTTCACGTGCGGATCACCAGTGACTATTGTCGCTACAACTTTATGCTTTGGACAAGAAGCTTTATCACCTACACAGGCTATAGGAATTCCTTCAACCAAAAATGCAGAATTACCAGTTAAAACTTTCCCACCACCAGTAGTAGGACAACCAATTGTTATATATGGTGTTGCCATTCTTTACCTTTAATTAATTTTTCTAATAATTAATATTTGTATTTCTACATAATTTATATTATTAATTCAAGAAAAATATCTAAAAATAAAAAATACAGATAACATATATTTTCAAAGCTCCTCGTCCTAATCACTAAAAATAAACAAATTATCAATTAATTAGGTTAATACAATCCTTTTTACACATATGCTTTTATACATATGATTTAATTGAATTCTTCTATTATTAAATAACAAGTTCCGAATATTTTTGTGTAAGTTGATTTGATAAAATCTGAAAAGATAGTTTTTCTACAGCATAAACTTCCCTCAGGTACGTGCCGTTGGGTTGCTAAAACACTAAAGCTACAAACTGTTCTACTACTTAGATTACCGCATAAACAATATTTCAAACGATTTAACCAAAAGTTTTACCCGCCACTCAAGATCACAAAACACTTTTTTATCTCAAATTTTAGATGCACTTTTCATGTGATAAAGCATTAATGATCAGGAAATTATTGATCTTGTCATGATAAAATCATTTTTTTAAAGTAAGTCAAAAATCGTTTGGAAGAATTTTTCATGAAACTTATAGTAATTTTATCTACTTTTACGGTTTTACTTTCCGGTTGTGCTGCAATGAGTGTTGAACAATGTAAAACTGCAAATTGGTTTAACGTTGGTGAAAAAGATGGCGCTGCTGGAAATAAATCCCACATAGATAAATACTATTCCTCTTGTAAAAAAGCCAATATTATTCCTAGTCAAAATCTTTATGAAATGGGTTACCTAAAAGGTTTAGGGGCTTACTGTCAACCTGAAAATATCTTTTATGAAGCTTTAGAAGGTCGCGGTAATTTTCGAGTTTGTCCTGCAGAGAAACGTGAATCCTTACGTCATTATTATCAAGTCGCCAATAACTTTTATCATGCGAATTCAGAATTTAATACCTCACAAAATAACCTAGATTACTATCTTGGAAAGTTAGATAGTAAAGACCTCTCTACCAAAGATCGTGATGACTATAAAAAGAAATTATCTGACCTCCGAAGCAATAGCAGTCAAGTACGCTCACGTTATCAAGACGCACTTCGGAATCTGGAACGCTTTAAAGCTGAGCATGATCTCTATTAGTTTTAAACAAAGTCACAAACAACTACTCACGAGCGATTTCGAACACTGTTTTGGAATAAGTTGTTCGAATAAAAAAGCCTCACATAACTGTGAGGCTTCCCCTTAATTTTGCGCTGATTAAGGATTATTGTATGTTTATTCACTATAATGAATTAACAATCACAGTTTTACTAAATAACGTGAAATGTGTCAATTTTAAATCATAAAATAAGCATACTTCTTCAACTATTCACCATCATTCAATGATACAGACTTGTTTTCTTAATGGGCTATCATCTGCAAGATCGTCATTAGATGAACCAATACCATGTGTAATGCCATTTTCATCATAAAATGACAAATATGTATAGATCTTATTTTTATCACAGTCTACATAATTTATCATTTTCATATATTTAAAAGAATTCTCCTGCCTATCCTTAGCGACTCTTAGCATCACTGCTTTATATCTAGGCTGGTCCAATTTTGGCTCTCTTTTTACAAGAAAAAGCGACTTTTTTATTTTAGATGTATGTTTATCATCTAGCTCTTTTTTAAACTTTTTAATATCTAATTTTTCTTCAAGAAAAGTTGGTTTTATTGGATCAGCAAAGCTAAATTTCGAATTCAATATAAAAAATACCAAAAGAATTTTGTTCATCATTGATTTGAATGTCATATACAAAAAGTTCAATCATATAAATTAAAGCCCCAACTTTTGATGGGTGCATTTGCGAATTGATTTTAAAGACTTATATCAATATCAATGTTGTTGGTAATGTCAGAAACAATATCTTTACTCGTATTCACAATCAACCGACCTGTTTCCAAGATCAGATCAACAGCATCCAAAGGATTGATCGAATTCACGATATCATTCATTACGCTAGAATCTTTTTGTTCTGGTTGAGATTGCTGTTCTAGATCTTGATTTTCTAAATTATTCACTTTGTTCTCCCATAAGCCTCGCATAAGAATTCCACAGTGAATTCAGGGGCTATTCAGTTGACTACATCACGATAGCAGAACTATGCCATATTGCCTCTACGCGGCCAATAGCTGACATCAATTCACTGATTTGATCCTGCAAATGCAGAGTCTTAGATTGATCTTGTTGATATGTATCTTATTTTCGACATATGATTCAACCCACAATAAAACGAGACAGACTATTGAAATGATTTTCATCGTTGGGACTGTCTTGATTGAAAAAATTAAACCCTATCAAAAAGTAAAACTTGGTTCGTTTAGGTGGTGGAATAAAGTTATGGTTATTTCCTTCAGGAGACATTAAAACTTACAGTGCTTTAATTCCAAAAAACAGAAAATATTTTTTCTTTACCAGCATTTTTGATCCTCACCTTATAGCCTGCTTTCTTAAATTCTTCACCCAGATTAACGATGTCATGTTGTGCGAAATCTGTAGTGATGTATTCACTTACAAATAACTCTCCTTCATCGGCTTTTAATCTAATTTGTGTTTTCAAAAATCTTTTAAGCTGCTCAATTGAAAAATATGGCGCTTGATTGGAATCTGTTTTAGTCTCATTCATTTTAGGTATTGGCATTTAAAAACTCACACTCACAAAGTAAAAAAATATTATGAACAGCTTAACTTTGAATTGAGTATAGAAATTGAAATATCATGTATTCCATGTCATTTCATTTATATGATTATTTTTTAACAACTTTTAGACAATGATGACACACCGCCAACTCTCCGTCTTTACAATAATGCGTATCAATCACCCGATGAAAGCCAAACATACATTTTAATAACTGGATCAAAATCAATCCCTCCATAAAGTAAGAAGCCCATCTCAAGATGAGCTTTTCTATTGAGCAGTTTTATTTTGGAAACCATACGCCTGTTGGTACATTTCCCAACAGGTGTACCAGTAAAGTTAAGGCAATAAATACGGAAAAGAAAAAAACGATGTTTATTGATTTGTCTATCATGATTTCACCCTCATTTTATTGTTGTTTCTTTTTTATACAATAAATTATGTAAAATATCAAACAATTTAAGCAACTTAAAATATATTTTTTACCATTTGTTAAAATAAATTATCAAACAATCAAAATAAAAAAATCATGGATTATCCAAAATAATCACCATTTCACTGTAACCGAAATGCAGCAAGGCAAAATGCAAAAATATAAAAAAAAGACGCCTTAGCATCTTTCATTTATATGAAGTTTATTTAAACAATAATATTTAATTTTTTAAGTAAAAAATTTTTAATAATTTCATTCTCATCTAATAACATCAGTTCATCAGATACCCAAAAAATATAAAATACGTTTTTAAACTGAATCTTTCTTTTAAAATAGTTTGTTGTTGAATTAGGTAATTTGCCTTTTACTTTAAAAGACTTTTTATTATCATTTCCTAACAACTTACTTCCATGCCAGGGACCGCCTATACAAATATTCATAAGAATTAATTTTAAAGATGTTGTTCTGAATTTACATCAAATTTATAAATAAACAACCCATACCTTCGTATAGATTTTAAGCAAAACAATAAAAGACCACATTATTAGATCAAATAGTACATTATTTGAACTGCAATGATGTTAAGTTAGAAAGCAGAACATCCGTTTACAGTAGCTATTTCAAATATGAATTCATTCATATTTATTAAAAGTGTGCTTAAAATCACATTAAATCCTCAATATTCTTTAAATAAAGCTTAAGTATTCATTTTTTAAATCATTTTTATGCTTTTAGATAGAAGCCAGATACCTATCATTTATTGATCAGGATAAAATTAATAAACCCACCTAAAAATAGGTGGGTTTATTAAAGACTTAAATACCAAGTCAAAGTGAAAAGCACAACCTTCTTCACTGGTTAAATTTTACACAATTCATATTAAGATTCAAGAAAATATTTTACCTTTTGGTAAAGCTTCATATATGTATCGTAAATTTTATGTAACAGACTGCTTAAATCCTTAGCAAATCACCTAAGGATTGTCGGCCTAAGCGATCTAAAGCTTAAATTTTCATGGATTACAATAACCACGCGCTTGATTCAAATATGTCATATCACACATATAAAAACTGGATTCAACATATTGATTAAATATAATAATTTATAATTCAAAAACGTAGCCTAATAAGATTTTCCAATAACCCCGTAAGTGAAAGTAAGTATGAAATATTCAAAGTAATAAGCCTATTACTATAATACTCATACATAAAGTCATTGGCTTTTTAAAAATTTTTTAAGCTTTGGTTATTTATACTTATACGATCATTAATTGGGTTTTGATAAATGATTGACAATCTCACCTATTTTGCAAAAGTTATAAGAGCATATTTTGTCTCAGATAAGCAATATTTAACCAAACGTTTTATTAATAAACTTGGCTATATTCCCAATTTTGATCAACCCAAAAGTTTTAATGAAAAAGTTACAGCAAGAATGATTTTTGAAAGAGATCCATTGCATACCTTATTGGCTGATAAATTGGCTGTAAGAGAAGTGATCAGCAATAAAATTTGTTCTTCTCATCTGGTCCCATTGATCGGTGTATACCAATCATTCAATGAAATTGACTTTAGTCGACTGCCCGATAGATTTGTTTTGAAATGCAATCATGATAGCGGCAGCGCAATCGTCTGCAATGATAAGTGTCAATTTGATCAAAGAAATGCGGAAAACAAATTAACACATCATTTAAAGCAAAATATGTATTTCAGGAAAAGAGAATGGCATTACAAAAATATTAAGCCATCAATTTTAGCTGAGCAATATGTTGAATTATTGATTGACCAAGAAACTAAATTAACCATTACCACATGTAGAGTCCATTGCTTTGAAGGTCAACCCAAATTTATCGAAGTCGATGTACAAGATAGTCTCAAAAATGAATATTCAAATATTTACGATACTTCGTGGACACTCCAACCATTTACAGTTGATTTAAAAAGCAATAGCCCTGCATATTTAAAAAAACCAGCTCGGCTAAGCATCTTAATTGAGTTATCACAAACGCTCTGCCTGAAATATGGTTATAGTCGAATAGATTTTTTGATATCAAAAAATAATATCTATTTCAGTGAAATAACCCTAACACCTAATGCTGGAAGAATGGTTATTGAACCCAAAGAATGGGATATGAAACTTGGTAGTTATTGGCATTTATTTTAAAATGATGTAAAAAATACCCACAAAGAGCTGGTCTTGTGGGTATAAATCATAAAAATGAGTAAAAAACACACGAAGTTTAGTTCAATGAAAATATGACTTATTGCATGTAGTTTATATATCGCTACACAATAAATTTAAACTCAAATTTTCCTTTATAATCAATAGCATCTAAATAATCTTTAATATCATGTGCTATATTCTTAAAGGTTTCTAAAACATCACTTGGTGGATCAATAACAACTTCAATTTTATAATTTTCATCTTCTTTTTTTGTAGTATGTGTATATACCCCATCACAGCTCATTTTTAATTTGAGATAATCCTCTAGTGTTTTAGTTAAATGATTTGTTACCAGCTCAATTTTTGAAAATTTGTGCATATCCCTTCTTTCCTAAATCACTAGTCATAACCAGATAAAGAATCTCGTATCTCCCCAATCAAATACTCTTTAACTTATCAGAAAGACCAGTTATCCAGACATTGGTGCTTAAGTTACGATTCACTATATCGTATTTTATAGATATACTAATTCAATCTTAGGTTGAAAATCAACTACTATTCTTTTGAAATTTCTACTATTTTGAGATTTAATGCCAATAAAAAAACAATTTTTAGTTATTTTCCCCTTCTATTCTTATATTTTCTAATATATTTATACCCATGTAGTTCTTAAAAAAGATCTTTCATAAATCAAAAAAATGATCATGTTGAGTGAATCAGATTGATATTGAAAGTTCCTTCTCGCTTTGGGAGAAAGCTAGGATGAGGAGGATTTTATGTTGATCTATGGTTTTAAAAAGGACTTATTCAGATGTCTAAAGTATAAAACTAAAAGTCATATCTACAATGGTTGTAACTGTTCAGATCATTTTACTCAGCACTAATCCAAGTATGCCCCAATCCAAGTGTGATCCAATATAGGTTTGATGAATAAAGCACGGAAAATAATTCATCTTCAAATGACAACAAAATCAAAAATAACATTGATTTAAATGAATTAATATTTACACAACTAGGGATGATGATTTTAAAACCAATGGCAATAAATCATTTATCTTTACGCGCTAATCTGTTTTTTATACAAGACTCATTTAGAGACTACCATAGCAATATCTTAAAATTCTCATAACTAATCGACATATAAATAAAAAATTACTGATTGAACTAAGAAACTAATAGATTTTTTAAAAGAGTACTTTTTGTTTCATAACATTTCCAACATATAAGTCTATACATAAAAGTGTTATACTATAACAATTCAAAAAAGAGCTTTTCATGACAAATCCATATATCAATAGCAAGTTCTATATTTTAATTTTGGTCTTATTTTTATCAATTATGACCACTAATGTAATTCATAATGATTTTTCAGACACCTTATTAACCATAATTAACTGTTTTATCATCATAAAAATATTACATGTATTGTCTATTCAACTTTTAAACACAATCTTTAAAATTTGTAATCCTTAATTCAATTAAACTATACAGTTATATTTATTCAATATAAATAAAATGTTCTTCAGCAACAATTAAAAAACATTTAAAATAAAACACTTATGAGTACAAATAAGTCTAGAAAATGCTAAAATCATCAATTTAATTTTTATAGAAAAAAGCCCTCAAATGAGGGCCTTTATACATTTCTTAGTACCCAACAGTAAAACGTTGATTAATATGGTTGTTATTTTCAATTTCATCAGATAATGCTATTGCAAAATCTTCAGCTGAAATTTTACTGCCATCTTTACCAATTATAAGTTCATCTTTGCCTAAACGAAATTCTCCTGTACGTTTTCCTGGAGCAAACTCAGCCGAAGGTGATATGAAAGTCCATTCAATATCGTCGACTTGTTTAAGTTTTTCAAGAAAATTTACAGCAGCTTCTGCTTCAAGTTTATATGCGGCAGGAAAGTCATCCGTATCCAATAAGCGTACATTTTTGTTGGGAATAGTCAGTCCACCAGCACCACCAACAACCAAATAACGCTTAACTTTAGAATCCCGAATTGTGTTAATCAATGCATTCGCATCTAACCCATGAAAAGGAACAGCACTTATCACGGCATCTTGCCCTTTTAGAGCTTCTACAAGCGCTTCATGATCATTTAAGTCCACATCTACGGATAAGACACGCTCTGTATCTGGTACTTTATGTGTATTACGTGCGATGGCTTTAACGTAATGGCCACGTGAAACAAGCTCTTCTAAAATACGTGAACCCGCCATACCTGTTGCGCCAATTAAAGCAATCTTCATAATAGTTCCTCACTTATTTTAAGATAATTCAAAAATCTTAATCAAATAGTTTTATAAACCATTAAATATAAAACTTATAATATTTAAAATTTTATAAATAATCTATACATGAAATAATTAACAATTTATCGATTAAAATTGATAACCCATTATCACCTACATAACTCCATTTTGAATTATTAGTTAAGTTTATTTTCTGTCAAAATCATGTAAACAATGTCACTTTTTAATAGCTCTCATGTATAGGTATTTATTTTAAGTATAATGATTTTAGTAACTGACTTTCACTTGAATAAATTTTATGCCTTATTTTAAAATATACCTACTAAGATGGCTGAGTTGCCTTAGCTGCCCCTATTAAAGGTGGTCAAGAAACAGAAAAACGTTATGATTATTCACTTCGGGTAGCTAAACACGCAGCTCTAAATTTTCATGTTTAAAAACTGCTAAGAGTGTAGCATCGTATATTCAGTATGTAGTTTTGATTAGTTAAGTTACTCTATGAGGTAACTCTTAGTCATTTTAGACCGATTAAATTAAGGCTAAAATTATAAAAATGAATTGAGAAGCTTAGAATATTTTATTCAACTGCTTCTCATCATTTGTCGTTGCTGGCGAACTAATCCTAACTGCATCTTTCTCTCAAGTATTTCTTCTTCAGAGAATGATAATGAATCTTTTAACATTTCAATAGGTAATGAACTATTTTCAATCAAATAGCAGTCTTGATCAGTTGACCATTCTGAAATCAATGTTGCTTTTTTGCGCTTATGTCTATGATGCATATAGATACCCTTAATCAAAAACCTTATAGATTTATTTGCCGATCAACCCATTCCAAAAATTTATTTTTATTATTTATTTCGGGTGCGTTGACTATTACTATATTTTTTTTACTGCCAAATTTACCCGAGATTTTGTTTGGTTTCTCAAAATTGAACTCATCATCTGTGCCCTCATTTAAAGCTCTGAAATATTCAGCGATCTTCTCAAAATTTGTTTTACTATTAAACTCAGGTCTTAAAAGTAAAAAATTATAAATTTGTTCTAAAACAAAATCGTAGTTAATATTTTTCATAATGTGCACAGTTCAAATTTATTTAAATGATTTAAGTACTTTCAAATTCAGTATATCTAACGATAGAATGATTACACTCTATCGTTAGATGGTTTATAGTGACTATGCCTTTCCACGAGAAATAAAACCAATCACAGTAAGGATAACAGCGACAACCAATAAAATAACTGCAAAATCTTTTGAAAGACCTGCTACACCACCAAATCCTAAAAGACTCGCTATAAGTGCTATTACAGCAAAGATAATCGCCCAACGAAACATACTATAGTACTCCCTAAAATATATTTTGATTTAAAACAACACTATAAATTAATATTTTAATTCAAGTGTTATTTTATGTGATTAAAATGTTCTAGTTTATAATATTTACAACTCAAAATAACACCCAACACTTAAATTCACCAATTAAGATCAACTTAAAATAAAAAAGTAATCATTAAAACTTACTTTTTATATAATTTATTAAGAATAAAAAATCTATCGACACGTGTATCCTTTAATTTCGGCATAATCATTTTTATAATCAATAAAACAGAGCAAGAAATAAAAAGCATGACGATGACTTCAACCGAGTAACTTATCATGAATAAAAGGCTATAGAATCCTAAGAAGTAAGATAGACTTAGGAATACCTTTTGCAAATAAATTATGATGAATACTCCATACAGTAAAGCTGATAAAAACAAGTTGAGTTTTTTATTCATCCCCAATTGATCAAAAATAATAATAAGCAATGAAATACTCAAAACAGAGACAATAAAAATAACAATATTTTTTAAAATTTGCATTTCATCCTCTCTCATTTCATATTTATAAAAATGCTCCCCCCTTAGTTGTCCGACTAAGGGGGAAGACTCCCCCAATACACAACACTTTTTATTCAACACATCATTTTTATAATGAATTATTTTAATTTAAGCGTTAGCGACAATCACCTTAAATTAATATTCAGATTTATAATAATGATGAGCACTTGTGGTGTATCTAGGCAGTATAAATAATATGAAATTTAGCAAAATAATCCATGGCTTACATGACTGTGAGAAATCTCGTACATTTGTACGTTTTTTAACCACTTTAAACTCAAAATATATTGATTAAATTTATTATTTTCAATTAGTTAATTTTAACAATATGCTAAATTTATTTTGTAAAGTAACAAAACACTCAAACAGTGTTAAAAAAACTTTACATTTCCTGTTTCGCCCCATTGGTACGATTTGTTAGCTTTTGATTAATTATCAATGTATTGTAGTCATCGTTACTAATCTTTCTATGTGAATACATAAAGCTTATTAATAAAATTAAAGCGTTAGCACTAGTTCGAAGTAATTATTTATGGTGGAAGCCTTCTAATGGAATTTGTAAGAGTTTTATATGCAAGTAAAGCTACGAGTACTCATCCAAATCTTAAGAACGATTTGATAGATATTCTTAACACAGCTGTTGATTTCAACTCTCGCAATGAAATCACAGGTGTTCTTTACTATGGACATGGATATTTTGTTCAATGTCTTGAAGGTCATAAAAGTAAGGTTGATGATCTGTTCTATAATCAAATTTTAAAAGATCAACGTCATCAAAATTGTGAGATTTTATATTACGAAAAATGTGACATAGGTTTGTTTAAGCATTGGAATATGAAATTTGCCCCTGTCAATAAAAGACTAGGTGACTTTTTCCTAGAAAATCATCGTGATGATTTCAATCCATTTCTTCTTTCTAGTGAGACGATCCCTTCTTTTATCGACCTTTTGGCTGGGGAATACGCTATTGAGCCATATAATTTTGATATCAATGAATAAGGTTTTTTATACGAATCTACGCAACTAGAGGAAAGATGTATGCTAATTCGATTGTGCTATGCGAGTACTCGAAATGAATTAGCCAATGACCTTATTGAAGATTTAAATGCTATCTTAAATACTGCGCGTGATTTTAATGGGAAAAATAAAATTTTTGGCGTTCTATATTATGCCAATAATCATTTTTTTCAATGTCTTGAAGGTGAAAAGTCTATAGTTCAAGCGTTATTTCAAAGTATAAAAAATGACGCTAGGCATAATAGCATTATTGAATTTGAAATCATGGGTATTGACAAAATTAGTTTTAAAAACTGGTCAATGAAATACGTGCAAAAGTCCTCAAAAGTTGATTTATTTTTTAATCAGCTTGGATATGACTCATTTACGCCAGCTGCCCTCAATAAAGCTCATTTAAATAGCTTATTAAATGAGCTTTTGAAAGAAAAGCAAACTCGAGTGCGTAAAAAGGTCGGTTTAAATCAGCGAGGAATCTCCTCTTTTCTTTAAATATCAAATGAGAGGGTTATGGACCCTCTCTTTTAAAGAATTTCAAAGTTTGACCGATTGACTCGCACCCAGTTGCTCTGATTCACCAGATATAGATGCTTTTACTAATTTAAAAAGCGTAACAAGTTTTCCAGCGACAATAGAAACCAAATCGGGTTAATGAATGTATTGATGGCCGCTGTTAAGTTTTCACTTTTAATTTCCTATACCTATAGAGATGTATTGTTACTATCCCTAAATAGATAAAATTAAATCGTTTTTTATATTAGGTTCATGTTTTAAATTATTATGAAAATTATTTATCTATAATATAATTAAGTTTTATGAGTAATTCATTTTATTGTTATTATTAATACTAACTACTTTAAAGTTATAATTTTTATAATTAATATTTTCGTTTATTTTTGCATGATCAAGTTCATCCCATAATTCAAAGTAAAAAAATTCAGATGTATCTGAGTAAATCCAAAACCACAAAGTAGATTCATCTTTTTTGACTGGGTCATAAATACTATCTTTAACTTTGACAAGTTTATGTAAATGAAATTTATCATCTTGAAGTACTATTTCATGAATACTCAATAGTGTGATTCCTGCAATTTAAAATCATTTAGACTATAACTCATTTTTATTTCTTTTTTTTATTATGATTTTTTTAAAAATGTAATTTAATAATTAAATGTAAATGTTTCTTTCTATATTTAAGATAAATTTAAGCTAAGCTGGAAAGATTATTGAGTAATATATCAATAACGTGAATAGATTTTAATCTGTATTAAATTCAATACAGTAGAACCTGATTTAAAGTCGCATGTGTATGCTATGAGTCCTAACAATAATACATTCTTCTAAGGTATCTCCTGTTCCAGCATCACGAAGATGTTTATACTTGAGTTGAATACGCCCAAAATTGCCACATAGTCGCTATATTTTTATTTTTGTTGCTAACTTATCGCAAACATGTTGAATATACCGCCAGTTTCTGCAATTTTTCTGAATTCACGAATAATAGAGATGCAATAAAAGCACAAAAAAAGACCTATAAGCTTTTGAATCGCTTATAAGTCTTTAAAAATCTTGGTAGGTATATCCAGACTCGAACTGGAGACCTCTACGATGTCAACGTAGCGCTCTAACCAACTGAGCTATACACCTGAAGTGCTGAGAATATTATTCATTTTTTAATAAGATGACAAGCCTTATTTCTTTACTTTTAATGCATTCGCACACTCTTTAAGCAATTTCTTGATATTTTGAATATCCTGTTGATTTTCATTACCTAAATAGACATTTTTTTGAAAAATCTGATTCACTTGCTCAAACAGATGTTTTTGTTCAGTCCTCAAGGCTAAACGCTGCATCCATTGTTGAAAGGTTTCTGATTCAGCTTTTTGATCAACCTCAGATAATTGATGATTAAATTGAGCAATGATTCGCTCAAGCGCTGACATTTGACGAGTGCGCCAAAATTGCGTCACACCCCAATAGATCAACAGTAATCCAAGAATTCCAAAAATTAAAACCAAACCATAACTATAAGCCGATGTTAAGCCAAGCTTCTTCATCCAGCCGCTTTGCTTCTCTGCATCGTAACCGACAACCTTACTCTGCCATTGAAAACTAGCATAGTCACTCCAAACACGCAGCGTTCTAAGCAGCGATGAATGCTGAAAACGTAAATTTGAATAACCCGCATCACCAAAAATCGAACGATCGTCATTCATCACATTTTGCATACCACGATCTATACGCATTGGTGCAATGATGGCCGTTGGATCAATGCGTTGCCATTGCCCGTGTTGATAAACCTCAGCCCAAGCATGTGCATCTAACTGGCGTACTTCCCAACTTTGACCATCAGGAGACAGCTCACCACCTTGGTAGCCTGTGACTACACGCGCTGGAATTCCAACATAACGCATCAGCAAGACAAAGCTTGAGGCATAATGTTCACAAAACCCCTGCCGAGATTGAAACAAGAACTCATCAACGCGGTTATTCCCCAACCTTCCAGGTGCAAGTGTATAAACAAACTTTTCTTTCTTGTACCAGTTCAATACATTCTGAATATAAGCTTCAGGATTAGACTGGCTCTGCTGATATAGATTTAAAGCAAACTTCTGGGCTTGTAGATCACTCTGTTTCGGATAACTGAGATTATTTTTCAGCATCATCTGTTCAAAATGTGCATCCTGAATATCTCTAACCTGACTCCCCACCCACTGCAATTCAATTGGCTGGGTACGCTGTACCAGTCGTTTAGGTGTAATCGACCAATCTTGGTGTAACTCAAAACGTTGTTCTATTGGAATCGACTTTTCCAAACCGGTAATCCATTGCTGACTTGGATCACTGGCAAGATATTGATAATGAAATCCATCAATCTGCCCTGCGATCTTGGAATAAGCTTTTACCTGTTTATTGGCAAACTCACTTGTCCACGTTGTACCATCATAACCATCAAGCACCATCGCTCGCCAATACAGCTCATTACGATTTGGCAATTGCTTCATATTGCCAATAACCCGAAATGCCAATGCACTTGACTGTGAAAGCTCAGCAATATCACCCGGTGACATGCGATCACTCAATCCCGTTACCGCTTTATTATTGGGAATGGGGATTTGCCAAAGTGGTGGCAAACGCGGGAAAAACATAAACAGTAAAACAAAGAATGGCAGTGCCAAAGCAATAAATTTAAGAATATGCAATGAATCACTTTTAAGTGACTGAAAAATCGGTTGCTCTATTTCAAAATTGGCAATTTGTACACGATACAGGCCAACCAAACAGCTGATTAAACAACATAAAACTAACAGTGCCATCCAAAAGGCTTGGCTGTGTAAAAATAAACTGGCACTGACGAACAAAGCAAAGTTAAACAGAATAATAAAGTCACGCTTTGATTTGGTTTCCAGTGCTTTCGCAAATAAAAATGTGGAGAGAACCGCTGTACCTGCTTCTACGCCTAAAAAAGTGCGGGAATCAAAGTAAATGATGACTAAGGCTAAAAGTGCAAAAACTAATTTTGGGGTTTGTGCAAAGAATCGAGGCAGATTATAGACTTGATGCTTATTGGTTTTGTCATAATATAGTGTCAGAGCCACTATATTCATGAGGAATAAAATAGACAATGCAACAGGCATATAAGGCAGCTGTGCCAGCCAAATCAAACTCAGCACAACTAAAATTGAAATTTGTATCGATTTATTCATTGTTCATCCTCATGCTTGCGCCAATAAGGTTTTGATATGAATATAGTGCTGTTCTCCAATCCCATTTTCAGTTTGTGCATGCGGTAAAATGATGCTGTACGGCGTTTCCGTCTGATGACATCGATCGACCAACTCCATCATAAAACTTAGCTTCTCTTCATGGTCTGCGCTTGGCATTTTGCTATATTCAATTTGCATCGCATGGGTATCAACCAAATCATCGAATTGCTTTACAAATAATCCTTGTCCACGCGCGGCCTGTTTCCAAGAAATGCTTTGCAATGAATCACCTGATTTAAAAGTCCTTAACTCTTTAAATTCATCTAAATCAGGCTCACCTGTATTGGAATAATTCTGTGATTGATGCGTTAAAGGCTTCGCTTCAGGGGCAATCCAGTAACTTTCAGTTAAATAAATATAGGTCCATGCCCGCACCAAACCGAGCGGATATGTGGAGTAAATTTGAATTGGGGGAACTGAAAATTCACCCCGTAGTTGTGGAATAAAATTCAAATCGAAACTTTGTTGTTTTTCTTCAAATAGAAAAGATTGTAATTGTTCATCAATTTTAAAGTTTAAAAACTTAGGCGTAGCACGATCTTGTTGTAGGTTAATTCTCACCTTAAAAGCTTCATTAACCTTACCCACCTCATCAACAACCACATCTAATGTAATCGCATGTAATTGTTTAAAACTGAGATAGAAACTAATACATAAAATCGCACTGATTAAAAAACAAAAACCAAGAATTAAATTGTTGGCATAATTAATCCCAGCGATAAAAGTAATCAGAATAAGGACTAGATACAGAAAACCTTGCTGGTACATAAACACCAACACTTGGTTTTGTTTCAGTGTACGGGTTCCTGTATAGCGAAACCGAAGATGCAGCCATTTAACAAATCGTTGACCTAACATAAGCGTTTCCAATTAGCCCTTTACAGGAACTTTTTGCATAAGTGCTCGTGTCTCAGACTCACCTAATCCTATACGATGTGACACCACAGCAACAAACACTGCTTGTACATCATCTGCAATTACAAATTGTCTTTTTTCAATCAAGGCATAGGCTTGTGCTGATTTTTTTAATGCCAATAACCCACGTGGAGATAAGCCATGACGACCTTTACGTGTTTCTTCTGCTAGATCAAGCATATATTCAAAAACAACATCACTTAATGTAATTTGATTTACCATACATTGTAATTGCAAAATTTCCTGATGTTGAAAAATCGCTTGCAACTTTTCAATCAAATCATGGCGCGAGGTTTGCTGCAATAATAGTTTTTCTGCTGCGCGTGATGGGTAGCCTAAAGACAGTCGCATCAAGAAACGGTCAAGTTGTGACTCAGGCAAACTATAGGTCCCACTTTGAAAAAGTGGGTTCTGTGTTGCAATCACCCAAAATGGTTGTGGTAAAGGGTAACGTGTACCATCTATAGTGACATTGCCCTCCTCCATTGCTTCAAGCAAAGCACTTTGGGTTTTAGGGCTACAGCGGTTAATTTCATCTGCAAGCAGAATTTGGGTAAAGATTGGACCATGTTTAAACTCAAATTGATGCTCTTTTTGATTGAACATATTGATCCCAATCACATCACTTGCCAGCATATCATTGGTAAACTGAATCCGTTGAAAATCGAGACCTGCTAAACGTGACAAGCTGCTGGCTAAGGTGGTTTTTCCAAGTCCGGGTAAGTCTTCAAAAAGTAAATGTCCACCAGCCAATAGACTACAGAGTGCCAGTTTAGTCTGATGACTTTTATCTAAAATAATTTGGTTGATTTGACTTAAAAAGTCATCAATTTTTGGGTAAAACTGAGTGAGGTCTAAATTTGATACAGTGCTATGTTGTTCTGATGCTTTTACTTGTGTTGTTCCCCAAATCACCTTTTATTTCCCCAATAAAATTATTGTAACTTCCTTAACATACACGGTTTTAAGGAATACTCAATCTTGACTGCGATAAATCCATATTTTCATTTGCTGAATACACTTCAAAATTTATAGCTTCCCCCATCAACCAAAATTTTAAACTTTTAATTTTGCGGCATGTTCTAACTTTGTTTTTAAATCGTGCGCACCAATTGAAAATTCACTTCCTGAAATTTCAGCCTGTTTAATCAATTCAATTAAGGTTTTATTGATAGGCGCTTGTTTACCTAGCTGTTGGGCGAGCTGAATAACTTCCCCGTTGATCCAGTCCACTTCTGTTGTTCGCCCTGCTATCAAATCATCTTGCATAGATGAACGCGCCAAGGGATCGATTGCCAACATTTTACGGCTTAATATTTTAAAAATGAAATTGGGCAAACTGATTATTTTAGGCAATAGATGTGCCGAAATTGCTGTGAGTTTGGCTGGCTTGATTTGTACTAAATCTAAGAGATGTAATGTTTCTTGTTGCGCCATAGCAAGGCATTGTCGATATTGATGATTAGACAATTGTTGTTTTAATGGTAACTTTGACAAAGCATTGATTGAATTATTTAAATTCAGCAAAATTTTTGCCCATTGCACCGCAAGCATATCCTGATCAAAAACAATTTCTAATTCTGCTTGTTTAAAAAGCTTGGCTAAATCCTGTTGCTGTGCATACGCTTTCACATGCAACGCACCAGATGTCCCTTGATGAAAATGCCCAACTGCTTGAACTGCAACATTAAAAGGCACCATACCTTCTAAAATCGAATGATGTTTTAAAATCTGCTTTAAAATTGGAACATTACTCAACCCGTTTTGAAAACTCACAATATAGGGTCTGTGTGCGCCCAAGTTGTCATAAAGTTCCTTGGCAACTTGCTCAGTCGCAGCCGACTTTACACATACAAAAATAATATCAGCATCTGTGACTATTTTAGGATCAACACTGAGCTGTAAATCATTTGCCGCGATTTTTATCGTTTTACCAGTGTAATCCGTCAGTTTTAAACCAGACGTGCTTAATTCTTCATATACACGAGGACGTGTAATAAAGCTCACATCAGCACCTACCGCTGCTAATCGACCGCCAATATAGCATCCAATACTACCCGCACCATAAATACAGATTTTCATAGCAGTCTCCTTTTCATTTATATGTATTACATGATTCTAGCGGAGTTAGACTTTGCCAACTGTCAGTTATACGACAAGTCTCATCATGAAGTACGCTGTTATTGTGTTAAACCGATAAATCACTTCGCTCATCTTCAATAAAAAACGGCACCCAAGTGCCGTTTCTATTTAAGCTTTAAATCAACTTATACCTTCCATCAACATGGACACTTCTTCATTGTTCCACCAGCCGTTGGATAGCGAGCATCTACACAATAGCGATGAAAAGTCTTTTCATCCATTGCATCCATATCGGGATGATGCTTTTTCATATGTTCCAGATAATTTTGATAATCTGGAACACCCACCATCAAACGGAAACTTTGCTGTAAGCGTGTCCATAATGTTGCAATTCTAGACCAATTTTTAGGATTAAAAATTAGCTCCTTTTGCGACATGATGGTCATCTTGATGATTTTATAAATCACCGTTTTACCACCTTGAGCAAATTTAAGCTTCATCACTCACCTCTCACTCTATCTGTAATATCAACTTAGTGTGATTTAGAAACAGACACTTCTTCAGGATCTGCATACACCGCTGGAGCTTCATTTACTGTTGGTGTAGGGCTTGCCAATGCACGACGAATTGCGCCAATAGCAGCAAACAGCATCACAATCGCAACAATCATAAAGAATGCACACAGTGCAGCGTTGATTTGATTGGACAATACAATGGTTTGCATTTCTTCAAGTGTTTTGGCTGGTTTTAAAATTTCACCATTGGCAATTGCTGTTGAGAATTTATCCGCCTGAGCCAAGAATCCAATCTTAGGATTGGTATGGAAGATTTTTTGCCAACCCGCAGTCATACAGGTAATGAATAAGAAAATTGTTGGGATAATGGTAACCCATACATATTTCTCTTTCTTCATTTTAAATAAAATCACTGTACCTAAGATCAAAGCCATTGCCGCAAGCATTTGGTTACCAATACCAAACAGAGGCCATAAGCTGTTAATACCACCGAGTGGGTCGACTACACCTTGATAAACAAAGAAGCCCCATCCAGCGACAGCAACCGCTGTACCGATCATATTCCCCACAAAGTTGTGTGAGTTTTTAAGTGCTGGAACAACGATACCCACCGTATCCTGTACCATAAAACGACATGCACGAGTTCCGGCATCGACAGCGGTTAAGATAAACAGCGCTTCAAATAAGATCGCAAAATGATACCAGAACGCCATCATTGAACGATTATTAAAAATATCCGTGATGATGTGAGCCATACCAATTGCAAATGTTGGCGCACCACCAGTACGCGAAAGAATCGTACTTTCACCCACTTCTTTTGCCAGCAAGCTCAAAGTTTCAGGTGTAACCACAAAACCAAGTGTACGTACTGCTTCTGCTGCGCTCTCTACTGTAGTACCCAATACTGCCGCTGGCGCATTAATCGCAAAATAAACACCAGGTTCAAGCACTGTTGCACAAATCATTGCCATGATTGCAACAAATGATTCCATCAACATACCACCATAACCAATGACACGAATATTGACTTCGTTATCAATCAGTTTAGGTGTAGTTCCAGACGAGACTAAGGCATGGAAACCAGAAATCGCACCACAAGCAATGGTAATAAATAAGAATGGGAACATGGATCCAGCAAATACAGGACCAGTGCCATCAACAAAATGCGTAACAGCCGGCATTTTTAACATTGGCATTGCAACAATAATACCGACTGCTAAACCCGCAATTACACCAATTTTCAAGAATGTTGATAAATAATCACGCGGTGCTAACAACAGCCAAACAGGTAGAACCGAAGCCACGAATCCATAAATGATGAGTGCCCAAGTAAGTTGTGTTCCTGTTAATGTGAAAAATGGTCCCCAATAAGGATCAGCAGCAACATTTCCACCATAAACAATTGCAGCCATCATCAACACAAAACCAATGATAGAAACTTCTGCAATCTTGCCCGGACGGATATAGCGCATATAGATGCCCATAAACAAGGCAATCGGTATCGTCGCTGCGATACTAAACACGCCCCATGGACTATGTGCCAGTGCTTTCACCACCACCAATGCCAATACAGCAAGGATGATAATCATCACACCTAATGCACCAAGCATCACCACCACACCAGCAAATGAACCCAGCTCTTGCTTTGCCATTTCACCAAGTGAGCGCCCATCTCTCCGTGTGGAGATAAATAAAACCAAGAAATCCTGAACTGCACCAGCAAGAACAACCCCGACCAAAAGCCAAATTGTTCCTGGTAAATAACCCATTTGGGCAGCAAGAATAGGCCCAACCAATGGCCCCGCTCCTGCAATAGCAGCAAAATGGTGACCAAAAAGTACATATTTATTGGTCGGGACATAATCCAAGCCATCTGCTAAACGATGTGCTGGTGTTAATCGCCGAGGATTCAGTTCAAAAACTTTGGTCGCAATAAATAAACTATAAAAACGATAAGCGATGCTATAGACACATATCGCTGCAAGCACTAGCCAAACCGCATTGACATGCTCACCCTTGCTGACTGCAAGTATTCCAAAAGATACTGCACCAATTATAGCGACAATCACCCAGATCAATTTTGATAAGGGTGATGATTTTGTTTGAATATTTTCCATTAAAACCTCACATCTTGATTACAAAAAGCAGTTCCATTGTTTTTATAAAGCGTAATGCATTTCCGTGACTCATTCCTTGGTGACTCTACTCCTCATTTTTTTGTTTTCATCTAAGACTTTGGCATTAAAACTGGTCTGAATATGTACTATTAGCATGACATCACAGTGACTTAAATCGCGACTTTGTTATTTTTATCATCAATGTAATTATCCGACTCTCTGACTCTACTATTAATTATAGGCTGTCGATCTACGACTTTAGTCGAAAATTTAGCCGATACTCTCTATTTTTATAAAGGCTTGTACTTTTAAAAAGCCATATGCCAACTCAATCTATGCGCAATAAAAAAGGGATGATTTTCATCATCCCTCAGCGCCATCATTTTCAATAAAATGATTAAGCACGCTCTAAGTAATCACCAGTACGGGTGTCTACACGAACGCTTTCTTCTTGCTGTACAAATAATGGAACACGTACAACTGCACCTGTTTCAAGTTTAGCTGGTTTACCACCACCACCTGAAGTATCACCACGTACACCTGGATCAGTTTCAACGATTTTCAATACAACGAAGTTTGGTGCACTAACGTTTAATGGAATACCATTAAATAGCATAATTGTGCATTTTTCGTTTGAATCATCTTTTAACCATTTTGCAGCATCGCCCATTGCAACTTTATCCGCAGCAATTTGTTCGAAAGATACTGGATCCATGAAGTTCCACAATTCGCCATCGTTGTAGAGATAATCCATTTCTACTTCTACAATATCAGCTGCTTCTAAAGATTCACCTGATTTAAAAGTTTTTTCTAATACTTTGCCAGATCTTAGGTTACGTAGTTTTACACGGTTAAACGCTTGACCTTTACCTGGTTTTACATATTCGTTTTCCATGATTGAACATGGGTTACCATCAAGCATAACCTTTAGGCCAGCTTTGAAATCATTTGTAGAATAATAGGCCATGAAAGGCACACTCCGAACTTACTAATTTAAATCTCTACTGCGATGCTATCAACAAATCACCCGATTTGTGACAGTGATCATTCCAAACAGCAAAGAATGTATTTTACATTTTTCGTATTCTAAATGAGCAATACATCGTGAAGCAATGAAAAATTACCCATGTTCGGTCAGATTGAGGGTAAAATCTTCGATTCATTGGAGATTCACTGCTGTTCAATACAAATCAGCTATACTGAAAGTATTTTTCCAGTGAAACATTTCATATTGAACCTGACAGATTCAATATGAACAAGCAATACCATCCGCTTTCCCCTATCTTCAACTATTTATCGCACGTGGCATGTTAAACTACTTATATCAAGAGCAAAATTGGCAATCTCAACTCAGTGATTTAATTACTGATCCATTAGAACTGTTAGAAATACTCGAACTTTCTAAAGCACAGTTATTGTCTGGTGCAATCCTTGCGTCTGGGCAATTTAAACTACGTGTGCCCCGTGCATTTGTCAGAAAGATGGAAGTTGGCAATCCCTTAGATCCACTTTTACTGCAAGTTTTACCACATCATCTGGAAATGGAAGAACACGAAGGCTTTGTCACAGATCCGCTTGATGAAGAACAAGCCAATCAAATTCCTGGGGTTTTACATAAGTATAAATCACGTTTTTTACTGACCCTCACTGGTGCATGTGCCGTGCACTGCCGTTATTGCTTCCGTCGTCATTTTCCATACCAAGAAAATTTACCTAAAAATGAAGACTGGTTGAACATTAAAAGCTATTTAGAAGCTCATCCTGAAATCAATGAAGTGATTTTAAGTGGTGGTGATCCATTAACTTTATCTAACCGAAAATTAGCCACTTGGATAGAACGTCTAGAATCTCTCAGTCAGATTAAGATCTTGAGAATTCATTCACGCGTTCCAATTGTAATTCCAGAAAGAATCGATGAAGAGCTAGTTTCTTTATTGAAAAACAGTAGGCTACGTGTAATTCTAGTGGTACACTCGAACCATCCTGCAGAATTAGATAATTTGACCTGTGCAAAGTTATCTCATTTAGCAAAACAAAATATTCTTGTGTTGAATCAAGCCGTTTTACTTAAAGGTGTGAATGATTCTGCACAAACTCTTGTTAATTTAAGTCAACGACTTTTTGAAGCACAAATTTTACCGTATTATCTTCATGTTTTAGATAAAGTAAAAGGTGCGCATCATTTCGATTTAGGGGCGGAAAAAATTGATCAGATTTATAAGGATGTATTGGCCAGTTTACCGGGTTATCTAGTTCCTAAATTGGTTCGAGAAGTCGCGGGAGAAAATAATAAAACACCGCTGTTTGGAGTCACAACCTTTTAAGAGTTGAAATGCTCATGATAAATAAAGAAATTTCAGAAATTTTTCAAAATATCACGGTTCTACAACGAGAAAGTCTAAGTTTTGCAGAAAATTCGGTGGCATCTGTCAATGCATGGGTGGCCACATTGTCTATTATGCAACTTGGCGATACCTCAGAATCGGTCTTAAAAGCGATTTGTGAAATCAGCGAACTGGATTGTAGCGAAATGCTACGCTTTGATTTAATTCAAGTTTTACACCCAATTACCGAAAGCATTTTATCAAGCCTTGAAAAAAACATCTTAAATCAAGGTCTTTCTCAAAATGCGCGTATTGAACATATTATTGATTTATCCTCTAGAATTCGCACCTATTTTGCCAACGTCTATATCAATATTGTGCGAAGAAGTCATCAGACACTGGTTTCAAATAAATTCTCATTTTTTAATTTTAAACAAAAACGAAATTTACAAACAGCACGTACACTTGCAACCTTTTATGCCTTAGAACAACTTGGTTTATTGTTGGTTCAACAGCAAATGCTCTACAGTGGCCCATTGACCCATCAATGGCTCACCACACATCATCTTTACGAGCTTGCGGTTAAAAACCAAGAATTTAATATCAATATCAACCAGTTACAAGGTACACACTTTACCATTCAAAATATCCAGCAGGCCTATGCACAAGTGCTGCTTTTGGATATTTTTAATACGCACCAAATTCGCCCTTCAGAAACACAAGCACTTTATCAATGTACTTTTGATTGGGTCAAACTGATCCAAATTTTACCAAGAGAAACCAGCTTATCGCGTTATGTGATTGATGGCTCTAAAGACGTTCCACCAATTTATAATCGCAAACAACATGCGAATTTCCGTACTTCTTTGTATATTTCTACACAGAATCTGCTTGAACATATTAATTCAACAATTCATAAAGACGAATATCTGTCTAAAAATGAACAAATCTATTTATCTGCTGCATTAAAATTTCATGTGCAAAATGTCTTGGGTACCACAACTGAACGTCAACATGAGCGTTATGAATACTCTGCACAACTTCAAATTTGTTTTAGCTTACAAACCGCACACTTCTATTTATCCAAAGCTAAGAATTTTTATGAAACACTTAATTTAAATAATAATTATGCATTTCAGTCTGAGTCCAATATTCATTCATCGATTTCAACAGGTTCAAGCACAGCATCGAACTTAGGACAAATCAAAACTTTAGACCGTGAAGCAAAACAGATCTATCAGACCCAAGTACTGGATATCAGTGTAAATGGTTATCGTATTCGCTGGTCAGATGAAACCCCACGAAATTTACGCACGGGTGAATTTATCTTGGTCAATGAAAGCCTCAATGACAAATGGAAAGGTGCGATCATTCGTTGGATCAAACAATCTGTTAAAAAAACTTATGAAGTCGGTTTAGAGGTTTTAGCTCAAGACATCTACCCATGTGCGGTAAAAGTTCCAGCGGATCGTTCGACGATTAACTACCACCCTTGCCTTATGGTTCAAGTGCAAAATTTAAATGAATCCAATGTTTCTATTATTTTGCCAAATTTACCGTTCTTCAAAGAACAGCAAGCAATTTATCTACGTTTAGACACTGAAGAAATTAAGGTGTATTTAACAAAAACATTGTTAATTACCCAGAGCTTTATTCAGTACGAATTTGAATTGATCAATGATGAAGAAAATGACCGCATTGATCAGTTCATTCAACACCAATCTGCCAATTTGAATAATCAAGATGTATGGGAAGCTTTAAAGTGAGAAATTTATTATTATCGAAAAAATTAAAACTCTCTGAAACTAGATTACTCATTATTGATGATAACCAGATTCGTTATAATCAAATTATTGATCTTTTTCAAAGTAAGAATCATCAAGTACAAGCACTTTTATTGGATGATTTAAAAAGTTTTGAAAAACAACTCAATACTTCATGGGACTTGATTATTTTTGGTCGTGCTTATGACATCAAAATTGAGCAAGCCATTACCTTAATTCAAGCCTCTGCTGATATTGATCTGCCTGTTTTGTTCTTAAAACCTGAAGATTATCAAACCAACCAATATCAGTCCTATATTCAAAAAGGCATCTATGATGTTGTTAATTTAGAATATACCGATCGTTTTTATATTAGCTTAATCCGTGCGTTGTCTTATAGCCGTACCTTACAAGCGAAAAAGCACCTTTTAAACGATCTTGAAAGTGCAAAAAATCAAGCTCAAGCCTTGGTTGAAGAACAACATAAAGCGATTGCCTTAATTCAGGAAGGTATCCATACCCAAGCCAATGCTGAATATTTAAAATTGTTTGGTCTAAAAGATGAAGCAGAAATTATTGGATTGCCTGTATTAGATATTTTAAAACCGAAGAATATCAATGATTTTAAACAACGTTTTAAAAAGATTTCTCAAGGTAATTTTGATTTAGCACGTTTTGAAATTGATACACTGAATAGCAATGCTAAATCAGAAAATCCATTAAAAATTGAATTTCTGCCTTCAGATGAAGAAGACTGTATTCAAATCACCATCGAGATCAATTCTGCAAGTCAAAAACCGCAAGCACAATCCTCCGAATCGAATAAGAAAAACATCAGTGCTGTCGCAACCAGTCTGCAAAAAATTCAGTACGCTTTAATTAACCAACCTGCCAAATCGAATGCATTGGTACTGTTTAGCTTTGCCGCTTGTCCTGAGAATATTTTAACTTCTCCTTGGAAAACAGCCGTTCAATACTTAGAAGGCTTTAAAAACTTTATTCAAGAACAAACCAATACCACGGTATATCAAATTGATATGTTGTTGTATGCAGTGATTTTACAAGCTGAGTCTGACACCATTTTAGAATCCCGTATTCATGGGCTGCATGCTTTAGAAAAACCTCAATTATTGGAAATTGATGGTCATACCTACCCACTGAATATTAAGATTGGCTATTCAAACATACAGCAAAACAGCTTTACAGAAGCAAGTTTTAACGACGTTTTAGAACAAGCTTATAATCATCGTCTGGCAAAAAAAGACTCTGTATCCGAGCAACAATTAACGGCGACTTTACAAGACACTAAAATTGAATTGTCATTGCTTGAACCCAAATTAGATCAAGCAGAACCGCTGCAAATACAAAGTAACTCCATTGAATTTGCCCCAAAACCTCAAGTTGAAAATACAGCTGTAGAGAAACCAGTTCAAATTCAAGAAACGCCAGCGCCACATATCTTTAAAACCTCCGCGATTCTTGGTCAAATTGCCCAATCACTTGAAAAAGGTGAGATTCAGCTAAAATACCAACAGCTTTATGACAAACAAGATAGCAATTTAAATACTTATGAAGTCAGTAGCGGTTTTATTTTTGAAAATCAGTGGAAAAAAGTAAGTAATTTAATTGATTTAGATGATGATATTGAGCTTTCAATTAAATTAGATCGCTGGATTTTAGTTGAAGCATGTAAGCAATTACATAACTTTATCACTCAATATCCAGAAGCAAAATTAATCGTCAATTTAAATCGTCATGTGCTGTTCCATGACAAACAGTTCCCTGAGCTTATTTCTAAACTATTGACCATTGTTGGAAGCCGCCAATCTCATCCACTGATTTTACAATTTGATGAGGAAGATATTGCAAAAAATATCTTAGAAACTCAAAAGCAAATTGGCGTTTTACGTGATCATGGTGCCGAAATTTCAATTCGACGTTTTGGTTCGAGCATTTCAAGTGAAGCAATCTTAAAACAATTGGATGTGAGCTTAGTAACGCTGGATGAGAAGTTTACAAAGCAGCTCAATAGTGATGCGACTATGACGCAATTCCAGCATACTCTTGAAAAATATCATGCAATCAAGCCAATTGAATTGTTATTGAAAAATCTAAATGATATGAACTCTTTTGCAAATGCGTGGAATGTAGATGTCAGATTCTTGCAAGGTGAATATTTCCAAAAGAAACTGGATCACTTGACTGATGTTCAAGATCAATAAAGTCTAATACTAAAAAAGGTTGAGTGTTTTAAATGCTCAACCTTTTTTTAAATCTATCACTTTGTCTGATCCTGAAATAGATCAACACGAGATAAAATTCAGCAACAAAAAAACGGGCTAAAGCCCGTTTTTTATGTTTTGTCGTATTAACGCTTAACAGAACGTGACATACCAGCAAAACGTTGTTTGAATTTATCGATACGGCCGCCAGTATCAACATTCTTCTGTTTACCAGTATAGAATGGGTGGCAAGCTGAACATACGTCTAGATAAAGTGTTTCTTTACCTAAAGCTGAACGAGTTTCGATAACGTTACCACATGAACAAGTAGCAACTAATTTTTCATATTTTGGGTGAATATCGGCACGCATGGTCGATTCTCCTAAGTTAAGAAAGGTTTAGCTGTCATCGCAATTAACCACTCTCAAAATCTAATAAAACTTTGAGGAAAGCAGATTTAAATTAAAAACCAGCAGGTTAACACCACAACAGACCATTTCTTTTGGCCCACCGAGACTATAAGCGTCAGAGCTAAGCACAACAAGTGGGCAAGATTATACTCGAAATATTTATAAATTGCGAGCCAATCAATTAACAATCGATACTAATTTATTCGTCAGAATGCTTTTGCTTAGACCAGTAGTTTGCAATCACCCCACAAACCATTAACTGGATTTGATGGAAAATCATAATCGGTAACACAATCATACCTAAAGGCTGCCCAATAAATAAAATCTGCGCCATAGGCACACCACTGGCAAGGGTTTTCTTCGATCCACAGAAGAAGATTGAAATCTGATCTGCTTTGCTAAATCCAAGCCATTTTGGAACATACAACGCCAATAGCATAATCACCGTGAGTAGAATCGAACATGCCAAGGTGAGATAAATCAATGTAGATAAGCTGACCTGATGCCATAAACCTGCCACCACTGCCCCACTAAATGCACCATAGACCACCATCAAAATCGAGCCTTGATCAAAAACTTTGACGATCTTTGGCATTTTCTGCATCAATGGAAATACATAAGGGCGTAATACCTGCCCTAGAACAAATGGAACTAACAACAACAAAGTGATTTCGATAATAGACGAGGTTGGATCGTAATTATGCTTAGATTGACCGAAAATAAATATGCTCACCAAAATCGGAGTAATAAACATACCGATCAGGTTTGAAAATGAGGCACTGCATACAGCTGCTGCCACGTTCCCTTTTGCAACAGAGGTAAATGCAATTGACGATTGTACTGTCGATGGCAAAAAGCACATAAACAGAAAGCCCCAATACAACTGCTGACCCAGCAAAGGTTCAAGCACAGGTTTTGCCATTAGCCCCAATAAAGGGAAAACCAAGAAGGTAAAAGCAAAAACCAATCCATGCAATTTCCAATGCAAAATTCCCTCAATCACCGCTTCACGTGATAATTTTGCGCCATGTAGGAAAAATAAAATTGCAATCGCAATTGTGGTGATTTTTCCAAAGATAAGCGCTGCCTGACCTGAAATCGGTAAAATAGAAGCTAAAACCACCATCGCGATTAAAAGTATCGTAAAGCGATCCAATGCTAATAATTTCAACATTTTCATAAGCAACGTCCTGTATTTTAAACATGAAAAAGCCCAGTAGTTAAATTTTACTATCGGGTAAAATTCAATCTTACTGAGCGAAATAAATAAAGCTACTCATTTGGCTAAATGTTCACTATTTATTTACGACACATATCAAGTTAATTTAAGGTCTATTAGACTTCTTTCATAAGTGCTTTTTAAAACCATAAATCAACATAAAAGCACCCTCATCCTAACCTTCTCCCAGAGGGAGAAGGAACTTTCAATACCAATATAATTCACTCCACATGATCATTTTTTGATTTATGAAAGATCTTTATTGATATGTCTTTGCCAAATAAACACTAGACCTGCATCATTTTTAAATGATGGGGGCTGTAGGCATTTCATAAATGGCTTGCGTTGTAGGTTAAAATTGAGCAGGCAAGGCAGGAAACGAAGAGAATAGCGAGACTATTTTCGAGTTTCATAACGTAGACTGAGATAATTTTAGCCACAACCCTTCGGGACTAGCGTGTTTTTTTCCGTTACGTTGTCACCTTGCGAAACGATGTTTCTCATCATTTAGAATAGCTAAATTTCGTATTTCGCGCCTAGTATCGCCTAAAAAACACACCTAGTCGCAAACGTAGACGAATTGTCAACAGCCCCCTAATTATTTCGTGCATCTTGATCTTGTTGGATCAATTCAATTTTATAACCATCTGGATCTTCAACAAAAGCAATGACTGTGACACCGCCCTTCATAGGACCAGCTTCACGTACCACATTACCACCACGTGCTTTGATCTCGTCACAGGCTTTATAGGCATCATCGACACCAATCGCAATATGTCCATAAGCATTACCTAATTCATAACTTGCAGTATCCCAGTTATGAGTAAGTTCTAACACGGTATGATGCTCTTCATCACCATAACCCACAAATGCTAAAGTAAACCGCCCTTCTTCATAATCACGTTTACGAAGTAATGTCATACCGAGAACTTCAGTATAGAACGCTAAAGATTGTTCTAAATTGCCTACTCGTAACATGGTATGCAACATGCGCATGATTTATTTTCCTGTTTGATCAGATATCATCTGCCAATATAGGCAATACAGTTCAATATTTCAATTTATCTATATTTCAGCTGCTCAATGATGCCGTCTTCTGGATTATTTTTAAGCAATAACCGCTTATTTTAGATAAACACTACAGCTTTATCTTTCGAGTAAGTTACTTGAATGTATGACCGACCTAATAATTCAAACCACTTTCCGATAAAAAGCCTACTTTATCTATAAGATAAAATAGGCTACTTGTAATCATCGTAAATCTATCTTGAGTAATTCAGTCGCTTACTCGATGGATTGATTCACCTTTTGTGCTTGATGTTCTCGCAATAATTTTCCAACCCACAACACAAGTAATAGAATCGGAATACCAATTAAAGTGGTCATTAAAAAGAATTTAGGATAACCAATGTGGGTGACAATTGTTCCAGAATAACCACCTAAAATCTTAGGTGTAAGCGTCATCAATGAGCTAAAGATCGCATATTGAACAGCTGTAAATGACACACTGGTCAAACTAGACAAGAACGCAATAAATGCTGCACCAGCTAAACCAGAAGCTAAATTATCGACAACAATAGCAAAATACAGCCAACCAGAACTATATTTTTCAATTACTTTCCCCTTAATTTCAACGGCTGCAGAGGAATCGGCTTTAATCACTGGAAGTGGTTGAATATCCACATCGATATCACTTTTTATCGTTGTTAATTGATAGCTTTGTTGAGTACTTAATGCTGCTTGTGCGTGTTGATAATTGACTACGGCGATCACATTTTTTGAGCCAGAAGCATATAAGGCTTTACCGTCAATCGCACCACTAAACAAACCATCTTTATCTAATTTTGCAGGATATGTTTTGCCATCAAGTTTAAGGGTAATCGGCTGATCTGGATTAAGCTCAGATACAGGTATTCCCGCAATCTGCCCCTTAACCACAATACTTTGCTTCGCTTCTGTTGCAGACAATTGATTGTCACTGGTAATAGGCAATAATTGAATTTGGGGCTTAGCATTGTCTTTTAAATAGGGCACCGTATATTCATTCGCGACAGCCTGTTCAACCAATGCTGCTTTGATATGAATGGTATTTTCCCCTACCAAATCCTGACTAGGCACAGAAACTTTCCAATAGCCTACTTCATCAGTTTGAGCTTGAAATTTCTTATCGCCAATCTGTACAGATACAGCTTGCATCGGTGCGCCAGATTTTACCAATCCAATAAAGATCAAATTGGTTGAACTTGCCAAAACTGCACCGACAAACATCAATTTCATAATATTCATGCGTTGTGCAAGTAAGCCACCTAAAAAACCACCCAATAGGCTAAAAATAACCCCGTAAATTTTAACGGCTTCTGCAATTTGCTCTTTGGTGAAGTTTAAATCTTGATAGAAAACATTCGAAATAACACCCGCAATAATGTCTGAAATTCGATAGAAACCGATCAATAACAGTAGAACCAATGCCAGCTTTACCCCATAACGCTTAAAAAAATCAGCAATCGGGTTAACCCAAGTCTCATAGGCCATCTTTTTATTGACTACACCAAAACGAATCAACGATGTTGCAACAAGAATTGCACCGAGCCCTGAGCCTAAAAAGCGTACAGCTTCCATTAAAAACTTCAGCAAGTTGTCTTCGACTTTCCAAGTCGCTTGCAGATATTGAACCATGTCATCGGAGTAAATATATAAACAAACAAAACTCGCCACAGCCAAAATAAAGACCAAAACTAAACGATAGTAATCAATATTTTTATAGTGTTTATCAACTCGATTAACCAAGGGTTCTCGAATCACTAAAGTGGTGATAATACCCACTAGCATCACCAGCGCCATCGTTAAATAAGTATATTTCCACGCTTCATAAATATAGTTCCCTTTTGCAGTCCCCAAAGAAGCAGCAAGAAATAAAGCACCCGCACCAGCGAGAATCATCCCTAAACGATAGCCTGCGTTATAGGTCGATGCCAACACCGTTTGCATCTCGGTTTCAGCCAGCTCAATTCGATAGGCATCAATCACAATATCTTGTGTTGCTGCGGAAAAACCCAGTAATACTGCCCCCACAGCCATTTGGTAAATATAACTTTGGCCCAAAGCGGGATCAGAAAACGCCATAATACAGATCGCACAGATAATCAGTATTTGTGCAATCAACAACCAAGCACGGCGCCGACCCAGTTTTTTGGTCAGTATCGGGACGGGTAATTCATCAATCAGTGGTGCCCATACAAATTTAAAAGAATAGCCCAGCGCGGCCCAACTAAAAAAAGTCACTGCACTTTTTTCAATTCCAGCCTCACCTAACCATAAAGATAAACTTGAGAAAATGAGCAGAATTGGAATACCTGCTGAAAACCCAAGAAAGAGCATAATTGCAGCACGCCGATCGATAAAAGCGGCAAAAGCAGATTTCCACCCATTTTTTGCTGTGGAATTCTGCTCAGCTGATTGCTGAGATAGTTGCGTTGTCATTGCGTTGTTATTTTCTGAAAAATGAAATAGTGCTATTCAACCGCTTAATGCTTAGAGTTTCAATCACTTTTATGCAACTGATGAGCGCTTTTACAGATATTTCCGCTTTTGGCGCTTGATCTTTACCCCCAATCCTGTATACCTTTAACTTTTCAACCCATATAAGTTTTGGATTTCACCTGTGACCCAAAGACACGATCAATTAAGCTCTACTACTGTTTCAATTACGACGACTGCAACCCCAATACAAAAAACTGAAACGATTTTTCCATCTGCTTTTGATCAAACGGAAATTCAAAACACGTTGACACAAACCGCACTAAAATCAGAACAACTGACGCATATCCCCAATCTAAGCAAGATTCCTACCTCAACCAAGCGGATCAAGCCTTTAAATAATTTCTTAGGGCAAGATCGCGCCAGAGCCTCTGTAGAAGCAGGGATTGCTTTACCTTATTCAGGCTACAACATTTTTGCAGTGGGGACGGCAGGTCTTGGCAAAAGAACCATGATCAAGCGTTTGTTACAGCAGCATGCAAAAAACATGCAAACACCTGATGATTGGGTCTATGTTTATAATTTTAAAAATGCGCGACAACCGATTGCACTGCGTTTTCAAGCGGGCCAAGGCAGTAAGTTTCAAGCTTTAATCCACCAAGCATGGCAAACCATTCTCAAGCAACTTGAACGTCGCTTTAGTGCCGAAACTTATCACAATCGTATTGAACGTATTCGTCAAATCACGGGAAATGAGCAACAACTCGCTTTAGTTGAACTGACCAAAGAAGGCGAAGACCTCGACCTAAAACTGATTAATCGTAACGATGAACATATTTTTGTGCCGATCCATGTCAAAGATGACAAAGTATTGGAAATGTCACAGGAAGATATTAATGCGCTCGACAGTAAACAGCGCGCAGAAATTAATTCCAATATGCGTTATATGGATAAAAAGCTTGAACGGCTTGGTCTTCAGTTAGGTGATTTGGAAGATGATGCACGTGATCAAGTTTCTGAATTAAATCGTGATATTGCCAAACAAGTGGTGATTCCTCGTATAGATTTGATTTTAAGTAAATTTAAAACCGTACACGGACTCGATCAATACTTAAAGCATTTTGCAGCAGATATTATCGAAAATGTTGAAACGATTTTAGATCAGGAAGGTGAAGAATTCTCTCCTGCTTTATTTAATCGGGTTCCTTCACGTTACCAAGCTAATGTCGTGGTGAGCAATAAGCCAAACTCTGGTGCACCAGTTATTTTTGAAGACTTCCCAACACATTATAATTTACTGGGACATGTTGAACAGCTGACGCAAAACGGCACAATCACCACCGACTTTACTCTGATTCGCCCAGGCTCATTGCATCAAGCCAATGGTGGTTTTTTAATTTTAGAAGCAGAACAGCTGTTAGAACAGCCTTATGCATGGCAAGGGCTAAAACGTGCATTAAAATCAGGACAATTAAAGCTGTCTTCTCTTGAGCACATGCTGACTTTAACTGGCAGTATTTCAATTGAGCCTGCATCTGTGCCACTCAACTTAAAAGTGGTTTTATTGGCAGAACCTGAAATTTATTATGAAATTTTAGAACTAGAGCCGGAATTAGGCAGTGTTTTTAAAATTCGTGCTGATTTTACCGATACCCTGCAACGTAATGATGATAATGAACAAGCTTATATGCAACTGATTGCAGACTATGTTCAACAAGACAAATTACTGCCTTTTGATCGCTCAGCATTGGCGGCATTACTAACAGATTCGAGCCGCCAAGCTGAAGACCAGAGTTCATTGTCTTTACATGCTTTAACTTTGGGTGATTTAATCCGTGAATCTCATCATCACGCTGCACAGTCGGAAGAAAAGTTAGTCACCTCTCATCATATCAACACTGCTCTGAAACATCGCCAATATCGATTAGGCTATTTAAGAGAGCTTTATTGGCAAGACTTGTCACGTGGTACGCAACTGATTGAGACACGCGGCCATCGTTTAGGTCAGATCAATGCTTTATCCGTGATCCACTATGCCGATGTTGAATTTGGTTTACCGTCACGCTTAACCGCTTCGGTATATCAAGGCGGCGGTGACATTTTAGATATTGAGCGCAGTGTAGAACTTGGTGGTTCATTACATGCCAAAGGTGTCTTGCTGATGTCGAGCTTCCTAAAAGCTCATTTTGGCCGTGAACAGATTTTGCATTTCTCTGCTGCCCTCGCCTTTGAACAAAGTTATGGTCAAGTGGATGGTGACAGTGCCACGGTTGCAGAACTATCTGCATTGATTTCCGCAATCTGCCAATTGCCTATTGATCAATCATGGGCGATCACAGGTTCAATGAACCAATTGGGTCAAGTTCAACCTATTGGTGGGGTCAATGCAAAAATTGAAGGATTCTTCGATGCGTGCAAACTCCAAGGATTAACGGGCAAACAAGGGGTAATTATTCCGCGTCAGAATATGCAGCATTTAATGCTTCGCCATGATGTGATTGAGGCTGTCAATGAGGGTCAATTCCATATACATGCCATAGACACCATTGACCAAGCTTTAGAAATCCTAATGGCACGTCCTGTTGGGGCATTAGATAAAAAAGGTCGTTATACCAAAGGTTCAATCTATGCGGCAGTGATGGCACAGCTTGAATATTGGCAAGCCTTGGAAGATGGCGTTGAAATAGAGCACAAGCCAAAGAAAAAGAAAAAAAAGAACAAAGGGAAAAAACTGAAAAAGGCAGAAGCTGAATCAGCAAGCATCATTACTGACGAAAACCAAACTGAAGTTGCAGCAAAGCAAAATAAGCGCAAGTCAGCTTAAATTGCTTCTTGGATAGACCTCAGTCAGACAAAGCTTTGAATATTCAAAGCTTTGTCTGACTCATACTGATAGCTTGTTAAATATACAAACAAAGATTGGAACCGCTCATCAGCCATAACCTAATTTCTCTAGATTGTTGACCAATTCAGTCACGTGACAACAACATAAAGCCTAGCCAATAAAAAAGCACCTTCCGGTGCTTTTTCTACATCATCAACTTATTAAGCATCTGGTGCTGGGCTATATTGCTCGATCAATGGCTTTAATTCACCATTTTGGAACATTTCTAGCATAATGTCGCTACCGCCAATCAATTCGCCATTAATCCATAATTGCGGGAATGTAGGCCAATTTGCAATTTGTGGCAAAGTTGCACGAATATCTGGATTTTCCAAGATATTTACATAAGCAAATGGACGACCAATTTGGCTAAGTGCTTCAACTGCACGTGCAGAGAAACCACATTGTGGAAATTGCGGTGTACCTTTCATATAAAGAAGTACTGCATGTTTAGCTATTTGATCGCGAATTAACGCTTCTGTATCACGCGCTTGTTCAGTCATTGATTAAATCCTCAACTCATCTGCCTGCATTATACCTAAATCCACAATAAAGAATATGTCTAGACGATTATTTCCAATTTTATTTATATTAAAGCTTTAAATCTTGTGCATATTTTGGTTAGATAATCCTTTACCCTTTCCACTCCTAACAGATAAGAGTTAGTTATGAATAACATTACCCTCGCTCCGGTACAAACTGATCAACCTTCACACTTGATGCCTGTATTCAGCCGTCAACCGATCAGCTTTGTCCGAGGACGAGGTTCTTATCTTTATACTGAAAATGGTACAGAGTATTTAGATGCATTGACGGGTATTGCTGTGTGTGGCTTAGGACATGCTCATCCTGTTCTGGCTGAGGCTATTGCAGAACAAGCGGCTACATTAATCCATACCAGCAATATTTACGAAGTCGCTTGGCAAACTGCAGCAGCGCAAAAGCTGGCTGAAGTTTCAGGTATGGAAGAAATCTTTTTCTCAAACAGTGGTGCAGAATCAAATGAAGGTGCAATTAAAATTGCACGTAAATTTGGTCACTTACAGGGTGTTTCCAATCCCAAAATCATTGTTGCGGATCAATCATTCCATGGTCGTACCCTTGCAACGCTTTCAGCTACGGGCAATAAAAAGGTTCAAGAAGGCTTTGCACCACTGGTTGAAGGCTTTATTCGTGTGCCTTTTGGCGATGTAGAAGCCATTGAAGAAGCCGCTATTCAGCATCCTGACATTGTGGCAATTCTAGTCGAACCGATCCAAGGTGAAGGTGGTGTCAATACCGCACCTCAAGGTTTTAGCTACCTTGAAGATATTCGTCGTATTTGTAATCAACATAATTGGTTGATGATGCTGGATGAAGTTCAAACAGGTAATGGCCGTACCGGTAAATACTTTGCTTATCAACATACCAATATTATTCCAGATGTTTTAACCACAGCAAAAGGCCTCGGAAATGGTTTTCCAATCGGTGCTGTGATGACACAAGGTCGTGGTGTTGGAGTACTGGCTGCGGGAAATCATGGCTCTACTTATAGTGGTACGCATTTAGGCTCTCGTGTTGTCTACACAGTGATTGATTTGATCCAAAAAGAAAACATCGTTGCAAATGCTGCTGAAATTGGAACATATCTGGTCGATCAGTTCCGTGCTCAACTTGTAGAGCAAAATGTGATTGTGCGTGGTTTCGGCATGATGATTGGTATCGAATTACCTAAAGACTGTGCCGAATTAGTAAACATTGCACGTGATAAGCATCATTTAATTATTAACGTTACTTCAGGCAATGTGGTGCGTTTACTGCCTGCCTTGAATATGAATCATGAGCAAGCAGATGATCTATTAAAACGCTTAGTACCTGCAATTAAAGAGTTCCTTGCCTAATTGTGAATAAATGCTTTAAGAGATTAACCCGTTAATCTCTTTTAGTTTTGCCATGAATGCTTATCAAATTGCTGATATAGAAAAGCCGCTTTAAAGCGGCTTTTTTATTAGAACTTATTAGAATTAGAACTTTATGAAGCTTCTTGGAAAATTCTACCACCAGGTAACTGGCTAAAATATTGTTTCAAAGCATCCAAACAACGATGAATTTTCATCGGCTGCTGTTCACGCTTTAAGGTCACAGCACTTAAAGTGAAAGTTGGTAATTTCCACTCTGGAAGCACTTCAACCAATGTTCCGTTCATTAATTCTTTTTGCACATCTAAATAAAGGATTCGTGCAATACCATGCCCATGTTGGCACAATGATTTTGCAACAAATACGTTATTTGTCTGAAGGCGATGCTTCATTTCTAAATTAACAACTTCACCTGTTGCACCATGCTGAAATGAAAAATGTTGAGAATTTTTCATGATATTTATCGGAATCAAATCATGATTCTGTAAATCTTCAGGACGTGAAATAGGCGCTGTTTGATTTAAATAACTTGGCGATGCAACTAAGATCTGATCGACTCGTGCAAGTGGCATACAGCTCAAGTTATTCGCATCTTCAATTTTTGAAGACATGCGAATAGCAATATCTATACGCTCTTGAATCAAGTCGATATATTGGTTATCTGCTTCAAAATGAACCATCAAACCTCTATGTGCAGACATCCAATGCGATAAAGCAGGAACAACATGTGTTGCCCCTATTTCCGGGGTTGTCGCAATACGCAAATCCCCAACTAAATCATCGCGCAACTCATTAATGCGGATTTTTCCACGCTCTGCGGCAGCGAGCATTTCTTGACAACTGTGGAAAAAAGCTTGACCAGCCTCAGTTAAACTCAGCTTTCGCGTAGAACGATGTAGAAGTGTCACTTCCATTTCATGTTCTAGAGATCTAATTTGCTGACTAACCGCACTAGTCGTAATGCCAAGGTCACGCGCGGCACCACTAAAAGAGCTTTTTTCAACAACACAAGCAAATACACCCATTGCCCGAAGTTGATCTAACATAAATTTCCCTCTGAAATTATGAGCTGTTTCACACTTTTTTGTTCAAAACAACTCATTGTATTATACGAAGAAAATTACACTTTGCATTAAAATATTTAATTTATTGGTAAAATATTTGCTGGGTTTATCGGTTTTCCATCTAAACGTACCTGAAACTCCAACATGGTACTGCTAGCACCTGAAGATCCCATCTCTGCAATCTTCTGTCCTGCTGTCACAGTTTGACCACTTTTCACCAACATTTTGCTGTTATGAGCATATGCAGTAATGTAACCATCAATATGTTTTACTAAGACAAGATTACCATATTCTTTTAATCCATCTGCAGCATAAACCACCTGTCCATCCGCTGCGGCAAAAATTGGATCACCTTGATTCCCTCCAAAACGTATTCCTTTAATATTATTCGCAATATTATAATTTGCAATAACAGATCCATTTGATGGTTTTACCCATCTCAATTGGGTTGATTGTACTGTCGTCGTCGTTTGTACAGGCGGCGGCGTTACTGGCTGAGCCGTCGTTGTACCAGTTGGCGACGTCGGCTGCTGTGTTGGTAACTTAATCGTTTGACGTTGAATTTGCGGTTCATTGCTCGTCAACGGTTTCGTTGTAGATCGAGTGACATTGCCCCCACCTTTTTTCAAACGTAATGACTGACCTACATAAATTCGATAAGGCGCGGCAATATCATTCATTTCAGCAACACTGAGATAACTCAAACCATAACGCATAGAGATTGCGCTTAAGGTATCACCAGAACGAACTGTGTAATAGTCAGGCGCAACAGCATAACGTGTAGGGTTATTAATTTGAGGCTTCGATGCACACCCAGTCACCACTATGGCAGAGGTGATTGCTATTGTGGACAAAATGATTTTCATCCATCGCTTAGGCATTTGAATTGGAAGTGTTGATCGAGCCAAAAGCATTGATTTCCCTCTCTACAATCTTAAAATTTAAAAATATTTGCTTAAGATTAGCAAAATACACACGCATTTCACTGTTTAACAGTGCTTTTTCACAAAGTTATAACACTCATACATCAAAATGACTATGTGAGAGTTGTGATTGTAGTGTTTCAAGAATTGTGTAATTGGTTGCATCCATCTGAATTGGGGTAATACTGACGCAACCATTGGCAATGGCAAAAAAGTCAGATTGCAGGTTTTGTGCATTTTTTTGCGGATCTGTCACCGCTTCACCCGCCAAACCAATCCAATAGACTTGACGACCACGCGGGTCAACCTGACTGGTTATCGGCTTTGATTGTATTCGACGCCCCTGATATGTAATTTGAGCCCCTAAAATTTCAGCGACATCGGGAATATTGATATTTAAGATATGTCGTGGAGGCAGTTCGGGTAAGCCTTTGGCAATAAAGCTGTAAACCCAGTTTGCAGCTTGTGCATAATCTTCAGGGTTGTCATAGGAACGTACATTACTGCCTGCCAATGAAACTGCGATTGCTGGCTGTTTCATCAAACGTCCTTCAAATGCCGCCCCTACGGTTCCAGAATAAAGGACATCGTCACCTAAATTCGCCCCACTATTGATTCCACTGACAACTAAATCAAACTCAAAATCAAATAAACCGTTCATGGACAAATACACACAATCAGCAGGTGTCCCATTTACTGCCCACATATCTGGTGCAACTTGAATCGGTCGAAGTGGTCGATCTAGGGTTAATGCACTTGAATAACCACTGCGTTCACTTTCTGGCGCAACAATAACAACTCGACCTAAAGGTCGTAATGCTTTTGCTAAAGCTTGAATACCTGGTGCAAAAACACCATCATCATTGGCAACTAAAATATTCACTAAAAGGTTCTCTGACTAAAAATTATTAAATGACTACTGAGTAATTTAATTCAAATTTATTGAACAATTATATATAGTTACTTACTCAATTTTAAATCTAATTTGTGACTATAAAGATGATTACACGTTCTCTTACTCATACTATTTCTATCGCTCTCATCACACTTTGCACACAATCTGCATTTTCAGAAACATTAACTTCACAAGAATCTGATCGAATTGCGAAAGAAGATATTGCCGCAACACAGGTGCTTGCCGAAGTTTGCCCAGCGTTAATTGGAAACAACCCTGCATTTCAAACTAAAATTGCAAGTTTAACCCAAACCTTATTAAAGGATTTTTCAAAACCTACAACATTGACTCAGCTTCAACAAGATCCAGAATACCAAACTGTACTCAAAGAAGCACAAACCAGTGCCAAAGAAGTTGATCAAGCTGAACACAAAGCAGTATGTGCAGATGTACTTGAACTTCCACACTAACATAAGATAAAAAAAACCTCCCCCAATACGATGTTAAAAATCCTTTTTTGACATCTTTTGCATTGTTCAGTTTGTGAAAATTTCAAATAAATCTACAACATCGATACACTTTCTCTATATTTTTCACAGTTTTTACGTTTAATCTATGCAGGTTCTCAAATTAAAAATTGATTGGGTTATTTATGCGTATGACTTTAAAAATGCTTACATTAAGCCTTGTTTCAGCAAGTGGTTTATTTATGACCCATGCTTTTGCCGCATCTGACAAAATCGAAGTCACACAGCAACAAGTATCTAAAGAAGAATTGGCTGCAATTTATGTATTGTCAGATATCTGCCCGAGTCTAATCAAAACAGATGCTGCATTTAATAAAGGTTTTGATCACTTGCTTAAAGACTATATGCCAAATGACAAAGATCCTAAAGCAACCTTAAAATCACTTGCCAAGCAAAAAGATTTCCAAAGAGCATTAAAAGAAGCAAAAAGTGATGCTAAAAAAGCGGGTGATACTGAAAATACAGCAATTTGTAATGACATTAGTAACTATCAGTCATAACGATTTCTGCAATTTATCCAACAAATATTGAATTAGTTACAATAAGTAAGAAATAAGCCGACTTTCCTTATAGAAGTCGGCTTTGCTTTGCCCTAAAATGCTAGCCTGTTTGTGCTCATATAACGATTGGAACGACCTAGAATGACTCGAAAAAGCGCCATTGCTGCATTATTACTTTTACCTTCATTTTCTTATGCAGCAACCGTCTTAACCACTCCGCCAGAATTAAATAATAAATCGTATGTCTTAATGGACTATGAGACAGGTCAAATTCTTGCATCGAAGAATGAAAATGAAAAATTAGCACCTGCTTCGATGACAAAAATGATGACGAGTTACATCATTGAGCAAAAACTTCTTAAAGGCGAACTGACCGAAAGTGAAAAAGTTCGCATGAATGAGTCTGCATGGTGTCGTGGTAGCAGTACTGAATCTTGTATGTATGTGCCGTTAAATGGTACTGCAACAGTTTTAGAAATGTTACGAGGCATTATTATCCAGTCGGGTAATGATGCATCTAAAGCGATGGCTGAACATATTTCAGGTAATGAGGGTTCATTTGCTTATGCAATGAACCAAGAAGCCAAACGTGTAGGTATGGTCAATACACATTTTATCAATGCAACGGGTATGCCTGCTGAGGGTCATTACTCAACTGCAAAAGATATGGCGGTACTTGCTAAACATATCATTCATGACAGTTCAAAATATTATCCTATTTATTCTGAAAAAGAATTTACTTTCAACGGGATTAAACAAGGTAACCGTAATGCCTTGCTTTATACTGACCCAAGTGTTGATGGCTTAAAAACAGGTCATACTGATGAGGCTGGTTATTGCTTAACCACATCTTCAAAACGTGGTCCAATGCGTTTGATTTCTGTGATTTTTGGTGCGCCATCAATGAATGAACGTGCCAGCCAAACACGCTCATTGTTAGCTTGGGGTTATTCAAACTTTGAAACGGTCAGTGTTCAACCTGCAAATCAAGTGCTTGCTAAAGCAAAAGTTTATTTTGGTAAAGAAAATGATGTACAAATTGGTTTAGCTGAAAACTTCAATGTGACCATGCCAAAAGGTCAAGCCAATGCAATCAAAACACAAATCACTGTTCAACCCAACTTAAATGCACCATTAAAACAAGGTCAAGTCGTTGGTAAATTAACAGCAACCTTAGATGGTAAAGTGATAGCTGAAAAACCATTAGTGGCTTTAAAAGCTGTAGAAGAAGCAGGCTTCTTCTCTCGCTTAATCGACCATATCAAAATGTTCTTTAGCAACTTGTTCTAAGTTATTCGCTTAAACCTAATATTGAATCTATTAGACTAAAGCACAGGCATCCTGATCACAGATTTGGATGCCTTTTTAATTTATACTCAGTAAAAATACACTGGTTAAATTTGCTTTTGACATGGAAGCCAACATGAAAAAAAATATTCGTTCGTATTTAGGTCATCATCCTAAAATTGATTCAACTTGTTATATTGACGATCTCTCGGTTGTGATCGGTGAAGTAACTTTGGCGGAGAATGTATCTGTTTGGCCTTTTGCAGTGATTCGTGCTGATGTCAATTACATCAAAATTGGTCGTTATTCTAATGTACAAGACCATTGCATGTTACATGTCAGTCATAAAAATGATGCTAAACCCAATGGCTCACCTTTAGTGATTGGGGAAGATGTGACCATTGGACATCATGTCACCTTACATGGTTGTACCATTGGCAACCGGGTTTTAGTAGGAATTAATACAATTGTTCTAGATGATGTGGTGATTGAAGATGATGTCATGATTGGTGCAGGCTCACTGGTTCCACCGCGTAAGCGCTTAGAAAGTGGTTACCTCTATGTGGGAAGCCCAGTACAAAAGGTTCGACCTTTAACTGATAAAGAAAAGGAATTTTTGCCTTATTCAGCAAGACACTATGTCAAAGTAGCAAATCATTATTTAGAAGCAAATGATTAGGGATATAGCAAATATTTAGGCATGCTTAAAAGCATATTGGTTATTTGAAAATTAAGCTGTTTAAGTAAACCTCGTTCCACTGACATACAGTGGAACGAGGACTATATTTTTTTGGATCAAATTTCTATTTTGAAACGTTGTAATATTTGGTTAATTCTTCAAATACTGGTGCTTTGACATTATCTTTTAAGATATAGCGGGTAATCACACCTTGATCTGTATGTATTTCCATAAAGATATTTTGAGAGTTTTTAAAGTCCCCCATTAAGTTGACTGGAATAAGCACACTGTTTCGAGAGCGGTTTGCCTTAAAAGCAAAATCAATTTCAGTTGGCCCAATCACATTAAATGAGTGGCTTTTTGCGCCATCACTAAATACAACTTTTTCAATATTATATTTGGTATAGGCACTATTTAAGCTAAGTTTCACTTTTAAAAAATCTTTATGTGTCTCATTCCACACTACGGTGACGATTGGACAAAGCTCATTTGGCTGACAAATTAATAATCCCTGCGTACCTAAATTTGAAGTAGCGTCATTAGGATTTGAAGCACACCCAGTAATTAGTAATACACTGAAAGGTATACATAATAATCTCTTTATCATACTTTTTTAAATCCTATTGTATGCCCAAAAATTGAAATGGTGGAGCGACCTTAAAAGAAGAATTAGCCTTACCTGCATAAACTTTTGCTTGATCAGCGCCCAACTCAAGCTTTCTGGTTTGACCATCTTTAAAATCAATCTCTTTTAAGTCTACCCAAAAAACATTTGGTGATACAGCAGATTCAAAAAAATAAAGTCCTCGCTTATGATCTACCACTGTACGCCAACGTGTAGAGGAGATATTTGGCTCTTCTTCTGTATTGAGTCCAAACGGAACAGATGTGTTACGTATCACGCTAAATACACTTGCTAAAGAATATTCAGGTGTCGCATCTTTAGGAATCGCATTAATATAAAAAGATGCTCTTGCAAACCGATCTGCTGCTCGATTGGTTCCAGGTAACATCGTTGTTCCGCCAATTTGTTTCCAATATGTATTTAACGCCAATTGCTGATCAAAGGTTGGAGAGTTTGTCATCACTTGATATTGTCGATTATGATGGATGACCTGCTTACCACCAATGTATTCAATAATAGCGCTGTCACCCGTTGCATCTGAAATTGATAAATGCAGGGTCGCTAATCTTTTTTCACCTGGCACTTGATCTGTCACAATCATAAACGGCTCTTGTGCTAAAGCCTGAATTGCTTCATCTACTGTTGCATAGTTATCTAAAACATACTGCGCCCAAAGTGAGATACTTAATGGCGGTTTTTTATTATTTTTAACATTTGGGTATTCAGACTCAACCAGCCAAAGTAAATTTGCAGCCAATCCCTTTTCATTCACACCATCTGTTGTTGAAATATCATAACCTGTTGCGACAACACTGCCATATTTAGATGTCCATTGAATCGATTTTGGCCCAGCCATACCACTGCGTTTTACATTATTAGGCAGAATCCACAAGTTTGTTCCAACATCACTTTTCCAATCCATAGAACGTGCTGTCATCACATCATTATTACCTAAATAAACAACCCGTGTACATGCCGTTGCCAGCTCAGCCGCAACCAAAAGTCCTGCTGCAAACAATACCTTTTTTATTGCCTTTTTCATGATGATACCCACTTATAAAATTACTAAAGCTAGACTTATTGTTGATTCAATATACGCATATATTTCCAATAAAATATGCTTAAACCATATTTATCAAAACGTTTATTTCCATTCTATTTGTGATTACACACCTTTAAATGATAGATCCATGACCTAATTCATTTTAGATCATCATACCTACTCAACGAAGCATCCAGACAAACTAAATTGAATAAACACACCATTAACAGGAAAAATAAATATTTGTTAAGTTTAATAAAATTTTATATATACGTATTATTTATCATATGTTTCAATCATAGTAAATGCCTTAATCGGGTATTTATTGTACAGAAATAAATTAAATGCCATTCACCATAAAATCAATAGTTTTGAAATATTTACTCATGAATTACAACCTCTATCTATTGGTCATTACTGATAAGAATTAAAATAATAACAAAATTACTTCATAAACTGATGTCACATTGAATTGCATTTAGATATAAAATATAAGAGTATTTTTATTAAACTTTTTACATGAAGTATCACTTTAAAAACCATAAAATAAATCTTTTCTTTAAAAAATAAGCAAATAAAAATTTAAAAAATAAACAAAACTCGACCATGATGTATTTTTGAACAGGCTATAGATATAAATCCTTTTAGGATGATCAAAGAAAACCCTTATGCACATAGCCACCACGCGCTAAATTTTGTAGAATAATGCTTTATCTCCCTTGGTGCTGGTCATGACCGCTTGGACACCCCACGTTACTGTTGCGACAGTTGTAGAAAAAGATGGAAAATTTCTTTTTGTAGAAGAATATACTGAAGGTGTAAGCCATACTGTGTTCAATCAACCCGCAGGGCATGTTGAATGTGGTGAAACCATTATTCAAGCTGCGTTACGTGAAACCATGGAAGAGACAGGATATGCAGTAGAAATCAATTCATTACTGGGGATCTATAGCTATACCCCACCCATGTTTCCAGACCGTACCTATTTTAGATTTTGCTTTTTAGCCCATGTAACTGAATACTTTCCAGACGCGCAACTTGATACAGATATCATTGGTCCACAATGGATGACACTTGAAGAACTACTTGAATCTGCTCGCGCAAGAAGTCCTTTGGTCATTAAAGCTGTACAAGACGCAATTTCTGGGCAAAAATACCCACTTTCGCTCATCTATGAGCACCAAAACTCTCCTTTAATTTCAAATTTGGATGCCTAATCCTATGCAACAACGTGTCATCGTCGGTATGTCGGGTGGTGTAGATTCATCTGTTTCTGCTGCACTTTTACTTCAACAAGGATATCAAGTTGAAGGGCTTTTCATGAAAAACTGGGAAGAAGATGATGGCACGGAATATTGTACTGCAATGGATGACCTTGCTGATGCTCAAGCGGTGTGCGACAAAATTGGGATCAAACTACACACTGCAAATTTTGCAATGGAATATTGGGATCGCGTTTTTGAACATTTCTTAGCAGAATATGCCGCTGGGCGTACACCAAACCCCGATATTCTGTGTAACAAAGAAATTAAATTCCGTGCATTCTTAGATCATGCTGTCAATTTAGGCGCTGATTTTATTGCAACTGGACATTATTGTCGTCGTGGTGAAACAACCACCAATTCAAAAGGTGATCAATATGCGCCTTTATTACGTGGTGTAGACAACAACAAAGATCAAACTTATTTTCTTCACGCGGTTCATGGCCGTGAAATCAATAAGACCTTGTTCCCTGTTGGTGAGATTGAAAAACCACAAGTACGTAAAATTGCAGAAGAGCTTGGTTTAGCCACTGCCAAGAAAAAAGATTCAACAGGTATTTGCTTTATTGGTGAACGCCGTTTTAATGACTTCTTAAAACAATATTTACCTGCTCAACCTGGGAAAATTGTCTTAGATACAGGAAAAGAGGTTGGTGATCATCACGGCTTAATGTACTATACGCTCGGTCAGCGTGGTGGTATTGGTTTAGGTGGACTCAAAGGCGCAGAAGAAGGTGCTTGGTTTGTTCTACATAAAGACATCGAAGGTAATCGTCTTGTGGTTGGACAAGGTCATGAACACCCACTGATGCAGAGTACCATTTTATGGTCTGAAACAATTGACTGGGTTGCAGGTGAACAAGCGATTCCAGACACAGGTTTCCGATGCACGGCAAAAACTCGTTACCGTCAGCCTGATCAAGCATGTACAATTTATAAAGATGCAAACACGCCAAATGGTGTCCGTGTCGAATTTGATGAAGCACAGCGTGCCGTAACACCGGGACAAAGTGTTGCTTTCTATGTCGATGAAGTCTGTTTAGGTGGAGGTGTGATTCATCATACCAATGCACCAAAACCAGATTTTATTGAGTAATGATTAAAAATTATTTAAAGGAATTTAGGCATGGTTGAGTTGCCCTTTCAACAGCCTCAAACTTTGAATCAACGTCAAAACCGAGCTTTGGCGTTAGCAGCTGTGTTTCAAGCAACACAGCTGACGCATATGACTGCAATGTCAGGACGTCAAAGCATTGGTGAAAGCGGTAATTTCTATTTTGAACAGCTCATCAAAGCTAGCCTCAATATCCGTGCCACTGCCAATTCATCAGGTCAAACTTTAGACTTCTTCAATCAATTGGCAGACATTTCCTTAGGTTTAAAAACTTTAGAAAGTAGCATTACACAACCTTTCTCAGCATCACCGAAATCTAGAATTCCTAAAATTGCCAATGCAAAACTGCCAATGACTTATGCCATGTCATTATTGGCCTTGGAAAAAAAAGTTTATAGCAATCCAAAGTTTGTTGAAATTATTGAACAATCTCAACAAAAAATATTAAAACAGCTGTCTTTTTTTGATAATAACTATTTACATCCAAGTATCATTGCCAATTTAGCACAAACCTATGTCGACACTGCTGGTCAAATTAATCCTCGAATTCTAGTTCGCGGCAATGCAGAAGCCTTTAAAGACTCTGCACATACCAATCGTATCCGTGCCAGTTTATTCACAGGCTTACAAATGGCTCACCTATGGCGTCAATTAGGTGGAAGCTCATGGAATATGATCTTTAGCAAACGTAAACTTCTTCAAGATATTCAAGATCTTGCTCGATTACAATATCAGGTTGTTTAATTTGATACTGTTCGAGTTACGCCATTCGCTCTAATTCCAAAATTTAAGGAATCTTTATGAACGCTTTAACCGCACTTTCTCCACTAGATGGACGCTATGCAAGCAAATGTGATGCATTACGCCCTTACCTCTCTGAGTTTGGTCTAATCCATGCTCGTGTGACTGTTGAAGTGCGTTGGTTACAAGCGCTTGCAAATCGTCCTGAAATCACAGAAGTTCCAGCTTTTTCTGCTGCAACCAATACCGCTTTAGATGCGATTGTTACTCAATTTTCTGAAGATGATGCTAACCGCATTAAAGAAATTGAACGTACCACTAACCATGATGTAAAAGCGGTTGAATATTTCTTAAAAGAAAAAATTGCACATATTGATGAGCTTAAAAATGCAGGCGAATTTATTCACTTTGCTTGTACTTCAGAAGATATCAACAACCTTTCTCACGCTTTGATGTTGAAAAATGGTCGTGAAGTGTTAGTTGTTGCTATGCAACAAATTGTTGATTCTATTGTGGCTTTAGCTGAAACACATGCAGAACAACCAATGCTATCACGCACCCATGGTCAAACTGCGAGCCCAACAACTTTGGGCAAAGAAATGGCCAACGTTGCATATCGTTTAGCGCGTCAAATCAAACAGTTTAAACAAGTTGAATTATTGGGCAAAATTAATGGTGCAGTGGGTAACTACAACGCACACTACTCTGCTTATCCTGAAATCAACTGGCCTGCTCACTCGCAAGCATTTGTTGAATCACTCGGTTTAACCTTCAACCCTTATACAACTCAAATCGAACCACACGATTACATCGCGGAATTGTTCGATGCTTTGCGTCGTTTTAACACAATTTTAATCGACTTTAACCGTGACGTTTGGGGCTATATCTCTTTAGGCTTCTTTAAACAACGTTTAAAAGAAGGTGAAGTCGGTTCTTCTACAATGCCTCATAAAGTCAATCCAATTGATTTTGAAAACTCTGAAGGTAACTTGGGCATTGCCAATGCAGTATTAGCGCACTTAGGCGAGAAATTACCAATTTCTCGTTGGCAGCGTGACCTTACGGATTCGACTGTATTGCGTAACATGGGTGTTGGCTTGGCACAAAGTTTAATTGCTTTCGAAGCATGTTCAAAAGGTATTGGTAAACTTGAGCTTAATGCAGCACGTATTCTTGAAGACCTTGATCATGCTCAAGAAGTATTGGCTGAACCAATCCAAACTGTAATGCGTCGTTATGCAGTTGAAAAACCATATGAAAAATTAAAAGCATTGACTCGTGGTCAAGCGATGACACGTGACATGATGGTTGATTTTGTCAATGGTACTGAACTTGAAGCTGTACCTGCTGCTGATCGTGCACGTTTGGCTGAAATGACCCCTGCTACTTACACGGGTAATGCTGCGGATCAAGCCAAACAAATTAAAGATTTGATTGCTAAAATCTAAGCACTTAATCTTCTAAAAGACCTAAAAAATGCGAAGCCAATGCTTCGCATTTTTTTGCATTTTGATTACAATGCGCAGTAATAATTTTTAGAAAATGCCATAATGATTTATCATGCCTTAACAAAAAAACATTGGCTTGTTCTTGCTATGCTTGCAATCGCAATCATTCTTGCCAGTATTAATCCTTTAGAATACCCATCCTACATGCTGCATCAGATTGGCACCTTGCTCATGCTGATTGCCCTATTTTTCTGCCTAAAGAAAATAGGTCTGACATTTTCATCATTTTTATTGTACATCCTCTTCTTGGTGATTCATGTGATTGCTGCACATTATCTTTATTCTTATGTGCCTTATAATGATTGGTCAATCAAATACTTACACTTTGACCTCAATCAAGCAATGGGGTGGACACGTAACATGTTTGACCGCTTTGTACACTTATTCTATGGCTTATTTCTTTATCCATTTTTCTACCGAATTTTCCAAGTATGGTTACCAAGCTTAAAACCTAAAACCTTATTTTTATTGGTCATTCAATTTGTTATGGCAACCAGTTTATTTTATGAATGGATTGAATGGTGGATTGCTATTGGCCTATCCCCAGAAGAAGCTGAAAACTACAATGGGCAACAAGGTGATATATGGGATGCGCATAAGGATATGTTCTTAGCCACCATTGGTGCAATCATAACAGGATTAGTCGCTTTAAAAGCCACGGCAAAAGAGAATCATCCTCAATAATAAGGCCTCCCTCCCTTCCAATATACTCACTTAGCGATCAAGTTCTTGGTGAGTATAAAATCAACTGAGTTTTACTTTTGCAATCTTTGTTTATTCTCTAAGATATCTGGCAAACTGCGCTCGATCCAACCAATCAAATAGTTTAATTTTTCAGCCGCTTGTGCACCTAAAATCGTCAACTGATACTCTACTTTCGGTGGTACTTCAGGGTAAACCGTTCTCAATATAAAGCCATCTTGCTCGAGCACTTTTAATGTCTGTGCAAGCATTTTTTCGCTAATTCCCTCAATTCGATTACGCAGTTCGCTAAAACGTTGTACGCCATCATTTAAACAACGTAAAACCAATACAGACCATTTGCTGGTTAAATGCTCCAATATTTCTCTAGATGGGCACTGACTGGATAAAACTTGACCAATTAAATCACTTGAAGCATAGATGCTCATAAATTCTCTCTACACAGTAATTAGCTTACTTTTAGGTACGTACTTACATATAGTAAGTTTAATGATTATGATAATAACATCAAGTTTAAAAAACATCCAATTTAAATCATATTTAAAGGTGAAATTATGAAAATCGCAATTACAGGTGCAACGGGTCAACTTGGACAATTGGTGATCCAAGCCTTACTTCAACATACTGCCGCTGAAAATATTGTAGCGCTGGTTCGAAATATAGATAAAGCACAGTCGCTTAAACAACAAGGGATTGAACTTCGCCTATTTAACTATGATCAACCTGAAACATTGATTCTTGCATTACAGCACATAGATAAATTACTTTTAATTTCAGCCAATGAAATTGGTCGTCGAACGCCTCAGCATAAAGCAGTTATAGATGCTGCAGTCGCAGCCAAAGTTGAATACATTGCCTATACCAGCTTACTCAATGCAACAGATAACCCACTCGGTTTAGCACAAGAACATCGTGAAACAGAAGCACTCATTCGGCAAAGTGGTTTGAAATATACATTTTTACGCAACAATTGGTATAGCGAAAACTATCTTGGCAACGTTAAGCATACTGCGGAAACAGGAACGCTATACGGCAGTGCTCAAAATGGAAAAATTAGTTCAGCCTCTCGTTTAGATTATGCCGAAGCTGCGGCCAAAGTCCTTACTTCCGTAGGGCATGAAAATAAAACCTATGAGCTTGCAGGTTCTAATTATTTTACCCTTGCAGATTTAGCCTCTTATATCGCTTTGGCATCAGGTAAAACTGTACAGTATCAAGATATCAGCCCAGAAGATTATACTCAGGCACTTCTTACGGTAGGGTTACCTCAAGCACTGGTAGCGGTTATTGTTGACGCAGATGTACAGACTGTAAATGGTGCAATGTATAGTGAAAGTAAAGACTTAGAACATTTACTTGGTCGTAAAACAACGCATATTCAGGATCAGGTTAAAGCTTTATTTTAGGCATTTTTAAAGATAAGCATGGGTTTAATACAAAATTTAAGCCCATACTATACTGAGCAATTAAGGATGAATATTTTTGATAGGAAAATCGATATTCATCTCCAGATCTGCGAGGGACTGTCTTTCTGTGTTGTACATGGTTGCACGGAACACCGCAATTTTTTTCATCGTCATTGGATCATTAATATTCAGTATTGGCTTAAGTTTATGCTTAACATATAAATGAATCACTTCATCAAATTCTAAATAAACAGGCCCATCAAACATAATTTTGATCGGAACTTGATAACGTCGTTTTAACTTAAATGGCACCGAAAGTTTAATCGGAATATCCACTTTTAAAGGAAATTGAGGCAGCAGTTTATTTTGATAAACCAAATCCGTGGTTGTTTCTAATGGCATTAGCGTTTCAATCTGAATATCAGTCTCATAATCAAGCTCAACCTCAATCGGCGTTGTCACAACAAAACTTAAATTAGCCAAATATTTGCCTTTTAAAGGTAAAGCCAACTCACGGTCAATCGTCAGTTCAGTATCTAAAGCACCTTGTGCATGTGTTTGTAAATAATTCCCCACATGGATTTTTGTCGGTAAAGATTCCGACAATTGAATTTGTGCCCTTTGTGCAGAAACCTGCATTGAGGCATGAATATTCAAATATAACCAAACGCACAGCGCAATGAGCAATACGACGCTGATAAAAGTGAACAACAAATTTCGTATAGATTTAAAGATCCACATTTCCATACTACCCTATTTTAAAGCTTCGGACTGTGGTTGTTGTGGTTCTATTGGCGGATGATCGCGACGTGATAGCCTTAAACTATTGAGCGGAATTTTAAGCTGCCCTTTTTCAATTTTTACAGGTAATGTATTTTGAACATCTACTGTTGCTTGAAGTGCTGATTTAATTGGAACATTGAGGTGGCCTTGAATTGGAATATTGGTTTTTAATGTCGCATCAAGTGGCACATGTAAATTTTCTTTAAGTAAAACCTTTACAGGCGCATCAAACTTTAAATGAATATTTTGGTTGAGTGGTACTTGTAAATTAATCGGCACATCCATATGAATCGGAATATTCCCTTTTAACGGTAAAGTAATATCTTTACCTAAAACAGTGACTTTAACCTTAGTATCAATTGGCATATCCTGATTGATTTTGATCACTTCATTCACAGGAATTGTGGTTTGAATTGGGACTTCATTATCAAAATACACATGTGGGGTTAAGGTTTGTGTAATCGGTAAGTTTAGCTTTTCATGAATAGGAATTTCAGCTTTCACTTTTCCTTTGACATCCACATCTAATGCGTCATGAATTTGTACTTTGGCTTGTAAAGGTTCTTTTAAATCGATACGTACAGCTTGATTTTCAAGTGGAATATAAATATTAAAATGTTTAAATACCCAGATTGCAATCAACACACCACACACTGTAGCAATAAGAATAAAGGCTACTCCTGCCATAACTTGCTTCAACTGCAAAATCCTGTCCTTAATTTTTATCCTTAATTATTTTTATTTTAAATACTTATGTGAATTAATATGCGTTTTTATGTATAAAAGTCGAAGAATTTTGTTTAATTAATAAACAATTGATATTTAATCTACGGATTATTTCGAAAAATCAGCTAACCAATAGCACTGCACAATTGCTGTATTATTTTTATACTCAACACTTACATCGCCTTTTTCATGATTTTGATTGAATTTTAGAGTTTTAAATCGCTGCTTTGCTGCTGTAGTACTCAGATCAAAATATAAATATTCATTGTATTGTTGCGCTGGACGACCAAAACTAAATTCTATTTTGCGAATAGGAATGCCAGCATAAGTGACATTTTTTAATTTATAAGTGGTTGAGTCATAAACCTGTTTATCCACATATTTTACATCAATCGTATAGTGTTCAAGTGGTGCAATCAGTTCTGTATTTTCATTATGAAAATCATATTGCTGTCGAATTGCACAATTTTGTTCAAAACGATCTTTTAATAAAGGACGTAATTCTAAGGATTGGGCATGTGTAGCTCCCGCTAGCAGTAACAGCATGCTCAGTAATATCTTTTTCTTCATGTGATTTTCCATTGATGCAAATTACTTTATATAAAATAGCTTTTATTAGACTTTTTGCGTTAGTCAAAAATGAGCATTTAATACTTGTATCGTTTTAAATATTGATGAAACCATCGATAGCCTTTCTATCGTAACGCATTACCTAAGCGAAGCAATTTAAACTTTAAATGTAAAGTGTGGCATTGCAAACTTGCTCTTCATACACTTATTTCTATGTGATAGTAAAAGTTTCATCACTTTTAGAAATCATCCCAAAACTTAATTCACAATAACGCTATTGATGTCCATTTTTATCAAGCCAAGAACAGATAGCAATTGCATCACGCTTGCCCTCTCCAGTCATTACAAAATTTGCAGCTTTAGCTGGTTGCTGTATATTGCTTTTAATCTTATTAAATTGCTGCTTGGCTGAAGCCGTTGGAAGATCAAAGTACAACGTCTCACTCAAAGTCAAACCACGTCCCCATAAAAACTCAATTTTATTTACGACTAATCCCCTATAAGTCGTATTTTTTAAACTAAAATTTCTGCTGACGTAAGCCGCTTGCTCTTCTACTTCATCCTTAACCACCTGATTCATTAAAATTGCCTGAATCTCATCATCATGAGTATAAAAATCGAACTGTTGACGAATCGCACAATTTTTTTCAAAACGATCCTGCAACATAGGTGTTAAATCAAGTGCAGTATTTGCTGATGCACTTGCCACAGTTAATGAGCCTATAACACCTAGCCCGAAAATAGATAAATTATTGTTCATTTAGCTTTTCTCTAATTTCTTAATCAATTTTTTTAGTCAAATTGCTGAGATAACTGGTAATTTTCATTTGAATTTAACCATATATCATCAATTTTGAATATAAAAAAAGGAGCTTCATTTGAAGCTCCTTTTCGACGACTCTTACAAATTATGCATTTGTTTCAGCCGGTACTTTCGGATAGCTTACGCCACATACTTGTTCAGCAATACGCAATACTTGGCAGCTATAACCAACTTCGTTATCGTACCAAACGTAAGCTGTTAAACGGTTACCAGAAGTAATTGTTGCTTGTGCATCAAATACACCCGCTGTACGCGAACCAATAAAGTCAGACGATACAACTTCTGTAGAGTTGGTATAGCCAATTTGACCTTGAAGGTTAGAGTTGATCGAGATTTGACGAATATATTCGTTCACTTCTTCACGATCTACTTCTTTCTCAAGTGTTAAGTTAAGAATAGCAAGTGAAACGTTCGGTGTTGGAACACGTACTGAATTACCTGTTAATTTACCTTGTAACTGAGGTAATGCTTTCGCAACAGCTTTTGCAGCACCTGTTTCTGTAATAACCATATTCAGTGTTGCAGCACGGCCACGGCGATCCGCTTTGTGGTAGTTGTCAATCAAGTTCTGGTCATTTGTAAATGAGTGAACAGTTTCCACATGACCATTAATCACTTTGTATTTGTCTTCTAACACTTTCAAAACTGGTGTGATCGCGTTAGTGGTACAGCTTGCAGCAGAAATGATTTTGTCTGAATCAATGATGTCCGCTTGGTTAACACCAAACACGACATTCTTCATGTCACCTTTACCAGGCGCTGTAAGCACAACACGACTTACGCCAGGACATTTAAGATGTTGAGATAAACCATCGATATCACGCCATTTACCTGTGTTATCAATCACTAGTGCATTGTCGATACCATAAGCTGTGTAATCAACTTCAGCAGGGCTAGACGCATAGATCACTTTGATAAAATTACCATTTGCAATGATTGCTTCATTTTGCTCATCAACAGAAATCGTTCCTGCAAATGGACCATGAATTGAGTCACGACGTAACAATGAAGCACGTTTTTCTAAATCACCATCAGATGATTTACGTACAACGATCGCTTTAAGGCTTAAACCACGGCCAAGACCTGATTGGCTAATGATTAAACGCGCTAAAATACGGCCAATACGACCAAAACCATAAAGAACAACATCTTTAGGCTCAACTTGCGCAGGACGACCTTCTAAAGATTGAACAGCTTGAGCAACAAATGCATCAATATCGCCGCCCTTTTCTTTATATTCAACTGCAAGTTTACCTAAATCAACTTCAGCAGAACCGATATTATCTAATTTCGCTAAAGCTTCTAAAATAGGGAATGTATGTACAACAGAAAGCTCAACATCCATCATACGTGTACGACGGTGCGCTTTAAGGATTTGAATTACTGAACGGTTCACTAAAGAACGACCGTACACAGAAGTCACAATGTTTTTTTCACGGTATAATTGACCGATTAATGCAATCATACGTTCCGCGATTTCTTCACGGTTTTTCCAGCGACCTTGGTGCTCTGCATGTAGGGCGATGATAGTGTCTTTGCTCACAGATACGTCCTCTATTTATGTATATCTAGACATGGATTTTTAAACCCCATAATTGTAATGTAATTCTCATTTAGTTGAAATCAAATCGTGATACATTTTTATAATATTTTGTCATACTGGGTATTTTATTTTAAATTATGCCTTGATCTCTAAACAATATTTCAGCCATTTCGGTTTTTTGCATCTATGTAGATTTTTACTATTGATATTGACTTTAACAAAGCAACTGGAAAAATAAAGTAGATAAGAACAAAGTTAAACCAGACAAAACAAAAATAAAGCTGATGTTGTATCGTTAAAAACCCGATTATCGCACTCAGTCTGAGCTTTCTACTCAGCCCCTAACACGCGCTTTAATCATCATTAATCGACGCATTAAATTCTTCCAAATCAAAATCAGCTAAATTTTCAGGCAGCTTCATTAAACAAGGAAAGCGAATAATGCCATTGTCCCCTGAAGGAAATGCATAATGGCGCTCCAATTCACTCATTGAAGTCAGACTTTCAAACTCAATAAATACACTATACTTTGCTAAACCTTTAGGGACAGTTAATACCTCTAAATAGGTTTGTTTTTTTATCAACATTGCAGCATGGTTTGCTTGAACAATATCCTTTTCAACTTTCCCACCTTTGATCATTTTTTTTAACAGTGAGCCTTCTACTTCATGTTGTTCATTCTTTAATTGCTTAACATAGCTGTCTAAAGCCCTAAAATCCTTCACTTGCTCAGCGATAATTTCTTGAAGTTTTCTAATCGGTTGTTGAGAGCGTTCATGCATGACTTGCCACTCTCGCGGACTCATTGGAATAAAAATTTCATCTTTACGCTTTTCCAATAGCTTTAAATAAGCCAGCAGACGATATTCAAACAGTTGTACATGAGAATTAAAAAATAATGCGGGTTGTTCTTTAAAGTCACGATAATGCGATAAAATTTCAGAAAATATTCGATGCACACTCATAAACAAATATTCAAATTCTTCAATATGTGATAAATCGCTTTTAACCGCATTTCTTAAAGGCATCAATATATTGGCCGTGAGCAATTGTTCAATGGTTTTGATATGGTTTTGTGCAACAGTATCACTATTTTTCCCCACCATTCCAAGTGGTTCCATCAAAAATGGCAAGAGTTTATTTTCTGTAAAATCCTCAAATTCTTGCACAATTTCAATCACATCTCTATGAACTTGATGCTGAATTGTGACCATTTTCTGAATCAAAAGATCCGTACTATCTCGATATTCACTTTCACTCATTTGATCGGTATCAAGAACCAAACCCGTTACATAGACCTGATTTTTATATTCAATATTTTCTTCAAACAAAAAACGCCGAATTGAATAAGGATTCTGTTCAAAATTTTCAATTGGTGCAATTAAATAGATAAATTCAGAGGTTTTAACAATATCAAACTTACGAATCCGTTGTTCTCTTAAAATAAAATACTTAAAAAAAGGACGTTTCATTAATTCAGATGATTTAGCCAATAATGGCTTAAACCAATAGCCCAGTAATTGTTGTTTAATAAACACTTCAATAATAAAACATTTAATTTGATCAGAAGTTAAGTTGCGGATACCTGCTGGCGCTTCAATATTTAATGTACGGATCAATTTCGCCACATCTTGTAAAAAAACACGGCGAATCAGTAATTTTTCTCGCTGCAAATTTAGATGATCATCCACCGAAATCAAATCAATTTGATACAACGCATTTTCTAAATAATCTGCGATCTGAATACTATCTGTAATATTTTTTAACCAATTGATTGAGTTGCTCAATTTGGTTGCAATGGAACGCATTCGCTCATTTTCAAAGCTATATTTTAAATTTTCTAATGAATTTGTGATTTTAAATTCAAAGCTGTTATTGCCTTTGTTCCATTGAATTTCTTTCGGTCTTAAAATTTGACGCTCAATTTCTTCACGTACTTCGATATTGGCTTCATCAAAAACATCACACAAAACCTGTTCCCAGTTTAAATCGGTACTAGGCTCTAATTGCAATAAGGTTGCCCGTGTTTGATAGGGAATTATTGTTGTGTTCATAATATATTCAGCGTTTTTCTACTTAAAAACCAAATTAAAACATGGGTTAATGAGATTAATTTAACACTTTTAAAAATTATAGTCCAACAATTATCAATTTATTTTCTTTTGATTAACCAATTCTTTCGTCTAATTTTTCGATATTCAAGGCTAAGTTTTTCCGTTTATTGTTTTGTTGATAGAGATGCCAAATCCCTTCCAATACCAAAACCCCCACTGCACACCAAATTGGAATATAAGTAAACCATTCATCTGCTGAAATAGATTCACCCAACGCCAAGGATGCTAAGGCCAACAAAACAGGTTCTAAATAACTTAACAATCCAAATAAAACCATTGGTAAATGACGACTCGCTAAAATATAGCTCCCTAAACCAATCGCACTCAGTATTCCAAGCCCTGCAACCACAACAATTAAAACGGGTGCATCAGCAAATTGGCTATATGCATCTAATCCCGTTTGAGTGAAATAAATTGCAATGGGAATGCAAATTAAAATATCCCACCAAAAACCACCTAAATTATCAGTTTTAATGGTTTTTCGAACCAAAAAATAAAGCGAATAGCCCAATGCTACACTGAGGGTTTCCCATGCAATACTGCCCAAACGCCATAATTCGTGCCCTACCCCAAGAACCGCAAAAGCAACGGCAACCATCTGGAATTTTGATAATTTCTCTTTATAAAAAATGCTACCAGCAAGGACGAGAACCAAGGGTAAAAGAAAATATCCAAGCGATACTTGTAAACCCCGCCCATTCATCGGTCCCCAAAGAAAAAGCCAGAGTTGGAAACAGGTCAAAATAGAAGTAATGATCAATAATAGTAATAAAGCAGGTTGTTTGACCATTCGATGATAAATGGTTTTAACATGGACAAAATCACCACTCAATAACATAAATAAGGTCAGGAACGGTAAAGTGGCAATAATCCGCCAACCAAAGGTTTGTTGACTATCTAGATCGCCCAGCAATTTGGTATAAAAGTATAAAACCCCAAATGTTACAGATGCCAATACAGACAATACGACGCCCTTAAACATCTGTCGCCTCACGGTGATTTTCAAATAGATTCTTAGGCATTATAAACATCTTCATCCAAAATTAATTTGAATATTCAATTATTTTTCCAAACTCAAGATTTGCAAATATTGAAATATTCAAAATATATCGGCTTAAATTTTTGATTATTCTTGCGCGTTCTGCTTGGTTCGAATCAGATCTTTTAAGTTAAAACCAACAGTCTGCGCATAACGAAGAAATTCAGTTACTTTTGCTTCATCTGGATGAGGATCCCTAGACAGTAGCCACAAATATTTTCGCTTCGGTTCTCCCACCAATGCCATTTGATAACTTGAATCAATTTTTAATACCCAATAGTCACCACGGCCCACGGGCATCCAACGAATCGCTTCTGGAATAAAACTCACTTTAAATTTTGAATTAAACGGCTCATTACTGATAAATGCTTCACCCAATGAACGTAATTCTTGTCCATTTTGATCTACACATCGATTATCAACTGCAACATTGCCATATTCATTCACGGTATATCGTGCAGTCACATCTGACTTACAATCTTTTTGAAAATACATTGGTTTACGGGCGATTTCATACCATAGCCCTAAATATTGCCCCAATTCCAATTTTGGAACTGCAGCTAAAGTCGAATTTTCAGCATAGACTTTTGGATAAAAAAAGCTGGAAAAAACCACCCCGAATACGATTATTAATTTTTTAAAGTCATAAGAATTGGGTAATATTTTGAATAATTGCACCTTATACCCTCAGCATTACTTTTTACTATTTATTATAAAATAATCAGAAATTTAAACTTAGACTGTAGCTTTATGTATCCTTGTTCAAACTAAAGCTACAGCAAGTACCAAAGTGTAATCATCCCACAAAGAGACAATTACTTTAACATTCTGGTTTTTAAACGCACAATTTCGTCACGTAATCGCGCAGCTTGTTCAAACTGCAACTCTTTAGATGCTTTTAGCATTTCTTTTTCAAGCTTGCTAATGTGCTTCGTAAAGAGTTTTGGATCAGATAAAATGTGACGTTCATCTGCAGTTAACGCCTGATGCTGGTCACTAATCCCTGCTTCAATTTCATCATCACTGATCACTTCACCAGTATCAATTTCTTTAATTGCTTGACGGACAGCACTGCGCGGAATAATGCCATGCTCTTCATTAAATTGAATTTGTTTGGCCCGACGACGATCAGTTTCATCTATGGCTTTCTGCATCGAATCAGTTATACGGTCAGCATATAGAATCGCCTTGCCTTTTAAATGACGAGCAGCACGACCGATGGTTTGGATCAATGAGCGTTCAGAACGAAGAAAGCCTTCTTTATCTGCGTCAAGAATGGCAACCAACGATACTTCTGGCATATCCAGACCTTCACGCAACAAGTTAATCCCGACCAGAACATCATGCACCCCTGTCCGCAGTTCGTGAATAATTTTGACACGCTCAACGGTATCAATATCTGAATGTAAATAAGCCACCTTCACCCCATATTCTTTTAAATATGAAGTTAAGTCTTCTGCCATACGTTTGGTTAAGGTGGTGACTAAAACACGTTCATCGAGTTCTTTACGGATATTAATTTCTGAAAGCACATCATCCACTTGAGTCAATACTGGACGTATTTCAATTTCTGGATCGACTAATCCAGTTGGACGTACCACCTGCTCTGCGACTTGTTCAGATTTTTCCAGTTCGTATTTCGCAGGTGTTGCACTGACATAAATGGTGGTTGGAACAATACGCTCCCATTCCTCAAATTTCATCGGACGGTTATCCAATGCACTAGGTAAACGGAAACCATAATTGACCAAGTTTTCTTTACGTGAACGGTCACCTTTATACATTGCCCCAATTTGTGGAACAGTCACATGCGATTCATCAATAATCAGTAACGCATCATCTGGGATATAGTCAAATAATGTCGGAGGTGCTTCACCCGCTGGACGACCAGATAAATGCCGTGAGTAGTTTTCAATACCATTGGTATAACCCAATTGTTGCATCATTTCTAAATCATAACGGGTTCGTTGTTCGATCCGCTGTGCTTCAAGGAGTTTTTCATGTTCTTTAAAGAACACTAAACGATCAGCCAATTCATCACGAATCGTTCCAATTGCACGCTGCAAATTATCTTTTGGTGTTACATAATGACTTTTTGGGTAGATTGTTATACGTGGTGCTTTACGGACCATTTTCCCAGTAATTGGATCAAACCATCGAATTGAATCAACTTCATCATCAAACAACTCAACCCGAACTGCATGTTGGTCCGATTCAGCAGGGAAAATATCGATAATTTCGCCACGAATACGATAGGTACCGCGTAAAAATTCCAGCTCATTACGGGTATATTGCATTTCAACAAGCCTACGAATAATGTCATCACGACTAATTCTATCCCCTTGTACAATATGTAATAACATACTCATATAAGCATTGGGATCACCCAAACCATAGATCGCGGATACTGAAGCGACAATAATCGCATCACGGCGTTCTAATAAAGCACGCGTAGCGGAGAGACGCATCTGGTCAATGTGATCATTGATTGCTGAATCTTTTTCAATAAAAGTATCTGAAGATGGTACATAAGCTTCAGGTTGATAATAGTCATAATAACTGACGAAGTATTCAACTGCATTGTTTGGAAAAAATGCTTTAAATTCGCCATATAATTGTGCAGCGAGGGTCTTGTTATGTGCCATGACAATGGTTGGACGTTGCGTTTGTGCAATCACATTTGCCATGGTATAGGTTTTCCCTGAACCCGTTACACCGAGTAGAAGTTGGTCGTGAAAACCTTTATTTATGCCTTCGACTAATTTTGCTATTGCCTGTGGTTGATCCCCAGCAGGTTGATAATTTGTAACAAGTTCAAAAGGTTGATGTTCACTCACAATAATTCACTCTTTAACCAATCGGGAAGAAGCCACGGTAGTTTAACAGAAACCAATTAAACCCATACATTGACACCTATTCTAGATGGGGCTTTTTACACAATATTCAACAAATACCTTGACCCTTTTTTATTTCAATAGCAACATGGAAACAAGCCAATTAAAAGATTGAAAAACATGACATATCACTATCATGATGAAAGCATAATCAAAACTTTGCCAGAAGATACTGTGTTTGTTTTTGGTAGTAATATGGCGGGCACTCATCAAGGCGGTGCGGCTAAAACAGCACATTTACATTTTGGCGCAACCAAAGGTGTTGGACGTGGCTGGGCAGGACAAAGTTTTGCTATACCAACCATGAATGAACATTTACAACAAATGCCACTTTCGCAAATTCAACACTATATTGATGATTTTAAAATTTATACAAAAAATCACCCGAAGATGAAATATTTTATTACGTCGGTGGGTTGTGGTGTTGCAGGCTATAAAGTCGAAGAAATCGCGCCGATGTTTAAAGGTATTTCACGCAATGTGATCTTCCCTGCTTCATTCCGTCCATTTGTAGAAAAAACCTTGCCTAAGCTCACGCAAAAATTACTGCATAGTTTTTTAACTGATGAAGTTATTTTTAGTTCAGATATAGAGCAAAAGATTCAAAGCTTGGATTTAACTGAAGCTGAAAAAAGCCTTGCTACGATTATTCTCAATACGCCAATGTATCCTAACGACAGTAATGGTCGAGATCGTATTTTTGAAATACAAGATATCCTGCACAATTTAAATGGAAAAATATTTGAATTTCAGTCTAATTCAAAAGGTTCAATGATTTTTGGAGGGGCTATTTTAGCGCTTTTAGAACTTTATAATTTAAATGAAACAGACTTTATTGCAGTATGGACTGGTCAGCGTACCATTGCTGCACCAAAAGCGGAACATCGGGCTAAAAAGTAAAATGCTTTGATTATTTTTAATTGAACAACTATTTATGTTAAGTTTTTACTTATGTTATATAGTTAAACAGGGGTTGTTAACAATTCGTCTATGTTTGCGACTACGTGTGTTTTTTAGGCGACACTAGGCACGAAATACGAAATTTAGTCATTCTAAATGAGTAGTTCGTAACGACGTAGCGGCAAAAAACACACAAGTCCCGAAGGGTTGTGGCTAAAATTATCTCAGCCTACGTTATGACACTCGAAAATAGTCTCGCTATTCTCATCGTTTCATGCCTTGTCTGCTCAATTTTAGCCTACAACGCAAGCCATTTATGAAATGTCAACAGCCCCTAAATTAATAAAAGAGAAATTGGAAAATATATGGAGCAAATGGATTTAACAATATTTGATTTGTCTCCAATTGCCATGTGGCTACAAGATTTTAGTGGTATAAAAAAAATATTTGATGAATGGACTGCGCAAGGTATTTCCGATATTAAGCAACATCTATTGGAAGACACCAATCGTTTAAAACCCTGTTTGGCGGCGATCCGCACCATTCATATTAATAAAAGCACCCTGATTTTATATGAAGCTGATGATTTAGCGGAGATTTTAGAAAAATTTCCAGAAATGCATACAGAAAATACTGAACTCTTACATATCCAATTTTTTTCAGCGCTTTGGAATAAAGAAACAGATTGCTCAATTCAAGTGGTCAATCTTAGCTGTAAAGGAAAAAAAATTGATATCCAACTCAGAGCCAATATTTTAACGGATGCCAAACAAAGCTGGGATCGAGTTTTATTAACCACGGAAGATATCTCTCAGTGTCAAAATGCACGTCGGATTGCAGAATCCCTATTTTTGCATTCGCCCACTGCCCTCTGGGTCAAAGACTACAGCAAAATAAAATCATTATTTAATCAATTAGTAGCGAATAATGTCACGGACTTAGATCAATATATTCAGCAAAATCCAGATTTTCTATTTCTTTGTTTTGAAAGCATCCGATCAGTGGGTGTAAATCAAGCTTTACTGGACTTATTTAATGCCGACAATGAACAACATTTTTATCAGCATTTAAATCATATTTTTAGAGAGAATTATCAACAAAATTTTCACAAACAATTATTACACTTATGGAATAATCATCATCAACTTAAACGAGAATGTGAATACCAATCAATTAACGGAGATTCGCTGCATGTACTCGAACAGTTTGTTATTTTTCCAGATTCAAAACATAACTGGGATACCGTGCAAATTGCCTTTACCGATTTAACGGAACGAAAAAAATTAGAAGATCACCTGCAACATGCCAGTAAGCATGATCAATTAACGCAGTTATATAATCGAACATTTTTTATCGGTGAAATTCAACGCTTACAATCTCAAAAATTTAATTCACTTTCATGTATGTATTTAGACATCAATGGTTTAAAAAGAGTGAATGATTTACAGGGACACCATGTTGGCGACTTACTGATTCAACGTTTTGCGCATCTGTTAAAAAAATCCACCATCAAAACACCTTATTCTGTTTCACGCATTGGGGGTGATGAATTTGTGATTCTTATGCCTGAATCAAATCATCTGCATATAGAAACATTACTGAAGATCATTCAACAAGAATTAGAGATAGATCGAGTGAACAATCCTCAACATCCAATTCATGTGGCGATTGGTTATGCGACAACAAGCCATTATAAAAATATTGATGATTTATTAAAAAAAGCAGATCAAATTATGTATCAAGATAAGCAAGCATATTATTTATTAAACATGGATTAATGTCTTTTAAGAATTAAAGAAATTAATTGAAATTAACCAATATCAATGTAAACCCAATCAAAGGATAACCAGCGATCATAAAATACAATAAGTAATAAATAACTTGGATTTTATTATTTTATATCGCTCTTTTTTAGGATATATTTCAAACATTCTAGATCACCGCTCAACACACGAGAATCTTATAATGGAATTTTCTGATTCTTCTATTTTTGATATATCACCTACCCCGATGTGGATAGAGGACTATAGCGAAGTAAGAGAACAATTTAATCAGTGGAAAGGCCAAGGAATCACAAATCTTCAAAGCTTTTTAGAAGAAAATCCAGATCAGATTACGGCTTGCGCACATAAAATTAAGATTCTTCATGTCAATAAAAAAACCTTAGATTTATTTGAAGCCAGAAATCAACAACACCTGTATCAGAACTTAAATATTATTTTTCAGAAAGAAATGCTGCACTCACATATCAAAGAGCTGGTTGCACTTTGGAATGGAGAAGCTGAGTTTTCAAATACCACAGTCAATTACACGATTTCTGGAAAAAAATTAGATATCAAATTACGCGGTATCATCATGCCAGGTTCAGAAATCAGTTTAGACCGAGTTTTAATCACCACAGAAGATATTACTGACTATCAAAATGCGCGCCGTTTAGAAGAAAAAAATCGCCAACTGGCAGAATCTCGCTTTATTTACTCGCCGACTTCATTGTGGGTTGAAGATTTTAGCCGTGTAAGACTCCGTATAGATCAACTCCGTGAAATTGGTATCGAAGATTTTCGCACCTTCTTAGATGTGCATACCGACTTTGTAAACCAGTGTATCGAAGACATCATCTTATTGGATGTCAATCAAGCAACCCTTGATTTATTTAAAGCCAAAGACAAAGAAACCCTGTTTAAAAACTTAAACAAAGTATTTGCAAAAGAGATGTATCAGACTTTCCGTGAGCAACTGATTGAACTCTGGAATGGGAAAATTCATCATCAACGTGAAGCTGTAAATTATGCATTGGATGGTTCAGTACGAAATGTATTGCTTCAATTTACTGTTTTCCCGGGTTATGAACATGACTGGAGTTTAGTGCAAGTTGCATTGACTGATATTACTGCACGGAAAAAAGCAGAAACGTATTTGGAATATCTGGGGAAACATGATGTTCTGACTAAATTATTCAATCGTTCGTTCTATACAGAGGAAATTAATCGTTTAGAGCGTGGTGTACTGCGTCCGACTTCAGCCATTTTTATTGATATGAACGGTTTAAAAGCCATCAATGATCAGTTGGGTCATGATGTCGGCGATGAATTACTGCGACGAATGGGCAATATTCTGACTCGCACCATTGCCAATACAAGTTATACCGCTTCCCGTATTGGTGGAGATGAGTTTGTGATTCTTATGCCTGCGGCAAATGAACAGACCGTCGAATCGATGATTATGACCATTGAAGAATTACTTAATATCGACAATCAATATTATTCGTCACAGCCTATTAGTATTGCCATTGGTTATGCAACAACATCTGCAAATGAAAGTATAGACAATATGTTGAAACGTGCAGATTTATTGATGTATCAAAAGAAAAAAAATTATTATGAATATGTCACGGAAATGTTAAATGGTAGCGCTTAATATTCCACAAGGATAAATGTTATAGCCTTAATAAAAATCTTCTTTTTTATTCTTATTATAAAAATAGGTGCATCAAGCACCTATTTTTATATCTCAAACACTTAGCGTTTTCCCATCGAACGGCGTGTACCACGAGGTGGCATCCAAGTACGATCTGCATATTGCTCAGGTTTAGGACGGACGTTGTTGTGGGCAACATCATCATCATTTTCTAAAGATGATGGCATTGGAAATGGTAAATTCACCAATGGCTTCTTTTTGGGAGTATTTTGGGTGCTCATGTGATTCACTCAATTTTAACTGGCTATATTGTACGTAAATTTCAGCTTTGATGCGAGTGCTCTTAAACTTTCGCTTTTATTTGTATTCTCTTGATACATTAATTTCTGCTTTTGATGAATATTTATTGAATTTGCATAGATATTAGACGACCAAACATGAAAAATTAGGCTATGATAATGTGCTTTTTATTTTTTTAATCCCTATAAGAAGGAATAATGCCGTGGACGTACGTCTCTCTGATCGTGTAAATGCCATCAAACCGTCTCCAACGCTTGCTGTTACCAACAAAGCTGCTGAATTAAAAGCTGCGGGTAAAAATGTAATCGGATTGGGCGCTGGCGAACCAGATTTTGACACCCCACAACACATCAAAGATGCTGCTATTACAGCGATTAACAACGGTTTTACCAAATATACCGCTGTTGATGGTACACCAGGCCTTAAAAAAGCAATTATTGCGAAACTAAAACGTGATAACAATCTTGACTATGCTGCAAATCAGATTTTAGTGTCTTGTGGTGGTAAACAGTCTTTCTTTAACTTAGCACTTGCTTTGTTAAACAAAGGTGATGAAGTCATTATTCCAGCACCATATTGGGTAAGCTATCCAGATATGGTGATCATTGCTGAAGGTGTTCCTGTCATCGTGAAATGTGGTGAAGAACAACGTTTCAAGATTACACCTGCTCAACTAGAAGCTGCGATTACAGACAAAACACGTTTGGTGGTTTTAAATAGCCCTTCAAACCCAACAGGCATGATCTACAGCAAAGCTGAGCTTGAAGCTTTAGCAGAAGTGCTCCGTAAATATCCTCAAGTTTATGTTGCTTCTGATGATATGTATGAGCCGATCCGTTGGGATGATGAGTTCTACAATATTGCGACTGTAGCGCCTGATCTTTATGAGCGTGTTATCGTGCTTAACGGTGTATCTAAAGCATATGCAATGACTGGATGGCGTATCGGCTATGCAGCAGGACCTGCAAAATTGATTGGCGCAATGAAAAAAATCCAATCACAATCAACTTCAAACCCAACTTCGATTTCACAAGTTGCTGCTGAAGCTGCATTGAATGGTCCTCAGGATGTACTTCAACCGATGATTGAAGCATTCAAACGTCGTCATGATTTAGTTGTGAATGGTTTGAATGAAATTCAAGGGATTAGCTGCTTACCTGCTGATGGCGCATTCTATGCTTATGCCAATATTCGTCCTTTGATTCGTGCAAAAGGTTTAAAATCTTGCACAGAATTCTCAGAATGGTTGTTGGAAGAAACTGGTGTTGCTGTTGTTCCTGGTGATGCTTTTGGTTTAGGCGGCTATATGCGTATTTCTTATGCGACTGCAGATGAAGTACTTGTTGATGCACTTGCTCGTATTAAAAAAGCTGCAGATTCTATTGACGGTATTGATGCAGCAATTGCTTCAATCGCAGCTGAAAAAGCAGCACAATAATACTAGTTGGTTTAAATAAAAAATGGGTGTATTGATTACACCCATTTTTTTATCTTTGTTGATCTTACTTATCAACAAGCTTCTATATTTTTTGTAAATCAATCTTTGAGGAGCAAGCCCGTGGTATTGTCTCCATCATTTCCAGTACCGTAATGATCTATACGTACAGTATCAACTTGCACAGTAGATGTGTTTGCCGCATAGTACTTTTCATGATCGACTAATAATAACCCTGTGGTATTGTCTCCATCATTGCCTGTGCCATAATGTTCAATTCTCGGCTCCTTATTTTGATCAAGTTTTGAATAAGGCACCAGTTTTATTGGCTCTTTCAATAAAAGACCTGACGTATTATCTCCATCGCTACCTGTACCAAAGTGATCAATGCGTATTTCTTGCATATTTTGATGTGATGCAAAACTTAAACTTGAAACACTACAAAGACCAATAACAGCTAATCTGATTAAAGTTTTCATGTCATTCTTCCCATTGAGATATCATTTCATTCTAGAGGTCGAAACTATACAATTCACGGTCTTGGGAATTACATTTATGACATTAATCAATCTAAGCAAGTCTTTAATAAAAATCTGAAATCTAGCCTAAATCTTCAAGTTTTATTGCTGTTCCAGATCAGTTTGGCTAAGTACGATTCAGTGTTAAAGCAAGTTTTAAAACATAAAAACTAAATTTGATCATTTGTATTTATTGATCACTTTGTATCAATGACGCTCTAAATACTTTTGGTGCGCATCCATATGTTTGTGTAAAAGCACGAGTGAATGCTGCTTGTGAGCTATATCCTACTAATTCAGCAATTTGAAAGATATTTTTGTCTGTCTCTTTTAGAAACTGACCTGCGAGTCTCATCCGCCAATTTTTTAAATATTGAATTGGTGAAACTCCCACCAGTTCTACAAATTTTTTAGCAAAACTTGAACGTGATTGATGGGTGGATTGAGCCAAATTTTCTACATCCCATGCATAAGCAGGACGATCATGCAGCAAAGATAATGCTTTACTAATCGTGGGATCACGTAAAGCGACAATCCAGCTTTTATGTTCAATGGTTGCCTTTGCCAACCAAAACCGTATTGACCACACCAATAGAAGATCAATGATACGTGAAAGCATCACTTGACTTCCAAGGCTAGGATGCTCAAGCTCAAGCTTTATCGCAGCAACAGTCATTGGCACCCATTCTGCGACTTTGTCAGCAGCGTTATGTGATGGGACATGGATATAGCGAGGTAACCCTTCGATTATAGCTTCACCATAAATTCCACTAAGTTTAAAAATACAGCTAATCACAGCGGCTGCTTGATTTTCAGCATCCAACAATTCAATCGTGTGTTCTCCAGCTGAAGGTAGAACAATAATATCCCCTGCTTTTAAAACCAGATCTAGATTAGTGCATGCAACTTTAAGTCTGCATGTCGCCTGCTGAACGATATGGATATATGCATAATCCTGTTTAAAGCTTAACTGTTGTTGATCTGTAAATCGCGCGAAGTCATAGATCTCACCTGATATTTTTGCAAACTGATAAATATCAAAGAATAGATCCGTTAAAGCACTTTTTTCAGCATATTCATCTCTCATTTTTTGTCACAATTCCTAAAAAGTGTTTCTGCAAAAACATTGGTGTTTCTGTTATTGTTAAAATGAATTTAAACATGAATAATCGCTTATAGAAGCTTTTTTGAGTATAAAAATTACATCCAGTATCTATCCAATCTTTATACAGAAAGTCTTCAATCATTTAGCTCAACAAATACAATAGCATTTAGCTAGGAGACACACATGAGTAATAAACCGACAATTATATTCGTACACGGATTTTGGGGAGGCGCTGCTCATTGGAGTAAAGTGGTAACTGAGCTGTCTCACCGAGGATATGAATCATTACGTGCAGTAGAACTCCCGCTTAGCTCATTGGCTGAAGATGTTGAACGAACAAGAAAAATGATTGCGCAAGTTAAAGGTGATGTTCTTCTGGTTGGTCACTCATATGGTGGTGCTGTAATTACTGAAGTTGGCAATCAAACGAATGTCGTAGGTCTGGTTTATATTGCTGCTTTTGCGCCTGACTCAAACGAAAGCCCTGGCGGCATTACTCAACAACATTTACCTGAAGCTGCACCAAACTTAGAACCAGACAGTGATGGTTATCTCTGGCTTAAAGCAGATAAATTCCATCAAAGTTTCTGTCAGGATTTAACCAAAGATGAAGGGTTTGCAATGGGTGTCACCCAAAAGGCGCCAGTAGCAAGCACTTTTGGCGATACGGTTTCCACGCCAGCATGGAAAACGAAACCATCTTGGTATCAAATCTCAACTCAAGACCGAATGATCCACCCTGAAAATCAAAAAGTCATGTCTGCACGCTTAAATGCAAAAAAAGTGATTTCGTTAGATGCAAGCCATGCTTCTTTGGCATCACATCCAAAAGAAATTTCAGACTTGATTGAGGAAGCTGTCAGCTTTCTTGCTCAATAAATGATGAATGAATAGAGGAAATCAACAGATTTCCTCTATATCTTAGACCCATTTAAAACTAAGATTTATTGAAATTCAATTTGGCTATATAAATGCCTAAATTAGAATTCAGTAATAAAACCTCTACAATATTTTAAAACCGATGCTCCAGCTTTAAACTGACATTGTGTTTATCATAAGAATATAGCCACTCTACATTGCTGATATTTTGATTATATTGATAAGTGAGATTAGGTGTTAAACCATAAAAAGCCCAGCGTGGTGCACTTAGAATTAAAGTATAATTTTGTTCAAAATCATGTCGTCTAGCCTCCAACACTGGAGTAAATTTATCAAATTGACGCCAACGGAAAGAACTAAATAAATTTGCGTTAAAACCTGATTCAAAGTTTTTGGAAAGGCCTAAACGTATGCCCTGTTGCTGATAAGCTGTAAAATATTGTTCTTGGGTGTTATGGTCGACAAAATCTAGTCCGCCAAATAGCGTCCAGTTTTTCGGTAAAATTTTCCAAAAGGTTGAATAGACTGAATATTCCACGCCATCTTGGCCTTTATACTGGGAATAATTTATATCCTTCGTTTCAGCTTCTAACTTGACGGCTTTGTCGTTAGAGATAAAACGCATCCACTCACCCCTTAGCCCATAGGCACTATAGAGTGGGTCGTGGGCATAGTATTTATGTTCAAATACGGGTGCAATCAAGACTTGATTACGTTCGTTGTAATAACTATAACCCGCATTTAAGTTAAAAGTTAGTTCATTATAATCAGCCTGCTCTGGATAAACTTGACCATAGAATAATCCACGCAATGCAATGCCATGTTGTCCAGAAAGCGACCATCGTTTAGTTAAGGTGGCTTCATAGTCCAAACCTTGCGCACTGATCGCATCAGGTGTGCCACGCTTTAATTGTTCAACCGGCACTACTTCCTTGGTCACTGGGTCAATACCGTAGTAAGTAATAATGTCGTATTTATCGGAAGCATTGTTGATATTGCTAGCATAACGTGAACCAAAAGCCAATGAACCATGCCATTCATCTCGTTGTTTAAGCCCTTTGAGATACATCTCTACGGTTTGACGAATACCTTGGGCAGCGGGATCTGTAGACAGGGCTAGTTGAGATTGAATCTGCTGAAATAACTGTTGACCTTGCTGATTTTTTTGTTGTTCCGTGTAAATACGAGCCAGTTCAAGTTGAGTCATTAAATTATTCGATTGAATCTCTAAACTGTGTTTTAGTTTGCTCTCAGCTAAACTTAAATTCCCCTGTGTTCGTGCCATGACGCCCTCAGCGAACTCAGTCAAAGCCTGATCATAATTTGGAAATTTTTTATATTTTTCAAGATAGCTTAAAGCCACTTGCCATTGTTTTTGCATCACTGCCAAGTAAAGTGCATATGCGACTTCTGCGGGTTCATCCTTAACCACATATTCTTGACCTTGTATGATCAGATTCGGTAATGCTTGTGTGTTTTTAGGGTCTTCTGATTTGAGTAGTTTCTTATCATTTTGATATTGCTGTTGGCTAATTTCCTGATTTAACCTAATACTGGTATCATCCGCTGCATAAACACATTGTCCACACTGCAATATGGCACCAAGCAATACTATTTTTTTCATCTATAAACTCACCTGATAGAATAAAAAAAGAAAGACTTACCGAAGTAAGCCTTTCTCATTTAAATCATTACTTTTTACCACCAAAAGCAACATCATATGTTCTGTTACCAGTGAATGTTGCTATTCCTGCTAAGCTGCTTTGACTATTATAGAATTGACCTGAAACATCACCACCTGAAGGGCCACCTGTCCAAGATGCATTTGAACCACTAATCGTTGCATCATTATTAATCGTTGCAGTACCTAAATTAAAGGTACGTGAACTATCGCTCAATGACCCCGTTAACTGTTTGGTTGCAAAGTTAGCAGTAAAAGTACCTGACAATAAATTAGAGCCATTATAATTATTGACACCTTGAACACTATAATTTGCAGTACCTGTAGACGGTACGCTGGTATCTGCGTCTTTACCATTGTAATAAACCGTATGTGTCGTAGGATCAACTGTACCTAGACGCTTACCGCTGGCATCTTTGGCTTCGGCATTCCACTCACCAAACCAAACATCTTGTGTAGGCACTTGTTTGTAATTAGCATAACCAATTCCAGCATGAGATGCTGGAAGCCCAGGTAAGTACGGGCTTAGACGTACAACACCATTGCCATCTGCATAGCCGTTAAACCCTGAGAATGCAACTATTGCACCGTTATAAAGGGTTTTAACACCAAAACCAACACCTGAGTTTGGATGAGTTGGTCCAAGTGAACCAGTTGAACCAACCAGAATTTTAGTGTTATCACTCGACTCACCGACTATGGCTGCTTGTGCCACACCGACTAAACCTACTGATAGTAAAACAGCCAAAGAGATAGATTGAAGTTTCATTTTAAATTCCTCGATATGAGTTTAAAGTTTTTCATTAAGAATAAAAATAAAAGTCTTAATGATTATTATTTAAAATAAAACATGTGCTGCGTTGATCTTAATATTCAATTTAAGTGTAAAAATCAAGGAGTACGTGTCTTATTTTCCACACATTTGTTGCACATGGAGTGACAACAAATTCAGTTGATTACCCAAAGTTTCTTTAAAACTTATGGCTAATGCTTAGCTTAAATGTTCGACCTGGTGCTGCAATTGCCGAACGAGTTAATGGATCAATATAGAATTCGTCAGTGAGATTAGTCCCCACTAGTTCAAATAAGGTGTCTTGTTTAAGTCGATAATTGATATAAGCATCCACAATGGTCATCGAGTTCCATGCCAAAGGGGTATTGGCGTAATAACTCATCTCTATATCGTTATAGTTTTTCGTTTCAGGATTTTCATACTTATGGTGATAACTCGCACGAGTTCCGACTTCAAGTTTTTGATCAAAGAATCGTCCACCAAGTGTTAAATTCACTGAATATTTAGGGGTTGCCATACTGACCAAATATCCCCCTACAAATCCATCATCTACACAACGATTTAATGAAAACTGGTGGTTCGCCCCTAAAAGCATCGCTGAATTCTCATCACAAACTTTGTTTTTAAAACGATAATTGGCACTCAAGTCGGTAAAGAAATGCCCATTATCAAAGCGACTTTGCAGTTCCAACCCTTCTGTAGTAAGACTATCGACATTACTAAATGCTAAAGTTGGACTACGCTCAATCGCATTCTTAGTTTTGTTATAGTAATAAGCCAATTTAATATCTGCATAACTGCTGTTTTTAAATAACTCAGATAGATTATGAACATAGGCGAGTTCATAGTTCGATGCATGCTCTGGTTGTAACTTATAACCACTTAAGGTACCAGAAAACCCAAGCGTACTTTCAAACATACTTGGCATTCTAAAAGCTTCGCTATAACGCAAATACATTCGACTATTTGAATTAAAATTGACCGTTGCTGAAGCTGTTGGTGTCCAACCATGATCTTTAGTTTTTTGCACACCTGTTTTAGTTAAATCAATATCCTCATAAGCACCAAGAGTGCCACTAGTATAGTATCCATAATCCCGCCCTTGTACTAAGGTCCCATTTAAAAAGGGATTATTGGCAATGGTTAATTTTCCACGACTATCCTTTTTATAGTCAATCGTATTGCTTTTAGCGTAGAGACTTCTATTTAATTCATTTTGCTTATACTCTTCAGACCAACCCTGAGCCAAGGCTGCTGCGTCAATCGTTTCTCTTAATTGTTGTTCTCGCTCTGGAGTCATATTTGCTCTTTTTGTATAATAAGTCATACTTAATGCCGTGGCTTTTTTAATCAGGCTAAACTGGGGATCACCCGCATTGACTCGTTCATTAAGAAAATCATCAAAGGCCCAATAGTTTTGATATCTTGCACCAGCGTTTAAATTCAGCCATGAGACAGGTTGATAGTCAAAGTTAAAATTAAATTCTTTTTCTTCTCGACGACCTGCTCTCGGTAACATCCTATAACCCGAATTTGTTCCGTTAATATTCGGGTCTTTATAAATATCATCCGAACTGAGTTTTTCTTTTTGAAAACTCCCCCCAACAGTTAAACCCAGATTAGACAACAATTTAAACTTATTACTTAAGGTCATTCCTTGGCGAGTATTGTCTGAGTTTGCGGTAGCACTGTTCACAAAAACACCCAAGTTTGCATTGGTATCATTGGGAAATCCACCTGAACTATAGGTATGACTCTTGGTATCAGTCCGCCAAATATTGCCGTAGAAATCGACTAAATTATTGTTTTGAGGTTGATATTTGTATTCCATATTATAGGCTTTAGAGTCGATATGACTTAAAGGCCATTGTGGTACCCCTGCTTTATTTTTGACGACTTCACCCCAAGCAATTCGTGAAGGTAAAATTTCTCCATTGATGATTGAACTGTCCCGATAACCGAACTCTAAACGCTGTTCATCTGTGGGTTTCCATGCCGCTTTTAACAAATAAGATTCTGTTTCAAGGGATGTATTGGGAACTTCTGTACCTCCTGGGTAAACTTTGGCAAGGTATGGAACGTAATTAAATCGTCCTGTGGCAGGTTTATCATAAAAATCACTGCCATTTTTTCCTGCAAAGTGATTGCCTTTATTACGATAAGCATAAGCAGCCAAAACTTCAAAATTATCACTACGTCCCGCCAAAGCAATACGTGTTGCAACATCATCGCCTGAATAAATATTATTTTCTTTATTCTGACGTGCTACTTTAAATAAGGATGGATCATAATAAGGCTCGAACACTGGATTGCCTTGCCAGTCCGTTCCTGTAGCTGGATAATTTGGATTATCGTAAATGCTTTGACCAGTTAATAGTTGTGGTTCTCGAGGTTTCACTGCATTGCTGCTGGTTTCTACTTTTATCTCCCCACCAAAATTTTTACCTTCTTTTAAAACATCATCTACAGCTAGAGTATGAATAACGACCGCACCACCCACACCTGTATTTACATTGCGTGTGATGGAAGGCCCCTTAATGACTTGTAACCCACCGATTAAATTAGGGTCAATATAACTCCGATTATTCGCACCGTTATAACCACGCCATACAGTGAGTGCCTGTTCTGTCCCATCAATAAGGACAGGAACACGGCCCGGTCCTTGAACACCACGGATACTTGGATCTAAAGCACCACTGTTTCGGGCATCACCACTGTATACTCCGACCATTCCCTTGAATAAATCTGCTGGCTGAGCGCCTTTATATCGTTCTATTTGCTCTTTGCTGGCATAGACGCTAGAAATATCTTGATCATAAACATCATTCTGCCCTTTTGTATCGCGACTGACAGTGCCAAAAACAGTCATTGGGCTAAGTTGTACGACATTTTCTTGATCAGCTATCATCGGCTGAGATTGTACTGGAATGGTTCTAATTTCAGCTTTATCCACATGCTTCAATATATAGCCATTTCCAACTTTCACCACAGTAAACTCGGTTGCTGCTAAAATATGTTGAAAGCCGTTTTCTAAATTATATTGTCCGCTTAAACCTAAGCTACTTTTACCTTTAAGCTGATTTGCATCAATTGCAATCGAGGTCCCCGCTTGCTCGGCAAAGGTATTCAGAACACTGGCAAGTGAACCCGCTGGAATATGATATGACTGCGTTTCTGTACTGAGCGCATAAGTGCTTTGTGTCGCGACTGTTGTTGCTACACCCACACAAACGAGATGAATCGCCAATGCCAATGATGTCACTTTGAAAGAATATTTTGGATGCTTTTGACCGCAAACAGCTTCACTCATTTTACGCCCCAGTAAATGTAAATAAGAATCATTCAATATATTAAATTAAATGTATTCCTAATATTTGCTTCTACTTACTATGACGCTTCAGAATTGAAAAAGTGGAACCATTTATTCAAAATAAATTTAAATTATCTATCTTTTATTTTTCTAAGTTTATTATTAATTATATTTATCAAACAATTAGTAAAAAACGATATAAATTTTAGGCCTAATTTAAAGCTAAACAGCATGATTCAAACCAAGTGCTTAAATCATGCTGTTTATTGCAAAGTCACAACTGTGAAATATGGAGTGATTTGATAGACATTTAGCTGAGGGAATACACTGCTTAATAATTGCAATGCACTTTCGGTATGATCTAAAGGCAATACAGCATTGACCTTAATTTTCTCTAACTTAGCAGCGTTAAATATAATTTTTTCTTTGCTGTTTCGATTCAACTCATTTAGCACTTTTGACAAAGACATATTCTCAACAATCAAATGCCGTTGATTCCATTTCTGCTGTTCATTGTATAAATTAAAAGTATGTATAGGCTGTATACCATTTCGATCAAGTATGACTTCTTGCCCTGCTGTCACAATCACAGAAGATGCTTTGGTTTGATCTTCGTCTTGTTTCGAGGACTGCACTTTCACTTTGGAATGTAGCATTTTAAGCCCAGTCGCATCTGGCTGATATTGAACACTAAATGCAGTTCCCAATGCTTCAATTTGACCATGTTGGGTTTTGACAATAAAAGGACGGGCTTTGTCTTTGGCCACATCTACAAATATTTCCCCTTGAACCAACTCCACAACACGCTGATTTGATGAAAAGTCCAGATTAACCGCACTCTGACCGCTGAGTTTAAGTTGTGAACCGTCTGCTAAGGTTTGGGTTTTCCATTCTCCTGCATGATTTTTAATATCAGCGGTTAGATATGACACTGGATGATAAATAAAATAACTATAAATACCCCCTACACAACACAATATCACCGTCAAAATTCCACCATAGCGCATATTTTTTTGCTTACGAGCACTATGTAAACCAGTTTTTAATACAGATTGGGTCATTTTCTGTTGTTGTGGATTCTGTACCAGTTTTTGAATCGAAGTAATATATTGCTCAATATCTTGAGCAATTTTTTGGCGTTGTGGACTCTTGCTTTTCCAAGCATCAAAATCTGTTTGCGCTGTTCTTTTGAGTAAATCATCATCGGTACTCAGCAGCACAATCCATTCCGCTGCTTCTTCGATTAATTGTTGCTTACTCTTCTCTTCTTCAATCATTTACTCAAACAAATCCTTCTCTTGTTTCAGTGCGTAGCATTGCACAAGGCAAGTTGCTAGATATTTTTGAATCATCTTGGTTGAAACACCAATGATTTCTGCAATTTCTTTATGGGTTAAACCTTCAAAATAATGGAGCACAAAAGCTTGTTGTGCTTTTTCAGAGACGCGTATCAAAGCCTGACAAATCTGGTCAATGGCTTGAACAATCTGAAGCTGATCTTCTGGTGAAGGAATTGTATCCAGAATATATTCCATCTGACTTAATTCATTCAGATAGGCTTGCTCTATGCGCTTTCGGCGCACCTGATCAATCATTAAATTTCTAGCAATAGTCACCAGATATGCACGAGGTTCTTTTACTCCAAAAAGTTCATCACGCGTTTGCAGAATTTTAATAAACGTATCTTGTACCAAATCTGCGGCTTGCTCACTATTGCCTACTTTTTTTCTAAGCCATTGATGCAACCAAGATTGGTGATTACGGTACAATTGATCTACAAATGCAGGATTTTTGTTCACAATAGGATCAACTCTTTGATGGTCTGTTAAATGATAATAATTATCATTTAAATGTCAAGACACTCTGAGAGAAATTCCCCGTATATATGATTATTTTTTAGTTCATGTATATCCTTATGTTCTATTTGATCGTTTAATATACTTAAAAAATAAAGCTAAATTATCAATAGTTAATGCACATTGAACCTCAATATCTTGGTTATCATTCAGTGTAAATTCCGATTTATTATTTAATTTTATGGATATTTTTATCATAAAATAATCTACCCTTTGGCATGTTGTTTTAATGACTACAATAAGGACAAGAGGGTTTTTCTATAACAAGATGATATGAACTTGCACCATGTTCTAAAATAAGTCCTCGAATTTGCTGCTCTAAAGCCTCATCATTAATTTGTTGCAACTGACTACACTTTTTACAATATATTCTCATATTGGTTTGACTTCCCTTGAATGAATATAATGCTTGTTCACTGCCCAGCTTAAATTTAACCAACAATCCTGCTTTAACAAGCTGTTTCAGGGTTTGATAGACACCAGCAAAAGATAATTTTTTCACTTTTAAATCTGGACTATACAAAATTTCGGCTGCTGTCAGCTCTCGTTGTGCATTTCTTAAAATATTCAGTACAGTCAATCGTGTTGTAGTTACTTTTAAATTTGCTTGCAACAACAAGCATTTAAGTTCTTCAGTATTTTTATAATATTCAAAGATTTCCATCCTGAGATTATCCTCATTTATGCTTTTAACCACATCCACAATTGCACACAAACCATCATCACAATAATGGTTCCTACTGCCCATGGATGAGGCACAGTCCAAATTAAAATGCCAGCAGCTACACTCATACTGGCCAAAGAAAATAGTTTTACTTTTACGGACAAAGTTCGTTTGAGTTGCCATTGCTGTAAAATCGGAGCAATGACTTTATTATTAACAATCCACTGATGCATTCGTTGCGAACCCTTTGCAGCAAACAACGTCGCAAGAAAATAAAAATCAAACGTAGGCAAACCAGGAACCACCAAACCGATCGTCCCTAAGACCAGACATAACCCCGCCAGTGCAATACAGATCCAGCGAACCAACCATGACTTCGCCAATCTCGGCTCCGACATAGAAATACTGGTATTTAGATTGGTCTCTGACCCCGTTTGCTTCATTGCTTGATTTCCTTTATCCATCATCAATTATTTATTTCAGTGTTTTTAATTGTGCTAAAAGTTCACCAAAACGATGAAAGCCTTGCATAGCCCCCTCAATAATCAATTGCTGTTCCTCTAAACTAAAATTTGCATCATCTAGGGTTTGCTTGAAACGCTTCCACACTAATCCACGACCCTCTGGATATGCTGCTAAGTTACGTGCAGCAAAATCAGCATTAAAGCCAAATCTAGCCTGAGCCTCTTTGAGTAAAAATGCTGCGCCTAAGGTTGAACCTTCTGAAACATAAATCCAGCCCAAAGATTGTGGAAAACTAATTTCATCTGTTGCAATACCCTGCTGCTGAGGTGTTAAACCTAAATCAGCCAAGTCTTGTAAAGCTGCATCGGAACGCCCACGCACATCTAAATCGGGAATCAATTGTTCAACCTGTGAATCTTGATAAAGATGTTCAACATCTTTCTGAAAATAATATTGCGACAGGGTGAATTGCGCATAATTCTCTTTACTCTCAAACGCGCCTGATTGCTGCATCAAGATTTCCATACGTTCATGCTCTGCCAGTGTTTCTTGTTTCAAGCGTTGCATTAAACTACTGCTGATCACTTTTTCTGTTGATGCGTTCATAAAAACTCCTAAATAAACCCTTTCATTGTTTAATGATCCAATCAGCGATTACGACCAAGCTTAAGCTGAATGGGAAAATCCACCACGATTGCCAATGCTTCACCATTGACAATATGTGGTTTAAATTTTGCTTTTTGTGCAGCTTGTATAGCTCTTTCATCCAAACTACTAATACCTGAGCTTTGCTTTACTCTGACATCTATCGGCTGCCCTTGAGGATTGATTTTGATGGTGAGAACCAACAAGCGCTGCTGGTTTTGCAATTCGCGATCATCGTAATTAAGCTTGCCAAAGCTGAGTACATCGACCCGACTCACGGGAAGCGGTTGCTGTGGTTGAGAAGTAGAGGCAGCGTTTTGTTCTTTTTTATTGTCTTTGCCTGCTTCACCACCTGCACGTTTGGCTATCTCATTTGACTGACCTGAAGCAGTCTGTTCAGTATTCGTAGATGATTTTGTTTCAGTGAATGTTTGTGTTGACTGACGATTTGATTCAGATTTACTTTCCGTCTGTTGATCGGTTGGTTTTTTTTCTTGTGCTTTTGTTGTCTGTTGTGTTGTTTGATCCATCTTCAACTTTTTTGACTCAGTACTATGTATCACTTTGACCTGTTGTTGATGTTGTACCGCTGTTGCTACTGTAGATTGAGGTTGTGCTTTTGATTGCGTTGCAGCTTGCTCTGATGCCGTCTGCAGCTTTGTACTGCTTTGTTGTACAACATCGGTTTTGTTCAAGCTGATAAAACGAATTTGAATCGCATTTTCAGGTGAATGTGATTCAATACGAACATCTGTTTTTAAATAAGACAAAGACCATAACAACAATATATGACTGATCACTACCCCACAAAGCGTAGAGTATTTTTGCTTATCATTTGAAGCGAGAATTACAGCAGACATAGGCTTAGATACAGCACAAATAAATGTAGCGCATTTGCTGAGTGCTGGATAAAACCCTGTGCTTTTCTTGTCTGCTCAATCTATTGTATTGCGTTGTACTGTTCATGAATCCTTCCTGCTTCGTCTATCAGGTCAATTGCCGTGAATTTAAAAAACACTGCCTTTATCTATATAGACGAATGAGAAGGCAAAAATGCCTAATGAGAAATGTAATTAAATGTAAATAAGAATGGTTTAGGAGGTATGATTTGACGATAAAACAGTGGGCCACTGAATGTATTTATTTAAATGTAAAAAATAAACTTATATAAATAATGCAGTTAAAACAACTGACCTGTATATCTAAAGAAAACAATACGAGATAAAAATAATAGGAAGAAAAATTAGGCATCCAAATAAATGCATATAATAAATGCGATGGAGGACTTAGAAATATTGTAGAGGACAAATGCTTCATCCTCTACAAAACACAAGACTTAAAATTAAAAACTTAACGCAGAGCGCTTAAGGCAGTTTACGTACAGGTAAAGCTTTGCCACGTAATTTCTCAACAGCACTGAGGATAAACACAAAAAATACTGGCACAAAAAAGATTGCAAGTATCGTCGCACTGACCATACCACCAAAAACCCCTGTACCAATCGCATGTTGAGTTTCAGAACTTGCACCTGTAGCAATCACCAATGGAATCACACCAGCGGTAAAAGCCAAGGATGTCATCAAGATCGGTCTTAAACGAAGTTTGGCAGCCGCAACAGTGGCTTCAATCAGAGTCATTCCTTCTTCTTTTAGCATTTTGGCAAATTCAACAATCAAAATGGCATTTTTTGCAGATAATCCAATGATGGTAATTAAACCCACTTTAAAGAAAATATCATTGGGAATCCCTCGGATCCATACCGCAACCACTGCACCAATCATACCTAAAGGTACAACCAACATCACCGACAATGGAATCGACCAGCTTTCATAGAGTGCGGCAAGGACGAGGAAAACCACTAACATTGACAATGCCAATAAGAAATTGGTTTGCGCTTCTGACTGTTTTTCCTCCAAGGATTGCCCTGTCCACTCATAACCAATTCCTTTTGGTAATTGCTCAATCAATCGCTCCATTTCCTTCATCACTACTCCTGAAGAAACCCCTTCTGCGCCTGCCCCTGCAATACTCAATGATGGTCGTCCATTATAGCGATTGTATTGCTGCGGAGACTGTGTCCACACAGGTGTTACAATCTCAGACAGTTTAACCAGTGCTCCAGTCTTGTTAACCACATTCAAATTTAGAATATCAGTAACTTTCATCCGTGAATCGGCATCGACTTGAACAATCACTTGCTGCATTCGTCCCTGATTTGGAAAATCATTGACATACATTGAGCCCATTGAAGATGAAATGGTGTCTGTCACATCAGCAAAATTCACTCCTAAAGCTTCTGCCTTATTCCGATCAATTTTTAAATCGACATTACTACCTGGCGGTAAACCCTCTGGATAAACATAAGCCAGTTTTTTACTGGTTGCTGCAAGACCGATCAACTGCGCTTGTGCCTCATTCAAAGCTTGCATTCCAAGATTACCGCGATCTTGTAAACGTAAAGTAAAGCCCGAAGTTGTTCCCATTTCTTCAATTGCAGGCGGTAAAACAGACATAATCGTACCTTCTGCACTGTCTGCCATGGCCGCATTTACAGCGTTAACTTCATCTGCAGCTGAGGTATTTCTGTCTTTAAAATCTTTTAAATTTGTAAAGGCAATGGCTGTGTTATTACCAGAACCACTAAAGCCAAACCCAAGCACAGAGACATTTTCCTTAATACTTTCTCTGCTTTTTAAATGTTCCTCAAATGATTTTACAATGGTCAATGTCCGCTCTTGACTGGCATCTGCAGGCAATTGAAATGAGGTGATAAATGAGCCTTGGTCTTCTTCTGGTAAAAAAGCGGTTGGGATCGATTTAAACGCAAATAATAAGAAACCTGTTAGAACAACAAATACAATCATCACAGTAAAAATGTGTTTCAACAATTTCACTAAAATAGCTTCATACTTTTTATTGATGCGGTCAAAAAAGCGATCAAACCACGCAAAGAAGCCCTTTTTCTGATGATCGGCTTCAATCGGTTTTAACAAGGTTGCACAAAGTGCAGGAGTTAAGGTCAGTGCTAAAAATGCTGAGAATGCAATGGATACCGCCATGGTCACGGTAAATTGTCTATAAATAATCCCGACCGAACCACTGGCAAAGGCCATTGGTAAAAATACCGCCACCAGCACCAAGGTTATCCCGATGATTGGACTGGTAATTTCTTGCATTGCTTTAGAGGTGGCATCAACTGGTGATAAACCCTCTGTTGCCATGATGCGTTCCACATTTTCAATCACCACAATCGCATCATCGACAATAATACCGATGGCTAAAACCATACCAAACATGGTTAAAACATTGACCGAAAAACCACTGATCAACATCACCGCAAATGTGCCTAGAAGTGCAATCGGTGCAACAATTGAAGGGATCAAAGTATAGCGAATGTTATGTAAAAATAAATACATGACAAGGAAAACCAACACCATTGCTTCCAGCAAAGTCATGATTACTTTTTCAATCGAAATTTTAACAAACGGTGCAGTATCATAAGGAATCGAATATTGCATTCCCTTTGGTAAAACCTTGCTCAGCTCCTCAACTTTTGCTTTGACCGCTTCAGAGGTCTTGACTGCATTACCACCCGGGCTCATTTGAATCGCCAAAGCGGTTGCTGGCTTTCCATTTTCTAAAATAGAAAAACTATAGGTTTGCGCCCCAAGCTCCACTCGTGCAACATCTTTCAGTGTGACTTGTGCGCCACTCTGGTTGGCACGCAAAGTAATATTTTGAAATTCTTCAACTGTACTTAACTGCCCTTCAGCCGTTAATGGCAGTGTAATCATCTGTCCTTGGACCGCAGGCAAACTCCCGACACTTCCCGGAGATATCGGCGTATTTTGTGCTTGAATGGCATTTGTGACATCTTTAATCGACAGCTGATAAGACACCAGTTTGTTTGGGTCTATCCAAATACGCATGGCTTTTTCAGATCCAAAGGATTGGATACGACCGACCCCTTCAACCCGTTTTAATTCTTCAACCACATTTCGAACCAAATAATCACTTAAATCAATTTCTTTAAATTGATCATTTGGTGAGTTGATTCCGACCATCATCAGAAATCCAGAAGATGCTGCTTCAACAATTAGGCCTTGCTGTCTAACTGATTGTGGCAATCTCGGTTCGATAGACTTTAGTTTATTTTGCACATCTACCTGAGCCAACTCTGGATCAGTCCCCGGTTTAAATGTGGCAGTGATACTCGCTTGACCACTGGCATCAGAGGTGGCGCTGTAATAAAGTAAATTCTTTACTCCCGATAACTCTCTCTCAATCAAGGTAACAACACTATCATTCAAGGTTTCTGGTGTTGCTCCCGGATAAGTTGCATAGATACTAATCGAAGGTGGTGCAACTGAAGGAAAACGAGAAATCGGCAACTTTGGAATACTTAAGACACCAAACAGAATAATAAAGAGTGCAATCACCCAAGCAAAGATTGGCCGTTTAATAAAGAACTGCGATATCATAATTTTTCTCCTGTATTCGGAGAAGACTGACCTGCAGTGCTTTGATCACTGCCCTTATTTTGCGTTTGTAAAGTCCCAACATCGGTTGTGTATTGCGACTTCCACTGGGTTATTTTTAAAGGCTGTTCTGGCTGTTGAATTCGATCATGTCCCTCAACGATGACTTTTTCACCAGCTTTAATTCCACTATTCACCACATAGAAACCTTTATATAACTGTCCTAAACTCACTGGACGTGTTTCTGCAGTCTGATTTGCTTTTACAATCAACAGTTGTGCTTGACCTGAAATATCTCTTTGCACGGCTTGCTCAGGTACAAGTAAGGCATTGGGCTGTGATGCTCTGTTTAAACCAACTCTGACATACATCCCTGGCAATAATTTCCGTTGAGGATTATTTACTTCCACACGGATAGTGACATCACCAGTATTGGGATCTACGCTGGTATCTGAGAATAAAATCTTTCCAGTCACTGGATATAATTTACCCTGACTATTGGATATGCTGACTTCAGCACCGCCACGTTGTAATAACGAACCATCACTCAAACGATCTTGCAATTGCTCATATTCAGAGATTGATTGTTTAACATCAACATAGACTTTATCTAACTGATGTACCAAAGCCATTGGATTGGTATCGCTGGTGCTGACCAATGCACCTTCGGTTACCAGCAACTTACCAATTTGACCTGAAATCGGGGCGCGTACAGTCGCATAGCGTAAGTTTAAATTTTGTCGTGCCAATGCTGCCTTGGTTTGAGCAACTTCGGCCAAAGCCTGTTGATAAGCGGCTTCCGTATTATTAAACTCCTGTTTACTAATGGCATTGGAAGGAAGCAGTTGTCGATATCGCTCCTGTTGGGTTTTTAGACGCACCACTTCTGCCTGTGCTTTTGCCAATAAAGCCTGATTACTATTGACATCTGCTTGAAGAATTTCCGAATTGATCTTAAATAAAGGTTGTCCAGCCTTAACTTCACTGCCTTGGGTAAACAGCACCTTTTCAATAATTCCGCCAACTTGTGGGCGAATTTCTGAAATTCGATAGGCTTGTACACGTGCAGGTAAGTTTTCAATCAAATGAATATCTTGCTGTTGAACTGTATAAATACTGACTTTGGCTGGTGCAGCCTGCTGTGCTTGTTCTGCTTCAGCATTTCCTGAGCGATTACATCCAGTTAACGCACTCCCACTTAAAACAACCAATAAAATAATAAAAAAATAAGGCTTAGGCATCATCTGCACCCAGAGTTCTAGATATAACGATTATTGGCAATATTTGTGTACTTAGCGTCACTAAAGTGTGGAGATTGTGTGGATATAACCACTAAAAATAAATTATGATGGGGCTATATCCATTTTAAAGTATCCAGCGATGGGCAATATTTCTTTTGCGTCTGATCCAGCCAGTAAACAAATTTTAGTCGTTGAAGATGATTATGATATCGGTGATATTGTGGAGCATTACCTGAAAAAAAATGGCTTCAATGTGCTTAGAGCACTTAATGGACAGCAAGCCATTGAAATACATGCGCAGCAACAGATTGATCTGGTGATTCTTGACGTGAAATTACCAATCTTAAATGGTTGGGAAGTTTTAAATCATATTCGTCAATCCAAACAAACCCCTGTAATTATGCTGACCGCATTAGATCAAGAAGTGGATAAAGTCACAGCACTTAGAATCGGTGCTGATGACTTTGTGGTAAAACCATTCAATCCAAATGAAATTATTGCCAGAGTTGAGGCCGTATTGAGAAGAAGTGCAATGTCATCTCAGGCGAAAGCCCAAATCATTAGCTTTAAATCAATTGAAATTAATATAGAAACACTTTGTGTATACATTATCAAAGAACATTCGAAAGCACTGTTAAACCTTACCTTAACGGAATTTAAGATCCTTGCGTTGATGTCGCAAGCGCCCTACAAGGTTTTTACCCGATCAGAATTAATGAACCATTGCTTGCCTGATGGTGATGCCTTAGAGCGTACTGTAGACAGTCACATCAGTAAATTACGTAAAAAACTGGAAGATCATCATCAAACCGACTTACTGATCAATGTCCGTGGTGTTGGCTATCGTTTAAGGCAAAATGATGAAAAATAACATTGGAATTAGCCGCCAGCTGATTATCACCATGGCCAAAGTGAGCTTATTAACCACTTGCTTTTCCTTGATTTTTGGCTATTTGACTTATTTTGTTGCCATCGAGTTTAAATTGGTCTCGCTAGAACAGTTAAATTCCGAAGACTGGTCATTTAATTTTGTTGATCTCACTTGGATTTTATTGGTGACTTTATTCGGTTCACTAACCTCTGTTTATTTAGGATTAAAATTAGCGCAACGCTTTATCGCCCCGCTAAATTCTTTAGCCATTGCAGCAAGAGAAATTAGTTTGGGCAATCTTTCCGTAAGAGCACAATTGGACAATCCCTCTTCTGTCGCTGAAATCACAAAGATGATCAATGATTTTAATCGTATGGCAGAAAAACTGGAAATCTCAGTCAACAATGCATCTATTTGGAATGCCGCAATTGCACATGAATTAAGAACACCTGTGACCATCTTACAAGGTCGCTTACAAGGCGTGCTTGACGATATATTTACCCCCGATAAGGCCTTGTTAAAAAATTTGCTCAATCAAGTTGAGCAGCTGTCATTTTTAATCGAAGATCTAAGAACCCTAAGTCTGGCGGATAATCAACAACTTCGACTTAACCTAGAGTCAGTTTGTCTATCTGACGTCATTACACAATCTGTAAACTTACTTCAAGACCGTTTTGATCAAGCAAAATTAGTCATCGAAACCGATCTATCAGATCAAGCCTGCTTTTTTGACCGACAACGGCTTGAACAGATTTTAATTGCGTTATTTGAAAATGAAATTCGTTATGCACAGGCAGGGATTTTACGGATTAGCACCCAAAAAAAATCAGAAGGTTTGGTTTTAACCATTGAAGATCAAGGACCCGGTATTGCAGATCAGCATATCCCCTTTATATTTGATGCGTTTTATCGACTTGAAGAATCCAGAGGCAAGAAGAATGGTGGCAGTGGTTTAGGTCTATCTGTTGTCAATGCAATTATGATCGCGCATGAAGGTCGCATTGAATATTCCAAGTCACAAGCTTTAGGGGGAAGTTGTTTTAGTATTTTATTTAAGCCCGATGATTTAAATAAAATATGAGATCAACATCCAAGTGTAAAATCGACTTCATTGAAACAAGCATTCAACTCATCTGTTTTAAATTGACAACTATCAGCAACTATAGACAGATAACATAACGGCCTTTAGCTGATCAAAGCGCTATCCAAGCACATTTCTATGGCTATTGGTCTATGGTTATTGAGGCAAATTTGATTTTAACCTAGCGTAATTTTCTTTAAACGGTAATCCAATGTTGCCCGACTAATTCCAAGCATACGTGCAGCTTCTGAGACATTCTGTTGGCTTTTATCCATAGCGCTACGAATAATATTTTGTTCAAGTTGATCTAAAGAGAAATTCTCACTAAATAAATCCTCTACATTGATCAGCGATTGTGCAGTTTCACCCACTGCTTCTAAGTCTTTATGTTGAGGAAACAAACTGTCCAATTTAATTTCCTGTTGATGATCGGTCAGTAAAGTGGCTCTTTCCAATAAGTTTTCCAGTTCACGAATATTGCCAGGCCAATCATATTTCATCATAAAGTTTTTCGCTTTATCACTGAGCCCTTTTAGGGTCTTGTTATACATATTTTCAAAGCGTGCCAAAAAGTGATTAATCAGCAAGGGAATATCTTCTCTTCGCTCACGTAAAGGCGGAATAATCACAGGAAAAATATTTAAGCGATAATATAAATCTGCTCGGAATTTTCCATCTTTAACGGCCTGCTCTAAATCCTCATTGGTCGCAGCAACAAGTCTGACATCGACTTGGCGTGTTCGACTATCTCCTACCCGTTCAAACTCACCTTCTTGCAGCATCCGTAATAATGCAGCTTGTGCGCGTGGTGAAAGCTCAACCACTTCATCTAGAAAAATTGTTCCGCCATGAGCACGTTCAAATTTTCCCATTCGAGATTGAACCGCACCAGTAAATGCGCCTTTTTCCACACCAAACAGTTCTGACTCAATCAGATCAGGAGGAATACAGGCACAATTCACTGCCACAAATGGTTGCGCTTGACGCTGACTGCCATTATGAATACCCCGTGCAAATGCTTCTTTGCCAACGCCTGTTTCACCTTGTAATAAAACTGCGACTTTACTCCCTGCTGCTTTTTTAAGTAGATCACAGACTTTTCGATAAGCAACGGACTCGCCTACTGCATTAAACATGGTGTAATCACTTTCAGCATCGGTATAAATATTTTTCTTTAATTGATTGAGTTCCGCCTGTAAGGCAATGATTTCGTCCGAGACAGCATCGGGTGACATAAAGCGAATCAACTCATCGGCATTTTCCCATTCACTCAATGGCTTTCCAATGATTCGACAATGCTCATCACCTTGAGCAACGCAATGTGTCTCTTGATAGATAATGGTCTGCCCCATGACAAAGCTGCTATAGCCACAGGCATAGCCCAATAACATCCAACAAGCAGGTTGATCTGAAGCACCAAATTCACTTAAATGCACCTCTGCCTCAAATGAATTAAGCCAGTTAAAATCAGCATAAAACTGTTTTAAATCATGACTTAAATGTAGCTCATTGACGTCAACCTGCACCATACCACGAATGCCATGCATTTGCGGTCCAGCCATAAAAGCTTCTGCTTCATTTAAATTTGGTCGTAGTTTTGAGGTCACTTCTGCATCGCGCATGCCAGCTTGGTAACCACAACGAATAAAAAAGCGTTTAGTGCGTTCAAGCCCCAACATTTGATAGAGATCTTTTCTTAAAAAGCCCAAAATACTGGTATGCATCAACAGCATTCGATTTTCATCAAACCAGATTTGTCCGTGTTGAGCATCAAAAACGATTTTATCGAGTAAATCTTGAATATCTTTGTTCTGTTCCAGTATTTTTTTATATACCTTCACATCTTTGGCTGGGGGCATGATATATCCATCCTTGGCTATATGTCTTTGTGAATGCAATCTTGATATTACCTAATTCTGAACCAAAAGCTTCACTACCTTTTCTTATATTTTCATACCTTTAAGGTATATTGTTTTTATTTTAATCGATATCAAGTCGTTATTGGTTTTTATAAACATTAACTCGATCTTTCCCATCAAAATCACTGTTTCATCTTTTGATGAAATCAGCATCTCTTTAGCTTCATTATTTGATGAAAATAATGCTGTCGCGCTTCATATCCTCATGAGAAAAAAATATTAAACATTTGAATTTTAATTAAATTTTAAAGTTGGCACGACTTTTGGAATATCTAGAGCAAACCTAGCATATGAGCATGAAGCTCTACATCAAAATTGTTTTGATGTTGATAAAAGGATAAGCACATGATTGACGCTAAACAGCCTACCGCATTGGTCAAATATATCCGTATTACTGGTGAACGGAATGCCAAATTTGTCGAGTTCGATTTTGCCATTCAAGACCCCACGCTTTTTGTTGAACTGATTCTCCCCCAACAGGCTTTCCAGCATTTTTGTGAAATTAATCATGTCATTGAAATGACCGCAGAACAACAAGCTTGGAACGATGCGCAGGAAGATAAATGGCGTTATGGCATTGAACCAACTGTTTTAAATCATGCTCGCCAACATTCTGATCAAGAAGATCAGGCTTAATTCTACAAGGAGAAGCTAATGACTTTAGAAATTAAAACATCCAATTTGCAACCGATTCGTCAGACTTATGCGTATATCGAACGCCGTTTTGGAGCCAAGCCCGCAACACGCTATCAAGAAGTCAGCTTTGATATTCAAGCTTCGACAAATTTTCACTATCGCCCCTTATGGAAGCCAGACAAAACCTTAAATGATAAAACCCATACCGCTTTGCAAATGCAAGATTGGTATGCATTTAAAGACCCTCGTCAATTTTATTACGGCGCTTATGTGCAACATCGTGCACGTCTGCAAGATACCGCTGAAAGTCATTATGCTTTTTTTGAAAAACGTCAGTTGGTCAATAATCTCAGTGATGAATTGAAACAAAAAATCATCCAGTGTTTATTACCTTTTCGCTATGTCGAACAAACAGCCAACTTACATATGATGTCAGGCAGTGCCTATGGTTATGGCACTGTCATCACCCAAGCATGTATTTTTGCGGCTATGGATCGTCTCGGTATGGCGCAATACATTTCACGTATTGGCTTAATCCTCGATGGCAATACAGGTGAATCATTACAGCAAGCCAAACACGCTTGGCTAAATGATGAAACTTGGCAACCCTTACGTAAACTTTGTGAACAAAGCCTAACCGAACAAGACTGGTTCAAACTTTACATTCTGCAAAATCTTTTGATTGACAGCATGTTACAAGAGCTGGTTTTTGGACAGCTCAATGAATGGCTGGTTGAAAATGGCGGGCGTGATATTGCCATTCTTACTGAATTTATGAAGGACTGTTTAACTGATTTAGCGAAGTGGTCAGACAGTGTTTTAAAAACTGCGATTTCAGAATCTGAAGACAATAAAACCCTGATTCAAACATGGATCACGGAATTACTACCCCAAGTTAAACAAGCATTTAGTGCTTGGGCACAAACCGCACTCACGGATTCAGGGATTGATTCAGGTCTAAATAAGATCTCTGAGCGTAGCAAAAAAGCCGGCAACATTTTACTCGATTTAGCAGCATAAGGATTTGCCATCATGACCTCTAAAGTTTATTTAGCATTGCAAGACAATGACACCTCACGCTACATCATTGAAGCGATTGAACAGGACAATCCTCAAGCAACAATTCAATATCTTCCCGCGATGATTCGGGTCGAAAGCACTGGCGAACTGGTGGTACGTGCAGAAACAGTATCAGAAAAACTTGGGCAAAACTGGGATATCCAAGAACTACAACTCAACATGATTACCTTGGGTGGCAATGTTGATGAAGATGATGACAGTTTTACCTTGAAGTGGAACTAAGCCGCACTTCCCCTAGATTTAAAGCATAAATAGCAGGTAGCTGCATGTAAATTAAAGGATGATCAAAATGAATAGCCAAGCCAAAGTAAACAATAAAAAGCTCAATGCCAAAGAACGTTATCGGATACTCACCCGTGATCTAGATTGGGACTTTTCCTATGCAGATCGTAAAGATGCCTTTCCGTATGAAGAGTTTGAAGGCATCAAAATTACCGACTGGTCGAAATGGGAAGATCCTTTCCGTTTAACCATGGATAACTATTGGAAATACCAAGCAGAAAAAGAAAAGAAGCTATATGCCATTTTTGATGCTTTTGCACAAAACAATGGGCAAATGAATGTTTCAAATGAACGTTATGTCAACGCAATTAAACTGTTTTTAACCGCGGTAACCCCGCTTGAATATCAAGCGTACCAAGGCTATGCACATGTTGGACGTCAGTTCAGTGGCATTGGTGCACGTATCGCCTCGCAAATGCAATCCATTGATGAATTACGTCATGTACAAACCCAGATTCATGCGATGAGCCATTACAACAAGTTCTTTGATGGCTTCCAAGACTGGGCACATATGCATGACCGTGTCTGGTACTTGTCTGTACCTAAATCATTCTTTGAAGATGCACGTTCAGCGGGGCCTTTTGAGTTTTTATTAGCAATCAGCTTTGCCTTTGAATATGTCCTAACTAACTTATTGTTCGTTCCTTTCATGTCGGGAGCAGCTTACAACGGTGATATGGCAACCGTAACATTTGGCTTTAGTGCACAATCAGACGAAGCACGCCACATGACGCTAGGACTGGAAATTGTAAAATTCTTACTGGAACAGCACGAAGATAATGTGCCAATCGTACAAGAATGGATTGATAAATGGTTCTGGCGAGGAACTCGCCTGCTGTCCATCGTCGGCATGATGATGGATTACATGTTGCCAAATAAAGTCATGTCATGGAAAGAAGCTTGGGAAACTTATTTTGAAGAAGCAGGTGGCGCTTTGTTTAAAGACTTAAGTCGCTACGGGATTCGTATGCCGAAATATAGTGAAGTGATTAGCAAAGAGAAAGAACATGTTTCGCATCAAGCATGGTGGATTTTCTATAACTTCGGTCATGCAGCAGGCTTCCATACGTGGATTCCAACAGATGAGGAAATGGATTGGCTCTCAGAAAAATACCCTGACACGTTTGATAAATACTATCGCCCACGTTGGGAACTTGCTCGAAAAATGGAAGCTGAAGGTAAACGCTTCTATAGCGCAGGTTTACCTCAATTGTGCCAAGTGTGCCAAATTCCAATGACCTTTACAGAAATGGATGGTGACCCAACGCTATTTAGCTATCGCGATTCAATTTACAAAGATGAGCGTTACCACACTTGCTCTGATGGTTGTCATGACATTTTTGAACGTGAACCTGAGAAATACATCCAAGCGTGGCTGCCTGTACATCAAATTTTGCAGGGTAACTGTGGTGGTCCAGATTTAGAAAGTATTTTAAGGGATTACTACAACTTTAATGTCGGTGCAGACAATCTCGATATCGAAGGTTCACCTGACCAACAGCGCTGGAAAAAGTGGAAAGGCAACGCAGCTTAAACCCTCATCCAAAAATTAAAAAATAAACAATGGATGTTGTCTAACTCGACAGCATCCGCTCAAGGATTTATTCAAAAGTTTAAGGAAATACACCATGACTGTACAAGCGATTGTTGAAAAATATCAATTTGAACCACTAGATCTACAACAAAATTACGGCGAAAACATGTTGTTGTTTATTGGTTGGGATCATCACACCTTATTTTGTTCGGCACATGCTTTTGTGGTTTCACCAAAACAAAGCTTACAAGCCTTGATTGATGGGCAAATTCAGGCGGGTTTTGAGCAACATCCCGATTTTAAACATATTGATTGGTCTAATGTTGAATTCCGTTTAAACCGCAATCTTTTACAGGCTGATTTTTCTAAGTCCCTAGAAGATTTGGGTTTTGATCATAAATCTCTCCTGCGCTTTGTAACGCCTGATTTAGCAGGTTACCAAGGCACACATGTTTAAGGAGAACACAGATGAGCTATCAAGTCACGATTGAACCAGCAGGAACCATCATTCAAGTTGAAGAGGATCAAACCATTTTAGATGCAGCATTGCGTCAAGGTGTTTGGTTGCCCTTTGCTTGCGGACATGGCACTTGCGGTACATGTAAAGTTCAAGTCACAGACGGCTTTTATGATGTAGGTGAAGCCTCGCCTTTTGCGCTTATGGACATTGAACGTGAAGAAAATAAAGTGTTGGCTTGTTGTTGCAAGCCAGAATCTGACATGGTCATCGAAGCTGATGTGGATGAAGATGAGGATTTCTTAGGCTATTTAGTCCAAGACTACCAAGCTAAGGTTATTGAAATAACGGATTTATCGCCAACGATTAAAGGTGTCCGACTTCAACTTGATCGACCAATGCAGTTTCAAGCAGGCCAATACATCAATATCCAACTCCCTAATATGGAAGGAACCCGGGCATTTTCAATCGCCAATACACCGAGCGAAGCAAATCTGATCGAATTACATATTCGTAAAGTGCAAGGTGGTGCTGCAACACGCTATGTGCATGATGAACTGAGTGTTGGTGAAGAAATAGCGCTTTCAGGACCTTATGGACAATTTTTTGTGCGTAAGTCTGATCAGCAAAATGTCATTTTCATTGCAGGTGGTTCAGGGCTTTCAAGCCCTCAATCGATGATTCTGGATCTTTTAGAACACGGTGACACCCGTATCATTTATTTGTTCCAAGGTGCACGGGATGTTGCTGAATTATATAACCGTGAAAAATTCGAACAGCTTGTCAAAGAATATCCAAATTTCAGATACATCCCTGCCTTAAATGCGCCTAAGCCAGAAGACCAATGGACAGGGTTTACAGGTTATGTACATGAAGCGGTTGCCAATTATTTTGAAAATAAATGCAGTGGTCACAAGGCATATTTATGTGGCCCGCCACCGATGATTGATGCCGCCATCTCCACCTTGATGCAAAGCCGCTTATTTGAAAAAGACATCCATACCGAACGCTTTTTAAGTGCTGCAGATGGTGCAAATGGGCAATCACGTTCGGCACTTTTTAGACACATCTAAAGTTGAGTGGTTGAACCCTTAAATTATCCAATATAGCAACACCAGTTTGAGTGATCTGCACCGATTCCAGATCGCTCTCAAGATACTCATGCCAAATACTCATATCAATCAAAGGAAGATGATGATGAATAGACAACAAATCGATAGCCTCGTTCAGCAAATGAATGTCGCGACAGCAACAGGTGAAGTCAATCTGCGTGTTCAGCAAATCGTTGTTCGTTTACTTGGTGATTTATTCCAAGCCATTGAAGACTTAGATATGTCTCAAACCGAGCTTTGGAAAGGCTTAGAATATTTGACAGATGCAGGTCAAGCCAATGAACTGGGACTTTTGGCAGCAGGTCTAGGGCTAGAACATTACTTAGATTTACGTGCAGATGAAGCAGATACTAAAGCCGGTATTACAGGTGGAACACCACGAACAATTGAAGGACCGCTTTATGTTGCAGGTGCGCCTGAGTCCGTTGGCTTTGCTCGTATGGATGATGGCTCTGAATCTGCGCACGTCGATGCCTTAATCATTGAAGGCATTGTCACTGACACTGCTGGACAGATTATTCCCAATGCAAAAGTAGAAATCTGGCACGCCAACAGTTTAGGCAACTATTCATTCTTTGATAAATCTCAGTCTGCATTTAATTTACGCCGCAGTATTTTCACCGATACACAAGGTCAATATATTGCTCAAACCACCATGCCTGTCGGTTATGGCTGTCCACCTGAAGGTACAACACAAGCTTTACTCAATTTGTTGGGTCGACATGGTAACCGTCCTTCTCATGTTCACTACTTTGTCTCTGCGCCGGGTTATCGCAAACTGACCACTCAATTTAATATTGAAGGTGACAAATACCTTTGGGATGACTTTGCCTTTGCTACTCGTGATGGACTGATTGCTACTGCGCTGGATGTAACGGATCTCGCAAAAATTAAACAATACAATTTAAATAAAGCCTTTAAACACATCAAATTTAATTTCCAATTGGTCCAAGACGCTGATCAAGCCCCCTCTACAGAGGTTGATCGTCGTCGAGTAGCCGCTTAGTCAACAATGTAGTGATGCTTAATCCGTTTAACTACAGCTACCTGCAATAAAAATATCATTGAAAAGGATTTTCTATGAAACAATTGATGTTCAAACTTTCAATTCCACTAATGCTCGGTTTAACCAGTAGCATTGCCTGTGCCACAGAAAATGGGGCTGACTCATTTGCCCTCGGTGCCGAAGGTATGATGGCGGGCGCACTACCACCTGCTGGCGTGTATCTATTAAGCTATTATCAAAATTACCATGCTGGAAGTTTTGATAATGGCCCAGCGAATTTTCATTTAGATGTAAATGCCTTTATACCCCGTTTGGTCTGGATGACAGAACAAAACTATCTCGGCGGTCAACTGGGTTTCTATGCCATACAACCTATGGTAGATCTCAGATTATCTGCAGCGGGGATGTCAGACCATAACACTGCCTTAGGTGATTTAATGTTGGGGTCAATGTTAGGTTGGCATCAAGGAGATCACCACTGGATTGCTGCGATAGAAACAGTACTCGCCACAGGTCAATATGATAAGGCCACAGCACAACAGCCTTTGGTCGCCAATATTGGCAAAAACTATAATACTGTTCGATCGATTTTTGCTTACAGCTATGCGCCAAAAAATGGTTTAGATATTTCAACTAAAATTTCTTATAGCTTTAACACTGAAAATGATGATACCCAATACAAATCTGGGGAATATTTTGCTGGTGATTATAGTCTTGGATATAAACTTACTGATCAGGTTAAAGTGGCTGTTGAAGGCTACGCTTTTAAGCAAACCAAGTCAGATAAGCAACAGGGTGAAAATATTGCGATGCGTGGACAAGTTTTGGCAATTGGTCCTGCCATACAATATCAAGATAAAAACTGGTCAATTGAAGCAAAGTATTTAAAAGAAACACATATTGAGAATCGCCCTGAAGGCCATACGAGTGTATTAAAATTTGTGTGGGCTTTTTAGTGGCTATGCTTTGCACTTAGCAGTATTTGGTTTTTTACGCAGATGCTCAAATGTAGTTGTTAAATCATACTCATAATCAGTCATTAACGCCGAATGAACTTCATTCGGCGTTAATTTAGAAACCGTCAATTCGGGTTAAAGTAAAGCTGCAATATATCAACATAAATCACTTCAGTTTACGCCAATAATCATTTATAAATCTAATACCAATCTTTTGCCTTTGGCACGAGATACACAGATCATCATCGATTGCTGTGATGCCTTTTCATCATCACTCAAATACTGATCAAAGTGCTCTGCCTCACCGTCTAGGATTGCAGTTTCACAGGTACCACACACCCCTTCACGACATAAACACTCAACATCAATATTCAGTGCTTCAATCGCCTGTAAAATAGTCTGGTTGCCTTGAACTTCGACTTGCTGATTGGATTTCGCCAAAACCACAGTAAATGCTTCACCATCTTCAGGTACGGTTGAAGCAAATTGTTCCCAATGAATATATTCATCTCGATAACGATGAAAATTACAACGATCAATCACCGCATCAATCATTGGCTTTGGCCCACAGACATAAACGTGTGTGCCCTTTGGCTGTGCGGAAATTAATTGATCGAGGTCAAGGCATTTCCCATCTGAATCGACATAACTAAAAATATGTTCAGCATGTTTTTGTTTGAGTTCTTGCAACAGTGCAGCATGCTCTGGCGAACGATAGGCATAATGCAATTCGTAATCTGCCCCACGTGCAGCCAACTCATCCATTTGCGGCACAAAAGGCGTAATCCCAATCCCACCCGCAATTAAAATATGTTTTGCGCCATTTTCAGCCAGTGGAAATAAATTTTTAGGTTCTGAAATCAGAATTTCACAGCCTTCATTGCATTGCTCATGCATATAGACCGAGCCACCTTTACCTTCTACATCTTTGCGTACGCATACTTGGTAAGTGCTAAGATCCTGAGCACAGCTCATCAGTGAATAGGCATTGGAAAGCTGATCATTCATTTTAACAATGATATGACTGCCCCCATTAAACTGAGGAAAATTTTGTCCATCCTGACGTTTAAATGTAAACCGTTTGATCAATGGTGTAAGTTGCTCTACCCCAGTGACCACTGATGCAAACATTTCATAATGACTTGCCATGTCTAAATCCTCTTTACCACATGTTGCTTTTTTAAGTACTTATTCAAGCGCTTTCTCATTGGAGGGCAGCGTGTTGGATGATCATCAATGAATGTCCAACACGCCTTTATCCTATAGCCCTAAACACATATATTTAATGGTCATGAATTCTTCTAAGCCATACTTAGAACCTTCACGGCCTACCCCTGATTGCTTCACGCCACCAAACGGGACCACTTCATTTGAAATTGCAGTTGAGTTCATCCCCACCATGCCATATTCGAGTTGTTCTGCGACACGCCAGATCCGTGAAATGCTTTCGCTATACACATAGGCTGCCAAACCAAAGATGGTGTCATTGGCTTGGGCAACCACATCTGCTTCATCACTAAATCGAATCAGTGGTGCCACTGGCCCAAAGATTTCTTCTTTGACAATTTCCATGCTTTGATCCACATCAGTAAGCACGGTCGGTTCAAAGAAGGTCTGTCCAAGTGCATGCTGTTTACCACCACAAGCCACTTGTGCACCTTTTTTTCTTGCATCATCAATCAACTGTTGAGCCTTAAGGACGGCTTTTTCATTGATTAAAGGCCCTATCTGTACATTTTCTTCAAGACCATTGCCAATCTTAAATTTTTCAACTTCTTGCACAAATTTCTCAGTAAATGCCTGATAAACCGTGTCATGTACATAAATACGGTTGGCACAAACACAGGTTTGCCCTGCATTACGGAATTTGGCAAAAATTGCACCTTGTACTGCTTTATCTAAATCCGCATCATCAAAAATAATCAATGGCGCATTTCCACCAAGTTCAAGCGCAAGTTTTTTAATCGTGTCTGAACATTGCTGCATCAATAAACGACCAACAGGTGTTGAACCAGTAAAAGTCAGTTTTTTGACTTTTTCATGACTGGTAAATACCGCACCGATTTCTTGTGACTGACCTGTTACAACATTGATCACCCCAGCAGGAATCCCTGCCATTTCTGCAAGTTTGGCAATGGCCAAGGCGCAATAAGGCGTTTCATTGGCAGGTTTAATCACAATCGTACAACCCGCAGCTAAAGCTGGCGCAGCTTTACGGGTAATCATAGCGATTGGGAAATTCCAAGGCGTGATCGCTGCAACCACACCTACAGGTTCCTTGGTAATGATAAAACGCTGTTGATTATTGGTGGTAGGAATCACATCACCATAAACTCGCTTGCCCTCTTCTGCGAACCATTGAATAAATGAAGCAGCATATTTCACTTCACCTAAGGCTTCAGCCAAAGGCTTGCCTTGTTCAATGGTCATGATACGAGCCAGTTCGTCAGCATGTGCCAATACCAACTGATACCAAGCCAATAATAAATCTGCGCGTTTTTGTGCAGTTAAGGCTTTCCACGTTGCTAAAGCTTGATATGCAGCATCAACAGCTAGGCTTGCTTCTGCCGCCCCCATATTGGGAATAAGCCCAATCTCTTCACCTGTTGCTGGGTTGGTGACGGGTACAGTGGCATTGGATTGTGCATTGATCCACTGACCATTTACCCATCCACGTTGTTGAAATAGCGGACTACCTTGCAAACTTGACATGTCATGATCCTATGGTTTGAAAGCAAGGTACGACTTTATTTGCCGCACCTTTAACTTGAGCGCTTCTCTAAATAACACATGATCGAGCTCTTGGCCCCAGTGATATTTTGAGAGGCTCCCTTAAATGATTATTTGTGATATTGCGCAACGAGGTTTTGGAAATAAGCAATGCCGTGTTCACTAATCCCCGAACGTTGCTTATCCGTCATGATTCGCCCTTGACCGCGATAACCACGTGACTTTAAGCCACGTTGCACACTTTCAACCAGATTTAAATCTTCTGGGCGGAAGACATTACGATACCATTCAATCAAATCTTTTTGGTCTTGAGTCAGTTCTTCATTGGTAAAGTAAATATCATAATGTTGTAATGTCGTTTCAGCATCTACAGGAAATTCATAGATCACGGTCATAAAATTACCGCCTGGTGGCACATTAAACATGGTGCAAGGCCATGTCCAAAAACCACTAAAGGTTGGATCTTGCACCGATGGATCCAGCTTGAATGATTTTTCTGAAGAACGTGCATAACCATATTGCAAGGTCCAGTTTTGATGTGTGGTATGCCAATATTTATCCACCTGAACAGAATCAGCAAAGCCCGGATGCGCAGGCCCGCAGTGATAACATTCCATATAGTTATCTACAATCACTTTCCAGTTCGCTGGTGTTTCCGTCACAAAGCGTGCTGCAAGTTTTAAATCTTTGATGACCGCACAAGTTTCATTGAGCTTTTGTGCAAACTCAGGCAATTGATCTTCAACACAAGTGGCATTTTCATCCATATTGATAAAGATAAAACCGGCATACTCTTCAACTTTTACAGGCACCATACTTGAGTTTTGTTTATCAAAGGATTCAACATGATCACAGTTACGTGCCAGCGCCAAACTTCCGTCTAGCTTAAATGTCCATGCATGATAAGGACAGGTAATCACATTCTTCGCTTTACCACTGCCACTTAACAACTCATGCCCACGATGTGGACAAACATTATAAAAAGCCCGTAATACGCTGTCTTTACCGCGAATCACAATAATATTTTCACCAATGACCTTACGGGTAATATAGTCATTGGCTTGTGCCACTTCACTGCCGTGTGCAACGCAAATCCAGCTTTTTGCAAAAATTTCTTCTTTTTCGCGCTCGAAAACTTGAGACGATGTATAGAACACTTTGGGAAATGTCCAAGCAACGTCTGGGTTTGAACAGAAATCTTCTGGTAATTTTTCAACTGCATTCATGTTTTTACTCCATTAAACTCTTTTTTGTCCTAACGACCGTTTGTTTAAAATTGGCTGATGTTCAAATCAATTGAACATTGGCTTTAACGAATTCAGCATGCGCTGATATAAATCTTGCACCACAGGACAGTCACGTACTAACCGTAAACTGCCATGTAGTAATCCTTTACCGAGATAAAATTCGGTTGCAATATTGGCCTGTTTTAACTTGTCAGCAAAAATACGCCCATCATCACTGAGAGGGTCATACTCAGCGACGGCAATAAAACTACGGGGCATATCGGAAAAATCCTGTGCCAACAATGGTGATAAACGTAAGTCCTGCCAGTCGCTTGCATTTGGCGCATAGGCTTGCAAGTAATCATGCATATCCGCTAGCGACAGTAACGGTGCATCTGCTTGCTGCTGACAGGATGCTGTATCAAAACTGCTACTCAAACATGGATAAATCATTGCCAGACCACAGGCTTGAGCACCTGTATGTTGTAATTGCACTGCAAGTGCAGCCGCTAAATTACCGCCCGCACTGTCCCCCATCAAAACAATTTGATTTTTATTAATCTTCCATTGCAGGCCATGTTGATAGAGCCAGTGATATACCGTTTCACAGTCTTCATATGCAGCTGGAAAATGGTGTTCTGGTGTTAAGCGATAATCCACACTCAGCACAGCAACATTTAAATCACGGCATAAATAGCGGGTTATAAATTCATGTGAATCAAGATTTCCCACCATCCAACCGCCACCATGAAGATATAAAATACATGGCCAACCTGTCGCTGGTGCTTCGCCCAATGGTGAATACAACCGAACATTGACTGGATGATTGAGCTGCGGCACAGTTTTATCTTCAATATTGACCGTACCATCACGTGGTAAGGTGTAATGTAAGCACATCGCATCATACGCAGCCCGAATAGAATCGATATCATCATCCGCAGGTGAATAAATGCTGCTCCAATACACCAGACTTTGCATTTCTTCACTCAATCTATAGTGCATGCTCGGTTGTTGTGTCATGACAATTCCTTTTGACTGGTTTTATCCGCAGTGGGTTCAATTGCAACATCAATGTGCATATGTTTATTTGCGTCTGTTTGATCTAAAGATTCCAACTCACTAAAACTCATTTGCTCTATCAGATGGGATGGAACCTTTGAATAATCCTCAATCAACCATTTCACCAAGCCATAGGTCTGTATCAAAATAATCACAATGAATGGCAAAGCAGTCACAATGGTCGCGGTCTTCATGGTGTCCAAAGGTGCTTTAGAGAAAATCATCGCAATCGGGACAAGGGTTAGCATCACACACCAGAACAAACGTGCATTTGGTGATGGGTCTTGCCCCTCACGTAAACCACGGGTACAAGTTGCCGACACTGCATAGCCCACAGCATCCATATGTGCTGCAAGAAAAATCACCATAATCCCAAGGAAAATCCACATCATCAGCTTGCCAGCAGGCAATAAACCAAGCAGTTGGCTAATCGCAACTTCACCACCTTGTTGGCTTAAAACTTGTGGCACATTGACCATACCGTGAATAAAGTTATAGACACTGTAGTTTTCAAACACCCCAAAGATGAACCATAAACCAACGCTACCACCGATGACCATGGCAAGAATCACTTCTTTGATGGTACGTCCCTTTGAAACACGCGTTACAAATAAGGCCACACCCGGTGCATAAGAAATCCACCATAACCAATAAAATACGGTCCATTCACGGGTAAACTTTCCATCGCCCATTGGGTCGGTAAATAAACTCATATCGACAAAATTGGTTGCCATTAAGCCAAAGCTCATCAGCGAGTTATTCATAATGAATTGGGTCGGCCCAAAGCACAGCACATAAATCGCAAACAACACCACACCTAAACACACCATATGGCTGAGACGTTGCATGCCCTTATCCATCCCCACATAAGAACTCAGGGCGAATAAAATTGATACTGCAAAAATAATCACCACTTTGGTCATAAAGGTATTGGGGATACCTGTCAGCTGCGACAAAATATTGGTAAAAGTCACCGCAGTCAGCACCAAAGAAATTGTTAAAGCACCGAACATACACAACAAGAACATCAGATCGACAAGGCGCCCAACAGGTCCAGTTGCCTTAAAACCAGTGACCGCTTCAATCATTGACGCCAAACTTAAGCCTTTATTCTTTCTGACGTGATAGCTATAACATAGTGAAATTGAAGCCAGCGCATAGATCGACCAAGCACTCAATCCCGAATGAAAGAATGAGTAAGCAACGCTATATTTCAATGCTTCCGCAGATTCAGGAGTTAAATTTAAACCCGGTGTTTGATAATAATAAGCCCAGTCTAAGAAGCCCCAATATAAGGTCGAAGAACCAATACCCGATAAAATGAACATGAAAATCCATGACATGGTACTGTATTGCGGTTTGCCTTCACCTAACTTGATTTTTCCATATTTACTGAACGCCAAAGCAAAGGTAAAAATAATCGATAAAAATGCAAATAAAAGCACTGGTGTAGTAAAAACAGATGTTGTCCACTTCATCCATTGAGCAGCAAGCTGTATAGATTCAGTCGAGTAAATTGCCAAACCAGCCACCGAAATAAACACAACGGCAAGACTGGTTATTGCAAGTGTCTTATCTGTATAAAGTTTTGTATTTTGATTATCCATATCCATTCAATCCATCTTGGATCCTGATTGTTTATTCCCTAAGGGCGATTACTCCATCGCGAATAAGTCCATTTTTTGATGTGTTACAAATGCTGCAATCGCATCACCAACGTCGTCCGTTTTGGCTGTTCCACCCACATCTGGTGTTTTTGGGCCATGTAGCAATACATGTTCAATCGCCTGCATAATCTCTTGACCTGCTTGAACCACCTGTTCGTCGCCATCTGCCAAGAAATCCAACATCATTGCGCCAGACCAGATTGCAGCAATTGGATTGGCAATTTTTTGACCATAAATATCGGGTGCAGAACCATGTACAGGTTCAAACAACGATGGGAAATTACGTTCTGGATTTAAGTTTGCAGAAGCAGCTAAACCAATCGTTCCTGTACATGCAGGTCCCAAATCTGACAAAATATCACCAAATAAGTTTGAAGCAACCACGACATCAAAACGTTCAGGCTGTAACACAAAACGCGCGGCCAAAATATCGACATGCTGTTTATCTGCCTTGATTTGCGGATATTGTTTTGCCATCTCATCAACACGTTCATCCCAGTACGGCATACTGACTGCAATACCATTTGATTTGGTTGCAGCGGTAACTTTTTTAGCATCGCGTTGATTGGCAAACTCAAAAGCATATTTCAAAATGCGGTCTACACCATGACGGGTAAACACAGCTTCTTGTAAAACAAACTCACGCTCAGTACCTTCAAAAGCCTTACCACCAATCGCAGAGTATTCACCTTCGCTATTTTCACGTACCACGTAGAAATCAATATCCCCCGGTTTTTTACCTGCAAGTGGGCATTTCACCCCTGGCATTAAACGTACTGGACGTAAATTCACATATTGGTCAAAACGACGACGGAACTGTAGCAATGACCCCCAAAGAGAAATATGATCTGGCACTTTTTCAGGCCAACCCACTGCACCAAAGAAAATCGCATCGTATTGCTGTAAAATTTCAAACCAGTTATCCGGCATCATTTTTCCGTGTTCAAGATAGTAATCACAACTTGCCCACTCAAATGCATCGAACTGTAGCGCTATGCCATATTTGTCTGCAGCTGCCTTTACAACCTTGATCCCTTCTGGTAGAACTTCTAACCCGATTCCATCGCCTGCAATCGTCGCAACTTTATACTTTTTTGCCATAACGCTCCCTTACACCTTTGGTTAATATCCTTAGCTGTAAACATGCTATTTTCAGCAAAAATGATCAATAATAAAACTATCACCCCAATGGACACGGATCGTGAATAATCTACCTAACCTATCGGATTTAAAGGTTTTTTGCACAGTCGCAAAACGTAAAAGTTTTGTTGATTCTGCTGAGGAACTGGGTGTTTCGCCTGCGTTTATTAGTAAGCGCATCAACATTTTAGAAAACAATTTAAACTGTAAATTGTTTCATCGCAGTACCCGTCATGTCAGTTTGACTGAGGATGGCAAACTGATTTTGGAGCGAGTCGCTCATATTTTGGATGAATTTGATGAAATCAGTGAGTTGGTCAATAACCCATTAAGTACCCCCACAGGCCATCTGGATATTGTCAGCAGCTTTGGTTTTGGGCGGAAACACGTTGCACCAATCCTGTCTAAACTGCTGACCATGTATCCAAAATTAGAAATTCAGTTTGATACGATTGATAATACGAAAGATTTAATTCAACACAGTATTGATCTGGATATTCGGATTGGTAATGAAATTGCACCCAATATGATTGCCAAAAAGATGGTTTCTAATTTCCGAATTTTTTGTGCTGCACCAAGCTATTTACTAAAAAATGGAATGCCTGAAAGTTTAGACGATTTACGTAGTCATGATTGCTTAACCATCAGTGAACGTGATCAATCCTCCGTATTATGGAAATTACGCCACGCTTCAGAAGATATGTCGGTACATGTCACCCCACGTTTTATTTCCAACAATGGTGAAATTATTCACCAATTGGCTGTCGAAGGTCATGGCATTATCTTACGTTCAATTTGGGATGTTGCAGATGAGTTGATTAGCGGTCAGTTACAGCATATTTTGCCTGAATACTGGCAAGATGCTGATGTATGGGCTGTCTATCCGTCACGTTTAAAAAGCTCGTCTAAATTACAGACCTGTATCCTGTTTATCCAAAATGAATTACAGAATCGATTGCAGCATGTTCAGAACCTATCACGTGGACAACTGATTCAACCAGTAGAATCGGTAACACAGCACGCTGAAAAGGTATTTTTATAATCGAGATCAGCTGCCTGCTTTCTTTTTTTAACAACATCATGCACATTAATTCAATCATGAACATGCAGGCAGCATATGAGCACGGCAATATTTGGCCTTATTTTAATCGCAGCGGCATTTCACGCCACATGGAATGCTATTGTCAAAGCAGGCGCAAATAAATTTTTAACCACTGTACTGGTGACTGCATCAGCAGCAGTTTTAGCAGCGCTACTACTGCCCTTTTTCCCGATACCACATCGCGCTAGTTGGCCTTATATTTTGGCCTCAACGGGAATACAGATTCTCTATTTTGGTATAGTTGCCAAAATCTATCGTGTCGCTGACATGGGACTAAGCTATCCACTGATGCGTGGTACTGCACCGCTTATTGTGGCAGTTTTAGGGACATTCTTGCTGCATGAAACACTAGAATTCAATGCTTGGCTTGGGATCATTACCATTTCCATCGGCATTTTATCTATGATCTTCGCAACCTCTCAAACAGGACGAAAAGGAATTGGTTTAGCCTTGCTCAATGCAGTCTTAATTGCTGGCTATACCTTGGTGGATGGTCATGGAATTCGTCTCTCAGGATCACCCATTTCTTATATCTTATGGAGCTTTGTGCTCTCGGGTCTGATCTTTTTTATGTTTGCCTTGAAAATGCAATATCACCAGATGGGTGATTATTTTCGCCATAATTGGCATTTCGGTTTAATTGGTGGGATTGGCTCATTTTTCTCTTATGGACTCGCATTGTGGGCGATGACACTTGCACCAGTTGCTATTGTTGCCGCACTGCGTGAAACCTCGATTTTATTTGCTACGCTAATTTCGATTTTTATTCTTAAAGAACAAGTTAATGCGATACGTATTATCTCCTCATGTATTATTTTAATCGGGGCATTGATCCTAAGAGCAGTCTAACCCTAACAGCCATTTATTCCTAAGAGTTGCTGGCGTAGGCAGAACCGAAAGAACCAGCCTATTTTAAATAGACTGGTTGATCTTCAATGTTAATTTTAGAAGTAATAACCCAGTGATAAGTAAAATAATTTATTCCACTGATTACTGTCGCCTTGTGCAAGACCATTGGCACTACCGCCTGTCATTGGATCATTACGACTCCAAATATATTCGCCCTGAATCCCTACTGCTTTATAATTAAAATACACCCCAGCAATTAAACGATCTGAATCTTGATAGCCCTTTTGATCTTTAAAGAAGCGGCTATAGGACAGATAAGGTTTAATATTTTCCAACTGATAAAAGGGTTGAGCCAAAGTGTAATTAATTTCATTGGCCATAAATTTGCCTTTATTGGCCACTTGGTAGGGGTAATCAAATGCCCCGATGGTTGAGCTATTTGGCAGAAGATTATCGGCATTATTAATGTTCTGTTCACCTGCAAGGAAGAGCCATTGCCATGCTTGATAATTGGTTGTGCTAAATACACTCCACGTACTTCGATGACCATCTTGCTGCGTGCGATTATTTTCCAGATCTGAGTACCAGAATGAACCACCAATCTCAGTTGAAAACTTTTGCGCTGGGTCCAACTCAAATTTTTTAGATAAGCGAGTCACCCACATATTTTTTTCATCGATATCTGTGCCTTGACTTAAATCATCGGCTTGAACGAAGTTACCACTATAGCGACTTGCGTCTTTGGATGTCCCTGTATAGTTACCGCCATCTGTTGGGTAAAAACCTAAAATAAAATTGTATTGATCATTTTTAAACTGATACTTCGCACCTAGATTTTGAATATCTTCTAAGCCAACCGTATTTAGCAAGGTTTCATAATAGCTGTTGCCCCACAGTCGACCAAATCCAAAATCAACTGATTGAAAACCCACGGTAAAGCGTTGTTGGTCTGAAATTTTATATCCAGCCCAAGCATCTTTTAGAAATAATCCATCACATAAACGGCTGTATTGATAACAGCGTAGATCTAATGAGGCAATCCAATTTGGATTTTCATAACTCAATACCGTTTTAATATCTGCAAGCTGCCAATCCTTGTTTTTAGAACCTTCATTTGCTTCAACGATATAATCTTTGTACATATATCGGGTACGGATTGCGCCTGAAAGTTTAAGTTCACCTGATTCTGTTTTAGGGTCACCTATACTTAAATCTGCTGCAAAACTAGGCATGCTGACCAAAAGCCCCATTGAACCTATAAATAGAAATAACTTCTTCATTGTTGTACATCCTTGTTTAACCTCATATAAAAATGAAGAATTTATGTACAACAAACAATGGGCAAACTATAAAGTCGGAATTTACAGACTGTGTTTAATGCGGATTGATTCAATCACGATAAGGAGGTAAAAAACTGTGATTTTTAGGTTTTATTGAAAAACCAAACTTATGGCAACGATTCAAATCAAAGCTTCTTAAAATCAATAAAATCGTTTGAATTTTGATTACATGCAGCTAACTTTGATGTACTTTTATAAACAGAAATCTGCCAGACATTAATGTCATCATAGCTTAATGGAATACCTGCTGGAGTCTTTGCGAATTTTCCTAATGGATATAAAATAATTAGAGAAAAATCTTCTCTAAAAAACCTAACTATAAGTATTTTTTAATTCTATTTGGCACTTTGCTTAAAAGACCTAATTTTTTCATCTCTGCATAATATAGAGCGTAGTTTTTCCTTGCGAGCGGTTCATTTTTTTGTGCGACATAAATATCGGCTATATTTAAGTAAGCTACTGCTCTACTTGGATCTAGCTTTGTAACACGGTTTAAAATGTTTAAAGATTCATTATAATAGCCTAATTTATATAAATAAAATGCAGAATCATTAAGCTCTTGAATATCATTTTTGCTATATACAGGCAATTGGCAATTTATGCTTTTGATTATTTCATCTATTTCTAATTTCTCAGACTTTTTCAATTTCTTTAAATTTTGGCTTGTTGAATAATTCATATAAACAACTGCGCCTCTTCCCCCACCGACATCAGCCTCCCAAATAGGTAGATCCTTTTGCTTATCCCACTTTCCAGCACACATACCGCTTAACATCGTCGGAATAGCATCAACAATCACTTTATTTTTATTATTGATAATTAAACAATAATGTTGATTTTGATCTGAAATCGGTAACGTCAAAAAGTTATAATTTTTAGTGATGTATGAATATTCAGGAAAGACATCTTTCGATGAAAGACTAAAATTTGCATCACTTAAATTTAGCGGACTGCAATTTTTATAGCTTAAAAAATCAGGAGTTGCGTGTACTGAAAAAATTGTACTGCTTAACAATATAAAGAGCGTTTTCTTTAGCATTATCGTTGTCCTAATGTTTATATCTTTATTAGATGTACAGGTTCATTCATTGGCATATAAAATTTGTCACTTTATAAAGTAATTTAGAGGCTACATGCTGTTTTAATTTTCTTAGGCCGATAAAGTGTAATATTCCAATCAATTTCATTTTGTCTCAATATATCGCCATCTTTTAGTTCAGAATTTCCTATAATACTTTTAGGAATAGACACTTCTAATTGACTTTGGTTTCTACAAAAAATTTGACTAAAACCTTCACTCCTTAGATATATCCATCCTCTTTGCTTAATTTTACTCATTTTTAAATTATTAAATGATTTTAAATCCATATTTTTAGGCTTAATTTTAAATATTACATACTCAGCACCAGCTGAGTTATAATAAGTCATATTTTCAGGGTTAGCTTCACCAAAAATCATATTAATTTCATAAGTAGAATCTTTCTGATTCTCTGTAATATTTTGACTTGAATCAGGTTTCACTTCTGTACAACCACTAATGTATACTAAAGAAAAAATTATTAATAAATATTTTAACATTTCAATCACCTAAACCAAATCTATTTTTTACTTTATTAACAACTTCTTCTAATAGAATAGAATTACTTCTAGTAATATCAACTCTCTTTCCATTAGTTAATGATATTTCTAGGCTTATAGTATTTTGAAACTAAACTATACCCACCTAAAATTTCCATAGTATAAATGAGGACAATATTATCCTCGTTTAATTAACTATAAAAAAAAACACTATCATAAAACAACATTTACATTAAAATGAAATCTTATTTTCACTAGTATTATTTAGTTTATTTAAATTTTTAGGTGCTAATTCAAAACCATTCTCAGAAGCTATTCGATGCCAATATTCAGCTTTTTCTATATTTATTTCTGTACCTTCACCATGTTCATACATCTATCCTAAATTATTTTGAGCTAATGGGTCATTTTTTTCGCAGCCCTTTCAAAGTAATCAAATGCTTTTTGTAAATCTTTTTCAACTAAAGTACCATCATAATAAATAACTCCTAATTCTGTAATAGAGGGTGTAAAACCATTACTTTCAGCAAACAATAAATTTTCCATCATTTTTTCTATTTCTTTTTCATTTTTATAGATAGTGCCTAACAGATGCGCAGCTAAATTATCCCCAAGTTCCTTCGCCGAAATAAACCATTTTTAACACTTATTAAATCCCCTTGTAAATAATACAAATAACCTAGTGAATAGTGGGCTGGTGAAAAACAATAATTAGCGGATTTATTTAAATAAAACTCAGCAAGCTCATAATTTTTCAATCTATCTTTTCCAATCAAATATGAGTATCCATAATAATAATCCACATAATAACCATCTTTCATTTTTTGAATATCTTCATCAATTTTATTTTGATTTCCCTGCAAAGAATATAAATTCATTATAATTATTTTATTTTCATTCAAATCATCAACTTTAATACATTTAGCATATAAAATATTAGACCACATTAAAAAAACAAAATAACATATAATCTCATAAATCAACTCAGCATTAAAAAAAATGAAAAAACAAAAATCAATAAAAAACAAATCTGTATGAAATATAAAAATTTTAGCCTTATTGCATAAAAATCACGATTATCAAAATTTTTAAAAACTATTTTATAAAGATACTTAGTATGTTGAAAACTTTTTAAGTTAAAATCCAAATAATCTTTTGCAATATTTTTACTAATAAAATATTTAAACAAATAAAATCGAACTGTACAAAATAAAACAACATAAAGCAGCAGTGATGATAAAAATAAAATTAAAATGAATTCATCCGACATTTATCTTAACCTCAAAAACTTAAAGATCCTTGTTGAAGAATTTGTTGATTTCTTTTTAACTGCTTGTGATCGACTACTGTTTTTTGATCGACCATAGAAATTCAATACCATTTAAGCCTCTATTATTAAAAATATTTAATTCTTACTTCGATTTACCACCACAAGAAATAAAAAACGTGATCAGAAATATATTTTACCTTTTTAAGTATCTTGAGTATGATGGTACTAAATATTTTATATTAATACTTATAAAATAAAAATAAAATATAAATAAAATTGGTGCTAAAAAATAGAATCGCGTATAAAACGAGAAAAAACAATAATTCCACCAACAACTAAATAAAGATAAAAAAACAATACTTTAAGTAAAAATTTCCCTTTTGAATCGAATGATTTATTGCTCTCAAGATAGCTATACACATTGTATGAAAGAAAAAATAAACCTGCATAAGAAATAAGACCAGGAATAATCATCAATATAACTAAAGCAACCAAAAACCTTAAAATTGATTTATCAGGTAAGGAAATTAAAACAAAAAAAAGCAAATATAAGAAAAAAACACCTATATAATAATAGTATTTCAAACCATTATAATCTGATCTATTTAAACTTAATTCATCTCTATTTCTCACAATACCCACCTAATACTTTATTAACTCCTGTTTACCAATTCATCAAAGCGAAACTCTATACTATATATTCCCCCTTATTAATCCTACTGCTACTTTCCTACAGCTAATTGTATTTAGTATATAAAAGTTTTTTTATCTTAAATGTAAACACCACTATTAATCTTTTACCACACAGCTTATATTATTTTTAGCAGTAGTATAATTTAAAGTTATTGAAACTTTTTTATAAAATTGATAAGTAAAATAACCAGTATTGACTCCATCCATTTCTTTTTTATAAGTTGGAAATGTTACACCAATTGCTTGATTTTGTTTACAGAAAAGCTCACTAAAATTATTCTTTTCAACTAAGACCCACCCCTTTTGAGCAAGCCTTGGTCTTACCTCTTTCAAATAAATCTCATTATCAAAAAAACCTATTCTTTCTATAAAATAGAAAAAATCTGAAGATCTAACTGATTGAGTATCATATAAAACTAAATCATAATTTGAGAAAATGTATTGCATTTCTTTTAAATACTTAGCTTTATTTACATCTACTTTAGTTTCTAGTTGTTCTAAGCTTTGACCCTGTTCAAATTTTGATTCATTACAACCTAACAAGATTGATGAAATAATTGATAGTAAAATAAGTTTTTTCATCATAATCCCCCAAATGAACGCATCAGCCCTATTGCATAAGGTTCTGTATCTTTAGTATTACCAATATGTTTACTATGTGAAAAATCAAAATATGTTACACCAGGAGTTGAACCCCCCCCCCTGTGTTAACCGCAATTTTACCACCTTTTGCTATCGGCATATCAACTCCTGCTGCTAAACCAAAAGGCCCACCATATGATAAACCAAATGATTCTCCGCTCATTGCAGAATCTGTCAAAGTCGCTCTATTTAATTTAGAATCCAACTGCCCCAAAGAAAAACCTAAACAACCTGCACCAATTGCAGATTTGCCAGATAATTTATCATAGCTTGCTTTAGTAATCCCAATTCCACCATAAATATTCCCATTGTGTACATTCAGCCCTACACTTCCACTCCCGACATAATAACTTCCAGCGCAAATTAAATAGTCGATTTCAATATTACATTTTCCACTTGGACATTTTGATTTGTTGTCATTGTATTTCGAAGGGATTTTGTATCCTCCTAGTAAACCACCAGAATATGGTTCTTTTTTATTTTTCGGAACAGGTTGATTATAAATTTTTTGTTGACCAATCCAATAATCACTTACTTTTGTAACGCCCCATTTACTCTTAGCTAACTGAGTTTCATTTGCTTTATTCTTTAGAACAGAAGCATTATTCGCTGCCATCTTTTCCTTTTCACTCTTTGCCATCAATCCCATCGGATCCACCCACTGATTTGGATCACTTACATAAACAGAATTATTTAACCCTCCATCTAATCCAATTGGATCTTTACTTATATACCTTGCGCTAAACGGTTCGTAATAACGATAACGGTTATAGTGTAAACCTGTTTCCTTATCGTAATATTGCCCCTGAAAACGGATATTACTTTGTTCCAATGGATTGTCTTGGTTTGTTGTATTAATTTCTAAAGCTGTGCCCCATGTATCCTGTTTGATTTCCCAAACAGACTCGCCTAACTCATTACTCAAGGTTTCTGGTGTACCAACTTGGTCGCAGTGATAAAAGGCAACACGTTCTAATTCAGCTTTGTTCTTTCTGGTTTCAGTTTTCCATACAGGATCTTTATAAATCGAATAAGGTACGTTTTGGAATTGGCGATAGTCAGGTGTTTCTATCAGTTTAATAAAGCCTGCATAATCTGTCTGTAATAACGGTACAAAGCTATTCGGTTCATAAACATAGTGTTTGGTATAGTCTTGCTGTTTTGATTGAGTTTGGTTTGCTTGATATGACTCCCATATCATTAAATCACCATCCCAACCAAATAATGTCAGACTATTTTCATTCGCATTATTCTTAAATAATCGACGACCAAACACATCATAACCATAATCAGTAATTATTTACAAAGATCATCACCCCATTTATTGTAAGAATACAAAACACCATCGACATTATTTTTTGGTAATTTTCCACCTTTAAAATCATAAAGTTCCCCATTCCCAACAATTACTACATTGATACGATTATTCAAACCTAAACAATATGTATTAACGCCTACTCCTTTTCCTTTAAGCATCCATCCATCTTTTTCTAATAAATTTGTTATTTCTAATATTTTCTGACTATTATTAGAACTCTTTAGATCAAAATATGAAACTTGTACTTCTGCTCTTCGTAATGAATCAATAACGTCCAAATTTTCACCTAAAACAGTTTTCATTTTTTCATCAAAAGGGTATTTATCTGAAGGTTCATTATAAATTTTATTACTACTGCATCCTATTAAAGTGATCATAGAACATATTAAAAAACTTAAACTGCAAAATTTCATATTTAATCCCTAATTTTTTCTGTAAGAGAGCGGCCTTGACCTTCAACACCATATCCAACATTAAAATCAGCACCTGGAGTACCAACCCCAATTTCAAAACCTTTCATCGTTTTAGAGGTAAAATAAGCTTTAACTTTTTCACTAACCGATGTAGAACTTGTATCAATAGGTAATACTAAACCTGCACGTACTCCCCATATACCACCACTTGCACTTCCTGCTAAACCAGTTAAAAATGCATCTGTATTATTTGCATCACTATCCTTTACTGGTTTATTAAAAATATAACCTGCCATGCAACTAGCCGAAAACTTACCTTTTAATTTTGTAAGATCAGAAGCACCTAGTTTTTTAGTTCCATCAAGTACCATCACAGCATTCTTACCTATCGCTTTAGCACCTTTTACATCTGGCCTTGATGATGCACCTACTTGAAATACCTTACCATTATGTAGGTTAGTAATCTCTGCGTAAGCAAAGGGGCCTACCCCTCCCGAACAATAAACATAATCGAATAATGGAGGCCCTTGCAACCGACAAATATCACCTGTTTTCATCCAACAGTCATAATTTCGATAACCTTCGTATTCTAAATTTGCTGAAGCTTGACGACTTAAACCGATAAATTCTCCACCATAGGTTACTTGCAATCCCAAAGCATCTACCCACAAAGTTGGATTAATTACATAACTGTAGTGATTCAATCCTGCGTATAAATCTATGGGGTCTTTACTCATATATCTTGCACTATACGGGTCGTAATAACGATAACGGTTATAGTGTAAGCCTGTTTCTTTATCGTAATATTGCCCCTGAAAACGAATATTACTTTGTTGCAATGGATTGTCTTGGTTTGTTGTATTAATTTCTAAAGCTGTGCCCCATGTATCTTGTTTGATTTCCCAAACACACTCGCCTAACTCATTACTTAAAGTTTGTGGAGTACCGACTTGGTCACAGTGATAAAAGGCAACACGTTCTAATTCAGCTTTGTTCTTTCTGGTTTCAGTTTTCCATACTGGATCTTTATAAATCGAATAAGGTACGTTTTGGAATTGACGATAGTCAGGTGTTTCAATTAGTTTGATAAAGCCTGTATAACCAGTCTGTAATAATGGTACAAAGCTATTCGGTTCATAGACATAGTGTTTGGTATAATCAGTTTGCACTTTTGATGATTTCACTGATTCCCAAACCATCTGATCACCATCCCAACCAAATAAGGTTAAACTCTGGTCTTGATGATTATTCTTAAATAATCGGCGACCAAATACATCATAACCATAATCTGTGATTTGACCATTGTTGTCACTTTGAATCAGGCGGTTTAAGTTATCCCAAGTTAACTTTAAGGTCTGACCTGCTTGAGTGGTTTCAATCACATTGCCCTGCGCATCATATTTATAATGTTTGCCTTGATACTGGCTAATCAAGTTATTTTTCACTTGCGCAGCTTGTGTCGCTATTGGATCAATTAAGTTCCCCGCAGGATCAAAACTAAAGCTTTCCGATTTAAATGGATTTTGGGTTTTGATTAAACGCCCGATTGGATCATATTGGTAATTTAACTTACCTAAACGGCTATCATCGACTTGAGTCAGCAAATAGTTGTTATCATAGTGATAATGACGTTCTACTTGAAATTGTACCCTGTCCGTAATTTCTTGTTCAGGGCGAATGACTTGTGAGCTGAGTAAGCCCACAACATTATAATTCTTAGTTTGCACTAAACCATTGGCCAGCAGTCGTGTGGTTTCACGATGTAAATCATCACGTTGGAATGCCACCATATCTTGTTGGTTAAAAGCAATACCATAAATATGCCCTGATCCATAGCTTAAATTGGCTTGTACTTGTCCATCTGGTCGAATGGTTTGAGTCAAGTTACCCAATTCATCGTACTCATAACGTAATACTGCTGTGAGTGGGTTTAGATTCGGTATTTTATAGTGTTGATGCTCACGTACCAATTGTCCAAGTTGATTGCGATAAAAATCAATTTGGCTTTCTGTATTTGTCGCTTTACTGAGTTGATTATTTAAGTTGTATTCAAATTCTTCAACTTGACGATGTCGAGTTTGTAAATGAGTAAATGTTTTTGACGCAATCGAACCATCCGTATGATATCCAAATTGGGTCAGAATATTTGGTTGACGAATGTGAAACAGTTGCCCATTGTCATTATAGTTGTAATGTTTTTCTTCTCCATCAAAAGTATGTTCACGTACCAATTGCCCGAAACGGTTATAGTCGAATAAATATTCTGCATGGTTTTGATTAATCAGCTTTTTAATACGACCTTGTTTATCCCACTGGTAGCCGATTTGGTAACTCTTGGCATCGATCCGTTCCTCTAATAGCCCAACTTGATTGTATTTATATTTGGTGATTAAGCCTTTGCTATCGGTATGCTTAAGTAAACGCCCTTCTTCATCATGTTCAAATTGTTCTTTTAATCCATCAGGATAAATAACAGATTGAAGTTGCCCCTTGTCTTTACCTTGAGTACTATAGAGATACTGAACTTGTTGTGCATCCGCAGCAGCTTGTGCGGTCAGTGTCCCTTCTTCATCATATTCCCAAGCACTACTTTTCCCGGAACAGTCGGTATACCACACCATCTGCCCAAGATCATTATATTGAATTTTCTTTAAGCCACCTTTGGCATCAATCACTTCAACCAATTGATTGTCATTATTATATTTATACTGGGTGGTATGTCCTAAAGGATTAATTTCTTTGCTGATATTACCATCCTGATCATATTCAGTTTTCCAAATATGACCTTCAGGATCTTTGATTTCAGTTAAGTCCCTTGCTTCATCATAGGCAAATAGGATAATGCCACCATTTGGCTGTACAATTTTCACCAATTGATCTTGATCATTATAGACTTGCTCTGTTTCTAAGCCTGCAAAATCTATTTGGCGCGTAATCCGTTTTCGACTATTTCGTGATATCCACTTTTCACGACCATCGGCTAAACGGGTACGATAGGTAAAACCATCCAAATCAAAATAATAATAGGTCGGAACATCATAAGCATCATAGACGGCCACTTGACGCAAACGTGGATGCCATTCTAAACGGGTTTTAAAACTACCATCATCTGCCCATTCCTCAATCGCCTTGGCTTTGGGTGCGGTAGAGTCATATCGAATATTTTGCCCACGCCCAGTACGATCTGTATAACGGGTCAATTGATGTGCATGGTTATATTCATAACTGCGTGTATGTCGATTTTGATCAATGGCTTTGATCAGATTGCCTTGTTGATCGTATTCATAACGTGCCAATGCTTCTGTTTGTTCATCGACAAATGCGGCAATCACTTTGGCTTGTTCATTAAAAGCAAATTTAACTAAATGTTTAGCGCGCTTCAATTGAAAATCAATCGCTTGTAAATAGGCAAATTGTTCAAACAATAAATAGGTCAGTACTACTTTTTCATCAGTCTGATCATTAAATTGTTGAACGAGGTGATAATGTTTTCCAGCATTAAAACTATGAAAATGGAAATTCCAGTCTGAACCAAAATTCAGCAATAAATCTCCATCGTCATGTGGTGCTACAGTGAAACCTTCAAAGGGTACCTGATACGTTGCATACACAATCGAAGCAGGCAGCTGATGTTTACGTCCATTGCTGTCAATAAATAAATACCCATTTTGGTTTTGTATGATCACATTGGAAAATGGCATCATCCAACGTGCGCCGATCATACTGTGGTCAAACTCATTCATTTGAGAGTTATATTGACGACTAAAGGCAAAATCAACTTTAGGTAAGTAAAAGTCTGAATGATTAACTCGTTCTGCACCAATTGAATAGCTGATACTATGACCTGTTTGTGTATCCGTCCCTGGACAAGGTGGATTATTTAGTGCATCAGATTGTAAAGTGACAAACTCTAAAATATCACCATTGATATGCTGCTCATGTTCGCCTGTTTGGTTTAACGGCACACTGGCTGTGGCTTTTTTACCTTGAGTTTGGATGGCTTTTAGAGTTTCTTGAATCAACCAAGCAAGGCTATATTGAGTTCCTGCATTGCTTTGTTGTTGAATCACTGTAGCAAGTTGTGGTGTCGCCTTAAGCACTTCTTCTGTTAATCGTGTTGCGATATTCGGGGTCATCTTTGCGGTCATGTCAGCTTGTGCAGGTGTACCCAACAAATCAATCAATGGCTGTGCCCAGTTGCTAAACTGCTTGCTGGGATCACGTTTTTCAGCTGTGGCTCCCGCTGAAGCAACGCTGGGTAATCCAGCTACAGCGCTGCTGCTAAAGGCTTGCAGAATTGAAGTCCCCAATGTCGTTGCACTCGACAATAAACCTGATAATTTACCTTGTGTTTCTTGTAGGAATTTTTCTAAATCGCCTGCCATCTGCGCATTTAAGTGTAGCTGCATACGACGTAAATCAGCTTCTTTGATTTTGCCATTGGCTGGGTATAAACATTCGGCCATTAAACCCAGCATTGGACGTAAAGCCATACGCACATGTGCTTCTGTATTCGGTTGTAAAAATAAACCGATTAAGTTCATGCTTAACAATGCCGATTGTTGTACGCCTGCCTCAGCTTGTTTGGGTTCAGTGGCAAATAAAATAAGGTCTAAAACACTGCCGGATAATGCAAAGATATTGGCGACTGTCGCTACATTGGCGCTTGCTTTGATCTGTTCTAGGCTGGTATTTCCGCAAGCTTGTAAATAGTTTTGGATTTGATGCGCGATAAACTTATGGTCTTCTGTATGCGTCAGACTGGCCAAATTAAATACTGCCAACTCTACCGCTGGCTTGGTCTTTTTAGCGGTTGGTTGTTGCTGTGTATTTGACCCTGCGGTCTGATTTTTACTGTCTATAAATGCCATAAGCTTAACCTTAATACGTTCTAATTTTTAATTTAATTTCAATCAATTAAAATTCAAAAAAATGTTCAATTATTTATTTCGCGCGTTATATACATCTGGTTGTTCAGCAGCCGTTTTTCGCACAGTCACTTGTTTGGTGACATAACGCGACTCTTCCAGATCCATCCGTACCACATCCTTATCCATATCATAAATCGACTGCGGTTTTTTCACTTCGACAGGTGCTGTCGCTTGTGGAGTCTGCTGAGTCAAAATTGGCGCAGGCTGACTGACTTGTTGAGGAATGTTTTGCGGGATCGTGGGTACTGATGCATCGCCTTTTCGAGTGGTAATGCTATAGGTTAAGAAGCGAGAGAAATATTCATCTTTTTTAATAAAATCATCCACCACTTTCACTGGGGCATCTAACCCATTTTGAGCAGCGCCAAATGACTCTGCAACAAAACCTTGACCCAGTGACGACCCAAATCCTGTTCCAGCAGTTATATTAGAAACTAAACCACTGGTCTGTTGAGCAAACAATGCTGAGGCTTGGTCTTTAAAGAAATCGATGCCTTGATCTTTAATGTTTTGTAGGGATTGACTTGGATTAGCAATCATCTGCCCCACATTCATCATCTGTGACGGAGATAAATTTAAATTCAATGCTGAAGAGACTGAACCTAATGCACTTTGAGTAAATTGTTCTTTAAATTGTCCCAAGCTTTGTGTGCCTAAGTCTTTTAAAGCGTTTTTGCCCATATCTTTCAATGAGTCAGCATTCAAAGAGAATAAATTGTTTTTGAGTTGGGACATCATATTTTGTCCCACTGAATTTAATGTATTTTGTGCAAAGCTTGTGGCACCACCGACCACTTCTTCTGACCAAGTATAATCACGGTTAAAATGACTTGCTTTATCCCATGCACTCCGTGGATCAGTTTCAAATTCAACTTTGGCAGGACCAGGTGCAATACCTGTCACTTGGGCAAAACCATTGCCATCCAGCTTGCCAGACACTTGCTTGCCAAATGAATCAATCACTTTAAAGCCGGTTTGTTTAAAGAAGTCTTGCCCACCATAGCTTTTTAATAAGTCGAGTGCGCCTTTAAGCGGATTCGATGGCGGCAGTTGTGCTGATTTACTGACACTGGCACCTGGCTTAAATGTGTGCTGCCCTGCATTGACCTCAAACTTACCGCCTGTTTTTGGGAAAATCCCTGAGCCATTTAGGGCAATCTGTGAGGAACCACCAGTAATCAATACTTCTTTTGGACTACTGATTTCTATCCGATCTTCTGTAGATGAGATGGTAATCCCCAGTTTGGCAAATACATCTAAAGCATCGGACTGTGCTTGAATTTCAACTTTACTTTGCGCTGCAATGGCTTTAATGCCACCTTGTGCAGCAAATAGGCTCACTTTGCCTAAAGCTTGTCCCAAAAGATTCTTTTGGGTACTGAGGTTAATACTATCGCCCGCAGTATGGTTAATGATGCCTGTGGCTGAAAGATGGATATCTTCAGGGGTACTTAAGGCAATCCCATCAACAGAACTGAGTAACATGATGGCTTTTTTATACTTGGCAACATCTTTTTCAATTTCTTCGGCAAAAGCTTTGAGTTGCTCAATCGATTCTATTTCATCCGTCTTTTGATTCTTGGCAATATCGCTTAAAGCTTTACTGTTGGTCTGACTGCCTTCAAGTTGCTTTTTGGCAAGCTCTGAATCAAGGTGATCACCTTTGGCTTGGTCTTGTTTATAGGTCGAAAGTAGTAAACCTTGCCCTGCCCGAACGGCTCCCCATTGGTCAGTTCTCAGCTCAAAGCCTTCACCACGATCATCACTTTCTGCTTTGTCTTTAGGATGACTCAGTTTGCCCAAGTTGAGTTGGCTGGCCCCATGACTACTCTGTAACTGGCTGCTGATTTGGCCAGTAGTATCGTCAAACCTCAGTTGATTGTAGCCACTGCCTTGATACTCTCGACTTTTTATTCCTGCCAGTTTCTTGGTGTCAGGCAGTTTGCCTTTGTCATCAAACTTGCTTGGATGGCGTTGCGCTTCATGGATACGCCCAACCACAAATGGACGGTCAATGTTGCCATCAAAGAAATCAATCACAACAATTTCACCGATTCTTGGTAAGAATCGCGCCCCATAGCCTTCACCTGCCCATGGGGTCAGGACATCGACCCAAGCTGAATCTGTATCGTTATCATTGGAACCCGCACCGCCATCATGGGTATTGTCTTCATTACGGCTAAACAGGAAGCGAACTTTGATACGCCCCCATTCATCAACATGAATTTCTTCTCCGCTTGGCCCTACTACTTTGGCCCGTTGTGCTGATGCAATCGGTCGGTGTTGTAATGGGTTATAGGCTGGAACCGTGCTGATATTACGACGTTGAATGGTTAAATTACTGGCTTGACGTTCATCACTCGTGTTGCTGGTGATTTGACTTGTTTGCCAATTGCTTTGTTGGACTAAAGCGGTGACTTGATCGGTGAGATGTTTAGGTAAATTGTTTTGGTTATAAAAGCTTTTAGCCGTGATTAAAAACTCTTTGTCTGCACCTGAGTGTTGATCTATCTCAGGGTGTTCATTCAGTTCAAACCAATAACCAACATGTGCATCGCGCACTGTTGACGTTGCTGTAAATTGTTTGGCTTGTGAATCGTAGTAGTTACTGAGGTTTTGGTTAAATTTTTCAATCTGACTGTTGCCCGATGGCGTTGCGCCATCTTCGCCATTAAGGTCTTGAATCCAAGCAGGGCTAAAGTGCCATGCTTGTTCTAAAGCTAGACTGGCATTGTCATAATTTTCACTATGGCTGTGTTTACTTTGGACACTGCCAGCGCCTTCATCAATATCCAATACATCAGCTTGCCAACGTTGGATATGTACCGAAGTCGGTTGAATGGAACGCTGACCAATAAAATTGGTGATTGAATCAGTTTTTTCTACGGCGCTGCTTCTATGAAAGCGAATATTGCGGCGTTCTAAGGCACTAAATTGAGAATTATCATCGATTAAACGGAGTTTTTGCGCTTGGATTTGTTCTGTTGAACTCGACACTTTAAGTTGTGCTTCATCGATCAGCCAGTTAATCCCTTCACTTCTCATCAAACGGGTCAGGAAGTCAAAGTCGCTTTCAGATGCCTGCATAATGAATGGACGCACATCATAGTCTTTACTTAGGCCGCTCTTATCTAAACTTAGACTTGAAGCAAACAGTGGGCTGCGTTGCACCCATTCTTGGAACACAGTCTGGATCACATCCACAACCGACTTATTCATAAATACTCGAGAGTTTCTACGGTGTTTCCAAAGTGCTGTTGGGTCTTCTACAGTCAAACGATAGATGGTAAGAGAACCATCAGATGCGCCAATATCGGCTTGGGTCACAATCCCTGAAATACGGGTTAATTCGGATTTATCTGTGACAATATCGATTGCAGCTTGCGTTCCAATAAAGCTTTTTAAAGGGATAGTTGCTGACGTTGCAAGACAGATGAGTTGGAGCCGAACACCCTCATTGATTTGATGTGTTCCATCGATACGTTGTAGGAACACTTGTTGGCTCAACGCCGAATTAGAAAATTGTACGTGAATCGCACGTTTTTGTGCTGATAAGCCAAGCTGCTCCAAAGCAGCGTAAATATTGTTAGACATGCATTATTATTTAATTCTAAATTGTGATCAATTGTACTAAAAAATTTAGGGCTTTGTCTATACAGACTAGTCTATCTTGTGGTTAATATTTAAGCAAAATGCATCTATTTTTATTATAAGTCATATAAAAGATAAAAATTTCTCATTGTTTTATCAAATATTTATTTAAAAATACGCCCCTGCTTAAAAACGATTATCACACTGAGCTGATGTTTGACTCTCTTTATTTCGATTCGGTCAATTCACATAATGTGTTTTAAACAGTATTGGGAAACTAAACAACGTTGAACCAAAATTAGGGCGATACAACATGTACTCATTGAATTTTTATTGATTTCAAATTGTGCAACAACAACTCAAATAGAATAGACCTCTACAAACATGGCTAAAAAATCCGCTAAATAGCTTATCCATTCTATTGTTTTAAATTTTGACGACACTTGATACTTATCTTTAGTTAAGGATCTGTTTTATAATCAACCTGTCAAAAAACTCAGACACAAGAATATAATTTCTCTTAATTAATATTTTTAATTAAATCAATTATATGGAAAAAATAAATTGTTTGATTATAAAAAGCTTGCAATGCCACACTTTATATTCAAAGTTTAAATACCTTTGCGTAGGCGATGCCTCACTTTTCAGAGATGAAAAGATGACAAAAATCTTTTGCTGGGCGAGGGGTACGTCCTGTACCCCCGCCCAACGGCGACATCCATGTCGCCCCACGGTAGGATCACCATCTAGGATTCAAAAATACAAAAATGAATAACCAACAGTTTCAAAAAGTTCATACATAACTATAAGCTTCATTTATGATCAATGACTTGATGCAAATCACTTGTATGAATAATTAGGCGGTTTAACTATATATAAATAATAAAAGCTGGTGATAAGTGAAAATTAAACACTCAGCACCAGCTTTTAGCTAACATCAATTAATAATTAAAAGTATAACTCAAACCAAAGGTCCGCCCTTGTGCCCGCATACTAGACACAGGGGAAAAGGTAATTTCTGACTGCTGGCTATACACCGTGCGATAGTCTTTATTCCACACGTTATAAATTCCAAAATCCACCCGCCCCTTATACGCAGGGAAATTCACTAGGGTATCCATAATCGCATAACCCTTTATTTTTGCAGCACGGTTTGGAACCACCTTATCACTGTTCACCGCAACCTTATCATCTTCAAATGCTTTGTCAGTTCCTTTTACAGCAAGCATCTGTACACGGAATCCATAACCATCATCACTATTCCACTCACCAAAAATAGTTCCCTTAGTTGGAGATACCTGATAAGCATTTAACTCACGCCAATTACCAGCAGCATCCTTATATTGTCCACGGGTGTAAGCCAACGTACCACCAATTTTAAAATCATCTAGAATTGGATATGCCGCAGTCATTTCAGCACCGTAAACACGCTGATCAGTATCAGCAATATTGACTGAACGGTCCGCATTGAACTGAATGACTTTATCAGATGTGTTATAAAAGCCAGTAATTCCTAAATCAAGTTTTTGATCATCTTGCAGACGCCAACCCAGTTCATAACTATTGACGGTTAGTGGTTCTATATTCGCAGTTGAAACGGTCAGAATTGAGACATCACGCAACATCCGTAATACATCTGGATAACTAAATCCTTGAGAGAAATTGGCAAATAATTGCTGATTATCAGTAAGTTTATAAACTGCGCCTAAATTAAACAAAAACTTGTCAGCATTTGTTGAATCACTCGCTACGCTTTGTGTTTGTCTAGAAGGTGTATAAGCGTCTGTATCTGCCTTGATATATTGATAACGCGTTCCCGCTTGTAGATTAAAGCGATCCGTTAATTGATAATCTGCCTGTAAAAAAGCACCGATATTTTGAATGACAGTATCTGGACCAGCATCTAATCTTCTACCAGTATCCTTGTAAACCATACCGTTATTGCTGACAGACAATACGTCATAATGCTGAGTATCTTTTTCCCGGTCATAATCCAGACCATAGGTCAGATTAAGATCACGCGCTGCAAGCTTAAAATCAGACTGAACTGTAGACCGCATTCCTGCCACATCAACCGTATATTGCGACTGATTTACCGTCGCGCCACCTGCATAAACTGGGAAAAAACGCCCTTTTTCATTTCTATAATAGGCTTCCAAATTTACCGTCTGCCCCCATACATCCTGATTTTGATATTGGGTATTAAAGGCATAACGATCCGTAAATGGCTGATTACTTAATTCCAGTCCCTTGATTGCTCGTTCAGACTGTGGCCCTTTAGCAATAGTATAGTTCGGTCCATAATCAGGTAGATAACGAGTATCTTGCTTATCCTTATAATACTGCGCACCAAAACTCAAGCTTTGTGTGTCAGTCAAATTAAAATTCAGGCGCCCATTTATGTCTAGTGTATCTGTATCATTACGGCTGGTCTGATTGGGTTCAGTTGCGATTCGATCCCCATTCGCATCAAATAATGATCCTCGGCTGGTATAGTTCGCACCAAGAAAACCATCCATTTTATCATTGCTAAAAGAAACGCTCTGACCCGCTTCATAGGCCAGGCCATCTCCTCGGAAATTATCAGCAGAGGTTATCCCTAATTTCGTCTCAAAACTCAGTGGTTTCGATTTGTCAGCACGTTTGGTAATGATATTAATAATCCCACCCGTTGCGCCAGAACCATAAATACTGGTTGCTCCTGAAATAACCTCAATCCTTTCAATCATACCTGGACTGATACTGTTCAATTGGCGAGCTGGATCACGCGACCCCGTCTGAGATACACCATCAATCATCACCAGTACAGTTCTGCCTCGCATGGTCTGTCCATAATTACTTCCAGTACTACTAGACGGCGCCAGTGAAGGAACCAATTGAGCAAGAACATCTGCCACTTTTCGCCCTGCCCCAGCCTGTTTTTGTACCTCTGCTCCGCTAATGTTCTGTACAGTCCCTGCAATATCTGCAATGCTTTTTTCTGACCGTGTTGCTGTAATAACAATCTGTGGTAATTTCTGGACAGATTCTTGTTGTTGAGCATTGCTAACTGATGTCTGATTATTCGAGGTTTCATCCTGTGCATATAACTGACTACTGATTGCAATAGATAAAACACATAAGCTGAATTGGGAAAGGCGCATCCTGTTTCCTCAGTTGTAGGCCTGAATTTTAGCGCTAATAATAATCATTATCATTAATGATGTAAAACATAATATTCTAATGACCAATTCCAACAACTCAGGAAAAACACAGTACAAAAATTTTTAAATTATTAATTTATTTTGCCTTTTTATAATTTCAGTTCTGATTCATTTGAAGTTTCTAAGATTTTCTAGCGGTAATTCTCTTTAATAAAAATAAATGTGATAGCCATCTGCTTTATAAATTTTTTCTAGTGATTGATTAACAATTTTAATCAAATGGTCATCTAATTTCACTATAATTTAATTCAATAATTACATATAAACTATATTTATCAATATCTTATAAAAACATCCTTAATTACTCTCTTAGTTTACTCTTCAATAAAATTACAAAACACAACAAATTTCACGTAAATTTTAATAATAACAAAACCAATAATGATTATCATTTGCAACAGATAAAACCAGAGAATTCTAACGATGATCCATAACAATATTCTCGATTGCATAGGTAAAACTCCTTTAATCAGACTCTCAAGGATGTTTACCGATCAATCCATCACCGTTGTCGCAAAAATGGAGTTACTCAATCCAGGTGGAAGTATCAAAGATCGACCTGCATTGTATATGTTACAAGAGGGGCTTAAATCTGGCCTCATTCATAAAGATAGCCACATTGTTGAAAGTTCATCAGGAAATCTAGCAATTGCACTTGCAATGGCATGCAAAATTTACGGCCTAAAATTCACGGCTGTGATTGACCCCAAAATTGCTTCAGCCAACTTGCAAATGTTGAAGCTCTATAAAGCCAATATCGAAATGGTCTCTGAAAAAGATCAAAACGGCGGTTATTTAAAAACAAGAATCGATACAGTACAACGACTTTGCCGCCAGTTGCCCAATGCTGTTTGGATCAACCAATATGCAAATCCCAACAATTGGAAAAGCCACTATTATGGTGAAGCGGAAGAGATCATAAATCAAATCGATCGCAGTATTGATTACTTGGTTGTTGGTGCAAGTACTTCTGGAACAATCATGGGCGTATCTCGTCGCTTAAAAGAAAAATTCCCGCATTTAAAAGTTATTGCAGTCGATATCGTCGGTTCTGTTCTCTTTGGTGGTCACTCAGGCCCACGTGAAATTCCGGGTATCGGTGCAAGTACCGTTCCAGCCCTACTCTCCCCAGATGAAATAGATGATGTCATCTATGTTGATGATTATGAGTCAGCTTTAGGCTGCCGAGAACTCCTCGAACATGAAGGCATTTTTGCGGGTGGATCTAGCGGCTCATCTATTTCAGCAATAAAAAAACTTATCCCGACCATCCCTTCTGGATCATGCGTTTTAACCCTTTTAGCAGATAGAGGCGATCGTTATTTAGATTTAGTTTATGACGAAGAATGGTTCGAAATGATCAAGCGAAGACATTTCAATAAAAATCATCTCAATCAAGAAAATTTCACTTTGCAATCCGTTGTTTAACTCCACTTTTTAGGAAATATTTATGAGTAATTTGGCTAGCCTTCGTTACCTTAGTCAATCAGATTTACTCCATCTTGGTGCAAATCACAGTAATTCGTTTATCGAAGCAATTACTGAAGGCCTCACACTTCACGCAAATAAACAGTTTGTACAACCCTTAAAACCCTATTTACGTTGGCAAGGTGCGGATCATATTGCAGACCGAATTATTGCCATGCCGTGTTATTTGGCTGGAAATGATCCTATTGCTGGGATCAAATGGATTGGTTCTCGCCAACATAATCCTAAGAAATTTAATATTCCTCGTGCCAGTGCCTTAATTGTTTTAAATGACGCAGAAACAAATTACCCCGTGGCAATCATGGAAGGCAGTTTAATTAGTGCGATGCGAACAGCGGCAATTACTGGTGTATCAATTCAATATCTCGCCAAAAAAGACTTCTCAGATATCAGCGTGATTGGTTGTGGTCCGATTGCCCAAATGCAAATCAAAACGGTCTTAGAACAATATCCACAAGTTAAAAAAATACACTTATTTGATCTAAACCCTGAAGCCGCAGAAAAACTTAAAGCTTTATTTATTGGCGAATATCCAAATCTTCAAATCGAAATTCATGAAACTGCCAAGTCGGCGATCCAACAGGCAGATGTATTAATCACTTGCACAGTATCTGACAAACCCTATATCCCGTTTGAATGGCTTAAAAAAGGTTGCTTCGTTTCAAATATATCAATCATGGATATTGAACCAGAAGTTTTCCTCAAAGTTGACAAAGTGATTGTGGACGACTGGGATCAATCCAATAGAGAAAAGAAAGTCATCAATGTGTTGGTTGAAGAAGGTTTATTTAGCCGTGAAAAACTACATGCTGAACTAGGTGACATCATTATTGGGCATAAAAATGGCCGTGAAAATGATGATGAAATCATTTTACTCAACCCAATGGGTATGGCGATCGACGATATTGTTTGTGCGAAATGGTTTTTCAATGCTGCACAAAAACAAAATATTGGCACAGTTTTGCCACTTTTATAATTATAGGAACAATGCACATGTTAGATCGGATTTACACAACACAACTTCAGAAAACTATAGATGCGCTCTATATGGAAAATTATGGTGAGTTCAGAAACCATATTGTCTATAAAAAGCCTTATCTTGTAATACATCTGAGTAGTGAGTTGGAACTACATTTCAACTGCTTAAAAGTAAATAGTGTAAATCCTTTCTATATCACAAAAGCAGAAGTTTTACTTCATAACACGTTGAGTCAACAGACTACTGAGATCGCGATTGCTGACGTTTTTAATTATTTAACTCAATCCTCATGGTGGCCATCAATCAACCACCAAAAGGCCATTGCATATTGGCATGATAATTTAGTTACTGCTGAAAAAATTCCTCAAATCTTACAATCCGCACTTTCTTTTTCTTCGCCACTCATAATGAGTGAACAACTTTCGCTTGTCGCTGACCGTGCATTTCATCCATTTGCACATGCGAAAGGTGAACTCAGTCCACTCATTACTCAAAAAGAAATTGAAGTGTATTGGTGGGCATTTAAAAAAGCAGATGTCATAAATAATATGGAATCCATTCCACATGATGAACTGGCTCTCCCTGCTGAGGAAAAAAATCTTATTATTGAAAAAATGCAGGCTCTCTCAAATGAATACCTTGCAATACCTGTACTTAAAACACAGCATGACTATTTAAGATTTCAAGAAAACAAATATCTAGGGATTGACCTCGGCCTCGCCACTGCAATTGGTTGCCCAACATCCTCGCTACGAACTTTAATCAATCACTTAAATTCAAATCAGCACTTAAAGCTCTCGACCAATGCCAAAACTTTGGGTGCTATTCGCTCTATGCCTGCTCGATATTTAGCCAACGGTCATGCGGCATATGATTTTCTCAATGATGTCATCGACAAAACACCATCGTTAAAACATCAGCTCTTTTTAAGCAATGAAACCCATTGGTGGGTCTTGGGAAAACAAGAACCGTTGGTACAGAATTTAGGTGTTATCGGCTGTCAAGTGAGGCATTTACCTCATTTTTGCCAAGAAAAAAATATAGCACCAATTAGCATGTCTGCTTTAAGTTGCCCTTATATTGATCCATGGGAAGCTTTAGGTATAACAGGTGACAAATGGAACTTACTTAAAGATTTGAGTACCCATTTCATTCACACTTTTCTCACACTGTGGTCTTTTGGTGTTATGCCTGAGTGTCATGGTCAAAACACCCTAGTATGTTACCAAGACAATCAATTTAAATGCTTTATTCTGCGTGACCATGACACTTTAAGAATATGCACCCCTGCGATTCAGAACAGTGGTTTTGTTCCGCCAATCTATAAAATTGATACCAGTACACCAAACAATCTTATTTTTAATAAAAATGAGGATTTATTTAATTATTTTATAACCCTCGGGATACAAATCAACCTATACCCTATCGCATTAGCAACATTGAAATATACCGATCATACTGAAATTGATTTCTGGGAAATGATCCAAGCGATTATTGTCAACTTTATAGAAACTGCCACGATTTCTGAACAATCGAAAAACTGTATTCAGAAATATGTTTTTGAAAGTAGCCATTGGCCATTCAAACAATTACTCACCCCGTTATTAGCCCAACAAGGTGATTCAACAGGGATGCCAAGTAAAATTGGTATGACGTCAAATCCCTACCATGCTTTATTCCAATCTTGCTATGAGACCATGGATATCTAAATCATGCGTTCCTCTCGCCTAGATCATTTGATTATTTTACTGTGTCAATTTTTTTCGACTTTTGGCTTGATGGTCTTAATACCGATCATGCCGCTATATATGGAAAAATTGACGGCGCAAATGACAACACCCGCCATTTGGGCAGGTATAGCGCTGTCAGCACCAGCTCTAGGGAGTCTATTTACAGCCCCCCTTATTGGTCATCTATCAGATACATTTGGGCATAAAAAAGCACTGTTACTTTCTTTGGCTGGTTTCTGCATTTCTATACTTTTAATGGCGGGAGCACAGCATCTATTTGTGTTTATTTTTGCCCGTATTCTATTAGGATTTTGCGGTCTATCCGTGATTCTTTATGCCTATACCTCTTACTTGTCTAGCGAGCGACAAAGAGGTCTTGCTTTTGGACAGCTCCAAAGCAGTGTCGCACTGGCCTGCCTATGTGGTCCGGTACTCGGGGGCATATTTATGGACCATTGGAAAGTTGAAACCTTACTCAATGCCACAGCATATATTGTCATCATTTTAATCTTAGTTGCTGCCATTTTATTGAGCCAACCTGTACAGACATCTGTCACTGAACCCGATAAAAAACCATCAACACTGCAATCCTTTGATCGAACAATTTTTTCTTGGCTCAGTGCAGGAACCTTTGTCCAAGCTGGCGGGTTCGGTTTAGTGTCCTGTTTTATCTTATATATCAGTGAAATCAGTCGAAATATAACTACACCCTTATCTATTGCGAGTTTAACAGGAACAATCCACGCACTTTCATGGGGCGCTGCATTCTTTGCTGCAACCTATTGGGGGAAACGTAATGATGCAAGAGGCTATTCATTTCATAATTTTGTCAGTGCAACGCTGATCTGTGGAATCACGGTTCTGGCTTTGACATGGACCACTAATATTTGGTTAGTGCTGCTATTAAGACTCATACAAGGTTTCTGTTTCGCTGCACTTATTCCCTCTATTTTTCATACGATTTCGTTAAAAACTGATGCAAGAAATCAAGGAAAAGTGATTGGTATTTCAAACAGTGCCTTTGTTCTCGGTCAACTGTTTGGGCCGATTGCGGTCACCCTTACATACTCATTTTTCAATATCACTGCCGCGTTAATTTGCACTGCATTATTTTTTATTGGTGCTGGATTAATCGTGACTTTAAACAAATTTTTAACCAATACAATTTTAGAAGAGGTACAAGAATGAACCCGATCATTACCACCGATGCATGGTCTTACAAGCTTTTTGAACAATACTTGAATACTTTTTTTCGTGAACTTCAAGTTCAACTCGAACAGCATATTCTCTCAGAACAGGATTCACCTTTAACAATACATGACGCAAATAATTCATCCTATTTTTCATACCCATTTACTGCATCTAACTCAGTCATCTATGGTGCGATACAGCATTTCTCAAGCACAGGTTATCATCGTTACCAGCGCTCTTTTTGTGTATTCAATACTGAGGATAAGACTGTCAAAAGTCTGACTGATCCTAAAGTGTTGGTTAAAATGATAACCGATGAGTTAAAGTTAAATCAGCGATTTAAAGATAAAAAGCAAAATCAGAATCTCTATGCTGAAATCGCAAACAGTATCGAAAATACCAAATTCTTTTTAGAAAACTGCGTAGATCAAATAAAGCCTAAACTGGCCTCTAGTTTTCAATCTGCTGAACAAGGCATGTTATATGGACATCCATTTCATGTGACCTCAAAAGCCAATCTAGGCTTTTCTAAAGAGGATATGAAAAAGTATAGCCCAGAGCTAGGTGCGACGTTTCAGTTACACTACTTCGCAGTGCATTCATCCTTAATCCAAAAACTTGTCAGCGATAATAATGTTGATCAACTGATTGAAGAAGACGTATTGAAGCATGCACGACAGCGCCTTAAAGATGACTTCGAAAATTATGAACTTTTGCCTACACATCCGTGGCAAGCAAACTTTTTACTCCTACATCCTTCCTTAAAACGCTATTTAGAAAATCATGAGGTTCGATATTTAGGTGCTTTAGGACAAACCGTTTGGCCTACATCTTCAGTACGAACCGTCTGGTTACCGCAATCTAATATTTTTCTAAAACTCTCCATTGATGTGCGTATTACCAGTTTTATTCGTAACAACCCTATGGATGAAATGGAAAGAGCGATTGATGCCAGTAAAATCATTCTTAAGCATCAGATCAATCAACACTATAAAAATATGCTCATTCTTCCAGAGCTTACAGCCAAAACTGTCAAAATCCCTGAGTTAGAAAGTTCTTTTGGCATTATATATCGCGCAGGATTAGCTACGGAAACGCTTGAAAATACTCGGATGCTAGGTGGTTTAGTCGAAGAAAATGAGCATCATCAGATCCCCTTAATGGCGTTTATTGATCAGGCCGCACAAGCCCAAGGACTTCCAAATAGTCACTCAAAAGCCTTTCTTGCTGATTGGTGGAAACAATATATTCAAGTTTCCTTGGTTCCACTGATTGAATTGTTTGCAAATAAAGGGATTAGTGTTGAAGCCCATATGCAAAACAGTTTGATGGAATTTAAACAAGGCTTCCCTGCTCGACTGATTATTCGTGATATGGAAGGGATTAGTGTGGTTTCTGAGATGCTCAATGATCATTCCTCAGTCTCTGAAGATAGCACTGTTTGGTTTTCTCAAAAGGATGCATGGATTTTTCTGCAATATTATTTAGTCATTAATCATATTGCGCATCTGATTAGTGCGATATCAAGAGTAAGCATTATTGAAGAAAGTGAACTTTGGCAAACCACCAGACAAACCCTGATCGATGAAAACTTCTCAGATAAAGCACAGCACTACTGCAACCTTTTGCTTAACTCTCTCACTTTACCTATTAAGGCAAATATGATGAACACCTTATATCACAGTGGTGGTAACCCGATTTGGATTGATATTGAAAATCCGATTTATAAATACAGAGGCGCTCAAACACTGACCCCTCTTCAAGCTACGCAACAAATTGATTATAAAGTCCAAGCGGAAAGACGTGTCATCGGGCAATTATTAGAAGCATTAATCTTTGAAAATGCCTTTAACTACGAAAAATCAAATGGGCAAATTAAATTCTTTATTTCAGATGATCTTTTTTATTGCTGCGACGCTAAACAACATTTTAGTTTTAACCGAATTAAATTAAATCCATCGAGTTTAGTCCGTTATGATGCCGTTCAAAAGTCATCAAGCAGTCCAAATTTAAAAGCATTATTGGCTGATTTAAAACATATTATTGATGCTGATCCAATCAAATGGCAAAACTTTAATGATGAGCTCAATCTTACCTATGTCAAACATGCACAAACACTGGGTCTATCACCCAACCAACCATTAAGAACACTGTCATATATTGAGCAAGAAGCCCGTATAAACAATGCACATCTCTATCATCCAAGTTTTAAATCTAGAATAGGCTTTGATCTTAAGGAAAATCAAAAATACTCACCTGAATTATCCCAAGGATTCTCTGTTCAATGGGCTGCTACTCATAAAAGCTTATGCAAATTGGTTTTGAGTGAAACGATCAACTTAAATCAACTGTATAAACAGCATTTTTCAGACAAAGACCTTCACGCAATCCGTGAGGAATTGACAGCACATCAAGTTGATTTCAATGATTATATTCTTAGCCCCATTCATCCTTGGCAATGGGATAAAATTATTGAATTATATTATCAAGATGCAATCAGCAATCAACTGATCATTCCATTGAAAATCGCTGGACCTACTTATTTACCGCAACAATCAATCCGAACATTATCAAACATCACGGATATTTCAGCGTTATCACTAAAATTAGCGATGAATTTAGTTAACACGTCGACCTCTCGTGTTTTAGCACCACATACTGTGCAAAATGCGGCAAAAATGAGTGACTGGCTGTATAAAATCGTTGAGCAAGACCATATTTTAGAAAAACAACGTAAACCCGTTATTTTAAGAGAAATTGCTGGACTTTCTATCAATCAGCCGATCGCCTTAGCTGTTCAATATGGCGCACTGGCCTGTATTTGGCGTGAAAGTATTTATCATTATCTCAATGAAGGCGAATCAGCAACACCAGTTACAGGTCTAATGCAACTTGATACTGACCAAAAACCGCTGATAGACCACTGGATCAAACAATACGGGATCGAGTTTTGGTTAGAGAAATTATTAAAAAATGCCTACCTGCCAATTATGCATATTTTATGGTGTCACGGCTTAGCATTGGAATCTCATGCACAAAATATGGTGTTAATTCACAAAGATGGTCTACCTGTTAAAGCTGCTCTAAAAGATTTCCATGATGGTATTCGCTTTAGTCGTCATTTGTTAAGAAATCCAGAGCTATTACCCGAGTTACAAGACGCGCCTAAAGAACATGCCAAAATTAACCCGAATTCTTTTTTAGAAACACACGCAGCAAATGAGTTAAGAGATTTTACCCAAGATGCACTTTGGTTTGTCAATCTAGCGGAATTGGCCATATTTTTAAACACGCATTATGATTTTGATGAAATCAAATTTTGGACAATGTTAAGATCGATCATCAATCAACATAAAGAAAAGCATCCAGAATTTGCACAAAGATATGAATTGTTTAACTTTACAGATGACACCATCGATATTGAACAACTTGCAAGTCGTCGCTTCCTACCAGAAATCCGATTAAGAGTACAAACCACCCCAAATCCGTTGAGTTTAATTAAGGAAATTGAATATGAATAAAGCTTCAGTTCCCTTTAAAAAACGCATGGAAAATGGTGAGTCACTGTATGGCATATTCTGTTCTATTGCCTCACCAATTCATGTGGAGCAATTGGGACTGGCTGGCTATGACTTTATTATTATTGACTTGGAACATACTTTATTTAGTACATCCCAAGTTGAAAGCATGATTTTAGCCGCTAGAGCCATGCAGCTTGATGTATTGGTTCGAGTCCCCTTAACCGCCAATCACTTGATCTTACCTTTACTCGATGCTGGCGTGACTGGAATTGTATTACCACGTATAGAAAATGCACAACAAGCCCAAGAAGCTGTGAATTATTGCCACTACATGCCCCTAGGGCAAAGGGGCTTAAATTCAACTCGGTTAAATCGCTATGGCATGCAGAGCTTAACTGATTTTGTGCAACACGCACACAAAGAAACAGTTGTCGTCGCAATGATTGAAAGTTTAGCTGGTGTAGCAAATATCGATGAAATTTTAGCTATTGATGGGATCGATATTATTCTTGAAGGTGCGGCAGATCTTTCTCAGTCTATGGGCGTTCCTTGGGAAACGCGCCATCCGCAAGTTCAAGCAAAGATCCAAGAGATATATAGCAAAACTCAACAACAGGGTAAATATTTCTGCGCAATTCCGCGCCAGCCTGAAGATATTGCGTTGTGGAAACACCAGTCTGTAAAACTTTTTGTGCTCGGTGATGATCGCAGTATTACTCGTCAAGCACATCAGCTTCATATTGATTCATATAAAGAAATTGTATAGATCTCTAAACCTTGAGTGGTGTATCAGCTATTCCACTCAATTAAATTTAAGCTGAATATAAATGTTTTATTGTTTGTTTATTTGTTACTGTGAATTACAATCATTCTCAATTATACTTTCGTCAATTTAAAGCAATCTCAGGGTGAGATAAAAGGAAGCAAGATGAAAAGCAACAAAATTTTTAATAAGAAGTCTGATGTAAAAAAAATCATTCCACTTATATCAATTGGTGGGTTCATCTTTTTATCGCAATCCTCTTTTGCTATTTCACCCACAGAAGCTACAGATACAGAGAACAAAGCGGCAGTGCTTCCGACCATTACTGTCAGCGCATCACGCTCAGATGAATTCTCCTCTTCTGCAAAACAAGTGACCAAATTAGATGAAAAACAAATTGAATTTCTAAAAAATGCGTCTTCTGGAAATATCGCCACTGTTTTAGCCAAAGTTGTGCCTGGCTTATCTGATTCAAGTCGTACAATTACCGATTATGGGCAAACTTTACGCGGACGTAATGCCTTGATCTTGGTTGACGGCGTACCTATGAATTTGACACGTGATACATCAAGAGGTCTTTCATCTATCGACCCGCAAAGTATTACGGGGATAGAAGTCATTCGTGGCAGTAATGCGATTTATGGAAGTGGTGCTGCTGGCGGAACGATTTCAATCACCACCAAAGCGGCGGGCGGTGAACCGACTGCAAAAACTGTGATTGGGCTACAAAGCGCTTTGACCAACTTTCGTACAGATGCTTTAAGTGGAGATATTCATCAATATTTTTCTGGAAGCTTAAATAACTTTGACTATGCATTTGATTTTGGCTATCAACGTATTGGTAGTCCATACGATGCCCGAGGCGATCGTGTTGCACCAGAACCAAGTCAAGGTGATTTATTTGATGCGGATGCATATAGCGTAGGCGGGAAACTTGGCTATCACATTGATGATAACCAATATCTACAATTTGCAGCAAATTACTATAACGCTGAACAAGATTCTGACTATGCCTCTGACCCAAGTGTAGCAAAACTTCCTGCAGGTAGCGTACCTGCGAAAGCAATCAAAGGGCTTAAATTAAAAGACCAGAATAAAAATGAAAATCAAATCTACAATTTAACCTATAACAATAAAGATTTATTTGGCAGCAAAGTTGACGGGCAAATCTATTACCGAGACTTTTTTACTCGCTTCTCGCCATTTGATGCCCGTCAAGTCATTACACGTGGTGGAAAAGTCGATCAGGTTTATCAAAACAATAATGTTCTTGGCAGTCGCCTAACCGTAAACACTCCACTAGAATTTTTAGGTGATACGTCGATTGTTTGGGGTGGCGATTTTAGTCGTGAAAAAAGCGAAATGCCTCTAGACACGTTTGATCCTACAATTTATGTCCAATCTGGTGGCTTAGAATTTGTTAAAAATGGAAAACTGATCTATTTACCTGAATTAACTACCCAAAGTATCGGCGGTTTTGCGCAATTAAAGCATAATTTTAATGAGCAATGGTCTGCAGAAGTTGGTACGCGTTATGAAGACAGTTATGCAAAAATTGATAGCTTTGTTCCACTATCACAACTAGGTAAACCAAATCCTTATACTGTTAAGGGTGGTAAAGTGACGGCGGATGCATGGTTATATAATGCCAATATCACCTTTAAGCCAACAGATCAGCACTCGATTTATGCATCTTTTAATCAAGGTTTTCAATTGCCAGATGTAGGGGTGGTGATCCGTAATGCAACAGAAGGATTTAACTTAGCATCATCATTCCTTGAACCGGTTAAGGTGGATAATTACGAGCTCGGTTGGAATGGTCATTTTAATAATTTTAGCTCAAGCTTAGCGGTGTTTCAGTCAACGTCAGATCTGGGTGGTGTTCAATCCTTTAACAATGGCTTGATACTGACGCGTACCAAAGAAAAAGTGACTGGTGTAGAAGCAACTCTTGATTATCTTGATGATGCAAAAGTATGGGGAGCAGGAGGAAGTGTTACATGGATGAAAGGCCGTGAAACGCCACAGAACACCAATACAGAACAAGACATGACGGGTTACCGTATTCCACCATTAAAAGTAACAGGATACATTTCTTATAGCCCAACAGACACATGGACAAATCGTTTACAAGCGACATATTTTGGTTCAGAAGATTATCGCTTAAACGGTCTCAACAGTTTTGGTCGTTATGATGTGAAGTCATATACCACTGCAGATTTAATCAGTAGTTTTGCCCTCAACAAAAAAGATACCGTTACGATTGGCTTAGAAAATATGTTTAACCGTAAATACTATCCTTTATACAGCCAACTTCTCCGCACCAGTAATAACACCAGCCATCTGCTGGCATCAGGTGCAACATTGAAAGTGACTTATAGTCATAAATGGTAAGATTTAATGATAAAGCATTGTGCTTTTGAATTATAAATGGTTGTCCTACCGTGGGGCGACATGTATGTCGCCCCTTGTGTGTGGGAATACGGGGGTACAGGACATACTCCTCGCCCAACATGAGCAAAAACAAAGCACTGCTTTGTTTGCAGCGCAAGGTTTGGCAATCCCTGCGAAAAGTCAGGCATCGCCTACACAAAGGTATTGAAACTTTGAATGTAAGGTGGAGCATTGCAAACTTTTTATAATCAAACAGCTTATCTCGCCATATAATTAATTTAATTAAAAATATTTATTTCTTGGGTTTGAGTTTTTGACTGGTTGACTATACATAAACTCACATGACAAAGAACAGCAAAAAGCCGGCAGTATTGAAACGACCGGCTTTTTTAATTTTGAATCACAAACTATTTAGCTATTTATTACGATAAACAATAAATTACGCGCTTAATTCAACTGCAAGTGCTGTAGCTTCACCACCACCAATACAAAGTGTTGCAATCCCTTTGGTTTTACCTAAGCGTTTTAAAGCATGGATCAAGGTCACAATGATTCGTGAACCTGATGAACCCAGTGGATGACCAAGTGCGCAAGCACCGCCATTAATATTGACTTTTTCAGGATCAAGTTTAAATGCATCAATTGCAGCCATAGTGACCATGGCAAAAGCTTCGTTAATTTCCCAAAGATCAACATCGTCTACGGACCAACCGAGATTTTTCAATAATTTTTCAATTGCTCCCACAGGTGCAATGGTAAACTCTTCAGGATGCTGGGAATTGGTTGTATAGCCTTTGATTTCTGCTAATACAGTTAAACCACGCTTTTGCGCTTCTGATGCCGACGTGATCAGTAGTGCAGATGCACCATCACTGATTGAACTAGAGTTTGCAGCTGTAATCGTACCATCTTTGGCAAATGCAGGTTTTAAGCTTGGGATTTTATCAATCTTGGCATTTTCAGGATTTTCGTCCACATCTACAGTGATCTCCCCCTGACGTAGCGCCACTTTAACAGGTGTGATTTCGTCTTTAAAATAACCTTCTGCAATCGCTTTTTTTGCACGTGTCAGTGAGCGAATTGCAAACTCATCCATTTGCTCACGGCTATAGCTCTTTTTATCCGCCATTTCCTGTGCAAAACTTCCCATTGCACGCCCTGTACCCGCGTCTTCTAAACCATCAAGGAACATATGATCAATCACTTGACCATGCCCCATCCGATAACCTGAACGTGCTTTAAGTAATAAATACGGTGCATTGGTCATAGACTCCATCCCACCGACCACAATAATTTTGGCACTTCCTGCTTTAATGGCGTCGCTGGCTTGCATTGCAGCTTTCATCCCAGAACCACAGACTTTATTGATTGTGGTTGCGCCAACATGATCCGGTAAACCCGCTTTTCGCATCGCTTGACGTGCTGGACCTTGTTTTAAACCCGCAGGTAATACACAGCCCATAATTACTTCATCAATATCAGCAACAGGCACATTGGCTTGTTCAACAACTTTTTCAATGACGACTGCACCCAAATCCGGTGCAGATAAACTTGCAAAACTGCCTTGAAAACTTCCCATTGCAGTACGACCAGCAGCGACGATGACAATCTTTTCCATTCGAGTTCACCTTGTATTTTAAATGCGTATACTTTTGAAGCGGGTATTTTTAAAAATAGCATATCCATTCATAACATGTCTAAGCCGCCAAAGCGACTTAGCATTCAAACTTGGCTGCTTACATTAGAATTTTAAGCTTGCTTTATCGCAATCAAGCCACAGCGAGATTTGAGGTGATCAGTTCTACCCCAGTTGCCGCCTGAATCTGTTCTAGGCTTACATCTTTAGCCAATTCAATCAACTCTACACCTTGGGGAGTGATATCCATCACTCCTAGATCCGTAATTATACGGTTTACGACCAGTCTACCTGTAAGCGGTAATGAACATTCAGCGACGATTTTAGGACTGCCATCTTTAGCACAGTGTTCCATCAACACCACGACTTTTTGTACACCAGCAACCAAATCCATTGCACCGCCCATGCCTTTTACTTTTTTCCCTGGGATCATCCAGTTGGCTAAATCTCCCTTTTCGGAAACTTCCATTGATCCTAAAATAGCAATATTGACCTTACCACCACGAATCATGGCAAAAGATTCAGCACTAGAGAAAAATGCAGCACCCTTACGTGCAGTTACGGTTTGTTTACCCGCATTAATTAAATCTGCATCGACAGTAGCTTGTGTTGGAAATTCATCAATTCCCAATAAGCCATTTTCAGATTGAAGCCAGACATTGATATTGTCAGGAATATAGTTTGCAACCAAGGTAGGTAAGCCAATGCCTAGATTGACATAAAAGCCATCTTCAAGCTCTTGCGCTGCACGTTCAGCCATTTCATTACGCGTCCAAGCCATGATTAAATCTCCGTCTTCAATGTCAATTGTTCAATTCGTTTTTCAGGCTGCGCATTTAAAACAATACGACTTACATAAATTCCCGGTAAATGAATTGAATCTGGATCTAACTCACCAATTTCAACAATTTCTTCAACTTCGACAATGGTCAATTTGCCAGCCATTGCACACTCAGGGTTAAAGTTTCGTGCAGTCTTACGAAAAATTAAGTTGCCGGCTTTATCTGCCTTATAGGCTTTTACCAAAGCAATATCTGCAACCAATGCTTGTTCGAGTATGTAATCTTTACCATCAAATTCGCGAACTTCTTTGCCTTCGGCAATCAATGTCCCAACACCTGTTTGGGTAAAGAACGCTGGAATTCCAGCACCACCTGCACGTAACTTTTCAGCCAAAGTGCCTTGAGGTGTCAACTCAACTTCAAGCTCACCATTTAAATATTGACGTTCAAATTCTTTGTTTTCACCGACATAGGATGAAATCATTTTTTTAATTTGTTTGGTTTGTAAAAGCTTGCCTAGACCAAAATCATCCACACCTGCATTGTTAGAAATACAGGTTAGACCCGTTACGCCAATTTCTTTTAAGGCATCAATCAATGCTTCTGGAATACCACATAATCCAAAACCACCCACTGCAAAAGTCTGGTTGTTTGCAACCACATCAGCCAAAGCCTCATGTGCATTCGCGACAACTTTTTTCATCGTTTTAACTCTATGTCCTTTAGAATTATTATTATTAACATCGAGCAAATTATTTTAGAAATTGATTCTTTCAAATGTCTAATGAGTAAAACTCATTAATCTGATTTCATCCTGAAACAGTGGGCTTTATGATGGGGTGAAATTCTTTTAAAACTGATGTGCCAATATCGTTTCAATAAATTGCGAAGAAATATTAGAAAGTTCAAAATCTTTTTTATAAATAATCCCAACCGAAAGATTGACATTGCCCTCTTCAATTTCGACCAAGACATTATTTTCTTTATCGATATAATTTTGAAAATGACGTGGAATCGCACTGACCCCCATACCAAAAGCCACGAAATGCGACAATGAACTAATCTGATGACACTCAAGTTTTAAATCTAAGATCATATTATTTTGTGAACATTTCTCTTCCACCACGTGTCGAATGATCGAAGGTTTCTGTAAAGTGATAAAAGGATAAGCATACAGCTCACGCCATGTCACACTTTTACGCTGCGCCAACTGATGATCTTTGGGAAGTAGTGCTAAAAAATCTTCATTGAAAAATGGCTTAAATATTAATTGATCATTGTGTTGCGGTTCAAAGCAAATCCCAATTTCAAAAATGCCCTCTTGGACTTTTTCAATAATTTTTTCATTAGGAATATCATGGATTGAAAAATTGATATTGGGATGATTCTTATTAAATTCATGCAGTACAGCAGGTAAAACAGCATGTGTCGCGAAAGGCATCGAGGCAATATTCAATGTGCCACGATGTAATTTAAAACGCTGTTTAACATCTCTTTCCATGTCTTCCCAATTTGCCAAAAGTTTTTTAGCAAATGGAATCAACGAATTTCCCTCAGCGGTAAGATCCACACGGCGGGTATTGCGCTTAAACAGCTTGCCACCCAACTCATCCTCTAAACTTTTGATACTTAAGCTTAAAGCAGATTGACTTAGGCAAAGTTCATTGGCAGCATTGGCATAATTCAATGTCCGAGCAAGAACTAAAAAAGCTTTTAACTGTTTGAGTGTCATACGGCAACCTAACTGATTTATAGCTCTATAATACGCTAAACCAAGCGAGTTTTGATCCTAAAATGAGTCATTTGAGCTATCGTTTTGCTTATAGAATAAGATATCAATCCATGCTAGCTGATCTCGTTTTTGCTCAGATTGATGTCTTAATGAAAGTTTTTAATTTGTGTGATCTGTAAAAAATATGTCTATGCATTTAAATCAGGACAAAATCGATATATTACGTATTTCAAGCAACATACTTGTCAATAAAACCACTGCTGTAAATAAAAATTAAAACGTTGAACATATACTCATTCATCTGCATCTCCAATTTGGCTTTTTTCTTTTGCTTATCTATGACCTATTGCGCAAAAACCTCATGAAACTTGTTTCTATTCATTAGTTTTCCATATTGACTCATAAATATTTTCAAACAATGCCTCGAATAATTTGGATTATAGTTTTATCCATCATTTGGAAATGGATATTCCAATTTATAAGTCTGGACGATTTATAAAAGCTAAATTTATTGATCAATATTAATTTCTCTAGATATCCATTTTTATTGGTTTCACTCACTAATGCATTTTTATGATTGAGATAGCCTTGTCGTGATTTGAAATAAAAACAAGGTGGGTTTTGACATATATTCTTTAAGGACGGAGTAAAAATATGTGGGAACTGGGTATAATTTTACTTTCTCTTGGCTTGTTGATGTACACAGCCTACAGAGGATTTTCTGTAATTCTCATGGCACCGATTTGTGCCTTATTGGCCGTCTTGCTGATTAACCCTGCCAACGTTTTACCATTTTATTCTGGTGTGTTTATGCCAAAAATGGTGGGCTTTATTAAAGATTATTTCTTGGTGTTTTTGCTGGGTGCGATTTTTGGTAAAGTCGTTGAAATGTCAGGTATTGCTGAATCCATTGCCAAAACGATTGTTAAATTAATTGGCTCTAAAAATGCAATGCTTACCGTTGTTCTGCTAGGGGCAATTTTAACCTATAGCGGCGTCAGTTTATTTGTCGTGGTTTTTGCAGTCTATCCCTTTGCAAACCAATTATTTAGACAAGCAAATATCCCTAAACGTTTGATTCCTGGCACGATTGCACTGGGTGCTTTCTCCTTTACCATGGATGCCTTACCGGGTACGCCTCAGATTCAAAACGTTATTCCAACTACATTTTTTGGAACCAATATTTATGCAGCGCCATTTTTAGGAATTATCGGCGCAATCTTTGTTTTAGGTGTCGGTTTAACTTATCTGGAATGGCGTCGTCGTGTTGCTGCTCGCAATGGAGATGGTTTTGCATCTGGTATTACTTTAACAGAAGCCGAACTTCAACAATTCGAAAATCAATCTCAGCAACAAGATAATGGTTCTGGTCTACGTCAATTTATGGCATTTGTTCCCTTAATTTTAGTTGCAGTGATGAATAAATATTTATCTACAGCAATTAAAACATGGTATCCAAATGGCTTTGATTTTAATGCGCTTGGACTAGCAAACTACACTGTCGATGTCGCAAAAACATCAGCGATTTGGGCAGTTGGTTTAGCTTTAATCGTTGGGATTATCACCGCGATTATGTTCGATTATCGTCGTGTTTCAACCAGCTTTAAAGAAGGTGTAAATGCAAGTATAGGTGGTTCTCTACTCGCTGTGATGAATACTGCATCTGAGTATGGTTTTGGTGCAATCATTGCCGCTTTACCGGGTTTTGCCGTGATCAGCCATGCTTTAGGTCATACATTTACCAATCCATTGGTCAATGGTGCAGTCACCACAACCGTTTTGGCAGGGATTACAGGTTCAGCATCTGGCGGTATGAGTATTGCCCTCAGTGCCATGGCTGACCAATACAATACAGCTATTGCAGCAATGGGCATTCCTGCTGAAGTGATGCATCGTATTGTTGCAATGGCATCTGGCGGTATGGACACCTTACCGCATAACGGTGCCGTGATTACCCTACTTGCTGTCACTGGACTTACACATAAACAATCTTATAAAGACATTTTTGCCATTACCATCATTAAAACAGTTGCAGTATTTGTCGCAATTGCTGCATTTACATGGTTTGGTATCGTCTAAGTTTATCTTCAAAATGAACACAGGGAGTCAATAATGAGTCAACTTCTCAAAGATAAAGTTGCATTTATCACAGGTTCAGCAAGTGGTATTGGACTTGAAATTGCCAAAAAATTTGCCCTTGAAGGTGCAAAAGTGGTGATTTCGGATATGAATGCGGACAAATGTAATGAAGCAGTTTTAGCCTTAAAAACTGATGGATTTGAAGCCTTATCTGCACCTTGTGATGTTTCAGATGAAGATGCTTATGCTGCTGCTATTGGTCTAGCACATAGCACCTTTGGTCGTTTGGATATTTTGATCAATAATGCTGGTTTTCAACATGTTGCTGCCATCGAAGAATTTCCAACTGCCATTTATCAAAAACTACTGAATGTCATGCTGGTGGGTTCTTTTATTGGAATCAAACATGCATTTCCAATCATGAAGGCACAAAACTATGGCCGTATTATCAATATGGCTTCGATCAATGGTTTAATCGGCTTTGCTGGAAAAGCGGGTTATAACAGTGCCAAACATGGGGTGATCGGTTTAACTAAAGTTGCAGCGTTAGAATCTGCTCGTGATGGAATCACGGTCAATGCATTATGCCCAGGTTATGTCGATACACCTTTGGTACGTGGTCAAATTAAAGATTTAGCCAAAACCCGTAATGTCAGCGAAACAAGTGCACTTGAAGATGTCATTTTAGCCATGGTGCCACAAAAACGCTTACTCAATGTTGAAGAAATTGCAGATTATGCCGTTTTCTTGGCGAGTGAAAAAGCGGCGGGGGTGACAGGTCAAGCAGTGGTTATGGATGGTGGTTATACCGCTCAGTAATACAGTTGATGATTGCAATGATCATGAATTTGTCTCTATGTAAATCATCTAACCAGATGTAATACATATTCATTTGTAGGGGGAAATCCTCCCCTACTGTTTTTTAGTTTTTCTATCTTTAGTTTTTATCAAAGTGAAAGGCTCACTTTGTCATGTGTCATAGCGAGACAATCCAACGTTCTCAGGTTATTCAAGGAAAATGAATATATGAAACCCATAAATAAAGTTGCCATTATCGGTACTGGTGTTATTGGTGCAAGTTGGGCAGCATTCTATTTAAGTAAAGGATTTCAGGTGAGTGCTTTTGATCCTGCAGTTGATGCAGAATTAAATTTAAAAAATAGAGTTCAGACCTATTTACTTGATTTGTTTGAACTGGCTGAAGAGCAAACCACTTCTTCTAATCATTATGTTTCAGACACTTTAAAAAATCTCACTTTTTATCAAAATCTAGCAGATGCGGTAAAAGATGCGGATTTTATTCAAGAAAATGGTCCTGAGCGAATTGATCTAAAAAAAGACTTATATGCACAGCTCACTCAAAACTGCCCCAAAGATAGCATTATCGCCTCAAGTTCATCTGGCTTAAAAATCTCAGATATTCAACATGATTGTCTATATCCTGAAAGAATTGTACTGGGCCATCCTTTTAATCCACCACATTTATTACCGTTGGTTGAGATTATTGGTGGAGAAAAAACCCAAGCGAACTATATCCATGATGCTTTTGAATTTTATAGATTATTGGGAAAAAAACCGATTTTAATTCAAAAAGAAGTCAAAGGCCATGTCGCTAATCGTTTACAGTCTGCAATTTGGAGAGAAGCGTTTTATCTGGTTTCTGAAGGTGTATGTAGCGCAGAAGATATTGATATCGCTATCACCAATGGCCCCGGATTACGTTGGGCAATATTTGGTCCTTATTTAAATATGCAGTTGGCCAATCAACATGGATTTAAAGCTGCTATGCATCATTTAGGTGAACCGATGTCTGAATGGTGGGCTGATATGCACCCTTATACCTTGTCTGAAGAAAAAATTGAGATGCTGAATGAAGAAACTCAGCAGTTTGTTAAAAAACTAGGCGATAAGAATCTTCAATTACTTCGTGATCAGGCATTACTTCGATCTTTAAAGATGCGTAAAGAATTAGATTTGCCTTAATAGGGTTTTACAAACGTGAGCTTCATTGATTCTCCAGAATTCTCATCTGGAGAATTTAGTCTTCAAAAACTTAGCCAAGGGAATCAGGATCATTGACCTTCCCGCTCCTAAATTGAATCAACAGATCAAAGCACCCCAAGCAACAATTTTAGACTGGACGTTGTTGCTCATTTTTGAACTATATCAAAAATGCCCATTAGCTTTTAGATTGTTCGAAAATTCGAATAGACATGCCAAGTTTCATATCATTATTGTTCTACTAAAAACATTTATCCTTGTCTTATTCGCTACTTTAATCATTAAGTCGCCCAAATAAGGGAAGTATTATGCTCAACAATAAAATAAAGTTAAAACAAATGTGGTAAAGCAACTTCGATATGATGAATGAAAATATAAATAATCTCTAATTCAAATGGTGACCCAATATGCGAACTTTCTATACGATTCTCATCGGTATAATGCTACTCCTTGCAATTCTTTTTATAAGTCGAATATTACGTGGTCGCTTTAGTCCAACATTATTTTTTATTCTGTTCATCTTGATTTGGTTTGTAGCAATGAGCTGGAATATGTATATGGGCATACAAGCGGGATATGCGGTTAAAGAAGAATTCTTAATATTTTTACTAAATTTTGGTATTCCTTCTCTTCTCGCAACTTACTTCATATATAAAAAATAAAAGCTCTATTTAGCTTGCTAAGGTTAAAAAAACATCATGTAAACAACGATCAAAACTAGGGGCTGTTGACATTTCATAAATAGCTTGCGTTGTAGGTTAAAATTGAGCAGGCAAGGCATGAAATGAAGAGAATAGCGAGACTATTTTCAAGTTTCATAACGCAGGCTGAGATAATTTTAACCACAACCCTGAGCAAGAACAAAGCACTACTTTGTTTGCAGCGCAAGGCGCAGCGGAGGGACTAGCGTGTTTTTTGTCGCTTCGTGTTACCTTGCGAAACAGTGTTTCTCATCATTTAGAATGACTAAATTTCGTATTTCGCGCCTAAAATCGCCTAAAAAACACACGTAGTCGCAAGCATAGACGAATTGTAAACAGACCCTCTTATTACTTATTATAAAGCACTCTCCAAAGAGAATGCTTGTTTAGTTAATTTTTACTGGTTAAACATGATTAGACATAGATTTGATCAAGTAAAATCAGCTTTCCTTTTTTCGATAAAAGCCGCAACGCCCTCTTTATAATTGTCTGATTGTCCAGCAATACGCTGTAACTCTCGTTCCAACTGTAACTGTTCAGCCAAAGTATTTTGCGAGGCAGTATTTAAGGCCTTTTTAATTAGCGAAATCGAACTGCTTGGTTGCTCTGCCAAACGTTCCGCCAATTCAATCACGCCCTGATCAAAACCATCATCTTCATAGACCTCCCAAATAAGCCCCCAACTCAAGGCTTTCTGGGCAGATAACTTATCCCCGAACATGGTCAAACCTTTGGCTCGGGCAAGCCCCACCAGATGTGGCAAATTCCACGTCCCACCTGCATCTGGGATTAAACCGACTTTGCAAAAAGATTGTATAAACGTAGCAGATTGCTTGGCCACAACAATATCGCAAGCCAAAGCCAAGTTCGCCCCTGCACCAGCCGCTACACCATTGACCGCAGCCACAACAGGTTTAGCCATATTGGAAATTTTAACGACTAACGGATTATAAAATTTTTCTAAGGCAGCACCTGCATCATAATCAGCTGCGCTTATCACCTCTTTGTTTCTGGCTCTTAAATCCTGACCCGCACAGAAGCCCTTGCCTGAACCAGAGATTACAATGGCTTTAATCTCAGTAGAAACCGCCCACAGGTCTAAAATTGCAGCAATTTCACGATGCATTTGCTCATTAAAACTATTCAGCACCTCGGGACGGTTTAAGGTTAAATAGCCCACCCGATTTTCCTGACGAATCAAAATATGTTGAAAATCCATTTATTTTTACTCATTTAAATAAAAAACAGCCTGACCCTGCTTAAAAAGCAAAGTCATCTTGTTCTAATTCCATTACCGCTTCAGCACCTGATGCAATAGCAGCCGCATGACTTTGGGTACGGTGTAATAATTTTTGAAAGAAAAATTTCGCTGTGGTTAATTTAGCCTGATAAAATTTTTCGTCCTGCGTTGCTTGGCTTAACTTTTCATCTGCTACTTGCGCCATACGTGCCCAAAGATAAGCAAACACGACATAGCTAGAGAAATACAGATAATCAACTGAAACAGCGCCAATTTCTTCTGGGTTTTGCTGTGCTTTTTTGGCAACACTGTCTGTGATTGATAACCACTGTTGCTTGAGTTCCGTCAGTTTTTCCAGATAAGCTACCAATACGGTATTTGATTGATTAGCTGCAATAAACTGCTCAATTAAATCAGTCATATTTTTTAATAGTTTGCCATCCGACTTGAGCACCTTACGTGCCAGCAAATCTATAGACTGAATCTCTGTGGTTCCCTCATACAAGGTTGAGATACGGGCATCACGAACAATTTGCTCCATGCCATGTTCAACAATAAATCCATGCCCACCAAAAATTTGTACGCCGTGTTTTGCAGCTTCATTGCCTGATTCAGTTAAAAAAGCTTTGGCAATCGGGGTTAAAAATGCTAACAATTCATCTGAGATTTTCTGTTGTTCAGGATCATTGGATGTTTCAACAATATCAACATGCTGAGCTAAAAAATATGCCAATGCTCGGCCACCTTCAGAAAAGGCTTTTTGCGTCATTAACATCGAACGCACAGCTGGATGTACAATAATCGGATCAGCATTTTTATCTGGATATTTTGCACCTGATAAAGCGCGCATCGCCAAACGTTCTTTGGCATAACTCAATGCACCTTGAAATGAAATCTCCGAAGCCGCCAACCCTTGTACAGCTGTTCCAATACGTGCTGTGTTCATAAAGGTAAACATACAATTTAACCCACGATTTTCAGGGCCAATTAAATAGCCCTTGGCCCCATCAAAATTTAAAACACAGGTTGCATTGCCATGAATCCCCATCTTGTGTTCAATCGCACTACAGATAACATTATTTCGATCTTGGCAATCACCTGCATCATCGAGGTTAAATTTAGGCACGATAAACAGTGAAATCCCTTTGGTCCCCGCTGGTGCTTGTGGTAGTCGGGCTAAAACAATATGAATAATATTTTCTGAAAGGTCATGTTCCCCAGCAGAAATGAAGATTTTTTCGCCAGTAATTGCATAACTTCCATCTGGGTTTGGTTCGGCCTTGGTGCGGATCAAACCTAAATCTGAACCGGCATGTGACTCAGTTAGACACATTGTCCCTGTCCACACGCCACTAATCAGTTTGCTTAAAAATTGTTGCTTCTGTTCTGCTGTGCCATGATGTTCAATGGTGCGCATTGCACCATGCGATAAGCCTGGATACATTGCCCAAGCCCAGTTAGAACCACACAGCATTTCTGAGATTGCAATACGCAATAATGTGGGTAGACCTTGACCGCCATATTCAGGATCCGCCGTCAGTGAGGTAAAACCCAATTCAGTATATTTATGATAAGCCTGTTTAAATCCCGCTGGGGTTGTAACAACACCCTGATTTAAATGACAACCTTCCTGATCACCATTTTGATTGATGGGTGCAAGCTCATTTTCACAAAAGTCTGCTGCGGCATCTAAATATTGATTGATCAATTCACGACTGACCGTTTCCTGATATTTGGGTAGTTTTTGGTAGTTTTCTTCTGTTTGCAGCATTTCATGCAATACAAATTGCATATCACGCAGTGGTGCTTTGTATAAAGGCATAGTGTTTCCCTTTCAGTTCTTCTGCCGATGATGCAGATAGAGATGATTTCCCTTGGATGACAATTTTATTTTACGATTGCTTAAAAATATCAAATAAATTTCTTATTGCAAAATTTATTTTCATTCTTATTAGATAAATTTATTCAAAAATACCACCAAAAATATGAAAAACCGATACAACAAGCTGTATTTTAACAATAATATTTAAATAAATAAAAATTCAAGTATAATATTTGATTAAAAAATAATTTTGTATAGCAAAATATTATTTCGTAAAATTAAATTTTATAGTATGGTAATTAGATCGCTTAACACTCCAAGGATGATTTATGGATAACCCTCAATACACAGGTCTTGAATTCTTAACTGCTTTAAAAAATGGTGAAATTCCAGCGTCACCCATGGCGCAAACCATTCCTATGCAGTTAATCGAAGTTTCTAAAGGCAAAGCGACGTATAAGGTTACGCCAAGTCAAGCGCATCGAAATATACAAGGAACAATCCATGGCGGTTTTTGTGCGACTGCTTTAGATACTGCAACGGGAAGTGCAGCACATACCTTGCTGGAACATGGCATGGGTTATGGCACGATTGATCTCAATGTGAAAATGATTCGCCCAATGCAGATCGATACCGCCTACTACGCACAAGCTGAACTGATTAATGCTGGACGTAATATCATTACCACAGAAGGTAAAATTGTGGATGAAAATGGCAAAATTTATGCTTTTGCGACGGCAACACTGATGATCATACGAAAATAATAAAAAGACTAAGCCCTTTTACGGCTTAGGGTCTGTTGACACTTAATAAATGGCTTGCGTTGTAGGCTAAAATTGAGCAGGCAAGGCAGGAAACGAAGAGAATAGCGAGACTATTTTCGAGTTTCATAACGAAGGCTGAGATAATTTTAGCCACAACCCTGAGCAAGAACAAAGCACTGCTTTGTTTGCAGCGCAAGGCGCAGCGGGGGACTAGTGTGTTTTTTGCCGCTACGTGTTACCTTGCGAAACGATGTTTCTCATTATTTAGAATGACTAAATTTCGTATTTCGCGCCTAGTATCGCCTAAAAAACACACGTAGTCGCAAACATAGACGAATTGTCAACAGCCCCTATTCTTTTATCACTGTTTTCTTCATGACATAAAAATCTATTCGGTCAATTATAAAACTTAGAATTGCCATGGCTAAACCCACAGCCACACAGACACTCCATCCCCAATGTTTCCACGTGTAGACCGCAACCAAAGAACCCAACGCAGCACCACCAAAATACAATGTCATATAAATAGAGTTAATTCGAGAACGTGCTTGTGCTGAAATTCGATAGACTAGATTTTGGTTAAGTACATGAAAGGCCGATAAACCAAAATAAGCCAAAATCACACCCCCTGCATAAGCCAGCAAAGACTGCTGGGCAAAAAACAGTGGAATCCATGCCAGTACCAATAACCACATACAAATCAGTGCAACCTTATTTTCCAATCCTTTGGCAATTTGTTTTCCCGCCCAAGGGGTTGCAAACACACCCGCCAAACCAACTATGCCAAATAAACCAATTTGGAAATCATTGAAATGATAAGGCGCATTGGCAAGAATAAAAGTCATGGTGGTAAAGATCAACGCCAATATGCCGAAGCCGATCCCACCTGCCAGACCACGGCGGATTAAATGTGGCTGATCAACGGCCAATGTAAACAATGAACGATAAATTTGCAGCACTGTTAATTGATGAGATTTTCGAGCAACGGGTAATTTAAGCCACATCACTACTGCAAAAGCTAAAATCACAATACCACTGAGTAAATACACCGCATGCCATGACCAAACGGTCGAAAGTAAGCCTGCGATTGATCTGGCTAAGAGAATGCCTAAAAACAAGCCACTCATCAATGTTCCGACAATTTGCGGGCTTTTTTGAGGGCTCGCCAAACCAGCAGCAAACGGTACCAAGACTTGTGTCGTAATCGAAAAGAAGGTGGCTAAAAAGGTAAAACCATACAATACAGGCAAACTTTGACTTAAAGAAAGTCCGATCTGGGCAAAACCTGTGCAGCACATCAACAGACAAATATAGCTACGCTTTTCAAAAAAATCACCGAGCGGCACCAAGATAAACAGACCAACTGCATAAGAGAGTTGACCGATTACAATTGTTAAAGCGACTTGCTCTGCATTGACCTGTAAAGCTTCTGCAATAGAATAAATCAAAGGCTGGTTATAATAGTTCGAACCTGCACAAATTCCACATGCCATTGCCATGATGAAAATAAAGCTTTTTGACAAGATATGTGTTGTGTCAGGTTGAACTATTTTTTCCATTGCGCAGCTCACCTTATTTTAGAATTTGTACATCGACACAAAGTTAATGCGAGAAACATCTGCTGTTCTTCCATCAAACACTTCACGCTTACCTTGATGATATTCCATACCAATATCAATTTGCTCAGCCGGTGAATAAAACAGATTGGCAGCATAATCCGTTAAACGCTTATTTGCGTCAGGATTGAGTTTTGCATAGGCTGAATCATCATCAAAATCAAAAATCGATGCAGATAAATTTGCACGCCATTGCGGATTAAATTTATATGAATAGCCAATATTTAAGCTATTGAGTTTATTCATCTCTAAATCTGTTTTTTGCGCATTTAACGAAAAATCACCTGCCGCATTTAAACTGGTTGCATTTGTCAGGCCAGTTTGTGTGGTATATGGCATGAATTTTTGATCACCCACGATATATTGATAATTCGCCTGTACAGATTGCGCTGGGCTTAGTTGGTATTTTAAACCTGCGCCCGCGCCCCAACTGACTTTTTTAACCGTATCTTTCGCAACATCTACTGATTTTTCATTGACAAAACCTTGAGCCAAAGCCGTTAAGGCACCTTCTTTTACCGTATATCGACCTGTCAATGTCGGGAATGCTGAAACCCGAGATCCAGTGTATTCCAATGCGACTTTTAAATCACTCTTGCCATTTATCTTCCAGTCATAGCGCACTTGAGGTGTACGGGTATAAGAGGTTCCCATAAACTGAGTATAATCGACGGACTCTGTGCGTGTTTCCATATTGGACATCAAAGACCAGGTTTGACCGAAAGTCCAATCTTTATAAGTAAAGAAAGCATGACGAATACGGAATTTACCATCGCCTGTACCCATGTTGGCACTGTCAAAGAAATCGGCTTCAATATTTCCTGTTACAGCCTTATCTGGACTGTTGAAATACACCCCGATTCGACTGGCATTGATCATGGCATCTGAGCGGGCATGATCGGAACGCTTGTCACTTTCAAACGGAGTCCGATTTAAGCTATTGGTGGTTCTTCCTCCCGAATCTGGTGAGGACTTAAAATCAACTGCAGCATCAAGTCGAGCAATTCCATAGACTTTAACATTGTCTGTCCAAGTCACCCACGAAGGTGCAATTGGTTTCGCGGTTTCAAGTGCTTTATTTTTTTCTACATTTTCTTCAATTTTTGCTTGTTTGACCTGCAAATTATTTTGTGACAGCTTTTGAGCTTCGAGTTCTGCTTTGAGTTTTTGCAGCTCTGTCTCTAACAGATTAATCCGTTGTTCTGCTGTCACTGGCGAATTTGCAAAAATAGTCCCTGAAGCCACAGCGCAAGCTGTAGCTAAAATTAATTTTTTCATCTTTTAATCCTTAAAGAAGCTTTTTTTCCTACGCTTATAAACTAAGCGTCTCGTGCATCTATCAACGGGCAGCCCGTTACTGCCTGTAACTCATCAAAACTCAGTCCCGAAACCATTTCAGTGACATAGGCTTTGTGACCTTTTAATTCAATAATGCATAAATCGGTATAAATACGATCTACACACTGCTCCCCTGTAATGGGATAACTCAGTACATCAACAATTTTAGCTTCGCCCTTTTTGGTGACATGCTCCATATAGACATAAATTGACTTGGCTCCCACCGCTAAATCCATTGCACCACCTACAGCGGGAACATCATCAGCTTTGCCAGTATGCCAATTGGCTAAATCGCCATTCACTGCGACCTGAAAAGCACCAATCACGCAGATATCCAGATGCCCACCACGCATAATGTCAAATGAATCTCCGTGATGCATAAAGCAGCCACCATCCAGCAAAGTGACTAACTCCTTTCCAGCATTGACCAAGTCCTCATCTTCTTCACCTGCTTTGGGTGGTGGGCCAAAGGCCAAAACCCCATTTTCTGAGTGCAGAAAGATTTCTTTGTCTTGAGGTAAATACTTCGCAACGTTGGTGGGTAAACCAATACCTAAATTGACATAAGCTCCTTCGGGAATATCCTGAGCAATCAACTGAGCGATATCTTCACGAGAACGTTTTTGAACTGACATTAGATATCTCCTACTTTGACAACATGCTGTACAAAAATCCCAGGTGTGATAATGCACTCAGGATCAAGGCTTCCTAGATCTACCGTATGATTCACTTGAACAATGGTTGTTTTTGCCGCTTTTGCCATAATCGGGCCAAAGTTCCGTGCTGCCTTACGATAGGTCAAATTCCCCCAACGATCGGCTTGATCGGCATAAATCAAAGCAAAGTCAGCTTCAAGCGGATACTCAAGTACATAGTTTCGACCATTAATGGTTCTGGTTTCTTTGCCTTCTGCGACTTTTGTGCCATAGCCTGTCGGTGTAAATATTGCACCTAGACCTGCACCTGCCGCTTGAATACGGCAGGCTAAGTTGCCCTGTGGAACCAGTTCTAATTCAATCTTTCCTGCACGATATAAGTCTTGAAATACGGTCGAACCCGCTGACTTTGGAAATGAACTGATCATTTTTCTGACACAACCTGCAATGATCAGCTTGGTCAAACCACGATCACCAGAGGCAGCATTGTTATTGACAATGGTCAGCTCTTTTTTACCTAAATCGATCAAGGCTTCAATCAGTTCCGCAGGCTGACCTGTCACACCAAAACCACTGGTCATGATGGTTGCACCATCAGGAATTGCCTTTAAAATCGGTTCAATGTCACTGGTGATTTTATTTATCATTTCGCTTGTCCCTTTTCATCCTTAAATTGACGTGACAGGTCAAATTGTCACTCTGCCTTTTGCGGGTTAAATAGTCGGTCTTTAATAAATAACAATGGAATTACACCGCATATAAAGTACGCCCCAGCCATCACCAACAGTCCTAAACCAATCGAACCATGTTGTGATAAATAACCGATGGTTAATGGAGAGAAAATTGAAAGTACTTTACCGATGTTATATGCACCGCCAACCGCCGAGCCTCGAATTGAGGTTGGAAAACTTTCAGTCATATACGTGGCATTGATTGCATACGGTATGCCATATAGAAAACCAAAGAACAGCATGAGCCATAAAATATTGGCAGGCGTGTTAAGGTAAACAATCACGGGAATAAATAGAGCTGTGCCAATTGTGCCGAATGCAAATACAGCGCGGCGACCCAATTTATCCGCAATAATCCCAGCAATAATTTTGGCAAACATCATGATTAAGAAAGTGCCGACCATATACATCGCCATTTCTTTAAACTTGATTCCTAGATCAGATTCCAAATAAGCCGGCAGCCAGTTACTCACCCCGTAATAACCAAATTGCAAAGCACCAGTACTCAAAATCCACAGCACAAACATGGTGCCATGTTTCTTATCTTTCAAAATTTCCCAATACGGATTCTGACGTTTTACAGGCTGTGCATTTTGTGGCATTGCAATGACTTTTAATTGGCGTGCTTTTTTCCATGACTCAGGCTCAGGTACGATAAAATGCATCAGTACTGATAAAATAATCGGGGTAATTGCAAGCCAATATAGGAAACGCCAGCCATGTTCAGGAATAATATGACCTGCCAATAAAGTCGCAAGTAAAGACCCCAAGGTATAGCCCGTCATCAGTGTTGCCAACACTGTAGAACGATGTTTGGTCGGTACCATTTCAGACATTAAAATATTACAGGCAATATAAAGTGCGCCTAAGCCCATTGCACCGACTGTTCTTAAAATCGCAAATTGCATATATGAATGGGTAAAACCCAATGCACAGGTCAGAACAGAAGAAAAAGCAATAAAGAATACAATCACGCGCACTCGGCCAAAGCGATCACAAGCCCATCCACCAACTAAACCACCCACGGCGGAACCTAACAGTGTCAAACTGCCCAAAGTTCCTGCTTGTACACCGCTCAGATGAAACTCAGCCTTTAAACTGGTCAAACTTAACGCTAAAAAGCCCAAATCTGCGCCATCACAAAGCAAAGTAAAAAATGCAAAGATAAAGGCCGTAATCCAAATCTTTTTGGGTGTCTGAATCACCTCTCCAGCCCCATTATTACCACTATTATTTTGTGTAACTGTTTCCGTTGTCATGTCCATATCCTCAGAAGGAATATGAGGCATCCCCTGCCTCATGGCATCTAATTGTTATTAGGCTGTAGCGTCCCTAATCATGTTTTTTGCGATAATCAATTGTTGAACTTGCGTGGTTCCTTCATATAAACGGAACAAACGCACATCACGATAAAAACGTTCAATGGCATATTCACTGATATAACCAGCACCACCGTGAATTTGTACGCAACGATCTGCGACCCGACCACACATTTCAGTGGCAAACATTTTTGAACAAGATGCTTCTGTACTAATGTTTTCGCCATTATCACGGCGACGCGCAGCATCGAGCACCATACATTTTGCCGCGTAAATCTCAGCTTTTGAGTCTGCAAGCATGGCTTGGATCAATTGAAAATTAGCAATCGGCTGACCAAATTGTTTGCGCTCAATGGCATAGTGAAGTGCGTCGTTTAACATCCGTTCAGCCACACCGACGCTATATGCACCAATATGTAAACGACCTTTATCTAAAACCTTCATGGCTGTTTTAAAACCAATACCTTCAATCCCACCAATCAGTGCTGATGCTGGAACGCGGCAGTTTTCAAAAATCACATCACAAGTATGAGAACCCTTTTGTCCCATCTTTTGATCGATTTTCCCCAAACTAATCCCAGGCGTATTGGCTTCAACTAAAAATGCAGAAATACCACTTGCACCTTTAATATCAGGATTGGTCCGTGCCATCACGGTAAAAGTAGCAGCATGTGGTGCATTGGTAATAAAGCGTTTAGTGCCGTTTAAAACGTAAAAATCACCATCTTTGACCGCACTGGTTTTTAAAGAGGCGGCATCTGAACCAGCCTCAGGTTCGGTTAAGCAAAATGAACCAATAATTTCACCGCTGGCATAACGAGGAAGATATTTTTGTTTTTGTTCTTCTGTGCCATCAATCAAAATCGCACTTGAACCAATACCATTGTTGGTACCAATCAGTGAACGGAATGCCGGTGAAGTTTGCCCAAGTTCAAATGCAACATTCACCTCCTCTTCCATGGTAATTCCCAATCCACCATATTCTTCTGGAATGGTTAACCCAAACAAACCTAACTCACGCATTTGTTGCACGATATCCTCAGGAATTTTGTCCTGCTCGGCAACCTCATGCTCACGTGGAATCAATTCATTTTTTACAAAGTCACGAATTGTTGTGAGCAACTGTTGCAACATTCCTTCATCACGGATCATCTATGATCTCCCTTCTTTTGTAGCTTCATTGCATCCATTAGCTATTCCAGCTGGGTAATGGATACCCTGTTTTAAATCTTGTTTACTGCGAATGTGTTTCATAGTACGAGATTAAAAACACAAATTTCAAGCTTTTTTGAAAATTAATTTCATTAAGCGAAATTTTACACTCTACCAATATTAAATATCAATCACTTAGAAAAATTTGCAGACGATAAAGTGTCAAGATGAATAAAAACTACTTGAAATAAATTTCAAAACACGCATTATTAAAGAAACATAGTTTTGATCTGCGAAACAAGGAATCAAAAAATGAGTGAAATAACAGGGAACAGTTTCATTGAAATAGACTATTCTGTTCAGAAAGTAGCGATCGTGAAGATTAATCGTCCAGAGGCTAAAAATGCCTTAAATACACAGGTACGTCAGCAACTGGCTCAAGTGTTTACTGAGTTAAGTTTTAATGACCAGATCCATGCCATTGTGCTTACAGGTGGTGAAGAAGTTTTTGCCGCAGGGGCTGACTTAAAAGAAATGGCAAGCGCAACCTCTACAGAAATGTTGCTACGTCATACAGAACGTTATTGGAATGCAATTGCGCAATGCCCTAAACCCGTGATTGCTGCTGTAAATGGTTATGCACTGGGTGGTGGTTGTGAACTTGCCATGCATAGCGACATTATTATTGCGGGTAAAGGCGCAACTTTTGGTCAACCTGAAATTAAAGTCGGTTTAATGCCTGGCGCTGGTGGAACCCAACGTCTCTTCCGTGCAGTGGGTAAATTCCACGCGATGCGTATGATCATGACGGGTGTAATGGTCAAGGCCGAAGAAGCATATAGCATTGGACTGGTTTCCCAAGTTACTGAAGATGACCAGACCATCCCAACTGCCATTCAAATGGCGCAAAGTCTAGCAAAAATGCCACCGATTGCCCTGCAACAAATCAAAGAAGTTGCTTTAATGAGTGAAGATGTTCCATTAAATGCAGGTTTGGCATTGGAGCGTAAGTCATTTCAATTGTTGTTTTCGACCGAAGATAAAAATGAAGGCATTCAGGCATTTATTGAAAAGCGTAAACCATCATATCAAGGCAAATAAGCTTAATCGATAACAACAATGGAATAGAAATGGCTAGAAAAGTATTGATTAGTGCAGGCGGTTCAGGAATTGGACGATGTATTGCAGAAGCATTCTTAGCGCATCACGATGAAGTTTTCGTTTGTGATATCAATGCAGAAAGCTTAGCACAATTCCAAAAGGCCTATCCTGCACTACATATTTATGCATGTGATTTAGCTAACCATGATGAAATCAAATCTATGTTTAGTGAAGCTATCAGCAAATTGGGGCATATTGATGTTCTGGTCAATAATACAGGGATTTCTGGCCCAACCATCGCAGCAGAAGAATTGAGTTTCGCCGATTGGAGTGCGGTATTAAACCTTAATTTAAATAGTACCTTTGCTATCACCCAACTCGCCATCCCCTTTTTAAAACAGTCGGAAGCAGGTGTCATTATCAATATGTCATCGATCGCTGGACGTTTGGGCTATCCATATCGTTTGGCTTACGCGACCTCTAAATGGGGATTAATCGGTTTTACCAAAACATTGTCAATGGAACTCGGTGCAGACAATATTCGAGTCAATGCCATACTTCCAGGTGCAGTGGATGGGGAACGTGTTCAACGGGTGTTACAAGCGCGTGCAGATGTCGCTCAAACTTCCTTGGATGCCGTTACGCAAAATGCACTTAAAAATCAATCGCTCAAATATTTTGTCAATCCAAAGCATATTGCCGATTTGTGTATATTTTTAGCCTCGGAAAGCGGTTGCTCTATTTCTGGACAAATTTTACCGATTGATGGTGACAAACAATGTCTGAGTTAACCCACCAAACTGTACTGGTTTCTTTCGTTTCTATTTTTTCCATCTCTAATTTTTCGTTTAATCTGGATCAGTTATCAGGATGATCGACATGACTTATGATATTCAAAGCATGGCTGTAATTGGTGTTGGTATTATGGGCAGCGGTATTGCTCAAATTGCCGCACAATCAGGTCATACCACTTATTTATATGACACCAAAGAAGGTGCTGCGCTACAGGCCAAAGAAAAGCTGGCAGCAACATTTCAAAAGCTGGTCGATAAAAATAAAATCAGCGCTGAACAGGCGGAAAATGCCAACAAACATTTGATCGTTGCCGCGCAACTTGAAGATTTAAAAGCCTGTGACTTGATTGTGGAAGCGATTGTTGAGCGCTTAGATATCAAACAAGCGTTGATGCAACAACTCGAAGAAATCGTTTCAGACACCACTATTTTAGCCTCAAATACTTCATCGCTTTCAATCACAGCCATTGCAGCAAACTGTAAAAAACCACAACGTGTAGTCGGTTTCCATTTTTTTAATCCGGTACCCCTGATGAAAGTTGTGGAAGTGATCCAAGGATTAAAAACGGATCCACGTATTGTAGCTGCATTAAATGAGCTATCACGTGCATTTGGTCATCGACCTGTTGTTGCCAAAGATACCCCAGGATTTATTATTAATCATGCGGGGCGCGCCTATGGCACCGAAGCGTTAAAAATCTTAAATGAAAACGTCTGTGACATCAGTGAAATTGATCGCATTTTAAGAGATGGTGTTGGTTTTAGAATGGGACCATTCGAACTCATGGATTTAACAGGACTGGATGTATCACATCCTGTAATGGAGTCGATTTATCATCAATACTATGAAGAAGCCCGTTACAAGCCCAATCCATTGACCAAACAAATGCTTGAAGCCAAACAACTTGGGCGTAAAGTCAATCAAGGCTTTTACCACTATGAAACAGGCACAAAAACAGGTGAAAAACCTGCACAGTTTGTTGAGCGTTTAACCAACTATCCAAAAGTTTGGATTGCAGCTGATTTTGCTGAAGATAAACAACAACTGGAAGATTATTTAATCCAGCAAAATATTGTCTTAGATACAGGTCTAGAACCACTACCTGAGAGTTTATGTTTACTCGCTTGCTATGGTGAAGATACCACCCAAGCAGCGACACGTTTAAAAGTCAATCCACAACAAGCTGTTGCCATAGATATGCTATATGGCATAAATAAACATAGAACGTTAATGCCGTCACTGGCGACAAGCACGGAGTATCGTCAAGCAGCCCACTCTATGTTTAATTTAGATGGTGCTATGGTCAGCATGATTGCTGAAAGTATTGGCTTCGTGGCACAACGTGTTTTAGCCATGGTGATTAATTTAGGCTGTGATATTGCACAACAAAATATTGCCAGTGTCGATGATATCAATGCCGCAGTCCGTTTAGGTTTAGGCTATCCCTTTGGCCCTATTGAATGGGGTGATCATATCGGTAGCCAAAAAATCTTACTCATTCTCAATCGTATCTCAACACTGACCTATGACCCACGCTATCGCCCTAGCCCATGGTTACAACGTCGTGTCGCATTAAATTTACCGCTTACTTTTAATTCTGGATTTTGAAAAGGAACTTCTCAATGTTAAATGCCTATATTTATGATGGTTTACGTAGCCCGATTGGTCGTCATGCAGGTGAGCTTGCTTCAGTACGTCCAGATGATTTAGCTGCGGCAGTTTTACAAAAGCTCCTTGAAAAAACTGGGGTTCCGGGCGCAGCGATTGAAGATGTTATTTTGGGTGATACCAACCAAGGTGGTGAAGATAGCCGTAACGTTGCCAGAAATGCCCTATTAATCGCGGGCTTACCTGTGACTGTTCCCGGCCAAACTGTAAACCGTTTATGTGCAAGTGGTTTGGGTGCTGTGATTGACTCTGCACGTGCCATTACCTGTGGCGAAGGCGATTTATATATTGCGGGTGGTGTAGAAAGCATGTCACGTGCTCCATTTGTGATGGGTAAAGCTGAATCTGCCTATAGTCGTGAGGCCAAAATTTACGACACCACAATTGGCTCACGCTTTCCAAACAAAAAGCTGATTGCGCAATACGGTGGTCACTCAATGCCTGAAACTGGTGACAATGTCGCAGTTGAGTTTGGCATTACCCGTGAACAGGCAGATTTATTTGCAGCTCAATCACAGGCAAAGTATCAAACAGCTAAACAAGATGGCTTTTTTACTGGTGAAATTACCCCAATTGAAGTCTTTCAAGGCAAAAAGTTACCGCCAAAACTGGTTTCTGAAGATGAGCACCCTCGCCCAAGCTCAACGGTTGAAGCCTTAACCAAATTAAAACCATTATTTGAAGGTGGTGTCGTCACTGCTGGAAATGCATCGGGTATTAACGATGGTGCTGCTGCACTACTCATCGGTTCCGAAGCAGCGGGACAAAAATATGGCTTAAAGCCAATGGCAAAAATCTTGTCAGCAGCGGCAGCAGGTATTGAACCCCGTATTATGGGTGCTGGCCCAATCGAAGCAATCAAAAAAGCCATTGCACGTGCAGGGCTAACTTTAGATGATATGGATATCATTGAAATCAATGAAGCTTTTGCTTCACAAGTATTATCTTGCTTAAAAGGTTTAGATGTTGATTTTAATGATCCGCGTGTCAACCCAAATGGTGGTGCAATTGCCATTGGCCACCCACTTGGGGCTTCTGGTGCACGTCTTGCACTGACAGTTTCGCGTGAGCTGATCCGCCGCAATAAGAAATATGCTGTCGTTAGCTTATGTATTGGCGTAGGACAAGGCTTAGCCATGGTGATTGAAAACGTGTCATAACATTGACTGTTTAATCACTAACCGAGTATCCATTCATCACAACAGCGCAGTGATGAATGGATTTATTTTGCAGAGCGAAATATAATAGCCAAACTGTTGCTTTATTATATTTGAGTATTGAATGTCTCAGAATTCAGAAACTGAACAACCTATAAATTTTGATGAGATACGTCTTGATCCTATTTCACATATTCATCGGGAAAATAACCCCCAATTTATCGCTTCTTTAGCACGTGGTTTAGAGCTATTACGTTGTTTTTCTGCCAACAATCAAGTCTTGGGCAACCAAGAACTGGCAAAAATGACGGGTTTACCAAAACCTACCATTGCGCGGATAACCAATACCTTAGTGTCATTAGGCTATTTAAAACAATTACCTAATTCCACCAAATATACTTTGGATATCGGTGTTTTATCTTTAGGCTATGCAGCCTTGTCCAATATTTCTATCCGTAATATTGCACATCGCTATATGGAAGAAATGAGCCAATATGTACAAGCACCTGTTGCTATGGCAACCCGTGACCGTTTAAACATGGTCTATATCGACGTAGTTCAGATCGAAACTGCTTTAAATATGCGCCGTCCCATCGGCTCAACCCTACCCATTCACAGCAGTTCCATGGGTCGAGCTTGCTTGGCGGCTACACCTGAACGTGAGCGTAACTTTTTACTGGATGCGCTTAAACAAAAAAATGCTGAAAACTGGCCTGCAATTAAACGTTCTTTAGAACGAGCTTTCCGAGATTATCAAGATTACGGATATTGCCTTTCTTTAGGTGAATGGCATAAAGAAGTAAACTCTGTTGCTGTACCTTTAGTCAGCTCCAAACATGGTCTTTATGTGTTTAACTGCGGTGCACCAAGTTTTCATTTAAACCCTGAAAAACTTGAAGGTGAAATTGGACCCCGTTTAATCCATATGGTGCACAACATTCAAGATGCTTTGAGTGAAACGCCTTAACAACGATGATTAAAATCAGATGCTTAAAATCAGCAGATACATGGTTGTGTGGATTAAAAGTTCCGATTTCATAATGACAAACCATAGGCATGATGAAAAACACTCTCTATACCCCAACCATTATTTTAATGGCAGTTGCAGCAGGCATCTGTACTGGTGGGAATTATTTTAGCCAACCACTGATTCATTCCATTAGTCTAAGTTTAAATTTAGCAGATACCACCACAGCATGGGTGCCTACTTTAGCGCAAATCACCTATGCAGCAGGTCTGCTATTTTTAATGCCTTTAGGGGATATTCTTGAAAAGCGTAAGTTGTTATTTATATTTATGCTGCTTGCCTCAATTGGGCTAATTATTAGTGGTTTTTCCCACAATATTTATCTGTTAATGCTCGGTACCATCATTACAGGATTATTTTCTAGTTCAGCCCAACTGTTGTTACCACTGGCTGCCAGTCTGGTTCCAATTCAACATAGTGGTCGTGTTGTTGGTTTTTTACTGAGTGGGTTAATGATGGGTGTCTTATTGGCACGCTCATTATCAGGGATGATGTCGACGCTTTTTGCTTGGAATGTTATTTATCTACTCAGCGGTTTTTTATTATTGCTCATTGCGATTATTTTGTACCGTAATATTGGCTTATTTCCTCCAACCAAATCTGAAAATTATCTCAAAACAATTCACTCACTGCCGCAAATCTTTATTCAAAATCGTCGCCTAAGAATCAGAACCTATATTGGTGGATTAACCTTTGCCTGTGTAAGCTTAACCTTTACCACCATGTCTTTACTCTTAGCTCCTGCGCCTTATTTTTTCAGTGATTTTACGATTGGCTTATTTGGGTTTGTCGGTGTTTTAGGGACATTCGTTGCCAATTTTTCAGGTAAATTTATTGATCAAGGCTATATTCATAAAATTTCGATATGTTGTGGTATCGGTCTGATTTTAAGTTGGCTATTGTTTTTATTGCTCTCTTATCATTTTATCTTTTATATCATTGCCTTACTTATCCTTTATGCTTCGCTCTCGGCTGTTCATGTCACCAATCAGAGTATTGTCTTTAAGCTTAACCAACAATTGCGTTCACGTTTCAATGCCATCTATATGACAGGTTATTTCGCTGGCGGTGCTTTAGGGACCACGAGTGGAAGCTATGCATGGAAACATTTTGGCTGGACAGGTGTATGTATCTTGGGCTTAGTTTTTGCTCTGCTGTGTCTATATTATTGTCTTGCAGATGCTAAAAATCAGCACAATTCATAGTGTTGTGCTGATCTTTAAAAGCAGTCTTTTATCATCGAGATAAAGCTGAACTCAAATAGATGTTTATAAAAGCCCGAATAAACGTCCACGAATAATGTCTTCTGCATCTTTTACAATACGGTTGACCAGTTCATCACATGTCGGAATGTCATGGATCAGACTGGCAACCAAACCACATGACCACGCCCCAGCATTGACATCACCATCGATCATCACTTTAGGATAAACACCTGCAACTTCTTCAATGATATCTTCAAATTTAATCTGGTCTCCAAGTGCTTTTTCTTTGGCTACAATTTTTTCTACAGCCGCATTATTCATAACACGCTCAGTATTACGTAAAGCACGCATAATTAAACGGGTATCTCTTTCCGTAGCATTCAGGATCGCCTGTTTTACATTTGCATGCACTGGCGCTTCTTGAGTTACAATAAAACGTGTTCCCATATTAATGCCATCCGCCCCCATGGCTAAAGCGGCAGCAAGTGAGCGTCCATCAGCCATACCACCAGATGCAACAAATGGAATTTCTAAGGTATCGGCAGCTAAAGGCAATAAAATCATATTCGGTACATCATCTTCACCGGGGTGCCCACCACACTCAAAACCATCGACAGAAACAGCATCACATCCAATTTTTTGAGCTTTTAGACTATGCCGAACCGAAGTGCATTTATGAATTACTTTAATTCCAGCAGCCTTTAAATAAGGCATGACCTGTTCAGGATTACGGCCTGCTGTTTCTACAACTTTTACCCCACCCTTAATAATTGCCTCGACAAAACCCGGATAATCAGGTGTATTGACTGTGGGTAAGAAAGTTAGATTGACACCAAAAGGCTTATCGGTCATTTCTCGACATCGGGCAATTTCTTTTGCTAGATTTTCAGGTGTTCGCTGGGTTAAACCGGTAATAATGCCTAACCCACCCGCATTTGAAACTGCAGCAGCCAGCTCGGCAAAACCGACATAATGCATACCGCCTTGAATAATCGGATGTTCAATTTCAAATAATTCTGTAATTTTGGTTTTCATATTCTTTCCACTCACTATTTTATATTTTGAGGCTCATTTCTTAGCATCCTATGCTTGTCGATAATTTATTAAATCTGATCGATCATGAGTCCACTGTATTCTCACTTTGTTTGCAAGGTGACGAATTTAAACAAGCACTGAGTGCATTGATGAAAAAACAGCACCTATTTTTCGTAAGCAAACTATTTAACATGCATCTTATTAACATGCATCTTATTAAAAAGGCCAACAATGTAGATCGTTGCTGGCCTTTCAGTTTTAAAGCAATAAAATTAGCTAATTTCAGTACGAATATTATTCACCATGTGGAGAAGACGCGGTGCAATATCCTCTTCAAGTTTTTCGCGGTTCATAATAAAGCTTGGTCCGCCGCAGTTAAATACCAGTAGACCATGTTGTTCATGAATCAAGGGAACTGCCACTGAATTGACATCTTTATGCCATTCACCAATTGAAAAACAATAACCAAAATCTTGATAATCTTTAAATGCCTTATCTAAATCACGGTTAATCTTGATCCAATCGTCTTTATGTTTACTACGGATTGCATCAAGTAAAAACTCTCTTTCATCTTCAGGCATTGCAGCCAGACATGCACGTCCCATTGAACTTAAATGAATCGGTAAATAAGTACCGACTTGGCGACGCATGGTCATATTGCCCTTGCCTTGTACCACATCCAAATAAATCATATTTAGACGATCACGCGTTGCCATTGCCACAGCAGCACCCGCATAATCCGCTAAGTTTTTCATATAGGGATGTGCAATATTACGGATAGACACATTAGAAAGCATGGAGTAACCAAACGCCAAAACCCCAACTGAAAGTTGAAATTTGCTAGAATTTGGGACCTGCTTGATATAGCCCAAACGTGACAATGTGTGCGTTAAACGGGTAATGGTCGGTTTAGGCAAACCGGTCATTTGTGATAACTCTTGATTACCCAAATGCTGATGTTTTGGGGTAAAGCAACGTAAGAGTTCTAAACCACGTCCTAAAGCTGTAATAAATTGACGATCATTTTCATCTTGCATATCTTCAATCGGATGCAATAACTCATGCCTCAAAGGCGCTAATAATTTTTCTGTTTGTTCTGCATCTACGGCATCATTCATGGTTATACCAATTCACATATTTGTTTCGCACTGCGAAAATTATAATCTATTTTTTCTATAAATAGCAAAAAGCAATCATCTGATTCACTTTGAAAATAAAACGATGCATCCATCTCGATGTGAAAAGTCTAAATTTGCTTATTTTATTGAAAAAAATGGCTTTAGACTGCTCACATCATCTATTTAAAAACTATCCTATCACGCCTTTGGCTTTTAACTCATCAAGTTTTGCTGGAGAGATAATACGGCCTAAGATTGTTTGAGTATGTTCGCCTAATAAAGGAGGCGCATTTCTATACTCTACAGGTGTACGTGAAAGCTTAATCGGGGAACCGACCACAGTAAGTTTTTCACGTTGAGGATGTTGCATTTCTACCAGCATCTCTCGCGCAAGCACTTGAGGTTCATTAAAAGCTTGTTCTAGATTATTAATCACACCAACAGGCACTTTAGCAGCATAAATCGCACTCACCCACTCATCGGCAGTCTTGCTTAAAAAATGCTTTGATAAAATTTCGATCACTTCATCACGATGCTTAACACGATCTGCATTACGGGTAAATCGAACATCATTGGGTAACTCTGGCAAACCAATACTTCTACACAGTTGGATAAACTGGGTGTCATTACCACAAGCAATGATAAACTCTCGATCTGCGGCTTTAAATAATTGATAAGGCACAATATTGGCATGTGCATTGCCATAACGTACCGGCACTTTTCCAGATGAAAGATAATTCATTCCTTGATTTGCCATTGTGGCAATTTGCACATCAAGTAAAGCCATATCTATATGTTGCCCTAAACCCGTCATATGACGATTGAGCAAAGCCGCTTGTATGGCAATGGTTGAATATAATCCCGTTGATAAGTCTGAAAATGCGACACCTACTTTTTGCGGACCACCACCGGGTAAATCATCTTTTTCACCCGTGATGGACATGAGTCCACCCATTCCTTGAATGATAAAATCATAGCCAGGTTCTTCTGCTCTCGGTCCATTTTGACCAAAACCCGTAATCGAGCAATAAACCAGTTTAGGATTAATTTCTGATAAAGAAGCATAATCCAAGCCATATTTTTTCAAAGAACCAGCTTTGTAGTTTTCAATGACCACATCGGTATCTTGAATAAGTGCTTTGATGAGCGCCTGCCCTTCAGGATTTGCAATATCAATTGCAACAGAAAGTTTATTACGATTGGTCGACTGATAATAAGCGGCTTCTCGTGTCTCCTGTCCAGCGTCATCTTTCATCCAAGGTGGTCCCCAAGAACGCGTATCATCACCTAGTTTCGGTCTTTCAACCTTAATCACTTCTGCGCCTAAATCGGCAAGAATCTGTCCACACCACGGTCCAGCCAGTACTCGACTTAAGTCAAGTACACGAATTCCATTTAAAGCACCCATGTTTATTCCACTAACCTTTGATTAATTTCCTACAGGAAAATTTATTTAATATAAATTTCGCATAGCGATATATATTTTTAATATACACAGAAAACTTTAAAAATAAAACTTAATTTTTTCATCAAAAGTGATGATTTTTATTCAACAAATATAGATTAATTAAATCAAATAATTAGCCAACTGAAAAACAAGCACAATATACCGCATTGCGAAATTAATTTTCAAAATATATTGTTTTCTACTGATCCTTTGATTACTATCGCATCAATATGCAGGGTTTTAGCAACATCAGCTCGATGTTTTCAACATGTTGTACAAAGGACAAGACTATGATTCGAGATCAGGAAACACTCAAACAACTGGTAGATATGATTCGACAGTTTGTAGATGGTGTCCTCATTCCTCATGAGAATGAAGTCGCAGAAACAGATCAAATCCCTCAAGCCATCATTGAGCAAATGAAAGCTTTAGGTTTGTTTGGACTGACGATTCCAGAAGAATATGAAGGTCTTGGCTTGACCATGGAAGAAGAGGTGTCTATCGCTTTTGAACTTGGACGTACTTCGCCTGCCTTTCGTTCACTGATCGGCACCAATAATGGAATCGGTTCGAGTGGTCTGATTATTGATGGTACCGAAACTCAAAAATCATTTTTCTTACCCCGTTTAGCACGTGGCGAAGTGATCAGTTCTTTTTGCTTAACTGAACCAGATGCAGGTTCAGATGCTGCCTCTTTAAAAACCAGTGCTGTAAAAGAAGGTGAATTTTATATTTTAAATGGCACCAAACGCTTTATTACCAATGCACCTCATGCAGGGGTATTTACCGTGATGGCACGAACCAATCCAGACATTAAAGGTGCTGGTGGAATTTCTGCTTTTATCGTAGATCGCAAAACCGCAGGAATCTCTCTAGGTAAAACAGATAAAAAAATGGGGCAAAAAGGTGCCCATACCTGTGATGTGATTTTTGAAAACTGTCGGGTTCCTGTCTCAGCACTAATTGGCGGTGTCGAAGGTGTCGGATTTAAAACCGCAATGAAAGTCTTGGATAAAGGTCGTTTGCATATCGCCGCAATCAGTGTCGGTGCTGCCATACGTATGTTAGACGATACTTTAAAGTTCGCCCTTGAGCGTAAGCAATTTGGACAAGCGATTGCTGAATTCCAACTGATTCAAGCCATGCTTGCTGACTCCAAAGCAGAAATTTATGCAGCGCAATGTATGGTTTTAGATGCGGCAAGACAACGTGATGCTGGGCACAACGTCAGCACAGAAGCATCATGCGCAAAAATGTTTGCCACTGAAATGTGTGGTCGCGTGGCCGATCGCTGCGTACAGATTCATGGTGGCTCTGGCTATATCAGTGAATATGCCATTGAACGTTTTTACAGAGATGTACGTTTATTCCGTCTCTATGAAGGCACCACCCAAATTCAACAAATGATTATTGCGCGAAATATGATTCGTGCTGCGTCTTAATTAATTTTTAGGCACTTTAAAACGATTTGAAGTGCTGTAAATCAAATGTAGGTAATGGATTATGGCGACAAACTACAATACACATCTCTCTTCAATACAGCCTCATACTTGGAAAATTGCATTTATTTTTGCATTTTTAGCCTTGTTGGTGGATGGTGCCGATCTGATGCTGCTGTCTTATAGTCTCAACAGTATTAAGGCAGATTTTGGTTTAAGTTCCGTTCAGGCAGGTATGCTGGGTAGTTTTACCTTGGCGGGTATGGCTGTTGGTGGGATATTTGGGGGATGGGCATGTGACAAATTTGGTCGAGTACGGATCGTGGTTATTTCTATTCTCACCTTCTCACTACTTACATGTGGACTAGGCTTTACCCAAAGTTTTCTTGAATTTGGTCTATTACGCTTTTTTGCTTCTCTCGGACTAGGCTCGCTTTATATTGCCTGCAATACCTTGATGGCGGAATATGTACCTACACGTTACCGTACAACGGTATTGGGTACCTTACAAGCAGGTTGGACGGTTGGCTATATTGTTGCAACGCTACTCGCTGGATGGATTATTCCAGATCATGGCTGGCGTATGCTGTTTTATGTTGCCATTGTACCGGTGTTGATTGCTGTTTTAATGCATCTTTTGGTACCAGAACCACTCGCATGGCAACAGTCTCGTTTACAACAACCAACACGTGATAAAAATTCTGAGGAAACTTCAGCATTTAAACTGATTTTTAAAGATAAACGAAATCGCAATATGTTTATCTTGTGGGCGCTCACAGCAGGCTTCTTGCAATTTGGTTATTATGGGGTAAATAACTGGATGCCTTCATATCTAGAAAGTGAATTAGGCATGAAGTTTAAGGAAATGACCGCATATATGGTCGGTACCTATACCGCCATGATCCTCGGTAAAGTCCTTGCGGGGATGATGGCTGATAAACTTGGTCGTCGCTTTACTTATGCCTTTGGTGCGATTGGGACTGCTATTTTTCTACCACTGATTGTTTTTTATAACTCACCCAGCAACATTTTATATTTACTGATCGCTTTCGGATTTTTATACGGTATTCCTTATGGTGTAAATGCCACCTATATGACGGAAAGTTTCCCGACAGCGATTCGTGGTACAGCGATTGGTGGTGCCTATAACGTGGGGCGTCTTGGTGCAGCACTTGCGCCTGCAACGATTGGCTACTTGGCATCGGGTGGTTCTATTGGTTTAGGTTTTGTGGTGATGGGGGGTGCTTATTTAATTTGCGGTGTTATTCCTGCCCTCTTCATCAAGGAAAAACTCTACGATCCGCAAAAATCGTAAAAATAACCTTGTAAAATCAGTTATCCCATTTTAAAGCCAGCTAAATCTAGCTGGCTTTTTTGTCGATACCATTTTGAATTTGCTCATCAAACAGTCCTTTTTTGAGGCTTTTTTATTTGATATTTTTACCCCAATAAATTAAAATACCGCTAAGCGAAATAGGATTTCTTTTTATGAAAGATTTACAACGAGAGTCAATGGAGTTTGACGTAGTGATCGTAGGCGCAGGCCCTGCAGGTCTTTCTGCTGCGATTAAAATTCGTCAATTAGCGCTTGAAAACAATCTTCCAGACCTTTCCGTCTGTGTGGTTGAAAAAGGCTCTGAAGTTGGTGCGCATATCCTTTCTGGTGCTGTACTTGAACCTCGTGCAATCAATGAACTTTTCCCTGACTGGAAAGAACAAGGTGCACCTTTAAATGTACCTGTGACTGAGGACAAAACTTATTTCCTCATGTCTGCTGAAAAGTCACAAGAAGCACCACATTGGATGGTTCCTAAAACCATGCACAATGATGGTAACTATGTTATTTCATTGGGTAATGTCGTGCGTTGGTTAGGTCAAAAAGCGGAAGAGTTAGAAGTTTCTATCTTCCCTGGCTTTGCTGCTTCAGAAATCCTTTATCATGAAGATGGTTCTGTAAAAGGCATCCAAACTGGTGATATGGGTATTGGTAAAGATGGTGAACCTACTCACAACTTTACTCCTGGCTACGAGCTTCATGCAAAATACACAATTTTTGCAGAAGGTTGCCGTGGACACCTTGGTAAACGTTTGATTGCAAAATACAACTTAGACCAAGATGCTGATCCACAACATTACGGTATCGGGATCAAAGAACTTTGGGAAATTGACCCTGCAAAACATAAATCTGGTTTAGTGATGCATGGTTCAGGCTGGCCTTTGGCAGAAACAGGTTCTTCAGGCGGCTGGTGGTTATATCACGCTGAAAATAACCAAGTAACCTTGGGTATGATTGTCGATTTATCTTATGAAAATCCACATATGTATCCTTTTGCTGAAATGCAACGTTGGAAAACACATCCTCTGATCAAGCAATATCTTGAAGGTGGTAAGCGTATTTCTTATGGCGCACGTGCAGTTGTTAAAGGTGGTCTAAACTCTCTACCTAAACTAACCTTCCCAGGCGGTTGCTTAATTGGTGATGATGCTGGTTTCTTAAACTTTGCTAAAATCAAAGGCTCTCATACTGCGATGAAATCGGGTATGTTGTGTGGTGAAGCTGTATTTGAAGCAATCCAAGCGGGTCATGAGAAAGGTGGTGATTTAGCGGTTGCGCGTGTCGCTGAAGGCGAAGATTTCTTTGCTAAAGAATTGACTGCTTATACTGACAAATTCAACAACAGTTGGTTAAAAGAAGAGTTACATCGTTCACGTAACTTTGGCCCAGCGATGCATAAATTCGGTTTATGGATGGGTGGTGCATTTAACTTTATCGATCAAAATATCTTTAAAGTGCCATTTACCCTACATGACCTTGCACCTGACTTTAGTGCATTAAAAACTGTAGATGCTGCGACATTTAAACCCACTTATCCAAAGCCAGACGGTAAATTAACCTTTGATCGTTTATCTTCTGTATTTGTATCCAATACCGTACATGAAGAAAATCAGCCAGCTCACTTAAAGCTGACCGATGCTTCTATTCCAGTCAATGTCAACTTACCAAAATGGGATGAGCCTGCTCAACGCTACTGCCCTGCTGGTGTTTACGAGATTATGGAAAATGATGATGGTTCTAAGCGCTTCCAGATTAATGCTGCAAACTGTGTTCACTGTAAGACTTGTGATATCAAAGATCCATCTCAGAATATCACATGGGTAACACCGGAAGGTGGTGGTGGGCCTAACTATCCAAATATGTAAGCTGGATACTTAGGACGATGCTTTAATGCTGCTCACCACTAAACATGCGAGTGTTTAGATAATTTTGTGTAGTATTAACAGCGTCTTTTACCCAAATTTGTCGAGTGATATAAGCTCTTCATTTTCATTATTTAGGTAAGTTTAGTTCCCTAGGGAGCTAAGCTTGAAAGACAAAATAGAATAAGTCTTGGCTCAAATTAAGTTGACTATAACTTAATTTTGCACTTTAATTTTATTGATTAAAAAACACAAATGATTGAAAAATGATGAAATTTAAAATTAAAAAACTGCTGTATCCTCTGATTATTCTTACATTTTCCCCCGCCACACTTGTATTTGCAGAAAGTTTTGAAGCGCTACTCGAAAAAGCCAACAACGGGGACGTAAAAGCGCAATACCAAGTGGGTTATCTTTATAGTAGTGGCAATCAGGGTGTGTCCTTTGATGAAGAAAAAGGTGTTTTTTGGTTTAAAAAAGCCGCAGAAGCGGGTGATTCAGAATCTCAACTCAGTTTGGCAATGAGTTATTTATGGGGATCAGGTGTCGGTAAAAATACCCGTAAAGGTATTGAATGGCTGACCAAATCTGCAAATCAGAACAATGCCATGGCACAATACAATTTAGCTGAAGAATATTCAGATGGGAAAAATATAAAGAAAGATCAAGATCTTGCAAATTATTGGTATCACAAGTCGGCTGAAAATGGTGATGTGTCAGCACAATTTAAATTGGGATCTCTATACTTAGATGGAAATTCAGGCCTACCTCAAGATATCAATAAAGCGAAAGCATGGTTTAAAAAAGCCGCAGACCAAGGCTATGAATTAGCGCAACAGCAATTGGCTGTATTATGATAAAAAACAATGAAACCACGAATTCAATCAATTATAGGATTGATTTTTAATGATTATTTATTTTGACTGATACTTTTTAAATAAGAGGTTTTACAACATGTAAAACCTCATGACTTTTAACAATTAAACAAATGCATTGATCAAAAATGGCTTTTGAATTTTGTATAAATTCATCTTCCATCGCATCTAAATGTAAATGGCTTTCTTTTTGGACTTTTTTGTACAAGGCAAATAAATCATGCTTATACTTAGATTTACAATTAAGATTGAAATCCTTAAGTTCTTGCTCAAGTTCTAAACGCATATTTTCAATAAAATGCTGACGTGAAGCTTTATTATTCTGAATATAAAATAAGCGTGTTTGTTCATAAGTTCCTTTATGAAATATCATTTCATAAACTTTCATCGTAAGACTTACCTATAGATTCGCGTTATTACTCTTAAAATACAGCTCATACAAATACATTATTTAGTAAAATTTATCTAAGTCCATATTGAGATAATATATTTCTATCTTTTATAAATATCTTTATCCAGTGCTTTTTATTCAGCCTTAAAAACTCCTATTTCCCTTGGGGAAAGGAAATAGGATCAAGGCATCAAGAATCTTTAAAAAAGATCTCCCTCTAATTCTGTAGAATTTATCACATTAATCTTCAATTAATCAATACACCATCAACATAAAAACAGACAGTTCTGTATATTTTTGTTTAAAAAACATACTTTCGAATCAAAACAGCTTATTGATTCACACCAATGTTTAAAGTTTAGTCAATTTAATTGATTCGGTCGGATCGACTCAAATATCAGTATCTCAACCCCATAATATTGCAAAGGTGTAATTGAATATTCTGTATTAAATTATCATTAATATAAAACTTTCCGAATATGCCTAAAGCATATCCGACACCTTGCTATAAGCTGATGGTGCTTATTTTTTTGCCTAGAAGTATTTTGGTTTTATTAAACAGCTCAACATGCTTACTTTTAAATGATTTCAACATCTATTTGGAAGCATATTGAGGGCTTTTCTTTTTTTCAGATTAACAATCAAATTTTAATTATTTTTACCATAAAAATTAACACTCTAAACTCAGCCTAATTTTTTAGAAAACCAAGTCGACACGTATGTCTCATAAAAATCTGCTTACAACACTTTCCATTGCATTATTCAGCCTTTCAATTTCAGCATGTAATAATAATGATTCCGACGATTCAAATACTGTGGTGGAAACCAAGAAACAACCAAACATTTTATTTATCATGGCAGATGATTTAGGTTATTCAGATTTAGGAGCCTTTGGTGGAGAAATACACACTCCAAATATTGATGCACTGACCAAAGAAGGTCGGATTTTAACGGACTATCATACTGCCCCGACCTGCTCACCGACACGTTCACAATTGATTTCGGGTACAGACCATCACTTAGCGGGCATTGGGGCTATGGCTGAGCTCACCCCTGCCCACTTAAAAGGCCAGCCGGGTTATGAGGGCTACTTAAATGAGCGCTCACTCTCAATTGCAGAAGTGCTTAAAGATAATGGCTACCGAACCTATATCAGCGGAAAATGGCACCTCGGTTTAACCGCTGAAACCAACGCACATGTAAAAGGCTTCGATCACTCATTTACGCTATTACAAGGTCTAGATTTACACTTTAAACAAGCACCTAGTGCCTACAAACGTAATGCCACCTATACAGAGGACGGTAAAGTTGTTCCAATTTCAGCCTTACCCGATGATTTTTTCTCAACCAATTACTTCACTGATAAATTAATTAGCTATTTAGAGTCAGGAAAAAATTCAGGCAAACCATTCTTTGCTTATGCTGCCTACACAGCACCTCATTGGCCATTACAAGCCCCAACTGAATATCGTGACCGTTATCGTGGCGTGTACGATGCTGGTTATGATGTGATTCGTAATGGTCGTATTGCCCGCCAAAAACAACTTGGTCTAATTCCAGCCAACTTTACTGCAGCCGAACCGATTGCGACACAAAATGCACCACAAAAATATGGCAAATGGAATGAACTTTCCGCTGAGCAAAAAGTATTAGAAGCACGCAGAATGGAAATCTATGCGGGAATGGTTGAAAACCTTGATGCCAATATTGGACGCGTGATTGAGTATTTAAAACACAATAACTTATACGACAATACTTTAATTTTCTTTGTTTCAGATAATGGGGCTGAAGGCTTTATCCGTGGTAATTATGGAGCCGAATCAGGTTTTGATAATCGGGTGAATAATGTCGGTACATCCAGTTCTTATCACTATGTCGGTCCGCGTTGGGCTGAAGTCAGTGCCGCACCTTTCCATTTATGGAAAGATACTGCAGGTGAAGGTGCAACCACAGCACCAGCCATTGTTAAACTTCCTCATCAAAATAAAGCGCAAGCAACCTATCATGGTTTTGCTTCAGTACTCGATGTTTTCCCTACTGTTTTAGATTATGCCAATATTGCCGTCCCACAAAGTCAATATAAAGGCCGTCAGATTAATACCCCAAGTGGTTCCTCATGGAAATCGGTGCTTGAAAATAAAGCGCAGACGATTCGCCCTGTAAACTTTAGTTTTGCCGATGAATTGCATGGCAGTAAATATGCGCGTCAAGGCGAATGGAAAATTGCTTTACAAGGTAAAGCAGAGCTAGGAACGGGAACTTGGGAATTATATAACTTAAAAAATGACCGTGGTGAAACCCAAAACCTTGCACAAAATAATCCAGCAAAACTACAAGAACTACTTGATGTATATAACAAATATACCCAACAAAATGGAGTCAAGGAATACAACACTCAATGAAGTTCAGTCCCCTTTTAATTACACTGTGTAGCCTGTTTCTTGTAACAGGCTGCAATAAGGTTACGACCAACTCGCACCATTCTCCCAAACAAACCAGTAAAGCTTCTACACCGCTTGGTTCATTGCAGCAATGCGAACACTATTCAGGTTTACCTGATGCATGGCAAAAAAAGCCAACAGCGGGGATGGTTTGGATTGCCAAAGGTTCATTTCAGCTAGGCTCCGATAAAGCCTATCCCGATGAACTTAATTTTGGGCAAAAACAACGACAAGTTGAGGGTTTCTGGATTGATCAAACCGAAGTGACTGTGGCGCAATTTAGCAGTTTTGTAAAAGCCACCGGCTATGTAACCGATGCAGAGCAACAGAAACAGGCGGCTGTATTTTCACCAGATGCCAATAAGCCTAATCAGTGGTGGCAACTCAAATCTGATTACACTTGGAAAACGCCTAATGGCGCTTCGGGTCAAGCTCCACGCCCTGCTGAACCTGTTCGCTATGTGACCAAAAATGATGCTGAACATTATGCAGTTTGGTTAGGACGAGATTTACCTACTGAACCAGAATGGGAATATGCTGCCAAAGCAGGTTCAAAAGTCGATACACCACTGCACCAAGCACCTCAGGATGCCCATCAACATCCACAAGCCAATTACTGGCAAGGCGAATTTCCACTGCATAATTCTGTTGACGACCATTTTGCAGGTGTGGCACCTGTCGGTTGCTACCCTGCCAATGCGTTCCAATTGTTCGATATGATTGGTAATGTTTGGGAGTGGAGCTCTTCTGTATATCAAGGCGCGCATGATCAACATATGGGAAATTATACGGATCTGCGTCAGCAAAGCATCGCAGCAACCCAATATGTGATTAAAGGTGGTTCTTTCTTATGTGCTTCAAGTTATTGCTCTCGTTATCGAAATAGTAGTCGATATCCGCAAGAGTTTGATTTGGCTGCAACGCATGTGGGGTTTAGAACAGTATTACGTACTCATCCATGAGACAAGGATGGGTTAAAATCTAGAGATATGGCGAATTTATACACTTAAATATGAATTCGCCTGCTTTAAAAAAGAAAGGTTGAATAGAACAAAGCAACACTTAACCACTTTCGCTAAAAATCAGTGCTTATACACGTTTACGTTTTTCAATCATCTTGCCAAATACCAACCCCAATTCAAACAACATCCACATTGGAATTGCCAACATGATCATCGAAATAGCATCTGGTGGCGTGACAAACATTGCAATAAAAAAACAGCCCACAATAATAAAGCGTCTTTTTTCCACCAGCGTTTGCGTGCTGACCAAACCGATTAAAATCAGTACCAGTGTAATAATTGGAATTTCAAAAGTGACCCCAAACACCAAAAAGAGTTTTAAACAGAAACTTAAGTAACTGTTAATGTCTGTCATTGGCGCAACGGTATCAGGTGAAACACTGATAAAAAAATGCAGAATCGAAGGCAAGGCAATAAAATAGGCAAAGGCAATTCCTGAATAAAACAAGCAAATACTGCTCAATAACAATGGCAATGCCAGACTCTTTTCTTTTTCATACAATGCAGGTTTAATAAATGCCCAAATCTGATAAATAATAAAAGGCATCGCCAGCATCAGCGCAATAAAGAAATTCAGTTTAAAAGGTGCCATAAATGTTGCAGTTACATCAGTAGCAATCATGGTCGAACTGGCAGGTAATTGGGCACGTAATGGTTCAGATAGCATTGAATAAGTTCTGTTTGCAAATGGCAACAAACAGAAAAAAAGCACAATTAATACCCCGATAATTTTAAACAAATGCTGGCGCAACACCATCAAATGTCGGGTGATCGGCATTGCTTCAAGCTGAGTCGCTTCTTCAGAAGCTTGCTCTTGTAGCTGCGGTATCATTGACGTCATACAGCCACCTTCAATTGCAATATTGATTTGGATTGAACAGGAACAATGCTGAGTTTGTCATCATTAGATTTAGCCTGTTTTAGCCAAATACTTGGCAAATAGACAGTAGGAATATCACGTGAGACAGGTTGATAAATCTGCTTCACCCTCAGCTGGGCTATTTGCTGTTCTTTTAATTGCGGTTGTTCTAATGGCTGTTTCTTTAATAGCGCTGGTGCTTGTTCTGGCTGTATAGCATCTCCAGGCATAGCCGATAATTGCTGTAGTTCATGCATCTGCGCCTGCATTTTTTGCTCTAATTCTTGAATGCGCTGCATCTCATTCTGCATCTGTTCGCGCAATTCGGATAAGCGTAATTCACGGTCAATGTCGTTCTGAACATTGCTGATGAGACGTTTCAATTTACTGTACCATTTCGCAACAAAACGCGCAGCTTCAGGGAGTTTATCTGGCCCTAACACCAACAGCGCAATGATCCCAAAAACCAATAATTCAGAAAATCCGACATCAAGCATGTGTTAGTTCTCCAGTTTTAGTGCTTTACCGTAGAGTTCACATCAGTATTACTATTTTGATGTTCCTGTGTTCTTGGTTCATTCAGCGCAGCAGCGGTTATTTCATCATCTTGAATTGATTTTTTAAAATCCTTTACCGCACCGCCGACATCTTTACCTAAATTTTTTAATTTAGATGTGCCAAAAAGTAAGATCACCACAATTGCAAAAATAAGTACGTGCCAAATCGATAATCCAGCCATGGTTTTTTACTCCTGATATTCTTGTGTTATTTCATTATGTGTACAAAGACAGCTAAACCCTGCACTACTGAAGAAATGACGCGATAGCAATAGCATCTAAATCTTCTTCAGTAGTCAGGCGATATAAAATTAAATAGGCTTTTATTAAGCAGTTTTCTTAATCGAACGGGTATTGACCAACTGATTATTCAGCACCACTTGATGCCCACGTTTTGTATCCACAGTATATTGCGGCTCTTTAATGGTATCGACATAGATCCAGTCCGCTTGAACCTGCGTTGCAGTAAAGCTGACATTCAGATAACCACGTTGATTTAGATTGGTATAATCCAACTCATCAATCAGTGTGGTAAACGCCATTTCAAACTGCTGTAACTGTTCCACTGGAATATTGAGGTACTTTTCAATTCCCGGCGATGACACTGAACTTGTCGCCAGTTCGACACCGACAAAATCACCCGCCTGACTATACAACTCTGATGACCATGCATTATGGGTATCACCTGCCAGCACTACGACCTTCTTGTTCAATGCTTTTAAAGTGTTATACAGAATTTCACGTTCAACATAATAACCATCCCAAGCATCTAAATTATAAGGTGCGACTGTGGTTAAACGTGCCTTTTCAATTGCTGTCAATGTTGGATCGCCCTGTAGCACACGCATTTTCAGTTGCACTAACTCCATAATCATCGTATTGATTTGATTTAAAACCTCTTGAGTTGCGTTTCCACTCAGAACTGCACTCAAAGGTACCAGTAATTCAGCAGGGATTAATATCTTACCCATCAACACTTGCTGACCCAATACATTCCACGTTGCCTTGGATTGAGCCAACTTTTGCTGTAACCATTCACGTTGGGTATACCCCATCAAGGTTCGATTCTGATTGGTTAAGTCAGTCTGAAAACGTTGAAAATCCATACCAGAAGCGGTGATATAATCGGTATATTCCAGTTGCTTATCTCTGGCAAGGATACGGGTATCTAACATGGTCAATTGCACCAGTGTACCAAAGTCAAACTGGCGATAAATATTGAGATGATCATTTGCGGAAATAGGGCGAATCGGCATCCATTCAAAGTACGCTTGTAATGCTGCAAGTTTACGATCGAGGAAAGACCCTTCATTGGCTTGGTGATTTTCAGCGCCGTCTCGCCATGTATCATTTGCCAACTCATGATCATCCCAAATCACAATAAATGGGTGACGGTGATGCAAGGTTTGTAAATCTTTGTCTTTACGATATAACGCATAGCGTTTGCGATAATCATCTAACTTGATAATTTCTTGATTATTGTCCGCAGCCAAAGTACGTCCTAACTTCACTGCATCTTCTGTTGCATAACCACCTTGACCATATTCATAAATATAGTCACCCAAATGAATCACCACATCAACATCTTGCTTGGCCATTTCACGATAAACATAGAAATACCCTGCTGGATAATTCGCGCAAGAACATACCGCAAAACTGACCTTGGTCGGATTGATTGGTAATGTTTTGGTTTGTCCAACTGGTGAAAATTTATTGCCAAAGCTAAAACGATAGAAATAGCGTTGATCTGGTTTTAAGTTTGTGGCATCAACTTTCACAGTGAAGTCTTGTGCTTTTGCTGTGGTGACTTTGTCTGTTTTAATGATTTGCTTGAATTGATCATCTAAAGCGATTTCCCAAGTCACTTGCAAACGTGCGCTGCTATCATTGGGCGTTAAGCGTGTCCATAAAATCACGCGATCTTGTAAAGGGTCTCCACTGGCAACCCCATGTTCAAAATTGACTTGTAGCGTTGTTGATTCTCGATCTGAACTGTCATTACATCCCGTAAAACCCGCAGATAAAGACAGTGCACCAAAACCGAATAGGCTTTTTTGAATAAGTTCTCGTCGTGTAATTTTGGCTGTCATACTTTACTCCTTAAACTATGGCTAGATTACAAATACTAAATAAGACCTAACTTTATTTATTCTCTACGGTCCCATTAACTAGATTGATTCATTGAATACACTTACATTAATTGAGAATATCTAGCGATTTTTCCGTATCATAAATTTTTTCCAGACTGATAATTCTCCGCTTATCATATCCGTCACTAAAAATTTCTTTTCTAAGCGCTTCAATTGATTTTTCCTGATCAAGCATATTTAAATTACGCTGCATAATTTCACCTCGCTTTTGCATATATATTTCTGCTTGGTTTTTAAATTGCGCTCTTGATTGATCAACAGATTCCATCCGCTCGGTCACTTCAGGACCAAACACTTTTAACCGCTCCTTGCGTATCTCTTCCTGTGAACCTCCTCTATTTTTTATTTCCTGAACTTTACGAGATACATCGTTAAAGTCTTTATTAAACTTTATGGCCTTTCTCGATTTTTCGGGCAGGTTGCTTATCGCTGCATTGAGTTCCTGTTCGATTTCATCATCTGTCATCCCTGTAGATTCATTTATTTTTAAAACAACCAACTCATAATCTTCAATTTTGTCACTTGCCCCAAATAATGCCTTTATCTCAAAGGGGGTAAAAAATCTTGCTCGGATAGATCGAATCGCATCTACAAGTCTTTTCGCATTTTTATAATTCACTTGATTTTTCGAATGTGCCTTATGGGTTAAAATGACCTGATCGGTATATTTGACATACCTAATCCATAAATCCTTTACGATACTTTGAGTTGGATCAACCAACAGCTTATTGAAAAAATTTAAACCAAAATTGGTAGGATCAGATTCAGTTGGATTATTTTTTAGCAACTTATCAAAACAATCCTTGGTCATATTGTCTAAAACAAAAGTTTGATTTGTATCAAAACTTAATTCACAGTAAATATTCCCTCCAAATGCATCAACTGCAATGGGTATAAAACCACTGCTTGGTTTTATACTACCTATATTTAAAGCGGTCGCTTGATCTGGCTTTAAATCCTCCTGATTATTTGTCTGTTTATCTATTGGCTTAAACACAAGCCATAGAAAACAAACAATAACCACTAGAAAAAAAGATGAAACTAAAATACTTTTTTTCATTTAAAATCCCTGATTTTTTGTTTTAAATAAAATCAGGCTATATTTATTCTTTATAGATCAATATAGCCCAAAGTCAATCACATATTATTTTCCTTTAAATAATTTGCATGATCTTTTAAAACATCAATTGGGTTTGGAATTGTTGCCCATTTCGTCGGTGTTTGAACCCAACCCCAATTCCAAGGCCAGCCTGAAACTGAGAATGATTCATCGTATTTACTAAATGTTCCTGACTGTTCTCTATGTTTCCAGTTATAAATTCCTTTTAAGTTTCCTAGACGACTACTACATACCGAGACCGTACCATCATGTGCTTGGTTGGGAAATAAATTTACCACTTCATCAATTTTTCCCGTCCATGATGTCATATAAATAGGATAGGAATTTCCATCGGATCCTTTGATAAAATATCGATCAGGTGTATTGGGTAGATTATAATCGCTTGGATTAGCTGTCTGTTTTAGACATTGAGCAGAAATGGGGATACCCTCAGGGAATAAAGTATTAAAGTCTTGCATACTTTTGGCACTATTGGCTCGGATCCCTTCAAGCAAATTAATATAATTTAGACTGTTACGACGATAATCTTCATCTGGTAATTTTCTAACACCCTCACCGCCCCACACCCAGAACGAGGTGTTGGCATTAAAGGTTTTAATATCATTTTCATCTAATCTGCCATCAATTATAATTTTATGAAGTGCACTTAAAAAATCATGTCTATAAATGATATTTTGCAAAAAATTCAACACAGACTGTAGCGAAGAATAAGGCAACATACTGCTAATATCTAATTTTCCAGTTACTTCATATTCTTGGATATTTTGATCAGCAAATGGACTTCCCCGATGTGGAGAACCAACAGTCGCGATGGAGGACACCAACTCAGGTTTAACCCCAAGCGCATAACGGGATGTTGGTCCCCCTTGACTATGTCCTACTAAATTAAATTTAACGTCATCACGATAGTAAGTCGTTTGGATATACTGTAAATGCTTGATTAATTCTTCACCACGATATTCATTGCTATTTAAAGGACTTATAGAAACAGCTATGGCTGGTGTGGACTGTTCAGCCAATTGAGTTAATGTTGAGCCCCAGTAGTCGTAAATAGAAAATTTTCCTAAAAACTTTACATGTTCTGCCCCAGCTAAGCCATGTACAAGCACAATTGGTTGAGGACTATTTTTATTTTCATAGCTGTCTACAATTGGATTTACATTAAAACCCGCAAAAGAATAGCTTGAATAAACTACTGTTGAAATTAAAAATACCCACTTGGATAAAGTAAAATCTTGCATACGTACTCCAATTTATAAAAATTTTCTTGTCATGGTCTATATCGTCGTCTCAAACTAAAATACATACCAAGATTCACAAATCCTTCGTGCTGTCTTATCGATTGGTATTGATTTAAATCATTTCTTAAAGTTATAAAAGTTGTGGAATTTTATTGATAAATATTCACAACACAGTGTTAAAGTATAAAATTTAGAAATATGCGTATTGACATTTCACTACAAATTCATTGACAAATTACGACAAATATAAAGACCGATATGTATAAAGTATTTTCTTTTAGGGTTTTAGTAAATTCAATTGAATTAAACATACAAATAAAAACCACTTGAATAATAAAAAACTTACTTATATAAAATACTTAATTATTATTTATGATGATCAAAAAAGTTAGGATATAAATACAAAATTAAAATCATACCATCCAAGGTTATTATTTAATTTTCATTTAATTAATATAATAAATACAACCAAACCAACTCATTATTCATACAAGTACTTTACATCTAGTCATTGATCATAAATAAAGCATATATTTTTGTATAAACTTTTAGAAACTATTGGTCATTAATTCGTTTTTTGTACTTTGAATCATAGATGGTTGTCCTACCATAGGACGGCATGGATGTCGCTGTTGGGTGGGAGTACATATTTTTAAATGCTTCATTTTTAAACGCTTCATTTTTAAATATAAATATCCCGTCTCACATATCTAAGTAACTAATAATTAATAAATTACAGATCAAAATCAATAATAATTTTAATCACATCTGCAGGTGCCGATACCGCCAACTTAAATGCCTCAATACTTTGATTAAAATGAAAATTTTTGGAAATTAGCGGCTTCACATTAATTTGACCAGAAGCAATCATCGCAATAGAACGCTCATAATCATTTGCATAACGGAAAATTGAAATCGTCTCAATCTCTTTGACCTGCATGGCAACAATATCCATCGGCACAGCGTGTTGTGGCATTCCAACAAAAACCAGTTTGCCCGCAGGTTTTAGACAATCGGGCGCTGCTGCAATTGCGCTTGCATGACCACTACAGTCAACAAATAGGTCGACACCACCGACAAAGTGCCGTTGTACAAAGCACTTTAAATCTTCCTGTGCGACATTACATGCAATTAAACGCTCACCATAATGCTGGACTAAAAAATCCAGCTTCTGTTGTTTTATATCCGTGATGATAACTTGACTACAGCCTGATGCGAGTAATGCCAATGCCATTAAAGCACCAATCGTCCCTGCACCAGTAACCACAGCAGTATCTCCAGGTGAAATACCCACTTTGCGAGCCACATGTACACCTGAGGCCAAAGGTTCAACCAACACCGCTTCTTCAAGGCTGACATGATCTGGTACCTTAAAGGTTAAGTTTGCAGGATGAACTACTGACTCACGCAATACACCATGTACAGGCGGTGTTGCCCAAAACTGAATATTCGGATCTAGATGATACAAACCCTGCATCGCTTCTGGAGAATTAGGCTCAAAAACCCCCGGCTCCATACATACGCGATCGCCTATTCTTAAATGTTGAACTGCTGAACCCACTTCAACAATGATCCCACTCGCTTCATGCCCCAGAATCATTGGTGCATTGACAATAAAATCACCAATTCGACCATGCTGATAATAATGCACGTCACTGCCACAGATACCCACTTTGGCAATTTTAATACGTACATCAGTTGCACTTAGATATTCATTGATCTCAATATCACGAATTTGCAGTTTATCTTTTTCTTCCAGTACCAATGCTTTCATTGTGATTGCTTCCTTGGGTGTTGTTTTCCGTTGTTGCTTTTATTGTTTTTGACTTTCTGCTGCTACTGACTTATTCCAATAGCAATGGTTGATGACATTCTTAATTGAGTCATATTTTCAATTGAGTCACATTTTTTAAAATGAGCGATCTTATAAGACCACTCATTTTTGAATAATCAATTAAAGCCTTACCACCAATATTCCAATTGAGCACCAAAGTTTGAACCACGATTCACATTGTGAAAATTGTTATTCGGCATCACCAAGTCACGCATTTTTTGCTCATTATCGTTCCAAAATGCATAGGTATAATAAAGGCGCAGTTCTGGACGATCATAATAGCCTGTGCCCTTTATCGACCAGGTTGGTGCCAGTGTCAATTTGGTCAGATTACGGGTTTGGTCATTGGCCTTAATTTGGTCATAGCCAATTTCAGTGGAAATTTTAAAATGATCTTGAACCACATACGCCACCCGAGAGCCCACTGAAATCCAATCACGATCTTGTTGATTCTTCAGTTGGTCTTTTTGGTAAATAAATTGAGCTTGTCCATTGAATTTCTTACTGTCTGAGCTCCAATCCAAGATTTCAAGAAAGCGCAGTGAAGAAGTATCACGATCCAGCTCAGGGTTACCGGTATAACTCAGCCCGATTCCAGCACCTTGACCATATTGTAGCGCCACGGTATTTTTACCATTCAATACCTCAGCCGTGACATTTTGCACAGTCAATGCCCAGCCCATCTCATCTGCATCAATCAATGACAAACCCGTATTGATTGTATTTTTAGAACCGATTGGAACCCCTTTGACTGTCACATCATGTCGATTGATATATTTTTCCTGAAATACATTGTCTTTTCGGGAAAACACATAACTTAAGGACAAGTCATTGATTTTATAATCATCAATACCGAAGCCAGTAGCACTCTGATTCCAATAAAAGAAATCAGTCATGTGAATGTCATTACGTTGATAAAATCGCCTACCTGCCCAGAGATTTGCCCCATTCAGATAGGAAATATTTCTCCAATCCAAATAAATTTGATTCATTCGGGTAAAACCATTGTCGTCATTAAAACTTAATGTTTGCCCATATTGGTTATAGAACTGAAGCATTCCTTTGATGTTCAGTTCGGAATTATCTTTTAATTTGATCAGGTTTTGTTGGGCAAAAAACTCACCATATTGTTCACATTCATTGCCAAGACGATACTTGGTCGGCGCCCCCGTGAGTCGAAAACACTCTTGTGTTTTGCCATTTTCAGTTGCACCGATTCCCGTACGGAAATAGCCACCAAATTCAATCGCAGATGCAATTTGCGACAATAAAAAAACCGTTGTTCCAACAATCCATAAGTTTGTTTTCATGTTAAATTCCTTTTTTAAGCACGAGTTTGCCTTATCCCTCTGATTCATTCAGTTGGATGGAGTAAAGAGCACACTCATTAAAATTATATTTATTTCAATTCAATTTAGAGTTTAATAATGAGATAAAATCATCTCCTTTAATTCATCTCATTGCCTTTATTTTCAAGCACATTAGGCTTGATTTTTACTTAACGTAAATCCACAGGAAGCAAGTCTTCCGCAATGTTTTGATAACACACAGGACGCATAAAGCGACGAATCGCCAGCGTGCCTACAGAGCTTGCACCAAAGTTTGTTGAAGCTGGATAGGGTCCGCCATGAACCATGGCATCACATACCTCAACCCCAGTTGGGAAACTATTTGCAAGAATACGACCTGCTTTACGTTCCAGTACAGGCAGTAATTGACTTGCAACGTGATGATCTGCTTGATCAAGATGAAGCGTACAGGTAATCTGCCCCTCAAGGGACTTCGCCACGTGCATCAATTCATCGATATTTTTAACAATAACCACTAAACCCAGCGGTCCAAATACCTCTTGTTCTAAGGTCTTATTCTCCAGCCATGCTTTGCCTGTTGTAACAAACAGATAAGGACTCCCATTACGCAAATCACTGCTTGAACTAAAGACTTCACTTACATCTGCTGTATTTGCCAAACGTTGTTGCCCTTCACGATAAGCCTCGGCAATCGCATCGGTTAACATGACTTGTGCTGGAACAGATTCAAGTGTTTTTACAACAGTTTGAATATACGCATCTGCTGCTAAACCTTCGATCAACACGACGACCCCAGGATTGGTGCAGAATTGACCTGCGCCTAATGTCAATGATTCAGCCCAGCCTTTGGCAATTTCAGCACCACGATTGGCAATCGCATTGGGCAAAATAAACATTGGATTAACAGAACCCAATTCACCAAAGAACGGGATCGGTTCTGGACGTGCAACACAAAGATCATATAAAGCACGTCCACCACGCAACGAACCTGTAAATCCAACCGCTTTAATCAACGGATGTTGTACTAAGCTTTGACCAACATCTAATGCTCCACCGTGGACTAAACTAAATACACCAGCGTGCAGTCCACATTTTTCAATCGCAGCATGAATCGCTTCAGCAACAATCTCCGCTGTACCTGGATGTGCCTCATGCCCTTTAACCACAACTGGACACCCTGCGGCCAATGCCGATGCTGTATCCCCGCCTGCTGTTGAAAATGCCAGCGGAAAATTTGATGCACCAAACACTGCAACTGGTCCGATTGAGCGTTGCATCAAACGAATATCTGGACGTGGCAGTGGCTTTCGATCCGCAAGTGCAACATCATGCCGGCGATCCAAAAACTCACCTTTCAAGATATGTGCAGCAAAAAGTCGCAGCTGCCCCACAGTACGCCCACGTTCTCCTTCCAGTCGAGCCTTGGGCAACCCTGTTTCTTGGGTTCCAATCTGGGTAATCGCATCTGCTCGAGCTTCGATTTCATCAGCAATGACATTGAGAAAAGTCGCGCGCTGCTCAAGCGTTGAGTAACCATAAGTGCAAAAAGCATCTTCTGCCGCTTGGCACGCTTGATTGACAAGTTCACGATGACCGACAGAAAAGCGAGATACTGAACCATCAATCGGGTTATTGGTAAAAGTCTGATCAGTCGCAATCCACTTCCCTGCGATTAAGTGCTGACCATGTGGTTGAAAAGACATTGTGCTTATTCCTCGATCAAGTTGAGTAAATTAACCAAAATAACGGACGCGGAAAGCATCAATCAGTACTGCAATAAAAATCATGATTCCTCCAATCATTCCGACATAAAAAGAAGGCACATTGATAATTGCAAGTCCGACCTGAATGATCGTGAGTAGCAATACACCACCCAATACGCCTTTCACATTACCACGCCCACCAAATACACTGACACCACCAATAATGGGCGCCGCAATCGCATAGAGTAGATAGCTTGAGCCTTGATTTGATGTAATCGCCATTTGCCATGAAGCCAGTAAGAATCCCGCAAGAGCAGCAAGAAACCCAGAAATGGTATAGGTCATAATTTTGATACGCTTCACTCGGATTCCCGCAGAGAGTGAAGCAGCAGGATTTCCACCTACAGCATAGATTGAACGACCCAAAACGGTATGTTTCAACATCACGCCAATAATCAACAACATGATCAGAAATACCACTGGCATTAATGGCCAAGTCCCGAGGGTTGCTTGCCCAATCCAGGTATAAGCTTCTGCAAAATTATTCAGTGTTTTGCCTTGTGTTAAGGCCAAAAGTGCACCTTGAAGGATGATCATCATTGCTAGGGTTTGGATCAACGCAACCATTTTTAATTGGGTGATACACCAACCATTAAAGAACCCAATAAAAGTACCGACCAATAAGCCCAGTAAAATCGCGGCAAACCAAGGTAATCCCCAATCAGAATAAGCAAGTGCACCCACAGCAGCGGAAAAACCTGCATTTGCTGGAATTGAAAGATCGATTTCAGCAATCAACAATGGCAATGCGACAGCCAAACCCAAAAGCCCTAAAACGGTTGCCTGCACCATAATATTTTGCAAATTAAACACGGTAAGAAAGTATTCATTAAATGCACCAAAAATGATGACCAAAGCGATCAACCAAATCCAGACCACGTTATGGAGCACCCAACCTAAAATTTCGCGAGTATTTTTCTTTGCTGTAATGTTGGTAATCTTATTGTCTGCTGCTATTTCATTACCCATTGCATCTCTCCTTACTCATTGCATCTATCCTTATTATTGTCTTGTGACATCACGCCTGAACGGATGCGCGTAGACGGTCGACGGTAATCTCCTGCCCCGTCAATGTTTCTTTTACAGTCCCTTGATCAAAAATACATACGCGATCGACCACACGAACCAATTCGTCCATATCGGTTGAAACAATGATGACCGCAACACCAGCACGACTAAGTTCATCAATGATGCGCAATACATCTTGTTTCACCCCAATATCAATTCCACGTGTCGGTTCATCCACCATCAGCAATCGTGGCTTTGCTGCCAACACTCGTCCCAAGCACACTTTTTGCTGATTACCACCACTCAATGTATCCACTGCATATTCAGCATTGGGTGCTTTCACCCCCATTGCGTTAAAATAATGCTGAATCACCGAATCCTCTGCCTGTTGATCGATAAATCCTAATTTTGAGCGTTGTGATAAAGAAGAAAGCGCAATATTCGATCCAATCGACATCTGTCCAACCGCCCCATCATGACGACGATCATCAGAAAGATAAGCAATTCCCATATCAAAGGCTTCATGTGGAGATGTTGCTAAAGGTTGCGCATCTTCGCCATGCATTGAGATCGAGCCTTTTGCAGGATGCAATCCAAAGATTGCCCGAGCAATTTCTTTGGCGCCTGCGCCAGGCAGACCTGTAAATCCAATCACTTCGCCTGGACCAATGTTCAGTTGTTGCAAGGCCAAATCTTTGCCATATATATTTTTTAAACAAACAGCAGGGATTTGACCGGTGTAATCACATCGCTCCCGTTGAAAAAGCGCAAGGTCTCTCCCGATCACCAACTCAGTCAGTTGTTCAGAACTCATGTTACTCACATTGTCAGAACCACCTGCCAAACTGCCATCGCGTAATACAGTCACCGCATCACAAATTTCAAGAATTTCATCGTTGTAGTGTGAGATAAAGATAAACGTTACCCCCGTAGCTTTTAATTTATGCATAAAATCAAATAACTGACGGCGATCAGCAACGGTTAATGCCGCTGTTGGCTCATCCAAAATAATCACTCGACCACCAGAGAACATCGCCCGTAGAATATTTAACTTACGTCGTGCCACCGCATTTAAATGCCCTGCTAGCGCTTTGGCATCGATATTGGTTCCTTCAAGCATGCGACTTGCATTGCCACGCAAAGTTTTCCAATCGATAAACCCTTTTTTATTCGGCCAGATACCCAACATCAGGTTTTCTTCTGCGGTCATGTTGTCAATGATCATTGGCTCTTGTGTCACCAAGAAAACCCCAGCGGCTTCCATTGCTTTGACATCAACATGCTCAAGTACACGACCATTTAAAATAATTCGCCCAGATGTAGGGGTGACTTGTCCCGAAATAATGCCAACCAATGTGGATTTACCTGCACCGTTTTCACCCAGCAAGCCATGAATAGAACCTTTACGAATCTCAACCGTGACACCGCGTAGTGCTTGAACCACACCATAACTTTTAGTCACATTGTCAATGCTTAGGATCTTCTCATTAATTGCCTTATCAATATTCCGTTCATGTAATCCCATTTTTTCTCTCAACATTGCTTATTTGTTATCACTGGAACAAGTCTGCTTTACTCAATACGAATTAAGCATAGGGAATGCCCCAATCCTTCTCAGCCACTGCCCCCCAATGTCTTGCATCGCTTGCATTGTCCTTATTGATGACAAAAGCAGGAATAATCAGTGTTGGTCCTGTTTTACCTTTTACGATGACGCCTTTTTCCCAAAAGTACTTCGTGTTGTGGTATTCACCCAAAGGCACTTCTGCATTCTTCAATGAATGCTTAGTTAGCATTTCAACTGCAATCTCACCATAAGCGATTGGGTCTTGGGATACACATGCATCCATATAGCCTTCCTGAATCCATTTCAAAGCAATTGGTTCACCATCAATCGTCACGAAAATAACATGGCCTTCCTCACCGACCTTCTTCCAACGATTTCTTTGTTGCAATGCAGTCGCAATACCGCGAGCAGGAGAATCTGAAGGTGCATGTACAGCATCTAGATCAGGATGCTCAGATAATGTAGATAAGGTCACAGCCAGCATTTTTTCCAGTTGTCCTTCAGTCGGTCGAGACAAATAGGTAATTTCTGGGTATTTCGCAAAAACTGAATCCATGCCTTCTTTACGTAAACGCCATGCCACAGAAGCCAAAGCACCAAAACAATTCAAGACTTTACCTTTTGGCTTTCCGTACTTTTTGACCAGACGACTTACAATCTCCTCTGCAGCAATGACACCGCCTTGAAAATTATCAAAACTCACAGTAATTGCGACATCACCACCATCCGCAGGCGTATCGATAATACCGACAGGAATCTTTTGTTGGTTATAGCGCTGGATGGCAGAAACAATCGCCTGACTGTCAATTGAATCTGAAATAATCGCCGATGGTTTTGATAAGAGTAAGCTCTGCCACTGCTCAAGCTGACGGGTACTGTCAAAGTTTGCATTGGTGGCTTGAAACTCGCCTGAGTTGGCTTGCACCGCACGTTTAACAGCTTCTTCCTGAATCACAAAAAAGTAGTAATCAAGACTTTTATTGGAATATGGAATTGAAAGACGAGTTGCGGTTGATGTAGAACGACTACATCCTATAAGCCCTCCCCCAAAACTCAGTCCTATACCTGCTGCAACTGCGCTTTTAAATAGATTACGACGGGTTATTCCGCCCTGATTTGATTTTGTCATTGGAATATCTCCTTTATTCCTTAATTTATTAAATCTAGTAATACTACATTTTTAATTAAACTGTCAATAACATCCCATACAGAATATTTAAAAATAATCTTTAGATACAATAAATAGATACTTAAAATTAAACAATAAAAGCTTAAATATATAATAAACACGGATATTTAAGAGAAATATCAACCATTTTATTCTGGTAAATCGATTTTAGTTTTATAACTATAAAATATAGTTTTACTATATTATCGCATTTTGACGTAAGAAGTTCCATCAAAACACGCCACCACCATCCCCACCGCTTCACGGGTAAACAGACCATTTTCGACCACACCCGGAATTCGATTGAGCTCAATCTCTAATGGTGATGGATCTTTGATTATTGGCCCACAATGGCAGTCTAGAATAAAATGACCACTGTCTGTCACGACGGGTTGCCCATCACGCATCCGACGTTCAATCCGTATATTGTCAATACCATGTTGTGCAAGTACACGTTCAACCATTGCTAAGGTTTGCTTCCATGCAAATTGCACCACCTCAACTGGAAGCGGAAAGCCACCCAAACAATCAACAATCTTGGTTTCATCACAAATACAGATCATTTGTTTAGAAGCGTGTGCGATGATCTTCTCCCAAAGCAAACAAGCACCACCACCTTTGATCATATTAAACTGGTGATCAACTTCATCTGGACCATCAATGGTCAGATCAATTTCACCGATCTCATTGGGATCCGTGATTTCAATCCCCACCTGTTGTGCCACCTCAATGGTTGAACGAGAAGTGGTGGTACACGTCAGGGTTAATCCATGTTCTCGGATGTGTGCACCCAACTCTCGAACAAAAAAATGCGACGTCGTTCCAGAACCTAAGCCCAATTTCATACCATCATGGATAAAATCCTGAATTACTCGGCGTCCTGCTACTTTTTTTGCCTCATCCTGTTGATTACTCATTCAGTACTCCTGTTACTTACGCAGCTTCACTGCTGTTTTTTAATCGATCAAATCTTGTCCGTGTGCCATAAATCAAGCGCCGGCAATTGATCAGGAAATTGACTACCACTTGCGATTGCAATGGCAGTGACTAACATATTGGTCACCAGATGATGGTTCAGACGTGAAGCCAACGGCGTCATAAGCTCGGTATGCTCATAAGGCTGCACGGCAATCAGCACATCTGAAATCTGTGCCAATGGACTATCATGTGCCGTAATCGAAACCACTTTTGCACCACGTTTACGAGCAATGCTAGCAATCTCAACCATTTTCCGCGTATGTCCAGACTGCGAATAAATCAAAATAACTTCTTCAGGTCTGGCGCTATCGGCATGAATACGTTGGTGCTTTGTACCAAGCAAGGCCTGACAGCGGATACCCAGTCGTTGAAATTTATGTTCTGCATCCACAGCATTGATTTCAGACATTCCTGTGGCATAAATGCCAACCCAATTTGCTGCTTGTAGGCAACCTGCCCCCGCCGTGATTTGCTCTGGCACTAAATCTTCAGCCAAGCGCTGGATTGCATTCAGTGAATTACGGCAGGTTTTCCGCACAATATTTTCAATACTGTCATTGGGAATAATTTGCTCATAAGCAAATGGTGCAGATGGCACTAAGCTCTGTGCCAACTGAAGCTTTAAATCCTGATAGCCCTCAAAACCAAAACGGCGGCAAAAGCGCATAATGGTTGGATCACTGACAGAACAGACTTCAGACAGACTCGCCATACTCATCTGGATCACTTCAGATGGGGATGTCACCACAAAATCAGCCACACGTCGTTCAGCACGATGCATGTTTTCACTTTCTTGAAGAATCCGCTGTAACAAACTGACGGTCATACCATTACACTCCTAGCCGCCACTTGACAGCACATCAAATCAAACTTGTAATAAATCCGCCAAACGACTTAAACGTTGCTTGGCAGAAATTTCCACTTCTGGGCCACCGCCCCAAGGTACAACAAAAAAAGGCACATCGGCACCCACTGCGGCTTGTTGATCAATGGGTGTATCGCCAACATAAGCCCAGCCACCAGAAACCAAATTCATCGCGTCCGCCACAGCCAACAAATGTTTTGGATCTGGTTTACAGGCAGGTACCGCATCCGCACCCAAAGCCACATCAAATAATTCAGACAAGCCCAATTGCTGCAACACTTTAGCAGTGATTGCATGGGTTTTGTTGGTACAAATGCCCAATTTTATCCCAGCCGATTTTAACGCCTCAAGATCTTCACGTACGTGTGGAAAAATTCGGGTATGCCCCGCAGGATTGGCCAGATACGCCTGTTGGTAGCATTGTAGAGTTTGCTGTAAGGTGAGTTCGTCATACGTAACACCCAATTCATCTAAAATATCGATAATCAGCCGACGTGGACCATTGCCAAGAAATTTTTCAACAAAATGCGCCTCAAGCTTGGGCCAACCATTTTGAGCAAAGCCAATATTTAAAGCCTCCGCAATATCAGGCGCACTATCAATCAGCGTGCCATCTAAATCAAAGATAAATGCAGAATAAGCAGTCATAAAAAACTCCTGAGAATTATTGGTCAAAAATTGGAGAACTTAATGCGGTAAGCGTTTGCCCCAATACGGGATAGAGACTGCGATACATTTCATGCGCTTGTGCATACACCTCAGCGACTGCCAAATTTGGCTGTTCTCTAGAAATTGCCCGAAAGTTTTTGATTGCACTCTGTGCATCAGGCCAAATCCCCACTGCTAAGCCAGCAACCAATGCAGCACCAAAGGCGGCACCTTCAGCAGCACCATCGGTTGTCACCACCTCACAACCAAATACATCGGCCTGAATTTGTCGCCAAAGAGTAGACTTTGCACCACCCCCAGAAGCTTTAATCACATGCTTTTCAATCCCTAATGGCTGCATTAAGGAATACATATCCGCCAAGGCATGCACCACCCCTTCCATCACAGATCGAGCAACATCACCACAATCATGTCGCGCAGTGAGACCGATAAGCGCACCACGCGCTTTAGGGTCGGCATGTGGGCAACGCTCGCCATACAGATAAGGTAAAAACAATAAGCCCTTTGCACCCGCCGTACTCGCTGTTGCTTTGGCAACAATTTGTTCAAATGAAAGATGTTGCCCGTCAGCAATATGACAAAAATTCTCACGGAACCAATTCATTGCACTGCCAGCATTGAGGGAGACACCCATACAATGCCATTTATCAGCAGCCACATTGCAGAAAACCTGCAAACGACCTTTCGGGTTTTCTTGTGCTGTATCTAAGGCAGCAGCGAGGATCCCACCTGTACCAAGTGTGGTTTGCAATTCGCCCGGCTCAATCACCCCAGAACCAAAAGTCTGAATTACCGAATCTCCACCCCCACCCGCAACAGGCAATCCTTCTGGAAGACCAAAGAGTGCTGCGCCTGCTGCTGAGACGCGTCCTGAAATCACTTGTGATTCAAATACCGGTGGGAGTATTGCAGGATCAATTCCTATCTTTTCAATCAAGCCCATCGCCCATTGTCGTGCACGCACATCAAACAAGCCTGTGCCAGAAGCATCAGAAACCTCAGTGGCAATCACCCCAGTCAGACGTAAACGCAAATAATCTTTCGGGTTCAGCATACTACGCATACGCGCAAACAGTTCAGGCTCATGGCGTTGCATCCAAAGAATTTTGCCACCGGTATAGCCCACCAACATTCTGTTATTGGTTGCCGCAAGCAATCCATCTAAGCCACCAGCAGCCACGACAATATCATCACATTCAGCTTGATTACGTTGATCATTCCATAAAATGGCTGGGCGTAAAACTTGCTGTGAAGCATCAAGTGGAACCAAACCATGCATCTGCCCAGACAAGCCAATACACAATATTTGCACTGGAGGCGCTTTGGCCAATGCCCCTGCGACAGCCTGACGTGCACCCTCCACCCACAATTCAGGATCTTGCTCAGTCCAACCTGGTCGAGGCCTAGACAATGGATAAGTTGCGATATCGGCTGCAACAACTTTTCCTTCAATATCGATCAATAAAGCCTTACATCCTGAAGTTCCTATATCTATCCCTAGAAGTACTTGCATAAATCAATTCTCCACGCCGTGGTGTAAACGAATATGTTTGAAATTAAAATATTCAAGCAATCCTTCACGACCATGTTCGTAGCCAACGCCACTTTGCTTACGACCACCATAAGCAGCATTCATTATTCCAGCGTCAACGTTATTGATCGCAACATTGCCATAGTCAAGACCCGCTGAAACCCGATGAATTTCTGTCAAATTTTGTGCATAACAATAAGCCGCTAAACCATAAGGCGTATCATTGGCATAGCTGATTGCCTCATCCAAATCATCAAAAGGCGCAACCCCAACCAAAGGACCAAACGTTTCTTCGCTCATGACTTGCATACTATGCTTACAATCCGCGATCACAGTTGGGCGAAAAAAATGTCCTTTGGCATATTGGGTCCCCTCTGGTGCTTTACCACCAGCCACCAATCGTGCACCTTTAACCAAAGCATCTTGGAGATGGATACGCGTTTTATCCAAAGGCTCAGCAGATGCCATTGCGCCGAGATCAGCGGCTGGATTTTCCAAGCCATTATCGACACTCAATGCATCAGCCGCCGCTGCAAGTTGAGTAACAAACTCCTCATATACTGCGCGATGTACATAGATGCGATTAATCGCAATACAGATTTGCCCACAATTACGGAAGCTACGACGTGCTGCACCTTTGACCGCTGCATCAAGATCGGCACTCGCAGTGACAATCATCGGGCAATTGCCACCCAACTCTAAAGACAGACGTTTCACTTGTGGGCAGCTTTGTTGAATATGCAAACCCACTGCACTTGAGCCTGTAAATGCAATTTTATCCACTTGCGGATGCTCGACCAGTGCCTGCCCCACTTGTGAGCCTTTACCTGTCAATACATTGACTACACCTGCAGGAATACCCGCTGCATGACATTTTTGTGCAATTGCCAAAGCAGTAAATGGCGTCAATTCAGCAGGTTTAATAACGATGCTACATCCAGCAGCAAGGCTGGCACATAATTTCCATCCCACCAACTCAGCGGGATAGTTCCACGGTGTAATTGCAGCAACCACACCAATCGGTTCACGTACCACTAAACTTTGGAATCCTTGTTGATCATTGGGAATAATTTCACCATGCACTCGCGTGGCTTCTTCAGCATAAAAATGACATGCTTCAGCGAGTTTTAGAATTTCACCTTTTGCTTCATTAACAGGTTTGCCTTGTTCCGCTGTCATGATCATTGCCATATTTAAGGCATCTGCAGCAATAAGATCGCCTAAACGATGCAAAGCGATCGCACGCGTTTTTGGCACAAGCTTAGACCATGAAGCAAATGCATGACGTGCAGCAGAAACAGCCGCATCAATCTCATCCGTTGTTGCTGCAGCAATATGACCAATCACCTCACCCGTTGCAGGGTTTAGCACAGGCAAGCGAGACCCTTTGCCTTTAGAAAATGTTCCGTCGATATATAAAGTACTGTCGAGTACAGCGATTGATTCAGCTAAAGCATTATTTTTCATCATTTACTTCACGCCTTCCTATGCGAGTAATCTTGTTATTCATTGTTAAAATATATAGTAATACTATTTTTATGCAAGAATAATTTATAAATTATCTGAAAATCCTTTTGGGAAACATCAAAATCAACAATAAAAATAAAATATTTTATTATTAAAAAACAAACAAATATATTAAAAATTTATTAATGTAAGCGAATAATCTCTGCATATACTCAACACACTACTTGACCAAAGCTAAAATTAAAAAGTAGTATTACTAGGTAGAACGAATGATAAACAAAGGAAGGATTCTCCATGTTACCCACATCACTCAACAGCGCCAAATTGGTTGGTCGTGTTTGGCTTCCTCACAAAGGGCCATCGGTTGTCATCTTACGTGACAACATAATGATTGATGTCACCGAGTTGGTCATCTCAATGGCTGATTTTCTTGACCATGATCCTGCTGGTCGTTTTGACCAACTCACAGGTGAAGTACTTGGAAGTGTTGAAGATTTGGTGCTTGATCCTACCGAAATGGGTTACCACGCAGATCGTCCTTGCTTACTTGCACCCTGTGACTTTCAATCCTTAAAAGCTTGTGGAGTTACTTTTGCCAAAAGTATGGTTGAACGTGTCATCGATGAACGAACCTCGGGTGATCCTGCTCGTGCCGAAGCATTACGTCAACGTATAGGTACACTGATCGGTGGCAGTTTATCGAATATTCAAGCGGGTTCTGAGCAAGCAGCTGAAGTTAAAGCGACATTGATTGCTGAAGGTTTATGGTCACAATATCTCGAAGTCGGGATTGGGCCAGATGCCGAAGTCTTCACCAAGTCACAACCCATGTCTGCTGTAGGTTATGGTGCACAAGTGGGGATTAATCGGATTTCAGCATGGAACAACCCTGAGCCAGAAATAGTGTTGGCGGTGGATAGCCAAGGCAATATCCGTGGTGCGACGCTGGGCAATGATGTCAATCTACGTGATGTTGAAGGCCGTTCAGCGCTATTACTCGGCAAGGCAAAAGACAATAACGCATCATGTTCAATTGGCCCATTTATCCGTCTATTTGACTCAGATTTCACCCTTAGCGATATTGAGAATGCCACGCTTCACATGTCTGTAATTGGTGCAGAAGATGGTTTCAGCATGTCGGGACAGTCCAATATGGCGGAAATCAGTCGTAAACCCGCGCATCTGGTCGCACAAACCTACAATGACTCGCATCAGTACCCAGATGGCTTTATGTTATTTTTAGGCACAATGTTTGCACCAACACAAGATCGAGAAGGTCAAGGTTCTGGCTTTACCCATAAATCAGGTGACGTAGTCGAAATCTCAACTCCGCTTTTAGGCACATTACGTAATACTGTTGTTTATGCTGATCAAGCACAACCATGGACTTATGGAACCCGTGCACTGATGCGTAATTTAGTAAAACGAGGAGTGCTCTAATGAAATTAGTGGTCACTGATCAAGCCTTTGGCAATACACGACATGAGCAAGCAGCCGCACAAGTTGCTGGGGCAAGTTTTGCAGCATTTCAATGCCATAATGAAGCAGAAACAGTACAAGCCGTTGCAGGAGCAAATGTAGTACTCAACAACTTTGCACCCATGACCCATCGTGTGATGCAGGCCATGGCAACTGGTGCAACCATTGTACGTTATGGCGTTGGTGTCGATAATGTTGATCTCGTCGCCGCAAAACAACTTGGGATACAGGTATGTAATGTACCTGATTATGGTATTGAGGAAGTCGCTGATCATGCAGCTGCCATGACCTTGATGATGGCACGTAAACTCAATCACTATGACCAAGGTATCCGCGCAGGTGAATGGAAGATCGACCAGATGGTTACAGGTATTCGTTCGTTGCGTAATACCACTGTAGGTTTAATCGGGCTGGGACGTATTGCGAAGGCTTATGCCTCACGCCTCGCAGCCTTTGGTTGTCATATGATTGGCTTTGACCCATATGTCACCGAAGCGCAAGCAAAAACACTAGGCGTTCACCTGATGTCACAGGATCAGGTGATTTCTTCTGCCCATGTTTTATCGCTACATGTTCCACTGACTCCTGCAACACGTCATTTAATTGATGCGGAGGCGATGGCAAAAATGCCTCAAGGTTCAATCATTATCAATTGCTCAAGAGGTGGACTGATTGATGAATCAGCATTAGCCACAGCCTTGCTCAGTGGACAAATCTCAGGCGCAGGACTCGATGTCTTTGCACAAGAGCCATTACCAGCAGACTCGCCTTTACGTACAGCACCTCATTTAATCATGTCTCCACATGCGGCCTTTTTTTCTGACACATCGGTAGATACCTTACAGCGCTTAGCCGCTGAAGAAGCATTACGCAGTTTACGTGGTGAACCGTTACGATGCTCACTCATCACATAAAAAGACAAAGAGAAAAGATATGGATTATCGCAAGAAAATGGACTTAAGCAATAAACTGGCACTGGTCACAGGTGCAGGTCAAGGCATAGGCGCAGCAATTGCTGAAGCACTTGCTGCGACAGGCGCCGAAGTTATTTGTACCGACATCTTACTGGGTCGTGCAACAACAACTGCACAAGCATTAAAGGCCAAGGGCTATCTTGCGCGTGCGGAAAGCTTAGATGTCACGGATAGTGCAGCGATTAACACGCTTGCTCAAGCATTACCAGCGCTGGATATATTGGTATGTAATGCGGGCATTGTGACGAATACCCCAGCTGAGCACATGACAGATGAGGAGTGGGATAATGTCATCAACATCAACTTGACTGGCATCTTTAAGACTTGTCGTGGCTTTGTCCGTCAAATGCTGGATGCTGGACGAGGATCGATTATCAATATTGGTTCAATGTCAGGACAGATTGTCAACGTGCCACAACCGCAATGTCACTACAATGCCTCAAAAGCAGGCGTGCATCATTTAACGAAATCTCTTGCGGTTGAATGGGCTCAACGCCATATTCGGGTGAACGCTGTTGCCCCCACCTATATTGAAACACCGTTATTAAAAAACCTTGAAAACCAAGATAACTTAGTCAATCAATGGCTGGATATGACACCGGCTAAACGTATGGGGCAAGCTCATGAAATTGCGTCTATTGTACAATTTCTGGCTTCAGATGCCTCAAGTCTAATCACAGGTTCAATCATTACGGCGGATGCTGGCTATACCTGTATTTAAAATCAACACGCTCAATGCGATCTATTAAGCTTGGGCCTAACTCGAAAATAAAGGAAGATGATCTTATTCAAGCATTGGAACAGAATCAGATTATGGGGTATGGTACAGATATAGTGGATCAGCAATCCAGTTGAGCGGCTTGTTGTTTAATCAAGTCGAATAGCCCAAAGCAACTCAAGCCTCATCTGCTTAATTTATCCATTACAGGAGAGATGACTAAAACAACCACTGAAATATAGCAATGATTATTTTCAATGCTATTTCGATATTAAAAAACGATTTAAACAAGAATATTCCAAGGATTAAACGGAATTTAATTGACTGGACAAACAAAGTGAAAATGATGCTGAAAGAGAAAAAATTCTTGTGAATTTATTGAAATTTTCTCTTTTAAAAACTTAACTTATAACCAACTCGCTCAAAACCTATTCATTTTAAATGCACTGCTTTTAATTGTAAGACTCTAAATGATTAGGTTATTTAAAACAATGAATTGAATCAATGGATGTTGATCTCAATACAGTAAAAATCAATTCTCATGGACAGGAATAACAAGGGAGAACACTATGGCTGGTTTATCAATTTGGCATGTGATCATTTTTGCAATTGTGGTTATTTTATTATTCGGGACCTCTAAGCTTAAAAATATTGGTAAAGATGTTGGCGGCGCAGTCAAAGACTTTAAAAAATCAATGCGTGAGGAAGAAAACATCGCATTAAAAGAGACCAACACACTTGAACATGAGGAGACCAAGAAACCATCCGACTCAACCATTAACAGCTAAGTTTAGGGATGATATAGATGTTTAATGTTGGAATGTCTGAACTTTTTGTGTTTGGCATTATCGCTCTTCTAGTACTTGGACCAGAAAAACTGCCAGAGGCCGCTCGTTTCGCGGGAAAATGGTATGCCAAACTCATGCATTTTGTGAACAATGCCAAACAAGATATTGACCGTGAACTCGGATTATCCGAACTGCGTGCGCAAGTCCAACAAGAAATGCAGCGTATGGCCGAGCTTGAACAAAAAATGCAATCCCAACTTGCTGAACTTCGGCAGCAAACAGAGGTAAGCGACGCTAAACAACAGCTACAGAGTAGCGCTACTGAAAAAACAACAAAGTTTAACAGTTTGATTTATTGTGATTTGTTGAGTAATCAAGCGTATTACTCAGTATTTACACCCTATTATTTACAAAACTATTTACAGCATCAATCACCATCTAATGATCATCAGACAGAGCCTAAAGCCTCATCTCCAGTAAAATTAAAGGTGATCGCATGAATACACAGCTCCCTCAATCTTCATCACCCGCTGTGATTGCAAAAGACCTACCGTCTGAAGAACTACAGCAAATGCCACTGATTGAACATTTGGTGGCGCTTCGTCAACATTTGTTTAAAACGGTAGGGGTTCTATTCGCACTATTTTTTTGTTTATTGCCTTTTGCCAATCGAACGTATCAACTACTCTCAGAACCGTTAAGAGCACAACTTCCTGCCAATTCATCCATGATCGCAACAGATGTTACTGCAACATTTATGGCACCATTTAAGCTTAACTTTTTTGTGGCGATTCTGCTGGCAATGCCTTTTATTATTTATCAGCTCTGGAGCTTTATTAAACCCGCACTGTATGAAAAAGAAAGATCACTGGCACTCCCCTTGTTGTTCGGTAGCATCCTATTATTTTACGCAGGGATTGCCTTCGCTTACTTTATTGTACTGCCTTCTATTCTGCACTTTTTCATCAGTGTCTCTCCCGAAACCGTCGCACCCATGACCGATATCAATAGTTATCTCAGCTTTTGTTTAAAGTTATTTTTGGTGTTTGGGGTAACTTTTGAAATTCCAATGATCACACTTTTATTGATTTTGATTGGTGTGGTTAGCACTCAGAGTTTAATTGCAAAACGCCGCTTTATTATAGTGGGCTGTTTTTTTATCGCTATGTTTGTAACACCACCTGATGCAATTTCCATGATTATGCTTGCGATCCCAATGTGGTTATTGTTTGAGCTAGGTTTATTATTTGGAAAATTACTGGAAAAGCGAAGAAAGCTCTAAACTCATCCAAATAGCTTAAAACACTTAACCTAAAATCTGAAACTAAACCCAAAATTTAAACTTAAAAAACTTATAATCAAAGAAATGGCATGCTCATCAATGAGCATGCCATACAAGATTATGCAATTTTAATAATCGGTTTGAGTGTAATACCCTTGTGACTATCTATCGCAGCTTGATTGATTTCATCAAATGCATAGAATTTTACAAGTTGGTCAAATGGAAATTTCCCTTGTTGATATAAGCGGACTAACTCAGGGATAAATTTCTTGGGTGAGCCACTCCCCTCAACAACACCTAAAATGGTTTTCCCACCTAATAACAGATCATTTACATCAAATTGTGCAGTTGTGCCTAATTGAGGTGCACCTACCACGGCGATTTTGCCTAAAATTCCCAGCGCATCAACACCTTGCTTTAATATCTCAGGTCGTCCAGTAGACTCCAATGCAAAGTTGGCTCCACCATCAGTAATCTCTTTAATCGCAGCCACAGGATCTTGAGTTTTACTATTGATCACATGAGTTGCACCCAATTGTTTTGCCAGTTCCAAACGTGATTCAACAATATCAACAGCAATAATGATCGAAGCGCCACACACTTTTGCCGCAAGTAAAGCACTCAGACCAACAGCGCCAGCACCCCAAGTCACAAAACTACTGGCAGGTGTCACTTTTAAAGCATTTATACATGCGCCAGCACCTGTTTGAATACCACAACCTAATGGTCCTAATAATTCAATTGGTACGTCTTTGGTCACTTTAACCGTGTTATTTTCACGACTTAAAGCATAGGTTGCAAAGGAGGATTGGGCAAAAAAATGATCATTAACCACACCATGATCGTGGGTACAAAGTGCATGTTGTCCTTCTGAATCTGCCCCACTAAAATTTCGTCCAAAAAACTCTGAACAATAGGCAGGATTACCAGTATTACATTGGATACATTTTCCACAATACCCGTAACTTAAGACCACATGATCGCCCACTTGAAGCTCGGTTACATTAGGGCCAATGGCCTCGATAATTCCTGACCCTTCATGTCCAAGAACAGCAGGCAGCGGAACCGGATAATATTGATCACGTACAATCAAATCGGTGTGGCACATTCCTGTAGCAACCACTTTTACCAATACTTCATCACCTTGAGGCTGACGTATTTTTAAAGCTTGCAACTCAAAGTCAGCACCTTTACATGGGGTCACTGCGGCAATAATATCTTTTAATTCACTCATGTTATAACGTCCTGTAATGATTTATTTAATTGTTTAAAAAGGATAATGTGGCGCTTGAGCCTGTACAGTAATCCATTGCCACTGGGTAAATTCATCGGCATTGGCAGGGCCGCCAATACGCGTACCATTACCTGATGAACCAAAACCACCAAATGGATTGACCGTTTCATCATTTACGGTCTGATCGTTGATATGTAGCAAGCCCACTTTGAGCTGTGCACCGAGTTGCATACCTCGTCCTACATTGGAGGTAATAATGCCTGCTGAAAGCCCATAATCGCCGTCATTGGCTAATTCAATGGCCTGTTCATCTGAGCTAAACGGAATCAACACGGCAACAGGGCCAAAAATCTCTTCACTAAAAATCGAATTATTTGCAGTCACATCTGTCAGTACAGTCGGTTGAAAAAACACCCCATCGGCATGTCCACCGATTTCCAAAGTTGCGCCTTCTTTAACCGCAACACTGACCAATTGTTCTACACGTTGCGCTTGTTTGGCATTGATCAATGGCCCAATGGTGACATTCTTGTCACAAGGATTCCCTACCACAAAATTCTGCACTTTTTCAATGACACGCTGTTTGACCTGTTGATAAATTTTTTGATGAATCAAAATCTTGCCAGAGGTCATACAAATCTGCCCAGAATGTAAAAATGCACCCCATGCAATATTTTCTGCTGCCAACTCAATATCCGCATCATCCAAAATAATCAGTGAGTTTTTCCCACCCAGTTCTAGAGAGACTTTCTTTAAGGTCTTTGCCGCATTCGCCCCCACAATCCGTCCAACTTGGGTTGATCCCGTAAATTGGATACTGGCAATATTTTTATCCAAAGTCAGTGCTTCACCAACTTCGGCCCCACCTGGCAATACATGCAGCAGCCCCTTTGGCAATCCTGCAAGTTCAAAAATCCGTGCAATCGCATAGCCACTGCACACTGCTGTACGCTCATCAGGTTTTAACACCACCGCATTACCAAAGGCCAAAGCAGGTGCCACAGCACGTAAAGCTAAGTACAGTGGAAAGTTAAATGGCGAAATGACCCCAACAACACCTAAGGGCAAGCGTTTGGCTATACTTAATTTGCCATTTTGTGTAGGTAATAATGTGCCCTGTTCAGTTGCAGGTGAAGCAATACAATGTTTAAGCACTTGAATCGCAATGCTTACTTCAAAGCCCGCTTTCAGTTGTAATGAACCACTTTCCTTAACCAACCACTCAATCACTTCCGCTTGATTTTCTGTCAGTAAAACAGCAGCTCGCTCAAACACTGCCTGACGTTCTTGGTAATTTAAAGCCCACCACTGTTGTTGAGCGGCTTTGGCTTGTTGTGCAGCACTCACCACATCAGCGGCAGTGGCATAACCGATTTCACCAAGCACTTGACCTGTTGCAACCTCAATCACACTGTAGGTGTCTTGGGTTGACTGCCATGAACCGTTAAATAATTTTTTATCCCAAAGCTCTTTTGTGAATATAGACATTCTGACCTCTTCAAAATTTATTTAGACAATTGCTTTACTGTTCCAACTGCATCCTTGTAAAAATGACGCAATCAATGTGTTACACCTGCTTTAAATTAAAAAATGTAAAAAACACGAAAATTCAGACCATAATCCTTCCTAAATCCGCTTTCCGTTCGTGTGTCTGAAAGCAACTGCGCACTTAATTGAGTTTTTGCATTCAGCATTTGCTGAAACTCCAATCGCGCTTGTTGCTTTTCCATGTTCTGATCCAGTTTGATTCCATCCAGCTTTTGTTCACCCCCATAATTTGCGGCATAACCGAAGGCGATTTTCTGTTTAGAATTCAAGTCGTAACGTAAGTTAAATTGAGTTTGATAGCTGGTCGCTTGTGAAAGTGTTTGATCGCCCTTTCCCGCTTCATCGTTGTCTCCATACCAAATCACATCTTGATAAAGTTCAAAAGCAAGCTTGCCATATAGCGGCTGTACCCATGCCAGTTGAAGATCATACTTAAATCGATTTTCGCCTAAATTCACCGCATCATTTCGATCATATTGCCCAAGTGGCAGATAAATAAATGGGGTAAATGCCAGATAACGACCCGATGAACCTTGTTCAGGTTGATTAATCAACCAAAAAGCAGAAGCAATCACTGGATCTGCAAAACCTGAGGCATTGTTTAAATCAGTATCGCCAATTTGCGTATGCCGTACTGTTCCAAACGGTAAAATTATTTGAGGCGTTGCACGTAAACCAGCGATGTCGGTGTAATGAATTAAGCGCGCGATACCAATATCCGATTTAGATTCAGCACTGGTTTTTTCGCCATTTTGGTAATAACCCTCCATTTGACTATGTTGATAATAGAACACACCTGCATTGGTGCCTTTTGGCAACGCTGTATAATCCCCCACATTTACATCAATCGCATGGCTATACTGTACAAACATGCCACTCAACATAAGAAGCAGGCTATTTTTATTGCTAAAACACATCATCTATTCCCTTTAGTTTCAAGCATCCTTTTCACTGCTCATTGCACTTGTTTAAATTTTTAATCAAAAATCAATCGATTTATCCATGACGAATCGACCATCTACACTTGATAAATCGTTTGATAGATTTGTTTTAATCAAATATGAGCCATAGAATATTTGCAGTTAGCGTGCCAATATTTTTATAATTAATAATCATAGACTTAAAATAAAGTTACATTCCCAATGTCCAATAAATGAACAGCATTGAGAAAGCGCTGTCCAATCAATGGACAATCACTGAGGGCCTAAAACAAGGATGAGGGTTAAATATGAATAAGGGTTAAAAACAAGAATAAGGGCTAGTTAAGTTTAAAAATAATGCGTACGTAATAAGTTGATATTTAGGCAACTTTGAGTTGCCTTAGCATGATGAACAATCAGAAAAAAGCCAAAGCTGTTTCGACAAGGCCTAATATACAGTCCCAAGATTAAGCTTTGGATGGAGTAAACGTTGCAATAAAATCAGTATTAATTGCCAATATATTTATATATCGTTGTTCTTGAAATGTTTAAGCGTTTCGCTGTCCTTGCGATATTGCCATTTTCTTCTTGTAATACCTGCACAATCATTTGCTTGGTCAAGCTATTTAAGTTTTTATTTTCATCTAATATCAATTGCTTACTTTGCTGCTGAATCGCTAAATCAGCTTCAGGTAAATATAAATGATTTAAAATTTCACTGTCTTTAAACGCTGCAGATAGCTTCACCACATGAATTAATTCACGAATATTTCCTTCCCATGTGTGCCTATCAAATTGTTGCTCTACATGGCTCGACCATTGCGCTATACCAAATTGATCCAGAACGTGGTGTAAAATGATCTGTTTATCTTGACGTAAGCGTAAGGGTTGTAAATGTACCTGAAAACCGCAAATACGATAATATAAATCACGGCGGAATGACTGCTGTTGTATTTTACTTTTTAAATCCTGATGTGTTGCACATAACAGTTTAAATGCTGACTTGATCGGTTTACGTCCTCCGACTCGATAGAACTGCTGATCTTGTAACACTCTTAAAATTTTCACTTGTAAATGTAACGGCAAATCACCAATCTCATCGAGAAAGAGTATGCCTTGATCTGCCAGTTCAATTAAACCTTTTTCGCCTTGCCGTTTAGCACCTGTAAAAGCGCCGCCTTCATAACCAAATAATTCTGCTTCAAGCAGATGATCTGGTATTGCACCGCAATTAATTGAGATAAAAGGTAAATCTACATCGAGCTTCTGATGTAACTGCTGAGCAAAATGATCCTTACCTGTGCCAGTTTCTCCGGTAATCAATACAGGAATATCAGCTTTTAATGCTTTCAGCGCTTGATCAAGCAAATGCTGTGTCGTGATTTTGCTTGTTTTATTCTGCAACTGCCCATTCACACTACGTAGCTGGGCATAAAAAAACGCATGGTCAAAACTTTGAATTAAAAAACAATCACTCGAATTTAATGGATTCAAATGCTCAGTGAGTAAAAAATGATCCATTGGTTGCTGCAACAATTGCTCAATAGAACAATTCAGCAATTTCAACGCCATTTGGTTGGCTTTGAGGATTTTTCCTGATTGATCCAATACGATCATGCCCGTATAGGCATTGTCCAGTAAATCTTTGGAATGTTGAAAATAAAGGACCCGTTGATCAGGTTGTAGCGCTGCCTGAATAATCTTATTTTCCAAAATATAACTTTGGTAAAGTAAGTGACGCAACCAATTGCTCGCCAAAAGCCTTTGTGGTGAAGTGATATCTAAAGCGCCGAGCACATCACCACAGCCATTGAATATCGGAACCGATGCACAAGAATAATTTGAAAACTCATCTAGATAATGTTGATGCCCTGTCATGATCATAGGCTGTTTAGACATCACACTACATGTCGGTGCAATCGCACCAAACACAGAGGGCTCAATAATACGACCCGTGCATAAATAATGATATTGGTCATCTAAATCAGGATTGTGACGTTCAGCAATAATTTTAAGCTGATGATTAATTAAGAAAACGATAACATCCTGTTGCCCAAATAAGCGCCAGACATCATTTAATACACCTTCAGCCAATGCGGCTAATTTTATATCGCCCTGTGAAAGGTCAGCGACAGGAAACTCGTCTAAGTCAGTGATTTTGGAGAAAGGACTTAAGCCCGAATTTTTTGCACTTTCCCAAAGCTGTAAAATAGGTGAATCTCGTTGCACAATCTCTGGCAGTTCTCCAGTATTGTAAAAGTTATATTTAATATTTTGCCAAGAAAATTCAGATAACCCATCCATAAGCCTATTCCAAATCCAGCAGTTGCTTTCGATCATCCCTTTGATGATCCCAATATAAAATCACCCTCTCTAGAATATGACAAGGGCTAAATACAATTAAATATGTAGCACAAAATCTGTATCATCACAAAATCCTATACGGAGGTTTAAAATAAATATTCATGTAAATCAATTATATTACACATTGCATACTGTCTTTAAATGCAGTCTAGACTTCATTCTTAAATGTTATTTTTCAATCTAAATAAAATGAAATCAAACAATATGTTTAATCAATGAAATCATAAATGGCGCAAATAACACCATGATGATCCCTGAAATAATCATGGATAGACTGGCAATCACCCCTTCTAACTCATGGCGTTGTCTTGCTCGCGCAATCCCCATTGCATGAGCGGCATTTCCTAGAGCAGCGCCTTGAGCAATACGGTTTTTATAGCGCATCCATAACAGTAAAAAATCACCAAATAACATCCCCACTAAGCCCGTTATGACCGTAAACAAGGGAATTAAACTGATTGAGCCGCCAATCTTTTCAGTCAACTCCAAAGCAAATGGAATAGAAATCGAACGTGCCAAAAGACTATTTTTCAAAATTTCGTCAAAATTGAATATACTTGCCAATAGCCAGCTACTTAAGATCCCCACCAGCATAGACACACTAGAACTGACGATTAAAACGAAAAAATACTGTTTGACGATCGCTCTATAACGAAATACAGGAATTGCAAATGCCACTGTAATTGGTCCTAACATGGCAACCAAGTATTGGGTGTATAGGTAATAGTCTTGAAAGCGATGCTGAAATATAAAGATCAAAATAATACTGAGACTCGGCACCACAATAATCGGAGAAAAATATATTTTCTGGGTAAAAACAAATACGCGCTTTGCCACGAAATAACACAGTACCGTCCACAGCAAGTAAAAAACGCCCCACAACTCCGTCATTCCACATCATCCTGTTGCAAGAATAATTTCACCATCAACACAGAGCTTGCCATCACCAAAGCGGTACTGAGTAAAATCACTAGAAATATTTTCCAACCACTGATCAAAAGTAATTGCTGATACTGAATCACACCGACCACTGGCGGAATAAAAAACAGTAACAGCTCCCCCAACAGAATATCTGCACCTAGACTCACCTTGTCCAAATTGAGCCATTGCATTTGCAATAAAATCAGCAATATAAAAAAACCTAAAACACCTGATGCAATGGGTAAATTCAACAGTTTTTGCAACATATATGCAAAACCCCAAATCGCTATAATCAAGCTGATTTGGTAGCTCGCGCGCTTAATGGTGGTTAACTCAGATATTGTATAAAACACTGTCATTTACATCCGTATATTCATCATGACTCAAGCTAAATTTAACGGTACATACCTTTTTTCAACTTAAAATTGAGTGATATATCCGTAGTTTGCAGTTCATTAAAGAAAAAATATAGCTACAAAAGCAGCCGATAAAAATATAACAGTTTAGCCATGTTTTAAAAATCTGTTATATTTTTTCTCCTCATTTTCTGTACCTACATCCCAACTAAATAATGGTGCAAGATCATAATAATTATTTCTAAGTAGGTAGTTTTTATGGAACGATCTATGGTTTTTTCCAAACTTAATCATGACGGTCATGGGTCTATAGCAATCCAATGCCTCAAGCAACCATGGAGCATGCGATGAGTCTCGGATTAACTGCACTAGAACTGGCAAGAATTCAGTTTGCTTTCACTGTGTCTTTTCACATTATTTTCCCTGCAACCTCTATTGGTTTAGCCTGTTTCCTTGCACTGCTGGAATGGAAATGGTTGCGTACACAAAACCCAGTTTACAAAGACCTTTTCAAATACTGGATTAAGATTTTTGCTGTTGCATTTGCTATGGGTGTTGTTTCAGGCATTGTCATGGCCTACCAGTTTGGTACCAACTGGAGTGAGTTCTCGCGTATCTCAGGGAGTGTGACGGGACCATTACTCACCTATGAGGTTTTAAGCGCATTTTTCTTAGAGGCAGGTTTCTTAGGGATCATGCTTTTTGGTTGGGGCCGAGTCACCGCAAAAGCACATTTTTTTGCCACACTTATGGTCGCCATCGGAACCTGTATTTCCATGTTCTGGATTTTGTCCTCTAACAGTTGGATGCAAACACCACAAGGCTTTGCAATAGAAAATGGCATTATTGTCCCGACAGACTGGTGGGCAATTGTATTTAATCCCTCGTTCCCCTATCGCTTTGCACATATGGCAACAGCTGCATTTTTAGTGTCTTCATTATTGGTTGTGGGCACAGCTGGCTGGCATCTGCTTAAAGGTCGTCGTGATGAATTAATTAAAAAATCATTCTCTATGGGTTTATGGATGGTGCTGGTAACCTCTTGTTTACAAGTCGTTATTGGTGACAACCATGGTTTAAACACCTTAAAACATCAACCAGCGAAATTGGCAGCAATTGAAGGACACTGGGAGACCAACCGTGACCATGCAATGCCACTTCTGCTGTTTGCAACACCAAACATGCAACAAGAAAAAAATACAACTGAATTCGGTATTCCCTATTTAGGCAGTTTGATTCTAACCCACTCCTTAGATGGCGAAGTCACTGGATTAAAGGACTTTGCAGCTGAAGATCGTCCAAATGTAGCCATCGTGTTCTGGAGCTTCCGTGTCATGGTGGGTCTAGGCATGTTAATGGTACTGCTGTCTTTAACAGCCTTATGGTTACGCAAAAAGAATCGCCTCTATGAATCTACATGGTTTCATAAATTCGCCATTGTGATGGGGCCAACGGGTTATATCGCTTTACTTGCAGGTTGGGTTACAACAGAAGTCGGAAGACAGCCTTGGGTGGTTTATGGCGTGTTACGTACCAAAGATGCGTTATCGCATACCGTAACAGCAGACCAAGTGGGACTCAGTCTGATCATTTTTGTACTGGTGTATACCGTTGTATTTGGTGCAGGGATTTATTATATGTTCAGACTCATGAAATCTGGACCTGAGTTTTTAACTCATTTAGATCCTGAAATAACCGGTTTAGGGCATTTTAAAACCCCATTACGCCCCCTCAGTGCTGTGGATGATCCAATCGATGGACAACAAGCGCCGCTAGATCAAAATAAGGAGAAACATCATGATTGATCTCGCTTTAATATGGGTCGGCATTATCGGTTTAGGTGTACTGATTTATGTAGTGATGGATGGCTTTGATTTAGGCATTGGAATTCTCTTTCCATTTATTCCAGACCGACAAGAACGTGATGTCATGATGAATACGGTCGCCCCTGTCTGGGATGGTAACGAAACATGGATGGTGCTTGGCGGCGCGGGATTATTTGCAGCCTTTCCGCTGGTCTATTCTACGGTACTCTCCGCTTTATACCTTCCCATTATATTTATGGTGGTCGCATTGATTTTCCGTGGTGTTGCCTTCGAGTTCCGCTTTAAAGCAACTCGAACCAAATACTTGTGGGATCAAGCCTTTATTTGGGGATCAATCTTATCCAGCTTTTTCCAAGGGGTTATCCTTGGTGCATATATTCAAGGTATTCAAACCACTGCAGGTATTTATAGTGGCGGTGTATGGGATTGGTTTACCCCTTTTTCACTTTTCACTGGTTTAGGTGTTGTTGTCATGTATGCCACTTTAGGTTGTGGCTGGTTGATTTTAAAAACGGAAGCGCGTTTACAAAACATCATGTATACGCTGATGCCAAAGCTGTTAATCACCTTAATGATTATTTTTGCTGCCGTCAGTATCTATACCCCGATCACACATCCTGAAATTGCCCAGCGCTGGTTTGCATTACCAAACCTTATCTATTTCAGCCCTGTGCCTATTTTAGTTGTACTCTTTTCTGGTTTAATTTTACATGCTTGTAAGCAACGACATGAGATCAAACCTTTTGTCTATACGCTGGCATTGGTTTTTCTGGCATTTACTGGATTTGTAATTAGTTTATGGCCAAACATCATTCCACCATCAGTTTCAATTTGGCAAGCCGCTGCGCCAGAATCAAGTCTTAAATTTACCTTGGTCGGTGCGGCAATTCTGATCCCAATTATTATCGCTTATACCTTCTTGTCTTATTGGGTTTTCCGAGACAAAGTCCGTATTGGTGATGAAGGCTATCATTGATCAAGGAGTTTTAGATGAACAAATACATCAAACAACTCAACCCTGTAACATGGTTTATTTTGTTGTGGTGTTTCGGTTTTGCAGCATTGGCTTTAATTGCGGGTTTGTTTAGATTAATGCTTAGTTTTGCCTATTAGGCATATACCTATTGATGATCTGACTAGCGAAGAAAGGATAAGCATTTAACTATGCTTATCCTTATTTATAGCCAAACCACCTAATTATTTATACAACTGATTTTCATCAAGTCATTGATCAGAAATGAAGCTTAAGTATTTGTATAAACTTTTAGAAACTGCTTGTTATCAATTCGCTTTTTGTGCTTTTGAAGCATAGATGGTTATCCTACCGTGGGGCGACAAGGATGTCGCCGTTGAGCGGGGGTATAGGATGTACCCCTCGCTCAATAAAAGATTTTTGTCCCTTTTTATCTCTAAAAAGGGAGGTATCGCCTACGCAAAGATATTTAAACTTTGAATGTAAGGTGTGGCATTGCAAGCTTTTTAGAATCAAACAATTTATTTTCTCCATACAATTGATTTAATTAAAAATGTTAATTAGGAGAAATTATATTCTTGTGTCTCAGTTTTTACAGATTAACTATACTTGGACGCTTAAATGTCCTGACTGCTAAAGATGATGCCCCATATTTTTAATAGAGGGCATCACTCGATTTATTGGATTAAGCAAAAAATTAGAATTTAAAGGTATAGGTTGTGATAAAACGATTTTCCACAAAATCTCTACCTGGAAGGTTTCCAACACCATATTTAATATTGGCATCAATATAGCGCCATTCCACTCCAAGTCCCTTTAACCATCCTTCTGGAACAGTATAGTTTACAATCAAATTTTTCTCGGTTTCTTTATTATCCTTGAAGCCAGCCCGATAAATGTCACTACCATTCAAATAACGCAAGGTCAGTTTCAAGCCAGGTACGCCATGATCTTTAAAGTCATAACTATATAAGGCATGCCAAGTAAACTCTTTCGCTTTATAAAAAGCAATTGCAGACCAAGTCTGTAAATATCCTTGCGGGACATAACCATTTAAAAGTGGAATATTATCCTCACCCATATGCTTTTGCACACCTGCTAAAAAGGTATTTGGACCATGTTGTGCACTCGCTTGTAATCCTAAAGACTGGACATCGATGTTTCCAAAATAAGCATCACCATCCTCTTTATAATTAAAATAGCGCGCATCTACTTTTAGCTTAGTCTCATTGACTTTTTCTGTATAAACCGCATTGAAATAGTGTTGTTGATAAATATCTTCCAACTGACCAAACCAGTATGAACCAGTGAAGTTTGGGGTAAACTTATAGTCTAATCCGATAAAATTTAAACCATCACTTCTTTTGTTGGGATCTGTGGAGTTGCCCAAAGTGAATTTTCTATATTCATCATCATCTCGGGCATTAACATGGGTAAAACGGCCTGCGGACAGTTTTAAATTTTGAATGTCTTGGCTTTCTAACATTACCCCAGCATAGGTTGTCACCAATTGTCGAGAATCATCAATAAATAAAACCGGTGTTTTTGGAAAAAGCTCCCCCACTTTAAGCTCTGTATTTTGATATTTAAGTTTTAAGGTGGCACCTAATTTTAAATAATCCCGTGCTTGTTGGGCTTCACTTTTGTCATATTTAAAAACGGTATCTAAACGTTCATCGTAACGATTATTTAAACGTAGGGCATATTGAAAACCAAAATCCAAACCGACTTGTAGCGCAGTGTCGCTATAACCTGACTCAAAGCGCCCAGATGCCGCCTGCGACCAACTGCCGAGGTCATTCTTGGTATCTTCGTAGTCACGTTCATTATAGAAATTACGTAAATAAATACTGGTGTTACTCTCTTCTAAAAACTCGGCATAAGCAGCATCTATACTCAGACATCCAAACAGCGTATAAAGTGCAACTCGTTGAGTTTTATAAAGCAGATCTAGCTTTAACATGGGAAATCCTTTCCTGAATCTTTGAAATTCTTGTTGTGTAAGTTCTAGGGCGTTCTTTGTCTTATCCTCCAGACAAAAACTTTTGCACTTCCTTAAAATATAAATAAATTCAAAATGATATAATTAAGGAAATACATCAGTATTACCCATTATCAGAATTATTAATGTAATTTTCCATGTATAATGTGGTATATGTTTATACCTTTTCAGTCATACCGCTGCTATTTTAAATCTAGATAAACATTTTTTGGCTGTATAAAAATAAAGCTAAGATATTAAAAAATAAATAATTTTTATTATTTTGATGACCTAACAACATGGTTATTTTCAAGCTATAGCATGAAGCATCACAGTTTTATCATTTGAGCGGGTTAAATATACCTTTTAAGTATTTAAAGATACCGAATTCAGTCTAGATAAGGCGATTACATTCAATTAAGGTATATAGAAGGATTTATGAACCAAGCAAGATTAGGAATGATGCTGGCTCAACGCACAACATATCTTAAAAGATATGACGCAAGCCAGCATTATGGCAAGATTAAGGAGATAGCCATGACAGCCAATAATATTAGAATTTTCGAGACGGAAGAAGTACAGAATTTCATTAACCTACTCAGCGGACTTGAGCAAGACGGTGGAAATCCTCGTACTAAGCAAATCATTCATCGGGTGGTTTCTGACTTATTTAAGACCATTGAAGATTTAGAGATTTCTTCTGACGAATATTGGGCTGCAATTGCATATTTAAACCAATTAGGTACCAGTCATGAAGCAGGCTTACTTTCTCCTGGTTTAGGCTTTGACCACTTCCTTGATATGCGTATGGATGCAATTGATGCCGCTTTAGGTATTGAGAACCCAACCCCGCGTACCATTGAAGGCCCACTTTATGTCGCAGGTGCACCTGTTGCCCAAGGTTTTGCTCGTATGGATGATGGCAGTGATCCAAATGGTCATACCCTGATTTTGCACGGTACAATTTATGCTGCAGATGGTCAACCACTGCCAAATGCACAAGTTGAAATCTGGCATGCCAATACCAAAGGTTTCTATTCACACTTTGACCCAACTGGCGAACAACAGCCTTTTAACATGCGCCGTACCATTATGACGGATGCTCAAGGTCAATACCGTGTACAAACGATTTTGCCTGCAGGTTATGGCTGTCCACCAGAAGGTCCAACCCAACAATTATTAAATCAATTAGGCCGTCATGGTAATCGTCCTGCACATATTCATTTCTTTGTATCTGCAGATGGTCATCGCAAACTAACCACGCAAATTAACGTTGCTGGCGACCCGTACACTTATGATGACTTCGCCTACGCAACACGTGAAGGCCTTGTGGTTGACGCAATCGAACATACAGATGCAGCAGCGATCCAAGCCAATGGTGTTGAAGGTCCATTTGCCGAAATGGTATTTGACCTCAGACTTAGCCGCCTTGTAGATGGTGTCGATAACCATGTGGTTGACCGCCCTCGCCTACAAGCTTAATTCAGCTAAAAGTCATTTTGTGAATCTTGAAATCAGGCGAGCTGTAACGGTTTAGCCTGATTTATTTTATGGAAAAGATATTTAGATGGATATTCATACTTTTGATGCAGCAAGCAATACTATTTTAGCCGTTGTACCTGAAGATGCGAAAGCTCTGGCTCGACTGCGTGCCATTCTACAGGCAGGTCAATTTCCGACGGTTACAGTGATTGGCAAATATAATCATGGTAAAAGCCGACTGTTAAATGAGCTTATTGGTCAAGATATTTTCTCAGTTGCGGATAAACGAGAAACGGTGGCCCTCTCCGAACATCTGCAACATCAAATCCGCTGGTTAGATGCACCAGGTTTGGATGCTGATGTGGCGACAATCGATGATCAACTTGCTCAAGATGCGATGTGGAACAAAGCGGATATTCGCCTCATGGTCCATTCGGTACGTGAGGGTGAGTTTGATCCTTATGAATTACACTTATTCCAGCAATTCGAGCAAGATGCAAAGCAAACCCAACGACAAAGCTTACTGCTGCTTACCCAAATTGACCAGATTCCAGATCAAACCATTTTAGCGCAGATTATTGGCAGCATTCAAAATCAAGCGCCAACTGCAACTATACTACCTGTATCAGCTACACGGCACCGTCAAGGTATCGAAAACTCCAAACCCATACTGGTACAACGCAGTGGTATCCCCGAACTACAACACACACTTCATCTGATGCTTGAGCAAGTCCCCGCAATACGTCAATTTGAAAAAAAACAGATCATTGTTGATCTAAAAATGCGCTTATCCCAGCACCTAGAAACCATTCAAAGTAACATTCAGCAACTTACAACAAGCTTACAGCAGCAACGCCAAAATTTTGAGCGTGATCTCAATCAAATATTAGATAAAGTGCGTCAAGATTTACAACCGGTCCTACAGGTCTCTGGGCAGGATAATTCGCTAGAACCAGATTCTTTTGCCAATATGTATAAAGTAACTGCGGGCAAACGTGATCGTAACCGTATTCAAGTGGCTTATTCTCGTGCCTGTATCGAAATCAATAGCCATCTGGTGCGCTATGGTGTGGTGGGTTTACCCGATACGCAAAAAAGTAATGTACGCAGTCTAGATACGGTCATGGTTGCGGTGATGGGTGTTTCAGTCAAACTGCGTAAGGATCTCAATCTTATTTTTGTGGAAGAATCAGGTCGTGAACGTTTACGTGGTGAATTTGCCCATTATTTTGAATTGTCTTCTGATCGAATGCAGTTGCAACAGCAATTACTTAATTTGCAGCAGCAACAGCAGCTCATCATACAAGCTCAACAAGCATCAACCACTTTGGAGCAGGTATAATGACCGTTCATGATTCGCATGATTCGATTCAGACGCTGATTGCGAGTAGCAAAGCTTTTGATCAGCATGAACAGGACATCATCCTGCATTTAAATAAGATGCACACGTGGTATCAACAACTGGCGATCAATCTTAATAAACAACGTATCAATCCCATTGGACTGACATCACATTGTCAGATTGCCCAAGACATCGCAGTACTCAATTCGCAGCTTGAAAGCTATCTCAGCCATTGGGAAACACAATTAGAGACCCTACATGCGGCACAATCCATCGCAGATCATTTTGACGATAAGATTATTTTGCTGATTTTCGGAAAATTCAATGCGGGTAAAAGTTCATTCTGTAACGTAGTGGCAGAGTGTTTTCACAGACGCCAGCAAAGCGTTGAATATTTTTATCTCGACTCAGGTCAAATTATCAATAGTCAGGAGCGTTTTAAAGAAGGTGCCACAGAAACCACCACACGCTTACAAGGGGTTTGTTTAGCGAACAACCTCATTTTACTGGATACCCCAGGACTTCATTCCGTTACGCCAGAAAATGCAGCATTAACCCAACGCTTTATGGATAGTGCGGATGGTGTCCTTTGGCTCAGTAGTTCCTCCTCACCCGGTCAAGTCAAAGAATTAGCGGCTTTGGGGCAGGAATTACGCCGACATAAACCGTTATTGCCAGTGCTTACACGCAGTGATTATTTTGAAGAAGATGAAGTCGATGGCGACATTTGCCAGATTCTATGCAATAAAACCTCTGACCAACGTTATCTGCAAGAAACCGATGTTTATACCCGTGCTATTGACCAACTGATCGCAATGCAAGTTGATCCTGTGCTGTTGCAATCACCAATTTCAACCTCCTCTCAGATGTTAAAAAATGCGGATTTCAATGATCAGGCCATGCAAATGGCAGGTTTTAATCATTTATTTGATGCACTTTTACATTTGATCCAACCTGCTCTGGCTTATAAACAGCGTAAACCTGCGGAAGCCTTGTTACATCATTTACAAGAACAAATTCTAACGCCTTTACAACTTGAAGTTGTGCCACAACTGCATCAATTACAGCAGCAGCTAAGCAATGCTAAGAGCGCCTTAGCACAACATAAACAGCAGATCATTACGCAAACATGGCGCAGTATGATTGCAACCCTGCCAAGCTTATTAGAGCAACATGCCGAGCAGCAAGCGGTGGATCAATTGTATAGTGCACTGACCCAACAGGCTCAACAGCTTCTATCACAACATATTGCAAATACTTTATCGGATTATCAACTGCAATATGCCCCTCTCAGTCCGTTACAGTTTGCTGAGCATCTGGCGTATGAAGTGATTTATGCTGATGATGCAACCGAGATCTTGGCCATTGGCCATGACCGTTTATATAGCGAGATCTCACATATTTTATGGCAAAAGCTTGATCTATATAGCGATGAAGTTATTGCGCAATGCCAAGAACTGCTGAGCAATCTTCAAGAGCAAATTGCCACCATCCAGCAAGGCTTAATCAATGACGAACAGGAACTACAATACATTGCGAATTCATTAAGAATGAAGGGATAAAGACTGATAATGTCATTTTAAAATCAATATTTTAAAATCATGGTTTCAAATCATTAACTCAATAGATCTCATTCATAAATCAAAAAAATGATCATGTTGAGTGATTCATATTGGTATTGAAAGTCCCTTCTCCCGTTGGGAGAAGGCGAGGATGAGGTGATTTTATATTGATCTCAGCTCAGACCTATACTCGATTAATCCCCGTCCAGTTGAAGTGGAATCCCTTCTTCTTCAAAGACCTGTCGAATACATTCTAAAATCTTAGGTAAATAAGGACTTTGATCCATATTTCTCACAGCTAATGAAATAGGACTATAGGCCTCTATATCCAAAATCGGAATATAGACCAGATTCTTCATGCCTATTTCACTGGCGCTTTCAGGAATAATGCATATCCCCTCCCCAGATGAAACCAAGCCCAAAGCCATATGGATTTCTCGAACTTCAACCATATCTTTCGGTACCAAGCCTAATTCGGTAAAAATGGATTGAATCAAGGTTGAAAAATTAGGCTTTTGTGTGGCTGGATAAGAAAAAATAGGTTCATTGATAATTTGCGATAAATAAATACCTTTATCGATATAACTGGTTAAATGATGATTTTTATGCGCGGCTAATTTTAATTTCTCTTTGTACAATAAAATGCGTTTAATCGATGGATCACTAATTCTTAAACGGCCAAAGCCTAAATCTATTTTACCGAGTTTGAGTGCTTCGATTTGATCCTTGGTACTGTGTTCAATCAGCTCAACCTGAATATCAGGGTTATTTTGACGAAATAAATAAATTACCTGAGGCAGTAACGCATACAGCAATGAACTGACATAACCAATACGGACAATTGTATTCATTGAACTAATACGCTTCGCCATAGAGGTGGCTTGCGCAGTATGAGTCAAAATTTGTACCGCATGTTGGTAAAAGAATTGCCCAGCTTCTGTTGTTCTTACTGGACGTGTGCCACGCTCAAATAAAAGAATACCGAGTTCTTCTTCTAACTTTTGAATCTGACGGCTCAATGGCGGTTGAGCAATACATAGTTTCTCTGCAGCTTTGGTAATACTCTGCTCTTCGACCACCGTAACGAAATAACGAAGATATCTTAATTCCATCTCTCTAAATCCCTTTTATATACCTTTTAAGTATCTAAAAATACCAAAATCGGCCTAGTTAAAGATATTACATTAAATTAGGGTATATAAATAGATTGATACTTAAGAAATAACCACGATGTACAAGTCCATAGAAACGCTGTTAATCGAAATTCCAACGATACGTCCTCACAAGATGGCCGTTGCGACAATGCAAACCCAAACCTTGGTCCTGATTAAAATCACGACTGAAGATGGTTTAATTGGCTGGGGTGAAGCGACCACAATTGGCGGTTTAGGTTATGGCGAAGAAAGTCCTGAAAGTGTAAAGACCAATATCGAAACCTATTTTGCGCCATTGTTAAAAACACTGTCTGGTGCCAATATTGCCCAAACAATGCAAGTGATCCATCGGAATATCAACGGTAATCGTTTTGCGAAATGTGCTGTTCAAACTGCATTATTAGATATTCAAGCGCAACGTTTAGGTCAACCCCTGAGTGAGATTCTAGGCGGTCGCTTACGTGACAGTATTCCTGTGCTTTGGGTTTTGGCATCGGGTAATACCGAAAAAGACATTGCCGAAGCAGAAAAAATGATTGCGTTAAAACGTCACAATGTCTTTAAGTTAAAAATCGGTTCACGTCCTGTTGAACAAGATGTTGAGCATGTATTGGCAATCAAAAAAGCCTTGGGCGCAGACATCTCAATTCGTGTAGACGTTAACCGTGCTTGGTCTGAACTGAATGCAATTAAAGGGATTCAAATGCTTCAAGATGGTGGTGTTGACCTGATTGAACAGCCTTGCGCAATACATAATATTGATGCCATGCAACGTCTTAGCCGTAAGTTTGATATCGCGATCATGGCAGATGAGTCGTTAACAGGTCCACAAAGTGCTTATAACTTGGCAAAAACCAATGCAGCCTCAGTCTTTGCGGTAAAAGTTGCGCAATCTGGTGGTCTGATTGAAGCATGCGAAGTCGGTAAAATCGCCAATCTGGCAGGTATTGATCTTTATGGTGGCACTATGCTTGAAGGTCCTGTTGGAACAATTGCCTCAGCACATGCCTTCTCTACATTTAGCAATCTCGCAGCGGGAACTGAATTATTTGGCCCACTGCTACTAACTGAAGAAATTTTAAAAACACCGCTTCAATATGGCAATTTTGAGCTCAAAATTCCAACTGGTCCGGGCCTCGGCATTGAACTAGATGAAGACAAAATCGACAACCTACGTCGTCAATAATTCAAGGAGCTGACATGCTTTTCCAAGTACGAATGGATGTACACATCCCCCTCGATATGCCCGTCGAAAAAGCCAATGAAATTAAAGCAATTGAAAAGGCTTATTCACAAGATTTACAACGTCAAGGGAAATGGCGTCATATCTGGCGTATTACAGGCCAATACTCAAACACCAGTATTTTTGATGTAGAGAGCAATGAAGAACTCCACAATATTTTACAGGGATTGCCTTTATATCCTTATATGAATATCGAAGTGACTGCCTTAAACCGTCATCCGTCTTCAATTCGAGAAGATGACCATTAAGCAGCGGGTGTAAATTCATTGACTAAATAACTGTGAGATAAGTTCTTTCTCACAGTTTTTTAAGTTTCTATACATGTCTATCTTTGCTAATGCGGTATGTATAGAAATTTAAAAACATGGATAAAAGGTTCGTCTTATGATTGATAAAAGTAAGCTCTCGTTGACTGAGGTTCTGTCACATATCAAAGATGATGCAACCATTATGATTGGTGGCTTTGGAACAGCAGGACAACCCGCAGAGCTGATCGATGGGCTGATTGAACTTGGCGTTAAAGATCTGGTGATTGTCAATAACAATGCAGGCAATGGCGATTATGGTCTGGCTAAACTGCTTAAATCAGGTGCGGTCCGTAAAATCATTTGTTCTTTCCCTCGTCAGTCTGACTCTTGGGTATTTGATGAACTCTACCATGCGGGCAAGATCGAACTGGAACTGGTTCCTCAAGGAAATCTCGCGTGTCGTATTCAAGCCGCAGGAATGGGCTTAGGGGCTGTATTTACCCCAACAGGCTTTGGTACCTTATTGGCAGATGGTAAAGAAACTCGTCATATCGATGGTAAAGACTACGTGCTTGAATATCCGATTAAAGCAGACTTTGCACTGATTAAAGCACATCAAGGCGACCGTTGGGGCAACTTGGTTTATAACAAATCAGCACGTAACTTTGGTCCAATCATGGCGATGGCTGCAGATGTCACCATTGCACAGGTTTCAGAGGTCGTTGAATTAGGTCAGCTCGATCCTGAGCATATTATTACCCCGGGAATTTTTGTTCAGCATGTGGTTGCAGTTGATGCAGCCAATGGTAATGGAGAATAACAATGAGCTACCAAAAATTAAGCCGTGACCAAATTGCTGAACGTGTTGCCCAAGATATTCCCGATGGGGCTTATGTCAATTTAGGTATTGGTTTACCGACCAAGATTTCAAAATATCTGCCAACAGATAAAGATGTATTCCTGCATTCTGAAAATGGTTTATTGGCTTTTGGTCCTCCACCCGCCAAAGGTGAAGAAGATCCTGAGCTGATTAATGCTGGCAAAGAATATGTCACCATGCTAACGGGTGGCTCGTTTTTCCATCATGGTGATTCTTTTGCCATGATGCGTGGTGGACATCTGGATATTGCTGTATTGGGTGCATTCCAAGTGGCAGCTAATGGTGATCTTGCCAACTGGCATACCGGTGCGCCAGATGCGATTCCTGCGGTGGGTGGTGCAATGGATTTGGCTGTAGGGGCCAAGAAAGTGTTTATCACCACAGATCATGTAACCAAACAAGGTGAACCTAAGATTGTTGAAGAACTAAGCTATCCAGTAACAGGTAAGCATTGTGTTGATCGTATTTATACTGACTTATGCGTGATTGATGTGACTGCAGAAGGCTTAAAAGTGCTTGAAAAAGTTGCAGGTCTGAGCTTTGAAGAGTTACAGGCTTTGACGGGTGCTCAATTGATTGATGCGACACAGGGATAATAAATCCCTCCCTACCCCCCTTTAAGAAAGGGAGGGGTTCTTCATCTTTCATTAAGATAAGAGAGAAAGTCTCTCTTTAAAAAGGTGAGAAGCACTGCTTCGCAAGGGGGGATTCAATATAAAAGGAAAGACACATGAAAAACGCTTACATCATAGATGCCATCCGTACCCCATTTGGTCGTTATGCCGGTGGTCTTGCGCCAGTCCGTGCAGATGACCTCGGTGCAATTCCAATTCAAGCATTGATACAACGTAATCCAACGGTAGATTGGCAGCAAGTCGATGATGTGATTTATGGCTGTGCCAATCAGGCTGGTGAAGACAATCGTAATGTTGGGCGTATGTCAGCTTTATTGGCGGGTGTGCCATACCAAGTGCCAGCAACCACTGTGAACCGCTTATGTGGTTCATCACTGGATGCAATTGCCATAGCAGCTCGTGCTATCAAAGCCAATGAAGCAGATTTAATTATTGCTGGCGGTGTAGAAAGCATGAGCCGTGCGCCCTATGTGATGGGTAAATCAGACAGTGCTTTTGGACGTAGTCAAAAGATTGAAGACACCACCATGGGCTGGCGCTTTATCAATCCAAAACTTAAAGAATTGTATGGTGTGGACAGCATGCCACAAACTGCTGAAAACGTGGCAGAACAATTCAATATTAACCGTGCGGATCAAGATCAGTTTGCGCTAAATAGCCAACAACGTACTGCGGCAGCACAAGCTCAAGGTTTTTTCCAAAATGAGATTGTGCCTGTCACTATTCCACAGCGTAAAGGCGATGCTGTGCTAGTGGATACCGATGAACATCCACGTGCATCAACCACTTTAGCAGCACTGACAAAACTTAAAGGTGTGGTCAAAGCTGAGGGTACGGTCACGGCGGGAAATGCGTCTGGGATTAATGATGGTGCAGCGGCCTTATTGATTGCTTCAGACGAAGCTGTAGAAAAATACCAATTAAAACCACGTGGCAAAATTATTGCAGCAACCACGGTAGGTGTTGAACCAAGAATTATGGGCTTTGCACCAGCGCCTGCGATTAAGAAACTGCTTAAACAAGCTGATTTTAGTTTAGCGCAAATGGATGTGATTGAACTGAATGAAGCCTTTGCCGCCCAAGCTTTGGCGGTAACCCGTGATTTAGGTTTGGCAGATGATGATGCACGTGTCAATCCTAATGGTGGGGCGATTGCTTTAGGTCATCCTTTGGGCGCATCAGGTGCCAGACTGGTGACCACAGCCTTAAATCAACTTGAACAGATCAAGGGTGAATATGCCTTATGTTCAATGTGTATTGGGGTGGGACAAGGTATCGCGCTCATTATTCAACGTGTTGATCAAAATTAAGGAACGAGCAATGCCAACTTTTCAATCAGCGGATGCACAAATTAATTATCAAAGTTTTGGAAACCCTAACTCCCCTGCACTGGTCTTTTCAAATTCCTTAGGGACCAACTATGGCATGTGGCAAAAGCAGTTCAATTATTTTAAAGAACGCTTTTTTGTCATTTGCTATGACACCCGTGGACATGGTTCTTCATCTGCGCCACAAGGTCCTTATACATTGCCCCAATTGGCTGAAGATGTGATTCGATTACTGGATCATTTAAATATTGAAAAAGCCAGCTTCTGTGGCATTTCTATGGGGGGATTAACAGGTCAATGGTTAGCCATCCATTATCCACAACGATTTAATGCTGTTGTTATCAGTAATACCGCAGCAAAAATTGGACAAGAACAAGCATGGCTAGATCGTGCTCAACTAGTCCGAGAACAAGGTTTAACCAGCATCGCAGCAACCGCTGCATCACGTTGGTTTACAGATCCCTTTATCCAAAGTCATCCTGCAATTGTCAATAATCTGTGTAACGACTTAAGTGCTGGCAGCGCAATAGGTTATGCCAATTGTTGTGAGGCTTTGGCTAAAGCGGATGTCCGCAATCAACTCAAAGATATCACGATTCCAGTTTTGGTCATTGCAGGGGCGCAAGACCCTGTAACTACAGTCGCAGATGGGCAATTTATGCAGCATCACATTCCACAATCCCAACTTGTAGAAATTCAAGCATCGCATATCTCAAATATTGAATGTCCCGAAGCATTCAATGCTTCACTTGAAAAATTTCTCTCAGCAATTTTTGCGACTGAACTTTGACGCTTAATCTTTGGCACTTAATTTTTGAAACAGCATAAAGGGATAGAACATATCCCTTTATTTTTTGGCATTTCATCAAGACTTGATAAAGCATATTTAAAATAAAATGATGAGATAAAATTAAGTGTATTTATTTAAAAGTATAAATATATACCCACAAAGTAATAGAAAATTACATATAAAAATAACAATCATTTTATTTAATCAGGACCTGCATATCGATAAATCTACTGTTTTTAGAAAACATCTAAAAGCATTTATTTTCCAATACTCTATTTCTCAACAATAATGAAAAGGATATTTCAATTGAAAAAAAGCCCCTCAAATAATCAACTGAGCGATAAACACCACTTAATCAAATTAGGTGTTTTAAGTTGTTTATTGCTTGCAGGATGTAGTTCATCCTCTCGTTTAGAATCAAACCCAGTGCAAAAACAGGTCACGATTCAACGTGACAATTTTGGCACACCGCATGTCTATGCCAAGGATACTTATGGTCTTTTTTATGGCTATGCCTATGCAGTCGCAACTGATCGTTTATTTCAAATGGAAATGTCAAAACGTACAGGTTTAGGCACTGTTGCTGAAGTGCTCGGTCCTGACTATCTACAGTATGATATTGCAACCCATAGTCGTTTTAATCCTGAACAGATTAAACAACAAATTGCCCAACTTTCTCCTGAAGATCGTGCCATTTTCGATGGTTATGCTGCTGGTTTTAATAAGCGTGTCCAAGAGGTTTTGGCCAATCCAGAGCTGTTGCCTAAAGAATTTATTGATTATGACTTTAAACCATCGACATGGCAGCAAGAAGATATCGCAATGGTCTGGGTGGGTTTAATTCTCAATCGCTTTTTTTCAGCCAGTTCAGAAGTCTCAAATTTAGATTTACTGACTCAACTACAAAAAGAAAAAGGTCCAGAAACAGGATTAAAATTTTATCAGCAATTACGTTGGTTAGATGATCCGAGTGCTCCTACAATTATTCAATCTAAAGCAAAACCACAAGTTTCAGCACGTCAGCAACACATGTTAAAAGGTATAGCGCCTATCTCAGACCAAGCAGCCAAAAACTATTTAGCTCAAGCACGTATAGCATTGGGTAAAAGTGTGGTTGATGGCGTCCCTACAGCCAGTAATGCCTGGGTGGTCACAGGAGATAAAACGGTAGAAGGCCAAACGGTTTTATATAATGGCCCTCAACAAGGCTGGTACACGCCTGCAATTACTTATGCGGTTGGGTTACATGGTGCTGGCTACAATCTCACTGGGATTACCCCTGTCGGTCTACCTGCTATTTTATTTGGAACCAATGGAAAAATTGCCTGGGGTTCAACTGTCGGTTCGCTTGATACCAATGACGTATATCAACTCAGCTTAAATCCGAGCAATTCAAAGCAGTATCGTTATCAAGGCAGTTATATTCCCTTTGAACATCAACAGATCAAAATTAAAGTTCGTAATCAACCAGACCATGTTTTAGATGTGTATCAAAGTAAACAAGGCTTTGTCAGCACATGGGATGAAAAAAATCATACCGCCTATGCACAAAAACGTAGCTGGGAAGGTGTAGAGATTGAAACTTTATTGGGCTGGGCCAATGCAGCAAAAGCGAGCAACTGGCAAGAATTCCTAGATCAAGCCAAACGTGTCGCGGCTTCGATTACGTGGTTTTATGCCGATACCCAAAATAATATTGGTGTCGCTGCATTGGGTCGTTTACCGATCCGCCCTGAAAACCAGCATATTCAACTGCCTGCTCAAGGTGATGGCTCAATGGAATGGCAGGGTTTCTATGATTTCTCACATAATCCCAAAGCCTATAACCCTGAAAAAGGTTATATTAGCAGTTGGAACAATAAAGCTTATGCGGATTTACGTTCCGATTCCTCCAACTTCTCTCATGTTGACCGTGTCAATGAACTGATTGAACCCCTAGAAAGTAAAGCAAAATTAAGCCAACAAGACATTTGGGATATCAATAAAATGGGCGCTTGGTCGGATCTGAATGCGCGTTATTTTATTCCTTATATGGTCAAAGCTGCGCAAAGCCCGAACGCATCACCTTTAGCAAAGAAAATCGCACCGATATTGGCGAGTTGGGACTTCAAACTTCGTCCTGACAGTGAGGCTAAATTCTATCAAGGCGCAGCACCTGTAATTATGCGTACATGGCTCAATCAAATGATTGAATTGGTGCTTAAACCAAATCTATCTGAAAATATTTATGCGCGTTATACAGATACCCTTTACCCAGTAAATAATGACCCACGGAGTACACAACCTGCGAATGCATCTAAACTGATCTGGAATGCACTGCAAGGCAAACAAGCCAGCGTTGCTCAAACCGTTGATTTCTTAAAAGGACAATCAGCAGATGATGTGGTGTTAACTGCCTTGGAAAACACCTTAATTCAGCTTTCAACACAATATCATTCAGACCAACCCAATGATTGGAAAATTCCTGTTGCCACAATGGGATTTTCCAACAAAAACTCAGTGGGTATTCCATGGGCTGATCAGGCGCATCAACAACAGCTGAGCACCTATGGGAATACAGGGAGTGCAACCTTTAGAGTGGTACTCAATCCCAATCAAGTCAGCATGTGTTCAATTCTTGCACCTGGTCAAAGTGGATTTATTCATCGCAATGGAAAGACCGATGCACACTTTGCCGATCAGCTCCCATTATTTGAAAACTATCAATGTAAGGATGATGCAGTAAGCCAAAAGCAAATTGATCAAGCAACACAACAAAGTATGACTTTAACCTATTAATTTTTACTCGAAACAGCCCAATATATAGATATATTGGGCTGTTTAAATTTTAAAGCTTGTTCAACTTATATATTTTCAGAACTTATCAAGCCTATATTCGCAATCAGTAGATCACTGGAAGCGATACCACTCTTTTTAGACTGTGCTACCTACTTTTAAATATCTATGCACATTTTTAATAGCGAATCATCACTGATTTTAATTCAGTGAAATCTTCAATAAATGCATCTGAAAACTCTCGACCAGTTCCTGAAGCTTTCACACCACCAAATGGAACCGACGGATCTAAAAAAGTATGCATATTGACCCATAAAGTACCCGCTTCAATTTTCGGTATTAAACGCAAAGCTTTGGACAAATCATTGGTCCAAATACTTGCGGTTAAACCAAATCGAGAATGATTCATCAGCTGAATGAGTTCTTCATCCGTTTCAAATGGCATTAATCCTACAATAGGGCCAAAGGTCTCTTCTAAAAATAATGGATCATCAATCGCTTTTAAAGAAATTAAAGTCGGTTCGACAAAATAACCTGTTTGTTGCAAAGTATCTCCACCAGCAATAATTTGATTATTGGCTTTGGCCAAATCTAAATAATGCTTTACTTTATCAAAGTGAGGTCGGTTAGACAGCGGACCAAACATACTGCTTTCATCCATCGCCGATCCAATTTTAAATTGAGATAATGCTTTAGAAAGCTTTGCAACAAGCTCATCATATTTTGTCTGATGCACAAAAAACCGTTCTGGCGATGCACATACTTGGCCTTGATGCACAAAAGTTGCTTGTATCAAGGTAGGTAAAATCTCATCTATATTTGCATCAGCCAAAATGGCAATCGCATTTTTACCCCCCAACTCCAAGCTAACACGAGTTAAATCACTGCTCATCGCAAGCTTACCAATAGCAATCCCCGTAGGTACTGAGCCTGTGAAAGAAACCTTTTTAACCAAGGGTGACTCAATCAAATATTGCCCAGTTTCGCCTTTACCCGTCACAACATTGATCACACCTGCTGGAATACCCGCTTCAATTGCTAACTCAGCTAAACGTAGCAATGACAAACTGGCAAATTCACTGGGTTTCAGCACAATGCTACAGCCTGTTGTTAAAGCTGAACCAATTTTCCAAATGCCAATCATGAGTGAAAAATTCCACGGAACAATACCCGCGACGACCCCAACAGGCTGCCTCAAGGTAAATGCGGTATATTTTTCACCTTGTGTAGAAGGAATAGAGGGTTGCATGGTTTGACCATGAATCTTGGTTGCCCAACCAGCAAAATATCTTAAAAAAATAATAGATTGCGCCACTTCAAGATGACGGGAAATATGAATTAACTTTCCAGTAGACAAAGACTCTAGTTGCGCAAGTTCCTCAGCATATTGCTCAATTAAATCTGCCAATTTATTCAGTTTTACACCACGTTGATACGGTGTCGTTTCAGCCCAAGCATTTTGAAAAGCATGATCTGCACTGGATACTGCATCTACAACATCTTGTTGACTCGCGATACTGATCTGAGCAATGACTTGTTCGGTAGAGGGGTTCACAATATCAACTTTATTTGAATGTTGAGCAGCAACCCACTTCCCATCAATAAAATGTCCATGCGCTCTATTCAAAAAAGTTTGTACGCTATCTAATATTCTGACTTCATTCATTTTTATTCCTCACACTTAACTTTAAAGGGCTTAATTAATAGATATATTGCAAAATCAATTGAGCATATAGATTGGTCTTATCATCATAGTTTTGAGTACCGCCACTATGGATATCTTGCTTCGGTTTATACAGCCCAATGAGCGGAATAACGGTAACGTTTTTATTTACAGACCAGACCGAAAACACATCCAACTCATGTCCATCAACATTTGTTAAAGCTTTATTTACTGTTTTAAACTTATGCGCCAAAGCACCTAATATAAAATTTTCTTTTAAATTCATCATGTAAGATATTTGATGAATATCGGCATTTTTATTGAAAGGACCCGCATAGTTTCCAGCAACCTCCCCCTGAAACCATGTTCCGAATCCCACGGTATTTCCATAAAACATGGGATCATATTGGTCTGAAAAACGACTAAAGCGATAGCCTAGCGAAGGCGTATATTTTGAGGATAAAAAGTTATAGTTCAGTCCTAAATAACCGGCATTTTCTTGGTGTTCCTTTTTGTCTTGAACAACAAATTCAGATTTAATTTGTAATTCTGGTAAAAGTTGATAATTCAAACGTAAAGCATAATTTTTAAGATCTTCCCGCCCTGAAATATGCTCGGCATCGTCAAGATCTAATACATTTAAGTAAGTAAATCCGATACCTTTATCATTAAGCTGATACATCAGATCAGTTACAAAGAGTTCTGATGAAAATTGTGCTTTATTATTCGATTTTAAATAGGCCAGTTTTAAGGTTGTATGATCTTGCAATTTATATTGCAGCAGACTGGTAAAATCAAAACTACGTCGTGCCGCCAGATAATAGGCCCCTCCACGGTCTAATGCTCCATCTGCGGGTAGTTTTCCAAGGTTTAATGCATCACCAGCAATAAAAAAACCGTCCCCAATCATTATATTTTGTCGACCAATACTTAAATCATATGTAGTCAATTGATCTTTATGAGTACCATCTTTAAAACCAATGACCCATTCATTCACATCAGTTTTACGTTCTTTACCATTACTATTTTGTCCTGCATCCCCCTCTCCAAATGTGGCTGAGCTAATCCCACTCAAACCTGCATAGAGTTGGTTGTTATTCAATGTGTATTGTCCTTTTGCACCATATTTAAGATGCCCTTCTTGCCAATTTATTCTTTGCTCAGCTATATTTTCACCGTTATAACTTTTCCCACTGCTAAAAGCACCCAAGGTGACTTCAAAAATCGGTTTAATTTCTATTTCGCTTGCATAGACAGTTGAAAAAATTGAGACAAAGAAAGTCCCTCTCATCACTTGAGAAAGTAGCGTTTTCATACAAAATTCCTTTTTGTGAACGGTCTACAAGACGCTAAGTTTTGGGTAACTTATTGGTTACCCATACTTGCTGATTGGCATCTTTAGTGATGCTCATGCTGGGTATTTTCTTTTTCATCACCCAAATTCAAGGTTGGTGTATTGTCAAAGAAATTCCACGGTTTGATTAAGGTATAAACCCATTCGGTTGGCATAATTGGCCATTCTTCAGCACGTGCTACATGAGTTGTTCCTGTCGTCATCCAGACCACAAGGTCTTTATTCTCAATATTGTCATTGTTACGAATAAACTGTCCTAAACCAGTATCATGCGTTGAGCGATTTGAATATTTACCTTCAGGGTAGCGTTCATCGGCATTGTACTGCGTCACCCAAATTTGCTTATCCATAAAATTCAGGCGTTTAAATAGCCATTCATCTTTGGCAAAATTTGCCCCCTTCGCCACAGGGTGTGTACCGCCAGCAAACGGAATCAGCTGATAAGAAACTGGATTACCAAGTTTATTTTCTTTATTAAAGTTGGTTAGCAAACGAATAGTCGACGGATCAAACTTTTCAGCGGCATTTTGCTCATTGCTAATCACCTGACTGTCAATTTGCATCGTACTTGTACGAACACCACCTCTGTCATTTACCTTCACGACAGGGTCCATATGCATAAAGCTATTATTTTCCCCATCAACATCCAGATCTAAACGGAAGTTATAGATATGTTGATGCGTGGTACCAACAATATTATGGTCAATTAACGTGCCGTATTTAGTGTCTTCTTTGGCAGTACTGTCATGCATAGTTCGCGCTTTAACACCTTTAACAGCTTCAATTCCTGTTGCACCAGCATTAATTCCAATGACACCATTTTGAGCAAATACCCAATCAAACATATAATCGTAATTTCCAACCGTACTAATCCAACGCACTACAAGCTCACGGCGGGCTTCACTTGCATCCTGATCACCAAAAATTTCTTGATGCTTATACTCAGGCCCAGCATATCGCTCAAAAATTGCGATCGCATTTGGAATAACTTGGGGCTGCCCTTTATAGTCAGCAATCACAGCATCCAGTAAAACCGCATTTTCTGGTGCATCTGTTCCCATTTGAATCGATGAAGTGAGTGTTCCCATACCATACTCACCTGAGTCTAGATAAGATTTAAAGTACCATCCCATATCAGGGTCACCATATGGAACAACCATTCCACCAAGGTTGCCCTCATACATGACTTTACGCTTTACACCCTTATCTTTATAAGTCACGGTTGAAAGCTGTAGGCCAACACGAGAATCTAGTCCAACATGGAAACACCAGTTTCCCCAATGTACAGTCTGTCCAGTAATTGTGAAGTTTTTACCTTCAGGTTCAATAATGTTCAGTGGTTTAATTTTCGGGGGTTGCGTATTTTTAGTCGCATAAGGTCGATCTGCCATCGGAACGGGAATCATTGCCCCTTCTTCAATTTTAATAATTTTTTCTTTATCTAGATCAACCACAGCAACTAAATTTTCAATAGGATGTGCCCAATAATTGCCATCGCCTGTATCTAGATATGACACGACTTTTAAAACGTTCAGTTGTTTGTCTAAACCATCCTTACCGCCAAAATATCCAACCGTTAAAGGATTGGTAATAACCTTTTTAACATCCGTTACACCTCGTTTACGTAAAGCTTCCTGATAATCTTTGCTTGACTCAATCACACGCTGGACTGTCTCGAAGTTATCTAGCAGGATCATTCCATGTGTATCTTTTAATACATTCCATTTTGTAACTTGCTGAGTATGAAGGTTCACCTCACCTTCAATCGCTTGATTACCTTTTAATAAAATAAAAGATGCTATACGGTCTTCTTTATAGTCTTTGTGGTTAATAAAATAATCCCACACTTTAGCTTTTTCAGGTTCTTTCAGCTTTAACTCGGCAAAACGCATATTTTTATAGGCATATTTTGAGCGATTAATACTTTCAAATGTTTTTTTGATTTCTTCTGTACTTAAACTATTGAGTGGGTGAAACGTGTTTTCAATTTTAAATGTTTGATCTAAGCCAGACTGAAATACTTCATTGAAAAAGTCTTTGCCAATAACAGGCTTACCCTCTTTAATAACTAATGGCACACTTAACTTTAACGGTTTACCATTGACTAAAACCTGATCTGAATTTGGTTTAGCTCTCACCACTATAGAGCCTTTGCTGATCATATACGTATTGGTAAAATCATCTTTTACAACTTTAGCGCCTTGCTCGCTCATGTTTTGATATAAAGGGACTAATTCTGCCTGTCCACCATGCGCATAAGCTTGTGTGTTTAGTCCCCAAAAGCTCGCAGCTATAGATAAGTTAAGCGCCAATATTTTTTGTATGTCATTGAATAATCGTTGTTTATGCATCAGTTTCATCCTTTTCATCTATCCCTAAACTATCTAAGACAGATAGTTAAATGCACATTCCTATGTGTGAAATTCGTGAGATAAACTGAATATTTTTAAGTTTATTCAGTCGTTCCTAACTGTTCTCATCGATTTAATTTCAACACACTTGCATGGGGCTAGCTTGTTCAGGAATGACCTCGAACTTGTCTAGAAGTGACATCAAAAAACAAAAGACTTAAGTCAACACATGCTCTCTAAATTCTTTAGGAGAGACACCATAGTTTTTTTTAAAGATTTTTGAAAAATGCGCGCCATCCCAAAATCCCCATTTCAAGGCAATTTGGGTAATTGAGCTTTGCTTATTTTTTTTATCAAGCAAATCTGCTTTAATTTTTTCTAAGCGTTTGAGCTGTATGTATTTGTTAATCGATAAATTTTCTTGAAGAAATAATCGATAAAGATGCCGTAGCGATACACCAATATGCTCAGCAATCAGCTTAGGTGTCAGATCAGGTTTGGCTAAATTTTCAATAATATAGCGCTCGGCTTTTTCCATAAGATTATTTGAATCATGCATATTTTTATAATTAATTGTCGGCTTGATTAAAGCAATCAAGGCATCTTCAAAAGCATTGCCATCTTCAGTTGCATACCAAAGTTTAATGTTTTCAGCAGACATATTTTTCATAATATTTTTAAGTAAAAAGCCACTCATATTTTGCGTAATGAGTTTGCCAAAATATTCAGAACTAATATTTTCTTTCAACAATTTTTCCCGCGACAGATGCACAGAAATTTGACTGACTAAGCCTTGTGGAAACATAGAAATTGTTTCAACTGGATCGAGTAATACAATATCGCCCTCATTGAGACTCAAGGTTTCATTTTTATAGTTCAACTGTATTTTGCCTGAATACTGCAAAATCAAAAAACAAAAGCGATTATTTACTCGATCGATTTCATCCGCTTTTCGGACAATTTTGTTTGCATTATTTTTAATAAAAGCGATCTCAGTATCGCCCAATAAAAAACATTCGACTTCGCCAATGAACAAATCACGGGTACCATCAAAATCTGTTTCAAAATTACCGCACACATTTTTGATATTACGCGTCCAAGTTATTAGTGCATCACGTACATACTGGTTCATCCGCTCACTTCCTTGTTTTACGGTTTAAACTGTTCAAAAATCGATATTAAATATACTTTTTGCTCATAAATTCTTTTGTTTATTACATAAATAGCGAATAGTCTCAAGCTGATAGACCCTTTCAACCTATCAGCTTATTAAGCCTTATACAATCCCCGCAATATCCTTTAAAATTTTAATAAAAATTTCCTTTTCATTTTCAGGATATTTTTCAAAAACTTCATTTTGATGGCTATCGGCAATATCAAACAGATAATGTGCGGTTTTCTTGCCCTTTTCCGTTAACTTAAAAAATCCATCCGTTTCAATCAATAAACCATCTTTTTTTAAGATAAGCGCAGCTTGTTCGATCTCACGCATCGGCATGGCAATATCACGTGGTAAATCTGCTTTATTGGATGCGGTACCACTGCCCAACACCAATAATAATCTTGCTTCACTGGTCCGAAATCCAGTGATTAACTGCTTCGGAATATAATCGGTCTGATAAAATTTAAACGCCCGACTCATTAAATAGCAGACATTACTATATAAATGCCCTTGATGTAATTCGCCTAAGTCTTCTGCTTCTACAGTATCTTTGAGCTGTAATAATGGATGAGGAATCACACCTGAATACGCGCCTTGGTGATACACCAACGGACTACGCCCTTGATCATGAAACTTAACAACTTTGCCAATAATAATCCAGTGATCACCACCTTCAATAATTTCGTGTCGTTCACATTCAAACACTGCTGAACAATGGTCTAGAACTGGTGATTGACCTGCACCAACCTGATAACTTGTACCGTCATACTTATCGATATTGCGACGGGAAAACTTATTGGATAACTCTATTTGAGAACCCGATAAAATATTTACCGCAAAATGCGTAGCTTGCTCAAATACAGAAAAACTCGATGATTTTTTATCGATACTCCATAAAATGAGCGGTGGGTCTAAAGACACTGAGTTAAAACTATTTGCAGTGACTCCAACCTTCTCACCTTGCTCATTTTGTGCCGTAACAATGGTCACACCAGTAGCAAAATTACCCAATGCCCGTCTAAATTGCATTGGATCTATTTTGATTTCATCCATTGATTTTAATGAATTCATTATTCTCTCCTGAATCTTTTATCCTATTTAGCTCGGTATCTGAAATTGCTTGATCCTGTTAAAAGCAATTAAATATCCAGTACCAATCGTGCTGACTTTGCACGGGAACAGCACACTAGTATTTGTTCATTACTGGCTTTTTCTTCATCAGTAAAATACACATCACGATGATCAGGCTCACCTTCGATCACATCGCACATACAGGTTCCGCAGACGCCCTGTTCGCAAGACATTTCAATCTCAATCCCTTCACGTGCCAGTGCTTGCAGAATGGTTTCTTCGGCATTAACCATGATGATCTTGCCGCTACGCTCAGCGACAACTTCAAATGCATCACCGTTGGTTTCAAGCTCAACCTGAAAATATTCCTTATGAATCTGTTGCTCAGGAAAATTTTGCGTCAATGCCAAATTAATCACCCAATCCATAAATCCATTGGGACCACAGGTATAGATATGGCTTGCTTTGTCTATGTCCTGAATGGCAGATTGAAAAAACTCACGATGGCTAGCCCCTTCCGATTTAAAATGAAAGGTGGTAAATGGCGCCAATACACTATTTCTAATTTCATCAACAAAGGCACATTGCTCTGGGCTTGCCCCGCAATAATGCAGTTCAAAAGATGCATGTTCTTGTACCAATTGATAGGCCATGGTGATCAAAGGAGTAATTCCAATCCCCCCACCCACCAGTACAGCATGTTTGGCTTTGACTAATGGAAACAGGTTTTTCGGTTCGCTGACCTGTATTTGCATACCATCTTTTAAATCATCAAAAGCCGAGACTGAACCACCACGCGATTCTGGATCGCGTAAAATCCCCAGTCGGAATATGCCAACATCTTTTGGGTTTTGGCATAGTGAGTACTGACGCACCATACCATTGGGTAAGTGCACATCAATATGCGCACCTGCTTCAATTTTTGGTAATGTGGCAGAATTTGCAGATTCAAACTCCATGACTGCAACATTCCCACCTTCTACATGACGGTTTCTGACAACCACGTTATAGAGTGTAGCCATGATTTATCTCCCTTTTATGCATCTCGCCCAAGGCTTAACGCATAAATAATCCACCGTTAATATCCCACGTCGCCCCAGTGACAAATGCAGCGCTTGGGCTTGCCAACAAGGCACAGGTTTCAGCAATAAATTCCATACTACCTAATGCTTTGACTGGGATATTTTGAATAAATTGCGCCATTTTTTCGTCAGATACCACACTGTGTACAATCGGTGATTCCATTGGCCCAGGCGCTATGGCATTAACAGTCACGCCTTTAGCAGCAAACTCTTTGGCAAAGATTTTGGTCAAAGTCACAATTGCACCTTTGGTTGCAGCATAGTGTGCTCCTGTTGCAGTGCCTCCATTTTGCCCTGCCAATGAAGCCATATTGACGATACGGCCATAGCCTTGATCTGCCATATATTTGCCAATAATCTGACACGCTTGAAAGGTTCCTCGCTGATTCACTTGAGTGATCCAGTCAAAGTCAGCTACAGTAATCTCTAAAACAGGGGTTGCCTTGGTGACCGTCGCATTATTAATCAACACATCCAATTTGCTGAATTTTTGTTGAATCCACTGCACTGCAGCATGAAAATCTTGCTCAACTGAAATATCCAGTTTTAACGCAAACATATTCTCCGCATTAGGACTACGTGCTTTGGCATTTTCAGCCTTTTCTAAGCTGCTGGCAGAGACAATCACTTGATGCCCCTGTGCTGCAAAATATTCGGCGATCACATTCCCTAAACCAGATGCTGCGCCCGTGACTAAAACAACCTGTTTCATTTTTTGCGCTCCTAGAGGATGTAACTGATACCCGCCAAAGTATCGGTCGAGTTGACTAAGTTGATAATTTTACGATTGATCTTAAAGCCTTGTTCTGGATCACGAACCAAATGAAAAATCACATCTGCGGTGTAATGTTTTAAGCTTTCCTTACGGAATTCACGGAGGTTTTGTGCACAACGTAAAATGATTTCACCATCCTCATCTTTTACGACACGGATACGTGACACGCTACGGACGGTATTGGCTTTGGGTGCAGTCGAAATCGCTTCACCATTTTCCAAACGTTCGACCCGTAATGTACGCATATGATTGTTGTCATAGGCATAGTTCAAATTGTTTTCATAATCCTTCAGCGTCGGATCAATCGGAATGATATACACGCCTTTTTCATTCCAGAGATTGAGCCATTCACGGTATTCACTGTGATCTAACATGTCAGCTTCAGCCCAAACAAAAGCAGTCACTTCATTTAATAATTGCAAATTCATATTCATGCTACTCTCCTTAAGCCGTCATCATCTTTTTCCACTGCTGATAAGCAGCGCGCATTCCAGTTTCTGCACTGACATCGCTCTTTAAGCCATCTTCAGTTTTTACTTCGCCGGGTAAACCACGGTTCAACATGATCCATAAATCATGACCAGCATTGGCACCATGTTGCACACGTTCCCACGCTTCTGAGTCATCAGGCGTACCGAAACCAAATGGACCTTGGAAATGTTCATGTAGACGTAAGCGATATTGATTGGCAATCTGTGGACCACCATCCATCGTGATCACGGAATGGTGAATTTCAGTTTCATTGACTGAAATCGGTTGCATAACACGGAAGAAAGCCATTGAACAGGCAATGTTCGGGAACAGATTTAAGTTAAAACCAGAGCCACCCACAGCACGTACAATACGGCGTACTTCAAGTTCTTCATGCCCTTCATCACGTAACGCTTGAGCAAGCTCTTCAAAACGTTCCTGAATTGGACGTTCCATCAACTCTTCATCTAAATCAACCAGCTCAGGAATCATCACCATGACACTGTGACCATTGCCTAAGTCTTCAACATAGCCAGGTTGATTTTCAAAGTTAAATAGCTCTTCAGTCTTCTCATCGACTGAACTTAAGAACGACTTATGTACCAAGGGGAAATGATAAGCATCGGTGGTATTTTCCAGCTGGATTTTCCAGTTGCCTGGGAAACGGAAACGATGTTCACCCAATACTTTAATTGGATAACCTGCGCCTTGTTTCATAAACAAATCAATCCATTTTTTCGCAGCGCCCAAGAAATCCGCTAAAGGTTCAATATCGTCTTTAAAGGTGGCGAAAATCATACCGTTGTATTCTTCAACACGTAGGCTAATCAATGGAAACTCTGATTTATCCAGACATTCACCATAACTTTCAGGTGAAGGTACACCACGTAATGAACCATCCAGTGCATAGCTCCATCCGTGATACGGGCAAACAAAACTATTGGTTTTGCCTTTTTTATGTTCACATACAGTTGCTGCACGATGGCGACAACGATTGAGCAATACATGGACTTTTTTCTTACGGTCACGTACAACGACCACAGGTTGCTTACCGATATTAATGGTTTTATAGCTACCACCATCTGGAATTTCACTGGCATGTGCCACCCAAACCCAAGTGCTGTAATAAATCTTTTCCATTTCATCATCAAAGACACGCGCATCTTTATATAAAGAGGTATGCGCACGATCACTTTGAACTAACTCGCTGTAATCAATGTTAATATTCTGCATTGGAATAATACTGTTCATATCCATTATCCTTTTCAATTTATCCATAACTTATTGCTGAGACGGTACTGGCAATATCGCTGTACTGTTCCAGTGAGACACGGGGCGACTAAAAATATTTTCAGTCTGAAAATGTTTGATCTTCCATAGACCATCGGTTTGCTGTTTAAATTTCACGCTGAGTTTTGCGGCATTTAAATGGCTATCTCCATTGAGAAAGGTCGAGGTTTGCAACATCAACCAACTTGCATTGGCCTGATCACCGGCAATATAAATTTGTTCTGAGCTGACAAAATGCGCATTCATTACAAAATGTGATTCGGTTTGGGTATAACTTTTAAACATGTCAAAAATGGCTTGCCATGAAGCATAGTGACCAAAAGATTGCGCATATTTCTCACCAACTCCTTCCCAAATACTGTCCTGATCAAATAAATCCATTAATTCATTGAGGTCAGTCTTGGCATTTAATCCATCACAAATTTCCATATAACGATGAATACAATTACGTATCGCGTTTTGCGCTTCGAGCTGCTCTAAGCGTTGTAGGATAACGGTCAAATCCATCTGGCTATTCATGTCATATTCATCCTTGGGCATCTCGTGATTATTTAAATTCGGCTTATAAATAACCGGGTGCTGGCTGCATACCAAAGCTCACCAAAGCGGCATTTTGTAAAGTGGCATCGCCCATAAAGGCATGCTGAGTCACCACATTGGTATCATTCACAAAACGGCTAAATGGGTTATGGGTATAAATTGCAGTCATGCCCGCCAGCATTTGAATTTTGCGCGTTACACGTGCGCAAACTCGAGCAACATGGGTACAAGACAAGCGCATATCACTGATCTGTTCTGGTGTTGGCGTACCACCTGCAATAATCTCATTCCAAACGATTTGCATAGTGTCGTAGAACCAAACACGTGCTGCTTTAAACTCAGCTTCGACTTGGGCAAATTCATATTGAGTGACTGGGCGACTGGCAATTTCAGCGCCACCTGTAATGGATGATTTCCCTGGCGCTAACTTTTGGAATTCTTCCAACGCTGCTGCTGCAACACCGATCCCGACCACAGTTAACACCTGTGTTGCCAACGACAGTGATGGATATTTAAAAAAAGGTTCCGAAAGTTTGGACGGTTCACCACGGATAAAAGTCCAGTCATTGTTTACAAAGACATTATCCACCAACAGATCATGACTCCCTGTTCCCTTTAAACCGACCGTATCCCAAGTCATTTCGATTTGCGCTTGTTTTGCTGGGATAATTGCTAAACGTGGCAGACCTTGTGTGGTGTTATTGACCTGTGGACTAATCCCCACCCCAATAATATCGGCCCCCATACACCCACTTGAAAATTTCCATCGACCTTTTACCACCACGCCATCAGCTCTTAAATCTGCGGGTTGCGGTGGAAAAATACCTGCTGCAAATACAATATCTGGGCTCTCTTTATATAATTCTTCAAGTGTTTCTTCAGGCAGGCTCCCCAAATAGGCAGGGCTCATCCCAAAACTCGCAACCCAGCCCACGGACCCATCTGCTTTAGACAAACGTTCAATCAACTTACAAAACTGTTGAGGTGACCATTCATTGCCGCCAAAACGTTTCGGTACCAATGCACGATAGACACCAATCTGCTTTAACTTATCGATGATGTCTTGACTCACATACGCTTGGTTATCGAACTCGCCTGTACAAGCCCGTTCTCGAATCTCCTGACAGAGTGCTTCTAATTCCATTATTGTTGTGTCCATTACAAATTCCTTTGTCGATAAATTATTCATTACCCAACTCCTTGTCATTTATTGCGCGGCATCCACGATATATTTCGCAATTGCACACACCAGCTCATCCGAATTTCGTTTTGCCACGATTTGTAAACCCACTGGTTGCCCTTCACTGGTTTTGAGCGGTATTGAAATTGCAGGATGACCAGATAAATTGAATGGACGCACCAATGAGGTTAAGTTCAACAGTGCAACCATATGTTCTGCATCGATTAATTTGGGTGGGATTTCCGGAAGGGTTGGCAGTAACACAGCATCATATTTTTCCAATAAGCCATCAATTTCATTGATAAATTGTGCTTTGACCGCTTCCGCCTCTTTTACTTGTTGCGCCGTGGTTTGCGCAGATTTGAGCAAGCGAGCATGGATATCGTCACCCAATAAATCGGTTTTGGTTAACTCGCCATACGCCTGCCAATTTTCATAATTAATGATCTGCATCCCTGCATCATAAGCAGGTTCAAACCATTCAGATTTCACTGGTGTAGCTGACAGATTCGCCTGAGCAAGAAATTGCTGAATACAGTTCAATACCGTTGGATTTGCATTTACCTCAAGCCAAGCCAGTTTCGGCGTATGCGCTAATTTTTCCAAAGCATGAAAGCTTGGATCAATTATCTGCATTGCGGTTTCAATCATTGCAACCGAAGCGGCAAATGGTCCCACGCAATCCAACGAACTCATGGCTGGATGTATCCCTTGACGACTGACGCGATTGAATGTCGGCTTAAAACCATACACCCCACAACATGCCGCTGGCATACGAATTGAACCACCAGTATCGGTACCTAAAGTAAAATCAGCCAGCCCCGCGGCTACGGCAGCAGCAGACCCACTCGATGAACCACCTGGAATAAGATCAGGATATTGAGGATTGATTGCAGTGCCAAAAACAGGATTGATCCCGGTAATCCCAAAAGCCAACTCATGTAGATTGGTTTTTGCAGTAATTTGGCAATCCGCTGCCAAAATACGCTCTACCACTTCTGCATTTTTTGTTGCAGAAGGCTTATCCATCAAGGCTTTGCTCCCGATCATGGTCTTTAGACCTTGAATATCAATGGAATCTTTCACCATGACTTTTAAAGCACCGTGTCCTATTTGTACGTCTTGTACAACAATATTCATTCACTTTTCCATGTATTTTTGTACTTAATACCAATATCGGAAAAAGTAATGTAATTGTCAAGATGTTTTTATCAGAAAGAGCAAAGATTTTTTCTTTAATTTTTGTATAATGATGAATATTCATCTTTATAAAGTTATCACTTTGCTATGCTTACTCATTTAGAACAATTTCTACCTAATAATGAACCTAGCAGTTTACAAAGCTATCCTTTCTTTTGGATTTCTCAAGTGAATGGTAAATATACACAACTTATTGAAAAATCAATAAAAAAACTAGGTATCGACAATACACGTCGTAAAATCATTTTAAGTACCAATGCTTTGCAACAAGCCAGTATTACCGAAATTGCCAACCTCTCTACACTTAAATTGACCACAGCAACCAAAGCCATTTATCGCTTGGTTGAAGATGATATTGTGCAGGTTTTTTCGTCAGAGTCTGATGAACGTATCTCGATGGTCAAGTTGACAGACAAAGGTAAAGAATTGGTGGAGCAGATCAATCAAATCAGCCAAGTGACTTTATCTGGGATTTTAAATGCCTTTGAAGATGAAGAATTGCATCAGTTAAATGCACAGTTGAAAAAGCTATTCAACTTGATGCCATCAAGCTAAACGCTGTAAAAAATAGTCAAACCACCTAATTATTCATACTAGTGATTTCCATCAAGTCATTGATCATCAATCAAGCTCATGTTTTTTGTACTTTTGAATCATAGATGGTTATCCTCCCGCGGGGCGACAGGGATGTCGCCGTTGGGCGGGGGTACAGGACGTACCCCTCGCCCAGCAAAAGATTTTTGTCATCTTTTCATCTCTGAAAAGTGAGGCATTGCCTACGCAAAGGTGTTTAAACTTTGAACATAAGCTGTGGCATTGCAAGCTTTTTACAATCAAATAACCTATTTTTCCATACAATTAATTTAATTAAAAATATTAATTAAGAGACATTATTTTCTTGTCTATGCGTTTTTTGAAAGGTTGACGATATTAAACGGTGGTTTTAACTTACTTTTTTCAATTCGATCTGAAAAGGTCCGTAAAACATCTTGTTTATATTGATGAATATCCACATCCGCATAATTATAAAAGCCCTGCTTTTCACGAAGGCCATTACGCTGCTGCCGCATATTTTCCGCAATAATTTCAGGTGTTCGAAAACGCTCACCCAGCTCTTTTTGCAAATATTGCGAGGCATAATACAAGATATCGCCACCGCCCCAATCAATAAACTCCAATAAGCCTAAAACAGAAAAACGCAAACCAAAACCGGTACGAATAGCAATATCAATATCTTCTGCCGAAGCGACTCCATCTTCAACCATACGTGCCGCTTCATTCATTGCCAAGGCCTGAATCCTTGGCACGATATAACCCGCCTTGGCATTACAAACCACAGGTACTTTACCAATCACCTGTAGAAATTGCTTAAGCTGAGTCAATACCTCATTTGAGGTCTGGTCAGAACGGCTTAACTCCACCAAAGGCATGAGATAAGCAGGATTTAGCCAGTGTGCATTGACCACTCGCTCAGGATGCGAAATCATTTGCGCAATATCCGTCACTAAAAATGTGGATGTGGTCGAAGCCACAATACACTGCTGTGAAAGATATTGATCCAGCCAAGCAAAAATTTCTTGTTTGGCTTGTTTTACTTCTGGTACAGCCTCAAGGATCAACACACAGCTTGGCAATATGCCTGTAGCAGCCTGTTTAGATAAAATCGCAATCTTATCCAAAACAAAAACTTGCTGCTCCGCTTGAATAAACTGAATTTTCTCAAGCAACTGTAACTCTTGCTGTAAATCAGCACGAATTTGAGTTTGATATTGTTCAAATTCAGCTTCACTGCGTTGTTTTGCATCAATCAAATCAACGTTTAGTCCTGCATAAGCAAAAGCAATCGCAATGGCTTTGCCCATACGCCCAGCACCGAGCACCGCAATTTTTTCGATCATCTGCATTTTAGACTCCTTGTTGCAAAATCGCTTGCAGTTCTGCTGGGCCTTTATCCGCAAGACCTAAACGCTCAAAAGTACGTCCTTGTTGATATAAATCCTTACCCGTGACTGCTGACGCGATATTCAACAAGCCCTCAGCAACAGGGGTTGCAACACCTGCCCAACGTCCCACAGAAACTAAAAAAGATAATCCTAAACGAGTGTCTTCTAACATATAGCGATGTGAATCTAAATCGATATCCTCACGCCAGTCACCGCTGTCAGTTAATTTTCCATGTGCCCCACGTCCATACATCCATTCATCCCCCTCACCTTCACGATTATAATGATCCGCCAAAGGAAAATGTGGTGCGGCATATCCCAATGCTTCACGTACTTGCATTCGTTCCGCATCGAGTTGATTGGTGACACGACGAATTGAGGGTTGAGTACCTTCGTTATGAATATCCCACGCTTCAAAATGTTCAAGTGGACCCGCATTCATCAAAATTAAAGGTGGATGAATAATGGGTCCAGCATTCATCAATGCACCACTTAAGCTGTCCTCAACGGGTTCAACGCTAGGATAAGCCTGCTTAAGCACTTGAAATGCCTGTTGTGACAATACGCTTGGAAATACGCCTGTGGGTAAACGGGTCGCATAACCACTAATCACAATTTGATTCACCCCATGTTTACGCACCAAATAAGGCAAAGTTCCCGTTTCCGCAAATGCCACTTGCGCAGTGTTACCTGCTTGTTGCATCGCCTTGGCAAAGATAAAACTACCAAATGTCGCCGGTGGCAAGTACACCACTTGCCCTGCTTTAAAAAATGGCGCTGCTTGACGGGCTAAATCATCATGTGTGGTCGCAGGTAATGGAATAATAATTAACTCAGCATGTTCAATGGCACGTTGCAAATCATCAGACAAATTAATCTGACTCTTTTCAAAACCCACCGTCACAGTACGATCGCCCTGATAATCCTTAATCTTTAATTGCCCAGTGCCAGCAAGTTGTTGTAAAGCATCTGAATCACGGCGCCATAACAGCACCTCATGCCCTTTTTCAGCCATTTCTGCCGCAGCTGCATAACATCCATGACCGCCACCTAAAACTGTAATTTTCATCATTGCTCTTCCTGATTTATTTCAATTCATCATAGAAACGCAATAACCTGCTGGCTTATCCAAACACGCAACACGTGTTCAGTTTACGAAAGCATTGTACTCATTTGAACAGGACTCATTTTTAAAGTTTTAGAGGGCAAACACCCATAACGTTTTTTATACAGCGTAGAAAAATGCCCTAAACTTTGAAAGCCGTGACGCAGCACAATATCCGTCACTGTTTCATTGGTTTGTGCATGCTGTAAAGCCAAATGTACCCGTTCAAGTCGCTGATCACGGATATACTCGACTGGGGTTTGTTGTAAATACTGACTAAAGCCTTTTTGCAATGTGCGGATCGACACCTCACAACACTGGCTTAAATCCGCTAATGAAATCGGTTGTTCTAAATGATTCTGAATATACTTTTGTGCTTTTTTTAGATATCCGGGCAAAATATGCTGTCTTTGCAAATTAAGCTGATCACTATAGTTATTTGGGATCTTTAATAAAATCAGTTCAATTAAATACTGGGTAAAACTCGCAGAGATAAAACTCCAATTTTGAATATGATAATAGGCATGGCACAAATAATTGAGGGTTTCAATAATCGAGTCTATGCCTTCCTCGGTACAGGACAAACTCATATCAAAGATAACCGGTTCATGACTGGTATGCCCCAACATTTTAAACAATTGGGTTTCTACATCATGTTGAGCAAGTTTTAAAATAATATTTCGGCAATGCTGATTGGTCTGGATTTGCTGTTGAGTATGTGGATGCGTAATTGACATAATCCCGACTGACTGTAGCACCTGTTGGTCTTCTATACCTACTTTACATTGGCCTTCCAGTGTCAATCGAAATAAATAAAAATCAGAAACTTCATCAATGGTAATTATCACAGGTGCGCTATATTTAAGATCATACAAGGCACAATTTCCAAAGCGAAAACCATTTAAACGGGTATTTAACGGTTCACGCACTTCCACCTCAAAACGATGAGGGCTTAAATAATAACTGACCTGATCTTTAATGGTTTGATAATCATCCGATTTAAACAATAGCAGTTCATCCAGATAATCCAATTTGAAAAACTGTTCCATTCTTTCACTCCCTGATTATGGATTGACCAAACAAGTCACAAAGCCCATTACAAAGAATGGGCGCTGTGACTGATTGAGAACACCATTGGATTAAGAGGCATGTTCCTGCTGCATACTGGCGCTAAATGCCTTACAGCCCTTTTTCAATAAGATAAATGCCAACACACATGAAATCGTACCCACGATAGACAAAGACATCCCCACCATCAGTGGATTTTCAAAAATTTTATCTGTAATCAATGCCACCAACGTGGTACCGATTCCAACTGCAACCAAATTACTGATCAGCAAAAATACGGCTGAGATTTGTGCACGCAACTGATTCGGTGCCAGCATTTGCATTGCTGTGGTTGAAATTGGCATTGGGAAAGAGGCAAAAAACATGGCAGGGACCAGAAATACCACAGAAAGCCACAGCTCATTGACTTGGGTAAACACCATAATTGGTAAAATTAATCCCACGATTCCGATCACACCGGTAATCATTGGCGCGTCCTTACGTCCTTTTTGAATAAACCAGTCATTGAGCCAGCCTGCACAGAATACGCCAAGAATATTTGCCACCAATAACACCGTGCCTAGCATATAGCCTGCTTCTGTCGGTGTAAGGCCAAACTTACGCATGTAAAATGCTGGTGACCAACTAATCAAGCAATACAGCGCCATTGCATAGAAGGTAAAACCTAAATAATGGCAAGTAAAAGTACGACTATGTTTTTTGATAAACTTAAACGCATCTTTCATGCTGGTCTTTTCAACTTGACCTTGTGCATTTAAGCGCTGACCTTTACGTTGCGGTTCTCTCACCGTAAGTAACACCAGTAGGCCAATAAATACCCCAGGCAAGCCCACGATAATAAATGCCGCCTGCCATGCTCTTAATGCACCAAATAAAGGAACCTGAATGGTGTCCATATTTTTAAGCAAGCCAATCACATAACCGCCGACCAGAAAAGCAATCCCTCCACCGACAAATGAACCAATTGAATATACTGCAACAGCACGGCCTAATTTGTCCTTACTGAACATATCACTAAACATTGAATACGCTGCTGGAGATAAAGCAGCTTCGCCCACTCCAACCCCCATACGGCTTAAAAACAGTTGAATAAAGTTTTTACTTAAGCCACAGAATGCAGTTGCAATGCTCCAAAACACTACCCCGACTGCAATAATTTTTGGTCGAGAAAATCGGTCTGCCAAATAGGCCAGTGGCAGCCCCATAAAGGCGTAAAACAACGAAAAGGCGAGACCATGTAATAGACTAAATTGGGTATCTGACAATCCTAGATCAGCCTTAATCGGTTCAATCATCAGTGCCAGTATTTGCCGATCTATAAATGAAAATATATAAGCCAACATGCAAAGTGAAACAACATACCATGCATATGTATTTGAATGAGAGCCTGTTGGCTCTGGTGAATGAGTATCCATTTTTCTTCCTTGTCCATGCATTTTTATGATTGGTATCTTTAAGAAGATGTCGCGTATTTAAGGAAATATCCATTTCCTATCCACCTCCTTGATAAAAGCTTAGCTTACTATAGTTATTTTTACATGGAATTTTCCATGTTATTTTAAGTATATAGTTATACCTTTTACTTCACAATGCTCAACTCGAACAAATTTATTTTATTTAAAATAAGAGATATCAATAAGATATTATGTTTTATTTAATTTGAAATTATTTTTTGGAGCATCCTTGAAACATAGGTTAAAAATTTAATTTTAAAATAATATTGAATTTTACATTTATTTTTACATAATATAGAAAATACACCTCTCATAGGAAATGGATATGCCGCTGTCAAAACAAGATGCAATTGAAAGTATACATAGCATGCACGTACTGATTGAACGTATTTTTAACGGGAAACATACAGAACAAGATCTTCCCCTACTTATTGAATATTTTTCCGATCATTTTGAGATGGTCGGCGCAGCTGGAAAGCGTTTTTCCTTAGCCGATGTCAAAGGTCTGTTTAGCAATAATCAGGGCAAGATGCCAGATCTACAGATTGAAATTTATGATGAACAAATTTTGATGCAAAGCGAACAAAGCATTGTTCTCACCTATACTGAAAAACACACCAAGGAATCAGGAATTCTAGTTCGACGTTCTTGTGCACTGATTGAAGAAATTCAAGGAAAAATGCAGTGGAGTTATTTACAGGAAACTTTTTTACCTTAAATAGCGGTCAGTCATAATAACTCCATTATTCAATGCAACGCTTTAAGTTCAATAAGATATCAATTTAGAATATAAATGATTGAGTTGCGACTTAAAGCTTAGTCCCCTCGTTTTTGGCAAACACTTTGTCTGTTTTCATCCCCATCATTAAAATTTTACTTAAAAAACAAAATTACGGCGAAGTCCAATTCAAAAATATGAGGGTCTGTTGACATTTCATAAATGGCTTGCGTTGTAGGCAAAAATTGAGCAGACAAGGCATGAAATGAAGAGAATAGCGAGACTATTTTCGAGTTTCATAACGAAGGCTGAGATAATTTTAGCCACAACCCCTTCGGGACTAGCGTGTTTTTTGCCGCTACGTCGTTACGAACTACTCATTTAGAATGACTAAATTTCGTATTTCGTGCCTAGTATCGCCTAAAAAACACACATAGTCGCAAACATAGACGAATTGTTAACAGACCCTATTTATTTCAAAAGTATGCATCTTGTTATGTATAAAGCAGATTGAAAAATCCTGTCGCAATCTCCTCAACAAAAATGTATCCAAGGATTTAATCTGCATAAAGTGGATAAACACATGGAAAATCTGGATAGAGCCCTTCTTTAAATCGCGGTTCAATCAAACAAAGGACTGATTGGATAGAGGAAGAGCCCATGACTGCACGTAACCTCGCCGAATGGCAAAATTTTGTACACAGCTGTATCGATTTTCTACCAAATGATGGTGTTTATCGAATTGCTCGCGATATGTTTACCGAACCAGAACTGTTTGATCTCGAAATGGAGCTCATTTTTGAAAAGGTCTGGATTTATGCTTGCCATGAAAGTGAAATTGCCAATAACAATGATTTCATTACAGTACAGATTGGCCGACAACCGATCATTATCAGCCGTGATGGTAAAGGCGAACTACATGCCATGGTCAATGCCTGTGAGCATCGTGGTGCAACCTTGACCCGTGTGGCTAAAGGCAATCAGTCTGTATTCACCTGCCCGTTTCATGCTTGGTGTTATAAGTCGGATGGCCGTTTGGTTAAGGTCAAAGCGCCAAATGAATATTGTGAGGATTTTGATAAATCCAGCCGTGGTTTAAAACAAGGCCGTATTGCCAGCTATCGTGGATTTGTTTTTGTCAGTCTGGATACTCAGGCCACAGATTCACTGGAAGACTTTTTAGGTGATACTAAAGTGTTTCTTGACTTGATGGTTGATCAATCACCAACAGGTGAGCTTGAAGTATTACCAGGTAAATCTGCTTATACTTTTGCAGGCAACTGGAAACTACAAAATGAAAATGGTCTGGATGGCTATCACGTTAGTACCGTGCATTATAACTATGTTTCCACCGTTCAACATCGCCAGCAAGTTAACGCAGCCAATGGCAGTGAACTCGACACACTTGATTATAGTAAATTAGGTGCGGGTGATGCCGAAACGGATGATGGTTGGTTTAGCTTTAAAAATGGACATAGTGTGTTGTTCAGCGATATGCCAAATCCAGCGGTACGTCCTGGTTATGATGTGGTGATGCCGTATTTGCTGGAAAGATTTGGGGAAAAACGCGCTAAATGGGCCATGCATCGTTTACGTAACCTCAACCTTTATCCAAGCCTGTTCTTTATGGATCAGATCAGTTCACAACTGCGTATTGTCCGTCCAGTGGCGTGGAATAAAACTGAAGTTATCAGCCAATGTATTGGTGTCAAAGGTGAATCAGCGGAAGCACGTCGTAACCGTATTCGTCAGTTTGAAGACTTTTTCAATGTATCAGGATTGGGTACACCAGATGATCTGGTGGAATTCCGCGAACAACAAAAAGGCTTTCAGGGTCGTTTAGAACGCTGGAGTGATATCTCACGCGGTTATCATCAATGGAATTATGGCCCATCACAAAATTCACAAGATCTTGGTATTGAACCCGTGATCACAGGGCGTGAATTTACTCATGAAGGGCTATATGTTAACCAGCATGGTCACTGGCAACGCCTGCTCCTCAATGGACTCAATAAAAAAGCACTTAAGATGCAAGAAGTCACTTTTTTAAATCAATCTGTTACGGATGAGGTGTAACCATGTCTCTAGAACTTCATTTTGCAGTGTCTCAATTCCTTTATAAAAAGGCGGAACTGTGTGATCGCTATGATTGGGATGCTTATCTCGAACTCTATGATGAAGACAGCGAATATCATATCCCACAATGGATTGATGACCATCACTACGTTGAAGATCCCAATCAAGGTTTGTCCTATATTTATTACCCCGATCGTTCAGGACTTGAAGATCGTGTGTTCCGTATCCGCACTGGAAAAGCGGCTTCTGCAACGCCTTTACCGCGCACTCAACATAATATTCACAATGTACAAGTAAAGACTCAAGAAGATGGTTTGGTTGAGGCAAAGGTAAGCTGGCGCACGCTTTATAATCGTCAGGGCCTTGAAGGATGCTTTTATGGTCATGCCACTTATTTACTCCGCCCAACTGAAGATAGCTTCCGTATTCGTCGTCAACACAGCGTATTGCTTAATGACAAGATAGATTCGGTTCTCGATTTCTATCACGTCTAAGGAGAAATACAATGAGTCATTCTGTTGCACTCAACTTTGCCGATGGTAGAACATTTTTTATCGTGGTACAGGAAGACGAATTACTGTTGGATGCAGCAGTTCGTCAAGGAATCCACCTTCCGCTCGACTGCCGTGAAGGTGTTTGTGGAACCTGTCAGGGAAAATGTGAAACGGGTATTTATGAACAAGAATATGTCGATGAGGATGCATTAAGCGAACGTGATTTGGCTGAACGTAAAATGCTGGCTTGCCAAACACGGGTTAAGTCTAATGCTGCTTTTTATTTCGATCATAGTTCCGAAATCTGTAATGCGGGTGAAGCTTTAAAAATCACCACAGTGGTTACTGCTGTTGAATTGGTTTCAGAAACTACCGCGATCTTGCATCTCGATGCCAGTAGTTTTGACAAGGAACTGAATTTTTTACCAGGTCAATATGCACGTTTACAAATTCCAGAGACTGACGATTGGCGTTCTTATTCATTTGCCAATCGTCCCAATGCCAACAATCAACTTCAGTTTTTAATTCGTCTGCTTCCAGATGGTGTAATGAGTAATTATCTCAGAGAACATTGTCAGATTGGACAAAGTCTGATGATGGAAGCACCTTTAGGTAGTTTTTACCTACGTGAAGCTGAACGCCCTCTGATCTTTATTGCAGGTGGTACAGGCTTATCGGCTTTTTTAGGTATGCTCGATAATCTTGCCGATCAACCAAATCAACCCTCAGTGCAACTCTATTATGGCGTCAATACAGAAGCCGATCTATGTGAACAAAAGCGTTTGATCGCCTATGCAGAAAAGATCAAAGACTTTAGTTATCATCCGATTATTTCAAGCGCCTCAGAACTATGGCAAGGAAAATCAGGCTATATCCATCAACATCTGGATAAACAACAACTTCAACAACAACGCTTCGACATGTACTTATGTGGCCCGCCACCGATGATCGAAGCCGTCAAATCTTGGCTAGATGAACAGTCTATCGAAGATTGTTCGATTTACAGTGAGAAGTTCTTACAGAGCAATACAGTAAGAACTTAGTTTTAACAACAAAATGCGTGTCATATCTTAAGATATGACACCAACTCACAGCAGGGTTAAGCTCAAAATGATTCAAATCTTATTTGGGCAACAAAACTTATTAAATAGCGAAATCATAGGATGATTTATTGATGGAATTTGGATATTTTTTCTACGTCGTCTGAATATTTCAGTTTTGTGATATCCTGATATTTAAAATAATATGAGGAGTTTTAATATAATTATATTATTCAATAAGTTATATCATTAAAAACAACTAAAAATAAATTGATCATTTTAGTCAGATTTGCTATACATAGAGATAGATCTTAAGGAATAGGATCATATAAAGAGTACAAAGCATGATCAACGCTATCCTTTATTTTTTAAAAATACCATGACGTTTTTATTGATTTGATCACGCCAAACTAGACTAAAAATATGTTGTATTGAGGTATTTTACTTGGTCTATTTTTTGCTTAACTCTTTATATCACTGCCAGCCACTTAAAGTTTTAAGTATTGTTTAGTGCATTTTTAATCAGGTCATCATGTGACATAAAGATTAGCTGTAATAAACAAGCCAGCCAAAAGGAATATTTATGAGTCAGGTCGATCCTACTATGGAATTCAATGGACGTCATTTACAGCAATGCCCCATTTTTTCATCACAAAACTTAGTCTTTCAGCATCAAGACTTAGGCGAAACCTGCAAAAGTGTTGGGCAAATCTTCAAACCACATCTATTAAGAATCGTACAACAACAAAACGATTTTCACTCATCCATGCACCATCTTAAAGCAGGACGATTATCCATCAGTCGTCTTGAATACAGTGCCGATGTCTATATTGAACCTGACCATTTAGAAAAATTTTATCTGATTCAAATCCCAACACAGGGATATGCAGAAATTGAAATGAATCAACAAAAATTTATTTCTTATCCGCAAGTTGCCTCTCTAATTTCCCCCGAACAATCGCTAAAAATGCGCTGGCATGCCAACTCACCACAGCTGATTCTCAAAATTGATAAAGATGACCTTTTACAGCACTGCCGCCAGCATCTTCCAGACGCACAGCAGCACCCTCCTATTTTTGAACCCAAGCTTGATCTTTCTACCCAAGGCGGTGCTTATTTTTTCCAATTGATGCGTACATTGATGGATGCACTTGCTTGTGAACAGCACCCTTTGCATCACCCAATGGCATTTAAGCAATTTGAATCCAGTCTATTTAATGCCCTGATTTACGGCCAAGCCAACAGCTTATTGCATCAAATCGATCAGTACAGAGAAAAAGCCATTTCACCTTATTTTGTCAAACGTACTGAAGCCTATATGCGTGAAAATCTACACGCAAATTTAACTATTGAACAATTGGCTGAACAAGCAGGCGTAAGCGTACGTACCTTGTTTGCTGGATTTAAAAGCTTTTTAAACACCACGCCAATGTCATATTTAAAAGAGTTGCGTTTTGAACAAGCGCATATGGAACTGCTACAAAATGAGCATGTCTCAGTCACAGATGTCGCGTTTAAATGGGGCTTTAGTCATCTTGGGCGTTTTTCTCAGGAATATAAACGTCGTTATGGTGAATTGCCCTCTTGTACACGCCGTAGCGCCCTTGAACAGCAAGATCTTAGGTTTAAGCCATATTCTTAAGCAACCGATGAGATTTAGTTAAAGAGATTTTATTCATTATAAAAAATTAAAAAACCTATTTAGACGTATCTAAATAGGTCAAGTATATCTGTCAGTATGTTGCCATAGCGTTTCAAATCAGAAGTGATGAATATAACGTAATTGCAAACGAGTTCCTTCAGGACGATTTTTTGCATCCTGTTCAAAATAGGCATTTGTCACGATATGATCATGTTTAGAAAAGCTATACATCGCCCCCGGTCCAATCGCCCACACTTGTTCACGTGTGCCTGTTAATTTTTCACCCTCTACTTCCGTGTCGGTCATTTGCTTGAGCCAGTAACCATTGATCCCTAAGCGTAATTGTGGTGTAAGCGCATAGTCGGTTGCAAAATTGGCATGGATCGCTTGCCCTGCCTGAATATCATCTGCAAGACCAAAGCTATAATTTGGATCATCATTTTTAAAATTGTACAAATAGTGCAGACGTGTAGAAATCGTCCACTTTGGATTAAACCAATAGGTTGCTGCCCAGTATGGATCAAACGAGATGGCATTATTGCCCGGATTAATATTTTTATTCTGATCATATTTCCCTGTTGGTAAATTGACCTGAAATTCAAAACGTTGTACGAATTTGGGCCCATCTTTGCCCATGACTGGGTCAAACTGGATGAATGGCCCAATCATCAGATCACCAAAACCCCCTTGGGCTTTAATCGCAGCATTATTTAAACCATCATCCATATCCATTTTGCTGACAAATGGAATCAGCATATTCAATCCCAATGATGCATGTTCACCTACACGCACATCGGACAGATAACTGACTTGTTCAACAATGACTTGATAATTTAAATCGGTCTTGGGTAAAGCTAACCGATGAGCTTGATTGTCTTTTAACTTGTTCGAATCATAATTTTGCAGATACGTTTGAGAATACCACCCCGGCCCTGCCGGCAGTCCACCATCCAGAAAACTGGTCATGCCCAGATTCACTGTCGGCAAGTCATATGCGTGTGCTGCAACCGTTGTTAAGACCACTGTTCCAGCAAGAAAACCTCTTTTGATCACATTATTTTTCATTTTCGATCCCCGAAAAAAATCACGATCAAAATTGATCGTGATTGTTACTGTTAAATACTCAGTTCTGGATGCGCTGCAGCAATACGATACTTGCCCGCATGAAACACCAAAGGCTCACCAATACGATGTTGATAATGTTCAATCTGACCAATAAAAATTAGATGATCCCCCCCTTCATATTGATTTACGTTTTTACATACCAATGTTGCCAATACATCCTCTAGTAACGGTAAACCGCGCTCACACTCACGATGTGCAATGTTGGCAAACTTATCCTCTGAACCACGGGCAAAATGCCCTGAAAGTGAGTGATGTTCTTGTGCCAGCATATGAATCGCAAAATATTCGGCCTCAGTAAAATCCAATAAGCTTGGTGCAGTCTTTGACAAACTCCATAAAATCAGCGGCGGATCGAGTGATAGTGAAGAAAACGAGTTGGCTGTCATCCCAATTTTTCGTCCATCTCGTCCACGGGTTGTAATCACCGTAACCCCTGTAGCGAACTGCCCTAACAGGTTGCGGATTTCTCTTGGATTTTCCGTATCAATCGGTTTTAAATCCAGTTCCTGCGATGTGTTGATATTCATAACATTCACCTTTGACTTTGCTTCCCTGTTAAGCCACTTTTTGACAGCTTTTCGATTCGATAAAACGTTGCGCCTGTTCTGGATCAAACCACCATGGAGCAAAATTGCGTGGATTATCAAAATTATTGGCAATACTCGAAGCAATGGCATGGTTCTGCTCAGCCGCAGCCAAAAGCTCAATCATGTGCGGTTGTGGTGGTAACAATAAACTGTTGGTCCAAGCCACGACTTTTTCGGCATATGCCCAATAACGTTCAAATGTCTGTTGCATCCATTCATCTGTAAATGTTTGATTGTCATGCGCTAAAATGGCATCGAAATAAATTTTGCTACACTTGGCAGCATTGTTTGAACCTTGCCCAGTGATTGGGTCGTTCACCACTAACGCATCGGCCATACCAAAAACTTTACGACCAGATGGCAGGGTTAATATCGGTTTACGCACTCCCGGTGGAAAACGTCCAGACAGATAGCCACCAGCGTCGGTTAATTCAATATTTTCACAACGTGCTGCTTCCCAAGGCACATATTTGTTTAAAATATCTTTACTCATTTGCAAATGCTGTTCTGGTGTTTTCGCATCTTGCCAGCAATCCATCGGCCCACCGGGAATGCCTTCAAACACCATAATTTCACAAGCACCTGTAACTGTAAGCGCAGGAAAACAGAAATATTCACCCACTTCTGGAATCACGTTAAAAGTCACACGAGAATACGGCGACATTTGCTTCATACCTGTTACATAGGTCAAAGCAAGCGCGCGTTGTGGCTTATCAAAGCAACTACGCGCTTCATCACGCTCAAACTGTTTAACCACTTCCCCCTTACCTGCGGCTAGTAAGACTAGCTCATATTCAGCAGTGAGCTGTTCCAGTTCATCTATCCCAACATCTTGAATAATCAACTGACCACCACGACGCTCAAACATTTCCATCCAGTACGGCATCTTGACGCGCTGATCTACCGATTGTGCATAACGCTCCAATCGCGCACTCCATGCAAAGGCAGGCTGTTTTGTTTCTGGGTTGACCAGTGTAAATCCAATCCCTTCAACCGCTGGACATTGCTCTTCCCAAAAATTAAGTCCAACATCACGCTCTGTTTGCAAGGCCGTGTGAAACATACACTGACTCGACATGACCTTGCCCTGACGAATTTCATCACCAGTACGGTTGGTGACAATCGTCACCTCATAACCTGTGTCTAATAATCCTAAACCGAGCTGCAATCCAGATTGACCCGCTCCTACTATAGCGATACGACGCATCATGGTTCTCCCATATTTTTTAATTCATTGAGTGTTTTAAATGTTTGATTTGCTATCACGCTTCATCGGCTAAACGTGGAATAGCTGGTTGATTCCCTTCAGGCCCCATGACGGAGTAACCACCATCGACGGCATAGTCTGCGCCTGTCACAAAACTTGCGGCTGGCGAGAGTAAAAACAGCACCACATTGGCCACCTCTTCGGGATGACCTAGACGTCCCAGCAAGTGATAGTCAGCTGCTACGGCATCAGCTTTACTTCGGTTATTGCCACTGACGTCGGCTATCACCCGTGACCATGTCCAACCAGGTGATACTGAATTAACTCGTACCCCATCTGCTGCAAAATCCATTGCCATGGACTGGGTGAGTTGTCGCATCGCTGCTTTTGAAACGGGATAAAGCCAACGTCCTGTTTGTGCAAATTTGGCGGAGATCGAGGTAAAATTGACAATCGCACCATGCTTGGTTTTTAAATCCTCATAAAACGCACGGGTCAATTCGACTGCCGAAAGCAGATTAATATTCAATGCTTGTAACCAGTCTTCACGTGAGGATTTAAAGCCATCATCCAGATAGGTACAGGCCAGATTGACCAAATAATCAACTTTGCCAAAGCTGTCGTGAATTGTTTTCACTGCGTTTACAATCGCCACATCACTGCTTAAATCAGTTTGAATAAATTGCGCCTGTCCGTGCATGGCATCTGCCACTTGCTGTCCTTGTTGGTCAATATCCAGAATAATGACTTTTGCACCTGCATCGACCAATGCTTGAACTACGGCCTGACCAATCAGGGTTGCGCCGCCACTGACCACAGCGATTTTCTGATTCAATTGAATATCCATATTCCACTCCTGATAGTTAAAACGATTTGCCTTCGCTGCTTGACCAACACGGCATGAGGGTATTGGATGGCAAATCTTCATCCAGTAGTTTTTGAGCAGTTTCTACACCAGCAACAGGTAATCCTTTAGGATTGAGTAATCCAATTTGAACCAGAACGGATGCCTGATCCCAGTAGATATGTTCATGGCAGAGTTTTGGGCCACGGAACTGGATCACACCCAGCATAGGAATCTCAACATACTTTCCTGTTGGCGCGACACCCGGCAGTAACCAGTCAATTTCACTGTCATGGGTAAAACTCATAATGAATTCATCCACCACCTGTGTTGAACCAACAGTGCGTGAGATCGACGTGATCTTCATATCTTTAGGATTTTGATGAACGAAGTGATATTGATAGAAGCGGGCAAGTTGGCTATATCCCACACCACCTGTCAATGTTGGAATATGATTGACATAGGGTTGCGCGACCATGGTTGCCATAGTGGCAGGTACATCGCGTGTATCAAATTCATAACGGATATGCGCTTCCCAAAGTGCAACCAAATCATAAACTGGTCCGATACTTTGATGCAGTGCGGTAATACTGCGTTCATGAGCAAAACGTGCGGAGGGTTTGTGATAATGTTCGCTGTTTGGTCGGGCAAAGGCATGATCTACACCCTCATAGACATAAGCCTGAACATTGCTATATTGGGCGGCAGCATCCAGAATCTTTTGGCGTGCCTCTGGCGGTGTAAACTTGTCTAATTCAGCAATATGTAAAACTACTCGCCCTTTGGCATTTTCAAGTTCATCGAGTGTCTTCTCGATTCCTACCCCGTAATAACCCACAGCACAGGCCACTTCAGGAATACGACAACCTGCCAGATACGCCAGTTTTCCACCCAGACAATATCCCACGACACCTAAGCCTGCACTGGCATCGCAACTCTCTAAAGTTTTGAGAAAATTCAAGCTATCTTGAATATCTTCGACACCTTGATCTTCATCATAGTGTTGATAAAGCTCGAAGGCTTTTTGAAAATCTTGCTCGGTATAACCCAGTTCAATGTGAGGTGCAGTCCGCCAGAATAAATCTGGTACCAATACGGTATAACCTTCCTCAGCCAAGAAATCAGCCTTGATACGCATTGCTGCATTCACACCAAAAATTTCCTGACACAGTACAATTCCAGGCCCTTTTCCGCCCTCTGCAATTGCCAAATACCCAGCAAATGACTTCCCTGTTTGTGTTTTTACTTCAATATATTGACCTGACATTTCATCCACTCCAGACCTAACCGTTAGCGTTATCATGTCTGTGAAAGGTATTTAAGGTCTGTCCAAAATCTGCGAGGATTATCCAATCAGTGCGGAATACTGTGAAAGATGAAAATTCATTGCATAAAATTTATTTTTAGAAATTGTTAGATCTTTCATAGATCAAAAATGAGCATATTGAGCGAATCATTTTGATATTGAAATTGCCTTTGGGCTGAGGCGAGGATGAGAGGGCTTTGGTATGTTGAATTATAGTTTTAATAAGGACTTATGATAGAAGCCGATTGCCACTTTTTATAAATATGTTGGCACCGACTATTCTGAACAACACTATCTTAAACAAGATTTTGCTCACCACATCAGTAAGCCATAGTTAAATAAGTAAACCTGCAATTTTGCAAAAGTTCTCAATAGAACTCATTATTAAAACCATCTCACTTAGCAATACATTGCAACAATACCCTGTTGTTCAGTAAGCTATGTCTAACGCTACATGTAATGCACGCTTCTGTGTTATTCGTCCCAACTTCTATAAAGCTGATTCTACTAAGCTGAGTGAATCTATTAGACATGGTTTCTGATTTATTAAATTCTAATATGCACCTTACATTTTCTGACAACAATCAAGTTCGTGTTGTAACGACTTTCTCTGAACTTGTAAATACGACATTTCAAGGCGAGATAAATGCTATTTGTTGGAACAGAGATTTGCTGGGTGATTTTAAAGAAATTGTGTCTAAACTTGAGTTAAAAGAAAATATTACCGAAGTTTCCACTGCAGATCTTTTAGCACTACAACTTTCAGAAAAAGGCATTTTGGCAAGAGATGTCATCTTAAGGGATATACAGCTTCTAACTGATTTCGGTGCATCACCTTCACTGAATTTACTTAAACATTATGAACGGGATCAAGATCTGGATTTCATTTCTACAGATGTATATTCGTATCATGTTGATCGTTCGCCCATTGAAACAGATACTTTTTTATGTACCTATCATGGCGCTGCCAGTGACATCATCTCCAATGATCAAGTGGAACAAAAGATTTTGATCCCAGAAATCAGGGAACAGCTTAAAGCATTACATGACGGTCCTGAAGCAGAATTTGAAAGCTTTCTGCAAGAGTATTTTTTTGATCTGCATTACCAGCCGAAATCCAACTCAGAACCTTTAAATTTAGGCTCAGGACAGCTTTGGCGCTTAGCGGTAGATCATCCAACACAACAGGTTTTACCTTGCGTTCATCGAGCGCCCGTTGAAAAGGATGGCGAATATAGATTGTTGTTAATTTGTTAGAACATGCCCCAATATACCTAATAAATAGAGAAAAACTGCCTCTTGAGATGACAAGTCTAAAAAGAATGATTAAAGCATGCGCTTGTAAATAATACTGTGTAATTCCATTTTAAAATAATCAACGACTCGTACTTTAAGCAAGAGACTAAAGTGGTTTATTAAAGCTTTCCCATTTTGGAAAGAATCAGGTTAAAAGCGCGAATATATTCACAGATTATATTTTTACTCGATTCTTGGTTTCACTTGGATTCTCTCCAAATTCTTCACGATATTCATGCGAAAAACGACCCAAGTGATTAAATCCCCAATCAAAAGCTAATTTTGAAATGGAAATATTTTTATCCATAGAGGTACTTAAGGTCTTATAAACTTGTTGTAAACGATATCTACGTAAAAAAATCAAAGGACTTGTTCCATAATACTGTTGAAATTCAGCATATAATTTAGACTTTGATACGCCAGCTAATCTTAGCAGATCTTCTGCACGAATCTCTTCATGGGCGTACTTCTGAATATAGTCACACACCTTACGTAAGTATTCTGGCGCTTGTTGATCAGATAAGGATCTTAACAAGCTTGAATAATTATTTTCTTGCGAGAGTAATAAAGCTTTAATCAGGAAATTTTCATAATCCTCTGACCAAAGTTGTAAGCCCTGCATACTTTTGTATTGAGATCGCAGCAACAAAAAATGATCAATATTTTGCCACCACATCCCGATACCCTGATCAATCTTCAAACTCATTTCAGGATTGAAAACCACGGGCTCTTCAACAGATTGACGTAGTAATTCGCCTAACACCTTCTGCATACTTTTTTCAGGAATAACCACTTGATATTTTTTACAATCTTTATCAATCGCTAAATCTTGTAAATCTGCATTAGATAAAATTAAGCCTTTATCCGCACTGGAAATATAATTGGTGCCATTGATTGCTAAAGTCTGCTTACCTTGAATCGGCAAGCTAATACTATATGCCCTTAAATTAGACGTGTTAATGAGTACATTTGCACCATAGCTGATCTTACCGATCGCCATACGCTTGTGGGGTAATCGAATCCCTTCATAATGAAAATCTAATACATTTCGACCGCATGTATCTAAGTGATGCTCCCCACATATTGAGGACATTAAACTGTGTGCAAATTCTGCCTGACGGGAATAGTGATTTAGATCCATCTCTTGGCTTAGTGATAACATATTCTTTTCACCTAGCTAACGCTCAATACTTGTTAAGGGGCAAATTACGTGCCAATTCCTTTACTTAAAATATTAAGCTCTGTTTATCCATAAACAATGTAGAAAATCAATTTTGTATCACTCTTTATAACAAATTTAATTGAGAACTTATATACTATTTGGGTATGCAAGTATTCCCCCAATAAGTACCCTTGCAAAAGTTCTCCAGCGTTTAAAAGTCTGACTACAACGTAAAAATTATTTTCTTTAACATGCTATTAGAAATCTAGAAACCAGATAATTTCAAACATAACAAATAATTATGGATATTATTGGATCTAATAAATCATAACTTATAGCAATATTTGAGAAGATCCAGCATTATTTCCAATATTGCTTTATTTATAATTTATCGTCGAATATAAAAAACATAATAATCAAAATATTTTTAAATAATTGGCTATTATCCTTAATAAGGAAGTCTAAATAAATGGAGATCAGGAGTTATATTACAACAATCATCATAAATGCCAAATGGTATCTGTTAACAGTTTGACTTCCTCTATATCATGAGTCACATATAACATAGGAATTTTAATCTCACTCTTTATTTGTTGAAAGAATGGAATAATTTCAGCTTTATGCTCTGCATCCAATGCAGATAAAGGTTCATCTAATAGCAGAATATTCGGCGAATATAAAATCGCACGCCCCAATGCCACGCGTTGTTTTTCGCCTCCAGAGAGGTGTATTGGCATCCGATCAAGCAGATGGCTCAGCTTTAATAATTCAATGATATAGTCTAACTCAAACTGACGTCGCTCAACATCAATTCGGTTATATCCAAACTTTAAATTCCCCATAACATTTTTATGTGGGAATAATTGGGCATCTTGAAAGACTAAACCGACACGGCGTTTTTGAGTGGGGACATTGATTTTTGTTTCATGATCAAACCAAGTATCTTGGTTCACTTTGATCCAGCCTTGTTGTGGCGTACGTAAGCCAGCTATCGCATTTAAAATGCTGGTTTTACCTGAACCAGAATGTCCAAATAATCCCACCACACTTTCATCAGATTTAAATTGCTGATTTAAATTAAATTTATCAAATTTCAAGATTATTTTAAAATCAAAATGCATTACGTTAACTCTGTTTTTTCTTTTGATAGCGGTGAAACCACTGTGCAAACCATAATGCCAAAAATGCCACAGTCAATGAAATCATAATCAGACGTTGCAATGCATGATTCATATCAGGCTGTTGCATCAAACTATACATCGCAAGCGGTAGAGTTCTGGTTTCACCCTCAACATTGCCCACAAAGGTAATAGTTGCGCCAAACTCTCCTAAACTACGACAGAAACATAAAATTGCACCAATTAAAATACCGCTACTCGCTAAAGGCAAGGTCACATGCATAAAAGTTGAAAATGCAGATGCGCCCAAAGTTTTTGCAGCCATTTCTAGCTTTTGATCAACAAGCTCAATCGCCAGACGAATCGATTGGACCAATAATGGAAATCCCATCACTGCCGAAGCCAAGACTGCACCTTTCCAATTAAATGCAAAATCTAGGCCGAACTCCGTTAAATATTTCCCTAAGAAGCCACGATTACCAAAAACTTGTAAAAGTAAAAAACCTGGCACAACTGGCGGTAACACCAAAGGTAAAAAAATCAATGTTTCAAATAAGGATTTTCCGAAAAAATCTTTACGTGCCAAAATCCAGCCAACGATAATGGCTGGAATCAAGCTAAAAATCAGACAAAAACCAGCAACTTTACAAGAGCGTTTTAAGACTTCAATTTCTGCTGGTGACAGTACATCAAACATAACCGATTTCTAATTGAGAACGCTAAAGCCATATTTCTTAAATATGGTTTTAGCTTCATTACTTTGTAAATATTGATAAAATTTAACAGTTTCAGGAGTAGCTTTTACCATACCCATAGGATAAACAATCGGTGTATGCGTGTTTAACGGAAACTCAGCGATAACCTTAACGTCTGGGCTAATTGCAGCATCAGTTAAATAAACAATTCCCACATTACATTCACCACGTGCCACAAAATTCAGTGCAACGCGAACATCTTCAGCTTGCACTAAACGCGGCTGAATTTTTTCCCACCACTGCAATGATGTTAAAGCTTGCTTCGCATACTTTCCAACAGGAACACTTTTGGTATCGCCTGTACAAAGCTTGCCTTTAAATGCAGTAGTTGGGTCAAATGATGGGGTCATTTTGAATTGTATGTTTTGATTTTTCGGGCTAATCAATACCAAACGATTACCAAGTAGATTCTTTCTATTTTTAGGATCAATCAATTTTTTATCTTGTAAATAATTCATCCACTGCTCATCGGCAGAGATAAACAAATTGGCTGGTGCCCCTGCTTCAATCTGTTTTGCCAGTGTCGATGAACCAGCATAAGATGTTTTAATTTTTAGATTATTTTTCTTTTCATATTTTTGATCTAGTTCTGCTAGAACATTGGTTAAACTGGCTGCGGCGTAGACTGTGATTGTATCTTCTGCATAAGTATGGCCCATGGCAAGCAAACTTAAACTAAATAAAAATTTTTTCATCGACATCTTCCTTTAAATAACAAAAAATTGATCGCTAAGCATTACTGACTATAAAGGACGAAACCATCACCCCGACAAAAGCTTGCCAATGTGAGACCTGAAGCTTGTGCCATCTCTATTGCCATACTGGTAGGCGCTGAAATTGTTGCAAGTAATGCGATATTTAATACAACACATTTTCTAATCAGTTCATAACTTGCTCGACTGGTCATCACCACAAATCCTTTTGACAAATCAAAGTTCTCTGCTGAGATATGACCCAGTAATTTATCTAGCGCATTATGTCGCCCAACATCTTCAAAAATAGCATGAATGTTCCCCTGCACAACCCAAGCAGCAGCATGCGCTCCACCAGTCACAGCGGTAATCTTTTGCTGGTTTTTTAATTGTTTGATTGCGTTAGGAATTTCTCTTAACCATTCTGATTGAATTGTAGAACTAATTTTTGGTAATGAAAATTGAAGTTGTTGAAGACTTTCTATACCACATAAACCACATCCTGTTCTACCAATCAGCATTCTGCGATGTTGTTTTAATGCCATAAAAGCTTTTGATGAAATTTTCATCTCAACCTGTATACCAAAATTGTTGTGAATAATATCAAGCGAGTAAAGTTCTTTTAAACTTGCAATTATTCCTTCAGAAAGGCTAAATCCTTTTGCGAATTCAGCGATATCCGTTGGTGTAGCCATCATCACCGCATGAGATATACCGTTATAAACCAATGCAATCGGATATTCTTGAACAACCTGATCAAACTGAACATCTGTTTTATCTTGATCAAAGCGTGTAATTTGAACTGACGCATAACCTGAAAATTGTGATTCCAACTTGAGCTTTCCTTACCATTCAGGATAGCAACCATAGGTTACTATCCAATTTCACGTATCCTGCAATAAACCAGTAAATACTTAAGTTTCAACCTTTTTTTCTGCATTCTCAGGATCAACTTCAGTAAATAAATTGAAGTGCTCAGGTGCATCGCCAGCATGTAAAATAACAGGAACACTTTTTGAAGCTGGAATCTTGGCATATTGATCATGACTTGAAAGCGCAACCAGTGGATTGGTTTCAGGATAATAAGCGGCCAGACTTCCTGATGGAATATTATAGGGAACGATTCGGAAACTTTTCACGACTCTTTTTACCCCATCAGAGAATACACTTTCAATATCAACCCATTGATCAGCGACAAAACCAGCTTCATCAATATCTTGTTGATTTATAAATAATACACGGCGCTGGCCAAACACACCTCTATAGCGGTCATCTAGGCCGTATAAAGTGGTATTGTACTGATCATGCGAACGAATCGTCATTAAAGTGTAGACTTTACTCTTTGTATACTGGGCAGAAAATTGATTTTCTTGATCGTTATAGGCTTGGCTTAATGGCGTAATCAGGAATTGTGCTTTACCCGCGGGGGTATTCCAAACTTTAACATTGGCAGGATGAATCAGATGGAAACCACCCGGTTGATAGGCTCGTCCATTGAAATCTTTAAATTCCTCAAAAACCTCTTCAATAGAATCACGAATACGATCATAGTCCTCAACATACCAACGCCATTTAATTTTAGAGTCAGGTAACGTCGCTTCAGCCATTCGTGCAACAATATCAGGTTCAGAAAGCAAGTTCTTTGATGCAGGTTCATTCCGTCCAGCGGACAAATGAACATTACTCATTGAATCTTCAACTGAGATCGCCTGATTCCCTTTCAGTTGCTTATCCAGTTCGGTACGACCCAAACATGGAAGAACCAAGGCGTCTTTACCACACACGAGATGGCTACGATTGAGTTTTGTTGCGATATTTACCACCAGTGAGCAGCGTTTTAGCGCTTCTTGAGTATATGGGGTGTCAGGAGTCGCAACTGCAAAATTCCCGCCTAAAGCAATAAAGACTTTAACAGCGCCCTCATACATGGCTTTAATCGTTTCTACCACACCATAGCCATGTTTGCGTGGCGATTTAATATTAAAAACACGATCAATATCATCCAGCATTTTTGCACTTGGTAATTCATTGATCCCCATGGTCCGATCACCCTGCACATTACTGTGCCCACGAACTGGACATAGGCCTGCTCCAGGACGACCAATCTGCCCTTTCGCCAAAAGTAAATTAGCCAACATATGAACATTTGCAGTGCCATGTCTATGTTGTGTTATGCCCATTCCCCAACAAAAAATTGAACGCTCAGACTCGCAAAACATTTTAGCAATTGATTCTAAGTTTTCCGAAGAGAGGCCTGAATACTGATAAATATCACGCCATTCTGTTCGGTCAACTTCTTTTAACATTTCATCAAAACCAACGGTATTCTCAGCAATATACTGCCGATCAAATACCCCCGTTTTACCTGCGAGTATTGCCTGTTTATCCCATTCATGAAGATGCTTCATCATCCCCAACAAAAGCGCATAATCTCCACCAATTTTCGGCTGAAAATAAAAGCGACTAATGGGCGTACTGCCATTCGTCATCATCTCAATTGCTGCTTGAGGATCCTGAAAACGCTCTAACCCACGTTCTTTGATTGGATTAATCGCAATAATATTTCCACCTCTACGCGATACTTCACGTAAAGTTCCGAGCATTCGAGGATGGTTGGTACCAGGATTATGCCCAAAGCTAAATACAGTATCCGCTTGATCAAAATCATCTAAAGTAACAGTACCCTTGCCAAGCCCAATTGAATCCTTCAAACCAATACTAGTGGTTTCATGACACATATTTGAACAATCAGGGAAGTTATTTGTTCCATAACTTCTGACAAATAACTGGTACAAGAAAGCCGCTTCATTGCTTGCCCGACCAGATGTATAAAATGCTGCCTGATCTGGATGATCCAAAGCTTGAAGATGTTGAGCGATAAGCTTAAATGCATCATCCCAAGAAATTGGGACATACTTATCTGTAGCCGCGTCATAACGTATTGGATCTGTGAGTCGCCCCAAATCTTCGAGGTAAAAATCGTTTTGCTCAGCTAACCAACTTACCGTATGATACGCAAAAAATTCTGGAGTAACTCGTTTACTGGTTGCTTCGAATGCAACAGCTTTTGCACCATTTTCACAAAAGTTAAATGCGTGCGTATCTTTTTTCTCAGGCCATGCGCAACCAGGACAGTCAAAACCTGTCGGCTGGTTAATATTCATTAATGTAATTGAGCCTTTGGCAAAGACTTCTTGCCTTTTTAAATTTCTAGCAACACTCAACAAAGCGCCCCAACCCCCAGCTGGGTGCGTATAGGGTTCGATACGCGCGAAATTGGTATTCTCCTGAATATGGCGTTCTTGACCTTCTGTTTCAGGTTTATTTTTTTCTAAATCGTTCATTTGAGTGCCCTCTTTAATGGCTTATCTGATTAAAAAAATCAGCTCAAGAAAAAATTCATTTACTTTACATGGTAACTTTTCATAATAATCATTCATCATTCTTATAACTTAAGCTGCTTAATTTACAACGACTTAATGAGAATGTGAATTCAAATGAAGATGTTTATGCGAAACATCTTCATCTTTCCGGATACAACAGCCAGCAACATATTCACTGGAACCATCTGAGTAAAACTCTTCTTTCCATACTGGAACTTCATGTTTTACACGTTCAACAGCCTCTTCACACGCCATAAAAGCTTCTCTTCGATGCGGCGCATAAGCCACTGCGATGATTGCTTTGCCTCCGATATCTAGAGCGCCAATTCTATGAATAACCTGAATATATGATACTGCATATTTGTTTTGTATTTCTTGCTCAATTACACGAATCATTTTTTCAGCAATGGGCTTATAAGCAGTATATTTTAATGCCTTAACACTGCGACCTTCATGGTGATTTCGAACCGTTCCAATAAAAATTCCAATACCACCACATTCAGGAAAATCATCAATGGTTTTAAAATCATCTAAACTCAGATCCGTTTCCTTAATCCGAGATCTATCTGTCATGTTAGCCTCCTGCTACAGGGGATAATAAAACCAATGTACAATGGTTTGTTAATCGATGTCGACGGGGAATAATTTCTTCACCAATCGCACATGCACACTTCTCTAAAAGACTAGCGCAATCAGGATATTGATCAGAAATTTGCTGCAAAATTTCTGAGACCATACTATTTTCAACACAAGAAAAATTTAAATCTTTAGGTAACAGTCTTTCAATTGCACCATAAGTTTCAATCTTAATTTGAATCTCTGCCATTTAACACCTTTACTTAAGCATAGCGCCACAATGAGTATTTAGGGTGAACTAAATTGAATTTGAACGACTGAATATGTGTAATTCTTCACGGTATAGTCTTAACTCCTGTTCTGAATTAATGCTATGAAAACTTATAGGGTTTTCATATTTAACGACCTTTGGATTCAAATCATCAAAGCATTTTCGAATACTTAATTGTTCATTAGCCAAATGCTTTTCGAACGTAGCTAAGCTGTCTCTTTTCAACAAACAAAAGGGGTAAAGGTTTTGTTCGTTTATAGAGATAAATACAGCTTGAGAATTTTCTGCCTCCAATAAAGCTTGATGCATTTTTGATAAGACATCTGTAGGGATAAAAGTAATATCGCAGGGAATAAACAGAATATAATCTGTAGTTACATGTGTCCATGCACTTTTCATTCCCATTAATGGCCCTAAAAATCCCGCCTGATCATCTGAAAAACAGGCTATTTCAGCGATGATCTCCTGATAAACAATACAGTCCTGATGACTATTTACCCAAATTTTCGCAACCTCATCACAAAATTGATGATAGATTTTAAGCAGTTGCATTTCATGATCAAACTGCTGCAAAAGTTTGTTTTTACCTTGCATCCGTCTAGCTTGACCACCAGCTAAAATGACTAAGTCAGTATTTGGATATTGAGACATTTTTATTGTTACCCAAGCGTATTAGACTCAAAATACTAAAGACGAATGAACTCAATGAATTTGGGGCAATTTTCAGCATTGTTAAACACTGGAATTCGACCAATGACATTCGCTTCACTTAAATTACTTAGCATATGCGATTGCTGTTTTTTGAGTTTTGAAACACTAAGTTGCCCTTGCTCATCAACATTCAGTTTCATACGCAACAGTTGTTCCCGACTATCACCTTTTACAGCCTCACTTAAGCTCGCCTTCTCCCATTCTGGTTTGGCTTCTTTTAAACCTTGCATTGCTTTAAGCAAAGTGGACACGTGGATTTCTAAACAAATAAATACTGCTGCTGGATTGCCCGGCAATCCTAATAAATAGGAAGACTTGTTTGGTTTTTTATATTCAGCAAAATAAATCGGTTTGCCTGGTTTCTGAGCAACTTGCCAAAAAATTTCATTTGCCCCTAATCCAAGAGAAACAGGACGAATCAAATCATAATCTCCAACTGAAACCCCACCAGTCGTGATAACTAAATCGTAATGATCTAAGGCATTTGCTAAAGCCTTTTTCAAGACAATTTCGTCATCAATCACATGTTCTAAATGGATCGAGTAAAAACCTCTTTCCTTCAACCATGTCAATACCATTGGTGAATTTGCATCAAAAACCTGAGCGCTATTATCAAGACTTTTGCTGACTTCATCGCCTGTAATCAGTACAGCAATACGAGGGCGGTTAAAAACACTGACCTCTTTTACCCCTGCCATACTTAGTGATGCAACTAAGCCACTTTTTAGGTATTGGCCCTGCTTTGCCAATATTGTCCCTATAGATAATTCTTCGCCTTGATAACGAATATCTGTCCCTTTTTTAAGCGCTTGATTTAAGCTGATTCGGCTATCTTCTTTAGATACTATTTCTTGTCTGGCAACCGTATCAGCCGACTCTGGTAATTTACCACCTGTAAAAATCCGAACACATTGTCCAGACTTGATCTGGATATATTCTTCAATACCTGCGCGTATTTCTCCAACCAATTCAAACACGGTAATACCAGCAAGAATATCTTCACTTTTTAAGGCATAGCCATCTACTGCACTCTGAGTAAATAGAGGTAATGCAATCTCAGACAGAACATCATGTGCCAGATAATGTTGATGTGCTTCTACCAGTGGCAGAGTCTGAACCGCTCGCGGTTCAACTGTAGAATAAGCTGCCAATGCTTGATCTAAACCTATTAATCCTTGACCAGAACAACTCATTCATAACCTCCTGGGTGTGGTAAGTCTCGACATACATCAAAGATATGCACCAAGGCTGGTAAAATCGCTGCCATAGATTCAGATGCGCCACCACGGCTTCCTGGTAAAGTAATGACCAGTGATCGGTCAATAAAACCAGCAACACCACGAGACATTGCAGCATAAGGTGTCCGTCTTTGACCAAAAGCACGAGCTGCTTCCATTAGGCCATTCAGCTCTCTTTCCAATAATGGTTCTATCGTATCGACAGTAATATCGCGCTTACCTATGCCTGTCCCACCCACCGTAATGATGCATCCATAAGATTGCACCAATTCTGAAATCAATTGTTTTAGTTGCAAAGGCTCATCAGCGATGATTTGATAGTGAATTGGATCAAACCCAGCCTCAGTTAAGGTTTCAACCACAGAACGTCCCGCAGTATCAGGTTTTTTGCCAGAAGCAACACTATCTGATAACACAATGACCGCAGCTGATACTGCTTGTCGAAGATGGCGTTTAAAGTGCGACTTCCCGCCCTTTTTCAATTCAAGCTTGCAATGACCAATCATCAGCTCATCTGGTTCACAATGCGGTTTCAACATGTCATAAATCGTGAGCGCAGCCAGACTTGCGGCAGTTAAAGCCTCCATTTCCACACCAGTTGGTGCAATCGTTTCTACGGTTGCCGTAATCTTGACGCGATCTGCTAGTATTTCAAAATCGACATCAGCTCGATAAATAGGTAAAGGATGACAAAGCGGAATAAGCTCATCGGTACGTTTGGCTGCAAGAATCCCCGCAATTCGTGCTGTTTTTAGTGCATCGCCTTTTTCAGTATTGCCCTCTGCTAATAATTGTAAACAATGCGGAGGCGCGAATAACTCTGAACTTGCTGTAGCAATACGATAACTCTCAGGCTTCATGCCTACATTTTTCATAAAAAATCCTGTCAATTTAAATAATATACAGCTTCACAATAAGCGATTCATTTCAAATAAAATAAGCATATACAATTCTATCTCTATGTATAAAATCAACCTCCAATAGAATGCATACTAATCTTACGAATGGGTGCAGCTTGGTAAGCAATATAGCCTGCTTTTTTTTGCCAAACGGCTTCCAGAATTGTTGCTATCAATTGTTTTCCCTGAGCTTTAGCCAATAAATGTCGAACAGAAATACCTGTATTGGCAAACAAACATGTAAATAACTCACCTGTCGCGGTTAAACGCAAACGATCACAACTTTGGCAAAAAGGCTTACTGATGGTGGAAATAATACCCAGTTTAAAACCTTGATTGAGTGTATATATTGTGGCTGGGTCATTATTTCGCTCTAATTTATCGATGCGAAAATGTGGCGAAAGTATATTGATAATGTCATCCTCAACCACGACTTTCTCACGCTTCCAATGCTCAGGTTGATCCAATGGCATGTATTCAATAAATCGTAGTTCAAAGTCATTTTGATAAGCCCACTCAGTTAATGACAATATTTCCTGATGATTCTCTCCATAGACCAAAACACAGTTGAGTTTAATTGGGATATTTGCAGCTTTTGCCGCCTCAATTCCTTTTAATACGGGTGTTAAGGGTTTTTGAGTCATTTTAAAAAAAGTGTCTGGATCAATACTGTCTAAACTTATATTTAGATCATCAAGCCCAGCTTGTTTTAGCTCAACTGCATATTTTTCTAAATAATAAGCATTCGTCGTCATTGAGACACGCTGTAAACCTAATGGTCTTAACTGATTGAGCGTATAAATAAAATTCACGAGCCCTTTTCGCATCAACGGCTCGCCACCCGTTAAGCGAATTTGAGTGACGCCAAGCTTAATCATCACTTCGCAAAATCTATAAAGTTCTTCAAAACTTAAAATATCCTGTTTAGCTAACCAGCTCGGATGATCAGGCATACAATAACTGCATTTAAAATTACATCGATCAGTCAACGAAATTCTTAGTTTTCTTTTGTGTCTTTGAAACTGGTCAACTAATTTCGATTCAGGTAAATGTGCTGATAAAATAGATTCAAACTGGCTTTTTGTTTCAGAGCTTATGCTTACAGAGCTTTGTTTTGATACCTTCATCATTTTATTTCTCAGCACTTAAAAACAGTTTTGCTTCATTAAAGTTGTGTGGCAAAAATAGATAAACCAGTAATAACACCTAAACTAGGTACCCTACACCTTGCTCATTCAAGGCCTAATCAACCTTTCTTATTGAACTTTGTTGTAAAACCAGTTCGTATGGCCTTGTTCAGCAATATCATTCACAGATCAACAAACCCGTATCTAAAACCTATCATACAAGCCATTCATCTTCTACTGCCAAGCCTTGATAAATCGATGAAATCTCTCAACCTACTTTGCCCCAAAACATGATCGTATACACAAACCAAAGGCAAATATGAAAGAAACCAAACCTATTTTGATACAGCATCTCAATATTGATTAATATTCAGGTCATTGTTTTTATCACATTTTTTATTAATTCCAACTCCTAATCACCTCGAATATGTCTATCCTTTTAAATGTTATTTCCAGTCTGCTCTGCCTTAGGCCCAACTTAGCGAATAAAGCTGAAAGGCAAAAATATCAGGAAATCGCTCCACAAGTGATTCGGTTAAACAGAACATTCGATTTTCTTTTTGTTGCTAATTTCCGCACTCATCTTCGGATTCCTTTTTGTGAATCAGCCTCAATTTGTTAAGATGGCGACCGAGAGAAACCAATTTGTTTCCTCACACATTGTTGACTCAATTTTGGCACGAACAAAAGTACTCTAAAGCTATGCTTTTTCCTTTGCTTAGGTCAGATTTGCACAGAAGTTGTTAGAATTGGTTAGATTGCCAAACTTTCAAAATAAACTTATTTATTATTTAAATTTAGAGATTTAACATACATGAATAGCATGGAAACAATGGCTGACTTTTCCTCCCACACACCACTATGATGCATCAGTATTTCATATTTGATATTTAATAAATTTTTAAAAAATTATTTAAAAAGGTATACATAAAGGTACACTTAAGAAAAATTCATAATTTGTGAATTTAAATTTTCAGTTCGACTGAAGCGGTGTCCGTATAACAAGTGTCTCATATTGTCCAACCAACCCATACAAAGCAATATTTTTCAATACCTTAAAACAATAACAGTCTAACCACGTCTTATCTAGTCTAACCATTTCTAGTACTCTAAAAGGGGTAGGTTGTGGGGATGCCAAAGAAAGCTAAAGAGCTATCTGCTCTAAGTGTAGCAAAAATCAAAGAGACTGGTCGACATGCTGTCGGCGGTGTCGATGGCTTATTCCTGAATATCAAAGGAAATTCCCGTGTCTGGATTCTACGTGCCGTTGTAGGAAAGCGCTTAGACAAGGATGGAAACTTAATACCTCATCGCCGTGACATTGGTCTTGGCCCCTACCCAGAGGTGTCTTTGAGTGAAGCCCGTTCAAAGGCTACTGAATTAAGATTGCAAATACGGAGTGGCATTGATCCTATTGCACATAAACTAGAACAACTTGAAAAGCTTCGCATCCAGCAGCTACGTAACAAAACATTCCGTGAATGTGCCAAAGTCGTTATCGCCAATAAAACACGTGAACTCAAAAATGAAAAACATATCGGGCAATGGTCATCAACATTAGAATCCTACATTTACCCAACGCTGGGTGATCTCACTATTAGTAGCATTACCAAAGTTGATATTGCTGAAGCTCTTAAGCCTATCTGGGTTGAGAAAAATGAAACCGCCAGACGTATTCGTGGCCGCATAGAAACCATTTTTGATTATGCCAAGGCTATAGGATATTTTGAGGGTGACAATCCTGCTGAATGGAAAGGTAATCTTGAACCGATACTAGGTAATTTAAAACAAGTAACACGCCCTCATCCCTCTCTACCTTATGAACAAGTCGCAGAATTTGTTCAGCACCTACGCCAGAAAGATGGTATTTCTCCAAAAGCTTTAGAATTTGCAATTTTGACAGCATGTCGTTCTGGTGAAATCTTTGGTTCAACATGGCAAGAAATAGATTTTGAATCCAAAGTTTGGATCATCCCCAAAGAACGGATGATAGCTGAGAAGGAACATCGCGCTCCTTTATCCCAAGAAGCCCTCTCATTGCTTGAATCCATTAAGCTATATACCCAGCCTCAGGATTTTATCTTCCCTGCACCTCGTGGCGGTGGCATGCTTTCTGATATGTCACTAACAGCTTTGATTAAACGAGTGCATGAACAAAAACTCTAAGAAAATGGCTTAGGCTATATTGACCCGAAGCGAGGTATTGCAACAAAATATGACAAGCTAAAGAGAAATTATCAGAGTGCGGTAGCTTTAGCTTGTATATTTATATGGTTGCCTTTATAGAGCAAAATATACGCTACAAATGTCAACAGACCCTAATCAAGTGTTTAATTAAAGTCAATAAATGCTCTAAATCATGATCAATGAGTAAGCGTGGAACGTGAATAATCATGGAAAGCAGTTCTAGAGTACTAGACTCTAGAACATTTTTAAATAAGATATTGATCTAAAATGGAAAACTTCAAGCATTAAGCATTAAGCATTAAGCATTAAGCATTAAGCATTAAGCATTAAGCATTAAGCATTAAGCATTAAGCATTAAGCATTAAGT
>NZ_JBWKXD010000001.1:1070203-1198451 GCF_059422625.1 Acinetobacter sp. GW821-FHT01C12
TAAGTGTATTGTGTCCATTTTAGAGAAAGTTAAAAGTTATTTATATCCTAGATTTGGCCAACAAAATCCCTCAAATCTAAAAAACATATGTTATTTAATTTAACGAGGATTTTTCATTTCCTCAGGTGTCACTGGTATAGCATCTTCAGGTACTTTTGTAGCTAGGTATACATAAAATGCTATCTCAACCATATAAAAACACAAACCAATTACAATTAAATATTTAATTTTTAATTTATATTTAAAAAATATGATTAGAACCAAGTAAGAGCACAAAAGCGCTAGAATTAATTCAAATAGTAATTGGATCATAGCTTACACTCCGTTTTAATCATTGGATTATTAATTAATCTTTGGTAGTTTTGTCGCACTCTCTGCGCCCAATCTTGACAATTATTTTTAGAATTACCTAATCCAGCCGTGCCAAACAAACTATAAGTACCTGTTTCAGTTTGATCTGCGGCTTTCCTCATTACACAATCATTATAATGCTGACGATTCGGAGTTCTTATATATGTTTTTAATAGCCTTGGAGGATCCGACTGAATCCTCGAACTTGCCATGTAACCTATATTTGATGGAAATTTTCCGTCTTCAAAAAATAATTGTTCGTGCGCATAAGCAATATTCAGCTTTTCGTCCCATTTAAAAGGCAAAGTACTACGTGCAGCACTACTTCCATCAAGTGGTCTATATTCAAAATATGCTAAACCTGAAAAATCAACATTAGAGATTGGATTATTTTCTACATAAGCATAAGTATTTAACCCACCAGCTAACCCAATCGGATCACTCTGCGTATAACGACCTATACTCGCATCATAATAACGATTCCAATTATACCAAAGTGCACTTTCAGCATCATAGTATTGACCTGGAAAACCTAAGTTAAAGTCTCCAATACTACTTTGCACTACAGCACTATCATAACTACTCGTTTGAGCTTTCCAAACGACTGCTTGATTTGCACTAGTAATCGCTTCAGGACGGCCTAAGTGGTCATTATGAATGTAATACAGTTGATTATTAGCCACTAAACCAATTGGCTGATCACCCAACCAAATATAGATTTTAGCTAAGCTACCATTTTGTGATGCAGATAAAGGACTTTCAGCGAGTATTCGACCATCATAAGCATATACATAATTGATTGTTCCTCCACTGCCTGATTTACGGCTACGAAGTTTAAAAACATCATAATCATAAGTTGTTGTTGCACTTCCTGTTTTGACAGTCTTTAGAAGGTTAAATGCATCATATGTATAATCGACGTTACCACCATAACCAGTTTTTTTCGTTAGGTTACCTAAGGCGTCATAAGTAAAACTTTTCGCTTCAGCACCAGTCGTACTATTTAATCGGCTTCCTTGACCAGGTACATAATTAGTCACAGCATTAGTGTTACCTGTACGACTCGTACGATTGTAGTTAGTATCATGCTGCCAGCTTTCTTTATACTGAATTGAAGAGGCAAGATTTAATCGTCCAAGGGCATCATAAGTAAAACTTGTTGTTTTATTGCTATCTAGACCATTATTAATTTGAGTTATCCAATTGTTAGCATTATAACTATGGCTTAAATTTTGTATTCCAGAAGCGAGTATACCTGTTAGTCGGTAATCTTGATCGTAACTGATTTGTCTTGATAAGCCATTACCATAGGTCCAATTTTTGACTCCACCATAAGGTTCATAAGTTATATTGCTAATAATCGTTTGAGTAGATGCATCTGTTTTAAATTTAACTGCACTAACTCTATTGAGTCCGTCATATTCATAGATGACTTTATTGTTATCATTTTCTCGACTCTCACCAATCATGTTACCTAAGGCATCATAACTCCAATAAGTAGAATAAGTTACACCATTAATATTTTTAACTTGTACTGAGATTTGACCATCTTTTGTGTATCCGTAACCTGTGCTAGTGATTCCATCTGCTGTTCCACATAAACGACCAACACCATTAGTACAATTATCATAAACCCAAGTTTGAACTTGATTCCCTGATTGTGCTTTGATTCTACGATTTAAAGCATCATAACTATATGTCGTTACGACATTATTCGCACGAGTTAAACTAGTTAAATTACCATTTATATCATATTGATATTTCGTAAATCCTGTATCTAGACTGTTCGTCGACAATAGTTGACCAAGACCATCATATGTATATGTTGTTGTATTCCCTTTGGTGTCTTTAACACTTGTTAATTGTCCAACACTATCATAACTATAGATAACACTCGAACCATCAATAAGATTTTCATTCGTGATATTTCCTTGTGAATCATAAGTATATGTTGTTATTTTTCCTAAAGAGTCTGTTTCCTTAATGGCATTCCCATTAGCATCATATTCATAGCGTTGATTTTGACCATTATTTCCTAAATCGGCTGTTGCCCATCCGAGTTGATTATGCTGATTATTCTTAGAGTAGCGAACAGAACTACCATCTTTAAACGTAGTACTGAGCAACTCACCCAAATTTGAGTAGGTAAATTCTTGGCTACTTAATACCTGACTACCAATACCATGAGTAATCCTAGCAATAGTACCATTATCATTATAATAAATGGATTCACGCATTCCGTTAGATTCAGTTTGAACTAAGCCAAAGGCCCCATATTTATAAATTTTTGTACGAATTTGACTAATTCCTAGCGTTTCTTTCTTAGCCGTTATCCGACCTAGCGCATCATATTCAAAGTCAGTTATAAATCCATTTGGATCTATAACTCTACTCATTAAACCTAATTGATTATAGTCACTGAATTGTGTTGTTTGACCTAGGGGAGTTGTAATACTCAACAAATTACCAATAGTATCCCATTGACGTACTGTAACGCCCCCATTTACATTTTCAGTCATACTTTTAAGCATACCGTTATTATGGAATGTATATGTATAGCTTGTGATTGAGCAAGTTGTAGTTCCTGTTTTACTACATTGTTTAATACTTTTAATCCGACTTTTAGCAATATCAGTGGCAGTATAGTAATCATAAGTAATTTCACTGATTGGTTTATCTATGCTATTTCCAAACATTGTTGTTTTTATCAGACGATTAGGATTATTTGCCCAATCATATTTTGTGATTCGTGCCTGACTACGATCACCACCTTTAATACCAGTGGTTTCCTGAGTAATACGACCATAATTATCACGTTCGTACTCTATTGTTACTCCATTCCAATCTGTTTCCGAAGAAACTTGGTTTTTGGCATTATAAGTCGTTTGCATATTACTATTAGGACAATTATTAATACCACTTCGCTCAATTTTAATTAACTTGTCTTTTTTATTATCCTTATAAATATACTTAAACATTGCACCCAGAGGGTTTGTCACTAAAGTATAGTCATTGCCATATTCTAATTTATCATTTTCTGTACCATCAGCACGACCGCTTTGAATCGCCTTATCGCCATTGAAATAATAAGTATTATAACGTTTTCCGTTTATTGAAATACCACTAATAATCTGTTCTCCAGCACCATTTTCTGCATAGTGGTAAGTTTTTGTACCTAATCCTGCTGGATAGGTTACGCCTGTTAACCGGTTTTTATTATCATAGCTATAAAAGTATTCACTACCTGCTGGATCAATCACTTTAGTAATTTGATTACCAGACCAAATGAGCTGAATTGTTTTGCCATTCGTGTGGGTGATCTTAGTAACTTTTTCACCAGAATATGTAAGTGTCCAACCTATACCCTGCGTATTCATTTTACTGATTAATGAACCAGAATGTCCCTTGTCTCCTTTATAATGATAGACTTCAACTTCGCCATTAGACCATCTTACAGTCCACAATTGTTTTTTTGTATCTATTCGCGCACTTGAAAAATAATCTATACTTCTATTGGTACCATCAGGTAAGCTAACATAAGGAATATCAGCAGGAATGAATTTATAATCAAAACTATGCAGCCACTTTCCACCCCATGGGGTAAAATCTGCATTACGCGGCATACTAGAGTCATAATAACGAGTAAAAGTTAATGGCATATCACCATTACCTAAAAAATCTAATTCTTGTTGTACTTTTTTACCGCTTGAAATAATAACTGGGTTTTCAGTTGAACAATCCTGTGTATCAGATCCACCATTAGGCTTAACTCCCTGCCTTGATGATAAACCAGAAACTCCAGCAGAAGGGTATTGCATTGGAACATAAAAGCTGCCTTGAGTAACGACACTTACTTGTGATTTTCTCGCTTGTACAACTATTGTTGGTAATGAGGTGACAGGTTTTAGTAATACCATACAAGTATTTTTTATTCTAAGCCAATCTGTACAATCTGTATTTCCGCTTGAAGTACCTGTTGACATATCCCATTCACCCCAACACTTTCTATCAGCCTCTTCACACTCTGCATGACTAACGGCATAAGATTGCAAAGGGAGAGCAAGTCCAACATAAGCAATTAAAACGACACCAAAATTTTTGAAGTTTATCTTCATAAGTATTATGTATTAATAAAGTAATAAGTTACATAATTATACATGCAAATAAAAATCATTATCAATTGAAATTAATTCTTAAAATCATCTTTAAAATAGACTTGCTAAAAAAAATTGCATATCTTCACTTGAATTACATAGTTTCCTAAGTAGACTCAAATCAAGAATCACCTGTTTTAATTACTCCCACCTTGGAATGCCATCAAACGTAGTAATCTTTACAAAACCTAAAGCCTTTCACTACTAGCAATGCAGAGACAACACACCCTCTACGATGATCAGTCTTGTATTGCGCCTTGCCAAAACTCCGCATCTTAGGAACCCCTCCTCTCAGATACTGATTCTCCTTTTCAGGAATGACCAAATACATAGCTGCATTGATGGCATTTTAAACTTGTTGAGGATTGGATCGATGAATCATACCAATACCCAATTTACCCTTCTGTAGAAATTTCGCCTTGTATTCAGGCGAGTTAGAGGTAAAGTAGTAGCCTTGGTTAGCCGTGATCTCACTCCAACACTGCCCTACCTGTATAGCCATACCAAAGTCTTTTGGGTGTTTATGCCCATCATAATAAAGCAGAAGTACAACTTTTCCCTCTGCTTTAAAGTCTTTACCCATCTACAAATATTGAATCAAACTATCACATAAAAAGTAAAAAAATGCTGATCAGATCTGAGCTAGTACAATTAAATATAAGGCATTTTTTTAATTTACAGCCCTCACACTTCCCTGTAATCCTTTTTGTATATCCTGTATAAATCCATTTTTCTGATTAGATTTAGGGCGAACTTTGGTTTTCGAATCAGGCTGTAATGTCATAGCTTCAGAATTTTCATCTGTATAAAACTCTTCCACCAAGTCCAAGCCCTCTTCAGAATTTACCTCAAACCTTGCATTACCATAACCTTGTCTAGCCGTCTGATCTAAAGCATGCTGATTAAAACCACTCTGCTTACTTTGCTGATTTATATCCTTTGCCACTTGAATGGCTTGTTGAAGGTTGACTCCATCACGTAGCGTTAAATCCATGTAATACACAGGTGTACGATAGCTTTGTGTAGTAGACTTGCCTCGAAGTGTAAGTTGTAGTGGCAAACACGAAAGTAAGCCATTGGAGGCTGCATGGTAATAACAAAGCCTCGCAGCCAAGGTGCGAATACTATTAAAGCCGGTGGTTCTAAAAATAAACGTACCGAGTTCATCCGATTCATCAAGGTTCACATGTAATCTCCCAAAAGGCTTACATTTCCCTCCTTGTGCCAATGGGCATAAATCTGGTGATGGGCATGGGTGTTGTTCAATGCCTTGGCTGGTTTGTCTTTGACAGAATTCACCATTTCCAACACAAACAGGTCGTCCTGTTTGCCGATCAAATAAAGTATATTCAGCTCTAAGGTTAAGTTCGGGATCATTAAAAATCATTCGTACTGGAATGGTTCGAAGTTTTTGATTAGGTGCTTTCGCTCGAAGCTGCTCATCAAGTGGATGTTTAATCCAGCCATCTTTGCCTTGGATTTGACTGGTAATGGTAAATTGATCATCCTTTTCAGGTAGTCGTTTACCATTCTTTTCGACGACTTTACCAATACTGATGCGTCCAAGTATCGGTGGGGTAATGGCTAGACCTTTAATCATGGTGGTTTGCTCTTTTGTTTAAATAAGTTTCTGGATTTCGTTAAAATGAAATAGGCATAAAAAAAATCCCATGCGCTCAGGCATAGGATTTTTAGTAAGTCTGGTTTAATGTTAAGTGGTTGGATATTTTGCTTAGGCTAATCGGTATAAATATTGAAACGCCGTGAGCCTTGTTTGCTTTGTGGAAATTGATTGAGATACTCAGGATGCTTTTTCAGTAAAGCCTTACTGTCTAAGCTGATCGAGTCCTTGGACTTTTTCCAAGTAACAGAACCTATTTTAAAGGTTGCACGTTCAGCCTGTTGCATTTTGGCTTGCAGTTGATGTTTGAGTAGATCAAATTGCTCCTGATGTTTTTCAATTTGATGGCGTGCTTGAATCAATTGTTCAAATTGTTGATTGGCCTGTTCATCTTGGGTTAAATCTGTGGTTGTCAGTGGTACATGCTCAGGGTAAAGCAGTTGTAAGGCTTTGGCTGCTGATTCGCTGGCATCTGCATCAGGTGGGGTATCTTTTTCCACGCACTCCCAAAACTGTCTTTCGGCATGGATGATGTGCTGAATCACCGATTCAGAACGAATCACTTTAAAGATTCGAGTTTCATGTCCACAAATCAGTACACAGATATGCGCTGCTTTCTTACCTGTGACTGCCAATTGATGTTGCACTTGGCATAAGACATATAGAGGTACGCCATCTCGCCATAGCTTGGCACCGTGTTCCCCTGCGGTTTTACATTCAAGTATCTGTACATCTGCATCACCCACCACCGAGTAGTCTAAGTTGGCTAACATAAAGTGTTTATCAGGTTCAGGGTGTTGTAATACCGCATTGACTCGACGTACTTTATAGTTGGTATGCATGCTGTAGTATTCAGCGACCAAAGGTTCTAGACGTTTGCCCCAATAGAGCGGTGCATGCCCTTCACTTTCATCCTCAATATTTTGTTGAATACGACCTGTTTTAATCATCCACAGTTCGAGCATCGACATATAAGGATTCAGTCCACAAGCTGCGGCACAATCACTACTGCCAATGCCTTGTTTACGCACTTCGAGCCATTCGGCTTGTGACATGGTTTTGGTTTCAGCTAGGCGTTTGGGTTGCTTTTTTTGTCTTAAAGGTAATGAATAAGCTTTTGATCCTATTACCGAACCTATGGGGGGTTGGGATAAATTTGCGCTATGTTGTCTCAAGATGTATTCCTCTAACTTCTAGTTTGAAAGACATAAAAAAATCCCATGCTTTTTGGCATGGGATTAGAATTGAAATCAGTATGTTTAAACGGCATTTAGTCGATACGATAACTCAGCTTAATTTCGTCAAACGTTGCAAGACGGATAAAGTCAGTATGGTAGATATGCCCATATCCATCTAAGACCAGATATTGAGGGTGTGGTATTTCATCCACTGTCCTCATCTGCACATCCTGAATGGGGTAAATTAAAACCACTAAATCCCCAATCTTAAATTTGTACTCAAGACTGTCATCTGTCATCAAATTCTCTGCGTGATGGCGATATTGTCTAAATAAAATCTCGATATCTGTTTTAAGTAATCATCCTTAAGGCTTGTTCCAGTCCACGTTGTTTTAAGCCTGCACCTGCACCAAACCATGCTGAATCAAGTCGATGATCTTGGCTCATGGCTCGACGTTCATGGTCAGCGAATTCTGTGATACTGCATAACAGACCATAGGCAGTATCTTTAGCTGAGGATAGTTCTGCCCCTCGTCCATGCCCATTAAACATGGTCATGACTTTAGACATGGCTCGTCCATTCGGTTCTGTTTTATTGGCGTCTGCGCTATTGGCAACTTGCCTGTAATATTGAATAAAACGGTCATCTTGTTCAGCGATACTCAGACTAGTGTTATTAAACACGGCATCGAAATAGGCAGCAGCTTCTTGCTGGGTGACTTTACGTTGACTCAACTGTTTCATTTGATACATGTGTTCATCCCATGCCCGTACAGAAATACCCAATTGTTGTTTGATCTTGTCTGCATCAAACTTGGTGCTGTGAGGGACTTTGACCACACCTCGATTTGCATCTTGACCTTTTAGTGCAATGGCTAAGGTGTTATTACACACCACACGGATGGAAGTAAATTGTGCTGTCGTGGCGAGCGTGCCATCACAAGCCGTGGCTAACAGAATATAGCCATTGCTGACATCTTTGCCTTTGAGTGCAGTACTTTGTCCTGTTCTCGCCAATGCCCAGAATTTCTTACCACCTTTGAGTATCCCTGCGGTTTCCAGTTCAAAGCCTGATTGCTCTGTGAGGTCACGATAGAATTCTAAAATTTGTTTAGGCTGGACTTCTTGATAACGCTGACTGACCACTGATAAAGGTGCATGGGTATCTGAGCGATATAGAACCCGTTGCTCATCATGAGGAAGGATAAGATTTTGTCCTTTATGATTTTCAGCCATATAACTGACATTGGAGCTTTCAATCTGCCAATCCATACCAGCTTGTTTAGCCCAGACTTCAATCGATTGATTTGGGCTGAGTTGATTACCCAGACCATGCCAAGGGGTTTGACCCACATAAGCCATTTGTTCAAGTTGATGTGCCATAAGAATTTTCCTTCTTATTGAGTGAATAATGAATTGAATCAATTCAGTGTGAATATTTCAGAGTGAGATTGTTGTTGGCTGTTAGATTCATTCAGTGTGTTGAATTTCGAAGTGTTCCTGACATTGTTCACACTGGTAATGTAGGGTGATCAAATTGTCTTGCTGTTGGATGTAAAGTAAAAACATCCCTCCAGCGGCTAAACCAATAAAACCACCAACAAAGGGATTAATCCCCAGCCGTTTAGAGATTTGCATACCTACCGTTGCCAGTGACATTGGTGAGCACGATGAGAACGTGAACTTAGTTTTGGATTGTGATTGTTGACTTTGCCTGAGTAATTGCACATGCGGTGAATGGCAATAGGGGCATTGCTGCATGGTGTTTTTTCCTGGATTCATGAAGAAATAGATATAAAAAAACCACGAGCATCAGCGCGTGGTTTTTAAGGTTGATTTGATTTAGATTTAAACGTGTATAGCTTATCGATTGACTTTAGGTACAGCCAAACCAGATGGACTTCTACATGGTCGGATACTCTGGATATATTGCCCATCCCCAGTATCTTTAAAGAATCCATGTTGAGATTGGATTTCTAAACATTGCCCTTTTTTATAGGGCTTGATCTGTTTGGTAACGGCTGCTGAAAGTGCATAACGATTAAGGATCACTTCCCCCTTGGTGGTTGGAAAAATCACTGCTTCCTCACCAAATCCCAGATTTTTTTTTAAGGTGATCTGTTCTGTCTTTGCCATCACTGTTGTTGAAATCAATAAACTAAATAAAGTACAGCTGATAATTTTCAGATTTTTCATGGTGATATTCCTGTTTTAATAGGGTATAAAAATGATTGAAATTTAATTTCTAAAAAACTAAATTGTTTAAAAACAAGGTTTATAGCCTTCGCTTAACACTTGATTGTTGCTTTGGTTCCAACTCACCACATACCAGGTACATTGATAGCGATCTGAGTCCCATGCAGCACGATAAGTAATGCTGTTGCCCTGCTGACTCCAACCTTCAACACGCTTAGCCAGCTGATCTGGGCTAGATCGTCCCCAAACATCCATGAGATGTGATGCTAACATCTGATCAATACTTGGAACGGTTGCCTTGAGATCAGGTGGTGCAGTTTTGATCGGCTTTAAACCATACTTTGCAGCATTTGAACTTAATGTTTTTCCTTCATGGTATTCAGAATCGATTTGCATGCTTAAATGCTCTGTTGCTGAGTTTTGTGAGGATTTCGCCTCTTCAACCACTGCTAAAGCACCAGCAATGTCATCTTCACTTGGGCCTAAATGCTCTGTTTGTGTTGTATCTTCAGGTAAAGCTTTATCAACTGATTCAGATGAAGCTCGGGTCACATCAGCAGTTTGAGTTTTTTGGGCTTTGGTTTGTTCTACAGCCAACTGTGCTAACTGTAGCTCTGCTTTACGTTGTAGATGCTGGTTCAATAGATAAGCACCGATGATTACTAAAACCAAAACTACGCCGATGATTTTCCAGTAGGGTTTTGGTGCAGGGATTTGATTTGTATTTGTCATTGTTATGCTTCTTGGTGAGTTTTAAGAAAATAGCCATTCTAAAAAAGTAAAAGGCCAGACGAAGGCTCTGCCCAAAAGGTAGGCTTTGGAATAACCAGCAGGTAAAGTCCATATCAATTTGAACCAGTAGCCCAACATAATCAGCAGATAAGTGATCAATAGATTTCTCATCTTTAGCCCCTCCTAGTTCAATTCAGACATGCAGGCTAAACCTGCTTCTTGTACTTGATCTTCCCAATCTTCAGGAAATTGCATCGGGTTCTTGATCTGCTTAAGTCGATCTTCTCCGTAGTGTTTCTCTACATTGTTATAGCTACATGAACAGAAACTACGATTGCCACCAAAGTTACGGCAACCATCCTTAAATTCTGATTCAAATGTACTACTACAGGCAGTCAGCAAAACACTGGCTGACAATGAAAAAATGAGTTTTAATTTCATTCTATCCTCTCATACATACTTATGTTTTTAATGCCCACACTTAGAGCGTTATGGCTTCACTGAGGTAATGTGTATTTGAAATTTCTTTATTTGAGATTGGATTTAAATCAATCATTTTTTTAATAATGCACAGATGTGACTTATTCTGGGCAGTACCCAAGTCCATGATTTATATTGATCGTCATCAAGTTTTTAGAAAAATCAGCGAAAGAGAGCTATGTGCTGTAATCAAGCACAGGCATAGATCGAGAAGATAAAAAGAAATTTATAATAGAATTAGTACGCATGGCGCACTCCTGTATGAAAAAGAAGTTCTGCCACAATCACTGCTAAATAATGGTGGCAGGACGAAAAGGGGTTAGCAGACTGGACATACAGACCCAGCACACCCGAAGGTGTCCCCTTCTCGCCCTACCGCAACGTGAGGGGGACGAGTGGGTTTCACACAAATTTCCCCCTCAGAAGGAGCAAATCTGATGTGCTGTATGAAAAACGGTCTGCTAAAACCGACTGGCAATGTAGGCCAGCAAGCAAAGGATAATCAGCCCTGTAAAGGGTGTCAATACGTTTACATATAGATAGGTTATTCTACATGCCACAATACAAGTGAAGATCAACAGTAAACAGTTTTAAATACGCCTAGTTTTAGAATCTTGAAATGAGTGAATGCAATTTATTAATATAGGCTCAATTTATTAAAAAATTTAGGAAGCAACCTGTGATAGAGCAATTTGATTTTATTTCAATAAAAAAGAAAGCCAATGTTCATTTTAATGGCGCATCGATCAGCCATGCTATTGTTTTAAAAGATGGAACTAAAAAAACTTTAGGCGTTATTCTTCCATCCGAGGATCCCCTAACTTTTAAGACTCATCTAGGTGAACGTATTGAAATTCATCTCTGGAGAATGTAGTGTGCAAATTGGTCATGCTCCTGCCCTAAGAATCTATAAGTCTGGTGAATAGTTTCAAATCCCAGTCCAGAGTCAATTCAAGATTAAAACCAGATTAGAGGCTAAACCGCGAAATGATGCTCTTGCTGGTATTTGTGCAGCAAATGCACACGTTAGTTCTAAAGGTAATCTAAATGACGGTGCTAAAATTGTTAGCACTTTAGATAAATCAAACGTTCCAGTATACTTAAACTGTTCTTCAGACAAAATTTCGAAAGTTGATGGTGCGCTCGGTGAATTCTGGTTACAACTACTGCCGCTAAAGTAATAGAATCAATATTTACATTACTTTTTGTGATGTTTTATTTGCAATTGCGATGCCACTAGTCAGAGCATTTAGAACAAATATTGAAGATTTCAAGATAGATGGTGCGATTGTATTCATATGCATGTCCTAGAAATTGATCTGCTTTCTGCAAACTCAATGCCATAATTATTATTCAACACTAATCAAATACTTATATTATTTTAGTCTAACAATAGTTACTCTGATTTTAACAAATTTTCACCCAAATGCTCTTATAGCAACTTAAAAAACTGTTAAAGAACTCTATGACATTGGTATTCTGCTATAAGAGAATCTACATACAGATTTGCTGTAAGTTAAAGTCAGCGATGAACTTGAAATGATGATCATAGCTTCGCTTATTTAATTACAAGCTAATGGCTTACCTCAAAGCCTATATGACTTTCATCAACACCGCTTTATTGGAATGTATTTACCTAATCTTAAGAGGATTCAATCTTTGGATTTAAAAACTTGTGAAAACTTCAAACAATAATCTCTTTTTTTTATAGTATTTAGTCATTCAAGGCAACAAGTAAAAACTAGTCTAAATGAATTAAATATTACGTTGCCACATAAAATTATAATAGTTATAGAAATACATTTTTATTTATAATATCCATCAAATATTTCTAAAATGAAATATTTTTACAAAATATATATTTGTAAACTCTGTATGTTTTTTGTCTATACAACATAAATAATCTCCTCAAAGGCAATAATTAAAGTAATAATAAATTAATTAAATTATTCAAAGGTAAAAGAATGAATGATTATTTAGCATTAAAAAAAGCGTGGATTATTTCACCCAAAGCACTCATCCAAAATATACACCATGAGAAAAATGATCTAACACATCCAAACTACAGTTTATTTTTGGATATTGATGGCACACTGGCTGATTTCACTTCAGATCCAAGCCAAACAACTTTGAATCAAAGAAATTTTAATATTATTCAAAAACTTGTCAACAATTCTATAATTATCAGTATTGTTACGGGTAGGTCTTTAGATCAAGCAAAAACCTTTTTTCCAAATTTAGCCTTAAATATTGCAGGAACCCATGGTCTGGAAATGCAATTAAAAAATATCGATACGCATATTTCTATGCCCCATACTCATTATAATCCAGAAGATTTAAATCAAATTAAACATGAGATTAATCAACTTTGCTTATCTCAACCCCATATTCGAATAGAACATAAACCTTATTCTATTGCGCTACATTATAGAGAACACCCTCAATATAAAAACCAAGCGTTGCATTTTTTAGAACAAGTGCAAGCGAAAAATTTAAATTTTAAAATTATTCAGGGTAAGTACGTATTTGAATTAATTCCTATACAGGCCAATAAAGGAAATGCAATTCAAAGAATAATCCAACAATATAAACTAGAAAATAGTATTGCATTATTTATTGGCGACGATTTTACTGATGAAGCAGGTTTTGAAGTCATTAATCAGGTTGGTGGTATCAGTATCAAGGTTGGTGCAGGCGATACCCAAGCTAGATTTAGATTAGAAAATACAATGGCTGTGACCGATTTTCTCGAATTATTTGCTCAACATATCCAACAAGAAAAGATTAAATCTTCGGTAAAACTCTTGGAGAATACTCATGTCTAGATTAATTGTTTTATCAAATCGTGTCAGCTTACCCGATCCCTCGAATAACTCAGCAGGTGGTCTAGCAGTGGCTGTGCAAGATGCACTACATGATATTGGTGGAATATGGCTGGGGTGGAATGGGCAACAAATTGACAATCATAAGTCAGTAAAGTTTGAACATATACAGCAAGATAATATTGAATTTATTACCTGCCCACTACAGCAGAGTCAATACCAACAATATTACTGTGGCTTTGCCAATAACACCTTATGGCCTGCCATGCATGAGCGTACCGATTTAATTGAGTTTAAATCCGAAGAATATGCTGCATATCAGCAAGTTAACCAATTTTTTGCCGAAAAGCTGTATGATATAGCTCAACCTGATGATTTGATCTGGGTACATGACTATCATTTTTTCAGCATAGCGCATTATTGCCGAAAACTCGGGATGCGTAACCGTATCGGTTTTTTCTTACATATCCCATTTGCCAGTGCTTCAATATGGGAAAAACTACCTGAGGCTCGCACCTTACTTAAAGATTTAACTCAATATGATGTATTAGGCTTACAGACCCAATTAGACCAACAAAAATGTATGCAGCTTTGCCAGAATAGTTTGAAATTTAGTCGTGTACAAGATGATCTTTTGATTCAACCTGATCAACAAACCCGCATCAAATGCTACCCTATTGGTATTAATCCTGAAGTGATACAGCAGGTAGCACAGCGTCAAAATCAAACCATGAAATCGATATTCGATTTTGAAGAGAATCCTTTGTATAAAACTATTATCGGTGTTGACCGTATTGATTACTCAAAAGGTTTGCTTGAGCGTTTTGGTGCTTTTGAATGTTTTTTACAACAACATCCTGAGTATCATCAGCATATTGTGGATTTACAGGTTGCTGGTCCATCACGCATGGACATCACAACATATCAAGATTTTTATCTATCTTTTATGGACAAAATTAAGCAAATCAATCAAGACTATTCTACCGCTGACTGGACGCCCATTAACTGTACTCAGGATGTGGTAGAGCACGATGAATTAATGCAGATCTATCAATATGCTGACATTTGCTGGGTTAGTTCGTTAAAAGATGGGATGAATTTAGTTGCCAAAGAATATATTGCAGCGCAGGATCCTGATAACCCTGGGGTATTGATTCTTTCTAAATATGCCGGTGCAGCAGAGCAAATGACCGAAGCAGTGCTAGTCGATCCAAATAATGAAAAGCAGATGGTTAAATCCCTCGAAACTGCTTTATTTATGTCGAAAGAAGAACGTATTGAACGTTATCAACAACTGATGCTTGGCATCGAGCAGTTTGATATCAATGACTGGCGCAATGCATTTTTACAAGACTTACAGCAACCTATAGATGAACCAATCTATAGGCACAAGACTGGTATGCCAGCAAGAGCTTCAACGTTTAAGCTCTAATTTACTGCTCTTCATTTTAACGTGCTGCTGTTTAACCTGCTCAGTAATGGCTACGGCTAGTTGCTGTAACCCTATCTGATGTTATTTCATTTGTATCTGAGTATATTTGTTGATTATGCCAATCATTGCCAAGAGCAGTGCGATTAAAATAAATACCAAGCCTAACCCAATCACTTCACTTAAAAAACCTACCAACGCAGGACCGAGTAAAGCACCACTATAAGCAATCGTTGAAACTAAAGATAATGCTGCCGCTTTGGGAATAAAGTTCTGCTCTCCTACCCGAGAAAACATCACAGGTACAATGTTGGAGCTTCCTAAACCTAAACAGCAATATCCGAACAACACCACTGACCAGTGAGGTGCAAATACGATAACCATTAAACCCAGTGCAGCCAAAACAGTACCATATAATACCACCTGCTTGGCACCAAACCATCGTAGCAAAGCATTGCCTGAAAACCGCCCTACTGTCATAGCGATTGCAAAAAAAGTATAGGCAAAACCAGCATAAGTAGGATCTAAGTGGTATTGGTTTACCAGATATATCCCACTCCAGTCCATTGCTGCACCTTCAGATAAAAAGCTGATAAAACATACCAAACCGATCAGAAGCAAAGTTGGATGCATCAATTCTTTTAACTTTAATTTTTCTGGCTTATTTTCTACTGATGTCTCTTCCTCTATATTCTCTATTCGAGTCAAACATTGCGGTATAGCAAAAAATGCAATGCTTAACAATATACAGCTGATACTCAGCGCCGCAAGTAATGGTGTAACGCCTACTGCCAATAAGATACTGACCAATGCTACACCAGTTAAGCCCCCTAAACTACACATGCCGTGAAAACTAGACATTCTATTGCTTAGGCTATTTTTCTCAACAATGACTGCTTGCATATTAATGGCAACGCCCAAGCTTCCTACCATTGTGCCAAACACAAACAATAAAATGGCCATGGATAAAGCAGTATTGCATATACTCAGGAAAGGCAAAATACACAGCATAGCCAATAGCGTAAAACCGATAATCGACTTACAACCCAGCTTTTGGATTAGAGCACCCGTAGCAGGCATAGACAAGAATGAGCCGATACCTGCGCAAAGCAGAAGTAAACCAAAATCTGCATGATTCAGATACAAGCGTTGCTGGGCAAATGGAATTAAAGGCGCCCATGCTGCGGTCGCAAAACCCAAGCTAAAAAAACCAAGCTGAGTTGCTAAAATTTGACTATGGATGGGGTTCGTTCGGTCCCATACAACAGCTTTAAAAATGAACATTTATATGCCACTCACAAAAAATTTAGGCATTTCCTTACAAAACCACAATCCATAGAAAAACCCCTGTCTTTTGCCATGTAGAACTGACAAATGAACAAGGGGTATTTGGCGAAATTATACTCAGATTTTAAATACTGTCATCGTTTATTATTAAGTTTTCTCTAGAAATTTGTAACACAGAAAGCGTTGTTACTATTTTACTTTATCTCACTAATATATATATAATTTTCACTTTAAATTTTAATTTGTAGTATCGCAATCTATAAACACTGCATTGAATTCTTCTGCTCACATTATCAAAGCATAAACTATTTAAATCTTAGATTGAGTGGAACACTCGAAGTTTTCCATTTTTATGAAGACAGTTAAGAAAGATTGATTGATCAATGATATTTAAAGCTCAGCATTTTCTAAGCGACTGAGAAAATAAGACAAACCTTCTGGCGCACGTGCATCTAATCGGCTACTAGTACTCACCCTTACTCGATTTGTCCAAGTAATTTGATAACCGTATTGAATAAATTTATGTACCAATCCAATATCTTCATGGCAGCTGATCGCTTCAAAACCACCCACGTGTAGATAGACTTGCGCACTAAAGCTTAAATTGGCACCATGAATATGCTGATGGTTCATACGATCTTTGTAATGGGTCAAATATTTTTTCTGAGTATTGGGCGACAAATGGCTAAAATCATCGAGTTGCACTACCCCACAAATCACATCAGTCGGTTGATGCTGTATTTGTGCGTATAACCAATCTAAATCTACACAACTATCAGCATCTGTACATGCAATCCAAGTTGCGCCTTGAGCAATTAAATGCCGAATTCCTAAATCACGTGCTTGCCCTACACACTGATAGCTACATGTAATCCAACGTATCTGATTGTTTTGTACAATATCCAAAGATTGATCATTACACTGGTCTAAGACAACCAAAACTTCAACTTGATGATGCTTAATTTGCTCAATTGCTTTCTGAACAGCTTGCAAACATGCCGATAAGTACTGTTCTTCATTATGGGCTGGAATAACGATACCTATTTTCAAATACTTCCCTCCTGTTGTGCTAGTGAAGAAGCTCCGACTGTCCAAAGATCGACAATGAAATCAGGGTCACTCAGCGTTAAATAGTGGTGAAAAGGCAATTGCTTCCTCAAACTGGTATGAACCCTTTGCGCATCAAGCTCAAAGCCTGCTATTTCATGTCGCCAATGGCAACACAAAATTTCTCCATGCGGCGTTAAACTATGCGTTAAATGATGAATTAATTGATGTAATTCTGATGAGGACAAATAATATGCAACCTCACTCATGACAATGAGATCAAAACGTCCAGAAGGATAAGCGTTAGGTATTCTTCTCTGTTCTACCTTAACATGTTTATAGCCTTGCAAACGTTTGTAAGCCAATTGAATTGCATTGTTGGAAGCGTCTATCGCTAAGACTCGATCAGCACGTAGTGCCAAATGTTGGCTTAAATGACCATTGGAACAGCCTATTTCTAAAAGATTTGTGTAGTGTTGGCGCGTCAATAAGGCCAGACAAATTTGCTTTTTTCTGGCTTCGTACCAACGGTGATCATAGCCCCAAGGATCCTCACTTTTTAAATACAATTCTTCAAAAACATCAATATAGTCATTCACAGAGATAAACCTCATAAGGCATGAGCAGGCGCTCAATAATTGCTGGCGGTAAAACAGCATTCTGTCCAGTACTTTCATCGGCTTGTGTTTGAGAATCAAACTGTAAAATGGCTTGACGTTTCTGCAGAATTTGCTCATCAGTCAAGCAATAAGCATAGGCTTGCTGCCATTGGATACGCGGATCCAGAGGGTTTGCCCAATGCCAAGCCCAGATCAAAACTTGCAAACAGGGTAATTGGTGTACTTTTGCGAATGCCTGAACAGTCTTACCAACTGCTTCATGATCTGGATGACCATCATATTTATAGGTGCAAATTAAAAAATCTTCAGGCTGAATGGTCTGATCTAATCCAGACCAAAGTTGATTGATTTGTAAATGAACTTGCCCATCGGTCAAATTCAATCCGATACGTTGGGTGTGTTTAGCGATGGCTAAGGACTCTAGGGCAGCCAAACTTTCTAGTGGACGCAATTGATTTAACTGTTCGGGTGTGTATTTTTTCGATTGAGGATGACTCTGGGTACCATTTGTAACTGCCAATACAATAATGTTGCAATCTAATTGCATAAGCTGTTGCATTAAGCCAGCACAACCCAGTATCTCATCATCAGGATGCGGTGATACTATCACCACCCTTTTGGAGCGAAATTGCTCAAGATCAAGTGGCGGCAATGGCTGTTTTTCAAATGCCTGTAACCATTGACTCTTTTGAGTACCCTCCCCCTGAATCATCCGATCGTCAACGAGAGGATGTCTTAAAGTTCCCATGACATATGCTCCTGTAAACATCGTTCAGCAATTTGCACATCATCAAATGCGGCATGGCTTTGCCGAATAAACACGGGTAAATCAGCCATTAATTGAGCAAAAACACCCTCTTCACAATATGGTCTTGCCCCTAAAGCTTTTCCAGCCAAATCCATGACCGCTTGACAGCATTGCTCGGTTTGCGCACGTAAAATTCGAATCACACATTCATGATTCTCATGAGGCTGTGTGTCTATAAGTTTGGCTGTATATTGAAAAAATGCTTTTGTCACTGCCAACTGCTGAGCCAGCTCACCCATATACATAGACTTAAATGAATTTGGACTATCCTGACAACTTTGTTGTAAAAAATTCATCAAACGTGCAGCAGCTCCATACCAACAAGCCGCTATGCCTGCTGCACCATGCCAGAAACCTGGACGTTGTAAATATTGATCAGGTTGCCCGATAAGCCGAATTAAGCAGTTGTGAAAATGAATTTTCGCTGTTTGGGTCTGTTGCATACCCACTGCTTGCCACTGACTAAAATCTATAGAAATATTAGGCTGATGTAATTGAACCATGCACAACTGAGATTGACCTTGTTGATTTTTATAACTCATTAATGCTCGTTGTACAAAGCCTGCCCCAGAACACCATAACTTAGTCCCAGTACATTGGTTATTTGCCACCTGTAGAGGTGCTGGACCGCCTTCAGCAGCCCATACAGCCCATATCTCTGAAGAACGTATGTTTGTCGAATCGCCTAATTCGTGCAAGATACTAAGTGCATCACAATGTGATTCAAATAGTTTTGCCAGACTTAGATCAATTCCCGCAATTTCAGCAAAACACTGCCAACGTTCATAGGTTTGCCCTTGTGCGGGAAAGGGTAAATTCTCAGCTAAAAGGGTTAATTGGCGAAATACAGATACACGTTGCTGATTTTTATATTCGAAAGTCGCCGAATCAAAATCTGCTAATACCCGTTTCATGGACTTATTTATTTGGACTTGAAGATTCATTTTAATTTAGTTTTTCATAAGCTTTAAAATTTAATCTATCGTTTAAAATTAATATATTAAATTTAAGTTTTGTAATAAAAATATAAAACTGCCAATCAACTCACACTAAATAGATAAAATATCATTTAATTTTGTGTGGTTGTTATTGAATGACATGTGTTAAGTTATTTTAAAAGGATATTCTGTAACTATTATTATAAATTTAAGAATTAATAAAAATACACGGTAATATAAACCCTCTAAATCGTTTTATTTTTAATAAAGAAGAGGCTGAAATGACTACTTTCAATATTCAAGATATTAAAAAGCACGCGAATGTTATTGCATCTTGTGGCACACAAGTCGGTACAGTTGATCATCTCGAAGGCGATAGTCAGGTGAAATTAACTCGTGATGATGATCCGAATGGTCAACATCATTTAATTCCAACATCTTGGATCAGTGATGTAAACGGTGATCAAGTTATCCTGAATAAAAACTCAGAAGAAGTCCGTAATCAGTGGAAAGCTGTATAAATATAAAAGAAAATCATAACCATACTTTATATGATTATGATTTTTCTCCATGAATTCTTTTTAATAAAAATATTAAAATTATACTTTTCAAAATTTATAGTATTTATATTTAGAGTTATAATTTATCTTAATTAGAATCCAATTCATTAATCCACATATGGTTTAACAACTTTTCAAAAAATATCGTTACATAATAAAATTATATTCACTAATTTTTCAATGGGCTAGTATAATTTTTTGACCCAGCTGCTGATACTCATACTTGTCAACAACCAGAAAATGCTATGCCATGTACTGAATTTAATGATTTACCCCCATGAGTGACCTTGCAATCGATGCAATTACCATCAGTGTTGAAAGCATTTGTGCTGCTTGGGTTCGACCATATAGATCACAAATCATGGCACGTCCAAGCATAGGGTCAGTACATGCACCAAAATCCTGAAAAATACGCCGAAACACAATTTGCTCTATAGATTGTGACAACGCACAACCGATTGAACTTATCACCAAAGGTGATCATGCCGATAATTAAAGGAACCTTCCGCCCAATGCGATCACTCATTGGCCCCTCGATCAACTTTGCCAATGCAAACCAGCCAAAAATCCTGTGACTGTTAGCTCAACATTTCCATTTAACTCATGTACCCTTTGAGGCATAGCAGGTAAATAAATATCGGTGGAGAGTGATCTTGACGCTATCAATGCACCCAAAATACCCATAAAAAGCCAGCTTGAAGTGTTCAATAAGGCATCAGGATTTTCATATTGTATGGGAGACAGGCATTTTAGAGACTCGATTGATCATGTTTAAAGGGTAACTTAGTTTGTTGCATGGCTTCGCAAGAGCTGTTGAATAACAAGATTATTTACCGACAAGTCTTGCAACCATTGTGCGATTTCATTTTGGTTTGGTTGGCCAGTTCACCCTCCATCACAAATCTAATTCCACCCCATTCAATACCGCCTCGTAGCTCAATACTTTACATGATTTGGCATCCACGACAGTACTAGTTGAATTGGGTAAGACTTTGTCATATACCATAGCTTAAATTGTTATTGAAAGGCACAATCTTTTACCGTTTAAATCTACTTGGTACCTGCTCAGGGAATTTGTAATATCTTTTTTTAGAACTGCATTTTTTATATAGATACTGAAATGAGGGGCATCATCCCCCTCATGATATATTTGATATTTTGATAATTAAGTAACTCTTTGAGCGATCTTCGACTGAATCCACTCTTGGATCTCTTGAGCGATCCACCCAACTCGATTGGTAGATAAACATATTTGCTTTGGAAAACTTGAATCATAATACCTAGACTTTGGATCTAACAACGAATATATTGTAGCTCGACTGAGCCCTGTAATTTGAATCAATTGTTTAATGTTTAAAATTTGGTTGATTGGGAAATTTGGGGGAGTTATCGCATTCATTAGATTAATTCCTATTCGATATGAAGGCGTGCTTTCTGCACATAGCATGTGCAACCCAATAAAAAATAATGATGCAATTAAAAGAGATACACATCCCTACTCCCATCAAATGGGAGTAGGGAAACTATTTACTCTAAGATGATATTACTTGAAGAATGCCCCTTTCTTACCATGAAAGGTCTTAAAACCAAATGGATAAACACATAGCTTCTCCATTTGCTTACTCGTGCTTGTCACCGATGTTGGCAAGTGATCAAGATTTTCAAGTGGATCATTTGGCTCTACCCAGTTAAAAATCTCATCATTATTCACATCATTAATGATGAATTCACTTGTTCCATGATTTTCTAGCTTGAATTTATTTAAGAGTATTCCCATACGGCTTGTCTCCTCAGACCATAGCTGAGCAATCCATAGCTCATAGTTTATATGTTCAGAATCAAAAGTCTTATGAATCGTCATATAGAAACGGATCATATACCTGTTGAGCTTAGTATTTCGAACAACATCATAGAAAGTGAACATAACCTGACTGTTATACCAAAGCTGTTGCTTAAGCCTTTTCTCGAATGAATGATATGCTTTTGTAAGTTCACCAATGTCGAAAACTAGCTCTGAACCCTCCAGATAACTCAGGTAGAACTTATGATCTATTGCCCCTACACTCAACTCACTTGTCGCACAATAAGCTTCTCGAATAGAATCAATACGCTTCTTATATCGCTCATTCTGTTGGTTCATATGTTCATGAAAGCCCGTAGTTTCAAAGAGATCGCTTAGCTTTCTCAGAATATTTTGGATTAACCATTGTTCATCCTGAGGTTTTGATGGTTGAAAAAAGACATCTGAAAGCTTTGCTTGTACCAGAATATATAAATAAGCTTTATGAAAACAATTTAACCAAAAACTAAATTCATAATCCCTTAAACGTAATTGAAGCAAGAAGTTCCAGTCATTGATGTAAGCCAAGAATATACTTTGCCATGCATGCTGTATCTGCTTTAAATGATCATCATACTTAACTCCTTCAGCAGGTTTGCTAAAGTGGACTTCTCTATAAAACGCATATATGTCATTTTCTAGACGAGGAGCTGTGGTGAAATCTGGTGATTGAAACGTCATTTGAAACGTCCTATAAAAGAAATAAGTTCATAGGACGTACAGTCTGATATTTTTTTACATTTCCTGTATCAACAGATCTTCAAACCAAGCAATATCATTCTGCCTCCCCATAATGACTTGCACAGGGTCTACCGAAGGGAGCACAAATTTTGTCTGATATTCACGTCCATGAGGTTTATAAATCCCCTTAAAAAAGCTTCTACGATTAACTGGTTTTACCAATAGCATTTGTCCATGCTTTTCAGGTTCAACAAGATATTTAGCCACTTTTAAAACATTCATGACCTGCAATGGATGCTCTCGCTTAATCATCCCGACGCCCAGAATTCCTTTAGCCAGATACCTCTCTTTAATTTCCGAAGTATTTGAATGTCTACCATATCCGGCATTATTGGTAATAGACTCCCACTTCTTCGTCACTCTATTTGCGAGATCGCCATCCTGATCTCGCTTAGAACCGTTATACATCAACAGAAGATGTCCATGATAGCCTTTTGTTACACCTTGCTCTAGAGCAAGCCCATATCCCAATAGATGCTTAAAACAGCCATTTTTATCTTTCATAAATCTGATGAGAGAAACAATATGTGCATAGAAATCATTAATGCTAATAGCTGGCATAGAGATTTTCAAATATCCTAGATCAACGCGAACAAGTAAGACCTGATAATGGTCATAGATAATGGTTTTTACTTGTTCTAGGAATGCTTTCTGATTGTCTCTCTCTTGATCTCGAAACTGTCGTATCTCCCCAAGAATTGCAGAACGATACTTCAAAATAGTGTGACTTATCTCCTTAATCTGGACTAAAGAAAGCTGATCCAGATAATCCATTAAAATACTTGCATCTCGTGCATCATCTATCAATTCAACTACATTCTGAAATGCTTGAATCGAGGCACTGTACTGAACCCCATTTTGATCAAATGCTTTAAAGGCTGGAATCAACTGCTCCAGGTAAGTAACAAGTTCTCGATCACTAAGATCAAAGTTTAAACTGAGCTCGATAAAGTGATTTATTGCAGATAAGACTGCTGCTTGATGCGATAAATCAAATGACAACATGAAGAATTTCCTTAGATATGAATATGACATATCTAAGGTGTAATCAGTAATTTATGATTGATTGAGAGTAGTACTATCTTATGGACAGAGATATGACATTCTCAGTTGCTTAGGTCTACTGAGAAATAGAGTGAAGATAAATCTGATACTAGGTATTGATATGATATTATTTACTCATACTACATACCTAATAATCACTAACTTACTAATTGTACTAATATAATTCTAATAAGTACTAATCTAATAATAATATTTACCGACTTCGCCTGAAGACAAAAATTAAAGGCCTGTCATATCTTGCAAGTTGTTACCTTCTCGTAATACTGAAAGATTGATATCAATCAGATTTGCGATAGTTAAGGGGGAAATCCATTTTCTATTTATTTAACCACACCGCTACTATACTGAAATTTGTCATTAGCGATAGAACTTAAAATACCATACTGCTCTAGCTCCTCATCCGAAGGTGTAATTTGTTCAGAGATTATGGATATGAATTCAGCTTCATCAATTTGCAAAGATGATTCAACCTGCACTTTAACTGCTCCATAAAAAAACCGGTCTTCTTTCAATTCAATATCAGGAACGAAGATACAACTGTATCGGGTCTGCTCCATACTTCGAGGTAAAATTCTAAATGGGGGTTTCATCGTGAGGACTCTATATTTCTTATTATCAATCCTTTCTTGCTCCTCAAATCCTCTGGAAAGCTTGAAATAAAGATAGATCTGATTAAAAGCGATTAAGTCCAACATTGACATCAATACCCTATAAAAGGAAGCTTGTCTGCTCTCTTTCATCTGATGCTCTACTAAGTACTTAGCATAACGATCTACGTTAAGTGTCTCATCGAATTTAGTATCAGTAATTTCTTTAAAATAATATTTTTTAGTCGCAAATAATGCCATCAGCCCTTGATGTTGGAGCCTTACTAAAGCCCCTTGCAACAACTGCTTATAAACTGAACCATCATTACCATAGAGCTCACTACAATGCTGCTCAAGATAGCACTGTAGTAAGCCATCTCCCTGATTATAGCTGTAAACCATTTCTTTAAGTTCTTGAACACCTAACTGATCAAATCTAATCAATTTGAGATAGTCTGCATCATGCTCACTTAACTGTTTAACTGCCCTAAAAATAAGGTCATATTCTGCTTTTTGGTATTGAATAAAGGAATCCCGACTTTCAGGTAGAGATTCAAATAAATAACTGATCGGGTCGCACAAGAAGTCTGCGTTTTCTATGTCTAAATTTTCTATTTTTATTTTTTCAGATATATGATGTTTAATATGAGCCAATCGTTTCACTTCAAACTGGTGCTTTTCTGGATATTCGATGATATAAAATCGACCATAAGTAGCCGACTCGCCCCAAAGAGAATGTGATAGGTTCAAGCAATAAATTGGATCTTCAAATGAGATAAATGCATTACGAATACTCCCTTCAGCTCGACTTCTTATAAATCTTGAATCGATTAACTTATACAAATTCTTATACATCGGTTGTTTTTTTAGACCTGTCATTTTATATATTGCGATATTCCCACAGCCCATCACAATGCCAAATTGATTGCTATGTGTTAATAGCGTCAATAGCAATAATGCTGAACTAAAATCAAGGTCACTTTCTTGGTCAGTACTGATCGAAATGGTTTGAATAACTTCCAGCATCTTTTCAATCATGGGATATAAAGCTAACCGTTGCTTTAATCTGTCAATTTTCTTTTTAAGATATTCAGCTGACTTAAGTTCATTAGATTGTAAATTGCCGAAGTAATTATCACTGAGTCTGATATGCCGTACTCTTGCACGCTTGCCCTGTTCTGGATAACTCACAGTGATTAAGTTTTCCTTTTGAAGCTCTTCTAATACCCTTCTTAGCTTTTTATGTTGCACCCCTATTGTGTCAGCTAATTCGAGTAGAGGTAATGAACAGGTCTGTGTTCCAAATGCAAGAATAAAACGCAATAAGACCCAATGCTCATAGGGAGTTAAATCACTATTTTTAATCTGATGTGATCTCAAAAGATGTAACGTATATAGAACTAAGTCAGTTTTGTTCACTGCACTTCCAACCCAAGTATACTCTTAAAAAATATTAACATATTTTAATGATAGGCATGATTGAATACTTATAAATATAATTTTCATTAATTAACGTTTATTTAATATTTATTTAATGTTAATTTATTTTTTTATTAATATAATGAGTAAAAAATGGCCAATAAAGTTATGAATCTTCAGACATGGTTGAATAAAGAAAAGAGTTTAAAAAAACAATTTTTAAATAAAAAAATAGAATTACTTGAAGACATTGCTCCCTATTTCATAGAGAAGGAACAGATATACTATATTTCAGATTCTCCCGCATTTAACCCAGATCCAGAACTACGTGCTGTAATAGAAGACTTCAAAAGTTTATCGATAGTAAATGTAACAATTTCTAAAAGTACATTCGAGAAACTCAAAAAAGACTTCCGCACGTTTAAATTTAATTTAAAAAATAAAAATGAAAATAGAGTTAAAAAGCAGCTTTTTATAGATCAAAAAACGATGACTAGATTCGAACAAGTTATTCAGAATAATAAGTTGGGTACTGTACAAAATGGGCTTAACTTCCTAATGGATGGTTTAAGCTTAAAAATGAGAGAAGCAAAAGAAATTAACCGACAAAGTGCAATAACGATACAGTTTCAAAGTGAACAAATCAATTTTCTTAAACAACTAAATAATCAAAACAAAGAACGAAATAAGATTCTAATCATTCAACACAATAAAAAATTAGAAAATTTCAGTAACTCATTATCTGACTATGTTGCTAAAGACTTCAAAAAGCAATTGAATCAAATTCTAGAAAACATATTGGATCAAAAAGCGTATACAGCTGTAATTGAAAGTGGTGCTATCTCATCCCTTTTAGGCAAATTATCTGGAGAAATTAAAACAAAAATAGACAAAGCAACTTCAATGATAGAAGTTCAGGATCAGGTTAATTAAATTAATTCAAAAAACAGAGAATTAAACTGGAGTCTAAATCTATCCAATCCATTCTAATTCTGCTCTATTCAATCCAGAGTTTTATGTGGGTTACTATGTGGGACAAAAACTTAGGTAAGAAAAAAGCCCTTGTTAATACAAGGGCTTTTTTTAATATTTGGCGGAAGCGGTGACAGTCACATTAAAAATATAATCAATTGATATTAATAAACAAAATATTATATATTTAATTTTTTTACTGCTATTTTTACTTCATTATAATTTCTTTGTATCTATCTATTTCAAAACAAAGACTTGTTTACCTTAGCTGATTAGAGTTCGATACTATTTCTATATCGTATCAATTTTCAAACTCGTAATAATTCCCCTATTACGTGAAGTTTACCTTGAAAAATTTTTGGGACTGTCCAAGTCAAACCATATAAGCTAATGAGGCTTTAAGCGAAGCTCTGTTAATATATGCAAAGAAAGCCGGAATAGAGATTTGATCATCAAAAAGCATTGAATCACTGTATCGGAATTGGTTTGATTTCGTCCATGCTTTCCTTGCGAATAAGCATACTATGAAGTCTTAGTATCAAACCAAATTGAAATATTTCCACGATTTATTAAAGCACGATTATATGAAGAGCAATTAGTTGTACGAAAGAGTTTTGGCGCAGGCTTCTTTATTCGGAAATTATATTGCTAAAGAAGACTTTAAGAATAAGTTTGTTCAATAAAGCTGGTTTAAGTCTGTAATAGTAAAAATTACAGGCCTAGGATAAAGCAATTGTTAAGTTTTGGCTGTGGATACAGATGCATTCGCGTCAGATTAATCCCTTTTTCATACACTCTAAGAAATGTCATTCTTCATAAATTATATACTGTATTAACAATTCAGAATGAGTTACTTTAAAAGTATATAAATGTATTCTGCTGGACCAATGTCATTTGTTATATACTCACTAATGAATACTTATAGTAAAGTTCTAAAGATAGCTTCTAACGTTATAGGCTTAATTTTGTATGAATAATAAATTCTTTAAAACAATATTAATTGTTACTTTATGCTTTACACAATTCACTCTTGCAGAGATTCCTAAAGAATTACTTTATCAGTTGCCTAAAAATATTGATTCAACACAACTCGCAACAATTCAAGGTTTTCAAAAAACGAACACCCCTTTAAGGTTTGTGAATGCACGTATTTATATTAATCAAATCAATGGAAAAGCCACATTAGACTGGTCAAAAGATTGGAATAAAATCTATTCGATTTTACCTACGCAAACAACGATTCGTTTCACTTCTGATGCTCAACATTTATTTTCATCAGGTGTGCTAAGCTTTAATGCTCAATCAGGACAAAAATATCAAATTAAAACAAATCAAGCTGATAAAAATAGTCATAAAGAAGGTATCCAGTTTTGGGTTGAGAATTTAACAACGGGTGAAGTCATAACAGATAAACAATTTACTCACACATCAGTAAATCAACCTCAACAAATTTATGTTCCAGTTATCATTAACAAATAAAAGAGTTTTATATGCGCTTATCTTTAAAAATATTTCTGCTCTCATTCCCTATACTCTTTACTGGTTGTATAAGCACACCTAAAAATACAACGCCGATAGAATACTATACTCAACCAACTACCTCAGAACAGACAGCAACAATAATCGGTGATATGTTTGAGCATAAATATACTGCAGACACAATCGCTTATATTTTTGCTATAGATCAAAAAAAAGTGGAGAACGGGCGTGAAAACCTTAGTAATCCACTTACGATATTTGCAGGCCAACATGACATACAGATTTGGTGTGGACGAGGTGGCTTTAAGTATACCAATTTAATCAAAGCGAATTTTGAAGCAAACAAAGCATATCAAATTGGCTATGAAATGAATCCAAATAAACAAGAGGGTTGTGTATTTTGGATAACTGATTTAACAACAAAAAAATCTATTACTGAATTAATCACAGGTATTAAAGCAGGTGAGTATGCTAATCCAAAAAAACTTAGACCATTAAAAAACTTTATTGAACCTCGTCCAATAGTCAGACAAGGCTATACTGTCCCAATCCGTGTAATTAATAAAATGGGTCATAATTAAAAATTTCTATTGGTTTCCCTTAAATAGGTACTAAGCATTCAACCTACAATCAGTCAGTTTTTCTGCCTAGTACCAAAAAGCACATCTGCTATGAGATCTAATTGTTACGAGTAAACAAATTTCCATCAACCGCTTAACACCACGAGAAAAATCTACTTGTTACATGTTCCCTTTTCTGCCAGTTTCAATTTCTGGATAGCTTTCTGACCTTGGGCATTTTCTACCAATTTCAAACCTGCTCCAGCAACTACAAGACCTGGTCTTAGATATTGTTTAATAAAGTAATTCTCCCCACTCTTTGCTTGAAGCTTAAGGTCATTAGGTGAAAATTCGGATTCTGTAGAAATTATATATTCCTGATCACCATTAACTTCTTCATGGAAGAAAACATTTGGCGCCGTTTCACCAATACAGTTACCATTGATTTTGACATCTTTTTTAAGTGCACCACCAAATCCACCAGTACGGTAAATATATAATCCAGATTTTCCTTGTTCTGGCTGCTTAAATTGTTTAGCAGATGCCGTTAGTTCCTGATTTGCAACGGGTACTGATGCACAACCTGTAAAAAGAAGAGCTGTTGTAATTGCAGTAAATAACGTTTTGTTCATTTTCCGTTCCTTTAAAATTTAATTACAGTTCTGATGAGCATAAAATCAATCTAAAATTTTTCAAACTTAATAAATATCAATAAATTCAAAATCTGTTAACTGATTTAAACTAAAGGCAATAATCTTCCAGTCGTTAATTCATCAAATAAAGTTGGATATTCATCACCACGAACAGTACCTCCTGTAGAATATGAACCTAAACTTTTTCTATATCGAATTAAATACTCAAACAATGTTCCAAATTTTCTTACAGTTTTATTGTTTTGATCCCATTCATAAACAATATCGTTATGATCCTTTGTATACATAAAGAAAATGTTTGTATGCTCATTTTCTCCACATATCTCAAAATACTGCTTTTCAACTAAATCTGATACACCACAATTTTCTAAAAACTTAACTGTTGGATCTGTTTCATTCATTAGTTCTTTTTGCCTAGCAATACCCATTATTAAATGATAATCATATATATAAAAATTATCACCAAATAAAAGCCCGCCTGAACATTTCCCCATTGTCATAAGAAGTTCTTTAAATTGCCCATGTACAGAAATGTTATGCAGCTTTTCAATTTTATTTATTTCTTCTTCCATATACCCTTTAATTCGATCTAAGTGTTCAATAAAGTGGTTTTTTTCTGCTCTTATAGAGGCAAGTCTTGCAACTAAGTCATTCATAATATTTACCTTATGGATTTTGACGGGTAGGGCCATGATTTACTAACATCGAAAAGTTAGGATTTTTCTCAATAAACATATTGACTGTACTCCCACAACCTTGACAAGCACCTACGGATTGTTGAGATGTATTCTGAATATTAAGGACAATACTTGTAGGTCGTTTTGAATTATGTTCCATTAAATATGCCATAATTTTTTTCTCAGCATGATTCCCATTAAATTGATCTCCATTAGGCATATTTGGCAGTACATTTGGATTGTCTTTTCGAATCACTTGATAAACAATATTATTAATGGTCACTTGATCTGGTGCATTACCATGCCAATTATCCCCATTAATAGCTATATAGTTTTTTGTTCCATTACTATCTACAACCTGTGCTGTGGCAATTGATAACCTATCTGGCTTTCCAGATGTGTTTAAATATGGAATACTCCCATTTTGAGCGGCTTCGATTTTATTTTTAGCTAAAATGCTTCTAATTCCATCTAATTGTGTTAATGATCCACCTTTTAAATCCTGTACAGCCAAACGTTGGAGTGCTGCTTTACTTGCTTGTATGCCAAATACAGAAAGGAATTTAGAAGCAACTTTTCCTACGCCCATTCCAATAAAGTTTTGTTCAGTATAATCTGGAACTGCTATTCCTGTTCCGTGCGTTTGAATGTAACTTGTTGTACTTTTCGAAAATTCTTTTAATTCATCTGGAACAGTCACTCTAATACGATTAGATGTAATTAAATCAGGATCAATATAGTAATTTGCCCCTGTCAATTTGGTTGGATCATTAAACTGCTCATTTGTTGATATAAATACTTTTAATGGCTTATTTGTCGAAAAGTCGATAACCTCAGTTTGACCATTTTTTAAAACAATATTTGCATTTTTATATTGCTTAACAATATTTTGTGCTATTTCTAAGTCTTTAAGCTGTTCTTTTAAACTTTGTTTTCCGAAATATTGATTTTTTTCACTGGCAAGCATCCAGCCTTTTCTTGTTTCACTTTCAAAACTCTGCCCTCTTGAATCTACTTCAGAAAAGGACTTGCTTTTGCTATTTTATCTTGTAAAGCAGTCAGTTTATTGATTCCACGTGCAGTCATAACGTATAAACCCAAAAAAAGTGCAGTAAGAGATTATCTTACTGCACTTTTTACTACTTTATAACCGCTCATTGACGTAATGTGTCATAGCTTGCTATATCGCTTTTTCCAACTTTAATCTTATAAGTCAAACACTTATATAGCATTAAACAGTGTCAAAAACTTCAATGTGGCGGAAGCGGTATTCTATAACATATATCCGTGGTGCTGGAATGCTTTCAGACATGTCTCTGACTACTTTAATGTAGCAAAAATGATATTTTTCTATCCAACTTCACATCTCGTTCACAACTATTTATCTAGAGTATTAATTAAGATTCAAACTGGATAATAAACGTGAAAAAACCCAAAAAAATCTTTGCCTCTATGTTAGCACTGATGTGTTTATCAGGATGCAAAAGCATTCCTAGTTATTCCTCAGATTATAGTGCCGCCAGAAATAATATTACGGGTATGACATTGACAGAAACCCAAGCATTAGAGATTGGCACTCGGTTCACCTCTACTTTCAATAATTTAGGTACACCGGAATTCGTAAATAAAGCCAGTTCGCTGTATGCAGAGCAACTTTTTATCAATGACACACTTTCCCAGTTCTCATCACGACAAAATTTAGTAGAGCATTTCAAAGGTATGAATAAGCGTGTTAGCAATGTAAAAGTAAAATTATTGAACACTACCCATCACCAAGATTCTGCATATATACATTGGTATATGGCTTATGAGTTTAAAATTTTTGGTGTGCAAAGAAAAATGGGGTCATATGGCATTAGTGAAATTAAGGTAAATAAAGATAACCAAATTATTTTTCAACAAGACTTTTGGGATCCTGCAAATGGTCTATATCGTCAATTACCTTATGTAGGGGGGGCTTATTCATGGTTATTAGCATTCAAAAAATCATCTTAACTCTTGTGTATATGACTGGTTTATCCGTCAGCACTTCAACAACCCATGCTGCATCTATACAACAATGTGCAACAGCAGCCCTTTTAATCGGGAAAAAATCAGTCGGTCAAGTAAGCTACTTTGCAGAGTCTTGTAAAAAAGCGTGGGATATGCAAAGTATTCAAATGAATTTTACTTATACTCAAGATATTCCAGAATGGGCATTTAAACGTGCAGCCACACATTTTTTAAAGAAAAATATTTCTGATTTTAAAGAGACATCTCCCCTGAACCAAATTACACAGCTTTATAAACCAGTTAAAAATGGCGATTTATACACTTTAAGCTACGTCCATTCATCCCACACATTAACGCTTTTACTGAATCAGAAAACACTAGGTCATCTCCAAAATGATCATGCCAATCAATATTTTAAAATTTGGTTAGGTTCACAGCCTTTTAATGCTAAATTGAAACAACAGCTCTTAAATTAACTAGATAAAGTTATTGTAATGACAAAGCATTTTATCCTTATGGTCGAAGACCATTACGAATTAGCATCTACCCTCTGTGAGTTTTTAGAAGCACATGGTTTTGTAATAGATCATGCCCGTAATTTAGACACAGCTCGAAATTTATTAAAACACAATCCTTATCACATTTTGTTATTGGATATTAATTTACCTGATGGCTCAGGTTACGATCTCTGTCAATGGTTAAGGAAAGAACAAGGCTTAGACATCCCCGTACTAATGCTCACAGCACGTGATACCTTAGATGACAAAATGAAAGGTTTTACTTCAGGTACTGATGATTATTTGGTCAAACCATTCGACTTTAACGAATTGGTTATGCGAGTTCGGGCTTTGATTAAAAGATCAATGGGTGAGGTTTCTAATAGCCAATTACAAATTCACGACCTAATTTTAGATAGTGCACGACAGACTATTAACCGTGCTGGTCAAAATATTGAACTTCCACCAATTCAATTTAAGCTCTTGAAGTTATTGATGAGAAATTCACCTAAAGTCATTACTAAACAAGAAATTGTAATAGAATTATGGGGTGATACAGAGCCTGAAAGTGATGCACTGCGCAGCCATATTTATAATTTACGTAAAATGGTCGATAAGCCTTTTGATCAGAAATTGATTCATACAGTGTCAGGTGTTGGCTTAAAAATTTCGCTTGAACTCGACTCACTTAGTTAAGATAAACCACCACTACCAATCCCGTGGAAGGCATTAAAGCAATATCATTGTGAATAGTTAAATAATATTGACGATCAAACAACTCCACACGCCAACCCAATTGCCTAGACAATTTCTGTACTAATTGTAGTCCAATACCATGCCCTTTGGTTTGTAACTTTAATTGAGGGCAAGATAACTCGTGTACTTTAACGTCATTGGGTAAATTGATGCCTATACCATTATCGGCAATCATGACCTTATTTTTTTGCACAATAATATCAATTTCTGAACCTTGAGAATAATTTAAGGCATTACGTAAAATATTACCAAAAACCATTTTTGTCATAGATGGATACAGTAGTCGTGTCTGTTCATTCGGATCCTGTTGAAGATTAATCTGTATTCCTTTGACCTGACCCACACTTTCTAAATCAACTTGTAATTCATGTAATATATTGAAGATTGATCTATATTCTGGAGTGAGCGTATTTGTGGTATTACGCGCAATTGCCAATAAGGTATCAACCAGTAACTGCATATCTTCAATGGTATTACCCAGACGAATAAAGGCTTTGTTATCACCATAACGGGCTTGGCAAAGCTGAACATTACCTTTTAGAACTGTTAACGGTGTCCGTAGTTCATGACTGACATCACTGCTAAACTCACGTTCACGATTAATAAATTCATTCAAAACCTGATGATATTTCTCTAATGCTTGTTTTAAATATTCTGCTTCCATATTTGCATCAGTACTGATGTCTTTAAAAGGTGATGCTTCTTTGTTCTGATGTTCCCAATCGATGTTTTCTAAAGCATTGGCAAGTCGAGTGATCGGAGAAAAATAACGACGCGCACGCCGATTCCACCACCACAACACACTATAAAGTACAAACAAACTCAGCATTAACGGTGCTAAACCAAACAACCATATCAGTTTATTGACATTACTTTCACCAAAAACCAAAAGAACATGCTGTCCATTACGCTCACCATAGACGGTCATACGTTCTTTACCATCCACAAAATGACGACCAACTCCTGGTTTTAAATGCATGTTTTGAAAGCTAGTAGGGGTCACATTATTCCAGCGATATCCATATAAATTTTTGGTGTCAGGCAAATCTGCATTTGGATTATGCTCTACACGCATCCAATAATGCTCCATTTCCTGTTCAAGCGCAGTTTTCAATAATGTGCCTTTAATCACCCATGCACTACATGCAATACCAATCACAATCGACAAAGCGATCAATCCGATTTGCAACCAGTAATAACGATTAAAGACTTCACCCAAGGGATGAGCACGGTTGCCCTTAAAAAGCCTCAGCATAAATATATCCCTTGTATGACCCACTGAACAACAGATTCAATTTAGATTATACGGCTTTCTTACGAAACAAAAAGTGACCAATGACCCATTCTTGGCCTTGTTCAAAACCAAACAGTTCAGCACAAGCCATAAAGAAGATTCGCCAACGTTGCCACCAAGCAGCTGCATCTTTGCCATAGGTCTTTTCAAATAATGGTTTTAAACGTTGTTGGTTCCGATCCATATTTTTAAGCCAAGCATTGGCCGTTCTTTCATACTGCCTACCTGACCACTGCCAATGCTGTTCTAACTGCAAGTGATCTTGAAAATGTAAGAAAGTTGACGCAGACGGCATCAATCCACCACTAAAAAAGTATTTCGACATCCAATCATATTCATTTTTAATTTCAAATGGATAATGCAAAAAACGATGGCAAAAAATATGACACCACAATAATCCATCAGGTTTGAGCCAAGTATTTATTTTTTCAAATAACTTTTGATAATTACGCACATGCTCAAACATTTCCACCGACACCACGCGATCAAATGAGCCACCTTCAAGTTCTAGCACATTGACATCGCAGGTGATGACCGTCAAATGATTGAACTGTCGTTGTTTGGCTTGTTGTTGAATATAGGCACGTTGCGTTGAAGAGTTCGATACAACAGTTATCTTTGCATTTGGATAATGCTCTGCCATCCATAAACTTAAAGATCCCCAACCACAACCAACTTCTAAAATGTGTTGACCATCTTTTAATTGTGCCCGTTCACAATAACGTGCTAAGGCTAACTCTTCAGCTTCGTCCAAACTCGTTTGAGCATCGCTAAATAAACTCGCACTATATTTTAAGCGTTTACCCAGTACTGCCTGAAAAAACTCAGTGGGAAGCTCATAATGCTGTTGGTTGGCTTTATCAGTTTCAATCGCAATTTCACTGCGCTTTAGCATGTGCAAGACATCCATATAACGCTTGCTGCCCTGTTCAGGATCATAACGACCTTCTTGAATTAAGCGCTTTTTACTTAAGCTCCGTATCGCTGCACGTATCGCCTGATCTGGAACCAATCCACTTTCGACCAGTTTTAAAGACTGCTGAATAATAAAATCCATGTTGTGATCTACTCTTTAGGTTGCCACGGAATAAACATTGACGTTCGTTGTTGATAATCTCGGTAATTTTGACCACGATGACGTAATGCTTGTTGTTCGCTAAACGGAATACCTGTGATGTAATATAAAAATGCCCACATCAGTAATGGATAAATCCATAACAGATAAAGCCCTGCGGCCAAACCTAAAATGGGATAAGCAAACCAATGTAACCATTCAAAAAAATAATTCGGATGCCGTGAATACTTCCATAAACCTTGATCCATGGTTTGACCGCGATGATCTGGGTTCTGTTTAAAATGATACAGCTGTTGATCAGCAGTGCTTTCACCAATGAAAGCCAGTAGCATAATGATTATCGCAAAGATCAGCGCCCAATTCGTCCATTCATTCCACTGTATTGCGGGGGAACTCAGTAAGGACAGCATCGGGTAGGAAAACAAAAGCGCCAGTCCTGCTTGAAACATAAAAAAGCACAAAAAGCCTAAATGTTTAAATTGTCCCATTGCACGACGCATATTGGCATAACGACGGTCTTCTTCTATTTCATGCAAGTAACGGCGTAATAAATGCCAAGTCAGACGTAAGAACCAAATGCTACTAGCAAGCCCAATAAAGATACGTACAGCTAAGGGTGCTGTATTCAGCAAAAATGCTGCAATGATGACATTCAGCGTAATACAGAAACTCCATGCAACATCGACTAAACCTGCACGACTGTTATAGGTCACGATGAGCCAGCATATCAGCATAATCACGACATCAAGTAACAACAACTTGAGTAACATTTTGCTCACTCCTTGGCATATGGATGCTTAAAAGTTAATAAACGTTGGCTTCAAACAACATATGCACATCACTAATCACTCCTTCTTTAAAACCACCCTCGCAATAGCACAAATAAAAATCCCACATCCGAATAAATTTTTCATCAAATCCAAGCGCTAGAACCTGTTCACGGGCAGCTAAAAAGTTTTTCCGCCAAAGATGTAGCGTTTGTGCATAACTTTGCCCAATATCTTCTAAATGTTTTAAACGCAATTTTTGTTCAGATGCAGTTTGAGTTAATACGCTGATGCACGGAATAAAGCTGCCAGGGAAAATATAACGTTTAATATAATCCACAGTTTTTAAGGCTTTTTTATAACGCGCATCTTCAATGGTAATCGCTTGAATCAGTCCTAGCCCTTGCGGCTTCAACAAATTGCGACATTGTTTAAAATAGGTTGATAAATATTGCTCACCTACAGCTTCAATCATTTCAATGGAAACAAGTTTGTCGAATTTACCTTCCAGTAAGCGATAATCTTTTAATTGCACCTCTACCCGATGCGCTAAACCTGCTGCTTGAATCCGGGCTACTGCTTCATCATATTGCGCTTGTGAAATAGTAATCGTGGTCACTTTACAACCATAGTTTTGTGCGGCATAAAGGGCAAAACCGCCCCAACCACTACCAATTTCCACTAAATGATCCATCGGCTTTAGTTGTAATTTTTGACAAATCAATTCTTTTTTATACTCAGAAGCCTGTTCCAAAGTCATTTCAGCATCTTTAAACACAGCACTGGAATACATCATTGATGGATCTAGAAATAATTTAAAGAAATCATTGCTCAGGTCATAATGATCTGCAATATTTTTACGGCTGCCGTCAATTGAATTCCTGCGTTTTTTATACCAAGCTTTTAAAAAAAATTGACTCGCCTGAGCAATAATATTTTGATTTAGCGTATCCAAAAGATCACGATTACGTGCCAAAATTTGAATCATCTCAACCAAATGATCAGTACTCCAATAACCTCGAATATAGCCTTCGGCGGCACCTAAAACGCCATGCTTAAAAATCAAGTCCACCAGTTTTTTATCATGGACATGAACAACCGCAATTAACTCCATATTGTCACCGACAAAACCATTCCACACCCCTTGAAATATAATTTGACCATGACGGAGCTTTAATAAACTTTGTAAAACCAAAGGCAGTGAGTCTTGTTCAGTGGAAATAAGTGCTTTCATGGCATTGTTTTTCCTTTGTCTTTTTTAGGATGTCGATAAAATGGTACTTTTTTCCTCCATAAGCGAAAAGCATTCAGATAAATTCCTGCCATCATTTTGAAAGGTTCAAAGACACTGTAAATAGCATATCGATGTTGCTGTGAAGAAACTGTGATGGGTACTAATAAAAATCGCATAGTCGCATCAAATTGCAGTACATCCTGTTGAAAAAGCTGCATATGAATGACATTTAGCTGGCTAGAAAAACTAAAATTCCACAGGTAATTCATGTCCATTGGCATAAAAGGAGAGACATGAAATGATTTTTTAAACTTGAATTGATAGCTGCTAAACTGCGAATGTTGTACTACTTTGTTACGGCAATCATGCACATATACTTTACGTTCATCCCAAGGTGTATTGGTTATTTCACTTAGAATAAACATGGGCTGTTCATTGGCATCAAAAATAAAATAAAATACCACTGAGTTAAAACGAAAACCTAAAGTCCGTGGTAGCGCTAAAACTCGAATCTGCGTATCTAAAGCCACTAAACTATTGGTTTGTTTTAATAATATTTTTTGAATTTTTTGCCGAATTGAGCCGAGTTCTTCGGTTAAAAAATCATTTGGATCAAGTTTAAGCAGATTCCATCGGTTAGATGACCATAAAAAAGATTGCTGGGTAATCGATAGGATTTGATCTGGATCAAACCATAAATAATTCAGCTGAGCTTCAAATTTATGTGACTTTGGCAAATAGCGTCGATGCCGTATCTGGACAGAAGCTACAGCGAGTTTATTCATCAACATCGCCTACTCCTAAATCACATCAGCCATATGTTTTTCTAATTGCTCTACTACTTGAGCAGCACTGCGTACACCATCCTCATGGAAACCCCAGCCCCAATAAGCACCGCAAAATGATGTTCGATTTTGGCCATTAATATCTGACCAGCGTTGTTGCGCTTCTATGGCTTGGGCATTAAATACAGGATGGCGATAATCACGTTCGACTAAAATTTGCTTTGGATCAATTAGAAAGTTAGGATTCAACGTGGCAAATATTTGTGTTTGACAGGATAAGTTTTGCAGTTTGTTCATCCAATAACTAAACGCATAATGAGCCATAGACTTCGAACTTCCTGTATCAAAATTTGATTGATCTGCAGTAACATGCACATGCCAGCTCGCCCATTGAGATTTACACTTTGGCATAATAGTCAGATCACGATGAACCACCATTTTGTTCTCTTGATAAGAAAAATTAGACAACACCTCTTGCTCATGTGCGGTAGGATCATTTAATAACGTTAGACTGTCATCAGCATGACTAGCAAAAACCACCCAGTCAAATTGCTGTGTATCACATTCTGTTTGCACAATCACTTGATCAGCTAAACGAGACACACCGATTACAGCCAGTTTTTTAAACTCAATATTTACTGACTGCTGCTGGATGGCTTGAACATAACGTGCAGAACCGCCTTTGACGGTTTGCCATTGTGGACGATCTTTAAGCTGTAACATGCGATGATGTTGAAAAAAGCTCACAACGAATTTATAAGGAATTTGTCCCACTTGATCAATTGGACATGACCACAATGCCCCGCACATTGGATATAAATGCTCTTGGCGAAAAGCCTCGGAATAACCGTTTTGATTTAAATAGGCTTCAATACTCAATGCCGTATCATGCTCTTCGACAATGACATCTTTATTTGCGGCATAAAATTTAAAAAGATCAGAGAGCATGGCTCTAAAATTAGAATTTAAAAAGTTTTGTGGCCTACTCAGCAAAGAAATTTTTTTCGACGGATTATATTGTAACCCAGTGACCAGATTGTTGACTGAAAAACTCATATCACTGTTTTGTACTTTTACCCCTAACTCGGTGATCATTTGGCTAAACAATGGATAATTATAATTATTGAATACGATAAAACCGCTATCGATAGCAAGTTTTTGCTCATCAATCATCAAGTCGTGAGTATCAGTATGTCCTCCAAAATAATTATTTTTCTCAAATACAGTTACCTGATGATGTTTTGAAAGTTTCCATGCGGCATACAATCCGGAAACACCTGAACCAATAATCGCAATTTTCATAAAGATTCCCCAGTTTAACTTTTCTTGGTCTTTGTTTTAATAAATATGTTTACTTTACTTGCTGATTGAGCAATTTTACTGACCTCATACACTCGTGCAGGAATTGGCTTTAATTCCCAGACCAAACCGACCCAAGACATAATTTTTAAAACATAGTAGGTGATATCAATTTGCCACCAATAAAAACCTTGGCGTGCGCTCCCCGCATAAAAATGGTGGTTGTTATGCCATCCCTCGCCCAAAGTAATAATGGATAAAAATAAGTTGTTCCGACTTTGATCTTCTGTTTCAAAATCTCGACTTCCATATAAATGCGCCAGAGAGTTAATACATAACGTCGCGTGAATTAATAAAACGGTTGAAACGACGAATCCCCAAACCAACAGCTGTAAACCTGATGTTGCAAGTGATGGATATACAACCGCGAGCCATTCACCTAAAACATAAATTGCTAATGCAGTCAGAAGTACAATGATCAAACTAAAACGATCCAACCAAACTAGTTCAGGATATTTGAGCCAATCTTTAATCACCTCTTTACGTGTGGCAAAATTATAATCATTTAAAAACCACCCCACATGACTGTACCAAAAGCCATGTGTAGACGAGTGTGGATCTTGTGCTGTATCCGTAAATCGATGATGATAACGGTGATGCGCCGCCCACCACAAAGGTCCACGCTGGGCACTCATTGTTCCTATCAATACAAAAATAAATTGAACAGCTCGAGAAGTTTTAAAAGTCTTATGGGATAAATAGCGATGGAAAAATGCAGTAATTGAAAACATCCGAATCAGATAAAACATCAGCATAAAAGCGAGGGCAAACCAGGATATCCCTACATAAAAAACCGCCAGACATGCAAGATGCAGAAGGATAAAAGGAATAATACGCACCCATTGAATTTTTTTACTATCAGGTGAAATGGTCTGTGCCTGAACCGGTTTGGACCAACTGTCTATCCACTGCATAACACGATTCAACATAGACTGATCCTAATTTTCTAATCATCAGATTTTGTATGAAAGAGTTTAATCAATTCGAAATGAAATTTATGTGAAGTAAATAATTTTTTAATGGTACTGACAAGTTAATGGAGCTAGCATCGTCAATTTTTAGACCTTTTATATTCACTTTAATAAGATACCCTATAAGGCTGCGAACAAAGCATCAGGAACAAAAAACAATCAACTTGATATGATAAAATTATTAACTTAGCTGTAGATTCAAAGAATAAAACAAATTTTTAAACTGATGCTGATCATAAAAAAATAAATCAAATTTATGACACTATTCAATAACTAAAACTCGAAGTAACGGCTTGTTTACCTTATTCACAGCACCTTGAGCGCAAGCAACTTTATATTAAAAGAGTCTCGCTACCTACTTACCATCATCAATATTTTTAAATGCTTTAGAGAGCTGACTTAGTGTTTTAACTTGTTTTCCATAGCGGCGGCATGAACGGCAAAGCAATAAATGAATTTGTAAATTGCTCTGCTCTCGAAATTGAAGTGTTCGATCTAATCTTTCAGATAATAACTGGGTGGCTTGGCGACAGGTTAACATGAGCAATCATCCTTCAATAACCATTTATTTTCTAAACATTCACGCAATCTTGTTCGACTTCTATACATGAGCACATTTAAATTAGTCACAGTCAGTCCTAGCTTTTCACAAATTTCATCTGAACTTAGTTCAATCATTTCTCTAAGCATGAAAACTTGTGCATATTTGGCTGGTAAATGATTCAAACAGGCATCAAAAATAATCCAAAAATCTTGTTGCTCCAATATTTCTTCTGGACTGGGCCATACTTGAGGTGCTTCATATTTATTCCAATGCCCAGAAACATCAAATAATGCATCTATACTTTGTTCACTGTCCTCATCATTAAACAATTCACTCATCGTCATTAAACGAGATTTTTGCCGAATTAAATCAAAAATCTTGTTTTTTAAAATCGCAAAAACCCACGTTTTAAAAGCTGCCCGGCCAGTAAAAGAATCAATATGTTGAAATGCGCTCATTAATGCTTCTTGAACAGCATCTTCAGCCTGCTGTAATGATGACAGTTGTAGAATTGCAAACTTCAGCATTTGTTGTCGTAATTCTATTACAAAGTTTGGATTTTGTAGTTGTTGTAATATTTCTTGATTCGCATTTTCAGGCTCTACGCTCATCCATTTTCCTCATCATTTGTATAGGGTAGATCTAACAATTTCAATCGAATTAATAGTACTTTTAACTCATCGATCTGGGTTTGTATCTGAACGCTAGAAAAATCAGGAAACGTCGCTTTTATTAAACTTCTAATATCTTGTTCAACTAACTCTTGTTGATTGAGTTGTTCAATCACCACAGCGAATAAAACAGATAAGCTTTCTACGCAGATATTATCTTGATCATTTCGCCAAACCAATATAACACTAGGCATAGGCTCAACTTCAGCAATGATCGTGCTTGATGACCATTGATAGACTGGATATTGATAAACGAGCACCCATACTTGAGTATTTAACTGCCATTCACTCTGCCGAGTAAGGCGTTTTTTTTCAATTTGAACTGTATCTAAATAAAGTTCAAGCCATTCAAACTGTAATAGCTCAGCTAACCAGGGGTATTCATGTAAGCTGGGATGCTGACAATCTGTCAGATACTCTCTAAATTGTAGGGAAATATCATTATAAAACGGTGATTCACATTGCGCTTGTTGGAAAAACTCAGTTAATAACTTTTGCCACTGTATCGCAGGCAATATTGCACGAGTAATGGGATAGACCAAGTCAATAAAAGAACAAACATTATTAAAAAGTAAATCTCGATAAATCTGCATTCGTTCCGCAGGAAGAGCTTTTGGTAACTCAGATTGAGGAAAGCGAATCCAATTACAAAACTGCTGCTGTGTAGCTTGGAAAGATATTTGCTCTGTTTTCATCACCGCCCTCCTGCTGCTGAATTGTTTTAATTCTCGTCATTTCATCTTGTAACTCTTGCCATGATGGAATATTAAAATCACGCTCAAGTAATGTTGGTTTTACACCACACACTTGATAAGTATATTGTAATAATTGCCAGACAGAATCGCATACTTCAGCACCATGCGTATCAATCAATAGATTTTGTTCAACTTGTTCATGCCCAGCAATATGTATATAACGAATCCGCTCTTTTGGCATTGCTCGAATAAAGGCATACCCATCACTGCCGTGGTTTATACTGTTTACATAGACGTTATTCACATCGAGTAATAACTCGCAGTCTGCCTGCTGAAGCACTTCAGATACAAAATCGGCCTCACTCATTTCAGCATTTGGCATCAAATAGGTTGAGACATTTTCGATCACCAGCCTTTTACCTAAAATATCTTGGACACGTAAAATACGTTCGGCTACATATTTAACTGCCGCCTCAGTCATTGGAATTGGCATCAAGTCGTATAAGTAGCCATGATCATGGGTATAACTTAAATGCTCGGAATAAATCGGGATATGATAATCTTCTAAAAACCCTTTAATTTTTTGAATAAACTCTAAATTGAGTGGATGTGGCCCACCAATGGATAAAGACAGGCCATGACAGATTAAAGGTGCTTTTTCCACACACCGAGCTAATAACTTTGCATGCCGACCACCAAAACCTATCCAATTTTCAGGCGCGATTTCAATAAAGTCTGGCACTTTTTTAGCACTTAGAAACTCATCAATAAAATCCCTTCTTAGCCCAAGCCCTACACCAGCCAAATTAACCATGGTGATACTCCAACTTTGGAAATGATGCCGTCTATGTGATTCACAGCGACATCATTCTTTAACTGATTGACTATTTACTACCACACTTGCCATCAGCAACTTTTTTATCAGCACCACATTTCGCATCCGTTGCTTTCTTCGTTGCACCACATTTACCATCTGCTGCTTTTTTATCAGCACCACATTTTGCTTCAGCCGCTTTTTGTGATTTCGTCATTTTGTTCGATCCACACTTGGCTTCACCACATTTTGCATCACTGGCTTTGTTCGCATGGGTTTCTGTCGCATGCGTTGTTGGGGCTGCTGATACTTGAGTTACACCAGCTACAGATAAAGCTAGCAGTGCTGCAACTGATGTGATTGAGTTGAGTTTGTTCATTGTTCTATTCCTTTAAGATAATTTACCGTGTTGTACTCAGGTACATATAGTTAGACGACTTAAACTGCCATTTATTACAGTCCAAATTAAAAATTGTGTAAGAAACACAGTTATCACCCGACTAATTACTATTCAATCGCAGTCGGTGTGAAATTATCGTGAACAATTTTATTTATGCTTTATCAAAAAAATACCAAATATTTTGTAGTCTCATAAAACATGGTGATGGTATCGCAGCACTTACACTGAGACTTTATTTAGTCCCTATATTCTGGATGGCAGGTACAAACAAACTTGCGCATTTTCAACAAACAGTGGAATGGTTTGGTAATACAGATTGGGGCTTAGGTTTACCATTCTCGATGCTGTTAGCGACCCTTGCTACTTCAGTTGAAATTATAGGAGCAATTCTATTAGCCCTTGGTTTCTTGACCCGCTTTATTAGCATTCCACTCATTATCACCATGCTTGTTGCCATCGTTACAGTACATTTACCAAATGGATGGCAAGCAATTGCTGATCCCAATGCTCCATTTGCTAGTGCTCAAGTCCTCGCTTCAACTGAAAAGTTAGAAAAGGCGCGTCAAATCTTAGAGACGCATGGAAATTATGATTGGTTAACCTCAAGTGGATCATTTGTCATATTAAATAATGGTATTGAATTTGCTGTAACTTATTTAGTCATGCTATTAGCATTAATTGTGCTGGGCGGTGGGCGCTATCTAAGTTTAGATTATTGTGTGAAACGTCTATTTTTAAAAGAAAAAGTTTAAAAATAATTATAGCTAAATAATTAAGGTATCGAATGCTGCCTTAATTTAATTCATTCTAATTCTGCTCTATTCAATTCAAAATTTTATGTGTATTAGAATGTGAAATAAAAGCACTATCAATAAAAAACACTTGTAAAAACAAAGGTTATTTTAACATTTTTAGGAAGCGGTTCGCGTATTATACCTCTATCAAATCGTCTAAACTAATTGAATTTATAATTTGCTAGATTAAAACAATCAATATAAATCACACACCTAAAGACTCCAAATAATCAGCCCATTTTTGTAACCATATTGCACATTCATTTTCATATGTATGTAAATTATATGTCCCCTCTATTCCTTTTTTAGAATGCCCTAATATAGCTTCAGCAATATCTGTCGGACATCCTAGTCTAGACAAGTTAGTTCTCAAAGTCCTTCTTAAATCATGAGGGTTCCAATCTTCCATATCTTCAGGCCATAACTGGTGTGGCTGCAAATTATGATTTGAAGCTCTTTCTGATCCCCTCAACACCCACTTTTTTTCAGTTAAAGTTTTTTGAGCTATAGGCTTCCCAGTTCTAAATGATGGAAATAAATAAAGGCTATTCAAACGTGGAAAAGTTTTTAAGTACTCTACACATTGTTGAGATAGTTGGACAAAACGCTCACTACCATTTTTTGTGCCTTTTAAATGCCAAGTCCCTTTGTCTAAATTAATATCCTTCCACTCCGCTGAACATATCTCACCTGTACGTGCGCCTGTCCAAAGAGCTATATGTAATATAATTTTATGATGTTTTGAAAATCCTGATACAGGTAACCAAACAAGTACCTGTTTAAGTTCGAAATCTGATAATACCCTTGTCCGTTTACTAGAAGTAAGTTTTATTCTCGTTTGCTTTAAACTAGATTTGGCTAGCAAAGCGGGATTAGCAAAACTCTCTGAAAAATAATCTAAACCGATTGCATAATCATAGGCAATAATTAACTCTGACAACACACGCCCTGCTTGTACCTGAGCTCCACGATCAATAATTCTTTTTATAAAATCGACAATATCCTTTCTCATTACACTGTCAGCTTGTCTATGACCTAGAACCGCAACTACATCAGCATATAAGGTACGCCTTGCTTCAATTTGTCCTTTTAAATTACGTACACCTGGTATATTTTTCTTCATCCCTGAGCGTGGATCAGTTACTACCTTGTCTTCAATGACTTCAGTTAAATAAAGATCAACCACGTCTTTTACTGTTAATGCTTTATTAGCCTCGGATTGCTTTTCTTTTTTTCTTTTTAACACATTTTTTTCTGCTTTTTTCTCTGTTGCTGGACATATACCTTGTGACCTTAATAACTTCAAACGCTGAAGTTCAATGCGAGCCTCAGCAAGTGACATATCGGGATAACTCCCCAATGTAATTTTTTTTAAAGAATTATCTATCGGGCTTCTATAACGATAAACAAAGCTTTTCAAACCAGTCTTACCACAAACTACTCTTAAACCTGAATATTCACCAATATCGATCTTTACAGCATCTCCTTTCTTCATTTTATCAATTGCTCGTGCAGATAGTGCCACCTTTCTTTTGTTGTTTATTTCTTCGCTCATATGAGTATTCCTTTTTGTTAATTGGCTTCAATTTGTTAAAATGCCGAAAGTGAGAAATCTAATTGATTTCTCACACACTGTTGACTCAATTTTGACATAAAAAAAGGTACACTAAAAGGTACACTTTTTTCTTAGATTAGGTTGGATTTGAACAGAAGTTGTTAGAATTGGTTGGACAGCCAAACTTTCAAAAATAATTTATTTATTATTTAAATTTAAGGATTTAACATACATGAATAGCAAAGAAACATTGGCTGACTTATCTTCTCACACCCCAATGATGCAGCAATATCTAAAAGTAAAAATGCAGCATCCACACTCTTTAATGTTCTATCGCATGGGCGATTTTTACGAACTGTTTTTTGACGATGCTAAAAAAGCCGCAAAACTTTTGGGTATTACCCTCACTCATCGTGGTAAAGCCAATGGTGAACCTATTCCAATGGCGGGTGTTCCATACCATGCTGCAGAAGGTTATTTGGCGCGTTTGGTTAAAAAAGGCGAAGCGGTTGTCATCTGTGAGCAAATTGGTGAAGTCACAGGTAAGGGACCTGTTGAACGCGGTGTAGTGCGAATTATTACCCCTGGAACATTGACCGATGATGCCCTGCTAACCGCAACACAAGCATCGAATCTTGTTGCGATCTGCTTTCAACAAAACCAAATTGGTATGGCACTGCTGGATTTAAGTGCGGGTATTTTTAAAGTTCAACAACAAGAGTTTAAATCTGAAAGCTTGGCGATTGAATTAGCTCGCTTAATGCCAAGCGAAATATTGGTCGATGAGGACATTGTCGACCCGAATATTATTGAAGATATTAAACGACAAATTGAATGTCCAATTACCAAACGACCTAATGTCGATTTTAATTTAAATAACGCACAAAAAACCTTATGTGACCAATTCGCAGTTTCCACACTTTCTGGTTTTGGTATTGACCATCTACCCTTGGCTAAAGCTGCTGCTGCTGCACTGATTCACTATGCCAAAGAAACTCAAAAAACTGCGTTACCACATATTCGTTCAATTAAATTAGAACAAAGCTCAGATTTTATTGCACTTGATCCTGTTACACGCCGTAATTTAGAAATTATTGATCCATTATTTGAGCATGGTACTTCGCTATTTAGCTTAATCAATGATTGCCAAACTGCAATGGGCGGACGATTGCTGGCACGTACCTTGATGCAGCCCATTCGTGATACTCAAATCTTAGATGCACGTTTAGATGCAACGGATACTTTACTCAAAGGCTACCATGAAAGTCCTGTTCGCTTAGTCTTAAAAGAAATTGGCGATATTGAACGGGTTTTAAGCCGTGTTGCACTTGGCAGTGCACGTCCTCGTGATTTGGTGCAGCTTCGTCAAGCATGTGCACAAATCCCATTCTTAAGACATGCAATCCAACCGATTCTTGAGACTCAGCAATCTAAATTGATTGTGCAATTGAATGAAGAATTGGGCGATTTTAATGGATTACACCAACGTTTACTGTCCGCCATTGTTGAACATCCTCCTGTACTATTGCGTGATGGCAATGTAATTGCAGAAGGTTTTGATGATGAGCTTGATGAACTGCGTAAAATCCGTGACCATGCAGGCCAATTCCTGATTGATTTAGAAATCAAAGAGCGAGAAAACACGGGCATCAATACCCTGAAGATTGGTTATAACCGTGTCAGTGGTTACTATATCGAACTCACCCGTGCTCAAGCTGAACAAGCGCCTGATCATTACATCCGTCGTCAAACACTGAAAAATGCCGAGCGTTATATCACCCCAGAATTAAAATCTTTTGAAGATAAAGTACTTTCCAGTGAATCACGTGCACTTGCGCGAGAAAAACTACTCTTTGAAATGTTACTGGAAGAATTAAGAGCGGATATTGCCAATTTACAAATGATGAGTGCATCGATTGCCCATATCGATTTATTGGCAAACTTTGCCCATCAAGCCCGTTTGAATAATTGGAATCGACCTGAATACAGCCCAGAAATCGGGATCAAAATTACCGCAGGTCGCCACCCTGTAGTTGAATCACTCAGTAAAACGCCATTTACCCCCAACGATACCCTACTCGATTTCAATCATCGTATGGCGATCATTACAGGGCCAAACATGGGCGGAAAATCGACCTTTATGCGTCAAACTGCACTGATTAGTTTGCTGGCGTATTGCGGCAGTTTCGTCCCAGCTAAAACAGCGAAGTTAGGACCAATTGACCGTATATTTACTCGAATAGGCTCTGCTGATGACTTATCTACGGGTAAATCTACCTTTATGGTGGAAATGACCGAAACATCTCAAATTTTGCACCATGCAACCAATCAGTCTTTGGTGCTTATGGATGAAGTTGGTCGTGGTACAAGTACTTATGATGGACTATCTCTAGCTTGGGCATGTGTGCTTGATCTAACCAAACGAATCAAATGTCTATGCCTCTTTGCCACACACTATTTTGAATTAACTGAGCTTTCAAAAGAAGTGGCAATTGATAACTACCATGTGACGGCCAAAGAGTTAAATGGTAATTTGATTCTATTGCATAAAGTGCAACAAGGTCCTGCCAGTCAAAGTCATGGTTTACAAGTTGCAAAACTTGCTGGGATCCCTGCGGGGGTGATTAAAGAAGCGCAAAAGCGTTTAAAAATTTTAGAGAAACAACAACAGCAACAATTGCAATCCGTTGTGCAAAATGACTTATTTGCCGAAGTTGAAACCGTTGAACCTGAAAAGTTTGAACACATCATTGAAATTGAAAAAGTCATTGAAGTTGAAAAATCATCACCTGTACTCGATGCTTTAGCAAATATTGATGTCGATGATTTAACGCCTCGCCAAGCGCTAGATCACCTCTATGCATTAAAAGCAGCACTAAATGCATAAGCAGTAATAGCTATCCAGTCTAAGTAAGTTTGAAATTCTCTACTTAGGCTGGAAATAACTTGAATCTATTGATCTTTAAATAGCAATCTAGACGATAATTTAAAGCACTCCATAATAGGTGATTGAGTACTAAGTTTTAGGAGAATAATATCAATATTTCACTTAGGCCCCTGCAACTTTCCGATATAGATCTCATTTGGCAACATATTGATCGACGTGAATTAATCACCCAAATGTATCTACAACAAAAGCAAAAATTACATTTGGTTGATTGTTTTTATGATGTGCAAAGCTGGGATGAATATCATTTAGAAAATGATCCCCCGCTGTTAAAGCAGCATCTTATTCAAGGTGGACTATGTGTGGGCGCATTTAATCAATTGAATAGATTAATTGGTGTGCAACTGGTATCTAATCAAGTCATCACTGATTATCCAGAGGCGAAGCTATTACAATATTTTTATGTCGATGCAAATCATCAAGGCCTTGGTCTTGGTACACAGCTCATGCACTCAGCGATAAAATCAGCTGAGCAACTTGGTGCACAACAACTGTATATTTCAGCAACACCAACCCAGCGTACTGTCGACTTTTATCTTAAACAAGGCGCGCTGGTCTTAGAAAAACCTGATCAGCAGTTATGGGAATTAGAACCCGAAGATATTCATCTTATCTATACTTTGTGATGATCTGACTCATACTGAAAATACAGGTCTAAAGAATTCTAAATAGTTCTGAATATAGCAATTGGCTAAAAAAACAGCATAACAAGGTAATAACCCCATTTCGCTTCTGTGATTTAGTCTCATATTTATGTTCTTTTTTGAATATGTTTAGCATTTTTTCACCTATGGCAACATCAAAATTACAGCGCATATTTTAAAAAATGCATAATTCATCACAAGTTAGAAGAATTTTCTATAAAAAAAATTGATTTAGCAGGTTCTTCTATATTAAATATCAATAAAAGCAATTGTTAGTTTGCGGCGTTTTCCCTAAAATACAGCATTATTAATTAGAACCATATTTTTAGGTAGCTGACGCCATGACCTTTGTTGTCACTGAAAATTGTATTAAGTGTAAATATCAAGACTGCGTAGAAGTATGTCCAGTAGACTGTTTTTATGAAGGTCCAAATTTCCTAGTCATTAGTCCAGACGAATGTATTGACTGTGCGCTATGTGAACCTGAGTGTCCTGCAAATGCAATTTTCTCTGAAGATGAACTCCCTGAAGGTCAAGAAGTATTTATTGAATTAAATGCTGAACTTGCTCAAAAATGGCCAAATATTACTCAAATCGGTGATCAACCTGAAGATCGTGAAGAGTGGAATGGTAAAGCCGATAAATTACAATACTTAGAAAAATAAGTATTGTATAAAAAAGATCAGCTTAGGCTGATCTTTTTGCATTTTAATATGTAAATTGTACATTTATTTGCAATTTATCCATAATACACGCGCCAAACTAGACTAAAATAGCCCGTTACTTGCTTTAGCTAATATTGAGAATGAAATTTATTTTGAAAGGTTTACTTGCTGTCGGTGTTACTACAATGATTCTGGCTGGATGTACATCTTCCCCTCAAAAGAATCCAACAATTAGCACGTCGCATGGTCAGCGTATTTACATCCCCGAAGAAAAAATTACGATTGAGCGCCCCATTCCTCCTAAAACGATGCCTTCATCTTATCGCCAATGGTTGATCTATGGAGACAATCAGTCACGTGCACGTGATTATGAACGTTTTCTTGAACAAAATAATGCTGGAAATATTATTCCTAGTTTTGAGTTATTTAAAACTGCACGGGATTGGGACAAGTGTGGTAAGTCTGAATATATGATTCCAAGCCGTGAGCTTTGGAGTAATCAATTACCAACATTAAAAGTATTTAAATACTTGGTTGCCTCTAAAGTTCTGACTGATTTTACTGTAACCTCGGTATATCGAGACTTACCTTTAAACCAATGTGCGGGTGGTGCTGGATCTTCACGTCACTTATTCAATTCAGCCATTGATTTCCGTATTGGGCCAGAAAATCCACAACCTCAAGATTATGCCTATATCGAACATACCAAATTCAAATTATGCCAGTTCTGGTCGCAGTATGGTCAAAGCTTAAACATGGGCTTAGGACTGTATGCTTCAGGGCAAATCCATATTGATACTCAAGGATATCGTACTTGGGGACCTGATCTCACCCGTAATAGCTCAATGTGTAATTTTTAATACCCCATATTCAATTTAAAAGAGATCGATAATATCTCTTTTTTATGACCAAGTATTTGATCATATTTTAGACCAAAACACCCTTAAATAAAAAACGCCCGATGAAATTCATCGGGCGTTTTTTGAAATAAAATCAATCTATTTCAAACGTCAATCAACTGGATATCAATCTAGTCAATTGCAGGCGTATAGGTACCATCAGCAATTGCATCTTTAATACGATCCGCTTCTTCTAACACCAAGGCAAGAAGATTCTTCACGTTTTCTAAAGTTGCAACTGGACTTAAAGTGGTCATTTTCAAAGATTGAACCTGTCCAACTTTAGTTACACCAATATTGGCTTCACCACGCGCAAATAATTCATCTGCAACGTTTTGATTCAAAGTATCAAGTAATTCAACTGGATAATTGTCAGGTATTACACGGAATAATACCGATGCAAATTGTGGATCAACCAGCATTTTTAAACCAGCAGTAGCATTGATGTAATCTGCTACTTCACGAGTTAGCTTAACGCCATGGTCAATCATTGAGCCATAAAGCTCTTCACCTAGGTTTTCAATCGTCATCCACAATTTCAACGCATCAAAACGGCGTGTAGTTTGTAGAGATTTAGACACTAGGTTCGGTACACCATGTTCTTCATCATAAGCAGAATTTAAATATTCAGCTTCATAATGCATGAAACGATAGTTCGCTTCATCTTTCAACAAGAACGCACCACATGAAATACTTTGGAAATAATGCTTATGGAAGTCCAATGTAATCGAATCAGACAATTCAATACCATCAAGCATTGAACGGTAGTCATTCGATAAAATCAGTGCACCACCCCATGCTGCGTCGATATGCATCCACGCGCCATATTTATTGGTGATTTCACGCACTTTCTTCAATGGATCAATCGCACCTGCATCGGTTGTCCCAGCAGTCGCAACAACACAAGCAACGATTTTACCTTCAGCCTGTAAATGCGCCATGGTTTTTTCGAGCGCATCAACATCCATCTGTGCATTTTCATTGACTGGAACAGTCACCACAGATTGGAAGCCCATGCCCATCATTGCCATGTTCTTTTGCACAGAAAAATGTGCATTTTCAGAACAGATCACTTTGACATTACGCATGGCATCACTTGGAACGCCATCACGTTGCACAGACCAAGGCAGACCATTTTCGTCTTTCCAGTTCTTGGCAATACACCAGTCACGCGCTAACAATACGCCCATTAAATTAGATTGAGTACCGCCAGAGGTGAACACACCAGCCTGACCTGCACCATAACCTACTTTTTGACGCAGCCAGTCGATCAATTGAACTTCCATCAAAGAACCTGCTGGGCTTTGATCCCATGAGTCCATTGATTGGTTGGTCGCATTAATCAAAACTTCAGCAATTTGACTTGTCACCATGGTTGGGCAATGCAAATGTGCTAAAGAGTGCGGATGATGTACTTTCAAACTTTTGTTCAGGAAAAGCTCAACCATACGCTCAAGCGATTGGTGTAAACCTAGACCTTGTTTAGACGGTGCAAAAGAAATCGCTTCACGAAGTTCTTTAATGCTCCCACCTGTATACATTTTGTCATTTTGCAACCATGCTGCGACCGCTTTAGTCGCCTCACCCATTGCTGACTCATAGTCAGCAATAGATTGAGCATCATTGCAGAGTAACGCTTTACGATGTTCTGCAAAATCTACCATGAATTAAGCGCCTCGAACTGCAATAAGAGCCTCTGCAACCGCTTTCTTAAAGCGCGCAATAGCTTCTTCACATTCTTCTTGAGTAATGATCAACGGGCAAAGTAAACGAATCACTGTACCGCTACGGCCGCCTTTTTCTAACAATAATTTATTGTTAAAACATGCCGTTTGAATTGCAGCAGCCAATTGTGAATCCGCAGGAAGAGAACCCATATGATCCGCTTGCTTACGCTCATCCACAATTTCGATACCGATCATTAAACCGCGACCACGAACATTACCAATACATGGGAATTCTTGCGCTAAATTTTTCAATTCAGCTTGTAAGAAATCACCACGTTGTTGCGCATTTTGTGCAAGGTTTTGCTCTTTAATGGTATTGATCGTTGCAAGACCAGTACCCATTGCAAGTTGGTTACCACGGAAAGTACCTGTGTGACCTGCAGGTTGCCAAGCATCAAACTTACGTTTAATACCCAAAACAGCCAATGGTAAGCTACCACCTACTGCTTTTGACATCACCACAACATCAGGTTCAATACCAGCATGTTCAAAAGCAAACATTTTGCCTGAACGTGCAAAGCCCGCTTGAACTTCGTCCAAAATCAACACAATGTTATGACGCTCAGTCACTTCACGGATTTTTTGCAACCATTTCGCCGGTGCTGTAACCACACCGCCTTCACCTTGAATTGCTTCAAGAATCACAGCTGCTGGTTTAGTTACACCGCTTTCGACATCTTCAATGAAGTTTTCGAAATAATAAGTTAAGGCATCAACACCTGCTTCACCGCCAACACCCAACGGGCAACGGTATTCATGCGGGTATGGCATAAATTGTACGCCTGGCATTAAGCCATTTACCGCATTTTTAGCAGATAAGTTACCTGTCATCGCTAACGCGCCATGAGTCATCCCATGGTAACCGCCAGAGAAACTGATAACTGTATTTCGACCTGTATAGGTTTTCGCCAATTTAATCGCTGCTTCTGTACCATCTGCACCAGATGGGCCACAGAACTGTAAGCAATACTCTTCTTGCCCACCCGGAAGTTGTGCAAGCAGTGCTTCAGTGAAAGCATCTTTTAAAGGCGTTGTTAAATCTAAAGTATGTAAAGGGAGACCACTCGCTAAAGTGTCTTGAATACTTTTAATCACCGCAGGATGGTTATGGCCTAATGCCAATGTTCCTGCCCCAGCTAAACAATCGAGGTACTTTGTACCTTCAACATCGGTAACCCAACAACCATGTGCTTCCGCTATCGCTAACGGTAATTTACGTGGATAACTACGAACATTCGATTCCATCTGACTTTGGCGAGTCAAGTAGTATTCGTTTGTGGAAGTGGCAGCAGGATTTACAGAAGTAACGCTCATATCGAATTACCATCTCTGATATGGGTTGAAAGAAATAAGTCGGGTGACTTGTGGTCCTTTGACTCGGTGCTTTATAGAAATCTAGTTAGAGTGCTTTTAATCTTCATAACTAGGAGCGCGATAATACAGTTTTTTACAAGAAAATAAATATCTTTTATGTACTTATCCACACTCCATTTATCGAAAAAAACATTTAGCTAAATCTAATTCGTTATTATCATCATACTATGTGACAAAGCAAAGAAAAGCCGATAATTAAAATCACTTTATAAATCTTAACCATTCTGATCATTTCTTATCACAATCAAACTCGATAAGCTTTTAATTTTTAAAACATTTTACTCAAAATAAAATTGCAATTCATATGCAAATTATTACAAATGCACCACAAAATCTGCCATAGTTTTCCGCAAACCAGATTTATGATTAAAAACAGATTCAATTTATACAATATATCTTTCGGTCATAAAATTTAGTCAAACAATTTTAAGGATTCATTATGCGTTATTTAGCTTTAACTACTTTACTCTTGGGAACCACACTGAGCACAATGACGATGGCAGCAGAAAATGACCCGTTAAACTACAATATTGTCAACGTTCAAGCAGATGCGACACGTCAAGTGTCTAATGATGAAATGCATGCTGTACTTTTTATTGAGAAAAACAACAAGCAACCTGCTGAGTTATCTTCTCAAATCACCCAGTTAATGAATCAAGCTATTAGCATTTCGAAAAAGTATCCACAAGTTAAAGTCGAAACAGGTTCACAAACCACTTATCCTGTTTATGACAATGACAACCAAAAATTGAAAGAATGGCGTGGTCGTGCAGAAATTCAAATCGAAAGTAAAGATTTTAAAGCGGCAAGCCAGTTAATCAACGAGTTGCAAACCAGCTTCCAAACACAATCGATTAATTTCACAGTGTCTGATGAACAACGTAAAAAAGTTGAAAATGAATTGATGGTTGAGGCTTCGAAGAACTTCCAACAACGCGCGCAAATTTTAACGCAAGCATGGAATAAATCGTCTTATAACTTGGTCAATATCAACATCAATACCAGTAACTCTTATCCGCAACCTGTTTATGCAGCACGCGCATCTATGGCTAAGTTCGAAGCTGCCGATGCCGTTGGTGGTCAAAATATGGCAGCGGGAGAGTCAAAAATCACAGTCAATGCCAATGGTTCAATCCAGTTTAAGTAAGTTTTTGATTATTATATAAACCGTGCTTATGCACGGTTTTTTGCTATTGCACTATATAAATTTGCGATTGCAATATAAAAAAGTGAATATTTGATTAAAAAATCTATTAATTTGAATTAAACAATAGTTTTAAATGATAATCATCCTGATTTAAAAATATGCTTGAAGAGATTAAGATACGCACAATTTCAAATGCCTATCTCTTTATGAAAATTTCAAGCCATAGAACACCTGACTTCGCCCTGTTTAAACCCTCACATCTCAGCCTTGCAATTGCTGTTTCACTTAGCTTTATATCCAATGCTGCCTTTGCCGAAGACGATCAAGAAACTTCAACGCAAACACTTAAAACAATCACCGTACAAGCTGAAGGAAACTGGCTTGAAGCAGCCAATGCTGAAAAAGTTCACAAGCATGCAGGTGCACGTACCATTATCAATCGTAAAAAAATGGACGAATCTGCGGTGACCTCTATCCGTGATGCGCTAAAACAAGTGCCAGGGGTTCAGGTTCAGGACAGCAATGGCACAGGGGGGAGTGATGTTTCACTCAATCTAGGTGTACGTGGCTTAACCTCTCGCCTCTCACCGCGCTCCACTGTCTTGATGGATGGTGTTCCATTATCCTTCGCGCCTTATGGTCAACCACAATTGTCTATGGCACCTGTTTCTATGGGCAATATTGAATCTGTAGACGTTGTTCGTGGCGCAGGTTCAGTCCGCTTTGGGCCTCAAAACGTGGGGGGGATTATCAACTTTAATACCCGTGCAATCCCTGAAAAACTATCAGGCTCTGTTGGTTTAACCACAGAATTCGCCACAGGTACCGACCAACTCAAGTACAGCCCAAACCTCTTTATCGGCGGTACTATGGATAATGGTTTAGGTCTTGCGCTACTTTATTCAGGAACCAAAGGAAATGGCTATCGCGAAGCTAATAACGACATAGATATCGATGACGTCATGTTAAAGTCGTCATATCAGTTTACAGATGCAGATTCGATTGCACTTAATTTGCATCATTATGAAGGTCGTGGCGAAATGCCAGAAGGCTTAACGACTGCGGATTATGCCAAAAACCCATACCAGTCGAACCAATACCGTAACTATTTTGCAGGCCGTCGTTCAGATGTTTCTGTTAAATATAGCCATAAAGATGAACGCAATAACTTTGAAATCCTTGGTTATTATGTCGATTCATTCCGTACCAGTGATCTAGAGTCAGCTGTAGAAGGTACTGCAAATAGTCGAATTAGTAACTCTCCACGTGATTATAAATATTTTGGCATTGAACCACGTTATTCACGTGCCTACACTTTAGGCAGTATGAATAATGAAGTCACAGTTGGTTATCGCTATTTACAAGAAGACAGTTCAGAGTTTTCGGGCCGTACAGCGCCATATAATACTGTAACAGGGACGCCAGGTGAGCGTCTTGCCAACACCACTAGTGAAGGTGGAACCAAAGCGCATGCCGTGTATATTGATAACCGTTTTGGTCTAGGTGCACTAACCATCACTCCAGGTGTACGTTTTGAGTCAATTAAAACCCATAATGATTATACCGCTTATCAAAATGGTAAATTCATCAATACAGTACATCCAAAAATAAATTCTGATGAATTTTTACCAAGCCTTGCTGTGCAATATAATTTCAATGAACAATGGAATATCTTTGCCAATGCAGCGGTTTCTTTTGGTCCTCAACAATATAACCAATTGGCTAAAGTTGAAGGAAATAAAGCGATAACCACTTTAGATGGTTTACATCCTGAAAAATCCAACAACTACGAAATTGGGACTAAATATCTCGGCAATGGCTTAAATGCTGAATTTACAGTGTTCTATTTAGACTTTGATAAAGAATTATTACTTGAACGCCCTGACAATATTGGTACAGGCATTTGGACCAATCTAGGTGCAACCAGTCATAAAGGTGTAGAGCTTGGCCTAAGTTATGACTTTGGTAATATCTACAACTCTCTGCAAGGCTTAAAAGTCTATAGTAACTATACATTTACCAAAGCAGTGTCTGAGGCAGGTAAATTTGCTGGTAAGGACTTACCTTATTATTCAAGACATGTTGGAAATTTAGGGCTTGGTTATAGCTTTGACAAATGGTCTGTCAATGCAGATATGTTTGCTCAATCTAAACAACATGCGCCGGGTTCAGGCAATGTTTACCAAACCGTTGAAACTGCAGATGGTCGTACTGGTGATATCCCAGGTTACTCAACTTTTGCGGTACGTACTGGTTATGATTTTGGACAAGATTTTTACGGCTTGAAAGTTGCTGGTGGGATTAAAAACCTATTTGATCAAGAATATTTTACTCGTTCATCTGACTCTACTGGTGGTAAATACGTAGGGCAACCGCGTACTTTCTATCTACAAACTTCTGTTGATTTCTAATTTTTTGAAAAATTTGTAGATTTACAAAGCATTTAAAACTAAAGCGCTAATCTCATGGATTGAGATTAGCGCTTTTTAATTACTTTTATTTGAATATATTCTATGATTATTCTCTTAAAATAACAGTTAGAACAATCTGTAATGGAATACGAGACAATACTTCTGAGTTTAGGCTTCTTCGCTTTTTGTGCGGGTTTAATTGATGCTGCGGTGGGTGGAGGTGGATTAGTTCTACTCCCAGCACTAATGCATGCCTTTCCCAATCAAAGTCTCGCCACAGTTTTTGGAACCAATAAAATCATTGCCATGGCAGGCACTGTATCTTCTGCATTTGCTTACTTTAAGAAAGTTACGATCAATTGGAAACTTATACTACCCACAATGTTGGCAGCATTTATATTTTCTTTTTTAGGTGCAATGTCAGTTTCGTTGATTCCGAAAGAACTGATGCGTTATATCGTATTCTTTCTGCTGATCTTGATTGCAATCTACACCTTTGCCAAAAAAGACTTAGGTAAAATCCATACTGTGCTACAGACGGGTAAGAAAGAAATTGCGTTAGGTTTATTTTTTGGCGCCTTAATTGGATTTTATGATGGAATTTTTGGCCCAGGGACAGGCAGTTTTTTACTCTTTCTGTTTGTGAAAGTATTTGCTTTTGATTTTTTAAATGCGTCTGCATCTGCCAAATTGGTCAATGTCGCCACCAATATTTCTGCCATGTTTTTCTTCATCCCTTCTGGGCATATTTTATGGATGGCTGGCATCATTTTAGCAGTTTGCAATATTTTAGGCTCACTTGCGGGTACAGCTTTAGCATTTAAATATGGAAGTGGTTTTATTCGTATTTTCTTTTTAATTTTACTGGTGTTTTTAATTGGCCGAATGGGCTATGACTTATTTATCAGTTAGTCATTCATACTAAATATACAAATTGAAAGAAGCCCGCCAAAATGCAGGCTTCTAAACTAAGATTATAAAAAAACTTCCTATGGAAGTTTTTCCAAAAATTTAAATCTTTTCAGCTTTATCTAAAAAGTATTGTGTGGCTTCAGTTAAATCCATATCTAATTCATTGGCAATAATGGCTAACCACCAAACACATTCACCTAGCTTATGCTGCAACTCTTGCTGAGCATCGCCTTTGTGTAACCACTTCCCCGTCTGCGCCATCACTAATCTCCCAACCAATCCAGCATCAGATAAAAATGCCAACGCATCCTCTTGCACTGTCCATTCAGCATGATGATTTATTCGCTCTAGCTCATGATAACGTTCTCTGATTTTTACTGAACGTGCTACAACCTCATCAACCGTTATTTTATGATCCATCATTTTGCTCGTTTAAAAATTAGAGCTTACTTGATTTTGTAAAATTGATTTGATTAGAAATGTAATGCGTTCAAAATTGAGTGTGTAACAATAATCGCTATTGATACACTTTTTATGAGTGAAGCGTTCAAACATAATTTTATAAAATGATTTGTCTAAAAAAAGCTAAGTAAAATCAGGACGCGCCCAGCGTTCACTCATATGCCAATTGACCAGATCAATAGCTGCATCACTTTCTAAAAATTCATTTTCATCTTCTAAAGCATCTTCATTCAGTTGATATAAGTCATTGTCTAAATCATCTGAAAATTGTTGAAGTAAATCGGTAATCGAGTTGGCGACTAGAATACCAACATCATATTCATGATCAATAAAGATTACTTGGCCAATTTGACCAACGGCGGTGGGTGCTAAATCCACATACAAACCTGTGCGCCCACCATCGTGCGCAAACTGAACCCAATCTCGATGATGGGCATTGGTTGGATTGATTTGTGGGTCAGCATGTTGAAGAACAAACAACTCATCAACGAGATCCGCAAGATCGGCACGTTTATTTTCAATATTGGTGAGCGATAAAAATTCCATACCATAAAATAAACTGCCTAAATTTTCCTCTTCATTCATTCCATTATGCCAACAGTACAACTGTTTAAAATCATCAGGTAAATGTTTAGAAAGCCTTTGTTCAAATTGTTCTATATCTGAAATACTTGCCGCGGGATTGAGTGATTGATTTGCGATCTTTGCTGCATGTTGCACTAACCAATTTTGTATATTTTCTAATTGTTTTTGAATCATGTTCTTCTCATTAACCCTAGTAACAGTCAAATAAACTTTACTGAAAAACCCAATCATTGACAATAAAAAAGCCACTTAAAAGTGGCTTTAGCTTTAGCAAATCAACTACTTTTTAAATGGAAATGCATATTTCACAATACGTCCAAGGACTTGACCATACTGCTTAAACAAACTTGCATTGTTGTAGTTTAAACCATACTTTTTACATACCGCTTCAACTTTAGGTGCCATTTTACGATAGCGACGAGCAGGTACTTCAGGGAATAAATGATGCTCGATTTGATGGCTCAAATGACCTGTCAAAATATGAAATGCTTCTGAACCAGTTAAATTCGAAGAACCGCGAATCTGGCGCATATACCAATGTCCACGACTTTCATCCTGTAAAACAGTTTTAGGGAACACTTCGACATCTTTGGTAAAGTGACCACAGAAAATGATACTAAATGTCCAAATATTACGGATACCATTGGCAACTAAATTACCTGTAAATACAGGTAAAGCTGCGGGGCCTGCAATCACGGGAAAGAAAAGATAATCTTTAAAAAACTGTTTACCAATTTTCTTTTGAGTTGGCTTCCACTCTTCTTTAAATTGCGCCCACGTTTTACGTTTATAAACCAATTTACCAATTTCAAGGTTTTGAATCGCAACGCCCCATTGGAACAATAGACAGAACGGAATTGCATATAAAGGCTGCAATAAAAAACCCGCTTTCCAACGTTGTTCTGGGAATAAACGCAATAAACCATAGCCGATATCATCATCCATCCCTTTGATATTGGTATAGGTATGATGCTTATAATTATGGGTCTGGCGCCAGTTGTCAGAGGTTCCAACAATGTCCCATTCGTAAGTTGTACCTTTAAAGCGTGGATCATTCATCCAGTCATATTGTCCGTGCATGACATTATGACCGAGCTCCATGTTTTCCATGATCTTTGCAAAGCTCAGTAAACCTGTACCAAGTAACCATGCTGGTGGGAACCAACCCGCAAATAAGCATGCTCGGCCTAAAATACTGCTATAACGAATAGCGGCATATACTTTTTTGATATATTTGGCATCTTTTTCGCCAATATCATCTAAGACTTCTTGCTTAATCGCATCCAGCTCGCGCGCTAAAGCATCCAGCTCAGTCTGGGTCAGTTCACGGTTTTTGGTGTTTTTAAAATATTGAATTTTAACTGGCATATTCATGATAAAACTCGCTTAAAGATCAATAACTAAATCAGTTTTGGCAGTATTCACACAAATTCTCAGTAAATTATTCGGTTCAAAATTTTCTTGACCATTGACTAAGTTTTTTGTGGCACCCTGTGCTTTATTACACGCGCATTTATTGCAAATCCCCATTCTGCAACCATGTTCTGGTTTGATATTTTGTTGTTCTAAGCCAACTAAAATGGCTTGACCTTTAGGGATTGCAACCACTTTATTGGATTTGGTTAATGTGACATTGATAAAACCGGTGTCATCAGAAATCACTGGGCTTAGGCTAAATGCTTCGCTTTTAAGTACCTTGGCCTGTTCAAACAATTGTTCAGCTGTTGCCACAAAACCTGAAGGACCACATACATACACCGTACTTTGCTCAAGATTTTTAATGATATGTAAATATTCATTATTTAAACGTGCGTCTGCGGGTACTTCTTGGGTATAGAACACATCAAATTTAAAATCGAGATACTGTTGGGCTAATTGCTCAAACTGTTGTTTAAAGGCAACGTCTGCATTTTTTTTAACCCAATACATCAAATGTACTGGCTGACGATCAAGTTGCTGGTTGGCTGCCAAGGCCTGAATCAAGCTATACATCGGTGTAATACCGCTGCCCGCTGCGACCAGAATCAATGGACTGACTACTTGAGGCAATAACATATCACCATAAGGTCGACCAAATTCAATCACTTCACCCACTTGGGCATGTTCAAATAACCAGTTACTCACAATGCCTTTTTCTACTTTTTTTGCTGTGAGTAATACATGTTGCGTATCTAATTGAGTCAGACTATAGGTACGTTCATAACGACGGCCATTAATTTCGACAGTGATCGGATGATGCTGCCCAGCCAACCCCATTTTAAACAAACGGTTAATTTTGATGGTTAAACTGATCGTCTCTGCGGCGGATTGTTCTTTTTCAACTATTTTCCCCAAAGCTTGTTGAACTGACCACAATGGATTAATTTTCTGTAGCCAAAAATTAGTCGTATGAGTACCTAACACCATATCAAATATAGCGTTTACGGGAGATTTTTGCTTTTCAATAGCGTGCATACTAGGCTCACCATCTGAGTGATTTTTAATTATTATACACATGTATATATATTTGTATATACGCGTGTATTGTATCTAGACATTTCATTTATGTAATGACAAAGGCTATAATGAAAAAAATATTTTAACTATTTGATACTTTATGAATCCAACGTCCGTATTACCTCAGAACCCAGCTACCCTTCAAGATCAAATTCATGAGCTTGAAAAAGTTTCTGTACGTACTGTTGGACGCAAAGCGACAATTACCAAAGAAGAATTATTCCAAGCCGCGTTAAATTTGATTGGACCGCAAAAAAGTATTTCCTCTTTAAGTTTAAGAGAAGTTGCTCGTGAAGCTGGGATTGCGCCAAATAGTTTTTATCGTCACTTTAAAGATATTGATGAGTTGGCGATTGAACTGATTGATCGTTCAGGTGTGGTGCTCCGTCAAATTTTGCATGAAGCTCGAATCAAGGCAATTAGACAAAGCAGTATTATTCGTAGTTCAGTTGAAGTATTTATTGAACAACTAGATGCCGATGAAGGTAACCTCAGTTTACTACTGCGTGAAGGTTATACAGGATCAAAGCAATATAAACTTGCTGTAGACAAACAACTTAATTATTTCCAACAAGAACTCCAAGAAGATTTGATTCGAATAGAACGCATCAATCACAGTAAATTAACCCATCCTGATTTAGTCGCCAAAGCCATTACTCAGCTGGTATTTAATATGGGTGCCAAGGTGATTGATTTGCCGATTGCTGAACGTAAAGAAGTCGCTGAACAAACCATGGTGATGATTCGCATGTTACTCGAAGGTTCGCGTCATTTAGACGAAGCGCAAATTAAATAATACCAATTCTTTCATAGTCTATTAAATACAAGTATCAAGACCCTATGATCAGTCACAATCAACAAAATATTCGTGTAGGCATACTTGGTGTGACTGGCCGCATGGGACAAATGCTAGTTCAGGCCTGTCTCAATGCGGGACTAAACATTACTGTTGCTACAGCAAGAGTTGCAAGTGCAGCGATTGGTCATGAACTAGGGCAATATCTCAATCTAGCACCATTAAATGTGCTTATTTCAGATCGTTTGGAAGGCGTCATTCAGCATTGTGATGTGGTGATTGATTTCACTACAGCAGAAGCATTATCGCAACATTTAAAAATTTGTCAGCACGCTAAAAAGCCGATGATTATTGGTATCACTGGTTTATCTGAGCAATTAAATCAGCACATTGCTCAAGCCGCACAAGATATTGCTATCGTGCATTCAGGCAATTATTCCATTGGCGTCAATCTTAGTGTTGATCTGGTTCGAGTTGCTGCCCAATTATTAGGTACAGAATTTGAAGCTGAAATCATCGAAGCGCACCATCGACAAAAAATAGATGCGCCATCAGGTACTGCATTGATGTATGCAGAAGCAATTGCTCAAGTCAGAACGCAATTGCTCAGTGATTTAGCGGTCTATCAACGCCATGCTCAGGTTACTGAGCGAGAACCCCAACAGATCGGTTTACAAGCTATACGTGGTGGTGACATTGTTGGTGAACATAACACGATATTTTATGGTCATGGGGAACAGGTCGAAATCAAACATATTGCAAGCAATCGGATGAACTTTGCGACAGGTGCAATTCGTGCCGCAATGTGGTGTATGTCTCAACCCGCTGGCTTATATAATATGCATGACGTGATTCATTTGAATCACTCACTTTAATAGCACTCTATGTACTGCTCAATGTACGCAGCATTATTTTTTTTTGCTCAATCCCACGATAGTGATCTTTTATCTTTCTATAACGTTTTTTAAAGACTTTTCACCCTGTATTCAGGCCAAATATTTTCACATTGAATTAAGCTTTGTATTTAAAAATAGCTATCTCGCCGCGAGTTAGAGTGATATAAATCTAACTTGGTATTTTTATATTCCCCTATACATCAATTGTATAATTGAGCTCTATTCACATGAAACTGTTAAATGATCGTCAAAGTATTATTGCAAGTTACGTACTCATGCTGATCTTTTTGTCTTTACTGATTCCCTTGCATCTTTTAGCGTCATTTTTTGCAGGTTTTGTTGTTTTTGAAATCATCAATAGTTTAGGTAGCATTACAGAAAGATATATTGATGGTCAAAGAGCTCGCCTGACCATTAGCATTATTCTAGCCATCTTTATTATTTCTTTGATTGTGCTCAGCATCACAGGGTTAATCAGCTTTGTTCAACATGATTTGCAAGGTGCGGGAATCAATGCCATCAGTGACCAAGTCGATAAAACCTTACAAAAGCTACAACTTGAAGTGGCACAATATATTCCCGGATTTATTCCTTATTCACTCACTGAATTAAAAGATCAAACCTTTGATTTAATCAAAGATAATTTATCAACCTTAAAAAGTACCGGAACAGGCTTTTTACATAATTTAGCCACCATGCTGATTGGTATGATTGTAGGGATCCTTGTCTCATTAAACCAACTGCGTCCACAGCCAGATCAGCCAGAATTTAAGCGTGCCATGATCACACGTATTGAGAATCTTTCGTCATCTTTTAAAAATGTGGTGTTTGCTCAGTTTAAAATTTCGTTAATCAATACTTTTTTATTTTTGATTTTCTCTCACCTGATCCTTCCTGTATTTGATATACATTTACCTTTTGCCAACACCTTAGTGATCCTGACTTTTATTTTTGGCTTAATTCCAATTGTCGGAAACTTACTCTCCAATACCATTATTGTTATGGCAGGTTTAACCATTTCAGTATCTACCGCAGGTATCGCACTACTTTATCTGATTTTTATCCATAAGCTGGAATACTTTATTAATGCCAAAATTATTGGCACAAAAATCCATGCAGCGTCATGGGAAGTGTTATTGGCAATGTTAGTCTTTGAGTCATTCTTTGGCTTAGCGGGTCTAATTGTTGCACCCATCTTCTATGCCTATATCAAGTTAGAACTTAAACAAGCCGAAATGATTTAAAGCTGAAATGATTTAAAGCATAGTTCATTTGAGTCATCAAGAAACCCTTCTTTTAAAGGTGTGAAGTATTACACTGTAAAAGAAGAAAATTAAAAAAGCCTGAGTTGATCAACATTACAATTCAGGCTTTTTTGCTAATAATACGAATACTGTTAAAAACTTTTATTCCCAGACCACTTCTCGTTTCTGTTGTGCCCAAGCATCTAAAAATGGCTCATAGCGACTTTCAATTTTATTACGTTTAATTTTCATTGTTGGGGTAAGTAAATCATTTTCCATGGTCCATGCTTCATTGACTACGACAAAGAAGCTGATTTTTGCATGGGGCTCAAGTTCTTCATTGATCTTCACTCTTAATGCTTTCAAGGTGTTTTCAATTTCATCTCGCTTAGGGTTCTGCTTCAGACTGTTACGAATATCTTCAGCCAACATAATAAAGGCAATTGGTTGTGGTTGGCTTGAACCACCAATACATACAGATTCAATTAAGGCCTGATTTCCGATTTTTTGCTCAGTCGGAACTGGCATGATGTATTTGCCTTTGCTTGTTTTAAAAATATCTTTAATTCGACCCGTAATTTTTAAACGCCCTTCTGCATCGATCTCGCCCAAATCCCCAGTACGTAAAAATCCATCTTCGGTCATATCTTCTGCGGTTTTTTCTGGATTTTTATAATAGCCCAACATTGTTCCTGGGCTTTTTACCAAAATTTCACCATTTTCATCAATTTTACACTCCACTTTAGGTTGGGCATGCCCCACATAACCACTGGCAAACTGCCCCACACGTGTCACATGCGAATAACCACAATTTTCAGTCATACCATAGACTTCAAGTAACTCTAAACCTAAATTTCGGTACCATAAAATAATATCTGTAGGTAACGGTGCCGCAGCAGTAAATGCATAACGGACATGATTTAGCCCGAGTTTAGTGAGTAATTTCTTTTTAACCAACTTACCCAACACCGGTATTTTAAATAAAACCTTTTGTATATGGAGCGGTATTTTTTCATTAACCCCCAAATAGAACTTGGTCCATAAGCGTGGCACTGAAAAGAATAATGTAGGTTTGGCACGATTCAAATCTTCGACAAAGGTTTCAATTGAATTTGCAAAATACACGGTAAAACCGCACACCATCAATGAAGATTGAATAAAAATACGCTCAGCAACATGTGCAAGTGGTAAATAAGATAAGGCCCGATCAGATGTTGTCACTTGATAAGTCAATCTGAGTTCACGAGCGCCGGATAAAAGCGTCGCAAAACTTTGCATAACCCCTTTAGGTACACCAGTACTACCAGACGTATAAACGATGGTCGCTAAATCATTTTTATTGGGTAATACCAGGTTTTCTAGTGGCGCAACAGATTGCACAATATCATTCCATTGCGGTGCATCGAATTCAGGTGATAATGCCAAACGCACGCAAGCTAAATCTTGTGGAATGATTGTTTTTACCTCATTCCAGCTATCCGCTTTACCATCCAATTTTCCAATAAATAAGAGTTTGGCTTCACTGTGGTTGAGTACATAAGCCGCACCTTCCGCATTGAGTGTTGGGTAGAGCGGGACTGATATATGACCTGACATCCAGATCGCTAAATCTGCCATAAGCCAATGCGCACTATTTTTACCATAAATTGCGATCGCACTCTTTTCAGGCAAGTTTAAAGACTGTAAATAACTCGCCATACTGCGAACTTGTTGTGCAACTTCCGACCATGTGTAATGCACCACATTGCCATTGGCCAATGGTTGTACAAACACATCTTTTTGCGGTAATTGCTTTTCCCAATGAAGTAGATAGTGCACATGGGTATCATGAAACTCAACAAAATCCTTGTTTTCCATATCATTTCTTCCATTATTTTAAGTTTTTATCTTGGCTATAGACGGTTGCTTTCGAACTTGTCTATTTGGATACACAATACTGAATGATCAAATTACATGGGTGGGTAAACTTTATCTCTAAGGAACAAATCGAGATCAAAGTACACTATTTTAATAGCATAAAAACGGTTGCGATGTATACAACAAACTCCCTGTAAATCCTTCATTGATTATTGTTGTAAAGTAGATCTCATCCAATGATACATGGCGTTTCTATCGTGTGGTGACATTGATGCATGGTCTATAGCCCCTCATACAAGATATGACCATATAAATGGTGCAATAATAGGAATTAATTTTTATAAATGGGTATAACTTTTACATTTAAAATCAAATAAATAAAAACAACCCAATAATTGATTATTTAAATATGCATAACGTATACATCAAAAAAGCTCCCGAAGGAGCTTTTAGAATCTAGATAAAATTGCACTAAATTAAGGTTTAACCACGACCAATACCTGAATCGCCTCTGGCGTTACAGAAACACCTTCCAATAGGCTTAAACCTTCTTTCTGGAATTTCTGTAAACGTTCAATTTCATCTGCACGAATACTTGGATTAAATTGCTTTAAGTAACTTAAACGATCAATTTCATATTGCCATTTGCTACCATAAATTTCTTTAGCTTGCTCTTTTAACTGCGGTAAAACACCTTTAGCAATATCTAAAGCTTGTGCATAGCGTTCTTCAATCACTTCACGACGTGCTTTCACCACTTGACGACAGCTATTGCTATCTAAATGATGCAAATACGGCTTAATAATTTCCGGATCAAGCTTGGCAGTAATATCCTGACCCGTTTCAGTCAATAACACTCGAATCAATTGTGTCGGCAAACTTGAAGGTAAATTTAATGCCTTAGGTGCAACCACATCCACTTTAAACCAAACTTCCAACAAAATCGTGCCTTGTTTAAGTGCATTGGTTTTTAGAATCGCAACATTGGTACTACCAAAAGATTGAGTACGGATAATTTCCATCACACTTTCAGTAAACGGATGTTCAAGTGTTAAATATTGCGCGTCTTCACGGATCTGTGCTTGATCACGATAGAAGGTTGCAGTCATGCCCTCTTCGTCGATATCCAAGCCTTGCACTTGCATTTGATCGGTGGGTTTAATAATCACCGTTCCATTGCTTTGCTCATCAAAGTCAATGTTAGTCGATGCCATAAACCGCTTCATAAACATTGGCAACAAAGTATTGTCATCATAGTCTTCAAGCGCAGTAACAATTTCTTGTGCCACGATCGGACGACATGAATTGTATTCCAATAAACGGTCACGACCATCTTGCAATTCAACTTCAAGTGCTTGACGCTGCACATTGACCGCTTCAAGAAGCTCTTCAAAGGCTTGGCCTTTATCATCCAATAAGCAATCTTTTAAATCGACAATAAAGTTTTCTTGTAAGGTTTGTGCTGTAGGCGAAATATTACTGAAAATATTTAGCGCTTCATTGTACCAACGGAACATACGCTCTTGCGCTGTACCGACAAGATAAGGCACATGAATCTGAATACGATTTTCCTGACCAATACGGTCTAAACGACCAATACGCTGTTCAAGTACATCTGGATTTGCTGGCAAATCAAACAACACAAGATCAGAAGCAAACTGGAAATTACGCCCTTCTGAACCAATTTCAGAACACAGTAAAATCTGTGCACCATAAGAGTCTTCAGCAAAATAAGCCGCTGCTTGGTCACGTTCCAATAAGCTCATGCCTTCATGGAACATTGCGGTGCGGATACCCGCGTGGATGCGTAAAGCATTTTCAAGTGCTTCAACAACTGGACCACTACGTGCAATCAGCAGTACTTTTTTATGTTTTAAATCAGAACGTAATCGTTCCATCAACCACATGACACGTGGGTCTGTTTCCATCCATGCGCCATCAAGTTGCAGCTCTTCTGGCCACATTTGTTCGCGTAATTTTCCATCTTTAGACCAGTTTTCTGGTGCTGGCAATGGTGCTGGTTGGCAATCACGTCCAGGGAAACCTTGAATTGCTTCACGGGTATTACGGAACAAGATACGACCAGTGCCATGACGGTCTAAAAGTTCATGAATTGCACGGAAACGATGTTCAGGCTGATCTTCAATCGGATGACCTAATAATTTTTCAACCGCTGCCAAATGTTCTGCTTCAAGTGGCAAATCTGACATCAACACTTCAGCAATTTTAGCAGTGTGATGATATTGCTCTTCTTCATCAAGGAAACGATCAAGCGAACTAAAACGTTGCGGATCAAGTAAACGTAAACGGGCAAAATGACTTTCTACGCCTAACTGTTCAGGCGTTGCCGTTAAAAGCAGCACACCTTCAGTTTTTTCAGCAAGCTCTTCAACCAGATCATAACGGTCATTACCGCCTTCCTCTTCACTCCACATCAAATGATGCGCTTCATCGACCACTAACAGATCAAAACCAGCGTCTATGGCTTGCTCACGTAAATCATCATGGTCAATCATTAAATCTACTGAAGCAATGATACATTGTTCAGTCAGGAATGGATTGAGTTCAGGATCATGCTCTTTGATTGAAGCTGTACGAGTCAGATCAAACAATGAGAAATTCAAATTGAAACGACGACGCATTTCAATCATCCATTGATATTGTAATGAATCTGGCACAAGAATCAGAATTCGCTCAGAACGACCCGTTTTGAGTTGTTGATGGATGATGAGTCCCGCTTCGATTGTTTTACCTAAACCGACTTCATCTGCAAGTAATACACGAGGGGCAAATCGTTTACCCACTTCATGGGCAATATACAACTGGTGTGGAATCAAACCTACACGCGCGCCAACCAAACCACGTAATGGTGACGTTTGCATATTGGCTTGCATTTGCATCGCTTCAATACGTAAGTCATACCATTCTTTATAGTCAATTTGGCTTGCCAATAAACGTTCTAAAGGCTTTGACAATTGAATTTGTGCGCCAATACGCGTTTCGTTTAACGCTTTCTTCTCTTGTTCACCACTATCCAATGTACGAATAACATTGTAACGAATCACACCACTGCGATCGTCTAAAGACTCGACAATCCACTTGATGCCTTCTTGGTCTTGGACTTCATCATTGATATTAAAAACAATACGAGATAATGGGGCATTATTACGTGCATAGACACGAGTTTCGTCACTTTTTGGAAAAAGAATACTGATTGAACGTTCATCGACGTCAATCAATACACCTAAACCTAACTCAGTTTCTGTGTCCGATAACCAACGTTGACCTATAGCAAATTGTTGCAATTTTTCCACCTTTATCTCATGTTAGGGCTAAAACACGGTTGCTCAAATCAGGAGAATATTTGAACAAAGTTTATACCCATTACGCAATACTTTTTGACATAAAGCTCATTAAATTTTGAGCGACTTAATTTCAACTTAAAAATCTAAACTAAAATGGAACTGGACAATCAAATTGTACAAGCTCCTCTGTTTTAGGATGATGAAAACTCAGTTGTTGTGCATGTAGACAAAGTCGCGGCATAAGCTGCTGTTGTTCTACAGTTGCATATAAAGTATCACCAATAATAGGATGTCCTAAATATTGCATATGCACGCGTAACTGATGTGACCGTCCTGTAATTGGGGTTAACTCAACACGGGTTACAGCCTGTCCTTGAATTTGAAAATGTTGGATTGCTTTCCAATGTGTTAATGCAGGCTTGTTATGTTCTGGATCAGCAATATGTAAGGGTGGATGTTCTGGATCATAAATCACAGGAACATCAACTGTGCCTTCACCATGTAAAGTTCCAGCAACAACAGCTTGATAGGTTTTAGAGGTTTGACGTTCTTGAAACTGTCTAGAAATACTTTTTTGTCCCCATTTACTCAGTCCAAATACCAAAATCCCAGAGGTATCACGATCTAAACGATGAATGAGTAAAGTCTTAGGCTCGATTTTTAATAATCTGTTGATAACACAATCTTGTAAATCTGCTGTTTTTCCTGGAACTGTGAGTATACCTGCTGGCTTATGGATCACCATAAAATCATCATCACGATGGATCAGGTGTTCGGTTAGAAAATTACTCAAAGTTCAGTTCCAATGATCACGCAAACAAGCAGGCAATTCTAAGAATCTTGGAATGAAATTACAATCAAAATTATCTGATTTATTCGATTATTCTAAAGAAAGAATAATAAATCGTACAATTGCTTTAAATTCATTGGTAATTTACAAAGCAATCAAAAACTTTAGATACATTTTGCCAATCAATTGTGGAGAAATTGGATTAATTCATTGAAAAAATAAATTATTGTCTATTTTTTGGTAGGCTAAAAACTTAACACCCTATTTTTTTAATGGTATAAACAATACCTTAAGATTAAATGAGCAAAATATGAATAAATTAAATTATAAATCTACATTGTCCATTTGTATTATTTCCGTATTTGCCATGACCGGCTGTGCAACTTCAACCCTTTTAAAGAAAGACAACGGTGTCCGTACCCGTAATGTTCAAACTGTATTGGTCAATGATACGGTTTTAGCATTTGGCAAACCATCACAAGCAATTTCTGCACTACCTTCTGACAGCATTGTCATTGCAGGACAAAAAAATAGTTATGTCATCACCAGTGGTGGTGCCCGATTTGTCAAAGTGATCACAGGACTTGATCCAAAATTTATTCAAATTGATAAAGCGCTGACTTTCAATTCAGAAAAAAATGATGGGCATTTTTCAGGAACCCTACCACTCAAATATGTCAAACTTTCTGAAGATGTCACTAAACAAGATCGTGTATTCTTTATTGAAAATGGTGCAGAAGAATGTACCACCTCAAGTGATCAACGTCTAAAAGCGCAACGTTTCTGTTTTAACATTGCCTTATCTGGTCTGGTTTACCCTTCTGCTTCTAATATTTCATCACTAAAAGCACTGAGTAAACCCTATCAAGTCAGTATCTATACCACTCAAGAGGTAAAAGATTACTCAAATGCTGGCAGTAAAACTGCAGATAAACTGGTGTTATTCCCTTTTGCTGTCACTTTTGATGTAGTGACTTTACCATTCCAAGCGCTTCATAAGATTTTTGATTGATTGAAAATAATTCAGGATATTGCATACAATATCCTGAAACTTAGCAAATATAAAAATACGATTCCCAATAGCATGATTCCACTTTCTTTTAACTATCTTTGGATTTTCTTTGTCGCTGGCTTTGGGAGCATTATTTTTAGTCTATTTACGATTGGATTAATATTTAGCTCGAAATTCAGAAATACCCTTAGGCATGGCAATATTTTTATTCAGTCTTTATTTGTCTGTAGTGTACTCTGCGTTTTTTTGAGCTTGGCACTTTATTTCCTTGTTCTATATACAAAAAATGAGATTGAAAAAGAGCATCACTCCATACATAAAACATTAAGTTCGCCTGAGAAAATTTTAGGCATTCAAATGCCACAAGGGACTGAACTTGAATTATTTGAACCTGATCAATTGACCTCATTGAGACAAGCCAAATTTCCCCAACCCGTATTATTTGGAAAGCTGCAAATTAACAGCATGAAAATTCCTCGTGGTATTGATTTGGAACTTTTTGATGATCGTTCCACCACCTTAATGGGGACAGGCGAGGATACGATCGAAGGTTGGAATTGTCAGCTGATGAGCTATATTCAAGTCTATTTAGATGATGCTGGCAACATCATTGGTTTAGAACACTGTAATCTTGCTCAAGATATGCAGCTAGCAAATATTACGCTTGTGGCACAGGCAGATATTGAACGTTCTAAATATCAAAAATATCCAGACAACTTTGTTTCTACAGATTACTGGCGGATTCACAATCCTCTCACCCAATACAAAGCTGTTTCCCTACAATGGGCAAACGTCTATTTGGATCAAAATAAACAACTCATCGGGATTGAAAATGGCACACTGACAGAAAAATTAACCTTAGGTGATATCCAATATCCAACAAATACTGAATTCAATTTATTGGTTCATCCTTTAACACAAAATGAAACATGGTTATTTACCCCGCCCAATGATCAAAATGCGGTTACTCACAATGGCAAAGTCTACACACATGATCAAACGATTGTTCAGCGCCCTAATGGCAAAATTGAACAAATCCTCAATAGTAATGATCCTAGAATTTTAGCCCGAAGAATGAATCACTAATGCTTAAATATTAATATTCCAAACAGCATAGGCACTTTTCATGGTCTTTTACTTTTTATTTCTAATATTTATTTACAATTATTCATTTCAATTTTCAAATCCTTGACCACATGCTTGGCATATAACAATTTACTGCCATTTAAAGATAAATAGAAGTCTGCTAGCCTAATCAACAAGGTCAAGAACTGGCTTTTAAAATAGATCAGCACTCATAAAATTAAACGCAAAGTACCAAAAATTAGATATTTTTTTTAACTTTTAAGCCGTTTGATAAAAAAACAAACAAATTCACAAAGATTCTGTTGTAAAAAGCAACAAAATCTTTATAATCCAACTAAACAGACAAGTCTGTATAATTTGCTGAAAAAAACGAATGACATGTGCATTCAGAGGGTATAAGAATAAATATAAGAAGATGCTTCAAGCATCTCTTTACCTGATGATTTATTGTTATGACAATAAATCATCAGGTATATAAAAAACTTATCAGCAAAGCGCGATTCACTTCAAGTGATCGCGCTTTTTTATTTTCAAGTTTTAAGGAAAAATTAAATAGATCAACAAGCGCAAATATTGATTACGCTTGCAATCTGCGATTATTCAACAAACTTAAAGGTTAAACTGAACTCGGTTGAGCTAAAGCCAATTCTATCTGAATCAGGGTTTCTACCCGTCTCCAATAATCATCTAAACACACTTGCTGAGGATCTATTTGCGCCTGAATCGTCATTCCGTCAAGAAGACTCGACAAGAAAGAAGCAAGTTGAATATCTTGTTTAACACCTAAATGACGCAACGCATTACTCAAATGCCCTTTTAACCACTCTTTATAGTCAGTTGCAGGTTGGAGTGATGACGGATAAACTTTTGAAATTTCTTCTACGGCTTTTTGGAACATACAACCATTAAAATCTTCACTATGAAACCATGCGTTGTACCATGTGAAGATGGCTTTAATATGAGATAAATAATCTTGTGGATCACATTTAGCGATTGCAGCATCTAATGATTCTTGCAAATTGAGATTTCTCGTGACCAAACATTCTTCAATCAATTTGGCTTTAGATGGAAAATATTTATAAAAAGTCATTTTTGCAACGCCAGACTCACTAATAATTCGGTCTATACCGATAGAATTATAACTATATGTATTAAAGAGATTCAACGCTGTATTAATGATGTCCTCTTTTTTTGACATTTGTTTTTACCTGATGTACAAAAATTTAAGATTAAAATTAAAGCATTAGCTTATAAGAACAGCACATAAATACGAATTACTTCAAGTGTATGCTAAGAATTATATCTTAAATTCATATGAATACTGAGTTTTTATAAAAAAACATCAAGGCTACAAAGGCAAGTATATGAAATATAAAATATTAAACCTGCATAAATACTAGCAAAACAAATTGTTTTTTACTATTATAAAAACGGCAAAATTAAAATTTTAATGCAGCATATGAGCATATTATCTTTCACGCAATCTGAACATACTCGTTTCGAGTTGCTGCATTTCATTCAAAATTCCTTGCAACCTGAATTATGGCAGCAAAATACTCAAGCTATCGCAAATTTAAAGCGACAAACACACTGTCATGTTTTATTTAAGCACCCAATATTAGTCCAGTTGAATCAAAGCCAGCTGACGCTTGAACAACTTAAATTTATTCATATTAATTATTTTACGGCGATTGTTAAAAATTTTACAGATGCACTTAGCATGGTAATTTATCAAGCCGTTAGCCTCGAAAAAAACCATAATATTCATCCAGAAAATAGGATTGCAGCTAAAATATATGCACGCTATTTACTGTCGCTAAACTTAATTGATGAACTGGGTTTCAATACACACCAACTCGAAAAAAGCGCTGCATCCAAATCACATCTGGTTTATTTTTTAAAATTGATGCAGCAGTTGGAATTAGATCCATTGGATCAGCAACAGACTGAAATAGAAGCTTTTGCATTAGCCCAATTTATTCACCAACATATCAATTCTTATACAGAATTATTGCTCATTTTGGCTTGTACAGAGCTGCAAGTCATAAAGTTTAGTGAAGCACTCCGTAACAACATGTCGATTTACAACAGTAAATTTATTGAAGGTTATTATGCTTGTCATGGGCTGGCTGATCAAAATGACGCGACCCTTGCCAATGATGACAACCATCAAGATGACATTTGGACCCTACTGATACAATGTTATGATCAAAACGACCAACAGTATTTGGACCAAGTCCAGTCTGAGTATTTAGCACTCTGGAATAATTTCTGGAGCAAAATGTCAACGCGTATAACTGAAATTTAAACGCTTACTTCATGATGTTTTTTTGATCCCATTGCTGAGATCAAAAATACTTTATTGTGGAGTAGTTGAGGGTCATTGTAAGACGTGTTGAGTCGGCATATTTTGTTTACGTTCTTGTAGTGCTTTCTTCATCACCTGATAACCGCCAGTTAAGCCTAAAGTCGCCATAATCACGGCCACAATAATATCTGGCAACATGCTTCCTGTACCAAAAACCCCAATAGCTGCAAAGATTACGGCGACATTTCCAATCGCATCATTACGACTACACAGCCAAACAGACTGCATATTGGAGTCGCCATCTCTAAAAGCATAAAGCACAAGGGCTGAAATCACATTGGCGATTAAAGCCAGTATACCAATCGCTCCCATGGTAATCGCTTCTGGCGGAATCCCTTTCGTATAGGCATAGATCGTTTTACCGATCACGACAAAACCAAAAATTGCCATGATTGCCCCTTTAAACAAGGCAACAGTCGCTCGCCAATACAGCGTTGCGCCTAATACCGCTAAAGAAACGGCATAATTGATGGAATCACCAAAGAAATCCAGAGAATCGGCCCAAAGTGCAGAAGAATGTGCATATGCCCCACCAATCAATTCAACAAAGAACATGGCAAGGTTAATAAACAGTGCAATCCACAAAGCCGTTCTAAACTTGCTATTCGGTTTCTGTGGTGCAGGTTCATGACTACATGTACACGCCATGACACTTCTCCTTGATTCAATATAAATGGGCTTCTCTGCTTATTTTTTTTCAGTCAAGTTGGTGCTTTACAGAAAATCAGCACATGCTTCAATAATGATGAAAAATTCAGCTATACTGCTATTTAAAACTATGGAGTTAGTCCAAGGTCAAGTTGATTCAGGAAAATAAACCATGCATCAATACTTAATTAGTGATCTCGCTAAAAAAACTCAGCTGTCGACGGATACTGTGCGGTTTTATGAGAAAAAAAATCTGATCAGATCCAGTTATCGTGCAGATAATAATTATAAATATTATGATGATGAAACATTAAAGCGGCTTATTTTTATTAAACGTTGCCGCGCATTAGATATGACCTTACATGAAATTACTCAACTTTTAGAGCATCTACAACATCCTGAACAAGGCTGTAAAATCATTGACCAATTGATTGAAGAACATATTCGACATGTAGAAACTCGAATATATGAATTACAACATTTTAAATCACAACTGCATGAATTACGTCAATCCTGCTCCTCGAACACCACCATTGATCATTGTCAGATTGTCAAAAAACTTGAAGGATCGGAATAACTTATAGTCAAACCATCTATTTATTCATACAAGTCATTGGTCACAAATGAAGCGTATATTTTTGCATGAACTTTAAACAACCATTAGTTATCAACTCGTTTTTTGTCCTTTTAAATCATACAAGGTGTAGCTATCGCATGGCGACATGGATGTCGCCATTGAGCGGGGGTATATGAGCAAAAATAAAGCACTGCTTTGTTTGCAGCGCAAGAGCCCTGTTAAACGTAAGATTTTTGTCCCTTTTTATCTCTAAAAAGGGAGGCAATCGCCTACGCAAAGGTATTTAAACTTTGAATATAAGGTGCGTCATTGCAAGCTTTACAAGCTAAAAAATCACCCAATGCAATTGATTTAACTAAAAATATTTATTAATAAAAATTATATTCTTGTACCTAAGTTTTTTGACAGATTGACTATACATTGTGTTGAATAGGTCTTTCGGCTATTCCCTCTGCTGATTGAGCCCATGCGCTGATTTAAAAATAGTTTTGCGCAGCCATAGCGAAACACTGACCAACGCAATCAATACAGGGACTTCAACCAAAGGACCAATAATCGTGGTAAATGCGACAGGTGAAGCCAATCCAAATGTTGCAATCGCGACAGCAAGTGCCAATTCAAAATTATTTCCTGCCGCGGTAAAAGAAATCGCCGTAGTTTTAGGATAATCATTGCCCATCCACTTGCTCATAAAAAAGCTCAGGAAAAACATCACCACAAAATACAGAGTTAATGGGATGGCAATTCGCAATACATCGAATGGTAGTCTAATTACATCCGCCCCTTTTAAACTAAACATCGCCACAATGGTAAATAACAATGCCAGTAAACTCAGCGGACTGACTTTAGCGATAAACATTTGTTGATACCAGTCTAATCCTTTGCGTTTAACCAGAATGATCCGACTTAGAAAGCCCAATAAAAATGGGATACCTAAATAGATTAAAACCGCATGTGTAATCGTCCAAAAGCTAACATCAATAACTTTTCCTGCCACACCAAAATACGGTGGTAGAACTGTTAAAAACAACCAAGCATAAGTACTAAAAAAGACAATTTGGAAAATACTATTAAAAGCAACCAAAGCTGCGACATATTGATTGTCACCACCTGCTAAGTTATTCCATACCAATACCATCGCAATACAACGTGTTAAACCAATAAGAATTAAACCCGTCATATATTCAGGATAAGCATGTAAAAACACGATCGCTAAAGCAAACATCAGGCACGGCGCGATTAACCAGTTTTGTAGCAAAGACAAAGTTAACGTTCGTTTGTCTTTGAAGACTACAGCTAAGGTCGCATAATCCACTTTGGCAAGTGGCGGATACATCATCAAAATTAAACCTATCGCAATGGGTATATTGACTGACTCAAGGCTTAAACGATTTAAAGCCACTGCTACCTGTGGGAAATATACGCTGATGCAGATCCCCAATCCCATCGCAATAAAGATCCATAAAGTTAAATTGCGATCTAGAAAAGAAAGCCGCGAAGTTGGCTGATTTGAGTTCATAACAGCTTACTCACAACAGCTGTTGATTTGGATCAAGTCTGAACCACCCATAACTGAATTCGCAGTTTGCGCTGCAATTATGTTTAATACTGCATTGGCCCATTCTGGTAATTCAGGATTTAAACGGTAATACACCCATTGGCCTTTGCGTTGATCAAGTAAAATGGACAAATTCCTCAACAAGGCCAAGTGTCTAGAAATCTTTGGCTGGCTTAAATTTAAGGCTTCGGTGATTTCACAAACACAAACGTTACCTTGTGCCAACACAATTTTTAAAATATCCAAACGAGTTGGGTCAGATAAGCACTTAAAGAAATCGGGTTGATCCATCGCAATTACTCAATTTTATGGTTTAGCATATTCACTATTGCGAATATACGCATATCCATATATAAATGCAATATTGCTTTTTAACAGAGAGTCGATCGATGTCATCTCAAATTAAGATTTATCATAATCCTGCCTGTGGGACTTCACGCAATACCCTTGCACTCATTCGAAATGCAGGTATCGAACCTGAAGTGATCGAGTATTTACAGTACCCACCAAGCAAGGCACAACTCATCGAGTTGATTCAGCAATCTACTTTGTCGGTACGAGATGCAATACGTAAAAATGTTGATGTTTATAAAACCTTAAAACTAGATCAAACAGAATGGACTGACGATCAATTGCTTAATTTCATGTTGCAATACCCGATTTTAATCAACCGCCCTTTTGTGGTGACTGAATTGGGTGTACGTTTATGTCGGCCCTCTGAATTGGTTTTAGATCTCTTATCTGCGCCACAACGTGCTGCTTTTAGTAAAGAAGATGGTGAAATTATTATCGATCAGCAATTAAAAAGGCTTAAATAATTTTTTAGGGTTTTTCAAAAAACCCGATTAATTAAACATAAGATATTGAATATTAAATATTTTAACAAAAATCAGCTCAATTAATCCTGAGTGTTTTACTAGGTTGAATCTTATTTTCAAACCCTTACAATAAAACCATATTTTTAGTATGCCTTTTAAATTTATATGAGCATCTCACACATTACTGAACTCCTATCACCAGCTGGATCATTGAAGAATATGCGTTATGCATTTGCTTACGGTGCCGATGCGGTATATGCAGGTCAACCTCGCTATAGCTTGCGAGTTCGTAATAATGAGTTTGATCATGATCATTTAAAAATAGGGATTGCAGAAGCGCATGCCTTAGGCAAAAAATTTTATGTGGTGGTAAATATTCAACCGCATAATGCTAAATTAAAAAATTTTATTCGTGATCTTGAACCTGTGGTCGCCATGCAACCTGATGCACTGATCATGTCAGATCCTGGCTTGATCATGCTGGTTCGAGAAAACTTCCCACAAATATCCATCCATCTGTCTGTACAGGCAAATGCGGTCAATTGGGCAACCGTAAAATTTTGGAAAAATATGGGACTCACCCGTGTCATTTTGTCACGTGAGTTATCTATCGAGGAAATTGAAGAAATTAAACAGAATGTACCCGATATGGAAATCGAAGTTTTCGTACACGGTGCACTCTGTATGGCTTATTCCGGTCGTTGCTTACTTTCAGGCTATATGAATAAACGTGATGCTAATCAAGGCGCTTGCACCAATGCATGTCGCTGGGAATACAATATTCACGAAGCAACAGAAGATGCATCTGGGGATGTCATTCCAGTCCAACAACTGGAGACAGCATCAGACTGTTGCAACAATAAAGATGCCGACGAGCAACACGCCATACAACAACATCAATTTGGCGAACCGGTTTTATTACAACGTCATAAAGAAGACATGTTTGCTGCTGAAGAAGACCAACATGGCACTTACTTTATGAACTCTAAAGACTTACGTGCAGTTCAGCACGTAGACCGTTTAACCAAGATGGGCATTCATTCCTTAAAAATCGAAGGACGCACCAAATCTTACTTTTATTGCGCCAGAACAGCACAAATTTATCGCAAAGCGATTGATGATGCGCTACAAGGAAAACCGTTTGATCGGGCGTTAATGTCACAACTCGAAGGTTTAGCCAATCGAGGTTATACCGAAGGTTTCTTACGCCGTCATGTCCATGCTGAATATCAAAACTATGCATCGGGATCCTCTCAGTTTGACCATCAGCAATTTGTTGGTGAAGTGCTTGAACGCAACGATGATTACATCAAGATTGAGGTGAAAAATCGTTTTGTTGTGGGTGACTCTATGGAACTCATGACCACATCTGGCAACATCACATTTATTCTTCATGAAATTTTAGATAAAAACAGACAACCGATCATAGATGCAAAAGGCTCAGGATATATTGTAGAAATTCCAATTCCTGCCGATATTGATATGCAATATGCCTTATTAATTAGAAACTTACCAAATTCGACTGCTGATATTTCAGCATCATCATTGGCTTACCAAGCAGTTTAGGATATCGAAATGGCTTTAATGATTACAGACCAGTGCATCAATTGTGATATGTGTGTACCAGAATGCCCCAATCAGGCAATTTTTGAAGGCGAAAAGTTCTATGAAATTGATACACAGCGTTGTACTGAATGTGTCGGATTTTATGAACATCAAACCTGTGTGGATGTCTGTCCAATTGAATGTATTGTTCAAAATCCACAACATATAGAAAGCAAAGCACAATTATTAAATCGCTTTCATTATCTAAGTTTGTTTGGCTAAGACAAAATGCCACACCAATTCTAATCTTGGAACGTATTTTGCTTAGTTAACGCATAGGTTCAGATAATAATAACAATAAAGAAAATGGAGCTGAGCTGTATGGCAACACAGCTCATGAAAAGGGGAAAACAACAACATTAGGGAAAAGCCAAGGTGTATTTGGGGAACACTTTGGCTTTTTTCTTATTTAAAAATTTCTGTTTGATTTAATCTTTAATTTCAAGATAGGCAATATAAGCAAAAAGCTAAGCGATGATAAAAATCACAGATCTTCATTCATGGGCAAAATTTTGCGAAAACTTCTCCTTACACCACTGTTTGACTTCATTCACAATAAAATCAGCATCTGGCAAAGTTAAAAAATAGTAATTCCATGCCGTTTCAACACATGGGGATACAATTTTCAGCCGCCCTTGTTGTAAATCATTGGCAATCGAAATGCGGCTTAATAATGCAATACCCTGTCCAGACAATACAGCCTGAATTGCATGACTTTCTTGCGTATAAAATACCTGCGCTTGCCCTGCTTGAATATGTAAGCCTTGTTTTTCAAACCATTTCTGCCAATTGACTCGATTTGGACAGTATTCGTCTCCCCAGGTAAAGTGAATCAATGGCACAGTCGTCCAGTTCATAGTTGCAATATCCAAAGAGGGATGCCCGACAGCTACATATTCATCAACTGCAAATAATTCTGCATCAACATCTTGATAGCCCCCTGAACCATACCGAATCGCTAAATCATAGAGACCAGACGTCATATTGATGAGGTCATAACTCGCATGTACCCGAAACATAATATTGGGAAAACGACTTTGTAACTCTGGCAAATAGGGAATAATCCACTCACTTGCAAAGGATGGTGTTGTCGTAATGGTAAATAATCTTTGTTTATTTTGCTCAAGTTGAAACAAAGCAGTTTGAATCTGTCCAAAACCTGACTGTACATGCTTAAGCAAATACTCTCCTTCTGGCGTTAGGCTAATCGAGCGTGTACGTCGTTCGAATAACTGTATATTCAATTGCTGTTCCAGCTTCTTGATACGATGGCTTAAGGCGGTAGGTGTTAAAAACAATTGGTCTGCTGCTTTTTTAAAACTGAGTTGTTCAGCGACATGCTGAAAAGCCAACAATTGCTCCAAGGAATTATGCAAAACCACCGAAGATCACCGTGCAAAATATAAATGAATTAGATTCAGTTATAACATGTATTTTTATCGTTTGTTGTTTTTTTCATATTCTATAAAAATCAATTTGAACAAACAACAAATTGAGTAATGATCATGGCAAATATACTAAAAATAGATACTAGTTTAAGAACAGGTATTTCAGGTACGCACCCACATGGTTCTTTAAGCCGACGCTTAACCGAATTATTTATTGATCAATGGAATGAAATTGATTCATCTGTGCAAGTTAAACATCGTGATTTAGGTCGAAATCCACCCCCTTATATTGATGAAGAGTGGATCATTTCTGAATTTGGTTATGCAGAATCTGAAGAAAAGGCACAACAACGCCTACAACTGAGCAATGAGTTTATCGAAGAATTACATTGGGCAGATATTATTGTGCTTGGCGTACCGATGTATAACTTTGGCACACCTGCTCATCTAAAAGCCTATATTGATCACATCGTGAGAATGAATAAAACCTACTCATTTGATCTTAGTAAAGAGCAACCGTACTCAGGGCTTTTGGATCATCAAAAAACCATGATTATCCTTTCTGCCCGTGGTGGGCATGACTTCGATTCAGCTGATGCGCCATTTCCCAATCATGCTGAACCCGCAATAAAAACAGCATTCAATTTTATAGGTATCGAAAAATTTCATAAAATCGCAATTGAGTATCAGGAATTTGGTGGCGAGTTGTTAGCGCAATCGATCCAAGCCGCAGAACAAAAAACCATTGCGCTTGTTCAAGATTTGCAACATTAACAAAGCTTATTTTCGCAAACTCTCTTCAATAGTATTCAATCTCCAACACAAAAAAAGGAATTGAGCTGTTAGCAACTCAATTCCTATCAAGGGTAAAACATGAGATAAATGTTAAGGCAAGCCAAAGTGCTCATTACGGCACTTTGGCTTGCTTTTCAACGTGTAATCATTGAAAGATTATTGACCTGAACGAATTATGTAATCGAATGCAGATAAAGACGCTTTTGCCCCCTCACCAGCGGCAATGATGATTTGTTTGTAAGGCACTGTTGTACAGTCGCCCGCAGCAAATACACCTTTTACATTGGTTTCATTACGATCATTTACCACAATTTCATTACGGTTTGAAAGCTCTACAGCAGTTGCTTTTAAGAAATCTGTGTTTGGTAATAAACCAATTTGTACAAAGATTCCCGCAAGTTCAATGGTATGCAGTTCGTCTGTTGCACGGTCTTTATACTTCAACCCTGTCACAATCGAGCCATCACCAATCACTTCTGTAGAGAGTGCATTCAAAATCACCGTGGTATTTGGCAAACTATTCAATTTATCTTGAAGCACTTGGTCAGCACGAAGTTGAGTATCAAACTCGATCAATGTGACATGTTCAACAATACCTGCAAGATCAATTGCGGCCTCTACACCTGAGTTACCCCCACCAATCACGGCAACCTTCTTGCCTTTAAATAATGGACCATCACAGTGTGGGCAATATGCAACACCACGTGTTTTGTACTCTTTCTCACCTGGTACATTCATCTCTCTCCAACGTGCACCTGTAGATAAGATGACCGTTTTTGATTCAAGTTTTGCACCATTTTCCAGTTCAACTTCAACTAAACCATTAGTTGTTTGATCCGCACCAACAATGTTTTTCACTTTTTGTAAGTTCATAATGTCCACACCGTACTCACGTACATGCGCTTCCATATCTGAACCAAACTTAGGACCTTGTGTTTTTTGTACTGAGATAAAGTTTTCAATATCCATGGTGTCCATGACCTGACCACCAAAGCGCTCAGAAACAATACCTGTGCGAATCCCTTTACGTGCAGCATATACCGCAGATGTTGCACCAGCAGGTCCACCACCAATCACCAATACATCAAACGCTTCTTTAGCATTCAGCTTTTCAGCATCTTTAGCCGCAGCACCGCTGTCCAATTTCGCAACGATTTCTTCCAAAGTCATACGACCTTGACCAATATGTTCGCCATTTTGGAAAACCATAGGTACAGCCAAGATTTTGCGTTCTTCAACCTCATCTTGGAAGAATGCACCGTCGATCATGGTCGCTGTAGTGCCAGGATTATTAATTGCAATCAAGTTAAGTGCTTGAACAACATCTGGGCAGTTATGACAGCTTAAAGAAACGAATACATCAAAATTCGCAGTCAGGTTTAAACCTTTGACTTGAGCCAAGATTTCATCAGAAACTTTTGGCGCATAACCTGATACTTGTAATAAAGCTAAAATTAGCGAGGTAAACTCATGCCCCATCGGTAAACCAGCAAAGAATACACGAGGTTGTTCACCTACTTTTGCAATACCAAAGCTCGGTTTACGATCATTCTGACCATCGAAACGTGCAGTCACTTGATCTGACAGCGCAGCAATTTCAGTCACCAACTCTTTAATTTTGTCTGACTTATCAGAACCATTTAAAGAAGCAACAATTTCAATTGGGCTCTCAAGACGCTCTAACAATGTTTTTAATTGAGCAGAAGTATTTGTATCTAACATGCTAACAATCTCCAAGGGAGTAAATTTCTTTCGTTGAATGTATATTACGTCTATTTAAAAAATAGATAAAACAGTTTGTTTTTATTAAATCAATCGGTTTTTTAGTTTAACAAAAATCAGCCACGTTCTCATCAGCATATCCCCCTATTCTCAAATTTAAATTCTTTAATGCTGGTATATATATGGGCATTGGCTAGAAAATCAATAGACATCCCCCGACTTCCTCGAAACTTAAAATTAGATTAATTTTCAACAAAAATAATATTTCTTCGACCATCTCTCTACAAAAAATCATGCGCAGCCAAGCCACAAAGTTTTAAGCTAAATTTATGTTGTGGTTTCTCCAATTAAGTACAACAAGGTGTACTTATTCACAATTCCTGTATAAATAAGTGAAGAGGTAAAACAATGAAAATAGAGTTCGTATTCGATATCGTCTATCCAATGAGTTATGTGGCGTTTGAAAAACTCAAACAACATTGGAATCAACCCATGGCGAAAAAAATCGAATTATTACCTGTGCAAGTTTTACCAGAAATTCCAGAACAAGGCTTAGATGTTTATCAATACCTGACTGAAAGATATGGAACCAAAGAAGCCAATCGCAAACTTGATATGGCAAAATTTGCGGCTTATAGTCAAGATTTAACCGTAGATATTGAGCATATGAAGCGTATGCCCAATAGCCGTTTAGCCCATCAAGCGATATTGGCTTTAGACAATATCTTTGACCAATTCGCATTAACGCAGGCTTTATTCCACGCCATATTCGCCCATGGTAAAGACATTGCCAACCCAGAAGTACTGAAACAAATCATCGAAGGTATGGGCTTGGATGGCACGAAAGTTCTACGTTCTATTCAACATAAGGAAATCGCAGATAAACAAACTGAGATCACCCACTATGTACAAGGTTTCGGTAAACACCCAACGCCTTACTATATTGTGGATGGTGAAATTTGGGATAAAACCTTTGATACCTTAGAACTGAAAGACCTGATTACCAACCGAGCGAAAGATGTCGCTTAGGACAACGAGATTTAATTTTACAGCAATAAAAAAGCACTTTTGCTCATCACAAAAGTGCTTTTTATCAGTATTTCTACAAAGTATAAGCTTTAAAGTGTTGCACTAACCGATACGATGACCAATTCGATGTAAACGTTTCGCAATTCGGCTTGCCACCCCATAAATCATCAAGCTAAAAAATAAACTGAGTGCTGAAATTCCCCATAAAACCTTTTCAACAATGTTCGACCAAAAGCTTGCACGACCCACTTGCGCTTCAACACCTTGCGCAATCGGGGAAAGCGCTCGATTAAATACCTGATGTTGAATTGTCCATAATTGCTCAGGTTTAAAGCCGTATTCTAAAAAGCGCGAATCAGATTGCTCCGCTTTAATCAATTTTTCTGCGTAAACCGTCGCCACAACCTTATCAACTGGTTTATGCATCAACGCGGTTTGTGCCAATAAATAGCTTTGTACTGTTTCCGGCGCATCCGATCTTTGCAGATATTGATAAATAGCGCTTTGCTGAATGTTTTGATCATACTTTATAAATGATTTTAACTCCTTGTCTTCATCATCTTTCAGATCATATTGCACATAAGTCAAACCAGACCAGAGTATAATCAAGGATAAAAGCCATGCTACAAATTTAAGGATAAAAGATTGAAAGCGCACTTTAAAAAAGCGAATTTTTTTTAATACACCCACAATAATAAATGCGCCAATAAAAGACACTATTAATTTTAAGATCAACCAACCCAACCATGACAATGCATTCATCAGATAGTCTGGTTGATGGATATATTCTCTTAACTGCTGATCTAGAATATATGGCAAGTGCAATTGATGAACCTGTTGTGCCACACCAAATAAGTTAAAAACCAATTCCTGTTGAAAAAAAACAGAAACTAAACTTGCGATACCCACAGAGGATAAAACCACAGCCGAAACCATCAAATTCCGTTTTCGACGCTGAAGTATTTTTAATCCATGTTCGATCTGTTGAATATCTACAGGATATTGAGTTTTTTCAGTCAACCTTTACACCTTTAGATGAGATTGTGCCAAGATTTAAGCTTTGGCTTAGGATTGATGTGTACTGGTATCTAATACCAACTGTTGCAAATTCGATTGAAGCGCTTTAATCCGAGTCGAAGCCTCTTCACGTTTTTGCATGCCCTCTTTCTGAATTTGAATGACATCATTTACAGTTTTAATCAGGGTATTTTGAACATGTTCAAGTGTTTCAATATCAATCACTGAACGTTGATTGGCTTTGGCAGTATCCACAGAATTTTGATGAAGTAAATCTGCATTGCGTTTTAATAGCTCATTGGTTGCATCATCAATCGTGTTGGCAAGTTGTACGCTATTTCGTTGCTCATTTAGTGAAATCGCCAAGCTGATCTGGTTTTTCCATGCAGGTAAAGTAATATTTTTAATGGCATAAAATTTATCAACCAACATCATATTATTGGATTGAATAATACGAATCATCGGTAAGGTTTGCATTGCAGATTGTTGCAAGACTTGTAAATCACTGACCCGCTTTTCTAAATTGTTGGCTAAATGGTTGAGGTCATAAACACGCTGATTGATTTTAGGATCTTGCTCTTGCTGAGATAAAGTCGCAATTTCTTGCTGCACTTCAACTTGCTTGATTCGGCCTGCAGCAATATAAATACCCAGTTGTCGATATTCCTCTTGCACTCCATTAAACATACGATCTAATGTGTCCACCCGTGCTTTTAAACCTGTTTGCGATGTTTCAATTTCCTTGACCAATGAATCTATTTGCTCTTTAGTGGTATTAAAATGTTGATCGAAACTTTGCTTAGCACCTTTAAACTTACTGAGTATGCTTCCAATAAATCCTGAGTTTTTTGATTGATTCAAAATGCTGGATGTATTCAATTGCTGAGCAACTTGCACAACTTCATTTAATTTTTGTCCAGTCACATCTAAGTCTTTATTTTTGACTAAGTTGAGTAATTCATCTGTATATGAAGATGTTTTGGTCGCAATATTTTTACCATATTCAGCTACGGATGCATGATTAATATTGGCTAGGTCTTTATGCGCATTAACAACCTCATTAAAATCTTCGGTGTTTAAACCTATTTCTTTCAAATTCAATTGTTCAAACTTTTGTAATTCCAACGGCGTATTGGATTTTTCAGTTAATGCTTGATGATTCGAATCACTCATACTTCTATCCTATTTATTTTCTAATGATTTCTTTAATGATTGAATTAATTTATCACGACTTTTATCCAATTCTTCAGTCGTTGTAAAAGAATTCTGCGCACTACTCTGTTTGACATGATATTGCCATGCAGGAATCAGGACATGCTGAGCTTCATTAAAGCGATCAAGTAAGCTCAACGAAAGCTGTTGTGTTAACTGCATTTGTGCTAACGCAATATCATTACTGGCTTGTAGCGTTTGTAGCGTATTGACTTTCTTAGACAGCCGATCTGCAAAATTATCCAAGGGATGACGATGTTGTACAAAAGCAGGATATTCATGTAAAAATTCCTGCGCTGCACGAATATATTTCGCCATTTGCTCTCTTAAGCCATTGGCTTGTTGGAATCTTGCTTCCGACTTTTGAATTTCGATTTGTAATCTTTGACTCAAATGTTTGGCTTCATCAATTAAACTTTCTAAATCATTTAAATATTTGACTTGTCCAACACTAAATTCCAAATCCAAACCTAACCATTTTTGTATCGCATTGAATTTACGTTGATTTAGCTTTTTCTTGGATGCAGATAATTGCTGAATAATATGTGCAATAATTTGACTCAGCTTTTGCGTCAAACTTGGATCGATGGCTTTTAACAGTACCGATTGTGCTTGAATCAACTGATCAGCATACAAATTCAGTCGTGTTTGATTATCGAGTAGTGGAACCAAATCATTTCTTTTAATCGAAAGTAATTCATCAGAACTACATGGGATCTGTTCAAGCGGTGTAAGTACAGTAAATTGCTTCATATCAGTTCAAAATGAATAACTTTTCAATGATTTAAGGGAAATCAATCAACAAACCCTTTCTATTTAAAACTTATAATACAAATTAGGAAGAAAGCCCATACAAATAGCAAAAAACATACAGATAGCAAAAAGCCAGTTTTTAGAAACTGGCTTTTTGCTATAACACAATGTGTTAAAAATGATTATTTTAAATGTATTGATTTGACTGTTATTGCTTTGGTTGTCTACTCATACAACGATAAGCTGTTAACCCGAACAATCCAAGAATACTCAACCACCCCAATGAACCACCACCACTTGTACGTGTACTTCCTGGCGCTGTACCTGAGTTTTCTAATTTCACAGTTGCAGCATTAGAAATAACACCATCCGCATCATACACATAGTAGGTAAATTTATAGCTAAATGGATCAAGTGTATTTCTAAGTTGAATATGGACTTTACCACCATAGCAGGTATATTTACTATCGCTACCAGGACAAGGGCCGCTACGATCAGCAGTAATCACGACAGGATCGATATTTGTTCCAATACGAATAGGTAATTCAACCCCATCTGTATTGACATAAAATTTTGGTTTATTCGGCTTCGCTGTTAATGCAGCCGCATTACCATCACCATCATCATTGGCATATTGCAGTAAATCTACGTCAATTGCTTTGGTTGAGCTATATTCAATTTTAAAACTACTATCCTCTACAATAGGTGCAATATTAGTAAAGCTTCCAATCACATAGGCTGAAGAGCTAATGTTTGGATCTGTCTTTAACTTAAGTTGATAACTACAGAATTCATTATCACCCGATGGTGTAACACTGTCATCTATACGCCATAACATAATTCTCTTTAAGTTTGGATTCCACTCACATTTAAAGTTTGGATCTTCCTTACCTGCAAAGACTTTATTGCCATCCAACAAACCCACACCAAGTGGTTTTACAATCACGTCATAATTGTCCACACTTAAATGTTTTACCACCCGAACATCTTTACCAGTAGCATCTTTAGTTATAATTTCTGCAGGCAGATTGGCTACAAAAGGATCGACAAAAATCGTGCGATACTTTTGATCTGATTTGGTGTATTTGATTAAATTACTATACAACTCTGACTGAAATTTATAAAAGGGAATATAATCTTGCTTGGTTGCTGGGTCAGCAATCAACTTATTGTAATTATCCAAGATGTTTTGATAAGAGCTAAGTGCAGCAACGACCGAGGTATTGGTTGAACTTAAGTTATTTGCGGTTAAACGTAACACTTCTGTAGAGCCAATATCACATGAATTTGCTACATCGTTTTGACCATTTGAGTTTTCTGCAATCACGCGTGTGACACCACGCTGATCAACGCCACTACAACCTGTATAACCAATATCGACAAGATCTTTGTCTGTACCTAAATTTTTAGGAAAATACATTGGCATAAAGCCTGTAGATTCACTTGGTGCTTCTAATTCATTTAAAATAGTTGAAAATTCAATATTAGCCAGATCCAGTGAATGGTCCTTGCCCTCTTTAGTCACAGCCTCTGCAACTTCGCACTGATCATCACCAGTAGCCAATTTTAAAGCATTATAAACAAGTACAACACCTGAACCTTCCACCTTACTCACATCACCATTTGCATAACGGCAAGATTTCCCAGTATTGTAAGCCAAGATATTATTACTCAATGCTTTTATACCATTGAATCCATACAGCAGGGTTGCCCAAGCATCATTCTTTACAATGGTATTGCTGACCAATGACAAAGAAGAATTATCACTAAAATTAACCTTTCCTTGTGGCGTCAATTGGCTAAATTGGATGATGCTACCTTGACTGGCACTTGCAGTATTTTTGGTCATGGTATTTGCAGTAAATGTTACTGCTGGTTGCCCACAAAAGCTAAACATACTTAAGCTATTTGCAGCACCATTATTCATGAAAGTCGTACCACTCACTGCAATATTTCGTGTTGTAAAAACCAAGTTATCCGCACACGTCATTCCAAGTACACTGCCTTGGTCCGCAGTATTCCCATCAAATAGACCATAACTTACAGTCAGGGAGCTCGATACATCGTTTAAATAAATCGCACCACCAATTTTCGCTTTGGAATTCAGAATAGATACGTTATTTAAAGTTGTCGCACCACCAGCATAAATCGCACCACCCACACTGTTATTGGTCTCATTTAAACTTGATCCATCTTTTAGAATCAAATCATTCAGCGTTAAACTCGGCTTATTTTCATAAATGGTATTGAAAATACGCGAGTTTCCTTGACCTGAAATTGTGGTTTTTAATGGGGTTGCCGCAGGGAAATTATTGGTCAATACATCTGGGCGACTATAGTCACCAGGTTCTTTACCAACAATGGAAACATCTGAGTTAGGTCTTAACTCTTTAGTCAACTTATATTCACCTGCTTCTAACTGAATCACATTGGGTACTGTTGAATAAACCTGTCCTGCACTACAGCCACCATAAGCTTTATGTGTGGCGGCAGCGCGTAATGCTTCTCTTAACGAACACTTATCAAGATTTGTCCCATCTTCATCGTCAAAGGTGGTCACATAAATCGTTTTATCATCTGCCGCCATCAATGACATGGTCGACAATACAACAAGTGTCAGAAATCCTTTTTTATAGTTTTTCATGTGCAATCCTTTACTTATATTTGATCCGTCGATAGCCTGCTAAACCGATCAATCCAATGATTGAAAGAAATCCTAAACTTCCGCCAGAAGTCTTTACTTTATAGTCCTTAAAGTCATCAGGTTTTCTTTGTACAATTCTCGCAGGGATCGTAATATAAGGATTATCTGATTTATTAAAACTTGTAGTTGAAGTCACTACATTGATTTTAAATTCATCTGAACCTTGCCAACGACTATTTGGTGTGTAGACAATATCACCAGCCTGATTTATCGTCATGGTGCCTTTAGATGGGGTATTGGTTTGAATAACTTTTAAGCAACCAATTTGCCAAGGCTTACCATTGTCATCCAATTCACGATTAAAAATTTGTTTACACTTTTCAGCACTGACAAGTTCGCCATCTTGTAATTGATCTGAAATTGAAAATTTAGCTGTTTCTCCATATAAAATATCTTGACCCACCGTCGAAATATCTGAGGTGTTAATCACCAACTCAATAGCACCACGATCACATAATTCTGAATTAACATCTCGATTTTTCCCGCGCTGATCAACAGATGAACAAAGTGTTATCTTATCTTGAGGTTCTGGGCCATGGTTAATAAGTAGAGAATCTTCAGCTGAATTATAACTTGGTAAAATTCGTGGTAAGAAATAACCTAAAGCTACCGTAGGCGCCTCAGCAAATGGGCATAAAATCCCATTGGTACTATAGTCACACTTGCCTTCTGTGGTACTTCCAGCAATCAGTTGTGCATTACCTAAGGCTGTAGATTTAAAACCAGTACATCCTGAAGAATAGAGATTATTACTGATCTGTTCTGCTTCACCACCAGACACAATCGTACAATCTTGTGTACCATTTTTGGCAATAATACTATTTGCAACAAAACCTTTCTTTTGAGGGGCGTCTACAATAAGGCCCATACTATTGAGGATCATGGTGATATTATTGAGCTGCATAGCATCGTAGACTTTAACCACATAGCCTTTATTGTTAAAAATCGTACTATTTTCAATCCCATAGGGCGCAGTAGAACCAAAGGCTTTTAGTGCATCTTCAGAAAATTGATTTTGTGTTTCAAAGTTTGAACTTGTAGCATCAGTAACTTCATTATCTCGAATCAATGATTGTGTGATAACAAATGCAGGTAATTCAGTATAAATTACACCACCTTTTTCTGCTTTATTGCCTTTGATTAAGGTCTTGTTAATAGCAACGATACTTAATGCGGTATTCGCAGCATAAATGCCTGCATTATAGATTGCACCACCTTCTTCAGCATGACCATCTAAAAGCTGGCTATTACTTATCCCCAATGCTTCTTTGTTATAGATCAGACCGCCTTGCTGAGCACATAGCTCTTGACCACAACCTTTTAAGGTAATTTCATCAAATGAAACCTTCAGCATTGCAGGTGGTGTCTCTGCTTTCTCATCTATATCTTTTTCGATCTGAAATAAACGTTCTTTTCCAACCATTTTAATAATGGCATTGTTTTTACCTACAAGCGTTTGTGTATTATTTACGTTACTTTCATAGGTCGAACCAAATGCGACATCCTTTAATATTCGGATTTGCTTATTCAGTGAATACTCTTTATTGCCTTGTAATATAATTTTTGCAGTCACCTCTTTGCCGCCACCACAACCATTATAGCCAGCTTCAGGCATTCCCTGATTGACGTATTCAACTGCTTCTCTTAATGAACACTGATTATCAGCTTTTACAATATCGTCTGTGGTAGTCACAGTAATATTTGCACTAAATGCCTGACCAGTAATACATAATAATCCTAAGCCTATGCCCCGTTTGAGCATTATAGTCTCCTTGATTTCTTTTAATTATTTCTTATTAGCCAGCATTACGCTTTGCTATCAGTCCTTTTTGCGTACTTTGTCACACACGATAAAAATTCTCAAGAATTTTCATCGGCCGATCTATTGACTTCACTTCTTGTGTTACGCGCACTCAACAATAGTAAAAATCAACTATTGTCGATATTCATCAATCAATGCATAGAGCTGTCTTAAAGTTGCATGAGATAATTTAGTCTTCTCACCCTTTAATAACTTTTCTAGCTGTTCAACAGACTGAAGTAGTGTACTCGTTTGATGTGGCCCATGTAATAGCAAATATTCCGTTATTTGTGGGTCAAAATGTACACCCCGACGTTCCAACACAGAATGCAATAAAGCATGTCGATCTGCATAGGACTGTCCACTCGGTACTTTTACACTGACTGCCTGAGTAAGGCGAGATTGTAGGTCTGGTAATTCTAGCTTTAATTCTATCGGCGCAAATCTTGATGAAAACACCAACTGTCCGCCATCTTCGTTATTGTTATTAATCAGATGAAATACCGCTTTTTGCCAATGCGGTACACCACTAATGGCCTCGATATCATCCAAGGCAACCAAATCATAGCTTTCTAATGAGGTAATTGCCTCTATGGGCGCATCAAGTAATTCTAAGAGCGATACTTTAATCGCAGATTTGCCAATCTCTAAATAAGAATCGCAAATCGCCGTGAGTAAATGACTTTTTCCAGTTCCAGCACCACCATAGATGTAGAAACGATTCATCAGCCCTGCATGAAGCTGACGCACAGCATCAATTACAGGTCCCCAACCTGGCCCAGAAAAATCACTAATTCTGGCATCCAGTTGTGGTTCTATATCCAACTGTAATTGACGCATATATTCAAATCATTCCTAAAGTGGATTTTGATCATTTTTAATCGATTGATCAGTATCTTGCGTGTTTTTAACTTCAATATCAAGATCAACTTTGTCGCTTTCGACTGAAATTGTTTCAGTAGTGCCATTATTTTGTATGGTCACTAAAGTATCCTCTGCTTTAAAGAACTGACTTTCTTGATATAAATCTTTGAGATGCTTGAGTAAAACCACAATAACAGCGGCAACTGGCAGTGCGATCAACATCCCCACAAAGCCCCCCAACTGAGCCCCAGCAAGTACTGCAAATACCACAGCTACAGGAGATAAACCAATTTTATCACCCAATAAGAACGGTTGAAGAATATATCCTTCGATGAGCTGCCCTACACCAAATACGGCCAGAACCATTAATAAATGTTTTGGATCTAGACCAAACTGGAAAAAACAGGCAATCACTGCCGCAATAATTCCGACACCAAAGCCAAGATATGGAATGATACTGCACAGCCCCGCAATCATACCGATAATTAATCCAACCTCTAGCCCCACCAATTGCAAGCCCACGGCATAGACGATTCCCAATAAAATCATTACAAGGAACTGTCCTTTAACAAAAGCCCCCAAAACGCTATGACATTCTCCAACAATTTTAAGTACATTGCTTTCATATTGACGAGGAATAAAACTTTTTAAGTGTTCCAACATCCGATTCCAATCAAGCAGGAAATAGAATGCAATAATTGGAATTAAAACAATTGTTCCGCCGATCGAAATAAAACTCAGTCCAGATTGGGCAATTTTTAAAGCCATCGCTTGGATACTGTCCGCACTATAGTTGGTCTGAACATACTCCATTACTACTTTAGAAATTTGGTCTGTATCCAATTCCATATGTTCAACATTGAAATTGTTGGATAACCACGGTAGGAAAGTAGAATTCACCCAATGGATTCCCGCAGGAATACTGTCACGGGCATAAATTAATTGTTTCCAAACCAAGGGCACGACAAACCATATTGCCCAAGTCAGTAACACACCTATTCCAATAAATACCACTGAGATAGAGAGCCACCTTGGTAAAAATTTAGACAGCTTATCCACCACTGGACTAAATAAATAGGCAACCAGAAAAGCCGCAACAAAAGGAATCACTACAGGTTTTAATAAATATAAAATCCATAAAACTAAAGCAATTCCAGCAAGGATAAAAATTCGTTTTAAAGTCCGATCGTGCATCGAATCACGCCTTTTTCAAATTTATTCGTTATGGAGGGGAAAATATTTTCATAAAGATAGCATTTTAGTGCAGAAATAACATAAGAGTTTCGTATATTCGGGTATAATCCCCGCGCGAATGCGGAGACTTCAATTATGAGCAACTCAACTTCTACCCCAAACACTGGTTTAAGCTATAAAGACGCTGGTGTCGATATTGAAGCGGGCGACGCACTTGTCGATCGAATCAAATCTGTCGCTAAACGTACAACACGCCCTGAAGTAATGGGTGGTTTAGGCGGCTTCGGCGCACTTTGCAGAATCCCTAAAGGTTATGAAGAACCTGTTCTTGTATCTGGTACAGATGGTGTCGGTACAAAATTACGTTTAGCATTGAACTTAAATCGTCATGACACGATTGGTCAAGACTTGGTTGCAATGTGTGTAAACGATCTTCTTGTATGTGGTGCTGAACCTCTATTTTTCCTCGATTATTACGCAACTGGACATTTAAATGTTGATGTTGCTGCAAATGTTGTGACGGGTATTGGTAAAGGTTGTGAGCTTGCAGGCTGCGCATTGGTCGGTGGTGAAACTGCTGAAATGCCAGGAATGTATGAAGGTGAAGACTATGACCTCGCAGGTTTCTCTGTGGGTGTGGTTGAAGCAAGTAAAATCATTGATGGTACGAAAGTAAAAGCAGGTGATGTTCTTATCGGCTTAGCCTCTTCTGGCGCGCACTCAAATGGTTATTCTTTACTTCGTAAAATCTTAGACGTAAAAAATGTCGATTTAACTCAAATTGTAGATGGTCGTCCGCTTGCAGATGTTGCAATGGAACCAACACGTATTTATGTAAAACCAGTACTTGAACTGTGCAAACAAGTTGATGTCCATGCAATGGCACACATCACAGGCGGCGGTTTACCTGGTAATTTACCTCGCGTCCTTCCAAATGGTGCTCAAGCCGTAATTAATGAATCCTCTTGGCAATGGCCTGAATTGTTCAAACTTTTACAACGTGAAGGTGCTGTAGAACAATTTGAAATGTACCGCACATTTAACTGTGGTGTGGGTATGGTCATCGCAGTTGATGCTGCTGATGCTGACAAAACTATTGAAGTTTTGACTGCTCAAGGCGAAAAAGCATGGACAATTGGTCATATTCAAGAAAATGCGGCTTCTATTGAAGGTGCAGATGAAAAAATTCGTGTGATTTTTGCATAAGTCTCTCACATGATTAAAATTGCTGTACTTGTCTCAGGCAGTGGAAGTAACCTTCAAGCCTTGATTGATGCCAATCTTTCAGGGCAAATCGTGGGGGTCATTTCCAATAAACCTGAAGCATTTGCCTTAGAACGCGCTACAAAAGCAGGCATTGCAACCACGGTGATTGAGCATAAACACTATCCTGATCGTGAAACTTTTGATGCTGTCATGCATCAACAATTACAGGATTGGGATGTTGATTTAGTCATTCTCGCTGGTTTTATGCGTATTCTCAGTGCCAAATTTGTCCAAGCATGGGAAGGGAAAATGGTCAACATCCACCCTTCACTATTGCCCCATTACAAAGGCATGTATACACATCAACGTGTTTTAAATACAGGTGATATTTTACATGGTTGTACTGTGCATTATGTCACTGCTGAGTTAGACGCTGGACAAGCGTTGACTCAGGGTGTTTTAACAGTCGATCTACATGATAATGTGCAATCCCTTGCAGCACGTGTACATGTACTTGAGCATTTAATTTATCCTCAAGCAGTTGAATGGATCTGTAATGGCACCATTCAACACTTGGAAAATGGTCAGGTTTTATTTAAGGGACAAGCACTTAAACAGCCAATTCAATTTTGCCAGCTTTAAGTATTGCTTGATTTCAAATACTGTCGAAAAAAATGCATCCTCGGATGCATTTTTTATGGCTAAACGAAATTTTATAATCTGCTATCTAAACAAAAAGTTGAACGATAATTTAACGCGGTTCAGAAACCTCTATATCTTCAATTTCAAACGCTGTATTGATTTGACAATAAATCCACAAGTCAGGATAGTCCATTTGCGCAATAAAAATTAAACTCGTTACGCCTTCGATAAAAAAGCAAATTTTGTATAAACATAACTGCGCCTTTAAGACTTGTTGACTCTGATGCCTAATCTCGGCTTCCATATCAATATAAGCAGCGTCGGTAAGTTCTTTAGCAATCTGAGATTGAAGTTCACTTAATTTCTGCTGGGTCAGTTTTCCTATCACATTTCCAGCGGATTGAAGCAACATCGCAAAATCATCAAATTTAGGCTTTTCAACTTCTAAATCAAATTCAACATCAATGATCTGTGTTGGTCCGAATTGGTAGGATCCCAATAGAACATCACTACTTATTCTCAAATCATTAAATATTTGCATAAAAATTACCTAAAATCATCGATTCTGTTGAATTAGCTTTTTAATTAATTCAACTGTTTCAACTGGATGTTCCAACGGAAACATATGCCCTCCAGCCGTCAGGGTAAAAGGAATATTAAATTTCTTTTTGGCTATTTGTGGAAATTTACGTTTTAAAAAAGGACTCTCTGAACCAATCACCAAATCTACAGGAACTTTTGGCTGTGGATGCGGTAACCACCAATAAGAAGGACCTGTTCTAAAAATTGCAACTTCAACATCCTTAGGAATAGTTAAAGTTACGCCACCACGAACATGGTCTTCTGTTAGCGCATAATCGATATAAGCCTGAAAACAATCTGCATCAAAATGCTGATAAAACCCCTTTGGACGTAACAACTCTGCGGCTTGCTGACGTGATTCCCAATGATCTCGACGGCGTATGCTGAGATGCGCTGGTGTCATTGCATCGATCTTTTGAGGATAAAATTTCTTTGCAAGATTAAAAACAAAGGAGGCGGTCCCCATAATCAAAGGAGGATCCAATAAAATTGCTTGTTCAAATAAATCTGGGCGCTTAAATGAGGCCAAAAAGGTTGAAACAGCGCCTAATGAATGGCCTAAACCAATCACTTTACGTCCATTAGACTGTTGCACAATACTATCAATCACTTGATCTGCAAAATTCGACCAATTGTTATCAATAGGATAACGTTGATCTGTACCCAATAAAGAAACATAAATCACATCATATTGATCTTTCAGTAAATCGAACAGTTTGGTATAGACTTGAGATGGCACACCATTGGCATGGGCAAAATGAATAACAGGTTTCATGTGAGATAGGCTAACCATGTCTTGCTTTACACTCTAAATATGATGAATTGAAAATACTGTAGCTGATAAATAGGATTCAGTTAAACATTTTAAGTGAACTCCGTGCTCTTGTTTTGCACTTAGCGATGCCACTCAAATGAATTAAACAGGTTTAAAGCAGTTATAAAGGCTTAAGGTAACAAGAAAATAGAGCTTTAAGATTTTGTTTGGCTTAATTTTTCTTTTTTTCATACACTTTGTTTTTACTTCATACAGGTTGGATCAGTAAACAGCAATGCTACTGCTATATTACTGTTTACTGATCGATAAAACCTAGACTATTGCATTTTCACATCTTGGTTCACACCAAGTTTTTGGCTCACAGCTTCACCTAAGCCATTCCCCATTTCTGAACCTAAACGGCCTAGAACGGAGTCAAATGGGCTACGCTCAACTGTATAATTGACTGTCTTTTTCACTTTTAATTCGCGTTTCAATGTTTCAATATTTCCTGCTTTATCTGCGATACCCAATTTAATAGCTTGGTCACCTGTCCAGAATAAGCCAGAGAAAATCGCTGGATCTTTCGATTTTAGCTTTTCACCACGACCTTGTTTCACAGCGTCGATAAAGTGATCATGGACATTGTCCAATAAAGCTTGAATATGCGCACGTTGTTCTGGATTAATCGGCTTGGTCATACTGAGTATGTCCTTATTGCTTCCCGAAGTCATGGTGCGGTCTTCAACACCTAATTTTTGGGCTAAACCATTTACACCATAATTCGGCATAATCACACCGATTGACCCCACCAAACTCGATGGATTCACCCAAATTTCGTCTGCTGCTGATGCAATATAGTAAGCACCTGAAGCGCCCATATCACCAATCACAGCATAGACTTTTTTCTCTGGATTTTGTTTTTTAAGGTACTGAATCTCTTGCCAAATATCATCAGACTGAACTGGTGATCCACCCGGTGAGTTCACATTCAATACAACAGCTTTAGCAGACTTTGCTTCAAAGGCTTTCTTTAATGATTTAATCGTATCAGTACTATTTACGCCTTGACTACTTGAATCAATCGTACCAACAATATTGACGACGCCCAAATGATTCTCTGAGGTTATTGTTCCATCATCTGAACCAGATAATGAACAACTCTTACCCAGTGCAACTAAGACAAATAGAATATAAAGAAAAGTGAGTATTTTAAAAAAGATCCCCCAACGACGAGTACGACGTTGCTCTTCAACTGAAGCAAGCACAGCTTTCTCTAAGATCTTCCATTCCTGTCCTGTAGGCTGTTGACCCGCAGAGGAATTCAAATTTGTATTGTCATTTTGAGGTTTCGGCGGCCAATCTGACATTTATACCATCCAAATTAATTATTCATGCTTCATTATATACACGGAATCCGTATAATCTATTTAATCATTACGATTTAACTTATAATAATTAGCTAAATCTCACCATTACTTAACTTCTGCATTAATTTTAGATCCAGATGACTGATAAACATAAGACTACAACTTCGCGACTCCTCAATTTTTTCAGTCGACTGCCGATCCCAATCGCGCGCTTTATCGCGCGTATTTTGGCAGGACTGGTCAATTTATTACATATCACAAAAACATCTGAAACCATTCGTCTAAATATTGAAATTTGCTTTCCAGATCTTGATAAACCTAAACGCGAGAAAATTACAGAACAGGCTATTCGTAACGAACTCCAATCTTATATGGAGTTCTTTACGGTTTGGGGTAGTTCCAATCAAAAAAATATCGATCGTATTCATCATGTTGAAGGTGAAAACTATTTTCATGAGGCCATTGCTGCAAAAAAAGGCCTCGTACTAATCGTGCCTCATTTTGGTACTTGGGAAATTATGAATGCATGGTTTGCCCAATATACCCAAATGACCATTATGTATGAACCGATTAAGGATGAGAGTGCGGATCGTTTTGTACGTGCAGCGCGAAGTCGTGAAAATGCCAGCTTAGTTCCAACAGATGAATCTGGTGTACGACAAATATTTAGGGCGTTAAAACAAGGTGGTACAACCGTGATTTTGCCTGACCATTCACCTCACCAAGGTGGAGAACTGATTAAATATTTTGGAATTCCGCTCTCCTCAAGTAATTTAAGTGCCAAACTGATCCAAAAGACCAAATCCAAAGCACTTTTCTTATATGCAATCCGAAACGACAATCAGGGTTTTGATATGGTGGTTCAGCCGATTGATGAAAAGATCTATCAGGTGGATGCCAATCAAGGTACGCATATGATTTACACTGCACTGGAAAAATTAATCTGCCAATACCCAGAACATTATCACTGGAGTTATAAACGCTTTAAAGCTCATCCAAAACTTAAACAGATTTATAATGTTTCCAATAAAGAAGCCATGGAAATGGTCAATTCAGTCCGCAATGATGCGATCACGGAAAGTGAGCCACTTTAAAGTTTGGCGATAACCAGTCACCTCTATCTGCCCTTGCGGATTTAGTTTAAATTGAATAGAACCTTGTTCTATCGTGGTTTTGACTGGAATGTTCAACACGTCTAACCGTTTCAATACAATCGGATGTGGATGGCCATAACGGTTGGCATATCCAGCCGATACAATCACAAGTTTAGGTTGTAACTGCTCTAAAAAGGCATAAGAAGAACTATTTTTACTGCCATGATGACCTAGTACTAAGACATCGACCTTTAAATCGGGATATTGTGTTAACAAATTAAATTCTGTTTCCCAACCAGCATCCCCCATCAATAAAAAGTTTTGATATGACTTTGACCGAGGGACTTGGATATAGATCACACAAGACAGTTCATTTCGATCATAGGCAGCTTTACTTAGGCTATTTTTAGTAGGCGCTAAGACGGAAATTCGAACATCTTCATATTGCCAATATTGTCCTTGATGGCAATAGTCAAAATCATGCAGGTTAAAACGTGCATCTGTTTCATTTGAATAGACTTTGTTTATTTTGATCACTTTCTCTATTTCTGCAAATGCACCACTATGGTCTTGATCTAAATGCGTCAAAACTACCTGATCCAATTGAGCAATCCCTTGTCGCATCAGATATGGAATGATGACATTTTTACCGATACTAAATCTTGCTTCATCAAATGAACCGCCTGTATCAATCAGCATTTTATGTTGGGGGAGGTTTAAAAAAATGGCCTGCCCTTGCCCGACATCTATGATATCCAGTTGAAAGATTGCAGAACTCTTATGCGAGATCACTAAGGGGATTAAACAAAGTATTGCCCAAAATTTTGGCAGTACACCTTTGGGCAAAAATAAAATAAAAGCAGCCAAAGCGATGCAAACAATTTCTAGCGAATTAAATGCCCACCAATTCAGTTTAAAATTGAGCAGCTGATTTAATCTTTCCAGTAGGTACAGCAATATAGACAATAAAAGATCAGAAATTTTAAAGAGCCATAATCCTAAAGGTTCAAACAGCATACTTATACATGCGGCCAAAACTTCAATGGGAACAATCAGTGCACCGATCATTGGAATTGCAAGCAAATTGCTCAAGGGTGTAATCCACGAAAATTGTTGAAAAATCCACAGCACCACTGGCAGTAATGCAATAAATATTTTCCATTGGGAATCAATCAATACCCGTATAAATAGCTTGGCCTTGGTCTTCCATGTCTCTACAGTTGGGAGAGCATGTTGTTGAACTGTTTGATAGACGCGAATCAAAATAAAACAGGAACCAAAGGACAGCCAAAAAGCAGAAGATAAAATACTAAAAGGATCAAGCAGCAATAAAATACTGGCCGTCAATAATAAATGTTTAAGTGGTTGGATTTTTTGCTTGAATAAAATAATAACGCTTAGAATTGAGACTGTTAGCATGGTTCTTAATGCAGGAATTTCAAAACCAACAAAAGCACTATAAAACACCACACAGGCTAAAAATGGATAAACCAATAAATAAGGTTGTGGAATATTCAAAAAAATCTGTGGATAAACTTTTTTAATGATTGAATTAAATAGAAAGCAAAACAATGTTGCAAAAATTAATACGTGCGGCCCAGAGATTGCAAGTAAATGGGAAATACCCATGGTCTTAAACAGGTCTTGAGTTTCATTTGCCAAGAGACTTTCATCCCCTGTCAATAATGCGAGGACTAAACCCTTATTTTTTAATGAAGAATCAGCAATTAAATCGCGAAACTTTAAACGTAAGTTCTCGATACTAAGTTGAATTCTATATCGCACGCTATTTTGTTGCTCAACAAAGCTGCTATAGCCCAATTGCTTCACTTGATTTTCATCGATATGTTCAACCGACTGGGGCTTGAATACAGCCAGAATATTTTCTTGTAGAAACCATTTTTCTTTATCAAACACCCCAGCTACAGCATAACCATGAATCGGTTTGATGTGCCCTGTGACCCGATAATATTGTCCCAGCTGGATCAGCTCAGACTGTGAGCCATCCAGATACATCAACATTTGTCTGACTTTGTTGGGTTCGAGTAGCAATACTTTTTGTTGGATACGCTGTTGAGCTTTTGGCAATTGAGTATTGGGGGATGTGTCTGTTTGCTTAATGCTATTTATGTTAGAAATATAAATAATTTTTTCAATTTGATGAGGTGGTGTATCACGTAAATTTAATCTTTTTTCGAGTGCGGAATCTGCATAATAAAAACCAAGGAGACCACTTGATATCCCCACTACACTAAGAGAAACCAACTTAAATACAACAGAATTGATCAAGCTATCGTTTAAGCATCGACATACACATAGCACAAGACTTAATACTAAGCTGATCCAGATCAAGAGATTTAAATAAGCGGGTGAATAATATCCCATAAACGAGATACCCAATATCCATCCGATTAAAGCAATGTACATATACATAGTTTTCTATTTATTGTTTTCAGTGTTTATTTATTGATTAAGCCCAATCGGATTGGGCTTAAGTTTAAAAATTATACATCAATTCAGCATGATATCATCAAAATAAATGCTGACTTAACCATCGATCCAGATACCATCTTGCATATGTAGGATTCTATCTGCTGATTTTGCCAGTTGCTCATCATGTGTCACAATCAACATAGCCATATTAAATTCCTCACGCAAATCACGCAGTAATTCAAAAATAGATTTTGCTGTTTTGCGATCTAAATTCCCTGTCGGCTCATCGGCTAACATCAACTTCGGTTGTGTGACCAAGGCACGTGCTAAAGCCACACGTTGACGTTCACCCCCCGATAGCTCACCAGGTTGATGCGTTAAACGATGTGATAATCCAACCCGTTCAAGCAAATATTCAGCACGTTCTTTAACCTTTTTATATTCGGCATCTTTTCTTAACATCAACGGCATCGCGACATTTTCAAGCGCAGTAAATTCAGGCAATAAATGATGAAACTGATAAACGAAACCTAAATGTTCATTGCGTAAAAATCCTCGTTCAGCTTCACCTAAGTTATCAAAACGTTTGCCATTTAAATTGACAAGACCTTGAGTAGGACGATCGAGTCCACCCAGAATATGCAAGAGTGTACTTTTACCTGAACCACTTGAACCCACGATAGAGACAAACTCACCTTGCGCGACTTGCAAAGATAAACCTGTAATCACGTCTACATGTGACTTGCCATCCGTAAACGACTTATAGATATTTTGTGCCTCTAAAACCACTGGACTTTGTGTAGCACTATTCATAACGAAGCGCCTCCGCAGGTTGAATTTTAGCCGCTCGCAATGCAGGATAAATGGTTGCAATAAAACTTAAACCCAAGGACAAGCTGACAATCACCACTACATCTTGCCATCTTAAATAAGAAGGTAAGTAGTTGATAAAATAAGCATCGAATAAATGTAATCCAAATGCAGTATTCAACCAGCCAATAAAATTACTGATTCCTAATGCAGAGATAATTCCCAAAATTGCACCAGCAACCGTTCCAACCACACCAATCACAGTCCCTTGCACCATAAAAATGCGGGTAATTGTTGCTGGTGATGCACCTAATGTTCTTAGAATCGCGATGTCTGATTTTTTATCCGTCACAACCATGACCAATGAAGACACAATATTAAATGCAGCAACAAGCACGATGAGGAATAACAATAGACTGACCATTGCCTTTTCCATTTGGATTGCACTGAATAAATTACCATGCGTATAGGTCCAATCTGAGGCATAGAAACCGCTCGGTAACTCACGAACAATTTCATTGGCAACCTGTGGCGCTTGGAAAATATCATCCAGTTTCATACGCACACCTTGCGCACCGTCAGGTAGACGTAATAGTGTAGATGCATCATTAAGTGCGATGTAACCTAAACTCGAATCAACTTCTGCACCTATACTAAAAATACCAACAATTTTAAAACGTTTAAAACGTGGTACAACGCCTGCAGGCGAAGGGGTTGCTTCAGGTAAAACCAAGGTAACATTGTCATTTAGACCAAGGCCTAACGCATCAGTCATTTGTTTGCCTAGAACAATGCCATATTCACCTTTTTTTAGTTGATCTATGCTACCTTCCACCATATGATTTTGGATAATTGAAACCTTCTTTTCATACTGAGGTTCAATACCGGTCACCATGATCCCAGCGACTTGTCCTTGTGCGGTAAGCATACCTTGTAGTTGTGTAAATGGAGCAACACCAGTTACATGCTTATGTTGTTCAATTTTATTTGCAAGCACAGGCCAGTCTGTTAGAATTTGTGTTGAAGAAACAGTGGCTTGAGGTATCATACCTAAAACACGGTTCTTTAACTCTCGGTCAAAACCATTCATAACAGATAAAACTGTAATCAGTACAGCAACCCCTAAGGTTAGACCGATCATGGAAACCAAAGCGATAAAAGAAATAAAGTGATTACTACGCCGTGCGCGAGTGTATCTCAACCCTATATACAGCGAGATTGGTTTAAACATACCATTCTAGTCCGAGGTGTTTTATGGAAGCGTTACAGCATCAAAATGAAGCAAATGAACGTCGTGTCATGTCACGAATCGATGCTGCGTTAAGGATCAACTATCAAATCATTTCTGAAGAAGTTGCGCTGAACGATCCATATGATGCTAATTTTGTATTACCGCGCTATTTTCTACTACTTGCAGAATTAGATCAATTTGATCATGCACTTCACTACGAATTAGAACAATTAAATGAAAAAGATCAACAAATTGCTCGAATCTTATCCTTATTCAACCAAAAGTTAAACCTTATTACTGGTTCTCTTTACGATTCTATTGTACAAACCATGTTACCAACGCCACAAAAAGTCAATTTTTCTGAAAGTGGCTTCAGTTTTACCAGTCAACAATACCTGAAACAAGGTAGCTTTATTCATGTCACTCTGAGTCATCCTGAAAATTTCTTCCATATTGCAGCAACGGCACAAATTGCGTACTCGGAACCTGCTGAAAATGAGCAATATCGTGTAGGTGCTTACTTCATTACCTTGCATCCACAAGATAAAGTCAAACTGGCTGAATGTATTCAACAAAACATCACCCTACAGAATAATTGATATTGCGCATATGGACTCTACTTTATTCGCTTTTGCCTTGATTGCCTTTGGTATGGCACTCACCCCTGGCCCAAATATGATTTATCTGATCTCAAGGTCCTTGTGTCAGGGTAAAACTGCGGGGATGGTTTCATTGGGCGGCACGGCACTCGGTTTTGTATTTTATATGCTGTGTGCTGCTTTTGGGATCACCGCTTTATTAATGACGATTCCAGTTGCATACGATGTTTTAAAAATTGCTGGTGCGCTCTACTTGATTTATCTTGGCTGGAAAGCAATTCGCTCTCCTCACTCGCCTTTTGAGATTGCCAGTCAACAGTCTTATTCTAATTCAAAACTATTTTTGATGGGCTTTTTGACCAATCTACTCAATCCTAAAATTGCGATGATGTACTTAGCTTTGCTGCCACAATTTATCAAACCACACCAAGGCGATGTTCTAGTGCAAACGCTGAGTTTAGGTTTTGTGCAAATTGTGATTAGTCTACTCGTCAACATGCTGTTGATTTTTACTGCCAGTTCATTTACCCAATTTTTAAATCGTCACGCACTTTGGTTAAAAGTACAAAAATGGTTTATGGGTACGGTGTTTTTTGGCTTAGCAACACAAATCATGCTGAGCTCCAAAAGATAAAACCAAGCAACCCAATATAAATTTAAAATTTTTCAATAAGATGTAGCCGAACCAGCTATATAGTAATACGCATCAACGTATATCCAATGATATCCATCTTAGCTACACCCATAAAAAAACGACTCAAAGTGGAGTATTTACTTTGAGTCAAATAGGGTCTGTTGACAATTCGTCTATGTTTGCGACTACGTGTGTTTTTTAGGCGATACTAGGCGCGAGATACGAAATTTAGTCATTCTAAATGATGAGAAACATCGTTTCGCAAGGTAACGACGTAGCGGCAAAAAACACGCTAGTCCCCCGCTGCGCCTTGCACTGCAAACAAAGCAGTGCTTTGTTCTTGCTCAGGGTTGTGGCTAAAATTATCTCAGACTACGTTATGAAACTCGAAAATAGTCTCGCTATTCTCTTCGTTTCATGCCTTGCCTGCTTAATTTTAACCTACAACGCAAGCCATTTATGAAATGTCTACAGACCCTGTACTAATTTAAAAAGTTTCTTTTTGATAAGCAATTATTCTGCCAACTTATGAATTCGCTTGGCATAACTTGAATGGGCAGAATGATCAAGCTTAGTTAAAATACCATCATCCCCCAAGATACGACGTGCACCTGTTTGCGCCCATTGTGGTAATAAAGCATAAGCACTATGTACTGTTTGCAAGTAATCAGGTACCGCAATAAATAACCGTGGCTTAATTAAAGCACTCACAACTGCATCGGCAACCTGTTGTGGTGTCACAGCTGGAATCGTTTTTGCCGCATTTTCAGTCCCAACGGTAAGCTCTGTTAGCACTTTACTGGGTAAAATTGCCGTGAACTGAATAGCAGAATCACGAAACTCACCTGCAACTGCTTCGGTGAGACCAATCACAGCAAATTTAGTCCCTGAATAAACCGCAGAACCTGGTAAAGCAAAGCGCCCTGCAAGTGATGCGATATTAACAATATGGCCTTGTTTATATTTAAGCAATTCAGGAAGTGCCAATTGCATACCAATGATAACACCACGAAAGTTAATATCAATTTGTGCATCTGCTAAAGCGGGATCTTCATCCAGAAAAGCCCCCATCGGCATAATCCCAGCATTATTCACTAAAGCATAAAGACTGCCATAATGTTGAATGGTGTTTTGAATAAATTGGGCAAATGATTCACGATCACGCACATCCACTTTAAAAGCTTTTGCACCAATACGTTGTGCTTCTTTTTCAGCAAGTGCTAAATCGAGATCACCGATACTGACTTTTGCGCCTTGTGCAATTAAAGCTTCCGCGGTAGCTAAACCAATACCACGTGCGGCACCAGTAATCGCAATCACTTTGTCTTTTAATTTTTGTTTTTTAAACATTGCGTTATCCTTTATTTAAAATCTTGGTAAATTTCATATCCATCCTCTTTATTTAGGTTTGAATATGATGAAAGTTAAAATCTCTTTCTCATACAACATCTTCTTGCTTTAAGCTTGTGCTTGGTTCAGGTTGATGATCAATCAGATACTCAGCTAAATTAAAATGTTTCATCTTTTCTCGGAGTTTATAGGTTGACCATGGCCAAACTGTACTGTTACGTCCATTGCGATCAATAAAATAGCTTTGACATCCACCCTTATTCCATACTGTGGTTTGCAAAGCTGCTTGGACTTTTTCATTAAAAATTTTGGTGATTTTGGGATTTGGTTCAATGGTCTTTATGCCCAATTGAATTGCCTGTTTCAAAGCATCGATAATGTAATCAAGCTGAGCTTCAATGATAATAAATGCTGAGGAACTCACAGCGACATTAGGACCAAACATCAAAAAACCATTTGGACAATTTTCTACCATTGTCCCCATATAGCCCTCAGGACTCCCCTGCCAAACATCAGACATACGCTGTCCAAAACGGTTATAGACACGATTGGCAATGGGTGGTTCTGCAATCTCAAAGCCTGTACCCAGAATAATCACGTCAGCTTCACAATGTTCACCATTACTAGCAATTAAAGTATTCCCTTTAATTTCAGATAAACCGCTGGCAATCACCTCAACATTTTTTTGTACTAAAGCGGGATACCAATTGTTGGATTGCAAAATACGTTTACAACCAATAATAAAATTGGGGGTTAATTTTTCTCGTAGGTGCGGATTTTTAATATGGTAATTTAAATGCCATTTGGCTAATTTTTGGAATTGCTTCATTGCTGCAGGACTTTGAATTCCACCGTTTATCGTTTCAAAAATTCCATAGACTGAGCCTCGCATCAGCTGTTGGGTCAGCGGTAACAGCTTAAACATGGCACGAACAGGTGCAAGTAATGGCATGTCTGACTTTGGCAAAATCCATTGTGCAGTACGTTGAAAGATCGTCAGTTGTTTAACTTGAGGTTGAATCTGCGGTACAAACTGGATAGCAGAAGCACCTGTACCAATCACCGCAACTCGTTGAGCTGTTAAGTCCAAATCATGCCGCCATTGTGAAGAATGGAAAATTTCTCCTTTAAAGCTTTCAATACCTTTAACATCAGGCAATACAGGTTCATGCATAGGACCACAAGCAAGAATTGCAAATTGAGAGCGCAACTTGCCCTGTTCGGTTTGGATAATCCAGCAATTTTCCACATCGGACCACTGTGCTTGTAAAGCTTCACGATTCAAATGCACATGTGGCATGACCTTGTACTTATCGACCACATCAAATAAATATTGTTTAATTTCTTTTTGCTGTGCAAAGACCCGTGACCATGCTGGATTTTGTTCAAAAGAGTATGAATAGAGTGCCGATGGTACATCACAGGCACAACCCGGATAGGTATTTTCACGCCAGACCCCGCCCATTTCAGCAGCCTTTTCCAGCAATATAAAATCTTCAATCCCCGCTTGTTTTAATTTGATTGCAGCACCAAGACCAGCAAAACCACCACCCACGATAATCACTTTATAAAAGTTTTTATCTTTGGTACTTTTTTTCATTTGTTCCATGTTGAAAATCGCTTAGAATATAAACAATAGGAATACAATGTCAAAAACGGAATGACTTGTCAATTTCCATTGTTTAACAATTTTGAATATTTATTTGGTATTCTTTGCCTATGAATGAACCAACTTTAACTCGTGCAGAACGTCAACGTATCCAATTACAAGCTGATATTTTAGAAGCTGCGTTTTTAGAATTTTCTGAGCGTGGATACCATCAAACAGCGATTTCAGATATAGCCAAACGCTTAGGCATTGGTCATGGTACTTTTTATCGCCATTTTGAAAATAAACGTGATATCTTGCAGCATGTTATTTCCGATACCATGCAAAAAATCATGGCATTACTTACTGGTGAAAATGCACCTCAAGCAGTGAATAATATTGAAGAATACCGTGAACAATGTCAGCGAATTTCTGAACGCTTCCGTCTTTTTGCACAAGAGAATCCCCTAACTCTAAAATTATTATTACTTGAAGCAACCTCAATAGATGCTGAAATGACCAGATTTATTCAAAACTTGATGCAAATGGCGGGTATTTTTACTGCCAACTATTTAAAGCATGGGGTAGATTCTGGCTTTTTTCGTGAGAATTTAGATTGTGAAAATACGGGGCATAATATCATTGGGATGATTACCAATGGGGCTTTACGCTTTTTAGCCAACCCTGAAGATCTTAAAGGTTTAAAAAACTACGGCGATTCGATTATTGAATTAATCATTGGCGGAGTTGCTAAGCCATCAGCCTGATTTATAGCAATCAACAGGATATAAATTAAACTGTTTTCTTTATCTCATTCAATCCTACGGGTTATGGTTATGTTGTGAAGATGAATGTCTCCCTTGGATGAAGATATAGCCTCAACAGAGTTTTTTACTTTTCATCCTAAGATTGAAATAGTACTTAAATTTACTCAAAAACTGCCCATAACCAAAATTATGGGCAGTTTTTAATGAGATAAAATATTAGGCTTCTTTCATAAGTCCTTTTTAAAACCATAAATCAATATAAAATCCCCCTCATCCTAGCCTTCTCCCAGAGGGAGAAGGAACTTTCAATACCAATATGATTCACTCCACATGATCATTTTTTGATTTATGAAATATCTTTATTGAAGATAAGTTTGCATTTTTAAATGCTATTTTTTATAACGAATACAATTACGTCCATCTTTCTTTGCCAGATATAAATATTCATCAGCAGCTTTAAACACCTTATGGATGTCGGTAGAAATTTCAGGCCAATGTGCTATTCCTATCGACACAGTAATCGCAGGTATTTCTCCGATTGGCGTTACTTCTAATGCTTGCCTAATCCGTTCTGCAATATTAATAGTTAAATTTTGGCTATCAATAGGACTTAAAATTACAAATTCTTCCCCACCAATCCGACAACAAACATCAATACTTCTGACACAATCTTTAATATTTTGTGCAGTCTTGGTCAGGACCAAGTCGCCTTTTTCATGTCCATATTGATCATTAATTTTTTTAAAATAATCGATATCCACAGCAATAATTGCAAATGGTGCGTTATTTTTCATTAAGCGCTCAATATGTAACTCCATCCCTCTACGGTTATAAAATCCTGTTAACGGATCTGTATTTACATAATGATTGAGTGTAGATATTTTTTTCTTAAAATTTGAAGAGCTCTGTAACAGTGAGCGTTTAAAATTTCTCACCTCATAATATAAGGCATCTACATTTTTAATTTGAGTTGCGGTCTCTGGATTATTGAGATGGCTCGCCATGGTTGCTAAGCGGTTTAATGGTGCTGAGATATAATATGATATCTTCCAAATAATCAAAAAGATTAAAATATAAAAACCAAGCATATAAGCAATAATTTTATAAATCAGATATGGAACTTTTTCTAAAAGCTTATGGGTTGGTTGTTGTGAAACAATGATCCAGTTGGTATGACTTACTCTGGCAAAACCCGCTAAATTATCCACACCTTTACTATTGATCAGTCTTATTTTTCCAATCATATGAGTGGACATATAGTTAAGGCCGGTATTGTCTGTTGCAAGAGTACCGATTCGACTCGCATCGGGATGAAAAATAATTTTTCTATTGCTATCCAATACATACATATAACTGTCTTTATAGTTAAAGCTCAGTGTTAATAATTCGTTAATGATATTTTTTTCTTTTAAATAAATTGCCCCACCAATAAAGCCCAGATACTTTTTGTTTTTATCAAAAATAGGCTGTGAAATAAAAACAATTAAATTGTTTTTGATTGAGTAATATGGGCTTGTGATCACCGTGTTTTGCGTTTCAATGGATTGTTTAAACCCAAGTGTTGTATTCACCACATTTTTATTAATGGCAATTTTTGACGGTGAATAATTCAGTACATGCCCGTATTTATCTGAAATAATCACACTATCAAAGTAATTCGATTGAAATTTAAGTCGGTCTACTTCTGACTGTTTAAATTGCTCATCATTAAATGAATCCCCCAGCAAAGTGGCACTATAATTTAACTGCTTTAACACAGTCTGAATTTGAGAATCCGTTTTTTGAGCAATCTTAGTGGCATATTCCATATTTACTGAAAGAGAAGTATCTAATAGTTCTTTTTTTTGAATAGAATAATTCACGAAAAGTGAAGCAATAAATAGAATGGCGATGCTGAATATTGCTAAAAAAAGAATAAGTTTTCTCAGATTTAACTTTAAACAAAATATGAGTTTTTTCAGTTTCATGAGGTCATTTGCAAAACAGCATTTGATTGAATTTTATTCTTTTTTACTTAGTATTACTACAATATTTTTATCATTGTTTAATTTATTTTCATGATTTTTAAATAGTTTCCCTTCACATAATTTTTAAGAAAATTTCTTGAAGATAATCATCTGGCTTTGGTCAATGGTGTTTTAGCGACTTTAAATCAGTATATAAACCATGCGAAAGTGTGCAAATGACGAATATATTGTCCGATAAAAATAAACTGAATATGCTATAAATTAAACCAAAAAAATACCAGTATTATTTTATTTCCCCATGGCTATATGCCTTTACTATAGGCACTACAGATATCATGAGGCTAACTAAAAATTGCTTGAAGTTGCACATCATTTTAGAGTATTTCGGAAGTCATATTTTCTATTGAGTGAAATGCTTAAAATGATTTAAATCACACCATTATCTTTATTTTAACTGTTCCACCTTAGGAAAATTTAGGGAAAAATAAATAGAAAATGCACATGAATAAGAATTATTTTACTGAATTGATGTATGCGCCTTTGAACAGACTATTTTGATCATGTTGTCTTCTAAAAATGATACTCTCGCCAACCGTATCTGACAGTTATCCATTTTATCGTATATCTGTCAGATTAAAGCTATATTTGGCTTTTAAGGATCACAAACCATCTTTGCTCTGTTTACATCCGATCACCATAATACTCGTAATAATATCACCTGGACCCGTCAGTGCTGTGATATTACAAAGGTATTGAGCATGCTCTTGTACGGCATTTTGATAGTACCCTGTTGGACGATATTGATTTTCATAAATAGCGCCAACAACCCCTAGTCCGCCGGTTTGGCCCACTACACGCTGACCTGCATATTCAGTTCCCGTTTGTACAAATTGCTGTACGACACGTTGTGAAACTATCGAATTTTCCCACATTGCAGAGCCGCCTAATTTACTCGCGGGGACGCGATAAGTTGGTGAGCCAAAGATTCCGATTGCTTTATTTACATGTTGCCCAACCAATTTATCAGCAGCCTGTTGTACAGGATTAGGTGTTGAAACACAGCCTGTGAGTAACAAGCCGAATGTAAATACAGCCCAAATAGCTGCAGCTCTATGTTTACCCCCTCTATTCTGGTGTTGTCGGCTATTCCTTGTACTAGTTGTCAATTGTTGTTTACTGATCATAAGAAAGTTTCCTTTTGCTTACGTTTGTGATTTATCTACTCTAAAACCAATAAAATTTTTTATAAAATACTTCGATGCTTTAGGCATCATGAGCAATCACAAATTATGGATCAAGATAATATTCAGCCCGCACATTGCCTTGTTCCAACTCATAAGCGCGTTCAGCCACACGTTCAAGCGACTGTCGGTCACAATCCAATGCGGTCAAGTTTTTACCCGAAGGTTTAACTGCATTTCCATCATCAAATGCAGCTTGATCACATTGATCATCTTTAAAATTTTGCAAAGATCGCCACTCTGCTTGAGCATCAGTTAATCTGCTTTGTTGATATGCTGAGAGCTTAGGTGCTAGTTTTTTTACCGCCTGATTTAATCTTTCATTCTGACCTAAATGCTCTGCACTGATACACAGTTGCTTGTTCCCTGTGGTTTTTGCTGTATTTATACAGCTTTGGTAGGTTTTTGAGTATTGCAATGTCGGTGCAGCTGATAACAAAGTCGCAAAGCTACATAAGCTACCAATGCTCAAAATATAGATGTACTTTGAGTATATTTTATTCATATTCTTAACTACTTTCTAAAAAGGTTTATTGCAAAAGTGTCTATAATTTATTCACATACTAGCTATACTTTATAGTTTAATTCATGTGAAATTAAAACCATAAAAAGGCAAATACTTTACAAAATTTAAGACATTTTGTTCAGGCTATATTTAGGTTTATCCATACAATTCGACCTTGCTAAAATTAAGGCTATGAATTTTTATTACATTGCATGTTGAACGAGAACAAAGTTTTTCTTTGCTTAAAGCACAAGTAGTAGCTTAAGGTTAGAATGTGTTTCTATAGTCAACCTGTTAGAAAAACTCAGACGTATAAATATAATTTCTATTAATTAATTTTTTAATTAAATCAATTGTATGGAAAAATAAATTATTTGATTGTAAGAAGGCTTACAATGCCACACCTTACTTTCAAAGTTTAAATACCCTTGCGTAGGCGATGCCTCACTTTTCTTAGGAATGCCAAACCTTGCGCTGCAAACAAAGCTGTGCTTTTTTTTGCTCATGTTGGGCAGGGGTAGAATATCCATCTAGGATTCAAAATTACAAAAAAATGAATTGATAACCAACAGTTTCTAAAAGTTCACACAAAAACATAATCCTCTTTTATCAACAAAGGTTTGATAGAAATAATTTGTATGAACAATGAGGTGGTTTGACTACTCTATCTAATTAACAGCACAAATCTATATACAAAATAAGGCAGTACAAAGTTGATGCTAAGATGAACTCAGATTTTTGAAATGCTATTACTGTGCAATACAAGACGCTATATAAGATAACTATTATTCAATAGATTCTGTAAAATTCACTATTTAAATAGACCGTTAAAATACATTTTAAACAGATAAAAAATGACCTTAGCGAAGATACGCTAAGGTCACGTTTACAACAAATAAATTAGCCTGGGAAAATACCGCGTTCCATACGTGCTTTTAAGATACGCTCACAACCTAAAATAAAGGCAGCCGTTCTTAAACTACATACTTTGTCATTTGCAGTCTGCCATACGTCATTAATCGCTTGAACCATTAATTTATCGAGTCTTTGGTTGATTTCTTCTTCCGACCAGAAGTAGCTCGACATATCTTGAACCCATTCAAAATAACTGACCGTTACACCACCAGCATTACAAATCACATCAGGTACAACCGTGATACCACGTTGGATTAAGATATCATCTGCTTCTGGATAAGTTGGACCGTTTGCACCTTCAAGTACCAATTTCGCTGTTAATTTCTGTGCGCGTTCAACCGTGATTTGACCTTCCAATGCGGCAGGAATCAAGATATCCATTTCAACATCCCAGAAATCCTCATCGCTAATCGCTTGAGCACCCACAAAGCCACCCACACCTTGATTGCTTTCTAGATAGGTTTTTAAAGCTGCTAAATCAATACCTTGAGGGTTGTAAATCGTCCCTGTATGGTCTTGAATCGTTACAATAATAGATTTTGAATCGGCAAATAGATATGCAGCTTCACTACCAACGTTACCAAAACCTTGGACAGCAACTCGTGCACCCTCTAAAGGAAGTTTAATTTTTGCAGCAACTTGTTGACCAGTAATAAATACACCACGACCTGTTGCTTTAATGCGTCCTAAAGAACCACCTAAATGAATTGGCTTACCTGTAACAACACCTGTTACGGTATGGCCTTGACCCGAAGAATATGTATCCATAATCCAGCCCATAACGTTAGGATTGGTACCAACATCCGGCGCTGGAATATCTTTTTGTGGGCCAATGATATGGCTAATTTCACTGGTATAACGACGTGTTAAGCGCTCTAACTCACGAGGAGAAAGCTGACGAGGATCAACACGAACACCACCTTTTGCACCGCCAAAAGGTAGATTTAAAACCGCAGTTTTAATGGTCATCCATGCAGAAAGTGCCATCACTTCATTGAGATCTACATCTGGATGGTAACGAATACCACCCTTACCTGGACCACGCGATAAGTTATGTTGAACGCGATAGCCTTCGAAATGACGGATTGTGCCATCATCCATCACAATCGGCACATCGACAATCAAAGCACGTTTTGGTCGCTTTAACGTGTCGACATAATCTTTCAGATGTTCTAAATATGGTGTAACTCGCTCGATTTGTTCGAGGTAGGTAGACCATGGACCGTTATTTTGAGAGATATAAGATAAATTAGACATACTTTGCTTATCCTTTTGATGAAGTCACTTGAATCATCAATCAAATATGTAGTTAAAAATGATATAAGCGGCTAATTTGGCAGTTCTGTTGTCCAAATCAAACCGCGGATTACATTCAGCCACATCAAAAACTTTGATCTTGCCAGTTTTTTTAATGGCTTCTAATAATGGGTCAAAAATAGATAAATCGATTCCTTTCACCGCAGGTGCGCTGACACCCGGCGCAATGCTAGCGTTAAATACATCAAGGTCAACCGTAATATACAAATAGTCTACTTTTTTAATAAAATTATTTATTCTTAAGATTAAATTTTCAACATTTTGCAGTTTTAATTCATAATCGTAAATATAATTACAGTTTAAACGCTCTGCTGTATCAAACAAAATTTTAGTATTTGAATGCTTGGCAACGCCGATACACATGTAGTTAAATTCTTGATGAAACTGTTCTGATAGTTTAGCTGCATTTAAAAAAGGTGTGCCTGAAGTGACCTGTTCAGCTTCACGCAAATCAAAGTGTGCATCGAAGTTAATAATGCCGATTTTCTTATTCAGATGATTATTTTGAATGTATTGAAATAAGCCAGAAAAACTGCCAAAGGCAACTTCATGCCCACCGCCTAACACAATCGGTTTCATATCGGAATTTAAACTACGTTCGACTTGATGCGCCAATTCTGCCTGTGCTATTTCAAGTTCAGCATGATCACAAAGCACAGTGCCTAAATCGATAATCGTCACAGGTTGATGTACAGGTAAATTTGCCAATTGCGCACGAATCATATCTGGTGCATCAGCTGCACCTAAGCGTCCATGATTGCGTTTAACACCTTCATCTGAACTAAAGCCAATAAAAGCAAAAGATGCCTGATGACTGGTATTGATCACTTGATGGAGACGAAGATGAGCATCACCTTCCCCATCTTGTCGTCCTTGCCACTTAAATGAATGATTCATTATTAATATCACTCTATAAAAATTAATCTCAAGCTGAGATCAAGATTTCATTTCCATGTTGGATGATTCGTTTTGATAAATCACCGCCAAGCCAATACACAATCTCTGAAGGATGCTCAATATCCCAAGCAATAAAATCCGCCACTTTACCCTGTTCTAATGTGCCATGCGTGTCTTGTAAGCCAAGTGCATAAGCGGCATGGGTTGTGACACCTGCGAGTGCTTGTTCTGGTGTTAAACGGAATAATGTACTGCCCATATTCAGCATTAAACGTAATGACAAGGCTGGTGATGTTCCTGGATTTAAATCACTGGATAATGCGATACGCACACCATGTTGCTGCAAACTGTCTAAAGGTGGATACTTGGTTTCTCTTAGAAAATAGAATGCCCCCGGCAATAACACAGCAACTGTGCCTGAAGCGGCCATGGCTTTGGCATCAGCTTCGGTCATGTATTCTAAATGATCTGCGGATAAAGCATGGTAACGCGCAGCAAGTGTTGAACCACCGAGAGATGAAAGTTGTTCTGCATGTAATTTAACTGGTAAGTTTAATGCCTGAGCTGTTTTAAAAACACGTTCAACTTGCGCAGGAGAAAATGCCAAATGTTCACAGAAAGCATCGACTGCATCGACTAAACCTTCTTGATGCAGTTTGGGTAACATCTCGGTACAGATATGCTCAATATAAGCATCACTTTGATCTTGATACTCAGGTGGCAAAGCATGCGCTGCCAAACACGTACTTTTTACGGTCATCGGTAAAGTTTGAGCGACTTGACGAATCACACGGAGCATTTTACGTTCATTGCTATAGTCCAGACCATATCCCGACTTGATTTCAATGGTGGTTACACCATCTTTAAGCATACAACGAATACGTTTAAGTGCCGAAGCAAGGAGCTGTTCCTCACTTGCTTCACGTGTTGCACGTACAGTGCTTGCAATACCACCGCCACTCGCTGCGATTTCCGCATAACTGACACCTTGCAAACGTTTTTCAAACTCAACACTGCGATTTCCACCAAATACACTATGCGTATGACAATCAATTAAACCGGGAGTCACCCATGCGCCATTGAGGTCAATGCTCTCAGCATAGTCATCTACAGGAACATCTTTTTCTGCGCCAATCCAGTGAATATGTTGTGCTAAAGTGACAATTGCAGCAGATTCAATACTGGAATATTGCCCATCTTGCATAGTGGCAATATGACAATTTGTCCAAAGTTTTTTCATTGACATTTCCTCTTGCTGCCCATGCGTTAATCACGCTTGGGCAGCTTCAGTATCAGCTTTCCATTTCGACGTTTTGTTGAGGCTCTGATTTTTCTTTTACTAAGTTTTGCTTGGGCTTCACCCATATCGTATAAGCAATCCAAAGTAGAACTAACCATGTTATACCGACATAAAGTGCAGGTCGTGAGTCTGGGAAATATCCCATCATGGCTAAAATAAACAGCATAAATACAATGGCAAATGCAGGTGCATAAGGCCAGCCAATCACGGGGAAATCTAATGCTTTAATTTCTGATTTAGACAATTTACGACGCATACCCACTTGAGAAAGTAAGATCATCAACCATACCCAAACCGTCGCAAATGTTGCAATTGAGGCGATGATAATAAATACATTTTCAGGGATGAGATAGTTAAGCACGACGCCGACAAGTAACACACCAGCCATCACTACAACAGTCATCCAAGGAACACCATTACGTGAAAGTTTCTGGAACACTTGAGGTGCTTGTTTATGCTTAGACATACCATACAGCATACGCCCTGCACCAAATACATCACTATTGATTGCGGAAATTGCAGCTGTAATGACCACAATATTTAAAACAGTTGCTGCAGATTTGATGCCTAAGTTTTCAAAAATTTGTACAAATGGACTGCCTTGGCTACCAATTTGATTCCATGGGAAAATCGACATCAATACAAAAATTGTCAGAATATAAAAAAGTAAGATACGTACAGGAACCGCATTAATTGCACGTGGAATCGACGTTTTCGGATCTTGTGACTCACCCGCTGTGATCCCAATGATTTCGATGCCACCGAATGCAAATACCACAACAGATAAACAGGCAACTAAACCCATAATACCATTAGGCATAAAACCCTCATGAATCCATAAGTTTTGAATACCAGGTACAAAGCCGGTGTGATCTGCATTAAAGCCATAGATCATTAGACCAAAACCACCCAAAATCATGGCGACAATAGCGCTGACCTTGACGATGGATAGCCAGAACTCGACTTCACCAAAGACTTTAACGTGGATCAGGTTAATTGCGCCTAAGAACATAATCAGCGATAAAATCCAGATCCATCGTGGCACATCGGGGTACCAAAACCCCATATAGATACCAAAAGCAGTCACGTCAGCCAAGGCGACAATGATCATTTCAAAGACGTAGGTCCAGCCTGTAGTAAAACCAGCTAAAGGGCCAAGATAATTCGAGGCATATTCACTAAAAGAACCTGATACGGGGTTATGAACAGCCATTTCCCCTAATGCTCGCATCACAATATAAATTGCAATCCCTGCAACCATATAAGCAATTAAAACAGACGGACCTGCCATTTTAATTGCCGTTGCTGATCCATAGAAAAGCCCCGTGCCAATCGCTGAACCCAATGCCAAAAAACGGATATGACGGGTGTTTAACCCCCGCTGTAATGTGGAGTGTTGTGACATTATAATCTCCAATCCTTGAGGAAATTTAGTTAGATTCGGTCACTCCATGTGACCGTTTTATTGATCACACTTCAGACAAGCTCGGTAGTAGCTGCGCAATCAGCAGTTCGTTCAGACAACCACTTGCGAGCAATTCACTTGCTTGTTCGATATCTGGCGCGAAGAAACGATCTTCACTGTAATACGCCACTTGATCACGTAGAATTTTGCGGGCACGTTCAAGTTTAGGAGAGCTTTTCAATCCTTCACGGAAATCAAGTCCTTGACATGCACCTAACCACTCAACTGCGAGAATGCCGCGAACGTTATCAGCCATATACCACAAGCGTTTTCCTGCATTAGGCGCCATGGAAACATGGTCTTCCTGATTTGCAGAGGTCGGTAAACTATCAACACTGGCAGGATGTGCAAGTGCTTTATTGTCACTGGCCAACGCAGCGGCTGTTACTTGAGCAATCATAAAGCCCGAATTCACCCCACCATTGGCAACCAAAAATGGAGGAAGCTGTGACATATGGCGATCCATCATCATCGAAACACGACGTTCAGACAGTGAGCCAATCTCAGCAATCGCTAAGGCCAAATTATCAGCAGCCATTGCCACGGGTTCAGCATGGAAGTTACCTGCTGAGATGACGTCACCTTCTGCCGCAAACACCAATGGGTTATCTGAAACGGCATTCGACTCAATCGCTAATACTTCTGCCGCTTGGCGAATTTGCGTTAAACAAGCCCCCATCACTTGAGGTTGGCAACGCAGTGAGTACGGGTCTTGAACCTTGCTACAATCTTCATGTGAATGTGCGATTTCACTTGATTCAGTCAATAAGTCACGATATGCAGCGGCAACATCAATTTGACCACGCTGACCACGAACTTCATGGACACGTGCATCAAATGGTGCACGTGAACCGAGCATAGCTTCAACGCTTAATCCACCACAAACGGTCGCAGCAGCAAATAAATCTTCTGCTTCAAATAGACCACGTAATGCGTATGCTGTTGAAACTTGTGTACCATTTAAAAGTGCCAAACCTTCTTTGGCCGCTAAAGTAATCGGTTCTAAACCTGCAACTTTAAGTGCTTCAACTGCTGGTAACCATTCCCCTTTATAGCGTGCTTTACTTTCACCGAGTAAAACCAGAGACATATGTGCAAGGGGTGCCAAGTCACCTGAAGCGCCGACTGAACCTTTTAATGGAATATGCGGATAAACTTCTGCATTGATCAAAGCAAGGATTGCATCAATCACTTTAGGACGGATACCAGAAAAACCACGTGCCAAGCTATTGGCCTTTAACAACATAATTAAGCGAACCATCGCATCATCTAAAGGTTCACCCACACCAGCGGCATGAGAAAGTACCAATGAACGTTGTAATTGTTCTAAGTCTTCAGGGGCAATTTTACTTGAAGCGAGTAAGCCAAAGCCAGTATTGATACCGTATGCTGTACGTCCTTCATTCACAATTTTTTCGACACATGCAACACTTGCATTGATGCCAGCATAAGCACTGTCATCCAGTTTAACTTTGATTGGATTTAAATACGCTTGGCGAAGATCTGCGAGTGTGAGCTTGCCTGGTTGAATTAAGAGTTCCATTTTGACGTCCTGTTTTGCGCTATATTGTTCTCTTACGATGCTGTTTACACAATTGCAAAAAGCATCGTAATGTCCTTGTCTTTTATTTGGTGATCATTGGCAAGTTCAAACCTTGCGCTTTGGCACATTCAACAGCGATATCATAACCAGCATCTGCATGACGCATCACGCCTGTTGCTGGGTCATTGGTCAACACACGAGCAATACGTGCTGCTGCTTCATCCGTACCATCACAAACAATGACGACACCTGAGTGTTGAGAGAAGCCCATTCCTACACCACCACCGTGATGTAATGAAACCCAAGTCGCACCACCAGCTGTATTAAGTAAAGCATTCAGCAATGGCCAATCAGATACAGCATCAGAACCATCTTGCATTGCTTCAGTTTCACGGTTTGGACTGGAAACTGAACCTGAGTCTAAATGATCACGACCAATGACGATTGGCGCTGAAAGCTCACCACTACGTACCATTTCGTTAAATGCCAGACCTAATTTTGCACGTAAGCCTAAACCAACCCAGCAAATACGTGCTGGTAAGCCTTGGAAGCTAATCCGTTCTCTTGCCATGTCTAACCAACGATGTAAATGTTCATCATCTGGAATCAATTCTTTAACTTTTGCATCTGTTTTATAGATATCTTCTGGATCACCTGAAAGTGCAACCCAACGGAATGGTCCAATACCACGACAGAATAATGGACGGATATAGGCAGGTACAAAACCAGGGAAATCAAATGCGTTTTCTACGCCTTCTTCCTGCGCCATTTGACGGATATTATTGCCATAGTCAAAGGTTGGAACACCCATTTTTTGGAAATCCAACATCGCTTGTACATGCTTTGCCATAGATTGTTTTGCAGCTTTTACCACTGCTTCTGGCTCAGTTTTAGCACGTTGACGATATTCGTCCCATGTCCAACCAATTGGTAAATAGCCATTGAGTGGATCATGTGCACTGGTTTGATCCGTCACCATGTCCGGATGAACACCACGGCGAACCAGTTCAGGTAAAATCTCAGCTGCATTGCCATGTAGCGCAATCGAAATCACCTTGCCTTCTTTGGTATAACGGTCGATACGCGCCAAAGCATCATCTAAATCTGTAGCTTGCTCATCGACATAACGTGTACGTAAACGGAAATCAATACTGGCTTGCTGGCATTCAATATTAAGCGAGCAAGCGCCTGCCAATGTCGCGGCTAAAGGCTGAGCCCCTCCCATCCCACCTAAACCAGCAGTCAACACCCAACGACCTGTTAAGTCACCATTGTAGTGCTGGCGACCAGCTTCAACAAAAGTTTCATAGGTGCCTTGTACAATGCCTTGGCTGCCGATATAGATCCAAGAACCTGCGGTCATTTGACCATACATTGCCAAGCCTTTAGCATCTAGCTCGTTGAAATGTTGCCAATTTGCCCAATGTGGAACTAAGTTTGAATTGGCAATAAGAACACGTGGTGCATCTTTATGTGTTTTGAACACACCAACGGGTTTACCTGATTGAACCAATAAAGTTTCGTCATTTTCTAAAGTTTTAAGTGTTTCAACAATCTTGTCATAACATTCCCAATTACGTGCAGCACGACCAATACCGCCGTAAACAACAAGCTCTTTTGGATTCTCTGCGACATCAGGATCAAGATTATTCATCAACATACGCAGTGGAGCTTCAGTCAACCAACTTTTTGCATTGAGCTTAGTACCACGAGGTGCGCGAATTTCTACATCACGAAATTTTGTTGTCGTTGTTGTCACAATAGGACTCCTTCCTTTGAGTTTAAACCAGCAAATTAAACTGCATTCACTGTATAGCAATGTACTAACTTGTATATACATCTATATACTACACAAATCTTTAATATTGAAAAGATGCTTTTTAAATTATTTTAAAAAAAATTTATAAACATATAAAATAAATAGATTTATTTTTCATAAAAGCAAAAAAACGCAGACAACTTCAGGTTGTATGCGTTTAAGTAAAATCAATAAAATTTAGATTTCTGTGAGTTGTATTAGACAAGTTTGCTTTAAAAATTGATGATTTAATGTGATAGCTTTCAATGGTTTTTCATTTTCAAGTTTAAGGCTGTCTTGATGTTCCAAATGAAAAATCTGTTGATCAATTTCGATAACCAAAGCTTCAACACTCTGATTAAAAATAAACATCACGTCAGATAATATGGGTATTTCTAAGGCTTCTGGAGAGAAAATCCACTGATACTGTGCATCAAACTTTTTCGGATTATAAATCAAATTAAAATCTCGAATGTACCCTGCCAGCAATTCACAACTGACCACACTGTCTCCACGAAACTCGACAGACTGCAATGTTTTTAAGTGCTTAAAATCATCATCTATACGCAGTGAAAGACCTTGACCTTCCAATACCGTCAAAAAGCGATTCATCCCATTAAACTTGGAAAAATCACCCGATGTTTTCACATCGGCCATCGAAATCCGCCAATCAAACTCAGCTAAGCTTTCACCGACGCTACGGGCGATTTCAAACGTATAGCCTTCCCCATTTTTCCATCGCATTTTTTTATAATGGCTGGCTTTTAAAAGCTCAATCATTGGGTAAATTTACCTTCCAAATAATAGCGACTGCCGGGATAAATCAGTCTTGCACTGGAGATCAGTTGTTTATTGGACCATGTTCTACGACGGATCAATAAACACGGCTCTGTTTTATTGATTTTTAGCCATTTACATTCTTGTGCTGAAGCGAGAATCGCAGTAACCACATGCTCACCTTCAGTAACAGGTGCTTTTGACATTAAATAGGCATTAGGCGTGATAGTTTTAAAATCTTGTGCCAAATAATCTGGAATCAGTACGGGATCAACTAAACGATCTTCGATCTGCACAGGCACATCATTTTCATAATGCACAATGATCGAGTGAAATAAGCGTTGTCCTTCTCGAATTTGCATTAATCGACTTTGTTCTTCATTGGCTTGAATTTGTTCAAGTACCAATACTTCCGCATGATGTTTATGATTTCTCGCAATAATTTCTTCTGCAATATTATTCACATGAAATAATGCTGTACGACCTTGCCCTTCAGCGACAAAAGAGCCAACACCTTGTATGCGCACCAATAAACCTTCACTGGTCAGTTCGCGCAATGCCCGATTGACCGTCATACGACTACAACCCAGTAAATTCACCAACTCACTTTCTGAAGGAATTTTTTTATTTACAGTCCATGTTCCTTCATAAATTTTTTGTGAAATCATTTGTTTCACGCGCAAATACAAAGGAACAGGACTATCTTCTTCTAGAGATAAGTCTAGATCATTGTGCTTTGACGCTCTTGACATTGGCTAAAACTCATACAAAATATTCTAACTCATTGTATCTTGAGTTGATGTTATTTGTATATACAAGCCTATACAAATAATCATGATAAAAATATCCATTACTCATCAATGGCATTCCAACTTATATCAATTTAATCATTTTGCTTTTGCATCATTTAATCATAGATGGTGTAGCGGTCACCCAACGAATATTAATCGGCTTTGTTTGCAGCACAAGGTTTGACTTCATCTACGCAAAAGAATTTAAACTTTAAATGTAAAGTGTGGCTGTGTAAGTTTTATTCTCACCAGCTAGGTTTTTAAATCCCCTTTGCTAAGTTTTTACTCAGATTGTAAATCTGCTCTCTTATGAAGTTTCGACACAGGTTGTTCAAATCCTCCTCCTTGCAAAGTTAATACTTCTCACCTTTTTAAAGGAGGGAGTTTTTCGTTACCCAAATAAATTGAGTTTAACCATACAGCGTGTTGCTATCGCGTGGCGACATAAATAAGGAGGCAAAAGCCTCCTTATTTATTCAATCAAATTAGAAAGTCTTTCTTAAACTCAACCAGTACTGGTGATTATCGCGGTCTTGCAACTGCTCTGGCATATTTCCAATTGGAAAGGCAACTTCTGCATTGGCTTGAATATTCCACGCACTCGTCCAGTTCAGACCTAAACCTGCACTACTGATTTGAACTTGATTATCGCCTGTCACACCTGCCCAACGCTTAGCATTTAACGTGACTTCTGCTGTATCGATAAATACTTTCGCTGTTAGCTGATGCTTTGCATCGGCAAATAAACTTTGTCTCAGTTCTGTCGTGGCCAAATAACCTGTAGAGCCTGCAAATTGACTCGATTCATAACCACGAACATTAAATGGACCACCACCTAGATATTGCTCTGCACTGTCTAGATTATAAGGACTGTATTGTCCATAAATTCCCAAATAGCCTTGCGTGCCCTTATTGCTTAGGTTTTGTAAGCGTGACAGATTCAATGTAGCTGTATAGTAGTCTCCAGCTGTCTTCGCTGTTTGCGCATCTAAAGCAGCGGCATCATCGTTTTTAAATTTCACACGACCATAACTGGTTGAGGCACCATATTGGGTTAAGCCTCCACCCAAGAATTGATCAAACTGCGAGCCATCCAGTCGGGCAGTCACCACGTCAATATTTCGATGTTTGTAATATTGATTGAGCTGAATATCATCTTTCAGTTGTTTATGATCGTATTGTAAGCTGAGAAGGACTTCTGCATTATTGGTCAGTAAGGCAGGTTGGCTAATGAATACGCTACTTTGTGCAGCACTCCCTTCTGCGCCAATGTTTTTTAGCTCTTTTCCAAGTTCATAATCTAGATAAGAATAACTTGCGCCTGCCCGAGTACCCATTCCTGTAAAGGTAAAGGCATAACCCACGCGCCCGTAGTTCATGCGTTTGCCTGCAGTCATTACATCTAAACTCAGTTCATCACCTAAGCCTGCTAGGTTGTTGGCAGAAATTCCAGCGGTTCCACGCACTTGACTAGTATAACGATTACCAAAGTTATCTGCGCCAATATATCCATTCAACATGGCCGCATTTTGTACTTCAACATTGAGTTGGCTACTTCCGACTGTTGCACCAGGGGTCAAAACATTTCGGGTATTGACTCCATTTAAACGATTGAGCAGTTTGAGTTGTTGTTGCATCTGGTCACTGTTGATCCGCTCACCTTGTTTAAGTGGCGCAACGGTTTGTTCAATCAGCCAGTTTTGCGTTCGACTTTGATTATCAATCTGGGTTTGATCATAATACGCTTCGAGTACATTGATACGTACTACGCCCTGACTTAGATTCTGCTGAGGCAGATAAGCCCGACTATAGGCATAGCCCTGTTGCTGGTAGTAAGTGGTAATCTTTTGGGCTACTTGCCAAAGTTGCTGAAGACTCAATTGTTTACCTTCGGCATCCGCCACTAAGTGATGCAATTGTGCTGTGCTAAAACGACTATTTCCAGTGATTTCAATTTTGCGTACAGAGATTTGGATATCAGGTGAATTAGGTACGTTATTGCTTGCTGAACTTTCTACCTGAACAGCAGCCTGTGGTTCAAGGTTTTGTCCTTGTTGCTGTTGTTGTAGCAGTTGACCCGCATTAGGTGCTGGCGCTGCATGGTTACTGCTGGTCAAAAGCATCAGACAAGCAGCCACAGATGTTGCCAATATATTGTGTTGTTGTTTCATCAATTAGTGCTCCCCTGCCAAAATTTGAATACCTGCAGTGTTAACTCCACCTTGGCGTACATCTAAATCAACTGTATTTAAGACGTTATTGGTTTCAGGCAAATAACGAGGTCGTTTGAATTGTATGGCTTGTAAATATGCTGCAGGGGTTAACAGATAAATATCAGCTGTGGTCACAGCAGTCGTATCCACAAGTTTGTAGTTTTGAGCATCTAAGCCACCTAGACTTAAACCTGTAATCGATACATTTTTTGCTTGCCCTGTGGTCGCACTGTCAAATTGTCCTGTTGCTGTTGCAACGTTTAAATTATCCCCAGCATATATGCCGTTGAATTGTGCGTTGCTGAGATTAAGCTCAGCGGCAGTTAATCCATTATAAGTACGATTGTTGGCCGTAATTCCAGCGATGTTTTGAATATTGGCTTGGCGAATATCTGCCGTAGTTTGTGCAGTGTTATTCACCAACTCGTAGTTGTGTGCATCTGCACCACTTAAACTGACACCCTGAATCGAGACCTGTTTTGCTATACCCACATTTTTATCACTGAATTGTCCAGTTGCTGAAGCAACTTTCAATTCATCGCCTGCAACCATACCAGTGAATTGTGCTGATCCAGTATTTAATGTTGCGTTGGTGGTTGCATCATAAATACGATTATTGGCGCTAATGCCTGTCACTTGGTTAATTTTAGCTTTGGCGATATCTAATGAACCATCCACAAAGCTTAGCTCGTAGTTCTTGTCTAGACCTGTTGCGGTGTTAACATATTTGCC